>QCEK01000001.1 GCA_003280655.1 Prochlorococcus sp. AG-355-O17
AAATAATTAAGAAGGAAAGAAGAAAAAGATATTTCATTAATTAATCATATATGTAAAATTTTTTCATTTCATTTGTCATAATCCTTCTATCGCTGTAGTGTCTAGGGTCAAATATTTTTTGCTTTGAAAGTGTAAATTTTATTTTTCTTGAGAATAATCTATTCAATAAATATTTAAAGGGTTTATACTGCAATTCTTTATCTCTAGTAGTTTGATTAAAAACATTTATCTTGAGTGCAATTACTATCGCATCAGTATTAATAGAGAGAAATGCGACACTTGAAGAAAGTCTCTCTTGAATCTTGGTAACAAGAGATCCACTAGGATGGAGAAAGATTTTGTTTCTCTTAATTAAATTATCTTGTAGTTTTTTTATCGATCTAAATCTTGAAACTTTATCTAAATGATCCAACCTTAAATGACCATATTGTTCAATGGCAATACCAACAAAAGGTAGTAAAAAAAATAGATGTTTGTGAGCGGTAGTTATACCTGTTAGTTTGAAAACACCTTGAACTAAAAGAAAATCAAGAGGGCTATCGTGATTTGCTATATAGATAACTTTTCTTTCAGTAATATCTTGTTTTATATCTTTAATATTATTAAGATCTACTCCCATTGACAAAAGTAATTTTAAGGCAGCAATTTCTAAAACCCATCTTCCTACTTTATTTCTTTTAAAAATATAAAAAAAGAAATGAATAAAATATAAAAAATAAGAAAAAATAAGATTAGTAATCCTATAAAGTGCTTCCAATATTAAATTTATTTTTAAACTTATTATATAAAGCTTATAAACTTAAAAAGTTTAATCAATCAAAATTATTGATTGCACATTATTTGTTATTTTTCACTTATATTTTTAATAAAATTCTGAAATCCTCGATTTTTCTCTATAACCAAAAGTTAATTTTATGAAAACCCGCTAGTGGCGCGTCCCCTTTTTCAATCAAACTTTCCTCCAAACTGCCAAAAGTTTTCCCTGAAAAACTACTTCATTCAAATCCAATTCGATAGGTTCATATGATGGGTTGGCTGCCTCAAGAAATATTTTTCCATTTCTTTTAAAAAAATACTTTAAAGTTGTTCCTAATCCTGGGACCATAGCACTTACTATTGTGCCATTCCTTAATGAGTATGAGTCAGTTATTGGCTCCATTAGAACCATATCTCCATCAGCTATACATGCATCAATCATTGAATCTCCATTAACTGTAAGAGCAAAAACATTTTTCTTTTTTAAAACATCAGAAATATCTAAATTCTCTTGAACATCAGAATAAGTTTCAATTAAACCTCCCGCTGCAACTGAACCCATAATTGGTACTCCTTCTATAATTTCATCAACTATCTGTATTGTTCTTGCTTTACCTTCTTGCCATGAGATATATCCTTTTTCTTGCAAATGCTTTAAGCGACTTTGAATTGGAGCGGGAGATTTTAAACCCATAGCTTGCATCATTTGCCTTATGGATGGGCTATGTTGAAATTTTTTCATATAGTCCTTTATCCATCCATAAAGCTCATTTTGAGCTTGGGTCAGATTATCCCCTGAAGAATCTTCCATAAAACAAATGTACTCTAATACATTTGTACCCTTTTATTAATTTGTTCGCAAGTATTATTATTAGAGAATGCACGATAAAAGAGCTTGTTGTGCATGCAATCTATTTTCTGCTTGGTCAAATATTCGACTTTTTTTACTTTCAAATACCTCGTCAGTTATCTCTTTAGATCTGTAAGCGGGAAGGCAATGAAGAATAATTGAATTTTTTTCAGCTTTGCTTACCAAATCATTATCAATCGTAAATCCATCAAAAAATTTATCTTTTTCTAATTTTTTATTTTCTTCCCCCATAGATGACCAAACATCTGTATAAAGAACATTTGCTCCTAAAACGGCTGTTTTAGGGTCGTTTGTAATTTTCAATAAATTCTTATTTTTATATATTGCATTTGCTTTTTTAATTACAGAAGAGCTAGGTTCATAACCTTTAGGACATGCAATCCTAACTTCTAATCCTAATAACGCGCCACATAAAATAAGAGAGTTTGCGACGTTATTACCGTCTCCAATAAATGTCAAAACTACATTTTCAAATTCACCAAATTCCTCTTTAATTGTCATAAAATCAGCTAAAGCCTGACAAGGATGTTCTAAATCAGTAAGGGCATTAATAACTGGCTTAGAGGACCATTTTGCATACTCTTCCAAATCAGTTTGTTTAAATGTTCTTATAGCAAGAACATCGCAGTATCTACTTAGGACTCTTGCTGTATCTTTAATTGGTTCTCCCCTTCCTATTTGTGAAGTAGTAGGATTTAGGTCAATTGTGGTACCGCCAAGTCTTGACATTGCCACCTGGAAACTAACTCTAGTACGAGTTGATGACTTATCAAAGATTAATCCTAAAACTTTTTCTTTGAATTTTATATTAAGGTCTTTATTTTTAAAATTTTTAGCTATTTCTAAGATATGAATAAATTCATCACACGAGGAATCCAAGCTTGATAAAAAATTTTTACTTGCAAGCTTGATCGGGTTTAACATCTAACTTTATATGAAAACCTAAATTCTACTATGCAGGCATTGTACATTCTGCCAGAAGAGTTTTAAGATCCTCACCTTCTATAACTTCTTCTTGGAGAATTTTTTGAGAAATGGATTCAAGAAGAGGCAGATTATTTCTCAAAATCTTAAGCGCAGTTTCATGCGCATCGTCAACTAGATCTCTCACCTCTTTGTCAATTGCTTGCGCGGTAGCATCACTAACAGATCTTCTAGGGTTATTTCCATTACCTAAAAACTGACCTCCACCTTGCTTATCGTAGGCAAGAGGGCCAAGAATTTCACTCATTCCAAATGTACCAACCATTTGTTCTGCTATATCAGTTGCTCTTTGTAAATCATTTGAAGCTCCAGTAGTAATCTTTCCAAAGACGACCTCTTCAGCAGATCTTCCACCAAGAAGTGTGGCTATTTGTCCTTTTAGTTCTTCTTTAGAGTTCAAAAATCTTTCTTCTGTTGGTAATTGAAGAGTATAACCGAGTGCACTCATACCTCTTGGTACAATAGAAATTTTTGCAACTTTTGAACCTCCAGGCATAAGATGACCAACTATTGCATGACCAACTTCGTGATAAGCAACGACTTTCTTTTCATCATCTTGCAAAACACGACTCTTCTTTTCCAGACCAGCAACAACTCTTTCTATCGCTTCGCTTAAATCTTGTTGTTCTACACTTTTTCTTTTTGCTCTGGCTGCAAGTAAGGCAGCCTCATTTACCATGTTGGCTAAATCAGCGCCTGCAAAACCACTAGTAGCTTGTGCAATAGAATCTAAATCTATTGAGTCTGCAAGTTTAATTTTTTTTGTGTAAATTTCTAATATAGTTTTTCTTCCGGAAAGGTCAGGTCTATCAACTAGAACTTGCCTATCAAACCTTCCAGGTCTTAATAAAGCAGCATCGAGAACTTCTGGTTGGTTAGTTGCTGCTAAAACTATAACTGGCTTATCAGCTGAGGCAAATCCATCCATTTCTGTAAGAAGCTGATTTAAAGTTTGTTCTCTCTCATCATTGCCGCCAACAACTCCCATGGATCCAGAGCGACTTTTACCAATAGCATCTAATTCGTCAATAAAAATAATGCAAGGAGCTTTTTTCTTGGCTTGTTCAAACAAATCTCTAACTCTTGCTGCACCTGCACCAACGAAAAGCTCAACAAATTCAGAACCTGAAATAATGAAGAAGGGTACTTCTGCTTCACCAGCCACTGCCTTTGAGAGAAGTGTTTTACCTGTTCCTGGAGGTCCTACAAGGAGTACCCCTTTAGGTATTCGCGCTCCAATATCAGTGTATCTTTCTGGTTTTTTCAAAAAATCAACTATTTCTGTTAATTCGTCCTTAGCTTCATCAACTCCAGCTACATCTGCGAATGTTACTTTTGATTCGTCATCTGGTACATAAACTTTCGCTTTACTTTTAGTAAAACTGAGAGCTCCTTGAGCTCCTCCGCCCCCCATACTTCTTCGAGCGAAGAATTGCAAGACAAGGATAAAAATCAAAGGAGGGACAACCCAACTCAATATAGTCGAGAAGAAATTAGGTTTCTTTGGTGGAGCAGCAGCGAATTCCACCCCTTTATTTTCTAACCTTTGAGGCAAATCCATATCAAAAATTGGAGTTGTTGCTAAAACTGAAGGTGCACCCTCTTCAGCTCCATTTAACTCATATCTGATTTGTTCTTGGGTAATATAAGCTCTCTTTACCTCTCCATCATTAACTTGATCAATAAATAAGGAGTAAGGTACCCTAGGGATTTGCATATTTTGGTTAGGGAAAAGGCTACTAAATAAAAGTAGTGCTCCAACTCCTATCAAAATGATATTTACAATTCCAAATCTTCTATTAGGTTGATTATCGTCTTGTCTTATTGGCATAATTTAGAGCAATTTTGAACTTATTATAAACTAAACCAATAGTTTCCGTATCTGTATTGTTTTTTTTGGGTAAGAACCGTACGGTACTTTAACCCATGCGAAATATCTTAAAAATTAGTTTTTGAATGAACTCTTAACGCATATATCATTACCAATCAAACTAAGCTGAGATTGGCTTAATTTAATAATTTCATGCATTTCTCCAAACTCAAAATCCCCAAGGGGATTCATATTATTTTCTCCACCTAAAATTTTTGGAGCAATAAAAGTAATAATTTCCTGAATACAATTAGATTTAATAGCGGCGGTAGCTAATCGAGGGCCACATTCCCACAAAACCTTATTACATCCTCTATTAGCTAGTATTTGTGAAATAAGCTCTGGATTATCTGATGATACCTTTTCAACTTCAACACACTTTGGAATCCTAGTGAGGTAGCTTTCATTTGCTGTAGAAGAATCATAAATAACTATTGTTTTTGCCTTATTACAATCCCAAAGATTAGATTTTGTAGGCAGGTCTAAACTTTTTGTGAAAACAACTCGCAAAGGCTCAGGATTTTTTGAACCTCTAGTAGTTAAAAGGGGATTATCTCTTCTTAATGTGTTTCCACCAATAATTATTGCATCAAATTCTGCTCTAAAGGAATGTACTAATGACCTTGATTCTGCATTAGTAATCCATTTACTTTTTCCATTTTTTAAAGCTATTCTTCCATCAATACTCATTGCCCATTTAAAAACACCAAATGCCTTTTTAGTAATATTCCTATGAATGAAAGCTTTATTTAAATCTAAAGAATCCTTTTTACATAATCCTAAGTGAACTTTTATTCCAGCTTCTTTTAGCAGCTTAATTCCTTTACCAGCGACTCTTACATCAGGGTCTTCAATAGATATATAAGCCTTTTTTATCCCAGAGGATATCACCTTATCCACACATGGAGGTGTTCTACCTTGGTGACAGCAAGGTTCAAGATTTACATAAATTGACCCACCTCTAGCATCTTTTTTTAAATTATTAAAAGCCATTGCCTCAGCGTGGGGCATACCAGCTTTGTAATGAAATCCTTCTGCAATAAGCTTTCCATTCTTATCAATAATTACTGCTCCCACCCTAGGGTTAGGACTTGTTGTATTTTTGCCTAAAGAAGCCAAAAATATTGCTCTTTTCATCCATTTCACATGGCTTACATTTTTTTCAGACATCTCGAAAAATCAAATTTAGTTTATTGATCTCCATTCTTTAACAACAAAGGGAGGGACAGGTAACTCAGAAAAAACTCCTGATAAAGATAATCTTAATGGTCTATTTTTATCTAAATTCTTAATCAACTCATCAAGATCAAATTCTGCAGCAGCTTGTCTTCCATCATTTGCTAATTCCACATTAAGTAATGTTTTATCATCTAAAAGCCATTGTTTTCTCCCTGATTCAACCCTTAAGTCAGTAGGATGATCAATCCTAAGATTTCCTGGATAACCTATTACCCTCAAGATCAACTTATCTTCAAAAAAAGGTGATTTATAAGCTACTAATTGCCATGTTTCAAAGTCCAAGTCCCTTAAAAATTCACTGCTAGCATTTATTAATTCCCCGTTTATTTCTGTTTCTGCAACTTCCGCAAATACTTTTAATGGGTAAAAAATAAAGGATACTAATAAAAGTAAAGGTAATATTCTTTTAAAAAAAATATTTTTATTTGATTTTGTAATTTTCTTCATTTTCAGAATCCATCAGGGCATCAAGAGTTACAGCTGTTCTTACAATAGCTTGATACCTTTTGATTATTTTACGATTTTTTTCAATAACTCGAGATAAATTCAAAGTGTCTTTTTCAGAATAGCTAGATGTTAAATCGCTAGAATCTTCTTCAATAAACTTAAACTCACTATCTTTATTAATTAGAGTTAACAATAAATCATGCAATCTCTTTCTCCTTTCAGACAATTGATTTATTATGAAAGCTCGAACAATCATAAGATAATTTAATAAAACATTCAAATAGGTAAGTTTCTTTTAATTAGATATTCATGACTGATGAAAAAAGAAAAATTCACGTAATAGGAATTAATTCTTATAAATTTGAAGATTTACCCCTCAAATTACAAAATCTTTTTCTAGAGACAGTTTCCATTGCAGTTCCTAATTCATATTTTGAAAAAATTAAATCATGGAGTCAAATTAATTTAGAAAAAAAGAAATCATTTTTTGCAAGCAAAAGTAATAACGAATTGATTAACTGGCTTAAATCTCAAAAAAGTGATGTAATTTTAATATCAAGAGGAGATCCTCTCTGGTTTGGAATTGGGAGAATACTTTTAGAAAATTTTTCAAAAGAAGAATTAAGTTTTTACCCTTCAAATACTTGCATTCAAATAGCATTTAGCAAGCTAAAGATTCCATGGCAAGATACTATTAATGTAAGTATTCACGGCAGAGATTCGACTAGGTTAGTTGAGGCTCTTAAGCCGAAGCCTTCTAGTTTGGCGATTATTACAGACTCAAATAACAAAAGTTTAGAAGTAATCAAAAAAAATTTAGTAGAATTAAATCTGATTGATTTCTATGACTTCTGGCTCTGTGAAGATTTAGGCTTCGACATTGAAAATATACGCAAATTAAACCTTAAAGAGTCATTACCCTCTGATATATCAAGTTTAAATATTGTTATTCTTACAAAAACAAAGAAAATTTTTTCAAATAATAATATCCCTCTTTTCGGAATCAATGACAGTATTTTTAAAACTTTTGAAGATAGACCAAATTTATTAACTAAAAGGGAGGTTCGCGTTCAAATCTTAGCTGATTTGGAGCTCCCTAAAAATGGTGTCATTTGGGATATAGGAGCCGGTTGTGGATCAATTGGTTTAGAGGCATTAAAATTAAGGCCTAATTTAGACTTGTTTTGTATCGATAAAAGGATTGGATCAAAAGCGTTAATACTAGAAAACTCAAAAAGACTTGGCGTAAAACCAAAATTTATTTTTGAGGAAGACATAATTAAAACATTGAACACGAGAAAATTAAGTTCTTTTGAAAAACCCAATAGATTAGTAATTGGAGGATGCGATAAAAGGACTAAACTTCAAATTATTAATACCATAGCTCAGGGCATGAAAATTGGAGATATTATCCTTATCCCAATAATTGACATTCAAACTATTAAAGAATTGAAAGAGGAATTAGAAGATAAAAATTTCAAAACAAATTTAAATTTAATTCAGACCTATAAAAGCTTAAGTATTGCTGAGGGAATGAGACTAGAACCAAATAATCCTGTTTTTCTATTAAAAGGAAAAAAATAAATTCAAATAATTGTTATTTCTCAGGTTTAGCCACATGGGGTAAACCCCAACCAAGTTTATTTCTTAAAACTTGGAAAAATTCGTGATCGTCAAGTCTAATAAATTTTACTGAATGTTTACTTTTTCTTATTAAAACCCTATCTTCAGGCCAAACATAACAACCAGCATTGCCATCAACAACCATTACTAATCTTTCAGGAGTTGCAGGAAAAACAGTTACTGGCTCTGAATCATTAAAAACCAATGCCCTAGATGCCAATGAATGTGGAGCAATTGGAGTTAATTGCACTACTGGACAATCAGGTGTGATAACTGGTCCTCCAGCACTTAGAGAATAGGCGGTAGAACCAGTTGGAGTAGATAAAATTACTCCATCAGCTGAAATATCCACAGGAGCATGTCGACCTATAGAAATTTCAAAGTGACACATACTTGTTAGGGGTTCTCTATGAAGAGCCATCTCATTAAGGCAAAGAGACTCCCATCTCCTCTGATCATTCCTCATTACGCTAATGATAAAGCAAGTTCTTTCTTCAATATCCCAATTTCCAGCAATTATTTTATCTATAGCCTCATCTAGGTTAGATAAGTAAGCTTCCGCAAGAAATCCTAAATGACCAGTATTTATTGTAAGAATTGGAATTTTAGCAGGTGCCGTTTGCCTTGCGGCAGAAAGTACAGTCCCATCTCCGCCAAGAACAATTGCAAATTCCATTGATGAATCAAACCCCTCAGGAACACAATTCGTATATCCCAAAGGACGTACATGTTGATCAGGATTTGCGAAACCAACCATCCCTCCAGAGCTACTAACTCTTACAACTTCAAAATTAGATTTTTCCAATTTTTTTTGAACAGAAGTTGCAGTTTGAACAGCTAGTTCCTTTCCATCATTAACGATTAGTCCTGCTTTACGTACCAATCAAAAAATTAAAACTAGGACTATCTTAAACTAATTTGTTGGACAATCCTAATTTAAAAATTAAATACTATTAGAACTGTTCTAAGAATCTAATATCATTTGTATAAAATTTTCTGATGTCGTCGATCTGATGTCTAACCATACAAAATCTCTCAACTCCTAATCCTGCTGCAAAACCAGTCCATTTCTCAGAATCAATTCCTAATTTTTCTAAGACCTTTGGATCAACCATTCCGCAACCCATTACTTCTAACCATTTACCTTTCCACTGGACGTCTACTTCTGCTGAAGGTTCAGTAAATGGGAAATAACTAGCTCTAAATCTTACAGGAATATCTCCAAAAAAGGCCTTTAAAAATGTAAGAACTGTTCCTCTTAAATGACTAAAATTAATGTCTTGATCGATACATAAAACCTCAACCTGATTAAATACAGGGGAATGAGTAGCATCTACTGCATCTCTCCTATAGACTCTCCCGGGAGCAATAATTCTTACTGGAGGAGGATTCTTCTCTAAGAACCTTATCTGAACAGGAGAAGTATGGGTCCTTAAAAGTCGATTTTCATCTAAGTAAAAAGTATCCTGCATATCTCTTGCGGGATGATTTTTGGGTATGTTGAGAGACTCAAAATTATAAAAATCAGTTTCTATTTCAGGGCCACTTTCAACTGAATATCCTAAACCACAAAATATATCTATTATTTCGTCTTGAGTTGAAATCAAAGGATGTTTATTCCCAGGGGGTGTTCCAATTGAAGGGATAGTTACATCAATTTTTTCTTTTTTAATCTTTTTATCTAAGGCTTCGCTATTTAGTTTATTTTTTCTTTCAGTTATTAGTTCTTGCAAATTTATCTTTATTAAATTTGCCTTCTGGCCAATAATTGGTCTATCGGTAGCAGATAATTGACCCATTGTTTTCAAAATAAATGATAAATCACCTTTTTTCCCTAGCAAGGAAACTCTCAATTGATCCAGTTCTTCATGAGTATTAGAATTATCTATATTATTTTTTGCTGTTAGAGAAAGATTATTTAGTTTTTCCTCAATTTGACTTAATGATTCAATTTGACTCACTGATATAGTAAAAATAAGTATTGCTTTATTTTACTTAAATATCGTCCATAAATAAAATTTCTTGATTAATGAAACCGTTAAATATATTAATTAGCAATGATGATGGTGTTTTCGCAGCGGGGATAAGAGCTTTAGCAAAATCAGCCCAAAAAAGAGGACATAAGGTAAAAGTAGTATGTCCTGACCAAGAAAGATCAGCTACTGGTCATGGTCTTACTTTGCAATCCCCATTAAGAGTGGAAAAAGCTGACGAATTATTTGGAGAGGGTATAGAAGCTTGGGGATGTTCCGGCACACCTGCTGATTGTGTCAAATTAGCACTATCTGAACTCTTGGATCATAAACCTGATCTGGTACTATCCGGAATAAATCACGGACCCAACTTAGGGACAGATATTTTTTGTTCAGGCACAGTCGCTGCAGCTATGGAAGGAACTTTAGAAAATGTTCCTTCAATGGCAATAAGTGTGGCTAGTTTTAAATGGAAAAATTTTGAATTTGCTGGAGAAATTGCAATGAATATTGCCGAACAAGCAATTAACGATAGTTGGCCAACTTCACTTTTATTAAATTTGAACATACCCCCCTGCGAAAAAAACAAGATAAAAGAATTATCCTGGACAAGATTATCGGTAAGAAAATATAAAAATCAATTTTCCAAAAGAGAAGACCCGAGGGGTGATGATTATTATTGGTTAGCAGGAGAAGTTGTTTTAGATCTTAAATCGAAAGGTTACGGTCCTAAGAATTGGCCTAGCGATGTATCTCAAATACAAGAAAATAAAATATCTCTTACACCTGTAGAACCAGATTTATTTTGGAGAGGTAATTTAGATGACTTACCTAAAATTAATAATTCATTTGTAAATACTTCTTAAAAGCCATAAAGAAAAGCAAAGTCCAAAAAAATGAGCAGCGATAACTTGCGTGTTACTGAGAACTGATAATATTTCAAGACCAGTAATTGGGATATCAGATGTCGCTGTTATCAATTGTCCAGTAGTTTGAGAGGATGCTTGTATGAATAAGGCTCCCATAAGAGCTTGATATCCAATTAATCCAAACAAAATTCCAAATAAATCAACTATTAGTCCTCGTTTTATCAATTTACCGGTTTGTCCTCTTGAGGGTCTTGCGTTGCTTGCAATTGCTCTTCCTGCTCTAACTATTAACCAACCTTGCCAAAGACTAAAAAGTAGTAAAATCAGGGATATTGTTGTAAGTGATAGACCAGGAGCTAAGCCAAGCTGCCCTTCGCTGTTATTTACAACATTTGAAAAAAGCAAAACAGCTGCAACAACAACACCTAAAATGGACTGAACCCAAAAGCGTATCCATCCTATGCGCCGCATTCCAAATGAAAGGGACTGAAAATCCATTTTGTCAGACATTCATTTGATTGAATAAACTGTAATCAATCCAAATTTGCCACTAAAATCATAAAATTGCACGTAATCTTTTGATCTCTTTAATATCGCCATCTGAAGTTAAGAATCCCACCTCAATAGCTATTGGAAGTTTTGATGGCCTTCATGCTGGCCACAGAGAATTAATAAAAAGTGTAGTTGAAGAAAATCAATATACCCCAACAATTGCAAGCTTCTGGCCTCATCCCCGAGAAGTTCTTTACAAAGAGATGCGTCTTAGACTTGATCTCCCTAATGAAAAACTATCTATTCTTGAAGATCTGGGGATTGAACAATTAGTTCTGATTCCTTTTGATATGGAACTATCCAAATTAAGTGCCGAAATGTTCGTAAGAGATATTTTGATAAATCAATTACAAGCAAAAAACATTTCTGTAGGTGCTAACTTTAAATTTGGTTTCAGAAGAAGTGGAGATATAAATACAATAAAAAATATGATTAAGGATACTGATATTAAGCTAAAAATTATTCCAATTTTAGAAGACAAGGAAGGTAGAATCAGCAGCAGCAGAATAAGAGATCTATTAGAGAAAAGTGATCTGAAAAATGCTTTCAAAATTCTTAATAGGCCTTATAGTTTTAATGGAAAAGTTGTTAAAGGCAAAGGAATTGGAAAAAGTATAGGATGGCCTACCGCAAATCTTGAAATAGATGGCAGAAAATTTTTACCTGGAGAAGGAGTTTACGCATCTTGGACAACCATAGAAGATTCCAACAAAAAAATTGAATCTGTTATGAATCTTGGCTCTCAACCAACAATAAATCCTTTATTGCCTTCTGCAGTTGAAGTTCATTTAATAAATAAAGATATCGATCTATATGGTTTAAATCTATCTGTTGAACCAGTTGAAAAACTTAGATCTCAAATCAAGTTCAAAAATATAGATCAACTTTCTAATCAAATTAAAAAAGATAGAGATAATGCTCTGAAAATTTTTAAAAACTACAAAAAATAAATTACAAATGCTGAATTCCAATCCTAAAGTCGAAGATTTAAGAATTTATCAAATTATTGACGCTAATCTAGATAGAGCCAGAGAAGGACTAAGAGTATTAGAGGATTGGGCTAGATTTGGCCTAGGCAAAGAAAAATATGTTGAAAAGATTAAAAATTTTAGACAAATTTTAGGAAAAAATCATTTAGAAGTTTATAAACAATCTAGAAATCACATTGAGGACAAATGTAAAGGATTGAGTCATCAAGAGCAATTCAACAGAAATACTTCTGAGCAAATTATAAGTTCTAATTCAGCCAGAGTACAAGAAGCATTACGAGTCATAGAAGAATTCTCAAGGCTGCAGAATCATGAGCTTTCAAAAATTGCTTCTGAAATTAGATATGAAATTTATACTATTGAAATTGACTTGTTGAGTTATAGCAAGCTTAAGAAGTCGGAGGAAATATTAAAAGAAAATGACTTATATGTAATAACAGATCCAAAAGACAATCTATTAGAAATAATAGAAGAGATTTTAATTGCTGGAGTAAGAATTATTCAACATAGATTTAAAACGGGAACTGATCAAGATCATCTTCAAGAAGCAATTCAAATTAAAAATCTATGTAAAAGATATAATTCTTTGTTTATCATTAACGATAGAATTGATATAGCTCTAGCATCTAACGCTGATGGGATTCATCTTGGTCAAGACGATTTAGATTTAAAAACCGCAAGAAAACTATTAGGATATTCAAAAATTGTTGGTATAAGTGCAAATAATGCAATTGATATTTCAAATGCTCTTAAGGAGGGTTGTGATTACTTAGGGATAGGGCCAGTATTTGAAACTACAACAAAAAAGAATAAAATACCTTTAGGTATTGAAAATATCAAAACATTAACAAAGGATTTAAATATTCCTTGGTTTGCTATTGGAGGAATCAAGTCAAATAATATTTCATATTTAAAAAGAAATGGGTTTAAAAAAGTTGCATTAGTTTCGGAATTAATGAATTCTGAAGATCCTAAAGAAGACGCTATGATGATTCTAAAAAAGTTGTCTCATGAAAATTAGAGTTAATGGAGAAGAAAAAAAAATAGAACTTGATAAAGAAAATGCTCTACTATCTACAGCTCTTCACCATATGGGATATAAACCAAACACAATTGTAGTGGAATTAAATAATTTAATTATAAATTCAATGAAATGGGAAAAAGTGAAGCTTAAAGATGGCGATAATTTAGAAATTGTTTCAATAGTTGGTGGCGGATAAAAGAAAAATTTTTAAAGTAATAAAAATCTTCATATTTTTTTAAGTTTAGGCTTGAAACAATAACCAAATTTCTCCCATTTTCGTTTTATATTTTTAATACTTAAATTTAACAATGAAAGAAAAAATTGATAGCAACTCAAGGTCGCTAAAATGGGAGCAAAATGGGGAGTTAGCACATAAAGATCTCTCCGAGTTGATTGAAAGATTAAAAAATGTAGAAAGTGAACATACCTCATCTGAGCTGTCTAGATTAGGTACAAAATCAAACATAAAAGATTAAATTTGTTACTTAGAACTTGTTTTTATAAAAATTTGTACCAAATTAAAATTACTTAATATAAAAATAAATGCCGAAAAGATTTCCAGAGTGGGTAAATACAGAAGTCGTAATAAAAGCAATCAAAATGAGAGAAGAAGGAATGCTATCAAAACAACTAAATTTATGGATAGAAAGCCTTTTAGAAATAGAAAAAAAGTGATTATTTAGGAAATACTTTTAATAATTCTGAGAGCCGCCATTGCTGCTCCGTATCCATTATCTATATTCATAACTGCAATGCCCGGAGAACAGCTTGACAACATGCTATTTAAAGCAGTTTCTCCATCCTTGCTAACGCCGTATCCCACTGAGACAGGTACTGCAATTATCGGTTGAGCCAACAATCCGCCCACAACTGTTGCCAAAGCGCCTTCCATTCCAGCACAAACTATTAATACATCATATTTATTAATTTCTTCTAACTGACTCATCAATCGATGAAGTCCCGCTACTCCGACATCTATAAAAGATTGACAATTCACTCCATAAATTTCGAGAGCTAATTGTGCTTCAAGTGTTACGGCCAAATCGCTTGAGCCGCCTGAAATAATGGCAACTTTTTTATGAGTAATTATTTTATTAAAATTTTTTCCAATTGTTAGGCAATTTGCTTCTTCATGGAATCGTGCATCATCATACAAATCTAAAAGATAATTAGCCTTTTCACTATTAATCCTAGTAATGAAAACAACCTCATTTTTACTTAATACATTTCTACATAATCTTTCTAATTGGTCGATACTCTTATCTTGCCCCCAAATAGCCTCAATGAGTCCAAGCCTATCTCTTCTTTGAAAATCAAACTTGATATCAAAATTCATCTTTGTTTATCTAATTCTCCCTCATAAATCAATTCAAAAGGATTATCGCCTACATTTAGAGCAGCTTTAACATTATCTTCAAATTTTTGTTGAACTACATTTACTTCTGACATTGGTATGCTTTTCCATAATTTCTTACTTTTCCAATTTACTAATATTAAAGCTTCTTCTTTTTCTTTATCCCAAAATAATTGTCTACCCAAAAAACCATCTTGAGAAGATAACCAAGGCTCCCATATTTCTTTTTCCGCATTTAGCCAAGCTGCTTTTACATCAGCAGGTACTTTAAGTCTTAATTCCTCTATGACCATTTCACTTTGAAAATTATCCATTGTAAGAGCTTTTAAATTGGGAATATCAGATTGAAAAATTAAAACTACTAAGCAAATTAATAATAAACAAAATCTTTGAATTTTTTTATTCAAATTTAAATTAAATCTCATTTTTTCTCAAGAAGAACTACTGAATGGCAACTTATACCCTCTTCTCTCCCTTCTGGACCCAATTTTTCATTCGTGGTTGCTTTAATCCCAATTAAATTTTCTTCAATATTTAAAATTTCAGAAATGTTTTTTTTCATTAGTTTTATATGTGGCATGATTTTTGGCCTTTCAGCAACAAGAACACTATCAATATTATTTATTTGCCAACCATCTTGTCTTATCAAGTCAATTACTTTTGATAACAAAAACAAGCTATCAGCATTTTTCCATTTTTCATCAGATGGGGGGAAATACTTTCCTATGTCGCCCAACGAAAGAGCTCCTAATAATGCATCCATTATTGAGTGACTTAAAACATCAGCATCACTATGCCCATCCAATCCTAAACCTTCAGGGTGATGCAATTTTACACCTCCAATAATTAAATCTCTATCCTCTACTAGCCTGTGAATATCGTATCCATTACCTATTCTAAATTTCATGAATTGATTATTTTCTTTTATTATTCTCTTACTTTGTGGGGATTTTTTGTAGTTTTCATTTGAAATTAAGTCACTTCTTCTCTCCAATGTTCTTTCAAAACTTTTTCTTCTTCTCCACGATTTAATCTCTTCATGATTACCGCTCACTAAAATATCTGGCACTTTCATATCTTTGAAAGTTAAAGGCCTTGTATATTGAGGATATTCTAATAAAGAGGAATTATGACTCTCATCGACTAAGGAGTCTGGATCACCAAGAGTCCCTGGTAATAACCTAGTCAAACCATTAATTATTGATATAGCAGGTATTTCACCTCCAGAAAGTACATAATCGCCTATCGATATCTCTTCGTCAGCTAAATATCTAATCCTTTCATCAAAACCTTCATATTGGCCACAAATAATTATTATTTGATCCAAAGTGGACCACCGCGCAAGATCCTTTTGCTTTAAAACTTTACCCTGAGGGGTCATCAGCAAAGTTTTACTTTTAGGTGATTTTCTAATTGATTCATATGCCTTATAAATAGGTTCAGGTTTTAATACCATACCTGCTCCTCCTCCATAAGGCTTATCATCTACTTGTCTGTAAGAACCTTCTCCATATTCTCTTAAATCATGTAAATTTACATCAATCAAATTCTTATCTAGAGCTCTTGTTATGACCCCTAAATTATTTATTAATTCAAAAGCTTTAGGGAACAATGTAATTACATCAAAATTAAAACCACTCATCTAGAATTCTTCCTCAAAACCAAACTCAATTAACCTTGATTCTTTTTTTCTCCAATTTGGAACAACTTTCACAAACAACTCTAGGTGAACTGGACCATCAATTAATTTTGACATATTTGACCTTGCTGCCTGACCAATCATTTTTAACATTGAACCTTTCTTTCCAATAAGAATGCCTTTTTGAGTGGACCTTTCAACAATAATAGTAGCCAAAATAGCTGTAAAAACTTTTCCATTTTTCCTTTTCATTTCCTCTCTCTTTTCTATCTTTACTGCGACACTATGAGGTACTTCTTCTCTTGTATTTTTTAATACCTGTTCTCTTACTAAATCAGATAATAAGTTATCTAATGGTTGGTCGCAAATAGTCTCTTCGCCATAAAGTTTTGGTCCCTCAGGAAGAAAATTAAGAGCCATATCCACAAGTTCAGAACATCCTTCTCCTTGAGAAGCACTTACAACTTGAAAGTTTCTATTAATTCCAAAAAATCTTCTATATTGATTTAATCGTAAATTCCTAAATTCTTTATTAACCAAATCCCACTTATTTAATGCAACAAAAAACTCAGTTTTATTTGCGAGTAGAAAGTTCAAAATATATTCATCACCTCTACCAGGTTTTTCACTTGAATCAATTACAAAAATTACCATATCAACTCCATTAATTGCAGATTTTGCGTTTTTTACTAATATCTCTCCAAGTCGATGATGAGGTTTATGAACACCTGGCGTATCCACAAATATTATTTGCCCATTGTCTGTAGTAAGTATTCCTTTTAATTTATTTCTAGTAGTTTGCGCTATTGGAGAAGTAATTGTTATTTTTTCTCCAATCAATTTATTTATTAAAGTGGATTTACCCACATTTGGCCTTCCTAGTAAAGTTACAAACCCAGATCTATAATTAGCCAAAGACTTTTAATGCATCAATAATAAAATTCTGATCAAAAATGGAAAAAAAAACCATAAATTTAAAAGAAGCTTCGTTCACGCAAGCAATAAACATATCCGCACAATGGTGCAAAGAGTGGGGTGAAGATTTACTCAGCGAAGAGGTTTTAGCAGATAGAATCGCTGAGCTAACTAAAACAAGAAATGGACTTAGAGGATTTTTTGCATACGCTCTATCAGATAAAGATTGTTTTTTGTTAGATAAACTTCCTTTTTCACTAATTTACAAACTGAACGAAGGTGGTGATGCTGTTACAGAAATAGTAGTAAAAAATTTAATAATGAGTTCCGCTCAAATTATTATTCATCGAAGAGATAATAATCATGAATATGAGATAACATCAGAAAACATTTCAGATAGGTGTAAGGCTATTTTAAGACTGCTAGAAACTAAGTCAGTTACAAAGTCTGTTAATCAGGTCCTTAAGGACTTAGATGATATGGGCAATAGTTTTGACAATTCAGTAAAGTATGACTCAGAGCAAAAGGAATTTATAAAAAAACAAATTCTTGATATCGCCCATTAAAAAAGCGTAGAAACAAATCTACGCTTTAGGTTAGATATTTACTTAATAAATTTAGTCTCTTCTTCCACCGCCTTGTAGTGCAATCATTAATCTCAATATAAAAACAAAAAGATTGATATAAGTTAGATACATACCTAAAGCCCCTGCAAGATACTGATCATCATTATATCTTCTTGGCATTGTATAGAAATCGACAAATGACATTGCAACGAATAAGACAGTTCCAAATCCTGCAATTATCAATTCGAGTCCTGAACCTCCAAAAACTCCCGGAGCAAAGAATCCTCCAATTAATTGGACAAACATTGCTATAAGCAGTCCTATCAACCCAAGACCAACTACTCCACTTAGTGCTTGACCAACACTATCACTCATTCTTTGACCAGTATAAGAAGCGATAACGAAAGTTATACCTGTAGCTAAGGCAGCTGTTCCAACAGAACCAATACCAATTGTCCCTATTGCTAATGCAACTATTCCACTTAAGGTGAATCCCGTTAACAAGCTAAAGCCTGTTAATAAAGGCAAAGCCTTTGCATTATTTGCATTATTTGCAGCACTTGTGGCTATAAAAAACAAAATTAATTCTGCAATTAATGCAACTATGGAGAGAGGCTGGAAAAGCCCAGGATTTGTTGCTATAAGTGATACACCTGCTAAAACGCCTAATGAAGTTAGAACCATACCTCCACCTACGTAAGGTAAAGCTTTTTGAACAACATTAGGTCCAACAATTGAACTAGTTTGTGCTTCACGAATAGCTTGATTGAAATTACTACTTGCTGGCATTTTCTTTTTTAAACATGATCTTATTCTACTCGATTTTTAAAATTTCAGGGTACGGATCTCCAGAGTTATAAAGTTATTGATAAGCCTCAATAATTTTCTGAACTAAAGGATGACGAACTACATCTTCAATAGTTAGATAACAAAATTTTATACCTTGAGTTTCAGAGAAAATTCTCGATGCTTCGATGAGGCCGCTTTCCTGATCTTTTTTTAAATCAATTTGTGTAATATCTCCGTTTACAACCATTTTTGATCTATCACCCAATCTGGTTAAAAACATTCTCATTTGAGAGCAAGTAGTATTTTGTGCTTCATCCAAGATCACCATTGAGTTATCTAAGGTTCTGCCTCTCATAAATGCTAAAGGCGCAACTTCAATAATTCCCTTATCGATTAACGAATTTGTTCTATCAAACCCAAAAATACTATGTAAAGAATCAAAAAGGGGTCTTAAATACGGATCTACTTTTTGTTGTAAATCACCAGGTAGAAATCCCAAACTTTCGCCAGCTTCTACAGCTGGTCTGGTTAAAACAATTTTTTCAATTTTTTTCTCGTTCAATAATCGTGCCGCGCAAACAGTTGCTAAAAATGTCTTGCCAGTTCCAGCTGGACCAATCGCAAATGTAAGGTCAAAGTTTTCAATTGATTCAACATATTCTTTTTGCCTTATAGTTCTTGGTCTTAAATATCTTCCTTCTTTGGAACGCGCAAGAACTTTTTTCCCAAGTTCAGCATGTGAAGATGACTCTCCCATATTTAGAGAGCTTAAAGCCGCTTTAAGATCTACCTCTGGAACTTCTAACCCTTGTTCCCAAATTGGTCTTGTTAGCTCTACCAGAGCTGAGGCTCTTTCAATTTTGGATATAACACCGTTCATCTCAAGTTGTAGGCCTCTTATTGTTAAAGAAACTCCTGTTAAGGACTCAAACTTTTTTAAGAAAGAATTACCTGGGCCTGATAATGCTGTAGCAGCATCAGAGCTTGGCAAGTCTATTTTGAAGTGACCAGTTTTGGAAACTTCCTTCATCTAGTTATTGAATAAAAATTTATCAAATCACTAGCTTTCAGCTTCATTAATCTCGCTTTCAGCTTTACTTGTATCATTTTCTTCGTCTTTAGTTTTAACCTTAGCTAATTTTTCCTTCTCTAACTTTGCTTTACCAATTGCGATAGAAGGTCTTTCTTTTTTTTCTAATAAACCGCCTTTTTCTAATAAAGATCTCACAACATCAGTTGGCTGAGCACCCTGAGTAAGTCTTGTTCTTAAAGCTTCTGTGTCAAGCCTGGTTTCTTTAGTTCTTGGGTTATAAAAACCAAGTTCTTGTAGAGGTCTACCATCTCTTCTGGAAGTACTATTGCATGCAACAATTCTGAAACTTGCCTCTTTTTTCTTTCCAAAGCGCTTAAGGCGCAGTTTAATCATCTTAAATTAATTCGTTTTTAATAATAATATCATTGAAAGGTAAAAATTTAGAAACTATAAATCAGCAAACCCTTTTTTCTTCTTATTATTTTTTTGTTTTTTCATCGGTTTATTACCACTCATTCCTGGCATTCCACCCATTCCTGGCATTCCACCCATTCCTGGCATTCCACCCATTCCTGGCATTCCGCCCATTCCTGGCATTCCTCCGTTCGACATTTGTTTCATAAATCCTCTCATTCTTTGAAAATCAGCTAATACTTTATCTACATCTTTTGCTTCATAACCGCTACCCTGAGCTATCCTTTGTCTTCTTGAAGGCTGAGCAGCAAGAACCTCAGGTTTTTGTTTTTCCTCAAGAGTCATTGAAGAGATCATAGATTCTATTTTCTTAAGTTGATCTTCTCCATCTCTTATCATTCCAGCATCGATTTTATTCATTCCAGGAATCAATTTAATTAATCCACCAAGTGATCCCATCCTTTTAATTAATCTCATTTGCTTAACAAAATCATTAAAATCAAATGTCGCTTCTTGAAGTTTCTTTTGCATCGATTCTGCATCAGCAAGTTCAACTTCTTTTTGAGCTTTTTCAACAAGTGTCAATACATCTCCCATGCCTAAAATTCTGCTGGCCATTCTCTCTGGATGAAATGGTTGCAGTGCCTCTATTTTTTCTCCTACACCTATAAATTTGATTGGTTTTCCACTTATTTTTCTTATAGATAAAGCAGCACCTCCTCTTGAGTCTCCATCCAACTTAGTTAATATGGCCCCTGAAATTCCAACTTTTTCATGAAATGACTTTGTTAAGTCCGCAGCTTCTTGCCCGATCATTGAATCAACAACAAGCAAAACTTCATCAGGGTTAGAAACTTCTTTAATTCGAACCATTTCACTCATCATGGAATCATCAATTTGCAGTCTTCCTGCGGTATCAATAATTATCGAATTAAAATTATTTTCACTAGCAAAATTCAATGCATCCTTTGCTATTTCTTCAGGTTTGCTATTTTTTTCTTTAGCTGAAAAAACTTCCAATTCATATTGACTTCCCAGTGTTTTAAGCTGTTCTACAGCTGCTGGTCGATAAATATCTGCAGCCACCAAAAGAACTTTTTTATCTTTTTCCTTTAAATAAAGTCCTAATTTTCCTGTTGCAGTTGTTTTACCCGCTCCCTGAAGTCCAGCCATCAAAATGACTGTAGGACTATTTTCATTTTCATTTAATGGAGAATTTTCATTCCCCATAATGTTAATCAATTCTTTATTTACAACTTCTATAAATTTTTGACCTGGGTTTACACCCCTAACTACTTCTTCTCCAATAGCTTTATCTTTGACATCTGATATAAAATCTTTTACTACAGACAAACTAACGTCTGCATCAAGTAGCGCTCTTTTTACCTCCTTCAAGGCATCGTTAATATTATTTTCACTAATTTTTGCTTCGCCTCTTAAACCCTTTACTGCGTCTTCAAAGCGTGACGAGAGTTCATCAAACATTATTAAAAAGTAATTTTAATTATTATAGATGATCTTGAAGTTTGTTATTACAGGCCGCTCACGAAATCAACCAATTTCCATGATTTATTTGAAAAGCCCAAAATATATTTAACTTTGAGGGGATTTAATGATGTTTCATTAACAAATTTTCCAGAATTCTTTACTATTCTCTCTAAATAACTCATTTCTACTAAAACAACTATCCGAGATGAAGATTGCGATTCCAAATCAATCTTACTTATTTGAGAATTAATTTCCTTATAAATTCCCTTCTTGATATCGTTCTGTCTTTCTTCGATTGTTCGATCAATCAAACCTTTACTAACAATTTTAGAAAGATTAATTTCACTCTTTCCCGCCAAGTAATCACTTTTACTTAGAAGCCATCCATTAATCAAATATCTAATATCTTCCAGAGAAGGTGAAGGGGAATTAAGTTCTTTGAATTCATGGGAAATAATTGAAGTAGATTTCTCAGGAATAGAATTCAATTTGCTTGAAGGATTTTTTTTTATTTCTTGAATAATATCTTTCTCACTAATATTTTGTTTTTTATCTATGGCAATTAAAGGTTTTTCAGTAATAGCATCATCCTGAATTGATTTTTTTAAATTATTTCTTAAAAATCCAATACCAATACCAAATGCAAATAAAATCAAAAATGCATAAATATAGATTAAATAAGGTGACCGATTAATAAACTCTTTATTATTCAGGAATTCCCCAAAACTAAACTTTAATTCGGCAATTTTTTCAATTAAAAAATTATAAAACTCTATTGGTTTTTTCTTAAAGTACTCCTCATTAAATTCGTTTTCTTTGATCTCAACTTTTTCATAATCTTGTTTTATACCACCAGGCCAAGGTAGTCTCCTTTCATCAATATTACCTAATAAATTATCAAAGTCTTCAGTCGTTTTTGTGGAGTATTCCTCCTCAATCTGTTGGTTCTGAAGATTGGACCTAATTGAAATTTTATTCGATTTCTTTTCTAATTTTTCAATAAATTCTTGAATTTCCCTATCTTCAAACCAAGAATCTAAATCCACCTCTTTTGAGTTAATATCTCTATATCCAACTAAAACATCATTCTCTAACCAATTTTTACAGAAAATACATATCGCTTCTAACTTATTTCCAGGATAACTATTAAGCCAATCTCGTAAATTTTCATCAGAACTACTTGAAAACCTTGCAGAGGACTGGTCAATATCAGCTAAAAGCAAATCTAAACAACCAACTAAAGGCATTGAATCAAGACCGGATAAATTTAGTTTCTTTAAAATTCTCCTCGCTTCAAATAATTTTTCTGGCTTCCTTCTCGAGAAACCAATAGCTGTTAAAGATAGAAAAGCTAAAAATCCTGCTTCTAATGATCCTCTTTTTTGTAATTCAAGAAACAAATCAATCTGTTCTTGCACTGTCAAATATGGCTTTATTTGTTGAAAAAAAGCTTCAAACTCTTGCTGATTTAAATAATCTTTATATTCAGATTTATTATTACCTTCTAAACCACCTCTTTTGATTATTAAATTTTCCAACATATTTAAGCCTTTCTTATGAGACTCTTGATCATTTAGATCCCTACTAAGTAGATCTAGGATCCTGTAAGGAAGCAAAGCAACTAAGTCTTCTTCAAGTTCTTTTCTTATCTCTCCAAGCTTTCCCATTCTTTGAAGAAGTTGTATACCTTCTTGTAAAAAATCTGCTGCGTTTGAATAGGATCTAAGCTGTTGTTCTTGAATTGCAGAATCTCTGGCTGTTAAAGCAGCCAATAATGTTAAATCAGCTTCTCTACTACTTCCTAAAGCTGGAGTTTGTGGGGGCTGCAATGCTTTTCTCGTGATTTTAAAAGCTTCTTTTGGTGAACCCGATTCCCAAAGAAGTATTAATCCTGCTACTTCTCTATTTGAGGAAAAATCCAATCCAGAATTCCCATTTAATATCAAATTTTCGTACTCTCTTCTGCTTTCTGGATCTGTAAGTAGATCAGCAGTGAGGCGAAGCAACTCAGATCTTTGGGTTAAAACTTCATAAGTAAAACCTTCATTGGGTGTTTTATCTAACCGTAATTGAAACGCCCTTAATATTTCCTCAGAAGTTGCAGAGGGGCTTACGCCAATTAAACGAAAATGGTCTAAAGGGAGTTCCAAACAAATATCCTATTGAAAATTCTTAGATAAATTTTATCAAGTTAATTTTTTTTTTCACAAGGTCTTACAGAGTTATTAAAAAAAATCATTAAAATCGCCCTTCACAGCTTAGAATGTTAACAAATCAAAACTTCGTTAAGGTATTTTCTTGGAAACACACGTAGAGAGAATCTCAAATCTTCAAGAGATAAAAAAAGCCGAATTAGATCGAGAAACCGGATTATTTCTTTATGAAGACATGACGCTTGGTCGTAGGTTTGAAGATAAGTGTGCAGAAATGTATTACAGGGGAAAAATGTTTGGTTTCGTTCATCTATATAACGGTCAAGAGGCAATAAGCACTGGAGTAATTGGCGCCATGAAAAAGAAACATGATTGGTTTTGTAGTACTTATCGCGATCATGTTCATGCACTAAGTGCGGGGGTCCCCTCATTTGAAGTAATGAGTGAACTTTTTGGTAAAGCTACTGGTTGTAGCAAAGGCCGAGGTGGATCCATGCACTTATTTTCAAGCGAGCATCACTTACTCGGAGGATATGCATTTATTGGAGAAGGAATTCCAGTTGCCTTAGGGGCAGCCTTTTCAAGTAAATACAAAAAGGAAGTTGCTGGTAATAGTAATAGTGATGCAGTAACTGCAGCATTCTTTGGGGATGGGACTTGCAATAATGGGCAGTTTTTTGAATGTTTAAATATGGCCCAGTTATGGAAATTACCAATAATTTTTGTTGTTGAAAATAATAAATGGGCTATTGGTATGGCTCACGATAGAGCTACTAGTAATCCTGAAATCTGGAGAAAAGCGTCTGCTTTTGGTATGCACGGCGAGGAAGTTGATGGAATGGATGTATTAGCAGTTAGAGGAGCAGCACAAAGAGCAATTGAGCGTGCTAGAGCGGGAGAAGGTCCCACACTTTTAGAATGTTTGACTTACAGATATAGAGGACATTCTCTCGCAGATCCAGATGAATTAAGGTCTGAAAAAGAAAAGGAGTTTTGGGGAAAAAGAGATCCTATTAAGAAATTAGCCAAAGAAATTATTGACGGTAAATTCGCAACTGAAGAAGAACTAAAAATTATTGAAAAAAAAATTGATACAGAGATATCGGAGTCAGTTAAAAATGCTATTGAAGCTCCCGAACCCCCTTCAGAAGAATTAACCAAATATATTTGGGCAGAAGATTAGATTAAATACCGCTTGGTAATTTCCTTGTTAAATTCCTTAATTTTCTCAGTGCCTTAAGTTCAACTTGTCTTACTCTTTCTCTAGAAACTTCTAGTAATCTTCCTATTTCAGCAAGTGTGTGCCTCTCATTTGCATCAAGTCCAAATCTTAATTTGAGAACATGTTGTTCTTGCTCGCTCAAATGACTTAACCACTTACCAAGTTGCTCTTGATGCATTTTTTGTTCAACTTGGTCCAAAGGTTCTTCATTATTACTATCAGCAATTAAATCACCTAAAAAACTTCTGCCGTCATCACCATTTACTGGAGCATCTAAACTACTTGTCGATAAGGCTTGTCTCAAAACTGAATCCAATTCTTCTACATCAATTTCCATCGCTTCTGCAATTTCAATCCTGCTGGGCATAGCGCCAAGTTTATGAGCTAAATCTCTACTAACTTTTCTAATAGAAGCTAACCTTTCACTTAAGTGAACAGGCAAACGGATTGTTCTTGATTGGCATGCAATTGCTCTTGTCATACTCTGTCTAATCCACCAAAAAGCGTAAGTAGAAAACTTATATCCCCTTGTCGGATCAAATTTTTCAACAGCCCTCTCCAACCCAAGAGAACCTTCCTGTACCAAATCAAGAAGTTCCAGTCCTTTACCTTGATATTTTTTTGCAACACTGACAACCAATCTTAAATTAGCTTTCATCATTCTTTCTTTAGCTCTTCGACCAATTTTTATTGTTCTTTTTTGCTGAATTGTAAATTCATTAGTCCTTTCATTTAATTGTCCATCTTCTGTAAGAATCATCATCTTTTGAACTTGGTTACCCAATTCAATCTCTTCGGAAGGTGTCAATAAAGGAACTCTACCGATATTCTGCAAATACCAGCTAATTGGGTCATTACTTCTTCTTTTGGGAGGTTCTGCCTGTGTTTGTAATGATGAAACCATACTTTGACCTAATTTAGGTATTAAAACTCTCCTACACTTTTAAAGAAAAAGCCAAATATTTAATGCGCGCTTCAGATTTCAAGTTATATTTGTACACTTATGTGTTTAAAACTATAAATAACTCTCTTAAATTGTTTCTTTCAAGATATTTGTCTCATTTTTCTATTTCGCATTAATTTTGACAATTCGTCACCAATAGCGGAAGCATTTGACCCTTTTTTGCACTTTGATGCAGCAAATGAATGCAAAAGTACATATTTAGCAAAAAAATCTGTTGTTATGTTTCTACAAAAGGTTAAATCAATCGCAGAACTACCAGCTATAAATCCAGATAAAAGATCACCCAATCCAGCTCGAGCTGTGTGTGAATCAGTCCCAAAAAGTTGCCAAGCCTTTTTATTGTCAGCGACTATGCTATTAGCTCCCTTTAACAAAACACTTATGTTAAATTCTTGCGCAGCATTAAGAGCTTTTTCAACATTAGTCTCGCATTTGATATTAGGGAATAATCTCGAAAATTCTTTGCTATGAGGTGTTATCCATGTCTTAAATCTTCTCTCTAAGAAGAATTTTGAACATAATTTAGATTCTGAAATTCTATTGAGTGCATCCGCATCCAAGATCAATAATCCTTCAAAACCAGTGAGAAT
Source organism: Prochlorococcus sp. AG-355-O17 (assembly GCA_003280655.1). GTDB lineage: Bacteria > Cyanobacteriota > Cyanobacteriia > PCC-6307 > Cyanobiaceae > Prochlorococcus_A. The sequence continues at coordinate 26,325 of QCEK01000001.1, forward strand.
ATCTTTTGCTTTGTGCCAATCATCATTATCAATTCCTATTCCTGGGCCGACAGCTACTGAATCAAATTCACTTAAATCAATATTTTTTAATGCACTAAATAAAGATGCATTTCCATTTTGATTAGATTGCATAGTATCCTTCAAAACTATTTCTGGAGCAACTTGCCAAATAGACTCTGCAACCAACTCAGGCAGGACTGCCGAGATATAGCCTGCTCCACTTGATATCGCCCCTTTTAATGCTAAATATGCAGCACCAGGATATTTTTCACTTCCAGCTATTAATAATGTTCTACCTCTTTTATATTTGTTGGAATTTCTTGGCAAAGAAGGTAAATCAATATTTTTTAAATCTTTGTAAGTAACCTTAAAAATCTTTTTATCAACTTTGTAAAGTTTACTAATAGGCACACCAACATCTATATGGTGCAATTCTCCAATAAAAGGTAATGCAGAGTCTTGCGTCAACCCAATCTTATTAAGACCAATTGCCAAGGTATGGTCTGCCTTTACTGCGTTATTTAAAAAAGGCTCTCCTTTATCAGGACATAATCCTGTTGGAATATCAATACTTATTACCTTGCCATATTTGTTATGAAATTTTTGATTAAAAAGTTTAATTAATTTATTATCAACTTTTCTTGTTTGATTATTACCAAAAACAGCATCAATCCAAAGTTCTTTACCATTTGCATCAGGGAGCTCTACTAATTTTGTGACCCCAATAGATGTAAGATAATTAAGGTGGTTATTTGTTAATGTTTTTTTTATCGGGAATGGACACCATACCTTTACTAAAAAACCCTTCAAAAAAAGCTCTCTAGCTATTACTGCACCATCCCCACCATTATGCCCAGGACCTATAAAAACAGTTATTCCATACTTTAGAAGAGGTTTCCTTTTCAAGAGCCATCTACTAATTTGAATACCAGCTTTTTCCATCAATGCTTCTTGAGGCATTCCATCAGAAAACATTTCTTTCTCTAATATCAACATTTGCTTTGAATCAACAATTAAATGTTTAGAGTCAATTGTTGGCCATACAATTTCGTTCATAATTAGTACAAAGCAATTTAAGTACTGTTCAAAAATTTAAACCCCCATGTTAAAGACAAAAAAGGAAAAAAAATTAGAGAACTTTTTTTCTTCTAATGATAAAACTAAAAAGAAGAAAAATATTATTGTAGGTCTTTCTGGTGGCGTAGATAGTTCCCTTTCAGCTGCTCTACTTGCAGAAAGAGGCTGGAATGTTGAGGGACTAACTCTTTGGCTAATGAAAGGACAAGGCTCCTGTTGTTCTGAAGGATTAGTAGATGCTGCTGGACTTTGTGAAGATTTGGGTATTAATCATAAAATAATAGACTCAAGAGAAATTTTCGAAAGAGAGGTAATTAAAAAAACTACTGAAAGCTATGAGAAAGGATTCACTCCACTTCCATGTTCGATGTGCAACAAGAATGTGAAGTTTGAAGAGATGCTTAATTACGCAATAAACAAAAAAGACTTTACTTATATTGCGACCGGACATTACGCAAGGGTAAAAAAATCATCTTATGCTGAAAAACTTGATTGCAAGAGCTTTGTATTTAAGGACTTCCTTCTTCTAAGAGGTGCTGACGAAAACAAGGACCAAAGTTATTTTCTTTATTCTCTTTCACAAGAAGTACTAAGCAGATTAGAATTTCCTCTTGGTGAAATGAAAAAAGAAGAAACAAGAAAGGAAGCCCTGAGATTAGGCCTTAGAACTGCTCAAAAACCAGAAAGTCAAGATTTATGTTTAGTTGAGCATTATGGATCAATGCAGAGATTTATCGACAAACACATTGAACCCAATGAAGGAGAAATTGTGCATGTAAATGGGAAAGTCCTTGGAACGCACAATGGTATTCAGCACTTTACAGTAGGTCAAAGAAAAGGTTTGGGCATCGCTTGGCCTGAACCATTATATGTAAAAAGTTTAGACAGGGTAAAAAACATAGTTTATGTAGCAGATAAAAGTGATCTTTTTAATAAAGAAGCAATAATTACTAAGGTTAACTGGGTTTCAATCGAAGAACCTGAGCAAGAGATACAAGTAGAAGCACAAATCAGATATAGAAGTCATCCAGTAAAAGGAACTTTAATCCCTTTGAAAAATTTAGATAATCCAACTAAAACATTTAAATTATTATTTGAAGAAAGTCAAAGTTCGGTAACACCCGGACAAGCTGCAGTTTTTTATAAAGGAGAAATTTTATTAGGTGGCGGATTAATTAATTAATTTTCCAAAAGAAATTTAATCCCATAAAAAATATAAACAATAACAAAATAGGTTTATCTCCAAATTTTGTATAGAAGGTCTTGTCGGATGAAAAATTAGGGGAAACTACTTTATTTTGCTCCACATTTAAATCTAGAAGTTGAATTATTTTCCCATCATCTTTTACTAAACCCGAAGGACCAGTGTTTGATACAAGTAGATTATCTTTTTTATTTTCAATACTTCTCAATCTTGCTAAAGACAGGAATTGATTATAAAGCTTAGTTGGATAGGGATCTAAATTTGCTGCAGTTATTATTAGTTTTGCACCGCTATTAATAGCCTTTCTTATTTTCAATCCATCACTAATTTCATAACAAATAGCCACTGCTAAAGGTTGTGTAAATTTAGGATCAAACAATCTTGAATCAGAGCCAGGTTGAATTCCTCCTACAGCCGATAATCCTCTTGAAAAACTATCTAGAAATTTAGGTGTTTTTTCGCCTAATGGAACAAGTCTATGTTTATCTATAAATGAGGTAAAAGATTTATCTCCAATTTTAAATCCGAGTAAAGAACTTCTTAACTCATTATTAAAATTTCTGAAACCTCCTGCCAAGGTATTAACCTTAAAGCCTTTGGATAAATAAAAATTACTATTTAGAGTCCCTTCAGGAGCAACAAGAAGTTTCACTTTGTTTGAAATAGCATACTTTTGAGCGATAGATAGCTTTTCTTCAATAAATTCATCATTTATTTTTAATTTTTCTCTTGTTGGTATATTAGTTTGCCAAATAGCTACTGGATATTCATAATTTCTTTTTATTGGAGTTGTTAAACCTCCAAATAAATGTAAGAAAATAAAAAACAAAAGTCCTAAAAGAAATATTTTTTTAAAGTAAAGTTTTCTTTCCCATCTACCTTGAGTATAAAAAATCCAAAATCCAATCAATATTTGTAATACGCATAAACCACTTGCACCAATCCATCTTGCTAAACCAGCAAGATAAATATCACCTGGGATAAGACTCTCTCCTAAACCTATCCAAAAAAAAGGTGTTTGAGAAAGTATCAATTCACCAATACCCCAAGTCAAAGATAAAAAAAATACTTTTACTGTTAAAGATAATATTTTCATTTTGAAAACATCCTCTTTCCAGAGAATAATTTCAACTAACAATCCCCATAAATAAACTAATATCCCACCCAAAAAAGCGCAAAATAATAATATTAAAATGGCAATAATTAAACTTGCAAGCTTTGAAAACCCAAGCCATGTCAATGGATGAAGATCATAAAGCCAAGAATGACTTATCAAGATAAAGAAAAAACCCCAACAAAAATTTGCTATTCTCCTTTCACTTCCCTTCCATAAAATAAATAATGATATCGGCATAAAAATCAGCCAAAAATGAGTTGAAACTGAAATTCCTCCTAAAATCCCTCCTAAACAAGGGTAAAAATATTGTCTTAGACTTTTAATTTGAGTTGGGATTAACAATCTAAAATTACGAAATTAAATTTATAATCACCCATTTATTGTACCTTCATTCTGTAAACTAAGTTTTAGTAACTTTCAAAATTTAAGTGAAAGAAGTCTTTATCAGTTTTGCAGTTTTTGTTTTTTGTGTTTCATTAACTCTTTTCAGTCAATTTAATTCACCTCAAGTTGTTAATGCTGCTGAATCAGAAACTCAGTCAGTTCAAAAAACACCTGTTGCAAAATCATCAAATGTCTCAAATAATAATTTATTTGAACTAGACCCATCAGATCCAAATCCTATACTTTTCGCTATGGCAGAAGAAACACCATCAGACAACAATTCAAGGACTACAGACAGTGGTTTAATTATTGCAGATATCGTAAACGGGGAAGGAGATGAGGCTAGTGCTGGGCAAACAGTTACTGTAAATTACACAGGAACACTAGAAGACGGGACACAATTTGATACCAGTATCGGCAGAGCTCCATTCAGCTTTCCCTTGGGCGCTGGACGAGTAATAAAAGGTTGGGACGAAGGTGTAGCAGGCATGAAAGTTGGAGGCAAAAGAAAATTAACAATACCTCCGGAACTTGGATACGGATCAAGAGGGGCTGGAAATGTAATACCTGCTAATGCGACTTTAATATTTGAAGTTGAATTATTAAAAGTCAATTAAATTAAGTAAGAAAAATATCTAAGACTTTTCAATTTAGTTAATCTCCAAGTAATATATAAACAATACCAAATATTTGAAATGTTAAGTAAATTCATCAATTCTTTTCTAGATAAAAAATCCCCAATGAAAGTCCATGCTCACTGCGATGGTCCTTGTGGTGTTTACGACCCAGCATCTACGAGAGTTGCAGCTGAAGCAGTTTTATCAATGACAAAAAAACTTATTGCATTAGAAGCTCCTTCTAGCACTGATTCAGCAGAGTGGGCTGCATACAGTAATACATTCTCTAGATATGTTGCAGTTAAAGAAGAGCAAGCAAAAGAAACAAAGAAAGAGATTCTAATTTTGTGGACAGATTACTTTAAACCAGTTCACTTAGAAACTTATCCAGACTTACATGAAACCATTTGGAAAGCTGCCAAATTATGCAGTGCATGCAAAGTTAATATTGACTTAGCCCAAGCTGAAGAACTCATGAGTTATGTAGAAAAAATTCATAATATTTTCTGGGCTTCAAAAGGAAGATCAGACGCTTTTGTAACAGCTAGTTAATCAGAGTTATTTTCAAAAGTTTTTTTGATTTTATTTTATTTTTTTTAGGTTTAAGAAAAACCGCGATTATTAGTGGTGAATCGATGTTTCCTTACCTAAAAGAAGGTGACATTGTATTTTTTAAAAAATATAAAAAGAATAAATCAATATTAAAAAATCGACAAATAGTTATTTTTAATCATCCAATTAAAAATAAAAACCTAATAAAAAGGATAAATTCAGTAAATCAAAATAACGTTGAGGTTATCGGCGACAATATTGAATTTAGCGAAGATAGTAATAAATTTGGATTAATCAATAACGAAAAAATAATTGGGATTGTCACATCTAAATTAATTATTCCTAATTTAAAAAATTTTTTAATTCAAAAAAACAGAAGCACTTCTTTGAATCCAAAATAATCCCAAAGAAAAGGAAAGCCCTCCTGCTACAGCTATTAATCTTTTAATAAATTTTTGACTTGCTTTAAAAGTAGTAAAAGATATTAAACAAGAAAAAAGATTCATACTTATGAGTGAACCAATCAAATATGAAATCAAATATAAGCAAGCGCTTGTTAAAGGTAGTGCTAAAGCAGGAAGAACTGCAAGAAAATGTGAACCTCCAGCTATACCGTGTAGCAAGCCTAAACCAGTCAAAGCATGTGAGTGCTTATTATTATTTTTTTGTTCCTTAACATGAAAGTGAAAGTGACGATGGGCAATTCCATTCTCATGCTTATGGGAATGCGAGTGGATACTTAATTGAAAAGAATTTTTTATAGCAAATACTCCAACAATTAGAAGTGAAATTCCAACTAGGAATTCGGCAATACTAGAAAATTTGTTTAATGGCGTAATATCCTTAATAAAAATCGTTAGAAAAGCTAACAAGAGGACTCCTGAAGAATGTCCCAAACCCCATGAGAAACTATTTTTAAGAGCTTTTTGGGGATTATTAATTGCTGCTGGTGCCATTGCAATTAGATGATCAACGCCACTAACTACATGCACAAATCCTGCGACTATACCTGTTAAAATTACAGCCTGCATATATATTCAGTACAACTATGTTTATTCAATTTTATAGCACGATTTGAAGTCAATATTAAATTGAGTTAAATAATTTCTTGAAGGATTGTTCAATATCAGTTTCTCTCATAAAAGTTTCACCAATTAATACTCCCTTGATTCCAATAGATCTAAGCGATTCTAAATCTTCGGCACAATTAATTCCAGATTCACTTATAGGAATAATATTTTGTTTTAAAAATATATCTGCATATGTATGCATCAATTCTATTGATGTTTTTAAATCCGTTTTAAAAGTCTTTAAGTCCCTGTTATTTATTCCAATCAAATTAAAAGATTTTAACTTTAGAATCCTTTCTAATTCATTAGTGTTATGGACCTCAACAAGAACACTCATCTTTAAATTATCAGCTATTTTCTTTAAATAAATTAAATCGTCATCACTTAAAATCGCAGCGATTAATAATATTGCATCAGCACCAGATACCCTTGCTTTATAAATCTGATAAGCAGAAATAATAAAATCTTTGCAGAGAAGAGGGAGATTAGTTGATCTCCTTACAGTTTCGAGTATTTCATAACTACCTTGAAAAAACCTTTTATCGGTAAGTACTGAGATACATGATGCACCCAATCCTTCATAACAAATTGCTATTTTTTCAGGGTTAAAATCTTTTCTAATAACTCCTTTACTCGGACTAGCTTTTTTTATTTCAGCAATAACTCCTGGTTTTATTTTTGACTCCAAAATATTTTTATAAAAATCTTTGGGAGTAGGAAGTTTCTCAATTTTTTTGATGAGATCTTCTAAAGAGACTATTTTTTTAAAATTCTTAATTTCAATATCCTTGTGCCATACAATTTCTTCCAGAATATTTTTTGCTTGTGCTTCTCTATGAGGGACAGCATATTCTAAATTTTCTACCCTTACTGTGGGATTTGGTGGCCTGCGTCTTATCTCCATTAATTTTAGAAATTATTTTATTTGAGATGCTGCTTGTTTATATGCGACCTCAACTACTTCACTAAGAGTAGGATGAGTATGAACTTCTTTAGATAATTCAATTACATCTTGGTTCCTTGAAATAGCGTTCGAAATTTCTTGAATTAAATCAGCTGCATGTAATCCAAAAATATGAGCACCTAATACTTTGCCATTATCTTTGTTGAAAATCAACTTTAGCAATCCATCACTCTCCAATTCAGCCAATGCTTTTGAATTAGCCTTAAAGAAACTTTTGACAACTCCCAAAGTAAAATTTTCTTTTGTAGATATCTCTTTAGCTTCAACTTCAGAGAGGCCAACTGAACTTATTTCTGGGTGAGTAAAGGTTGCTGCGGGGATACTTTTATAGTTAATTTCGACATTACCACCGCAAATATTATCAACAGCAATAGTACCCTGCGCTGCAGCAGTATGGGCAAGCATTAGTTTGCCCGTTACATCTCCAACAGCCCAAATGTTAGGTATTATTTCATCACCATTCTTAACTCTCATTTGATCATCTACAGGAATGAACCCTTTTACTGTTTCGATACCAACCGACTCAAGATTTAAGTTATTACTATTAGGACTTCTGCCAGTTGCGACAAGTACAGCGTCAACTTCTAAAGTTTCTACAACTTCCTTAGATTTTGCATCAGTCAGTTCTATTTTTACAGGGCATCCAGGTGTTATTTTTGTCGCAAAGACATTTGATTTTGTGTCTATATCTCTTGCTTGAATAAGGTTCTTCTTAGCAATTTTAGTGATGTCTGGATCAAATGTTGGCATAATATTCTCCAAAGCCTCTATCATGGTAACTTCACAACCAAGCGCGGTATAAACATCAGCAAATTCTAGACCTATATATCCGCTTCCAATAATTGCTAGCCATCTTGGAAGCCACTCAAGTTTAACCGCATCATCGCTAGTAAATACGGTCCTATTATCTAAAGTTATTCCACGGGGCACAAAAGGAGAAGAGCCTGTTGCTATAACAATATCCTTACATGTGAAAATTTTATCAATTCCGTTTTTATCTCTTACACCTACTTTTTGATTTCCTTCAATTCTTCCAATGCCCAAAATAATTTCAACTCCACTCCTTTTAAGAGTTTTTGTTAAATTTTCTCTAACATTTAAAACTAAATTATTTGCATGATCTGCAATTTTTGATCTCTCGAACCTTACTGGTGAAGCATGTATACCAAATTTAGCTAAATGTTCATAATTAGCTATTTCTCTAACTTTTCCACTTGCAGCCAAAAGAGCTTTAGATGGAACACAACCCTTGTTAACACAAGTGCCTCCCATATCAGAAGATTCTACTATTGCGACTTTCAGTCCCTTACCAGCAGCATGTTTAGCGGCATCAAAACCTCCATATCCTGCTCCTATTACGATTAAATCAAAATCAAAACTTGAATCAGTCACTTTTTATTTATTTATTTAGAGGTGTATGCGACTCTTTTTCGTTCTAGTAATAACGGAACTGCAACACAAGCCACATTCAATGATTCTACAATCTCGCTATGCGGAATTGTAATTGTTTCATTAAAAGCTTCTTGAATTTTTTTATGAATACCTTGGCCTTCATTACCCAAAATTAATGCTGTACGTCTAGACCAATCAACTTCCCAGTAAGGTTTTGAAGGTTTTTTTGAACTCTCATTATGGCTACTAGTAGAGAAAATCTTAAATCCTACATTTGATAATTCAGACAAAGACTTAAGTAAAGAATTTAATATTTCTTCTTCAATGCCATCAATTCTTAAAAATGGCAGATGAAAAACTGCACCTGAGGATGCTCTTAATACCTTTTGGCCTAATGGGTGCGCACCTCCAGCTAAAAAAATTGCATTAACACCCGCAGCTAAAGCGGTTCTAAATAGATTACCCATATTCCCAGGATCTTGAATTCTGTCGAGAACAAGAACAAAGTCATCTTTTCTATTAAATTGATAATTAGGTATTGCTGAAATCTCTACTAAAGCTGCTATCCCATCTGGATTAATTGTTGAAACCGCAGATGCCAAGACTTCCTCTGAGACAATATTTATTGATGAATCATCAAATTTTTTGCTTAGATTCTGATTCTTTCTTAGCCATTTTTCGGTAACTAAAATCTTTGAGGGAATTTTTCCTGACTTCAGCAATTCTTCAATGAGATGTGTACCCTCTATGCAAAAAAAGTCTTGATCTTTTGGAGATGATCTTCTTTTAAATGATCTAAATCTTTTAACTAGATTATTGTTTTTACTAGTTATTTTTAAAAAAGTATTTTCTATGAGTATTTTGAAAAATTTGTTATCAACTATATTTTAATTACATAAATATTTTGATCAATTATTTATTAAATTTCTTTTCCAAGAAATCAAAAAATACATTTTCACTTTTAATTAATATTCATGACGTTACATAGGGTGGACTTAATATTATTAGTTTGTCATGATGAATCTAATAAATTAAGTCTTAATGATTTGCGGAAGCAAAACGAAGTCATATCTTAAATCGCAAAATTTAAAGATTCTTGGCCAAGGCAAGTTAAATGGAATAGTTGAAATAAGTGGTGCGAAGAATTCCGCCTTAGTTTTATTAGCCTCATCATTGCTAACTAATGAAAAAATAATTCTTGAAAATGTACCTTTTCTTACTGATATTGAAAAGATGGGAAACATCTTAAAGAATTTAGGAGTGAATTTAGTTCGTAAAAACAACCAACTAGAAATAGATCCAACAACTATTTCGATTAAAGAACTTCCATATGAACTTGTTAAGGGATTAAGAGCTAGTTTCTTTTGTATAGGTGCACTATTAACTAAATTTGGAGAAGCTCAAGTACCGTTGCCAGGTGGATGCAATATTGGTTCAAGGCCAATAGACGAGCACATTAATGGATTAATCGCACTAGGAGCAGACATTATCATTGAAGAGGGAATTGTTAAGGCAAAAACAAGGGGGGACAAAAATAGACTTCATGGCACTCATATCAAATTAAGTTGTCCGAGTGTAGGTGCGACTGAAACTTTAATAATGGCAGCATCTTTAGCCAAAGGAAGAACTACTATTGAAAATGCTGCTAGAGAGCCTGAAGTTCAAGATTTATGCCAAATGCTTAATAAAATGGGGGCAAAAATTTATGACTCCGGTAAAGAAACAATTATTATTGATGGTGTTAATAAGCTTGGAGGATGTACCCATAAAGTAATTCCAGACCGAATAGAAGCTGGAACTTTTCTAATAGCTGCTGCTGCAACTTCCTCTTCAATTACAATTTCTCCAGTAATCCCTCATCATCTTGAAGCTGTTACTAATAAGCTTCAAGAGAGTGGGAGTAAAATTACGATTAAAGGTAATTCGATTTCTATCAAGAGTAAAGAGATTAAAGGAGTAGATATTGAAACAGCTCCTTTCCCAGGCTTTCCTACTGATTTGCAGGCACCATTTACAACTCTAATGACAATCGCAAATGGTGAATCAAAGATAACTGAAACAATTTTCGAAAACAGAATGAATCATATTTATTTACTTAATGAAATGGGCGCCAGTATAAAACTAAACAAAAACGTAGCTCAAATCAAAGGTGTTAAAACAATTAATGGTATGAATCTAGTTGGCTCAGATTTAAGGTCATCAGCTGCATTAATAATTGCAGGAATCATCGCAAAAGGTAGTAGTAATTTCTATGGATTAGAACATCTAGATAGAGGTTATGAAAATTTTGAATTAAAACTAAAAAATTTAGGGGTAAAAATAATTAGAGAAATCAGTAAAAATAATTTTAAGGAAAATGGATATAAAATTGAACCTAGATCTGAGAATCTTTCAAAACTCGAAGCAGCTTAGTCTTTTCCGAAAAAATTTTTAAAACGAAGAAAGTTGATTAAACGTAAGCAATATTGATTAGTGAAATACAACCCAAAAATAATATAAACAAAACTAGAAAGCGGTTAGACCAAATTTTATTTAGACCATTGAATTTGAATTCGTTCATGCCCAAGTTCCGCTATTAGATCCGAATGTTGTAAGTATAGTTACTGCAATAAAAAGGTAAGGGACAAATTTAAAGGATAATTTTTTAGCTTGAGTTTTAGACATTTAATTTTTTTATTTAATATAACACAATATTACTAATCATGAAGCTATCTCCTTTCAAAAAAGGCTTTTAAGCGCATTTAATCACAAAAATGTAACAGAAATGTTTACATATTCTTTCCACTCCTCATTTCTTGTCAGCAAATGCAATAAATAATTCTATGTTTTGTCAAAAAGATTAACTATTAACAAACGTTATCTTGATAACTTTTCCTTGACCAAAACAATAGTCAATAAGTTGATTTTTGTTATAATAAAAAAGTTCATTTTTTCAAAAGCCTTGGGAGCGTGGTGGAATTGGTAGACGCACCGCACTCAAAATGCGGCACCTTCGGGTATGTCGGTTCAAGTCCGACCGCTCCCACTTTAATGAATACCTATAGTCGATTCGATATATCTTTCAAAAAAGGAAAAGGTTGTTGGCTTTGGGACAACACAGGTAAAAAGTATCTTGATGCCGTTGCTGGTATCGCAACTTGTAGTCTTGGCCATAGCGATAGAGTTTTAAGAAGGAGGCTAACAAGTCAACTAAAAAAGATTCAGCACATTTCCAATCTCTACAACATTGAAGAACAAGAACAATTAAGCAGAACTTTAACGAATATGAGTTGTGCCAAAAGCGTCTTCTTCTGCAACAGTGGAGCGGAAGCAAATGAATCAGCAATTAAATTAATTAAAAAATATGGTAATACAACAAATAAAGGTAAAGAATCAATTATTCTCGCAGCAGAATCTAGCTTTCATGGAAGGACACTGGCAGCTTTGAGTGCTACTGGACAACCCAAATATCAAAAAGGATTCGAACCAATGATTCAAGGGTTCAAATTTTTTAAATTTAACAATTTTGATTCGGTAAAAAAATTATTTGAAGAGTTTGAAAATAATGATCAAAAAATTTCCGGCGTTTTAGTTGAACCAATACAAGGCGAAGGCGGCGTAATTCCTGGAAGTAAAATATTTTTTAAAAGCCTAAGAGAAATATGTGATAAATATAATTCTCTTCTCATTTTAGATGAGGTCCAAAGTGGAGTAGGTCGAACTGGAAAAATGTGGGGTTATGAGAATTTAGGAATTGAACCTGATGGATTCACCCTTGCTAAAGGATTAGGAGGAGGTCATGCAATTGGAGCATTATTGGTAAAAGAAAAAGCCAACATTTTTTCTCCAGGAGATCATGCAAGCACTTTTGGAGGGAACCCTTTCGCTTGTAAAGCTGCCCTAACTGTATTAGAAGAAATAAATAGAAGAAATATTATCAATAATGTTTATCTAAGAGGGGAACAATTAAGTGCTGGGTTTGAAGAATTGTCAAAAAAATTTCCAAATATTATTAGCGGAAAAAGAGGTTTAGGTTTAATACAAGGTCTTGTGATCAATGATGATTATGCTGATGCAAAAAAAATTACTTTAAAAGCTTTTGATAAAGGATTACTGGTGGTTCCTGCAGGAGGAAATGTTGTAAGGATTGTCCCACCATTAGTTATTTCTCGAAGAGAAATTAATATTCTTTTGGATAAGCTAAATTCAATTTTTGAAGAGTTATAGCAATTAAAATTTTGAAAAATGCAAATTTAAAAACTTTTGAATTATTATCTCCTAAATACGAAAGGGATAATATCAAGTTAGGTTTATCAAGAATTAAAAAGGCACTTCAAGAACTTGGTAATCCTTGCAAGAATATCCCGGCGATACAGATTATTGGAACCAATGGAAAAGGATCAATCGCGGCATATTTGGAAAGTATACTTTTTGAAGCTAAAAGGAATTTCGGTGTAACGACATCTCCTCATCTTTTGGATGTATGCGAGAGGATTAGAGTTAATAAAAAAAATATTAATAAAAATGATTTTGAAAAAATCTATAGATTAATAGAAAAAAATTTTTCAAAATTTGAATTAAGTCCTTTTGAAAAAATCATTTGCTGCGCACTAAATTTTTTTGACCATCAAAAAGTTGAATTACTCATTCTTGAAGCTGGCTTAGGGGGGCGATTAGACGCGACAACAGCCCATAAATCTAGACCAATCATTGCTATAGGGAATATTGGCTTAGACCATAAAGAATTTCTTGGAGATACGATTGAAAAAATTGCGGAAGAAAAATTAGCAGTTATTGAAAAAAACTCAATTGTCATCTCATGCAATCAAAATAGTCAAGTTGAAAATTTAATAACCAAAAAAGTTAAAGAGGTAGGAGCAGAAATTATTTGGAAAGATTCAATTTCAAACAGCTATGAACTTGGATTAAAAGGAATTTTTCAAAAGCAAAATGCTTCAGTAGCTGTTGGAGCAATTGAAGCACTGAATAATTTAGGATTTAATATAAAAGAAAAACACATATCTGAAGGTCTTAAAAAGACAACTTGGAACGGAAGGCTAGAAATAATAAATTATTTCAACAAAGAAATTCTTGTGGATTGTGCGCATAACTATCCTGCTGCAAAAGCACTCTCTAATGAGCGAAGCAATTGGGAGAATGAAGATAAAGGAATTTATTGGATTTTAGGTGTCCAAAGACAAAAAGATATTTACGCAATATTAAAAACACTTCTAAAGAAAAATGATCGCTTATTACTTGTGCCAGTTCCAAACCAACCTAGTTGGCAATTAAATGATATCACTCAGATTAAAGAAATTGACTTTCAAAAAACAATTGAATTCAAAACATTTGAACTTGCCATTGAGTATTTATTTTCCCTAGAAAATTGGCCACCTAATCATCCTGTTCTAACAGGTTCTATTTTTTTAGTTGCTGAATTTATTAAATTTGCGAATAAACAGAAATGTTAATTTTTAAATTGTTCTTTTACTTCCCAACCCTCCAATTTTCCTGGATTTAATAGCCCTTTAGGATCAAATCTTAATTTCGCTTTTACTTGATCTGCATCCACCACTCCGAGGCCTCCGCCTTCAACTGTTAAAACATGAGGATTAAAAATAAACGCACCAAGTTTCTTACAATCTTCCATTATTTCATTTAGTTCTTCTGCCCCATTCCACTTTAATATAGGCAAAGCCGCTAATCGCGGTGATCCTTGTTGAGAAACTGCCTCTAAATGCCAAAGAACTTTTTTGCCCCATTTTTTTCTCAAAAAATTAATTAACTCTAGTTCATTATTAAGCGGCAAAAGCATCTGTAAATACGTCCAATTTTTATCCCTAGACCTCATATGAAGAGTTGTATGATTCCATACGACTTCAGAAATCCCATTGACGAGCTTTTCTTCTTCCCCAAGTAGGGTAGATTCGACTTTAAATTTATTACAAATTAGCTCAATGGTTTTTATTCCTCCAAGAGTAGATTGAATTAATATCTTGTGACTTCGAGATTTACTTTTAAACCATTTTGGCATTTGATCTACAATTTCTTCTTCAAGAATTGCTCCTAATTTCAGATCAATTGCTGCACTAGTAAGAGTTTTTAATATTTCTACTGTTTTTTCAAATTTAATACAATCGATAACTATTGAATACCACTTACGTTTGATATCAGTCGCAAGTAATAAAGAAGTAATTATTCCATTAGTCCCATAAGCATGATTTAGAGGTTCGGATTCTGCAGCATCAAATTTTAATAATTTAGGTTTTTCATTCATTGTTACTGCCTCTAAACCAATAAGATTTCCTGGATCTCTTAAAAATCCCCACCTAATAGACCCAATACCTCCTGATCCACCTGCAATAAAACCTCCAATTGTTGCAGTTTTCCAAGTACTAGGAAGCAACCTCAGTTCCCTTCCATATTTCTCTAATTGTTTATTCAAATCTCCCATAACACAGCCAGACTGTACTTTTACAAAACCTGTATCTGGATCAAATTCTTCTAACTTATTAAAATAACTCATCTGCATTACAACTCCTTTAAACAATGGGACAGCTTGTCCATAATTTCCTGTACCTGAACCCCTTAAAGTAATTGGGATAGAAAATTCCCAACAAATTTCTGCTACTTCCTTTACCGCTTTGTGATCACTGGGTCTTACAACCAAATCAGCAATACATTCGTCTAATTTTTCAGTTAGGATTGGAGAGTAGTTATAGAAATCTTTTGAAAGTCTTTTTACATCGGATTGGCTTTCAATAATCTCTAAGTTTTTGACTTCCCTAAAGTTGTCTAAAAATTTAAGAGTATTAGATGTCATTAATAAAATTTTTTGAGTTTTATATATAAATTAGTCGATTAGCAATATAAATCGCCTTTTACATATACTTTTCTCTTTAAATTAGTAGAAAAAACATCTGCCCATCTTTGTGCTTCTAAAATTACAAAGTCAGCAGGGCAACCCTTTTTAATTAAACCATCCCATTTTAAATTTAATAATCTGCTTGGAGCTAAAAAAATAGAAGATAAAGTCATTCTCTGCCAGGGATTTAGTTGCAGCATAGGTATCGAGCAAGACAACATATAAAAAGGGTCAAAATTACCAAATGGGTACCAAGGGTCTTGAACATTATCACTACCAAGAGATACATCCACATGTGATTTTTGTAATTGCTTTATTGGCGCAACTGGTCTTTTCAATGAAGTAGTTTTATTACTTCTATTGAGCAGCCAAAAATTTGTTAGGGGTAAGGCAATAACCTTAATATTTTTCTCAGCCATTTTTTCTCCTAAACTTAAAATCTCTCTATTACTTAAAGAAATAAGACTACTCAAATGACTACAAGTGATCGGAATACTATTAATTTTTAAATTTTCGATTGTTTCTAATAAAACTTTTATTCCCGCTCCAGGTTCAATAATTGATTCATCTATATGCAAATCAATTTCTAATTTATATTTACTCGCAAGAAAAAGCATCTTTGCTAGAAATTTGCTTGTATTTTTTTTATTGAAAGGGGGTACAATAACACCTCCTAAAATACCTCCATTAGAGGAAAATATTTTTGCCAAATCTTCTCCATCAGTTGTATCCCAGAATTCCAATGGAGCTAATGCAACGTATTGTAAAGTTAACTCAGATGAAAATTTTTTTTGTAATTTAAAAAGTTCAATCCAAATATCAATAGATTGACCTTTATATGTATCAATATGACTTCTAATTGCTCGGTATCCATTTTGTATGGCAAGTTTTAATGATTTCTCAACTCTTTCAAGAACCTTATCTGTAGTTCTAGTTTTATGTTCTTCAAGATTTACTGATAACGCTCCTCCATAATTTGATTCCAGATTAGGAAAGTCTACCCATGTAAAAGATTTATCAAAATGCGAATGCGTTTCAACAAATCTTGGGAATAAAATATTTTTTGGTTTTGTAATTTCATTTTTTAAAGGCTTTAACTCAGAAACAAATCCATCATCCCAACTAATGGAAACTGAACATAAATCCTCTACATCGATTATGAGGTTATCTATATCTTCAATTAAACAAAGGCTTCTGGGAATAAGAACTTCAGCACTGCCGGAATTACTCAAATTTTTAAATTTTCTATTATTCTAAATCATAAGAAAACTTTACTGAATTAGAAAATAATTCAAATTTCCCTAAAAGATAAAAATAATTATGAAAAATTACCCTTGAGTTGTTAAATTTATAAATGTGAGGCGGGCGTCGCCAAGTGGTTAAGGCAGCGGCTTGTGGCGCCGCTATTCGGGGGTTCGAATCCCCTCGCTCGCCCTCAAAAATATTGCAGCAAAATTATTTAACTTGTAATTTTGAATTAAAGAATCATAAAAAATTCCTAGCAAAGTGCTAACAAAAACAAAATCAGACGAAAAAAAAACTCAAAACAATTCAACTAATCGCAGTTATTGGATAACCACATTTGGATGCCAAATGAACAAGGCTGATTCTGAGAGAATGGCTGGGACATTAGAGAAAATGGGATACACCAGAGCAGATAATGAATTAAATGCCGATTTGGTCTTGTACAATACATGCACAATCAGAGATAATGCAGAGCAAAAAGTTTATAGCTTTCTAGGAAGACAAGCAAAAAGAAAGCACAAAACACCTAGCTTAAAACTTGTTGTGGCAGGTTGTCTTGCTCAGCAAGAGGGAGAATCCTTATTAAGAAGAGTCCCAGAACTTGATCTGGTTATGGGGCCTCAACACGTAAATAATCTTGAGAATCTTCTGGGGAAAGTTGATTTAGGAAATCAAGTTGCTGCTACAGAAGAAACCTTCATTTCTGAAGATATAACAAGTGCCAGAAGAGAAAGCTCTATTTGTGGCTGGGTTAATATCATTTATGGATGTAATGAAAGATGTTCATATTGTGTAGTCCCCTCTGTCAGAGGAAAAGAGCAATCAAGATATCCAAATGCGATAAAAAGTGAGATCCAAAAATTAGCTGATGATAATTTTAAAGAAATTACTCTTTTGGGTCAGAATATTGATGCTTATGGTAGAGACCTCCCAGGAACTACAAAAGAGGGGAGAAAAGAGAATACCCTAACTGATCTTTTGTATTATATTCATGATGTTAAAGGAATTCGCAGAATAAGATTTGCTACTAGTCATCCAAGATATTTTTCAAAAAGATTGATTCAAGCTTGTTATGAACTTGACAAAGTCTGTGAACATTTCCATATCCCCTTCCAAAGTGGAAATGATGAAATTTTAAAGCACATGTCCAGAGGATATTCTATTAAAAAGTATAAAAATATTATCGAGAACATAAGGTCATTAATGCCAGATGCATCAATCACAGCTGACGCGATAGTTGCTTTCCCAGGAGAAACCGAACAACAATATCAAGATACATTAAAGCTAATATCAGAAATTGGCTTTGATCAGGTGAATACTGCAGCATACTCTCCAAGACCAAATACGCCTGCTGCAGTTTGGACGAATCAACTTTCGGAAGAGGTAAAAAAAGCAAGATTACAGGAAATTAATGATTTGGTCGAGAAAACTGCTAGGAGTAGAAATCAAAGATATATCAATAATATCGAAAGCGTTTTAATTGAGGGTTTTAATCCAAAAAATTCCTCTCAAATTATGGGTAGAACTAGAACAAATAGATTAACTTTCGTAGAGATTCCTAAAAACATTAACTTTAATTTTTCTTTGGGAGATGAGATAAATGTCAGAATAAATGAAGCAAGACCTTTTTCTTTAACAGGAGAACTTTCTTTATAATTTTTTTTAAATGATCGGGGGAAAGAAAAAATGTATTGGGTTAATATTTGGCGGGCATTCCAATGAACATGAAGTATCGATATCCTCTGCAAAAACAGTTTTTCAAGCATTTAATGCACAAATAAACAAAGAACGCTTTACAGTTAAAGCCTTTTACATAAACAAATATGGAGATTGGCTTGATAGTGATATTTCAGAAAAAATCCTAATTGGTGAAATTGAAAACTTTAAAACAAAAAAACAAGAAATTTTTAATCAAGGAAAAATTAACTTCCTTGACGGAATTGAATTTCAAAATATTGATGTATGGTTTCCTCTTTTACATGGATTTAATGGTGAAGACGGATCAATTCATGGCTTAATTAGATTTACAAAGAAACCTTTAGTCGGGTGCGGAATTATTGGCTCTGCACTTGGAATGGACAAAATATTGATGAAAACAATTTTCTCAAATCTTAAACTTCCTCAAGTTAATTATCTAGTTTTTCAAAATGAAGATCTCAACGATAAGCAAGTAAAAAATAAAATAATTAATGAAATTTTAAAAAAATTAAAATTTCCTGTTTTTGTTAAACCATCGAACTCTGGATCATCTCTTGGGATCTCCAAAGTCAAAAATGAATCGGAAATATTACCAGCCTTAGAAAAGGCTCGGGAAATAGATCCAAGAATTTTAATAGAGGAAGGTTTAGAGGTAAGGGAGATTGAATGCGGAATAATTGGGAATTCAAAACTCTCAACCTCTGAGATAGGCGAGGTAAATTACGAAAGTGATTGGTATGATTACAATTCAAAATATCACTCAAATAATAAAATAATTATCCCAGCCGAAATAGATTCTAAAATTACAAAAGAAATTAAAGAAATTGCTATTAAAAGTTGTAGAGCACTAAATATTTTCGGTTTTGCAAGAGTAGATTTCTTTTTAGAAAAATCTTCAAATAAAATTTTACTGAATGAAATAAATACAATTCCTGGTTTTACAAAAAACAGTATGTTTCCAATGCTTTGGGAAGCTTCAGGTTTAAAAATTGAACAACTTGTGGCTAAACTAGTAGATATATCTCTAGATTTGTAATTTAAATCAAATGTTGCATGGACTACTTTGGTTACCATTACTTTTAATCTTCGTTTTATTAACTGCACTTGGATGGTTAGAAAGAAGAAGGCAAAATCTTTTTAGAAGTTGGGCTAGTGATTCTGAACTGTGCAAGTTAGATAGTTCAGGTGCAGCGTCTTTAAAAAATGGTGAGTTAAAGTGGAGCGCATTTGAAGCTGGTAAATTTGAAGAAAAAGATTGTTTTACGATCAAGAAACTGGAATTAGTGGAATTAATGGCACTGACTTCAGGTGAAGCTCCTCTAACAAGTGAATCTCAAGGTAAGTGCAGGTTGAGATTAGTAGGGGATGGGAAAGAGATGGATGTACCATTTTCAGATGCAGAGCAAGCGAGAGAATGGATGGACCAACTGATGGAAAAAGCTCGATGTGATTTGTGAAAAACAAAAAAGGAATCAAAAATAGAAGCTTTTTTTTTCTATTCTCATTTTTATTTTTAACAAGCTTATTCAGCATAAAAACACTCAAAAAAGTTGATATTCAGGACATTAGGATTTCTGGTAGTGAATTATTTTCGCAGAATGATGTTATAAAAAATTCATCTTTAAATTTTCCTATCCGATTAATTTTTGTTGAAACTAATTTGCTAGAAAAAGAATTAAAACAAAATTTATCTCTCAAGAATATTTCGGTTAACAGAGAGCTATTTCCTTTTGGTTTGAAAGTTCATATTAATTCAAGAACTCCAATAGCTTACGGTGAGAGAATATTAAACGACGAAAAAATATTAGGCTTCATTGATAAAGATGGAATTTTTATTAATAAACAAAATTTGGATGAAAAAAATTTGAATAAATTAACCATAAAAGTTTTTGGGTGGAAAGAAAAATTTAAAAAAATATTATCTGAAATTTTTATTGCTATAGATAATTATGAATTAGAGATAGTTAAAATAACTTTTTCATCCGATGGGTTTCTAACTGTTGAGGAAAAAGATTTAAAAACAATTTTCTTAGGATTTAAGCCAAATTTAATCAACAATCAATTTCAAAAAATCAATTATCTTAAAAATGAATTTAAGAAAAATAGCTTTTCAAAAAAAATAGATAATATTGATCTTACTAATCCAGATAAACCAAAAATAAAAGTGTTCAAACCCTAATATTTGAAAAAGGATTTTGAGTAATTTTTTTTAATTATTGTAGTGTTGATATGGGTTTTGCATTCAAAACAAAATATTTAATAAATAAATATTTTTAGGATTTTCCTCAACAAATTCCTACATATGAGCGCAGTAAGTTCATAATGCACCCAATACTAGTAAAAGATTCCTATTAAGAGATGAGCTTCGGTAACAATCCAAACTTTGATCAATCGAGAGAAATCCTTCCAAGCCAAAACGCCAAAATAGAAGTTATTGGTGTAGGTGGTGGTGGCAGTAATGCAGTAAATAGAATGATAAATAGTGATTTAGAAGGTGTTTCATTTAGAGTCCTCAATACCGATGCACAAGCCCTTCTACAATCTTCTGCAGAAAGTAGAGTTCAACTTGGACAAAACCTCACTAGAGGTTTAGGTGCTGGTGGGAATCCAAGTATTGGGCAAAAAGCAGCCGAAGAATCCAAAGAAGAGCTTCAACAAGCTTTAGAGGGATCCGATTTAGTTTTTATAGCCGCTGGAATGGGTGGAGGAACTGGTACAGGCGCTGCTCCCGTAGTTGCAGAAGTAGCCAAGCAAAGTGGGGCTCTAACAGTGGGTATAGTAACCAAACCATTTTCTTTTGAAGGGAAAAGAAGAATGCGTCAAGCTGAGGAGGGAATTGCAAGACTAGCCGAAAACGTTGATACTCTTATAGTTATTCCAAATGACCGATTAAAAGACGTTATAGCAGGAGCCCCTCTTCAAGAAGCATTTAGGAATGCTGATGATGTCCTAAGGATGGGAGTCAAAGGCATTAGTGACATAATTACTTGCCCGGGGTTAGTTAATGTTGATTTTGCAGACGTTAGATCAGTTATGACTGAGGCTGGCACTGCACTTCTCGGAATAGGTATAGGTTCAGGAAGATCGAGAGCTATAGAGGCAGCACAGGCAGCAATGAATAGTCCTTTATTAGAAGCAGCAAGAATTGATGGAGCTAAAGGCTGCGTTATAAATATTACTGGAGGCAAAGACATGACTTTAGAAGACATGACCTCTGCATCCGAAATTATTTATGATGTTGTTGATCAAGAAGCGAATATTATTGTTGGTGCAGTGGTCGATGAGGCAATGGAAGGGGAGATACAAGTTACTGTAATTGCTACAGGATTTGAAACAACCCAACCATTAAACCAGCAAAGAATAAAAAACAGATTATCTAATCAACCCTTATATAATTATTCCGACAATAAAGAATCAGGAGCCAGTATTCCTGAGTTTTTGAGATTAAGGCAAAATAAAAAAGATATAGGTTAAAAGGTAAAATAGAGTGACTCGGTTATCTCGCCTGCCTCAAGCATCCCTTGTGGCTGCTACCTTCCGGTCCTGACCAGGTTTAGGCGTTAAAACCGCGAAAGGCCGAGTCAGGATTATATTAGCAATTCTTGATTAAAAAAGATACATAAATTTATTATGTTACCTTCAGACCTAGTTAATTATAAAAAAAAATCTCGCAAAATCATTGCACTAACTGCTTGGGACTCCATATCAGGATCTATTGCAGAACAAGCAAATGTTGATCTCGTACTAGTAGGAGATTCATTAGCAATGGTTTGCTTAGGATACAAATCGACATTGCCAATAACTTTAGAAAATATAATTTATCATACTAATGCTGTTTCAAGAGGATTTAAGAAAAGAATTGAGGAACAACCTCTAGTCGTTTCAGATATGCCTTTTCTGACTTACCAATGTGGCGAGGATAAGGCTGTTGAGTATGCAGGGAAAATAATTCAAAGCACTTATGCAAAAGCTGTAAAAGTGGAAGGAGCTGAACCAGAAATACAAAAAGTTATTTCTAGATTAATAAGAATGGGAATCCCTGTTATGGGTCATATAGGTCTTACACCACAAAGCTATCTAAATATTGGATTAAGAAAACAAGGAGAAAGCTTAGCAAGCCAAGAAAAAATTAAGAAAGAGGCTTCAATTCTTGAAGAATTAGGATGTTTTTCAATAGTTCTTGAACATATTCCTGATTTGCTTGCTAAAGAAATACAAAATTCTTTAACAATTCCCACAATAGGTATCGGCGCAGGTAATTATTGCGATGGGCAAGTAAGAGTTACTGCAGATTTGTTAGGCCTCAATGATGATCAACCCCCATTTTGCAAACCAATTATCCAAGGAAAGAAATTATTTAAGGATAAATTAAAAGAATGGGTAGACTCTGAAAGATTTAATTAATCACCTACATTTTGTCATAAGTAGTAATTCGCCAAGAACATAGTATTTACAACAGTTTATAAGGGTATTAAGTATCTAGTAAGCGTTTTATTTATAAACCTAAGATTTGTTTCTTCTTTGCATTAAATTCTTCTTCTGTAATTATTCCTTGTTCTTTTAAGTCTGCAAATTTCTTTAATTCATCAGCCTGTGAAATGCTCCCCTTATTATCTTGATTTTTTTTCTCTTCCATTCTTTTATAAATTTCATCTTTAATTATTTTTGGTTGTTTTCTTCCTTCATCATTTCCTACAAAAAATACTTTATATGGATTTTGTGAATCATCACCTTTAAACTCTTGTCCATCAACTTTAAAAGTTATGCTCGGTGCTGTAAGAGTAAACATTCCTGTTTTTGAGTCAAAAATTTCAATGGATTTTATTTGCTCATAAGTAAATTCAACACTTGGCATACTTGTTAATTTGTTTAACATACCTTTTACATTTATAGAAACTTTATCTTCACTCAAAACAATAAATTTGTTTAATACACCTTTAAATTCCATCAATTAATTTACTAATTGCCCCTTATTGTAGATCGACTGTCAATCATTTTGATTTTGTAGATTTGCTTAACTCTTTGTTAGAGAAGTTATTGAGGGAATTTATTTTATTTTATAGAATTCTCATAAAACAAGTGATAGCAGTGGGTTTTGCTTTAACGCAAAGGGGGTGATTAGTCTTAGTTAATCTCATCCCACCACTTGAACATAGAAACAAGAACTTGATTACTAAGTTCCATGCCATTAGGCTCACTTAAAAAGAATCTATTCCCCTTTCTTACTAGTAGTCCACTTTCAAGAAATCTTTCCCATTCTTCAACCAATTTACTGAAGTTGCTTTCAAATTTTTTGTGTTCCCAGTTTTGTTCTTTAAACACTTCTTCGATATCTATACCCTCTTTGAGTCTTAATCCCAACATTATTTTTTCATCAAGTTCTTTATAAACAAATTCCTTATTAGTTAGGGATGAATCTAAATTAAATTCGTCTTGTCTAGTTACCCATTCTTTATATTCTTTACTAACTCTTGGTCGAGTAAACTTTTCTCCCCAAGGTGAACTAGTGGAACCTTGACCAAAACTCCACCAGCCTAAACCACTCCAATAAACCCTATTATGTCTCGACTGATGTCGCGGAAGGCAATAGTTTGAGATTTCATATCTTGAATACCCTGAGTTTTTTAAAATTAAATGGGTTGATTCACTATTCCTAAAAACTTCTCCATCACTTGGGAGTTTTAATTTGCCTAAATTAATTAATTTTTTAAAAACAGTGCCATTTTCAATATTTAAATCGTATACAGATAGATGAGGTGGTGAAAATGTAATTGCTTTTTTTAAGTCATCTTGCCATTCTTTAAATCCACTTAGTGGCAAGTTTTGAATTAAGTCTAAACTCCAGCTTTTTATTAATCCAGAATCATATTCTCTCTTCAACCATGAACAAGATTTCTCTGCATCTTCTTTCAAATGACGCCTTCCCGACTTTTGAAGTATCTGAGTATTAAAACTTTGTACTCCAAGACTAAATCTATTTATCCCAGCATTTATGAATCCGAAAAGATCATCTTGAGTAAAACTTGCTGGATCAACCTCCATAGTGATTTCAGCGCCATAGTCAATTCCATAATTTTCTTTAAAAAGATCAACTAATTCTTTGATTTGGGCAGGATCTAAAATTGATGGTGTACCACCTCCTATATAAATTGTCGACAGAGGTGATTTATGCTTAATTGACAATATTTCTTTATATAAAAATTGCAAATACTCTTGAACTGTTTTGCTTCCATAACCTTTTAAAGTTTCAACTTCGTTTCCTAGTGGAATAACTGCAAAATCACAATAAAAACATCTTCTGTGGCAAAAAGGAATGTGCACATAAGCACTTCTTGGCAACTTATTCATAATCTAAATTCATTTTAAGCTCCAAAAAAGTATTAAGGATCGAAAAAAATAACATCCTTATTTACTCAATTAATAAATCCTAGTAGATTATAGATATGACGGATATCTTAGTATTAATTTTATTTGTATTGTCTGGGGCTGCTTCAGGGTGGCTTGGTGTTGATTTATTGCCGGTAGACATACTCAAACAGGTATCTAATGTAGAGGGTTTTAGAATTGTTTTAGCAATAATTGGTTTTTTTGTAGGATTAGCAGCTGGTTTTGTATTCCTTCAACTTAGAAAAACTTTTCTTGATCAAATAAGAACAATGCCTACGGACTTACTAATAAGTAGGTCTGTTGGATTAATTTTAGGATTACTTGTTGCGAATCTCCTACTAGCTCCAATACTATTAATTCCCTTCCCAAGAGAGGTTTTTTTCGCAAAACCATTAGCAGCTATATTAAGCAACATTTTCTTTGGTGTGCTTGGTTATAAGTTGGCAGATACCCATGGAAGGACATTATTGAGATTATTCAATCCAAATAATACTGATGCATATCTAGTCAATGAAGGAATTCTCCCTGCGGCAAGTCCAAAAATTCTAGATACTAGCGTAATTATTGATGGAAGAATCAATGGTCTATTAAGTTGCGGCTTATTGGAAGGGCAATTAATTGTTGCTCAAAGTGTAATTGATGAATTACAAACTTTAGCTGACTCAAGCAGTAATGAAAAAAGGTCGAAAGGCAGAAGAGGTCTCAAGTTATTAAAAGAATTAAGAGATTTATATGGGAGAAGACTTGTAATAAACCCAACAAAGTATGAAGGTAATGGGGTAGATGAAAAACTCCTTAAAATTACTGAGGATATGACAGGAACTTTAATTACGGCTGATTATAATCTTTCTCAGATCGCAGAAGTTAAAGAATTAAAAGTTATGAATTTGAGTGATTTGGTTATTGCTTTAAGGCCAGAAGTACAACCAGGAGAGTCACTTAATATAAAAATCGTGAGAGAAGGCAAAGAAAAAATGCAAGGTATTGGATATTTAGATGACGGCACAATGGTAGTTATTGATGAGGCAAAGAATTTTGTTGGAAGCAGATTGGATATTGTCATCACAGGAGCATTACAAACTCCTACTGGAAGAATGGTCTTTGGAAAACTAATAAATAATCCTGAGTCAAACAAATCTTTTAAATCACCAGCGACACAGGGCTAAATCTAGCTAGAATCAGATCAATCTTAATTTTGTGATACAAATGACTGTATCTGCTCCTTATTACGGCGAAAACACCGTTATGAGGACCCCGCCCCCAGATCTCCCCTCTCTTTTACTGAAAGAGCGAATTGTTTATCTTGGTTTACCATTATTTTCAGATGATGATGCGAAAAGACAACTTGGAATGGATGTTACTGAGCTAATCATTGCTCAACTTCTTTATTTAGAGTTTGAGGATCCAGAAAAACCAATCTATTTCTATATCAATTCAACTGGGACAAGTTGGTACACTGGTGACGCAGTAGGTTTTGAAACAGAAGCTTTCGCTATCTGCGATACAATAAGCTATATTAAGCCTCCAGTACACACGATATGTATTGGACAAGCAATGGGGACTGCTGCAGTTATTCTTTCATCTGGCACTAAGGGACAAAGAGCCGCTCTCCCACATGCTTCTATTGTTTTGCATCAACCTATAAGCGGAGCAAGAGGTCAAGCAACCGATATCCAAATAAGAGCTGAGGAAGTTTTGAAAAATAAAAAATCAATGCTGAAGATTTTATCTCGTAATACTGGGAAATCCATTGAAGAACTCTCAAAAGACTCTGACAGGATGAGTTATCTCAATCCACAAGAAGCCCTTGATTATGGAGTTATCGATAGAATACTCACAAGTCAAAAAGATCTACCAAATAAAATTTAACATTCACAAAACTATTTTAAAATCATGCCAATAGGAACTCCAAGCGTGCCTTACAGACTTCCAGGAAGTCAATACGAAAGATGGGTCGACATATATACAAGACTAGGTGTTGAAAGAATTCTTTTTCTTGGACAAGAAGTGAATGATGGTATTGCTAATAGCCTTGTTGCACAAATGCTTTATTTAGATTCTGATGATAATTCCAAACCCATCTATCTGTACATAAATAGCCCAGGAGGATCAGTAACTGCTGGCTTGGCAATTTATGACACTATTAAATACGTAAAAAGTGATGTGGTAACCATATGCGTAGGCCTCGCAGCTTCCATGGGAGCGTTCCTATTGGCCGCTGGTACAAAAGGTAAAAGAGTTGCTTTGCCTCACAGCAGAATAATGATTCATCAACCCTTAGGAGGGACATCTCAACGCCAAGCAAGTGATATTGAAATTGAAGCTAAGGAAATTTTAAGAATTAAAGATATGTTAAACATGTCTATGGCAGATATGACAGGCCAATCATTTGAGAAAATTGAAAAGGATACTGATAGAGATTATTTTCTAAGTGCGGAAGAAGCAAAAAATTATGGATTAATTGATAGAGTAATTACACATCCGAGCGAAGCAAATCAGTCTTAAACTTTCTAAATTAATATTTTAATTTTAATTTTTTAAATTAATAATTTTTTGGTTTATTGCCACCTTAATGTCTAAAATAATAACTATTAAACGCAAAGAAGCTACAACTAATGACCCAACTCTTTTACGACACAGATGCAGATCTAAGTCTTTTAAATAATAAAACAATAGCGATTATTGGATATGGATCACAAGGTCATGCACATGCCCTAAATCTTAAAGATAGCGGCATGGATGTAATTGTTGGATTATATAAAGGAAGTAAGTCTGAAAGCAAAGCCATTAGCGATGGTCTACAAGTCTTTAGCGTTTCTGAAGCTTGCAAAAAAGCAGACTGGATTATGATTCTCCTCCCCGATGAGTTTCAGAAAGATGTTTACCTTAAGGAAATAGAACCTAACTTAAAAGAAGGAAAAATACTAAGTTTTGCTCATGGCTTCAATATAAGATTCGGACTTATCAAACCTCCTAGTTTTGTGGATGTTGTAATGATTGCCCCAAAAGGACCTGGACACACTGTTCGTTGGGAATATCAGAACGGTCAAGGAGTTCCAGCACTGTTTGCAGTTGAGCAGGATTCTTCGGGAAGTGCAAGATCATTGGCAATGGCTTACGCTAAAGGAATTGGAGGAACGAGAGCTGGAATTCTTGAAACAAACTTTAAAGAAGAAACAGAAACTGATTTATTTGGCGAACAAGCGGTTTTGTGCGGAGGATTATCAGAACTGGTCAAGTCAGGATTCGAAACTCTTGTAGAAGCAGGTTATCAACCCGAACTTGCTTACTTCGAATGCTTACATGAAGTTAAACTCATTGTTGATTTAATGGTGAAGGGAGGCTTATCTCAAATGAGAGATTCCATTTCAAATACTGCAGAATATGGAGATTATGTAAGTGGTAAAAGACTTATCAATAGTGATACAAAGAAAGAAATGCAGAAAATTCTAAAAGATATACAAGATGGAACTTTCGCCAAGAATTTTGTGGAAGAATGCGATAAAAACAAACCCTTAATGACAAAATTAAGAGAAGAGAACTCAAAACATGAAATTGAGAAAGTGGGTAAAGGTCTGCGCTCGATGTTCAGTTGGCTGAAATAAATTTATTTTTAATATTCCTTGGATCGATTGGTTTTGATTTGTTGATCGGCGATCCAAGATTTTTAATCCACCCTGTTCAAGTAATTGGCGTTTACATAAAAAAAATAACTGATTACCTAATAGATAATTTTGGAGAAAATAAAAATATATTGTTTTGGGGTGGTTTCTTCGTAGCTATATCGACTATTGGAATGAGTTTTGGTTTAGGGAAATTGATAGAACTGAGTTATGTGCAATCGAGAAATCATTTTTTTGTTGGATTGTTAATTTTTTTTGGGCTTTCAAGTTGTATTGCGACTAAGGGACTTATTTCAAGTGTGAAAGAGATTGCAGGGCTAATAGAACGCATGGAAATTAATAACCAAAATAAGAAAATAATCAGAAAGAAGGTACAAAGAATAGTAAGTAGGGATGTAAGGTCATCTTCTATAAAACATCTCTTGAGATCAAGTACCGAAAGCCTTACCGAAAATTCTGTTGATGGAATATTTGGACCATTATTTTGGATTTTTATTGGAATTATTTTTATGAAGTATTCAATTTTTCTACCAGGACCTTTGTCACTTGGTTTTTCTTATAAAGCCATAAGTACTTTAGATTCAATGATAGGTTACAAATATGATTATTTTAGATATTTGGGTTTTTTCAGTGCAAAAATCGAAGATATTTTTACATTTGTTCCTTCAAGATTAGTTTTAATTACGTTACCTTTAGTTAGCTCCAAAGTTAATGA
Organism: Prochlorococcus sp. AG-355-O17; assembly: GCA_003280655.1. Taxonomy (GTDB): domain Bacteria; phylum Cyanobacteriota; class Cyanobacteriia; order PCC-6307; family Cyanobiaceae; genus Prochlorococcus_A. The sequence goes on from QCEK01000001.1 coordinate 55,214, forward strand.
GTATGGATCAATCATAAAAAAAAGTTATCTTGATGGTAAAAAATATGATTCACCTAATGCAGGGATTTCAGAAGCTATATTTGCCTATATTTCCGGTATTAAATTGGGAGGTAAAAGTAAATATAAAAATGAAATTATTGAAAAGCCAATAATTAATGAGACTGGAGATAATTGCACTGAAGAAAAAATCAAATTAATTTGTCAATTAATTACGAGATTACAATTTTTGTGGATAATAATTTTTGCCTTAATTTTTTTTATAATATCTAGTTTAATTTGATAATAAATTAGTTTAAAAATTATTAGAATAATCATAAAACCAATGCAAGAAAACGGCTCTCAAATAGAAAATCAAAATGATGATCTTACTAATACATCATCAACTGATAATGAATACTCAAAATGGGTAGACAATCAGGGTGATGAAGTTAAGAATGTTTTTGGATTCAATAGCAGTGCTGAGCTTGTAAATGGTAGAGCAGCAATGATCGGATTCTTAATGCTCATATTAACCGAGTTAGTTTTTAGCGGCAGACCAGTCACTTCTTCAATTTTTGGTATCAATTAAAAATGGAAGAAAAAAAATCTAATCCAATAAAAGCAATCCTATACATATCTGTGTGGGTAATAATTTGGGGAACATTAGGCTCGTTCATTGATTATCCTCTTTATAAAAATAAAATTTACTTGGAAGGAAGCATATATCAGTATCTTACTTTCGCAATTACAGCGATAATATCAATAATAAGTGCAAAGTTTTTTTATAAGAAAATTGATTTATAAAAACTTGTACCTAAATTTCTTAATAATTTTTGCTGGTTCTTTACTTTCATTGGACTCATAAAGTATCCACTGATGTGTCTCAATATCATGATCACAACCATAATTTCCAGATGGGTTATCGTAACTTGAAAGATATGAATGACAATTTTGGTCTGCCTCAAAAGCGGAGTCATAACCTGTTAGAAAATATATCAAAAAAAGAACAGTTATCAACAAAAAAAATATTTGAGAAACTAAACTAACTACCTTCATAAAATTTTCTAAAATTTAAATATATCATCTAATAAAATCTTTCGATCTAAAAAATATAGCTAACGTCCAACATTAAATACAAAGTCATGGAATTCTTGATTCTTTAAGTACAGGATGACTAGCAATACTAAAATGATATTTAAGCCTATTACTATTGATCCAAAAATATTTATTTGTTTTTTGCCTGGCAAAGTGTAAGTAAATTTCTTGCCTTTAAGAAAACCAGCTAAGCCTTTTTTTTCTTTTATTTGAGTATTTTGAGTATTTTGAGTATTATTCTTAACTTCATTATCAGAAAAACCTTTTACCATTACAAATTAAATAACAAATCCATAATATTCCAAAAAAATAAATTATTTTAATAGTTAACAATTTTTAATCACATATGGGATCATTAAGGAAATTCTCTCATTTGAGAAATTATTAAAAAAATAAGCTTCAATAATTTCCGTTTGCAGCCCCAATAAACTTGATTGACATTTGAATCTATTTTGGTCAAACGCTACTAATTGAAGTTTTTCTATTTCAGAAACTAATTCTTTACATATTTGGGTTCGATAATCTTTAAAACAATCATTAGATTGTTTTAAAATCTTAGACTTTGTTGGTATTGTTTCAGCCATAACAAAATTAGATAACAACAAAAATTTCAGGAATAAAATTGTTAAACATTTCATTACTTCTTAAGATTTTCAAAATTTTGGATGCCTCTTTAAGAGTGATGGGCATTGAGCAAATTGCATGTTTTTGCGATTAAAAAAAAAGATGCCCTGAAAGAGCACCTAGTTATTAAAGGAAGAAATAGATTAAAAAAATTACCCTTGAACTCTATCCTTAAAAAGTTTACCTGCAGAAAATGTTGGAACTCTTTTAGCGGGTATTGCTATTTTTTCGCCTGTCTTAGGGTTTAATCCCTGTCTTGCAGAACGATCTCTTGGTTCAAAAGAACCAAATCCTAGTAAAGAGACTTTTTTGCCTTCCACTACTGAATCAACAATAGTTTCAATAGCTGCATCAACAACTAAAGAAACATCCGTTTTTGTGAGCTCTGTACGAGCTGCGACAAGATTTACTAAATCAGCTTTGTTCATTGAAATTTAAATTAAAGCTAGGGGTTAAAAAAAAGATTTAAATCGAGTTTAAACCTCGAACTTTCACATCATATGGAGCAAATACAAATACGGCAACCGAAAATGCTGGTGGCGCAAAGCTTTATACAAATTTTAGGGACATTTTTAGCAACATTATTTATTTCTTATAGCCGCGCTTTATCATTCATAAAAAAAAGCATCTTCATTTAGAGAACAGCAAAAAGCATTGGTAGCACTGGATTTAACATTAAAAATCTAACTACTTTTAGCAAAGGGGGAAAATGTCAAAGGGGAGGTGAATTTAAGAATTTGAGCTATTTATTATGTTTTATTAATTTTCAGATATATTTCCTTCTCATCACATGAAAAAACACAATTTGTATTTTGAAATCAAGAAAAATCTGGTTTTCTCATAATTAAACTTTCTCTATAAATCGTTTTATGCACTGAGCAGGTGGATGAAAAAATTGTAATTAATTAGAAAATTAATACTCTCCAAGATCTAATAAAGTTGATTAGTGAAGCCTTAAATTTGAGTTTTTTTTTAATTTTTGCATCTATTATTCAAATATCAGTAATTTAAATAAATTATTTCAATATTTAACTAATCAATGATAAAGAAAAAGTGATTCATCTCAATAAAGGTAAACCATTTCCTTTAGGGAGTTCTCTAACTTCACAAGGGATTAATTTTTCCTTAGTAGCCACAAATGCAGAATATGTAGAAATCTTATTGTTTGAGAAAGAGGACTCTATTTCCCCAAAAAGCATATTCAAATTAGATCAGACTCATAATACAGGTCCATACTGGCATGCGGAAATAAAAAATCTAGATGAAGGTTGTATTTATGCTTTTAGAGTGAAACAAAAAAATAATGAAATTAATAATAACTATGAAAAAAAAGTATTACTTGATCCATGTTCAAGGGGTATTACCGGATGGGGAAGTTATAAAAGAGAAAATGCCTTAAAAAATCAAGAAAATACTAATTCTTGTCTTAAAAGTGTTGTTTGCGATAGAAAATTATTTAATTTTAAGGATTATCCAAGACCAAAACATTCTTGGGAAGAAACAATTATTTATGAACTCCATATCAAAGCTTTCACTGAATCAACTGATAAAAATGAAAGTTGTTTTAAGAAATTCTTAAAAAAAATTCCTTATCTCAAAGAACTGGGTATTACAACAATTGAATTACTTCCAATTTTTTGTTTTGATCCTACTGATGCACCAAATGGTCTAAAAAATTTTTGGGGATATAGTCCAATTAATTGGTTTACTCCGCATTTTGAATATCTCTCGAATGAATCCGCCGAAAAGAATAGAGAGGAATTTAGAAGATTTGTAGAGGAATGTCATAAAGAAGACATTGAAGTCATATTAGATGTTGTGTACAATCACACTTGCGAAGGTGATTCAAAAGGGCCAGCAATATCTTGGAAAGGTATAGATGAAAATCTTTATTACTTTATTGGGAAAGATAAAAATTTTCAGGACGTCTCCGGATGTGGTAATACTATTGCAGCAAACAGAGGATTAGTTAGAAAACTAATAATTGAATCTTTAAAATGTTGGGCGAGTGAATTAGGAGTTGATGGTTTTAGATTTGATTTAGGAATTGCCTTATCAAGAGGAGAAAATCTTTCACCGCTTGATAATCCTCCAATTTTTGAAGATATAGAATGTGAACCAGAACTTATCGATATCAAGTTCATAAGTGAGCCATGGGATTGTGGCGGTTTATATAAATTAGGTGATTTCCCATCTAAGAATACTTTCACTTGGAATGGTCATTTTAGAGATGAATTGAGGAGATTTTGGAAGGGGGATAAAGATACAGCTTGGAATATGAGCGATAAAATCAAAGGTACTCCATCAATTTATAAAAGAGATAATATTTTGCCAAAATCAATAAACTTCATAACTTCACATGATGGATTCACTCTAAAAGATTTAGTAACTTTCAATAGAAAACATAATTTTGCGAACAGAGAGCAAAACAGAGATGGTGATAACCATAACAATTCTTGGAATCATGGTACTGAGGGACCAACTACGAACTTATTAATCAATGATTTAAGAAAAAGACAACAAAAAAATCTTGTTCTTAGTTTACTTATTTCTAAAGGTGTTCCAATGATTCTTATGGGTGATGAAATAGGAAGATCACAAGGCGGGAACAACAATTCTTGGTGCCAAGATAATTTATTGGGCTGGATGAATTGGGAACAAGGTCAACAAGATTTGGAATTATTAGAATATTTTAAATATGTTATAAAAATCCGAAAAAAACTAATAAACATTTTCAATCCATCATGCTTCCCTAATAATCAAACCAATAAAAATATTCCAACATATCATTGGCATGGAACAAAGTTAGATAGCCCCGATTGGAGTAGTTGGTCTCACACAGTTGCCTTTAGCATTAACCAAGACAATACTAATCCGCTGGTTTGGATAGGTTTAAATGCATATTCAAAAAGTATCGATTTCCCCTTGCCGAAATGTAAATATAATTGGTTAAAAGTTATCGACACTAGCATGTCTGAGATTTTTGAACCCTTAACCATTAATGAAAAATCTGTATCAATAAAGAGTAGAAGCTCTTTACTAATCATTTCAGAAGAAGTATTTGGGGCAAAAAATAATTTATTCTAAAAGCGGGCGGCGGGAATCGAACCCGCATCTTCAGCTTGGAAGGCTGAGGTTTTACCACTAAACCACGCCCGCATTAAGTAATAGAATTACCATTGCAATAATACATTATCAAACAATAAACAAAGTAAAAAGATTGGAAAATTCACACTCGAAAAAAAATATTTCTAGATCAACAACAAGATTAATGTTCTCTTATGGGCTAGGAGATGCAGGCACAGGTTTAGTCGCGACACAATTTGGTTTTTTTCTTTTCAAATTCTTTATTGTTGCTGGTTTACCAGTAATAATTGCAGGTTCATTATTAATGTTAATAAAGATATGGGATGCAGTAAATGATCCGTTAATTGGATGGTTAAGTGATCGAACTAAATCAAGATGGGGGCCTAGAATCCCTTGGATGGTAGCAGCATCTGTTCCCCTTGGTTTCTCTTTAGCTGCGATATGGTGGACACCCACTGGTTCAGTGCTAACCAAGACTATTTACTATGCCATAATTTCTATAATCGTAATGACTGCTTATACAAGTATTAATCTTCCTTTCGCAGCTCTTTCTACTGAAATTTCTGAAAAAACAGCAATAAGAACAAGACTAAACGCATCTAGATTTACTGGCTCAATAATCGCAGGACTAACTGGTTTAATAATTGCTGGAGTTGTATTAGGTTCCGAAGGATCAGCAAATAATGAATATTTTTTAATGGGTAAAATAAGCGGATGTATTGCAGTTGCTGCAACATTAATTTCTTGTTGGGGATTAGCTCCATTCGCAAAAAAAGCAAGAAGGCCTTCAGGAAAAGTTGAAGCTATAACACTTCAATTCAAAAGGATCTTCAGAAATAAAAAATTTCTAAAAGTTATTACGCTCTATATTCTTCTCTGGTGCGCCTTACAATTAATGCAAACAGTAGCGTTGATCTATGTCGAGGATGTACTGAACGTACCAACTTATATTGCGAAGTGGATCCCGATACCTTTCCAAATTAGCGCTTTAGTGGGTTTACAAATATGGACCAGAGTATCAAATAAATTGAACAGGATTTCAGCGTTAAACTATGGAGCGATTATGTGGATTATTTCATGTACAGCAGCTTTATTTTTACCTTCATTATCAAAAATTTCAGGAGCTGGAGATATTTTATTCCTAAATGCCAGCAACATATTTCTGTTCATTCTTTTGATTTTCATAATCTGTCTTATTGGCATTGGAGCTTCAACAGCTTTTCTTATCCCTTGGTCACTACTTCCTGATGCAATAGACGAAGACCCAGAGAAACCAGCAGGATTATATACTGCTTGGATGGTACTTATTCAGAAGATTGGTATCGCGTTTAGTGTTCAATTATTAGGATTTTTATTGTATTTATCAGGTTATCAATCATGCTTTGTTGATAAAGATGGCCTTAATATTATTGAACAATGCTACTCAGCACAATTAACTATTAGATTATGTATTGGGTTTATACCCTCAATATTGGTAATCATTGGAATTTTAATCATGAGAAAATGGGATCGAAAATTAATTACAAACTAATATAAAGATATGTATTACCTTGATTTTTTCAAAAGACTTCTAAGCAGCCTAGTCATTGGCGGGCAAGCAATTAATTTTATCTTTAAGGGTAAAATTTCCAAAAATGATCTCTTTGAGCAACTTATGGAGTCAGGTCCTGGCAGTTTGTTAATTGTATTAATTACAGGAATTGCCGCAGGTACAGTTTTTAATATTCAAGTTGCATCACAACTTACAAGTATGGGAGTTTCAAGTGAAATTGGAGGTTTATTAGCAGTAGGCATGGCAAGAGAAATGGCTCCTCTTCTAACTGCTACTTTAATGACTGGAAAGGTTGCAACTGCCTATGCTGCTCAACTAGGTACTATGAAAGTCACAGAACAAATTGAGGCAATAACCATGTTAAGGACCGAACCAGTCCAATATTTGGTAGTCCCAAGGTTACTATCGATGGTAATAATGTCTCCAATACAGTGTCTTTTGTTTTTATCTGTAGCTTTATGGAGTGGTCAAATTTGGAGCACAATTTTTTATAAAGTTCCTCCAATAGTTTTCTGGACATCTGTAAGATCAGGCAATGTGAGTTTAACCAGTGCAGATTTAACTGCAATGTTAATAAAATCTGTAGTGTTCGGATTACTTATTTCAATCATTGCTTGTGGATATGGACTTACAACCAAAGGAGGTCCAAAAGAAGTTGGAACAAGTACAACAGGTGCAGTTGTAATGACTCTCGTTACTGTATCTTTAATGGATGTATTACTAACGCAAATTTTATTTGGATGATCCTATGTTTAATACTAAATCAAAAAAAGAGGAGCCAGTAATAATATCTCCTTCATTTCAGTTACCAATCATTCTAATAGTTTTAAGTTTTATGCTTTTGTTTTTGAATATTGGTTCTTTACCAACAATAGTTTTTGCTTCTTTTAGCTTTTTTTTATTACTTCAGTCATTCACCTTAAGAATAAAAATAACAAATGATGATTTTATCGTTTTACAATTGGGGAAAGAGATTAGAACTTTTCCATTCAAGAACTGGATATCATGGAAATTCTTTTTCCCTATAATCCCAGGTATTTTTTATTTTAGAGAAAAGTCTAGTCCTCATTTATTACCAATTTTATTTAATCCAAAGCAATTAAAAGATGAGCTCATAAAAAAAGTTGACTCCCTGGAAATTAAAAATTCTTAAAATTCAGACTTTGCCTAATCATCAAAATTATTTAAATGACCAATACAGAAATTTCCGACAATAATCCTGAAAAGGAATTAAAAATAGATAAGTCAATTTCAGATGATAAAACAAAACAAATTAGTAAAAAAAATACAACTCAAAATAAAAAAATTACCCCGAAAAACGATAATTCAATTAAATCTTTTGATGAAATTTCTAATGAAATTTTTAGAGATCTCTTTTCAAAAAAAGATTCTTTAGTTAAAGAAATAAAAGAATTAGAAGCAAAAAAAAATGAAATAGAAAAAGATATTGAGTCTAATTTCAAAGGACAGTCAGATAATATTGCTAAAAGAGTTAAAGGCTTTCAAGAGTACTTAACTGGAGCTTTGCAGAATCTTTCACAAAACGTAGAGAAACTTGAATTAGTTTCTCAACCAATAATTGTAAAGCCTTCTCCCCTTGATGAGAAAAAGCAAGACAATAGCACAAATAATGTAGTTAATGTTCCTGCTCTTTCCGAGACATTTAAGCCAGATGAAGAGATTATAAAAAGTTGCTTTTCAAGTTTCACAGAACAACCCGACTTTTATGCAGAACCTTGGAAATTAAGAAGGAGTCTTGATTCCTCAGATATAGAAATTATGGATGATTGGTTCTTTAACATGGGAGGAAGAGGTTCTCTTGAAAGTAGAGGATCTCGACAAAAAAATGCCTTGTTATCAGCTGGCTTAATATCTATTCTTGGCGAATTATATGGAGATCAATTTCAGACTCTTATTTTAGCTTCGCAGCCTGAACGATTAGGTGAATGGAGAAGAATTCTTCAAGATTCACTTGGTCTAACAAGGGATGACTTTGGACCTAATAGTGGAATTGTTCTTTTTGAAAGACCTGAAGGTGTCATCGAAAGAGCTGATAGATTAGAAGCGAATGAAGAATTGCCATTTATTATTATTGATGCAGCAGAAACCTCTGTTGAAATTCCAATACTTCAATTTCCATTATGGGTTGCATTTGCTGGTTCAGATAATGAAATTTACGATGATCTTGAACTAAACTAAGCTTTATGAATATCTTAATAATTTTTGCAAGTTATCTTTTAGGATCACTTCCGACAGGTTTTTTAATTGGGAAATATCTCAAAAATATAGATCTTAGAACTATAGGTTCTGGATCTACAGGTGCCACAAATGTCTTAAGAAATGTTGGGAAATGGCCAGCACTTTTTGTATTTATCATTGACGTTGGGAAAGGTCTTATTGCAGTAAAAATTGCTCAATATTACACAGATCAAGGGTTAATAGAAGTTATTGCAGGGATATCCGCTATCTCAGGACATATTTGGCCAATATGGCTTAGAGGTAAAGGAGGGAAAGCTGTTGCAACTGGATTAGGTATGTTTTTAGCTCTTTCTTGGAAAGTTGGACTCGCATCTCTCGGCATTTTTTTAATAGTCCTAACAAAAACTAAATTTGTTTCTTTATCAAGTATTTCAGCTGCAATCTTACTTCCTATTTTTATGTTTTTTTACCTAGGTAAATTTATCCACTCATACTTTTTTATAAGTTTAATTGTTGCATTATTAGTAATCTGGAAACATAGAACAAACATAACAAGATTGCTTAAGGGAGAAGAATCCAAAATTAATCAGAATCAATAGATTTAAATATTTCTATTAGAGCTTTATTAGGATCTATAGCGTTTGAAATTGATCTGCCAATGACTAGCTTAGAAGCACCATTATCTATAGCTTCATAGGGAGTCATAATTCTATTTTGATCATCTTTATTGTCAATATTTAATCTGATACCTGGTGTAATAAGTTCAAAATTATCCTTATAAATAGATCTCAACATTTTTACCTCACAAGGGGAACAAACACATCCATCTAATCCGGCATCAAAAGACAACTTTGCAAGTCTCAATACATTTTCTTCAATTGAATTATTTCTATCAAGATCAGTTTGAAAATCTTTAAGAGAAAAGCTTGTTAAAACAGTTATTCCTACAACCAATGGAGGTTTTACACTGACTGAGGTAGCTCCTTCTAAAGATGCTTTTTTCGAATCCTTAAGAGCTTTTAAACCTGCGGAAGCATGAATAGAAATTATATCAACCTCTAATTTTGAAACTTGGAAACAGGCTGCACGCATGGTATTTGGAATATCATGAAATTTTAAGTCTAAAAAAATTTTTTTATTTAAACCTTTTAATATTTCAATAACCCTTGGACCTTCCCTAACAAAAAGTTCTAACCCAACTTTAACCCATCTAATATTAGGACATTTTTCCAAAAGTAATTTTGCTTGACTTACATCTAATCCATCAATTGCCAATATTATTTTATCTTCTGAATTAAATCTATTATTCATCAATTTCAGTTTTCAAACCTCTTAATTATTTTTTTTCCAATTTGCAAAATTTTTCCTTCCAAATCATTTTTTGAATTAAAAACTAAATCAGGATTTATTACTTTTTGACTATCAATTTTTACACCCCCACCTTTAATAGATCTTTTTGATTCGCTGCTAGATTTGAAAAGTTTTAGAGCACTCAATAAGTAGAAAAACTTTACTGGAAAAACTACTTCTTTTAAAGAAATCTCTGGAATTTCTCCAACTTTTTCTTTGTGTCCAAGGAATAATTTTTCACAGTTTGATTGCGCCTTTAATGCTTCTTCGGCTCCATGGAATAAAGTAGTAACTTCTAAAGCCATTCTTCTCTGTAATTCACGAGGATTTGAGTTTTCCAGAAAACTTAAATCTAATTCAGTAAGTAATTCAAAATAGGTTGGTATTATATTATCGGGTACTTTTTCTAATTTTGAATACATTGAAAGAGGATCTTCAGTTAAACCGACGGTGTTAAATTCAGATTTGCTCATCTTTTTAATTCCATCTAAACCTGTCAAAATTGGCAGCAGAACACCAAATTGAGGGTCTTGTTTAAAATGCCTTTGAAGGTCTCTTCCTATCGCAATATTAAATTTCTGATCTGTGCCTCCAAGCTCAATATCTGATTGAACAACTACCGAATCGTAACCTTGTAATAGTGGATATAAGAATTCATGCAAAGCAATTGGGACTTGCGAAGTGTACCTTTTGTTAAACTCCTCCTTAGCTAACATTTGACTAACTGTTGCACTCCCCATCAATTCAATTATCGAATTAAGATTTAATCCTTTTAACCATTCGCTGTTATGCCTAATTTCTATTCTATCTTTTGAATCAAAATCTAAAATAGATTCATTGGCTGGCTTTCCCATCCCTAGTTGGGTTAAGTATGTTTTTGCATTATCCTTAACTTGTTTTTCCGATAACTGAACTCTTGTTTTGTTTTTTCCGGTTGGATCTCCAATTTGAGCAGTAAAATCCCCAATAATTAAAACTGCAATATGTCCATTATCTTGAAATGCCCTAAGTTTTTTAAACAATATGCTGTGCCCCAGATGAATATCGGTTCCAGTTGGATCGATGCCGAGTTTAACTCTTAATTTTTTATTATTTTTTTTCGCATGATCAATTATCTCCGAAAAGGTTTGATCTGTTCCCTTAATTGGAAAATATTCTTCTATTCCTCTTGACAGCCATGATGGCAATTTTAAATTATCTGTCATGTAGCTTTAACGTTAACTTTAAGAAGTTTTATCAAGTTCATCCTTCATTCTTATTAAGGTTTTATTCATTTGATCGAACATTTGATCAGGAGTAATCCCAAATTGACTTAACTGTGTCTTTAATTGTTCTACTGTCATTTTTGCTTGAAAATCTTCAGACAATTCAAATCTCTTCATGAAAACCTTATAACGATCCATAAGAGATTCCATTTTTTTTATAAACATTTTTTTCCCTTCTCTATCAAATTTTCCATAATCAGAGCCAAGTTTCATAAGTTCTTGGTAATCTGTAAAAAGCTTTTTAGCTTCTTCTTGAACGATGTCTGACTCAAAGAATCCCATTTCTATTTTTTTACTTCGCAGATTAAGGCTCAACTACAAGATAACAAGAATCTTTTAAATTGATTAGAAGATTAATAAATTTTAGTTTATAAATAATTCTTTGATTTATATTTTTTCAGAATTAAATTTAGTAGACATGTTTCATTAATATTGGAAAAATTTAACGTAAATAATATTTCAAACCAAAATAGACAATTTGAATTATTTGGTTCAAATATAAATACATCAATTAATTTTCAACACTCAAATAATCTTAAAATCAAAGGCGAAATCCTAACTGAATGGAGGGCAAGAATATATAATCACCAATTCAAAATTTCAAAAGATACTCAAAATAAACCTTTTCACCAAACAAGTCTTCCTATAAGTACAATTTCCGATGAAAGAAAAATTGATCCGTTTTCCTTGCAGCCATTATCATTGAACTTTTGGAGAACTAATCAATATATACACAATGGGCCAGCAATGTATTTTGTAATTGACTCGATGGAGAGTTCTAAAATAATCCTTTATATAGGAGAAACAAATTCAGCAAATAAAAGATGGAAGGGAGAACATGACTGTAAAAATTACCTCATGAACTATAAAGAAGCCCTAGCTCATAACAAACTCTCAAGTCACCAAGATATTCGTTTCTTCTTAGATGTACCTAAAGAAGTAAAATTAAGACGTAAATTAGAACAGCAACTGATATATTTATGGTTACCCCCTTTTAATAAAGAAACTCGAGATAGGTGGGCAACTACTTTCACAAACAATTAAAAGTTAATTAAATCCATTTTACAAATGCAATTTTCCTCATTCCAAAAAAATCTAGATAACTGGCAAGGTGCTTCATTAATTTTTGGAGTTTTAGAGGAAGATATTGCAGGCCAACTTGAAAACATAAAATTTGTTATTGACCCAAAATTATTACTAAAAAAAGTTACTCAAAAAAAATTTAAGGGAGAAAAAGGAAAAACTTTAAGCTTTGAATTTTTAGATCAAAAATTAGAAACTTTATTGATAGTTGGTCTTGGCAAATCAAAAGACCTAAATAAAAGTGATATAGAAAACTCTATAGGAAATCTAGTTAGGAAAACTGTTGATAAAAATGAAAAAATGAGCATCTTACTACCTTGGGAACTTATAAATTCACAACTAGAAATAAATCAACTAGCAGAGTCAGTCAGATTATCTGCCTATAAGGACAATAGATTCAATAAGAAAAAAGATGAAAAGACAGTTCTTAAAGAAATAGAGTTTTTGAATCTGAAAAAATTTGAGAATATTAGCTTTGAAGAGACAGCACAAATATGTGAAGGTGTAGAACTAGCAAGAAGACTTGTAGCCGCCCCTCCAAATAGCCTTACTCCTAAGGAAATGTCTATGGAAGCTTCTCAAATAGCTAAAGATCATGGTTTGGGAGTAAAAATTTTAGAGGCAAAAGATTGTGAAGATTTAGGGATGGGTGCATATTTAGCTGTAGCAAAAGGGTCTGATCTAGATCCTAAATTTATACATCTTACTTTAAAGTCAGAGGGGCCTATAAAAGAAAAGATTGCGCTTGTAGGGAAGGGGTTAACCTTTGATTCTGGAGGATACAATCTAAAAGTGGGAGCCTCTCAAATTGAAATGATGAAATATGATATGGGCGGAAGCGCTGCAGTTTTAGGAGCAGCAAAAGCACTTGGGGCAATAAAACCAAAGGGATTAGAAATTCATTTTATTGTGGCATCTTGCGAAAACATGATAAATGGATCTGCAGTACATCCTGGGGATGTAGTTAAAGCATCTAATGGTAAGACAATTGAAATAAATAACACTGATGCAGAGGGTAGACTCACATTAGCGGATGCTTTAACTTACGCATCAAATTTAGAACCCGATTCAATAATAGATCTCGCCACTTTAACAGGAGCTATTGTTGTTGCATTAGGGAATGATGTAGCTGGATTCTGGAGCAATAATGATGATCTAGCAAATGACCTAAAAGCTGCATCAGCTAAGTCTGGAGAAGAATTATGGCAAATGCCTTTACAAAAATCTTATAAAGAAGGGTTAAAGTCTCATATAGCTGATATGAAAAATACAGGTCCTAGGGCAGGTGGATCAATAACTGCTGCTTTATTTTTAGAGGAATTCTTTGATAAAGAGATTAAATGGGCTCATATTGATATTGCTGGGACTTGTTGGACTGATAAAAATAAGGGAATAAACCCATCAGGTGCAACCGGTTTTGGAGTTAAAACTCTCGTGCAATGGATTAAAAATAAATAATTATATTTAAAATCATTCAGTCCAAAGATTTATTGATCTAGCATTATCCCCCCATAATTTATCCAACCTCTGATCTCTCCCACATGAGAATCTATAGAACTTATATTTTAATTCATTTCTCTCAGCAAAATCCTGATGATATTCTTCAGCCAACCAAAATTTACCTTTTGATTTTAGTTCTAAAGATATTTTTTCTAATGGCACTTGCAATTCATTAGAGGCCGAAAGAATTGCATTTTTTGCTTCACTTTCCTCAATTTCATCTTTGAAAAATATCACTGGCCTATAAGAATCTCCACGATCACAAAATTGACCCTTGCCGTCTAGAGGATCAATATTTCTGAAATAAAGCCTAAGTATCTCGCTTAAAGTTACCAATTTGGAATCATAGTTTACCAAAACCACTTCCTGATGTCCTTCATGATTTTCGTAAGTAGGATTTTGCAAATCTCCACCTGAATAGCCACTTTCTACAAAATTTATCCCCTTTAATGACTCTAAATCATGTTCTAAACACCAAAAACAACCTCCTGCAAGAATCAATTCCTCTGCAAAAGCGTTTACAGGGTTAACAAATATTGAAAGAGCTACTAATAGAGATAAGATGTATTTCATTTTTTTATTATAAAGTTCAAATAATAGAATTAATAATCTCTTTAGCAGCTCTTTGGACTACGCCCTCTTCTCCTAATTCTTTTTTTAAAAAAGCATAACCTTTTTTAATTTTTATTTTTTCTGACTTTCCCTCAAGAATCCTACAAGATTTGTAAAAAATTTTCTTTTCGTCAAACTCTCTTTGCACAAACTCAGGGATTATTAATTTATTAGCTAACAAATTAACAGGAGAAATATATTTTACTTTGAAATTAAGAATTTTTTTAGCAATAAAAGCAGTTACCCTACTTACTCTATAACCAACAATCTGTGGGATTCCATATAAAGCTAATTCCATATTAACTGTCCCAGATTTGCAAAAAGAAATTTTAGTAAGCGAATAAATATAAGGCTTTAATTTTGCACAATCTTTTTGAGAAATCACAAATCCTTCAACTTGATATTTTCTTAAGGCTTTTTTGAATATTTCATCAAAAGCAATCCGACAGGAGGGGATATAGACAACTAAAGTTGGATATTTTTGTTGTAATTTTTTAGCCGCTTTTATAAAAGTAGGTAATACATATCTTAATTCTTGAGGTCTTGATGCTGGCATCAAGAGCAGGATATTTTGATTAGGGCGAAGGTTAAGAATAGTTCTGGCATCCTTCTTTAAAGGAAGTTTTTTTGTCAAATCAATCATTGGATGTCCCACCCACAAAACATTTCCGCCCCTCTTTTTATAAAATGCTGCTTCTTTCTTGAAAATCGCGAAAATTTTATCAGAAAATTTTATTAGATTTGTTGTAGTGTTATTACCAACCCTCCAAGCCCACTCTTGAGGAGCAATATAGTAAAAAATTGGAATTTTAGTTTTCGATCTTTTTAATTTTGTTCCAATTTTTATATTGGGGCCCATATAGTCAATAAGAATTAAGCAATCTGGAGGATATTTTTTTAGTAATTTATAAAATCTTTTTTGAATTCTTATTGTTGGAAGAATAAGAGGTAAAGCCTCCCAAATTCCGATTGCACTAATTGATGTAGTATCTTGAAGAATTTTTACACCTTCTTTCCTCATCCTTTCCCCACCTAATCCGCAAATTTCTAAATCTATCGATTTTTTTTTAGATTCCTCTAATAATGCTTTTGCTAAGAAACTTCCGTGCAAATCTCCAGAGACTTCTCCAGTACTTATAAATATCTTTTTATTCATAAATTCACTATAGGCATAGGTCCTCGTCTTTCTTTAGATATTGACTCTTTTAAGAAATTACATAATTTTGAAGATGAAATATCTAATTCTCCTTTCATTACTTTTTCTAATGAATTTGAAATCGCATCATTAGATTTAAAAAGGGAATTCCAAGTAGTTTGCAAAAGTTTTAAATCAAAATCTTTATTTTCAATTAAACCACTTCTCTTAATTCCAATCCTATTTAAACCTCTCAATCTTCCTGGATGCCCTTCGGCCAAGCAGAAAGGAGGTACATCTCTATCTACCCTAGTCATTCCTCCAATCATTGCTAAATATCCAATATGTACAAATTGATGAATACCTAAACAACCCCCAATAATAGCTTTATCTTCAATCTTTACATGGCCCGCAACTTGAACACTATTTGATAAAACTATCCTGTTGCCTAGTTCACAATTATGGCCAATGTGAGTGTAAGCCATCAATAAATTATTATTGCCTATAACAGTTTTTTCTCCTTCATCGGTTGCTTTATTAATAGTTACACATTCTCTAAAAGTATTATTATCTCCAATAATTACTTCAGTTGGGGCCCCTTTGTATTTAAGGTCTTGGGGATCAAGGCCTATAAAAACACTTGGGAAAACTTTATTGTTTATACCAATTTGAGTTCTTCCTGAAATAACAGCATTCGGTCCTATTTCAGTTCCTTTTCCGATAGTTACATTAGGACCGACAATAGCTCCTTGAGCGATAGTAACACCATCATGTAATTCGGCACTTGGATCAACAAAAGCATTTGAGTGAACTTTTACACTACTATAGCCTGAGTTTAATGCAGTATTTTTATTATCCATATCTCTAATCAACTAGTGAAAACATTAATTCTCCAGCACAAACCAACTTACCATCAACATGCGCCTCACCTTTAACCTTTCCAAATCTTTGTCTTTTAATAGATAATAGATCACAAGATATTATCAATTGATCTCCAGGCACAACTGGTTTTCTGAATTTAACATTATTAATTCCAGCAAAGACGAAAAGTCCTTTAGGAAGATCGGGCATTTGAGTTACAATTATTCCACCAACTTGAGCCATCGATTCAACAATAAGAACTCCAGGCATTAACGGTCTTTCAGGGAAGTGTCCCTGAAATTGAGGCTCATTTATAGTTACATTTTTTACTGCAACAGCTCTCTCCCCAGGAATATACTCAATGACTTTGTCTACAAGAGCAAAAGGATATCTGTGAGGTAACAAACCTAGTATGTTTTCAGAAGAAAGTTGATTATTTTCAATGGATAATTTCTTTTCCAAAACAATTAAAGATAAAGTTAATTTTTTAGCGATGAGGCCAATAAAGCATTTAAAGAATGAGATCCTTTAAAAACTAAAATTTGAGCCTTAGGTAACCCTACCAAAGCCAAGTCCCCAATTAGGTCTAAAATTTTATGTCTTATTGGTTCATTATCAAATCTTAATGGTGGATTAACCCATTTATCACCATCACAAACAAGGGCATTTTCCAAACTTCCGCCTTTTATTAATCCAAGTTCACTCAACTCTTGAAATTGATCTTTAAAACCAAATGTTCTGGCAGGAGCAATCATTTCAACAAAACTTTTTGGATTTAAATCAATCACAAAAGTTTGATTCCCAATTGCTTTATAGGCAAAACTTATAGTGGATATAATTGTAGTTTTTTCAGAAGGAGTTGCTGCTATAACTGAGCCTTCTTTATTCAAAATTATTGATTTATTAATCTCTAGAAAAAAATTATCTGGTCTCGGTGCCTTTTTTATCCCAACTTCTTCAAAATCTTTAACCCACTGGATTGCCGATCCATCTAAAAGAGGAATCTCTTTCCCATCAACCTCAATATGAATATAACTTAACCCACACCCTGCCATTGCAGATAATAGATGTTCGATAGTATACAAATTCCTCCCCCCTAATTTAACAGCCGTACAAAGCATCGTACTTCCAATTAAATCCTGCGTTAACTTAAAAATCTCGTTAGGTTTATCCTTAAAAGAAACATAATATCCTTCTTTTTCATAGGAAGAAATAGTAACTCTTGTTTTTTCACCACTGTGCAGGCCTACACCTTCTCTGGAGATAACACCAGCCAAGGTATAGCAAGAATCATAATTAGCAGGCCAAGAAAACACTTAAAACTTCCATCCAACTCCAAGTGTATATCTCCAATCCCCACTAAGGTCTTTGCTAGCAACATCTAATCTCAATGGACCTATAGGTGTTTTAACTCCAACTCCCCCTCCAAGAGAAAAACCAGAACCTGATTTCTGCAATAATTTGCCTGGTTTTCCAGGAACCTCCTCTTGAGAGCCTAGATCACTTCCTGCATCGACAAACAAAGCTCCTGATATCATTCTCCAAACAGGGAATCTATATTCTGCTGTGCCCTCAACAAAACTTTTACTTACAGCTAAATCACAGGATCCCCAACCTCTAACAGATGATGTTCCTCCCATACAAAATGCTTCATAAGGAGGAAGTTCCCCAAGAACAGTTCCCGCCTTAAATTGAAATCCAATAGCTTGAGGACAGTCTTCACTCGTGGCATCACTAGACTTACATGCCTTAGTTAAATTTATTAATTTTGTTGGAATAAAAAATGAATATGAGACTTTCATTCTATTAAAAGTTGGAGAGTTTTTCCCCACTGAAACAAATTGTTCGGTACCAAAGCTAAATTTATTTCCTGAAGTTGGGTTGATGGAATTATTCAAATTATTTCTTGAAGTACCCGCGATAATACTCACTAAAGTATTTTCTTCAGGGCATGAACCATCGTTTGGAGTAAATCCAATACAGATAATATCATTTATGTTTCCTGTTGTTGGAGTCCTATCACCATAGGGTTTTTTGTTTCCATCACCATCAATCATCTTTACTTTCTTAAAATTCATTCCTGCAAGAACTCTCCACTTAGCGACCTTAAATGGATCTCCACCATTTAATGGTCTTGAGAAAGAAAATCCACCTCCTGTTTTTTCTAAAACTATTGATGAAAAAGTATCAGAGGTTGAAGTATTAGTATCATCAACTGCGTATATGCGACCATTTTTTTCACTTTTAAATTCTTGTGGATAATCTCTACTTAAGAAAACATTTGTTCTAAAAGATGTTTTATGTTTATCTCCTTTAATCCATGGATCAGATAATGAAAAATTATAGGTAGTTGAATATTCTCCGAAATTAAGATTTAAATTTGTAGACCATGCTCTTCCTAGTGCATTTGTTTCCTGTAAACCAATTGAGGCAAAGATACCTGAACCATTGCTATAACCAAGCCCACCTGTTAATGATCCTGTTCTTTGCTCGCTCAAATCTAAAAAAATTACAACTTGACCAGGATTTAAGTTGTCAGGACCAAGAGAAACCTTTACATCATCAAATAATGACGTGGCATAGAGTCGACCGATATCAGCTTCTAAAATTTTCCTATTAAATATTGAACCAGGTTGTGTTTTTAATTCTCTCTTTACAACCCAGTCTTTTGTTGTACCTTTCCTAGGTTTTCCATCAATAACAAATTCGCCATCAGAATCTGGGAATCTTATTTTTACTTCAGATATAATACCCTCAGAAACTTTTAATGTTACTGCTCCGTCATCAGAAATTCTATCTGGGCCATTAATTCTCGCTAAAGAATAACCCTCTTTTTCATAACGTTTTTTTATTATTTCTATCTTATTTTGAAATTCATTTAAGTTAAGAGTTGTACCATAATAATTACTAAAAATATCATCCACATACTCGTTGGAGATGACGGAGTTTTTTGGTTTAAGTTCAACTTTCTTCAAAATTGGATTAGGCACTACATTTACTATTAGTCTCACGCCTAGTGGCCCTTCTTGAGACTTTATTTTAACGCCTGAAAACCAACCACTAGCATATATTGCATTTAGGTCTTGATTTAAAATTCTATTATCAACAATACTTCCAGGCTTTATGCTCATAGAGTCATAAGCAGCCAATTCAAGTTTTCTACCCTCAGGATGATTTTCCCAACCTTCGATAATTATTTCTGAGATAAGAACACTTTCTTCATTAATGTCATCATTATTTTCCGCTACAAGAAATTTCTTCTCTTTTTTTATATCAATCCTTTGAGATAAATCATTTTTAATATTTGGTATCTCTAAGGTTGTTATTGATTGATCAGCGTCATTTGGTAAATACTTAGCAGCCAGTTTTGAATTATTAGATATTAAAATCAAGGGGGCGCAGGCAACATTTGAGAAAACCTTTCCAAATTTTAAAAAATGTTTTTGCATAGTATTTTCCATTAAGATAAATAAGTCGTTATTTATTCAATTAGGTTAGAGAAAATCATTTATTCTTCTGTGAATTTCACTGTAGGCTTCAATTAGACCACCTAAATCATTCCTGAATCTATCTTTATCTAGGCTTACAATTGTATCATTTTTTTGGTTTAGATCCCACAATCTACAATTATCAGGACTTATTTCGTCCCCGAGAAGAATATTATTTTTAAAATCATAACCAAATTCCAATTTGAAATCCACAAGTTGAAGTTGAATTTTTTTAAAAAAACTTTTCAGGATTACATTAATTTTTAAAGTTAAATTAGTTATTAACTCTAAATCATCGATACTTAATATGTTCATTAATTCAATTCTGTCTTTTGTAATCAGGGGATCATTAAGTTCATCATTTTTCAGATAGATATCAATTAATGGTTTTGATAAAAAAGTTCCAGGTTTAATAGTCGTTTGTTTGCACAAAGAACCATAAGCAGTATTTCTTAGAACAATTTCTAATGGAATTACTTTTATTTTTTTTGCAATCATCGTATTTTCATTTTCAAGATCAATAAAATGAGTTGGAATACTCTCCTTAATAAGAATCTCAAAAATTCTTGCACTTATTAGGCAATTAAGTTTGCCTTTACCTTCAAATTTTTCTTTTTTCAAAGCATTAAAAGCTGTAGCATCATCTTTAAATTCAATTTTTACTTTATCTTCATCATCATGCGTAAATACTTTTTTTGCTTTGCCTTCATATATCAACTCATATTTATTATTCATTAATTTAAAACCTCATTGTGATTACTAAAATACTTTTTGTAATTAACATAATTATTAGAGATCAACTTCAAATGATTTTATTTCATTCTAGCTGATTATTCCTCTAAAACTCATAACCTTAAAAAACAAATATATGGGAATTTATTCACCAAGTTCTGGGAGCTTAATTAGAGTAGAAAATATCCTAATAATTGGAAATGGCGGGAGAGAAAACTCTTTAGCTTGGGCTATTCAAAAAAATGAATTAGTTAAAAAAGTATTTTTAATACCTGGTAACGCTGGTTCAGAAAGGATAAATAAATGTGAAAGAATAAAAATTGACATAAATAATAAGAATGAACTAGTAGAAAAGCTTAATTTTCTTAAAATTGATCTAGTTATTATTGGACCAGAAATACCTCTAGCAAATGGATTAGCTGATTTTCTTCGCAAAAAAGACTATAAAGTATTTGGTCCTAATAAAGATGGAGCAAAATTAGAATTCAGTAAATCTTGGGCAAAGGAATTTATGCAAGACGCAAATATTCCAACTGCAAACTTTTGGAAAGTCAATTCTCTAGAAGAAGCCAAGAAAATTATCAATTCATCATTAATGCCACTGGTAGTAAAAGCTGATGGTCTAGCCTCAGGTAAAGGAGTTTTTATTCCTAATTCAAAAAATGAATGTTTTAAATCAGCAGAGTCAATTTTTAATGGTAGATTTGGCAACTCTGGGAACGTAGTTGTTCTAGAAGAAAAAATTCAAGGGCCAGAAGTTTCAGTTTTTGCTTTATGCGATGGTAAGAGATACATATTACTTCCATCAGCTCAAGATCACAAACGACTTAATGAGAAAGACAAAGGGCCAAATACAGGAGGTATGGGTGCTTATTCTCCTGCCCCATTATTAACAGAAGATTACCTTGATAGAATTATCAAAGAGATAATTGAACCTACTATAAATGAACTAAACAAAAGAAATATCGATTATAGAGGCGTAATTTACTTTGGGTTAATGATCACAGAATCTGGGCCCAAAGTTATAGAATATAACTGTAGATTTGGCGATCCAGAATGCCAAACAATAATGCCTTTGATGGATCCAAATTTTGTATTTCTTTTAGAAAAATGCTCAATGGGAAATTTAACTGGTGATGAAAAAATTAATACTTCTGAAAAAGTTAGTGGTTGCGTAATAGCGACCTCCAAAGGTTATCCTCACGAATATAAAACAGGCTTTCAAATAAATATAGGTAAGATTGACTCAAATGATTGTCAAATTTTCGACTCTGGTACTTCTTTAAGTGAAAATGGGAAATTATTAACTGATGGTGGAAGAGTCTTAAGTATTGTCTGCCAAGATAAAGATTTTGATATGGTTTTTGAAAAAGCATACAAAAATTTAAAAGAAATTCATTTTGAGGGTATTTACTTCAGAAATGACATAGGTCATCAAGTCAGAAAAAACTTTTCTAAGGAGAATTAAGCTTGTGATGGATTCCAATAATCGAGAAAGTAGAAAATATAACATCACTGATAATGAAGATATTAGTAATAACTATTGGATTAATGGACTCCTCGATTGGTGGAGTAGGTTCAGTTTAAGAACAAAGTTGTTAGCTATAGCGACCCTTGTCGTAAGTCTCCTAATGACAGGCATAACTTTTTTTGCTTTGAATAGTATCCAAAGAGATGCAGGAATGAATGATACTAGATATGCACGAGATCTTGGTTTATTGTTATCAGGGAATGTTACCGAATTAGTCGCTAATAACCAAAAAAAAGAAATTTCAAATGTAGCTGAAAAGTTTTGGAGATCTAGTCGAAACCTGCGTTATATATTCTTTACTGATGCTGAAGATATTGTTCAACTTGGGATACCTATCAGTGCAACACCGACAAGTTCAGATAGTCAGTTTCAGCTCACTCGAAGACTAAAATTACCCTCAGAATTAAAGAAAAGGCCACAATTCCCATTAGTTAGGCAGCATGCGACTCCTCAAGGTCAAGTAACAGATGTATTTGTCCCAATGTTGTGGAAAGGCAAATATCTTGGAACTTTAGCTTTGGGAGTCACCCCTAATAAAAAAGCACTAGCCAGTGCTGCCTTAACTAGAGAAGTAACCATTGCAGTTTTTATATCTATTTGGGTTTTAGTAATACTTGGAGCTGTATTTAATGCACTAACTATTACACGACCCGTAAGGGAGCTAGTAAGGGGTGTTAGAGAAATTTCAAGAGGAAATTTTAAATCCAGAATTTCTTTACCTATGACAGGTGATCTTGGAGAACTCTTAAATGGATTTAACCGAATGGCAACACAATTAGAAAATTACGATGAAGCTAACATAGAAGAACTAAAAGCGGCACAAATTAAGCAACAATCCCTAATAGCTACTATGGCTGATGGTGCCATATTATTAGACTCACAAGGAAAGATTGTACTTACTAATCCAACAGCTAAGAGACTATTTCGTTGGGAAGGAAGATTCTTAGAAGGCAAATATTTTTTAAATGAAATCCCAGAAATTTTATCTAACGACTTACATACAAATATTGAATCTATCTTAAAGAGGGAAAAGGAGAAGGACGACTTAAGATTCAGTTTAGGAGAGCCAGCAAGAACGTTAAGAATTGTCTTGCAATCAGTTTTAGATACAAATAAAGTTGAATTAAAAGGAATTGCTGTAACAATCCAAGACTTAACAAGAGAAGTTGAACTTAACGCGGCACAAAATAGATTTATTAGTAATGTTTCTCACGAATTAAGGACACCACTTTTTAATATCAAAAGTTATGTAGAGACCTTACACGATTTAAAAGATCAGCTTTCTGATGAAGAACAAATAGAATTTCTGGGCATTGCAAATTCAGAGACTGATAGATTAACAAGACTTGTAAATGATGTATTAGATTTATCGAGATTGGAGTCTGGGAAAATTATTCAGCTTGAGCAAATGGATATAAAGCCAGCAATAGAACAGACTCTTAGAAATTATAGACTTAATGCTACTGAAAAAGATGTTTCATTAGCTCATGATATAGAAGAAACTATTCCTCCAATTCTTGGAAATTTTGATTTGCTTTTACAGGTTTTTGATAATTTACTTGGCAATGGATTGAAATTTAGTCCAAAAAACAGCTCCTTAATCATAAGAGCTTATACTTGGCCAGATTCCTGTCCAGCTTTCCCTCCAAGTATTAAAAATGATGGGGCCCCTCAATGTGAATTAGTTTCACCACTCCCAAAAGTAAGAATTGAGATTGCTGATACTGGCTCAGGAATATCTCAGGCTGATCAAGAAAAGATATTTGATCGTTTTTACAGAGTAGAGAATGCTGTTCATACTGAGCAAGGTACCGGTTTGGGTTTATCTATAGTACGAGGAATAATTGAAAAACACGGTGGGGAAATTCGTATGGCTAGTGAATTAGGAGTAGGGACGACTTTCTGGTTTGATTTAGCCTTAGCACAATCTGATAAGGATGAATTATTGACAAAAGCTATTAATAATTCAGATTCTTTTTCAGGTTCTGAAATTAAAGAAATTATCTAATTTTTGTCTAATCCTTTAAAAACATTTGGAACATTTTGATCGGGTACAACTCTGTGAGGGGCACCACTAAATATTTGTTCAAAATTAGAAAAAGAATCTCTTATTTCTGGACCACTGTTTGTAATGATAAATTCTCTTATTCGTTTATCATGCCATGATCCCCGCATTTTAAAAACATTTAAAGCTCGTGCCATCTCACCTTTAATTTCTACATATTGAAGCAACAAGATGGTATCTGTAATTGTTGAGATATGAGAATCAGTTATAGAATGACTTCCCATAAATTCTTCTGCAGTATTAGTAAAAAAGCCTGCTATTTCCTCTTGTTTTGTATAACCCGTAACAGCAATTACAAACTGTCTAAATGCATTCAAACTTACACCTCTGGCTAATGCAGAGAGAGAATCAATTGCCATTCTTTTTGGTTTAAATTGATTAATTTGCGTTTTTATAATTTGCAAATGATCTTCTAAACCAGTTGATTCAGGATATGCACAAATAATTTTTAACAACCCATCACTTTCCATTTTTTCAAAATCTATTCCCCAACTAGTCGCATTCCTAAGCAATTGAGCCCTTGATTCTTCATATGCAAAAAGTATTGCTCTTTCATTATTGTTATAGGCGTCTTCAACAAATTTTGATACAAGCATTGTTTTCCCTGTACCAGTAGCTCCAGTGGCGAGAATTATGGAATCTTGAAAGTATCCTCCACCACACATATCATCAAGATCTTTAACTCCAGAGCTAATCCTAATATTTGAGGATCTTTGCGTTAACCGCATTGCTCCAAGGGCAAACACACTTATTCCATCCATTCCCATAGTGAATGGATATTCACCTTTCATATGTACAGTACCTCTTAACTTTAAAACTTCTAAGGTTCTTCTCCTCTTCTCTGACTCAAGAACATTTCTTAGTAAGACAACATTATCGGATACAAATTCTTCTACTCCGTATCTAGCGATTGGTCCATAATCATCAACTCTTTCTGTTGTCATAACTGTCGTCACACCTATTTCTTTTAATCTTGCTATCAGTCTAAATATTTCTCTTCTAACAACGTAAATAGCATCATACTGTTGAAAGACTGCAGTGATTGAATCTATTGCAACTCTTTTAGCTTTATATTTTCTAATTGCATAACTAATTCTCTCAATAAGACCAGACAAGTCAAAGTTACCCGCAACATCCTGACCATCAGGATCAGGAGATGCGTCTAAAATAAAAAGTTTATTTTGATCAATTAATTCTTGTAAATCCCAACCAAAACTTGCGGCATTTCTAATAATATCTAGAGGTGATTCCTCAAATGTTACAAAGATTCCAGGCTCATCAAAATTACAAATTCCATGGTGTAGATATTGAAGAGAAAAAACAGTTTTGCCAGTTCCTGAGGTACCACTAACGAGTGTACTTCGAGATACAGGCAACCCACCTCTACAAACATCATCAAAACCTTCTATTCCAGTTGGTAATTTTTGTACTTGCATTTTATTTGATTTGCCAAATTTCTTATCATTCATAGTTTTTTGCTAATTAAAAGAAAATAAATAAATTTTGAATTTATTTTTAATTTTAAAAGTTTATATCTTATTTATCTCCAATATATTCAGTTTCAGTTAATTCATCAAAAAGTAGATCTAAACCAATTAAAACTTTCTCTCTATCTGAAAGATCACCTATTATTTTTCTAACAGGTGGCGGCAAAATTTTAGCTAAGGTTGGAGTGGCTAAAATTTTATCTTCTTCTGCAAGTTGTGGTTGCTTAAGTACATCGATAACCTTCAAAGCATAAACTCCTTTGAATTCATTATTTAAAATTTCTCTTAAGGTATTTAAAGCTCTCATCGAATTAGGAGTATTTCCAGCAACATAGAGTTTTAAAATATATGTTTTCCTTGCTGCCATCATTATAGTTCCTGAATTGATATAAAAGATTTAAAACAACCCTTGACTTATTACACTACAAAATAAGAAAATATACAAACAATTATGATTGCTTATTGGGCTTAATCAAATTATTAATTTGAGCCTTTTAGCGTCTTTAAGATATGACTAATTCTAAAAACTCCTCTAACAATTCTTCTGAAAGTAATGAATCGTATGCAATAGCAGAAACTTCAGGTCAACAATTTTGGTTCGAAGTTGATAGATACTATGACATAGACAGGTTAAATGCAAAAGAAAAAGACAAGATAACACTTGAAAAAGTTTTACTTTTGAAGGATAAGGACTCAATAAGTATTGGTAAACCTTACGTTAAAGATGCAAAAATTGAATTAGAAGTAGTCTCTCATAGAAGAGATAAGAAAATTCTTGTATACAAGATGCGTCCCAAAAAAAAGACAAGAAGAAAGATGGGTCACAGACAAGAACTTACAAGAGTTATGGTAAAATCTATAACAATTGGTAAAAGCGCTCCAAAGTCTTCTGTAAAAAAGGAAACTATCAAAAAAGAGACTAAACCAAAATCAGAAAAATCTACAAATTAAACACTTCTAATGGCACATAAAAAAGGAACAGGTTCTACTAGAAACGGAAGAGATTCAAATTCCAAAAGATTGGGTGTTAAAGCTTATGGAGGAGAAAAAGTAACTGCTGGATCAATTTTAATTCGTCAAAGAGGTACCTCTTTCCTTCCCGGAAATAATGTTGGACAAGGTAAAGATGACACCCTTTTTGCACTCAAAGAAGGAACAGTAAGTTTCGAAAGCATTAAAAGAAATTTAAGAAATAGAAAAAGAGTTAATATAGTTATCTAGTTTTCTTATAAGCTCTTGTAGTTATAAGAATAGGATGAAATACTTCTAAAAATTTTGATTGAAGAGTCTCAAAAAATTTTTCAACAATTTGAATGTCGTCGATATGAAACGGATATTCATTTTTTTCTCCTTTGAAAAAATACCAATTAAATAAAGCAATAGAATTAGGATCCATAAACTCATTGAAAATCTCAATTTGTGAAGCTGGATCAGCAAGGTGTTCCAAAACATCAAGGCAAACTATCGTATCAAATTTAGATATTTGTGTATCTTGAATTGTCTCGCAAAAAGTAAGTTTTTTTTTGACTCCTAATTTCTTTGCCCTGTATTCAACAAAGTTTCTATTTGTCTCATTAATATCTACAAAAAAAACATGCTCAACTTTTGAAGACATAGCGTTAGCTAAGGCATGCGTTCCAATTCCTCCTCCAAAATCTAAAACCAAATCTCTAGAAAATCTCTGCTGAAGTTTTAAAGTATCAGCGATATAGTCCTTGCTTGTGATATGCCAAGCAGCTAAATCAGCTACATGCCGATCTCCAACTATTTCAGAATAAAAATCCGAAACATCATTCAAAGCATCTCCAGGATGTGAATTTGCCAAATTCATCTTTGCATTTGCAAGGAATCCATCTAAATCACATTCCTTAATAGATAAGTATTCCATTAAATGTGATTTCAAATTAAAAGCATTGTCTAAAAACTCTTTTAAAATAAAATTATTGTTTTTCAATTGCTTTCTCTAAATTTCCAATATCAAAATCATAGAATGGTTATAAATCTTTCTCAAAGTATTCTTAATATTAAAAATGGAAACTAAAGATGGATTCTTAGTAATTAATAAAGATAAAGGATGTACTTCACATGATTGTGTTAAACAAATAAGGAAGTTACTTAATACGAAAAAGGTCGGTCACACAGGAACTCTTGACCCAGAAGTTATAGGAATATTACCAATCGCGATAGGCAGTGCAACAAGATTTATTCAATATCTCCCTCAGGGTAAAACTTACATAGGACAAATTAAATTAGGGATAAGAACTAACACTGATGATATTCACGGAGAAATAATTAATCAAAAAAGTTGGCCTAAAATCAGTGATGAAAAATTAGATCAATACTTAAATAGATTTAGAGGAATTATTAAACAAATTCCGCCGAAAGTATCTAGTGTGCACGTTAATGGTGAGAGAGCTTATAAAAAATCTTTCAGGAATGAAGTTTTTGAATTGGCACCAAGAGAAGTAAAAATAGACGAACTTACTTTAATGAAATGGGACCAAATAAACGGAATCATAGAAATAAAAATCAAATGTTCAGCTGGCACATACATAAGAGCAATTGCAAGAGATTTAGGAGAAATTCTTAATTCCGAGGGTTGCCTTCTACAACTAAAAAGAATTTCAGCTTGTGGCTTTGATGAAGAAAACTCGATAAAAATATCTGATATCGAGAAAGATAAAAAAAACTCGAAAAATTTCATTATTCCAACAATTTCTGCTCTTAATCACATTTCATCATTTGTCTTAAGTACCGAAGAGCAAATCAATTTTTGGCAAACAGGAAGAGCAATTAGAGTTGATATTAATTACTTCCAGGAAAACAAATCTTTTGACTACAAAAGACCCATAAAAGTAACAGATAAAAAACAAATACTACTTGGGATAGGTTTCTTAAATGAAGAGCAATCTAATATAAATCCAAAATTAGTCCTTAATGCTAAATAACTTCTATAGGTAATCTTTTCTAAAAGGTTTAATCTGCACACCCTTATAAAAATGCTTTAATATTATTTCAGCTTTTTGGCCTCTAGACGCCAGATATTTAGCCCCCCACTGACTCATTCCGACTCCATGACCTGATCCTTGTCCAAAAACTATCAACCCATTCTTTTGGGGAGTATTGTTGTTTAATTCTTCCTCAAAAAATTTAAATCTGATAAAATTACTGTTCAGGCCTAATCTTTTTCTAAAATCTACCCCAGATATTTGATCAGAGCCATAAGCCCCAATAAGTTTTAAATTTTTTACCCTCCCTGTACTAGTAATATCTAGAATCTCTATATTTTTTAAACCTCCAATTTTTGGAAATAAATTTATTAATTCATTACTCGAAATTTTTTTTTGCCACCTAAATTTTGGATTATTTTTATCAAAATCTTTCACACTTGATAAATATGGATATTTATTTTTCCATACATCTTGACTATTTTCTGTCATTCCACCTGAGCTGCTATGAAACAAAGCATTAATTAATTTATTTTTATACGTTAAAACCAAAGATCTTGTACTTTTAACGGCTCTGATAGTTTTATAAGTTCTTGATTCCAAGCCATTATAGACTTGATTTTTCTGGGTTGAATCTATATCAAATAAATTATTTCCCTTTTGCTTTAAAGCATAAGTTCTTGAGGCAATTGCTTGTGCCTTTAATGCTTCAATAGGCCATTTTGCTGGCATTTCTGAACCCACTACGCTACTCAGGTATTTTTCTATTCCTAAAACATTTACAACCAATATTTCAGAGTCAAGTACAAAGAGGTTAAGTTTACCAGAAAATCTCTTCTGGCCTACCCATATACCTCTTCCATCAGAAGAGCTAACTTGAAATTGTTGATTATTTTTTAAGTTATATTTTTTTTGTTTATTTTTATCAAAATATAAAATTTTTCTATTTTTCTCATTTTTCAAAGTTAAGCCTTTTATTTTTTTGCTTGTAAAAAATTTACCCTTTATGGTTAAAGGAATTGATCTATCTGATCTGATCCTTAAATTATTATTTTTTGATATCAAAACTCTTATTATTGGCTCTCTAGATGCAAAAACACTTTCACTCTGAAAAACACAAATAAATAAAATAAATATTAGGCAAAATTTACTATAGTTTTTTTTAAATTTAAGTATCACTTTGTTTAAAAACAAATGCTTAGTTTGCCTAAGTTTGACTATAAGTTTAAATTTAATCCAGATATAACAATAAAAATATCATAAATAAGTGAATATCACCTTCTTAGGAACAAGCTCAGGAGTCCCATCCTTAACGAGAAATGTTTCTTCACTAGCACTTAAATTATCACAATCATCAGAAGTTTGGCTTTTTGATTGTGGAGAAGGAACGCAACATCAAATAATGAAAAGCAATATTAAATCTTCACAAATCAAGAAAATATTTATTACACACATGCATGGTGATCATATTTATGGTTTGCCTGGACTTTTGGCTACCTTAGGTTTATCAGGCAATTGTGAGGGTATAGAAATTTTCGGTCCTTCAGAGTTGCGAAGTTTTATAAATTCAGCACTTAAAAGTAGTTTTTGCAAATTGTCATTTCCATTGCATTTTGTGGAAGTTGAAAATTTTGCATCAAAAAATAAAATTCTATTTGAAAACAACAAAATAAAAGTAAATTGCGCCTGCCTTAAACATAAAATACCTGCTTATGGTTATAGAGTAAGTGAAAAAGATAAGCCAGGTATATTTGATATCAAAAAAGCAGAGTCTCTAAAAATAGCAGCTGGCCCAATTTATTCAGAACTGCAACAAGGTAAAAAAGTGGTATTAGCGGATGGAAGGACATTTGATGGGAAAGAATTCTGTGGACCTCCTAGAGAGGGAGAAAGTTTCGTTTATTGTACAGATACAGTCTTTAGCGAATCAGCTGTTTCATTATCTAAAAATGCCGATTTACTCGTACATGAATCAACATTTTCTCAGGAGGATGAGAGCATGGCCTATCAAAAATTACATTCCACAACAATCATGGCTGCCAAAACAGCATTATTATCTAATACAAAAAAATTAATCATTACTCATTTAAGTCCAAGATACACTAATAAAAATTCAATTACACCAAGCGATTTGCTTAAAGAGGCGCAAAAAGTTTTCCCAAATACTCACCTTGCTAAAGATTTTCTAACTGCAGAAATAAAATAAACTGCAACAGTTCGTTAGCAGGAGCGTTGTAAATGACCAACCCATGAAATAATAGTTTTAGGTTTTTATATTTGATGTCGATCGAAATGGTCTCTATTTTTTCATCACTACATAAGTCTTGTAAAAGACTATTTATTTTTCTTCCATTAATTATTGGTTTACTTATTAATCCAATCTCTGCAAACGCACTCTATCCTAGTGATCCTTCATCAGTTGACGTTCTAAAAGATGATCTTCACGGTGCCGACCTTCATAATACTGAATATGTAAAATATGATTTATCTAATCAAGATTTAGGAGAAGCTAATCTTCAAGGCGCATATATGAGTGTAACTACTGCAAAAAACTCCAGTTTTAAAGGAGCTAATATGACAGACCTCATAGCATATGCAACACGCTTTGATAATGCTGACTTTACTGATGCAAATCTTACCAATGGCGAACTAATGAAAAGTGTTTTTGATGGAGCAATTATTGATGGAGCAGACTTTACTGATGCAAATCTTGATCTTTCTCAGAGAAAATCATTATGTGAAAGAGCTAGTGGAACTAACTCACAAACAGGAGTTAATACAATTGATAGCCTTGAATGCACTGGATTAAAAGGTTACATGCCTCCAAAGCCAAAAGCATAATATTTAAAACTAACTAACTTCAGAAGGGAAGATATTACCAGGCTCTCTTGAGCCTGGTTTTTTGCTATACCACCATTCTTGGATATCAGAGGAAAATTTCTTTGAAAAAAGAGTTATTACTGTTTCAACAGGTTTTGATCCAGGCTCCAAAATCTGCACTGAGTAAGATGGGCATTTTCTTGAAGCCATATCAGCAACGAACCTAGACCCTATTCTTCTCCAACTAGGCTCCTTACTTCTCCAAGCAAGTCTTGAGCAGGGCCAAGGTAACTCTTCCCTATCATAAAGTCTGCAACATGGTCCAATTACCTTATAACTGTACTGACCTCCATAACTTGATTGAACACTGCCAGTCTTGAAAAATTCAAATTTATCCATTTACAAAAAAAAAGCCACCTTCATAGAGGGTGACAGAGAAATAATTAATAATCAACTTAGAAAAGTTAAATTTTTATAATTAGTACAATTCTTCCTCAGCATGAGTTGTAATTGTTACGTCAGATGTTGGATAAGCAACACAAGTAAGAACAAAACCAGCTTCTAGTTGGTCGTCATCCAAGAAACTTTGATCAGACTGATCCACACTACCTGAAGTAACTTTTCCAGCACATGTTGAACATGCTCCAGCTCTACAGGAATAAGGAAGGTCAATACCTTGTTCTTCAGCCGCATCGAGGATGTATTGGTCATCAGGTACTTCAATAGTTGAATTGAGGCCTTCACCTTCGCTGATGAGAGTAACTTTGTAAGAAGCCATTTAAAATAAAAAATTGTTGGTAATTAATACCTATCAAATACATTTTTAACATCGATTAGGTCGATATGTGAGATTTTGAAGTAAAAAATGACACAATAAAATGTATGAAAGAGTATCTATAAGAAAAACTTATACTTAGGGTGAATTGCTGGCTTTTTGCGCAGAAATGCATGCCCAATCTTTTCTAGTTGATACATCCAATAATTTCAAGTTATTTTGATTTAATATTTTAATAATTTCATCTTTTTGTGAATTCAGAATTCCACTGAAAATGACTTCCCCATTGTTTCTCAAAGACTTATAAATATTTGGAATCATTCCTTTTATTACTTCGGCAAGAATATTGCATAAAACAAAATCAAATTTTTTGAGTTGATTTTTTAAAATTACCTCATTAAAAGATCCCAAATATGTATTTAAGTTGTTTAAGTTACCGAAATTTAGTTGAAAATTAGATTTTGTTGAATTTATAGCTAAATAATCATTATCCACTGCACAAACCTCTTTAGCGCCAAGCAATCTTGCTGCAACACTCAAAATCCCGCTACCACTCCCAATATCTAATACTCTTTTATCAGAAAAAAAAATATTCTCCATTTTTTCCAAGCAAAGATAAGTCGAAGGATGACTTCCTGTACCAAAGGCTGCTCCAGGATCAATTTTTATGATTTGTTTATCTTTAAATTTTTCATTTAGACTCATCCAACAAGGCAATATTAAAAAATGATTTCCTACTAATTCAGGCGCCCAATATTTCTTCCAGCTTGTCAACCAATCTTCCTCTTGAATTATACTCCAATCAAAAAATTGATTCTTAGGGGCATTAATGTTTAGAAGTTTGCTAATTATTTTTTCAAAATCACACCTAGAACTCTCGCCCCAATCATCGACTGGAAGCCAAATATTCACCTCTTTCTTATTTTCATTTTTAATTAAATATTCAAATGAAAAACTAAATATTCCCAGCTCATTTAATTTCCAAATAATAATTTCTTCCGAATCACTTTCTATCGGAAAAGTTAGTTTATACCAATCTTTAATTGCCATTAATAGAGTTGGTCTCTTTATAGAGTAACTGGATTAGCGTTGGTAATTCCCTCTACTTCAATAATGGTTTCAAGCAACTTATTAGGAATTGGATCATCAATACTTAGAACCATAACAGCTTCTCCTCTAACAATTTTGCGCCCAACTTGCATCGAGGCAATATTTACATTGTTGCTACCTAATAAAGACCCCAGCTTGCCAATAATGCCCGGCATATCTCTGTGCCTAGTAACCAACATATATCTGCTTGGCGATACGTTAACCGGGTATTGATCAATACTAATAATTCTTAATTCCCCATCAGCAAAAATGCTTCCTGCTACACTATGGTCGCCATTATCTCCATAAGTGGTTAATTGAAGCGAACCACTAGCAAATTCAGGTCTTGCCTCATCTTTATTCTCGACTACTGAAATACCCCTTGAATCTGCTTCTAGCGAAGCATTCACATAATTAATCCTATCTCCCAAAGCTTTACTTAGTAGGCCTTTAAGACTAGCTATTATTAATGGCTGGGAAGGATGTTGAACAAATTCGCCTTGAAGCCTCACCTCTAGTTTTTGAATCTGTCCACCTGAAAGCTGGCTTATAAGCAGGCCCATTGTCTCAGCCAACTGCAAATGAGGTTTCAGACTATCCATAATATCAGGGCTCAAACCTGGTATATTTACTGCTGTTCTAGCAGATAAACCAAGCAAGACATCTCTTATTTGTTCCGCAACATCAACAGCTACATTTTCTTGTGCTTCCCGAGTAGATGCTCCTAAGTGTGGTGTAAGGATAAGATTCTTTTCAACCTTCAAAAGTGGTGAATCAGATTCCAAAGGTTCTTTAGAAAAGACATCTATTGCAGCACCTGCAATCAATGATTTATTTAAAGCTTCTGCTAATGCCTCTTCGTCAATTAAGCCTCCTCGAGCACAATTTATTAATTTTGCGCTACTTTTCATACTTTTAAGCACGTCTATATTTACTAAATTTTCTGTCTCTGGTGTGCGAGGCAAATGCAAAGATACATAATCGGATTGTTGGAATAAATCCTCTAGTTCAGATAGTTTAACTTGTATTTGTTGAGCTCTTTCAGTGGAAACAAAAGGATCATATCCGTAAACTTCCATTCCTAATGCATTAGCAACTTTCGCTACATGAGCACCAATTTTCCCTAGACCTAATACACCTAATTTTTTCTTATAAAGCTCATTCCCAATAAATTTCTTTCTCTCCCACTTACCTGACAAAGTACTACTATTAGCAATTGGAATATGTCTAGATAAGGCCAACATCATAGCTATAGTATGTTCAGCAGCGGCTATTGTGTTGCCTCCTGGAGAATTAACAACAAGAACTCCTTTTTGCGTAGCAGCCTTAACATCGACATTATCGACTCCAACTCCCGCTCTTCCAATAATTCTCAGTTTACTCGAAGAGTTAATAATTTCTTCAGTAACTTGAGTGCCAGAGCGAATCATTAAAGCATCATAATCTTGAATAATGGAAGCTAGCTCAGAGCCTGAGATTCCTATTTTCTGATCAACCTGAGCAACTTTTGAAAGAATATCGATTCCTGTTTGATCAATTGGATCTGTAATGAGAACTTTTGTCATTTAAGATTGGTTCTTTAATCTTTTACTTTAACTTAATCTATAGTGTATGTATCTTATTTTATTAATTTGAATAACACACAAACATTTGAGGATTGAAATTTGACTAAAAGTATCGTGATATTTGAAGACATTGATAAATGTATCCAACTATTTGAAGTGTTCAAAGAAAAATCAGTAATGCTCTCTGAAGCTATTTTGATCCCACCAATACGTGAGAAAATATCATCAGACGAAACAGAATTACTGAATGAGAAAGCAAATATCTTATTCAAATCTAAAAATTTTGAAGATATAAGAATCTTAAATCCTAAACTTGATAGAAAGATCAGACAACAAGATATGAGTAGATGGCTAATGCCTTTTGGTTTTGTAGCTGGAATAGCTTTTTCTAATATGACTAATTTATCTACCTTCAGCTTTCTTGGTTTAAATAACATCGGGGAATCATTAATTGGAGGTCTTTTGGGAATGGGTTCAGGATATTTAGGGAGCATTGTTTCTTCTGCAAGTATCAACATTAATAGAAATAAAGAGTTAAGATCGATCATTAATTTTAATAAGGAGGGTAAATGGCTTGTTCTACTTGAAAATCAAATTGGAGCTGAATTACCATGGGCGTTGATAAAACAATCAGAAGCAAAAGATATAATTTTTTTAGAAGGCTAAATGATTGACCTAAAAGAGATCTTATTAAATTCAAACTACAAAAAAGAAACTGAGGAATTAATAAATATTGCTAACTTAGCTTACAAACACTGGGAAACTTATTGGACTGGATTTAACTCAACTTATGTTTGCGAGGAGATTTTAAAAGATTTTGAGAATTTAAATGATTTCAAATTTTTTATTTATGGAGGATTCTCATCTTCTCAAAGATCTAGGATAGCTTGCTTTAGAGGAGATAATATTCCTGAAGAGGATGCGCTAAAAAGTAATTTTCCAGCTCAAGGAATAAAAATTATTGGAAATTTTTTATTTGATAATGCCACACAAGACGACTTTAGATCCCTCTTAATTGAAAATGGGGTTAATCAAATAGAAGTTGGAGATATATGGACTATTGGCGACAGGGGGGCACAAGGGATAATTGATAATTCAGATATTACCCATCTAGATGAAAAGATTTTTTATTTAAGGGACGTAAAAGTAAAAGTTAATGTAGTAGATATAGATGAATTACAAATACCTTCTGGAAGATCAAAAAAACTTATCAATACAGTAGAAGCTTCAACAAGATTAGATGCTATAGCATCAGCTGGCTTTAGGGTATCACGAACCAAAATCATTGAAAGGATAGAAAATGGAATGCTCAGATTAAATGGAAGCAAAGTTAATAAGCCAACAATTAATCTAAAAATTGGCGACAAACTAGAACTTGAAAATAAAGGATTTATCGAAATTCTAAATTTAGAAATAACCAAAAGAGAACGATGGAAAGTTAAATTACTTAGAAAATGAAACGCAACCTGCTATTTTCTTATAAGGGGGATTAAAAATTCCTCAATTGGGGCGATTAGCTCAGTGGTAGAGCACTACCTCGACACGGTAGTGGCCACTGGTTCGAATCCAGTATCGCCCATTAAAACTTTTGACGACCTAGGTTATATCCACAAAAAATAATTTCATTTTTTAGATTATTAAAAAAGATGAAACTTAATCAAATAATTAATTTACATAAGGGTCTCACTGCATTTGTAGTGGTAGGTCTGATGATTCTTTTTGACAATTTTACGATCGCTCCCTACGTGTATTTAGCTCTGCATGGTACTTATGGATTACTTTGGCTTCTAAAAGAAAAGATATTCCCAGATCCTAATTTTAAAGAAAAAATCAATTTTTTAACTTCAGTTACTGGTTTTATTTTCCTTGGAAGTTACTGGGTAGCTCCCTATATTCTTATCTCATCTCAGAAATCTGTTCCAAATATCGTAATAGCTGCATCTGTATCTATAAATATAATTGGTGTGTTTTTACACTTTGCTAGTGATGCCCAAAAATATTTTTCTCTTAAATTAAAAAAAGATCTAATTAAAGAAGGATTTTTCAAAAATATAAGGAATACAAATTATCTAGGAGAAATACTAATTTATCTATCATTCGCCATACTTTCAATGAGTTTCATACCATTAGTAATTCTTGCAATATTTTTCTCTATAGTTTTTCTACCAAGAATGATAAAAAAAGATAAATCGCTCTCAAAATATGATTCATTCGAAGAATACAAAAAGAAAAGTGGTCTTATATTGCCTAAATTAAATGCCTGATAACAACTTACCCAGTTGGAGGCAAGATTTAAAATCTTCTAGAAAAAAAGAGGGCAAATCACCCTCGAATAGATGGATACAGCTTGCAACAGTCAGCGAACAAAATGAGCCAAGATTAAGAACAGTTGTTTTCAGAGGATGGCATAAAGATAGTTCAATGATTATTTTTACAGATAGAAGAAGTGAAAAAATTGGGCATTTAAAATCTAACCCTAATGCAGAGATATTATGGTTCTTTTTGAAAACCAAATCACAATATAGATTCAAAGGAAAAATATATGAATTAAGTGATAATAAAAATTATTGGGATTTATTATCAGAAAAATCAAAATCTTCTTGGTTTTGGGGATCTCCTGGAGAGAAAATAAACCCAAAATTCCAATCTACTTATGAAATATTATCCAATCTACCCAAGTCAGAAAATTTTGTAGTTCTAAATTTTGAAATCGATTCAGTAGATCTTCTTAAATTAGAACAGCCTGTTCACAAACGATATCTTTGGGAAAAGATTAAGAAATGGGAAAAAGTTGAAATTAATCCTTAAATATTTCTAAATTGTATATTTAGGTTGAAAAACATATAGTGATCAGTCAGTTTTAAAAAAGAAGTATTACTCATATGAATTTCTCAGAAATTCCCGAAAACCCTTTTATTTTTTTATCTTGGGTTACAGCTATAGGGCTATTTATAAGTCTTTCTGAAGCAACAATAAAGATAAAACTTGAGAAGAGAAACTGTTATCGAAAAAGGTTAGAGCTAATCAATAACCTTTATCCTAAAAAGTTAGCTTGAAGTATCTGAAAGTATGTTCGCTTGCAAAAATTGAAATAAGCCACCTTTACTTGTTTCTTCTTTAACTTCGACCTGGTTGGTAGGTTTTGCCTTTGTTGAAAATATATTTTCCTCTTCATCTTCTGATTTCAAAATTCTGATAATGACTTCATCTAAGGAGAAATTACCGGGACCTGTTAATGCAATTGAAGTTGCTGAAGCAAAATACAAAAGTAAAAGCTCTAGTAAGAAAATATTAAAACCTGAAGTAACAAGAGCATGATATATTGCCACAGAAATTGTTCCAACAATTGCCAAAGCTCCAAACCTTGTAGCTAAACCGATAATTAGCAACCAACTACCACCTATTTCTGAGAATGCAGCTATGTATGATAAAAATATTGGAAATGGAAGATGTAAAGGTCTGACAAAAGCATCAGCGAAATTTTCAATGTTTGCTAATTTCTCATAACCGTGATGAATAAGAACAGTTCCAGTTATAACTCTAAGAATTAATAAAGCAGTATCTTTGCTAAACGACTTGGTAAGAATTGTTGAAAGCACTATAAAAAAATTATCCTTAAGT
The DNA here is from genome assembly GCA_003280655.1 of Prochlorococcus sp. AG-355-O17. Taxonomy (GTDB): domain Bacteria; phylum Cyanobacteriota; class Cyanobacteriia; order PCC-6307; family Cyanobiaceae; genus Prochlorococcus_A. Next base: position 93,677 of record QCEK01000001.1, read on the forward strand.
AAAAATAACTAGTTACAGTATTCATCGTGGATTAAAGAGCAAAAGTCGTACCTAAATAAGTATTTATACTTACTTACCAAAAGTGTTATTTTCTGATTGGGAATTCAACTAATTTAGAAATTATTTTTTGAAAAATTTTCTAATATTCTCTGATTTATTTTTGGAATATTTTCTTTAAATTTAAAAAACCCTCTTTTAGCAAATTTCCAAGCAAATAAATCTTCATCCCTCACAAGATTAAAAATTTTTTTATTGTGTAAATTTTTAAACTCAGTTATGAAATCATAGTTTTCTCCCACTCCAGGATAAATAATGTCTATTTCGTTGATATTTTTAAAAGTATTTTCCAGTGAATAAGGATCAATCTGTTCAACATTATCAAATTGCTCTACAAATTCAAAGACCAAATCTTCTTTAAATTTCAAAACAGATTCAGACAATGTAATTAGTCTTTGTTCATTTTTTAAAAGGATAATAAATACTTTTTTATAGCTTGGAAGTAAATTTTTAAGGGTTGCAAGGTGGAGATCATTTTCAAACATAATCAGATTATCTGATTTAGGATCCATATCATTTTTATAAATCTCATCTTCAAATGGTATTTGATTAGATTCTTCAAGAAAAATTTGTTGATTACTTATTTTTTCTACATTAAATCTATTATTTGAAAACTTTCTTAGGTTTGATGTTGAAAAAAGATATTGTTTTCCCTTCGTTTGTAATCCTCCGACCCATCTCCAGCTAAGAAGATTAGAGGAAGCATCTCCATCAAAAAGATATTTAAAGAAAAACTTTGCTCCCAATTGCCATGGGAGGCCTAAATTAAATATCCAAGTGCTCGCAAACCACATTCTTGTATGGTTATGCAAATAGTTGTACTGCTTTAATTCATGGACCCAAGAATTAAAAAAATCTAATTCTGTATTGCCATTAATTGCACTTTCATATAGCTCATAATCAAAATCGAGATTGTTTTCTGAAATAAAATTTCTCCAAACTTTAGGTCTATTTTCCATCCACCCTTTCCAGTAAACTCTCCAAAATATTTCTTCAACAAATTTAGTTGAATTTTTGATTTTGTACTTACTTTTAATATCATGGATCAGATCATATTCCGATAATATTCTATGAGTAATGAAAGGCGATAATTTTGAAACTGAACTTTCGTTATTTGGCCCAAAATCAAAATTTCTTAATTTTGCATAATCATTAATTTTGTATTTCGCAAAATTTTCCCAGGCATTTTGAGCTTTTAATAAAAATGACATTTTCTCATAACTTTAAAAAATTTTTTTTTGTATTGATAGAAATTTCAAAAATTTGCCTGCAAATTAATCCTTAAAATTTCTACTTCACTTTTAAGTAAATATGTTTTATTAAAGTATTTAATTTAAACTCCTGATCAGTACATTTTATACTCTTAAATCGCTCTCTACATAGGAAGATATTTAGTGGTCTATTACTTTTTAGATCTAATCTTAATTTTCAAATCTTTATTTATATGATTTTTTCTAAAAGATTTTTAAATATTTATCAAAATTATTATGAATAATTTATTAGTGAGAGATGTTAAGTATCTAGATGAACAATACAGAATAGGTGAAGGCATAATTTCGGATGATGCATTCAAGCAACTTGAAAAGCTCTTTATTCCTATTGAGCCAGATTCAGATTATTTTAATCAAAAAAATAATAAACTTTTGCCAAAATTAGCCAAAGAAAACTATAAAGAATTTTTGGAAAGTTTATTAACAAAAACAAGATTAAGCATTCAACCAAAAATTGATGGCTGTGCTATTGCAATTAAATATGTAGATGGCAAGTTTAATAAAGCTATTACAAAAAAAGGATTTGATGTCTCAAGCAAAATTAAACAAATTAAAAATGTCCCCGATTGTATTCCTATCAAACGAGATTTTCAAATTAGAGGTGAACTATACGCTACAAACCAAGTTGCCGGCATTTCCCAAAGAATTACAAGAAAATACCTCAATGATAAGAAAGGGATTGGAGAAAGTCTCCGCTTTTGCTGTTTCCAAATACTTAATGGAAGACTTAATCAATACGAAACCCTTAACTATCTTAAAAAATGTGGCTTCAGCACCCCTGAAAGTTACTTCACAAATCATACAAGCGAAATCCAAATATATAAAAAAAATTGGTTAGAGAAAAAAATATTTGCGAAATATCCAACTAATGGGATAGTTATAAAAATAAATAGTAGGAAATTACAGTTACTTAGAGAGAAAAGTTTATCTCAAAATAACGAATGGCAATATGCAATTGAAAAATAATATTAAATAGTACCTTTAATCAGAGCTCACGATACTGACTTCCAGTATTTACAGTGGATAGTAATAAATTTTGGATAAATTCCAAAGCAATTTGCAGGATTACTAAATGACTGCCACTATTTCAAAACCTAAAATCTCTAACTGGGAAACATCTAATATTCCAAACCTTGCAGGCAAAACAGCGCTAATTACTGGTGCAAATAGTGGTCTTGGATACTACACCGCAAAGGGCTTAGCAGAAAAAAATGCCCATGTTATTATAGCTTGTAGATCGCTTGAAAAAGCTTATCAAACTATCAAAAAACTTAAAGGTCTTAATCCTGAAGGAATATTTACACCTTTAGAACTAGATTTATCAGATTTAAAAAATGTTGTTGATGTTCAGTCCAAAATTTTTGATAATTTTGAAAATTTGGATTTACTAATCAATAATGCAGGCATTATGCATCCGCCTAAAACTCTGAGTGCCCAGGGATATGAAATACAATTTGCAGTTAATCATCTAGCTCACATGCTTTTAACCCTAAAGCTACTTCCAATTATTGAAAAAAAAGAAGAATCTAGAATAGTGACGGTTACTTCTGGAGCACAATTTTTTGGCAAAGTTGGTTGGAAAAATCTTAAAGCCGAGAACTATTACAATAAATGGGAATCTTACTCCAATAGCAAATTGGCAAATGTAATGTTTGCTTTAGAACTAAATGAAAAATTAAAGCACAAAAATATACTTTCTTTAGCTGCTCACCCAGGAATTGCAAAAACAAATCTCTTTACTGCTCAAAAACCAAACCCTAGTCCATTAGAAATTTTCTCCTTGGAATTATTTAGCCCTATTTTTCAAACTGCTGAGATGGGTGCTTTACCTCAACTTTTTGCAGCTACTTCACCAGATGCAAGAGGCGGTGACCATTATGGTCCTAGATTTAATTTCAGAGGTCATCCAAAATTATCCCCTACTTCTCCTTTCGCTATGAATAAAAAAGAAAGAAAAAATTTATGGGGGAAAAGCCTTGAAATACTTAGTAACTTTTTATAAATTTTTCATTTTTACTAACTTTAGAAAATACTTCAAGATATGTAATTCACTCTCTGAGAGTTTCATAAATTCTGTTAAGGCATCATAATTTTTTTCATCAATTTTTTTTGACAATTTAATAAAACTATCATGGTTTTCATTAACAAAGCGCTCAGCAATCTGAGATGGAGTTAAACCCTTTTCAATTAATTCACCTGGAGCATTTTTCTCCCACTTTTCATAAAACCAAGAGAACCAATATTTTGCAGTATTTTCTTCCATTAATTAACTTTTCTTTGCCAAATACTATAAATACTGAAGAAAGATCTCATGATTGAATTACCCCTTAAACACAATTAATATAAATTCAATTATAAATTTAATGATAGGTAATCATTCTAGTAAAGAAAATATTAATCTTGTAATTGGATTAGGTAAATCTGGATTTTGGGCTGCCAAGTATTTGAGAAGCATCAATAAGAGAGTAATTGTTTGGGAAAGTAAAGATGGGATAGAATTCTTAGAAAGAAAAACAGAATTAGAAGAGCTTAATACACTAGTTTCTCTGAATAAAGAATTTGTATTTGAAGAAATTAAACCTTTTGTGAAAGAGATCGAATCTGTTGTTGTAAGTCCATCAATACCTTATGACCATATAACTATTATTGAATTAAAAAAAAAGGGAATTAAAGTAATTGGAGAAATTAATGTTGCATGGGAAATTTTAAAAGATACAAATTGGATAGGTATTACTGGCACTAATGGCAAGACTACTGTTACTCATCTACTAAGCCATATACTCTGTGATAATGGATTATATGCTCCTTTTGCTGGAAATATTGGTACACCTTTATGTAAATATGCTCACTCCAAAAAACATGAAAAAATTGATTGGGTTGTAGCTGAATTAAGCAGTTATCAAATAGAAATATCTCCAGAAGTAAAACCTAATATTGGAATATGGACAACCTTCACAGAAGATCATCTTGAAAGACATAAAACACTTGAAAACTATTTCAACATAAAAAAAAGCTTGCTAGAAAAATCTAATTTTAGAATTTATAATTATGACGATAAAAACCTGAGAAATCACTACAGTTCGCTATCAAGTGGGGTTTGGATAACAACTAGTTTCGATAAATCAAATTTTATTCATTGCGATTATTGGATAGATGAACAAGCGTACATTGTTGAGAGAGGGAAGAAATTATTCAAACTTGAACATTTTTCTTTAAAAGGAATGCATAATCTTCAAAATCTTTTATTGGTAATTGCAGCAGCAAGAAAAGTTGGATTATCTGGCAAGAAGATTAAAGATTCTTTATCTAATTACAAACAATTACCCCATAGGATGGAAACAATTTATAAAAATAATAATCTGGAAATCATTAATGATAGTAAAGCTACAAATTTTGACTCATCTATTGCGGGAATAAGTTCAATTGAAGGTCAAATAATAATCATTGCTGGGGGTAGATTAAAAGGTAATGAATATAGTGAGTGGATAAAAGTTTTAAAGAAAAAAGTTAAATGTGTTTTCCTTTTTGGAGAAAGCTCAAAAGTCCTAAAAATGGCGCTTATTAATGAAGGATTTAAAAAAAATATTTTTGAATTTTCAGAACTAAAAGAGCTTTTAAATTTTGTTTTTCATTATTTACAAAATGATAGGGTCGGAACATTATTATTCTCACCTTCATGCTCTAGTTTTGATCAATTTAAAAATTATGAAGAGCGTGGAGATTATTTCAAGAAACTAATCAGTGAAAAATTAAAGGTTAATAAATCCATTTTTTGTTCAAGTATCGTTTCGTAATTTTCAGGTCGGTCATCACAACCGTTTACCCTCTAGCAAATATTCACTTAATTAGTTAGATTTTGACTATAAATTAACCACTAGCAATGAGTGAATCTAACAATTTACCTCAAGCAATAAGTCATAAAAAATTAAGTTACTTTATGCTTAAGGCACAAAAGGATTCCCATTTTTCTGATGAATTAGCAGAAATTGAAAGCTCTGAAAAAAGAGAATTTGAAGAGTTAATCAATAATTGGGAAGCTTCGACTAAAAAGGTAGTTAATGAGTTATCAAAAAGAAAAGAGAATTTACTAAAAGATAAATCACCAAATTCTTTAATTGCTCTTGGTGCTATGGAAGTTCACCTTAATATGGCTTTGCAAGCCTTAAATGCATTTAATAAAGGAGTTGATGGGTAAAATAACAGACAAATTATAAGGAAGGCATCGAAAATAAGAGAAAATCTAAGTTTTTTTCAGTATCTATAGAAACATCATCATAATAATTAACTTCAAAACCCAAGCCATCTCCAGATTCGAGAAATATATTTGAATTAGAGTCTTTACTTTTTAATAAAAGATTACCTTCTATTATTTGTATCCAATTATATTTATCGATTTTTAATGGCAATTTTTTTTCTTTAATTGGCTTATATTTACAACGCCATAAAGAGATACTTTGATTTAGAAAAAGCTTATTATTTTTACCGTCTTTGTAATTAAAAATAAGATTGTCCCACAACTTTTCATTTAATGAAATTTGATCATATCGAGGTTTGATATTTTCTTTTTGAGGGTATATCCAAATCTGGAACAACTTACAGTTCTCATTCTCTTCATTCTTCTCGCTATGAGAGATTCCAGTACCTGCAGACATAACTTGTACTTCATCTTTGTGAATTTTTCCAAGATTGTTTAAAGAGTCTCTATGAGTTATTGTTCCTTTTGTTACGACAGTAATTATTTCCATATTTGCATGAGAATGTGTATTAAATCCAGCATTAGGAGAAATAATATCTTCGTTTATAACTCTAATTTTCCCAAAATTATCCCATTTTGGATCTCTATGCTCTGCGAAAGAAAATGAATGCATTGAATGCAGCCAATCTCTTCTTGATAAAAATCTATCATCGGATTTTCTTATCTTAATAATATTAAAAACCATCAAAATTAAATAGAATAAAAAAATTCTAAATAATTAGAAAAATATTTGTAAAATTTTTTTGATAAATTATTCCTAAAAAAAGCAAATATCAAATTTAAAAATTTATTTTACTCTGAGCCTTATTAGCCTTTATCAATATTTTTTGTGCTTCATCTCTTGTAAGGCATTTTTCTGCTTTTACATTTAAGTTTTTAAGTTTTTGCAGTTGCTTTGTGTTACTCATAATTTAATCCGTTCTTAAAGTTACTTTAACATAAGCTTAAATTAATTGCCTCTGAAACCTTTGCATCAAATCATTTTTAAATCTTTGAGAATGGAATTATCAGAACAGTATAGAGGATGTATTGGATTATCTTTGATTGTTTTCTTAATTAAAAGCGGTCCAAGAGGATTATCAAAATTATTTTTTCTGATTGAGTTATATTGCATTATTTTTTTTAATATTCTTTTATTTCTATTTAGAAATTTCCCTTTGTTACCCCAACCTAACCATAAATCACAATTTTTATTTTCAGACCAGTGTTTTAAGTTTTTATAAATATGATTATTGTTTAAATACCCAACAGGGTTTTTGTGATTAAAGAGTCTTCCTGGATTACTTGAAATAAGAGCAAATAAATTGATTAATTTAACTTTGCCATAATTATTATTTTTCGAGATTTTAATTATCTTTTTTGTTGTATTATCCAAGAAAACTGCATCTGATAATGAAGGATTTAGACCAATAAAAATAATCTCTTTTTTAGATTTAGAAATCTTATAACTTAAACTCCATCTATATAGTTTGTTTGCACTTATTAAACAATTCCTTTCTAGAAATAAATTGTTCAACCTAAACCTACACCTCTAGCCATGAGAGTGGCAAACAAAGGTATTGTTGCAAAGCCCACTAATTCAGTAGTAATGATTAGTCTGAACCTCTTCACTAGGTTTTCTGAAATTTCAGGTAATTTATTCTTACTTAATGGAATGGCCCACAAGATATAGGTTGTTGTTGGATATAAAGAAAGTAATCCCACAAGAATATAAAGAGAAACCTTTATCCAAAACACAGGATTACCTGTATAGAAATCACCTCCTTGACCAAAATACTTAACACGCAAAATCCCAGTAACTAATATCGCAACTCCTGCTAAACCATAAACCACATCTGCAATTATCATTGAGATCGTCTGATTTCTATTAAGACCTACTTTGAGAGTCAATCTTTCAAACAAAAGAGAACCGAAACACAATATTATTCCTAAATAATGAACATATGCTACCAATGCACTTTTCGCAATTTCACCTGTCAATAAAGTTCCAAATAACATTTTTTAGTAAAATTTATACAATACTAACCTCCAAAAAAGGAATTTGTTTAGAAAATAAATTAAACAATAAAAAGTCAGGTATTGAATCTAGGAATCTAAAAACCTTTTTTGACCATCTTCAAAGAAATCCTTTTTATTCCATACTTCGATTACATCTGGGAAATGTTTTTCCATACAATTATCACAAACCCCATGACTGAATCTAATATCACTAATTTTCGAAAGATATTTTTCTAAATGCATCCAATCACCCTCCTTATTTTTCACTTCTCTGCAATATGAACAGACAGATAAAATACCTTCCTGTTTGTGCAAGTTAGACAAAGCATCTAGCAAGTTCAATGACTTTTTTCTAAGCTCTAAAAATGAAACTATTTGCTTGGATAATAATTCCATAATATTGAATTGTTGTGTAGTTAGATTTCCAGGCTTTCTATCTATTACACAAAGAGTTCCAAGTTTATTACCATCACTATTTCTAAGGGGAAAACCTGCATAAAAACGAATCTTGGGGTCTCCTGTTACCAATGGATTATTTATAAACCTTTCATCTTGGAAAGCATCATGAATAATTAATGGACTATTTTCTTTTATTGCATGGGTACAAAAAGACCAATCTCTTCTAGTTTCTGATATTTGAAGTCCTATTTTGGATTTAAACCATTGTTTATCTTTGTCTACCAATGTCATTAAAGAAATAGGCACATTACAGGTTGTAGCAGCAATCTTTGTAATATCGTCATAACATGATTCTGGCTTAGTTCCCAAAATCCTATATTCTGCTAAAGCTTTTAATCTTCTTTCCTCTTCTTCTTTTTTTGATACAAGATTCTGCATTAATCTTCACCAATAATTTAAACTTTAAAATTAAAGTTTCTTCAAAAAACTTTTTCCTTCTAATACTTAATAAAAAAAAGATAAACTTATTGAATTGTTACTTACTGATTTATTACTTATTAATTTATTGTTGATTGATTTAACTTTGAAACTGCCATCCCAGCGATCCATCCACTTGTCCAACAATGTTGAAAATTAAATCCACCAGTGATCCCATCAACATCCAAAACTTCTCCAGAAAAAAATAACCCTGGACAAATTAAGCTCTCCATACTTTTAAAATTAACCTCATTAATTTTTACGCCTCCGGAAGTAACAAATTCCTCTCCAAATGGACCTTTACCCGAAACTTTATATTTATCCCTCATTAGAGTATTTATCATTTTCTCTCTTTCATCCGCCAGTAAATCAGCCCACTTTTTCTCTTTATCAATACCTATTTTCTTTAATAAAAAAATCCATAATCTTTTTGTTAATAGTGGAAGAGGTCTACTATTAATGAGATTCACCTTGCCTTTATTTAATCTTAAATAATTAATTTTTTCTTTTAACTCCTCATAACTGAAAGAAGACCATTTAATGATTAAATTAAATTTATATTTTTGGCTATAAAGTTCCCTTGCTGCAATTGATGAAAGTTTTAATACTGCTGGCCCACTAAACCCCCAATGCGTTATTAGTAAATCGCCTCTATTTCGAAAATTCTTATTATTTAAATTAATTTCTATATCTATGCCCCTTATCGATACCCCAGTACATTCATCCAAATTTGGTTCTTTTGTGGAAAAAGTAAAAAGCGATGGTACAGGTTTAACAATGGTGTGTCCAAGATTTTGAGCTAATTTATATCCGCTTGGATTACCTCCAGTTGAAAGAATAATATTTTTTGCAGTTACCTTTGCTTTTTTAAGACTAAAAATATTGAATATATTATCTGGAGTTTTTGCAATTTCTTTTACAAAAAATTTTGTTAGTATCTCTACGTTTTTTGATAAAGCACTTTTTCTCAAACAATCAATAACATCTGAAGAAGAATTAGACACTGGGAATACTCTTAGATCTTCCTCAATTTTTAATTTTAAACCTTTTTTCTCAAACCAATCGTATACATCTCCAGCAGCAAAACGATTAAATGATTCCAAGAGCTGAATTCCACCTCTGGGGTAATTCTCAATTAGTTCATTCGGTATCCATGTCGCATTAGTGACATTACATCTTCCCCCTCCACTAATCCTTACTTTCTCCATAAGTTTTGAAGTTCCTTCAAGAATTATTATTCTTTTTACTCCATTTTCAGCAGCAGTTATTGCTGTCATAAAACCGGCTGCCCCGCCTCCAACAACTGCTAAATCAAAAGGTTCCAAAAACTTATTATTTAATATGCTTCAATCAGATAATAGCAAGTAGTTATAAAGAAAAATTAGTCCAAAAACCATAAAAAAATAAATATAAAACTTTAAAACTACATAAAAATAGCTTGGATTCGCTAATTTTTAAATTTCTAGAAAAATCAACACAGTCGTTATTTTTATGCTTTAAGTTAATTAAATGAGTTTGTTATTTTCTTACGTTAAATATTCTGAGGCCAGTTTTCCTATGACTGGTCAATATACTGCTCTTCTTTTAATAACTTCTGTTATTTGGGTTCTACTTTGGTTTGGATATAGACAAAATAAGATAAATGATGAGATCAAGAAAAAAGAAAAAGAAGAAAGAATTAATGCGAAAGTTCAAAGAAGAAAGAAATTAGAGAGTTTGTACCCTACTAATAAAAAAACTGTTTAAAATAAATTTCTTTAGATACATGAAAAAAAATAGTTTCAAATCACTAATTCAGTACTTACCTGGGATTTTGATTCTTATTTATGTATTCTTTTTAGCATTTACTCAATTTATAAAATAAAATTTTTAAAAATTATTCGTTTTGATTGGAATCCTTTCTGCTTTTGGAGCTGCTACATCTTGGACATATGCGTGTTTTATTTGGCGCTCGCAAACTCAAAAATATAAATCAATAGATATTAATTTAATAAAAAATATAATAGCTTTTTTAATTTTTATACCAGCTTTTATCAATCTAAGTTCTACAACTGCATTAAAAAACATATTTATCCTACTAATTAGTGGAATAATAGGTATTGGTTTAGGCGATACTTTCTATTTAAAGTCACTACAAACAATTGGCACAAGAAAAACTTTATCTATAGAAACTCTTTCTCCGTTAATGGCAGCTTTATCAGGGGAATTTTTTATTAATGAAAATTTAACAACTAAATCATGGTTTGGAATAATTATAGTAACGATTTCGCTATTCATAATTCTCAGAAAAGGTAACGATTTTAAAGAGGAAAACTCCTCTTTCTCGGAAAAAAATAACTTTAAGATTTTTGCTTTTCCTTTTTTTTCAGTTTTATGTGCTGTTCTTGGAGGTCTTTTATCAAGGATGGTTTTCCTTCAAAGCAATTTATCTCCTTTCCTTACAACTGAAATAAGATTATTAGGTGCAATAATTTTTTTGATTAGTCTAAAAGGATTTAAGATTAATTTTTTCTTAAAAAACATAGATAAAAAACAACAAAAAAGATTTTTTATTTCAATACTTCTTGGAACAAATATAGGAATATTTCTACAACAAGTTGTGTTTAAAACCCTTCCCATAGGAGTAGGATGGGCTTTACTAAGCACATCTCCAGTAATTTCCTTATTTTTTGCTAAGAATGAGGAAAAAGAAATTACCAAAAAAATAATATTTTTTACTTGTTTTTTATTTTTTGGCTTGACATTAATAATTCTTTAATCTCTAAGTTAATGTAAAAAATACTCATGTTAATAAAAATCAAATTAAATAAAATTACCCTATAAACACTCAAAAAAATGAAAACATTAAAGAAAAAAAGACTCGGCACATTTGAAGTTTATGTTATTTTTTTAAGCTGCATTTATGCAGGTTTTATAAGTTATAAATCTCTATTAAATATTTTATTTACTTGAAATTAATTAATTCTTTCTAATGATTTAATCAACTTACCTCCATCTTGGTCATCATCATCATTTGAAGCGAAAAATAAAAAAAATATTCCTAGAGAAGCTATAGATAACGAAATTGACAATACAGAAAGCTCATCCATAAATTAGAAATTTTTTTTATGATAAACGAAAAAAAATAAAAGACAGTAAAGAAATACACATTCTCGAAAATAAATATTTCTTTTATTTGTAAAATGAAAAAACATCCGAACTATTTCGTGAAAGTTCTAATATCTTCCCCCTGTAGTGCAAGCGTAATAATTCAGTATGGAATAAAAAGTTGGCCTATTTGGGAATGTGAGCCAAGCAAATTTCAATGGAATTACGATGATAAGGAAATTTGCTTAATTATTGAAGGTCAAGCGACAATAAGTACCCAAAACGGTGACATTTACGTTATTAAAGCTGGAGATCTAGTTGAGTTTCCTGCTGGGCTTAACTGCGAATGGGAAGTAACCAAAAGTATTAAAAAACATTATCGATTGGGTAGCTAAATTTAAGAAAAAAGATTTTTTCTTCTTTACTGTTAAGTCAATGTAGATAAAATATGGTTAATAAATAATTTTCAAGAAGGAAACTAATATTATGCCTTTTACTGATCAAGAATATTTTGAGGTTATTGAAAAAAACGAAATAGTAAAAAAGGCCTTTGATAATATTAAGCAAATTTGCATTGATTTACAAAAACAAACAAATTGTCCTGAAGAGGATCTAAAAGATTTTCTTGAATTTATTTCTAAACAATGGAATAAGTAATAATTAAAAAGCCTTTTAAATAATTAATTTAAAATTTCAATTTATTTTTCTGACAGAAAAAGTTCTAATCTAATTCCTTTTTTGGCTTTGTATTGATACTGGAAGTTCCCTTAGCAGCAGAAACGAAGAAAAAGAAACCAACAATTCCTGATATACCAAATATCGCAGCCAAAGGATCAAAAGTGAAAGAAAACATAGAATTTATAAAATCAAGATAAATAATAGTTTTTGAATCAAAATTCTACAATTATTGTTAAGTATAAAAAATAACAATCGCGCGATTCATTATGTCATTATTAGTTATTTAGTAGGTTCAAAAAAATTATTATCCAAATTGATTTTAAGAATAAAAATATCAATTTATACCAAATATCTATTCGTGCTGAAGAAAAAAGTTTTTAAAAAAATTTATAGAAATATTGAATAAAACACTACCCAGAGGATCCACAATTGTTGTTTCTTTAGATTAATATCAGTTCATGACAGATTTTTACTCAGCTTCTTCCTCAGTAAGTTCTTTTGCTGCGATAATATGGTGCCTTTACCCAGTAGCTGTACTTGTAATTATTGAATTACTTCTGGGGGGTGGGTTTGATGATGACAATAATGACGATCAAGATGGTGGAATGTTAATACCTGCTTACTCTAGATCAGACGTTTGAAACTTTTTAGATTTTAAATTAGAATCTCTGAAAAAATTTCAGTAAATTGATTAACAATATTGATATAACTTATATTTCCCTAATTACACTTACGATTCTTATCGTTTCTTCTCTGTCTTGGCTTGTCTTGAGAACCCTTAAAGAAGGTAGAAAAGCTTTAACAGATATAAATAAGGATAAATCATAAAAATCTTAAATAAATACTAGAATTTGAAAGATTACCAAGTTAAACAATTACAAATTCATATTTGTTTTTTATTGTGACGGAGCTCTTCTACTAATTACTTTAAAAATAAAAATGCATCTTAATTCTTTACTTTATATTTGTTCTATATCTTTATTCATTTATATAATGGCGCTATTTTGGAGAGACTTGCCAAATCAAAAAAAATAAATAATTAATATTAATTTTGTTGCTTATAAAAATAAATTGAGTTATTAATTTAATATTGGATTTAATTTTTTATATACATGCTGAAAGAATCTTCAAATAACAATAACAAAAATATATTCTCTGAGACCACAAGTATTGCAAAAGAAAAGATGATTTGCAAAGACGGATTCTGTTCATTACCAAATCAAGATGAGATCCCAAAACAAGATGCAAATGATATGAATTTATTTGATCCTATTAAGTAAATAAATAATATTTTGATAAATTAAAGATTAAATTGATAATGTTAGATTCTTTGAATTTTTAATTTATGTTTATTGACTTTTTAAACGCATATAAAGAGTTTTGGATTAAAGCTACAGATTTCAAAGGATTTACATCTCGATCAGACTGGTGGTTAGTTCAATTAGCAAATCTTATAATTTCTATCCTAACTATCCCAATATTTCTAAAAACTTTTGGATTCAATGCTTATGGAATAGTTTGTATAATTCCTCAAATAGCTATTGATGTAAGAAGAATCAGAGATTTTGGAAAAGATTGGAAATGGATCTTTATTAATTTAATACCTATCTTCGGATGGATCTTGTGGTTCATCTGGCTAGGATTTGGTAAGAAAGGTAATGGGAAAAATAAACTTATATAGAAATTAACTCTTCATTTTTTATTTTTAAAATCTACAAATCTTACCTTGTTTCTTAACCCTATTTGTTTTTCAAGAATTCTAAACACATGCATCTCGCATTCTGTTAATTTAAGAAACTGATCTAGTGTATCTTTATCTTCTTCATCAAAATCTTCGAAAACTTCAGAAATAGCAATACTATTTCTAGAAATAAAATCCTCTGCAACATGTCGTGGATTCTTTCCTGATTCGAAATCCTTAAAAGCTTCATAAGAATTAAGTTCTTTAGTTAACCATTTAAACCATGGTTCATTTTTATTATTTTTTTTATTTATGATTTTCTTCATGAAAAATTTTTTACTATTTTCATCATTATTAGTTATTCATTCTTTGACAGCTGTACAATTACTTATTTTTAAAATTTAAATAAAGATAAACCTTATTTATTTTTTACGAGATAACTAGCAAATTACCCATAAAGCTTAGCAAAAAATAAGTATTTATTACTCATTTTTTTGTTCATGAGATAGCTAGAATTTATTTTTAATAAAGTAAATTGTCAATTCCATTTTACGATTTTCCTTCGTCTCCAATTTTAATTATTGGTGCTCTTGGCATTGCAGTCGCAATAGCAGTTTTTTTTGTTTCTTACCAAAAATATTTCAATTCTCCTTTAAACAAAGAGCGTGCAGAAAAGAAAAAATCCTTAATTAAGGAACAAAAAGAATTAAATGAAAGATTAGAAAAAATAGAACAAGATTTAAAAAATTTATAAATATTACTTTTAAATAGAGATGAGTTAATGATCTCGAATTCAAGACCTTAATTTTTTAAACGGGAATTTTGGTCTATAAGGAATTATGGATAAAGATCATCTTATTGAGTTAATTTCTAATAGTCTTCTTTACGAGAGTAAAAATTCTGACTCTACTAAGAATCTTAGTGACTTTAAAAATTACTTAGAAAGATTAAATCTAGATCAATTGAGAACTATGTCTAAAGAATTTATTCTTTAGTATGATTTTTAAATATTTTATTGTTTATTAAATAATCAATATTTTTTAAAAATTGTTAATATCAAAAAAATAAGAGAAATATGCATAAAGTTAATAGAGGTGATTTTTTAATAAAGCCATTTTTACAAAGAAATAATACAAGAGCTTTTTATCAAATTATTACTACCATTTTCCCAATAATTTCTATTTGGTTAATCGTCCACCAAATAATAATTCAACCTTTTTCATTATTTATTAAAGGATTTCTATTGGTACCTTTTGTAGTTCTACTAACTCTATTCTCTTCTCGAACATTCTCATTAATGCACGATTGCGGACATAATTCTCTTTTTACAAAACGGAAATTAAACCGCTTTTTTGGATTTTTACTTGGCTTAGTTAATGGTATTCCCCAAAAGTCGTGGTCAATTGATCATGCATTTCATCATAGAAATAATGGAAATTGGGAAATTTACAAAGGACCGATAGATGTTTTAAGTCTTGAAGACTATAATTCCCTTACAAAAAGAGAGCAAATTTTTTATAAAGTAAGTCGAAACTGGATTATGCTTTTCCCTGGAGGGTTTTTTTACTTAGTTTTAAAACCTAGATTGGGACTGGTTATAATTATTTTTAATTTCACTAAAGATATATTGGAAGAGACTTTTATCAAAATAAAAAACAGAGAAATTTCTCAACTTCTAGCTATTAATTCAAGAGTCAAACCACCTTTTTCTGATTATGGAGATAATTTCAGTGAACTATTTGAATTAATAATCAATAACGTAGTAGTAATAATAGGTTGGATTTTTATGTGCAAATGGTTGGGATTAGTTTTTTTCTTATCATTTTATTCCGTGATATTAACCTTATCAGCAGCAATTTTAATATGTATTTTTTTCGTACAACATAACTATGAAAATGCATATGCTAAAAATACAAAAAATTGGGATCTCATTGATGGAGCAATTTTAGGCAGTAGCAATTTAGATATCCCTAATTGGCTAAATTGGTTTTTAGCAGACATATCCTTCCACAGCATTCATCATCTCTCTGAGAGAATCCCAAATTACAACTTAAGAGCTTGTCATAAAGCAAACATTCATTTGCTTCAAAAATCAAAGTTCTTAAAACTAAGCGATTTTTCAAACTGCTTCAAATATATTATTTGGGATAATAAAAATGAAAAATTAATTCCAATAAGCTAATAGTTAACTCAACCTTCTTCTCAATTTTCTTTTTAGAGGAATGCTGCTATATGCATGAGTACCAATAGATGGAGGCAAGTCATTCTTTAAAGGATGTATAAAAGCATTTGCCATACTCTCTAACATTTTCGAAAGCCAATTAATTACTGATTTCATTTGAAAATCTATAAGTGCACTTTATTATCTTCTAACTAAATTACTGAAAAGTAAATCAGTCTTTATGCTGATTTTTTTAGAAAATTACCATATACATTAATATTAAATAATCAAAAGTGTTTTTTTCTCTTTTTCTTTTAAAAGAATAAAAATACTACCTTTTTAAAGACAAACTAGGTGAAATATAGCTTTAGTAAATAATACTTATTTTTTCTAATTCACTTAATAAATTAAATTATTCAACATAAATTCGTGCTATATCTCTATTTCAAATAAATTAAACAATATTATGAATGATTCATTTGTTTCTACCAACCAGAACACAGAAATAGATTCTATTAATTCATATTTTGAGTGTATTACTGAATGCAGTATTGTGGATGGTCATCAAGAATGTATTACTCGTTGTTTAGAAGTGCATTTAAAAGGGGGTGAGCAAAATGAATAAAAAAAATTCACCTCAAAGGAAAACAACTTTAAAATGGAACTCTAATGGAGAGCTTTCGGAAATTGATATGTTAAGAATTTTAGAAAAGATATCATCTCAGGACCTTAGCCAATGTGAATTAACATGCGATTCTGATCAATCTTAGAATTAATGATTTCTAGATCTTTTTAAATTATTAATTACGCAATAAAATTGATACTAATATAAAAAAAAGTATATCTATTAAGCTGCATTTTTGATCATCTGAATTCAGACTAGATTTAAGAATTTATTTTTCAATCTTTTTACAATATCTTATAGGTTTTGTTTTTAAAAAATTAATTTTTAAAACTTCTACCTTTTTTTAAGAATGTTTTACTAATTTCTTTTTTTGTTAGTTGAATCGGTTCTACTAAACCCAAATCCCCATGAGTTGGACAATAATAGGTCATAAGCATCCATTTTTTTTCTTCATCCATAAGTGCTCTATAAAATAATGGTTAATTAATAGGACGGATTATGAAAAAATTTTTGTTTTTTAATCTTTTTTTCTGTTTTACTTAATAATTTAAAAAAATTTTGAGTCTATTCTCACTAAATAGATATAAATACGCATGACTTTTGAGAAAAATCCTGCTATTTATTAATAAATTCAAAATTATTCATGTCTCTAGAATCTATATTGATGGTAGTTGCTCCAATCTGTCTTTTTACTGTAGGAGTCATTGTTTTACCTATTCTAGTAAAGCCACGTAAACAATCTGTTTTACCAAAGAAGTATATACGCGGTCTTTAAATTAATTAAGCTTTAAAGAAGAGCAAAAACAATCCGCATAAAAAATAATTAAAAAGGTTGCGATAAAAGAATCAAATAAAAAATTTTGTCACAAATAATTTAATTTGAAGATGAAATTCAAATCGTTACAACTTTATCCAAACAAAATTATAAATTCTTTTCATTATGAGATCCTGTAATGGATAATAGGATATATAAATTAACTTTTATTTGACAAAATTTTTAACCAAAAAAATTTGAGTAATATAAAATTTTCAGGTCTTAAAGGCCAAGCGCTTGCAATAGAGGATAAAGATATTCCAAGCATAAAAGAATTTCAGGATGTTATCCCAGATCACTACTTTAGGTGCAATACCAAAACTTCTTTGAGGTATCTTTTACAATCGGCTTTAATCCAATCATTAGTAGTTGCGATAGGATTATCTATTCCATTTACCCTAAAAATGATCCCAATTTGGATTATTTACGCATTACTTTCAGGTACCACTGCTATGGGATTCTGGGTAATTGCCCATGAATGTGGGCATGGAGCATTCTCTAAAAACAAGACATTGGAATCAATAACTGGCTATTTACTACATTCATTACTTCTAGTGCCTTATTTTTCTTGGCAGCGTTCTCATGCAGTTCATCATCGATTTACAAATAACATAACCAATGGAGAGACTCACGTCCCTTTAGTCATTCAAGGGAATGGAGTTACAGAAAAAGTTGGCGGAGAAAAAGAATTACATTTTTCAAATTCCTTAGGTAAGAAAAAGTATGGAATTCTTCAACTTGTTTTACATCTAATTTTTGGCTGGCCTGCTTATTTACTTACGGGAAGTACGGGAGGTATTAAATATGGAACTTCAAATCATTTTTTGCCAATTAAACCATTTTCTAAAGCATTATGGCCATCAATATGGGCCAAGAAAGTTTGGATATCAGATATTGGTGTAGGTTTGACATTATTGGGCTTTGTTTATTTAGTTTTCAAGTATGGATTATTTCCAGTAATTGCTATGTATTTTGGTCCTTTATTAGTGGTTAATTGTTGGCTAGTGGTTTATACATGGCTTCATCATACAGATTCAGATGTACCTCATCTTTCAAATACGGAATTTTCCTTTATGAGAGGCGCATTTCTATCTATTGACAGGCCTTACGGTAGAGTCCTTAATTTTCTTCACCATAATATAGGTTCTAGCCATGTCGTTCATCATGTATGTCCAACGATCCCTCATTATCATGCAAAAAAGGCAACTATCTTAATTAAAAAAGCCTTTAAAAAAGCATATCTTTTTAATCCTGATCCAATACACAAAGCTTTATGGAATATTGCTTGCAATTGCGTTGCTGTTAAGCCAGACATCAAAAGAGGAAGATATATATGGCAATCGTCATACAAAATGGTGGATTAATAACACAATAGATATTAATTCTTTATCACATTAATTTACGCAAATCTGAAAAGAATATAAAAGAATTAGCAAAAGTAAATTTTTTATCTTAGAAAATTATCTAAATAAATTTATTCTTATGAGTGGTGACAATTTGCATGGTAAGCAACCTATTAAATTTTATTCGGAAAAAATAACACTTACAAAAGTTGAATTATTAGAAAGACAGTTGAGTTTAGGCGAAAAAATTTCAGATTTAGATCAAAAACATAAAGAATGGAGCAAAAAACTATCAGGCTGATCATTGAATATTACGAATTTTATAACTGATTGATATTTGTATTTACTTATCAATAAACTTTTCTGTAAATTATTGAAAAATTATTTGCAGGCATACCAATAATATCTTCTTGATAAAAACCATTTTTCTTACTCTCATCACAAACTTCCTCAAGATTTTTAATACCCCAAAGATCATTTTGCATTTTCAATGAATTATCGAAAAAATAATTACTCTCGCTTGTATGCTTATTACAAATTTTGAATGGTCCATACAACATCAAAAATTGTCCATTTTTAAGTAATTTTCCTGACTCTCTAAATAGTGCCTCAGTACAAGACCATTGAGCTACATGAATCATATTTATAGAGACTATTCCTTGCAAAGAATGAGCTAATCTCAATGTAATTTTCCAAGGAATTTTTTCTACATCAATCTCAAGAGGCTGAGGCATTTTCTTAGTTAAGTCTTCATACTCAATCCAAGAACTTATACTTTTTCTATGCACTAAATCTGGGTCACTTGTTTGCCAAATTATTCCAGGAAATCGTTTTTGAAAAAACACTCCATGTTCACCACTACCACTCCCAATTTCCAATACTGAACCTTTATTTATAATTCGGGATAGTACATCACCAATGCAGTCTCTATTTCTTTGAGTTGCCGAAAAAAAAAGTCTATTATCCAAAATTAAAAAAATTGGGAATTATATCATCCAGAATAATTCTAAAATCATTTATTATTTAACTTTTCTCAATTTAGGAGTCTTGAAAAACATTATTTTAAGGCTTAAGAATAATATTGAAATTGTAAGAGCAGGCAAGATATAAAGTATTACATCAGAATTCATTAAAGAAGGAATTCTTCCAAAAATTAAATGCATGTAGTAGGTCGCGAATGACATGAATTCATATATATCTAATTTATTAATAGCAATTATTTGAATTCAAAAACTACTTTTAGTCAAAAACTAAAATTTCTCAAAAAAAAAGAGTCAGCCTGTATCCCTACTAGCTGACTCTAATAACATATTAATTTAAATTAACTCTAAATGAGGACATCCCTCTAAAAAAACAAGGTGAAAAGCTTATATTTTTTTTTCAAATTTAAAAAATCAGAACAAAAATAAAAACACCTAAAGGGTATATTTCGACACAAATATGTAGCAATTTTAACTTTTCCTGACAAAAAAAGGAGAAATCCCTGAGTTTCTTTACATTGTTAAATAAATATGTTATATTTGTTTACAAATTTACAAAAAAAATGACTCCAGAAGCAGAACGTTTTAATGGTTGGGCAGCAATGTTAGGTTTCGTTGCAGCCGTTGGTGCCTACGTAACAACAGGGCAGATTATTCCAGGTTGGTTCTAATGAAAAATAACGAACCAAAAGTAGTTGAAAAAGAAAAAATTGTTGCTGAAAAGCTTAATGGCAGATTCGCAATGTTGGGTTTTGTTGCTCTAGTTGGAGCATATTTAACTACTGGTCAAATCATTCCTGGTTTTATCTAAATAAATTTTTTATTTTCCAAATAGCCTAATTTAGAATTAAATTAGGCTATTTTTTATGGAATTTTTCTAATTTAATAATCTATATTGGCCAAAACGATTTTATCTAAGAGAGGAAAAATATAATATTTACTACCTTTTTACAATAAATATTAATTTAATTATTCTTCTTCTTTAAAACCTAAATTTGCTTGTTAAATAATGCTATCTTTATCGAAATAATTCAAGAATTTAATGAGAGTAAAGCTTGAACCCGAAACGGCATTTATTGGCAAAAAGTTCGCTTATATATTTCTAGGAATAATATTTAGTCTAAATGCTCTAACCTTTATTTGGTTTTTTTTATTTTCAAATTTAAAATAAAAAAATCTAAATTTTCTTCTAAAAAGTTTAAAGAAAATGGGTTAAAAAACAGTTATTACGGTACTAAAAAATTCCAGGAATGATCTGTCCTGTTGTCACATAGGCACCTAGTAGTGCGACGAAACCAACCATAGCCCATCTACCATTCACTTTTTCTGCATTTTGAGGATATCCATCGTAAGACACAGTTTCATCAATATAAGGCCTAGTTTCTGATGGGAACATATTTTGTCTTCCACCTGATTCTGTAGTTACTCCTGATTTTGTCATTAAAAAGATGATAATTGTTAATTAAAGTAACACAAATATTAACTTATGTAAACCAAAATCTCCAATGTTTTTCTTCTGAGAATTCATTTTTAAGTCATTATGTGACAATTCTGTTTAAAAATTTAACAAGTCGCATTTTAAAAATCACTTTTTTAATATCAAATTCGCAATCAATTTTTAAAATAAGCATTTATACTCACGGTAAGTAATTTTACTTAGTAGGATGATTAGAGCATTTAGGAAGTGCTTAGCTGGTTAAGTCAGAAAATCTGAATTAACTTGGTCGTCATGAGCTTGCCGGTGGGATACTTGCAAGCTCTTTCAATTTTAAAAGCAAGCAAATATACTTAGCATAAATATAATCATTTGAACTATTGAATTAAATCTTGAAGATTATCTACTAGTGTCAAAGATTTATTTATTTGCTAGATAGATAATAGACTGAACAAAATGTATGTCTTTAGATTTTATTCTCATTCCATCCTGTATTTTGATTATTCTTTTTCTTTTAAATCGAGAAAATATGATCTACAAAAAAAATCAAAAGGTTAAATAATATCATTATTCTAAAAAAGCTTAGTACTTAAGATTTGAGATCGTAAAACTTATTTTTTTCCTGAAAATAATAGATTTTAAAAAAAGTACTTTAATATAATAAAGTTTGAAAAACCTCAGAGAATTTAGTTGAGAAACTATACAAACTTTTTTCTTAAGTTTAATTTGTCCCAATATAGTTTTGCATTATTAATTTGCTTTTGTTTTTGTTGGCAGTGTATGCAATTGCATTCGTATATCAAAGTTTTATTTTTCATCCCTAAACCCTTTCTTATTAAGAAACCAAATTTTTTGCTTTACAGCAAGTAAAAAACTATTTTTTTTTTGAATATTGGTAAATTAAAAATTTTTTTTCAAATAAATTTTATTTTGGTTTATACAACATTCATATTTTATAATGCTGGAAAAGACAGTACAAATTAAATAAATTTCTTTTGAAACTTGCAAATCAACAAGTAATTAAAAAAGCTTTCAGTAAAATTATTGCTCCCTGGTATTCAATACCTTTAATAGATAGATGGTTATTAGGTCAAATCATCCCTCCTATGATATTTGCAATTTCTGCATTTACTGTTATTTCATTATCTGTTGGGGTAATGTTCGATCTCATAAGAAAAATTGTTGAATTTGGTTTACCTCTATTTTTAGCTTTAAAAGTTCTTTTTTTTAGTTTGCCTAGCTTTTTAGTTTTGTCATTCCCAATGGCAGTTTTGCTTTCTACATTATTAGCCTATGGAAAATTATCAAGCAATTCAGAATTATTAGCTTTGAAATCTTTAGGGATAAAAACTTCCAGAATTATTTCTCCAGCCATTGCTCTTTCGATATTTATGACGGGTTTAACTTTCTATTTCAATGATAATTTAGTCCCTGCAAGTAACAAGTTAGCCGAGGTAACATTAAGAGCAGGAATTGGTAGTTCATTTAGTAGTGAAACAGGTAAAGATAATATTATGTTTTCTAGATATGGCTCTCGAATAGATCCTTCGACTAATAAACCAACAAAACATAACAACTACCTAACCCATATATTCTATGCATCATGGTTTGAGAATAATATTATGGAGGGAGTTACTGTATTAGATTTTTCCAGGGCAGATATTCAACAAATCTTAAAAGCGGAAAGTGCAACTTTTGATAAAAATAATTCTTCTTGGAATTTTATAAATGGAAGTATGGTAACTATAGATCGAAATGGTCAAACTGGAAATATTCAATTTAAACGATACATATACCCATTTGTAGAAGGACCATTGGAATTAGCACAAGTTCCTAAAGATGCTAATGAAATGACTTTAAAGCAGGCTATAAAAGCAGAAAAAATTTATAAAAAAACTGGAAACTTAAAGGAATTAAGAAGAATAAAAGTCCGCATTCAAGAAAAATTTACTCTACCTTTTGCATGCTTAGTATTTGGTTTAATAGGAAGCAGTTTAGGATCTAAATCTAATTTAAGATCTTCAAAAAGTCAGGGATTTGGATTAAGCGTGATTCTTATATTAATTTATTATGTAATGTCATTTATATTTAGTTCATTTGGAGTGAAAGGCATTTTAAATCCTATTTTAGCTGCATGGTTGCCTGTCTTAATTTCTCTAGCAGGTGGAATTTATTTATTAAGAAAATCAAGTTCTTTTTAAGACTTTAAAAAAATTAATAAGAATATAAAGTAATTAGCAGAGTTTTTTTAAAGTATAAGATTCTGTGATCTCTATATCACATCTATTTTTTGGTAACCATACCAATCAGGATAATTATTTTCTTCAATAAAATCATTGTCTGGTATTAATTCAATTTTCCAATTCCCTATCTTTTTTATTAGTTCACAATTATCACAACTAATTAATATTTCTATAGAAGCCATATCATCTTTATGCTTTTTTTCATAACCAATAAGCCATTTAGATTTAGCTTTATTTTTTGCCTCTAACTTATTCGAAGCTATAACTAAACCAAACTCATGTTTTTCTTGCATAGAGCTTGGATCATAGCCTCCAATATTGACAAACCATAAATTCTTTTGATTCTTGGTTCTATTAGCTAATTGATTTTTGTTAATTTTATCATTTTCAAAATTCTTCAAAATTATCTTATAGCCATCTAAATATTTTATTTTTTTATAGCTATCAATGTGCAAACCTTTTGGAGATCCAAACCAATCCTTTCTCAAAGTATCATATGTATCCTCAATTTTAGATCCAACAACCCATCTAACATCATGGAGTTCAATATTAGCTTTTTTTGCTCTACCTCCAAGCACAACCAAATAAAGAAAGTTATTTTCTAATTTTTCCACTTTTAATAAAAAAAATTTACAAAAACTTTAAATTAAATTTTCAAGAATTATCCCCATACGATTTTTATTAAGACAGAGATTTCTTTAATTGAACCAACCTTTTTTCTTTACTTTAACTTTTGGTGAAGTCTCAATCTTAGGTGCTTCGTCTACTCTACCTTTAATAATCATTAATGGAACTATAGCCCATAGTGCTAAAAATAATATCCAAAATAAGTAAATGTTCATAGTATTAAAGTCATTAAAATCATACTAAAATCAATTAAATAATATTCGCGAGTTTCTTTTTAAAGTTCTAATTTAGATGTATAATTAAAATTTTTTTTTAATCAGTTAAAAATATTTGCACTCGACAAAACCACTGCTTTGCTTCATGATGTGTGGAGTGCATATTTATAATGACACGATAATTTTCTTTTCGTGAATCTTCTTAAATCAAACTTTTGCTTATCTAAAATAGAATTAAAAATTAATAGCAAAATGAAAATATGTGATTTATGTCATAAGCCAGATAAAATTCATTACAGAGTAAAATCCATAATTCATAGAGACTGGATTTTTTGTTGTAAAGAATGTTGGATTGTAATTTCTAAACATAATGATTATTCCTATGGTGGCACAAGAAAGTCCAAATAATAAATTTCCCTGAAAAATAATATAGAAAAAACAATCACATAATTAGAGACTTAGAAATCTATAAATTTCTTTAAATAAGAACTTGACAATTAATGATGATATTTAAACATGATTTATGAAATTTACCAACAAAAATAAATTTCTTTTTTTTCTTTGATTTATCTTTTTAATGTACTTTTTTTGTAATAGAGTCTTGTCTTATTTTGCTAAACCAAACTTTATAGTTTATGACGAATGGTTTGATAATGATTTAAAAAAAACTAAACTTAATGTTAAAAATAAAAAAATAACAAATATTTCAAAAATTCATGAATTTTTTTATGAGCAATCGAATTACAAAGTTGGTGCCTCTGAAAATAACTTACAGATAGACATTCATGAAAATAGGGATGAACTATTTAATAATTATTATTTTGAAAACGATTCAGAAATATATGATTCATTATCAAATAAAAAATTTCCATTCTTTGGAAAAATTACCAAAAACAAACTTAACTTTAATATCAAAAATAAAATAATTTATACTTTATCAATTTTTGGATTTGTAATTATTTTTGGATTACTAATAGTTTTTATTTCGCAATCTAAAAAAAATAAATCGTCCATAACAAATAAATCAATTTTATTAGAAAAAAGATTTTGATTTTCTAAAAAAGTCATTAATTTCTTTTTTTATAGATTTATATTCTAAATTAATTTCTTTAATAAATTTATCTACTTCTTTTTTATTATTCTTATATTCATTTATTTTTTGTTTGGTTTTCTCATAGAAAATGGATTCAAATTTTCCTGGACTTACCTCCTCAATCCAATATCCTGCTAAACAATAAATTTGATTTGGAACAACAGTTATAATAAATAATTTTTTGGAATTTTTATATTGATCAATTATCTTATTAGCTAAATTACCTTTAGTTTTGTTAGTCCCAAATAGAGTAATATCTTTTGCTAAAGACTTAAAATTCTTCGATAGATTCTTACTTTTTTCTAATGTATTTCTAGAAATTATTTTTTCTAGAGAATAACAATAATCGAAAAAATTAGTATTTTCTTTTTTTGAAGGATATATAGTTATTAGAGAACTAAAAAGTAAAAAAGAAGTTAAAATAAATTTTTTAAACATTTAATTTTAATTAAATTTATCATTTCATAAATATAAAAAGACAATGCGTAAATTACTATTAATTACCTTAAAAAGATTCACATTAATTAAAAAGATTTCTATTAATTGAGCTAAACCTCTTTGAGAAGAATTTAAAAGTATTTCGGACTTATAAAGTATTTATCAAAAGCATAAAATTTTTTTCTTATAATAAAATTATGAAAAATTCTTTTTTGAAAAATAAAAGTTTCAAATCTTTTTTAGATTTTTTTTCAAGATTATCAATTTCAGCAATATTTATCTCAGCAATACCAGGCAAAATAAATGATTTTGAGAGAACAGTTGAATATATTTCTTCAAAAGGTATTCCTGAACCAATTTCATCTATTCTTCTAGTGGGAGCAATTATATGTCTTATCTTGGGTTCTGGATTTTTTATATTTGGGGAAAATCAAAAAATCGGTTCCGTCTTTTTATTACTATTTATTATTCCAACAACAATAATTTTTCATGTATTCCCTTTTCATCAAAAAGCAGTATTGTTCAATCTCGCATTGATAGGTGGATTAATTATTACTGCAATAAGGGAACCAAAATAAATTACTTAATTAAAGAAACCTAAATATTTTTTATTTTTTATTTTTTATTTCTTAATTCTGGGAAGCAATTTGCAATATGAATTAATTCATAAACCTCTTTGCTATCGTATTTTTTATTCGGAATTCCACTTCCCACCTCTATACCTCTTTCTTTCATCTTTTTTAATATCAATTGTTGTCTTTGCATACTTGACATAGACTTAAATCTTTTAGTTCGTTCTTCTTTATTCACTAGATTTAAATTTAGTTAAACTTTATTGTTAGGATTATATCGATTAGCGATTCATTAAATAAGTAAGAAAGCCAGTAAATGTAAGTAACTTAAATCCAATAAAGAAAGGCAAATATTTTTTGACCTTTTTGCCAACCGGCATTAATTTGTTTAATGAATTGATCATGATTCACATTAAAATTATAATTTTTACAAATATCCTAACGAATTTTTTTTAGAATTATTCCATTTGATTTGTACATTTTGAATAGTAGATCTAAAGTAGAAGGGTTATATCCCTTTTTTTATGAATGATAAAGAAACAATAATTTCATTATTAAATGAGTTTGCCAATCCAAAAAAAATGGCCTATTTTTTTCTTGACAATGCGACTCCAGATTTTTTATTTATAAGACCGAGTGGTAATCCTATAGATGCAAAAGGGTTTGAACAAATGATTACTGATGAAATTGTTCAAGAAAAGGCAGAAATAACTAAAATTCACCGATTCGAATTTTTAAGCGAAAATATAGTAATGTGCATTTTTACACTAGGTTCAAAATTTACTTATAAAGGAACACCTAATGATGACTTACCAACAGTTACGTCAATTTTTAAAAAAGTAAATAATGTTTGGAAAATTCACTGGATGCAAAGATCTACAGGAAATTCGGATTTATCTTTATGGGATTAGCAAAGTTAATAGCACTTTTAATGGTGCTACTACTTGTAGGAAGTTCTTTTGTTGGTTTAATTTTGTATTTTATAAAATAAGTAGATCAAATAAATAATACCCAGGAATTATTTCTTGTTTTAGAAAATAATTGCTCCTTTTATGCTAATTAATTTGATTTTCAGGTAAAAATAAAAACTTTAGACAGACTAACGCCTATATCTAAAGCCAATAAAGCAATTAGTAACTTACTCATTTTTTAGAACTCTCAACTATTTTTTTGTAAAGTTCCTCAGAAATAGGTTGCATAACCTTTTAAAAATCTAATTACAAATTAATTAATTTAAAATTAATTTCTCGTTACTAAATATACGAATATATGAATTTTTAAATAGGCAAAAAATATATTCACTATAAGTTCTTCTTATAAAGTATGAATAAATACTTAATCCAAAAACGTCAATAAATGTCCAAACTTTTTTTAAAATAAATAAGAAATCTTATTTCAAGTAAATAGATCCTCTATAAGTAAGCTTTATAATCTTTTCTTCTTGTTTTCTACAATATACGAATGACTTTCCATTGAAATACATGTTTACCATGATGCAGCTCCTGAACTTGCTCAAGTCCCCGTCCTATGGCTTGAGTCGTACTGCGGTCTATCAGATGGTAGATCGGACGATTTTGTAGTATTCACTACAATCTATTTATAAAGTATTTATACTTAGATGTCAACAATTAATAGAAACTAAACTTAAATTTAAAGGTAGATTCGGCTTTCATAAACTCCCGAACAAGAATAAAGAACATATAACTACGAGTAACGCCCATAAAAACTGAAACAAATGCTAGAACTACACAAATAGGGCAATGTGGGAATCCCATTATTTATTTTCCAATATAAACTTCAATTCAGTCTCTGCATTAAGAATATCGATCCTTCTCTTGAGCAGTTTAAAAAATTTAATTATTTTCTTCAAAATTAAACCCTCTTTAGGCATCAATAATAATATTATTTAAGAATGAATATATCAATGAGCAAAAATACTGAAGCCATTGATATAACAAAAGTTTCGTAGCAAATTTATACAATAAACAACACCAACATATGCTCAGATACTCTTGCTCAATTAGCTTATTCAGAGTCAAATATTAAATTGGTGATCTAGTTACCTTGCAGTGCTATTTTTCTTTTGCTAAAAAAATAGAGCGGACTAAAGTCCAATACTCCACGAGGATTTAGTCCGCTGCCTAAAGCCTGAGAGTGCAAATTTTACTTAATTAATATGCAAGTATGCTTTATGAGGTAAATATCTTGATTGCGTAATAAATTTATTTTGTATATTGCTATTACAAAAATGATGAGTTTATTTAAATTAGTTACTAAATCCTCGTGGAGAAAGCTTTAGTAAATTTCTTTTATTGGTTACTGATAAGATCTGCCGAATCTCATTATGGAGAATCATTTGTATCTGTAGAAGTTCCATCTAATTCAATCAAAGGTTTTTCTTGATTTTAGAAAGTTTTTAATACTTAAATTCATAGCTTTCTGAAAATTGAATAACTAATTTGATTTAATTTGGTTAATTATCTCTATTGCAAATAAAGATAAGGTTGTTAATCTTGCACTTAAAGAAGAAACTTAATTTCTTAAACTGATGCAATTTGATCATTTAAATTTCAATGAAGATGATGGCCTCATGTCCATAGAAGATTTAAGGGCTTTACGTCTTCGAAAAAAGAAAATTGAAAGTGATAAGAAAGCTAGAAAGTATATCCTGGATATAAATCAAAGATATAGAAAAATGAGTACCAGCAAAAGTAATAACTTTTTAAGGAATATGAACCCTTTTAAAAAAGCCGCATAAATTGTTAATCTTGATTTTGTTAATTTGTTTAACTTTGCAACTTTCAGAGTAAGATTTTAATGGTGTTTCTTTGGAAGAGTTTCACCAAGAGGGGTCAATTTTTGGCCCCTTCTTTGCGGAGATATTTTTTAATTGAAACTCGTTATGAAATTAAAGTAATACTTTCCTAGAAGGCGAAAGTGATGTAAATCTTTTGTTAAAAGTTTTTTGTTACCACTTAATGAAAACTCTATATCTTCAATTAAATCCTGTTATTAAAAAAACAAAAGTTTTAGTTTATGGACCATTTCCCATAATTTATTGAAATTCTTCATTTGCGATTTTTAATGGCTTCACCTACAAGTTGGGAATTCTACAAAGAAATTGAAACTAAAACTCTATGGGTCAATATTTGTACCCAAAATTTAGAAGGAGTAGCTATTTCGATCAATAAATGGTGGAAGACAAGATATCCAGCATACAAAATCAGAATAGTTTCTAAAAAAGAATTTGAGCTAGTAAAAATGCAAGCTGAGAAAAAGGAGCAATAAAATTATTCTTTGGTAAATATTGATGCTGAATATTTAATTTTTGCAGCTATTATAAAATCAATAAATTAAAGAACAAATGAACTCTGCATTTGCAAAAGTATCAAATTTGAAAGTTAACAGGGCTTCTAAAATAGCTATTACTCTCGCATCATCAACTTTCTTTTTGTATGCCTTGGGTCAAGCACCAATTTTTAAAAATATTCTTGCAGGTGCCTTCTCTTGCTCTGGCTAAATAAAATACTGTTTTTTTAGAGAAGCTAAAAAGCTTAAGTAGACTATGATTGAAAGTCGATCTAAACTTAGAGGGATAAATCCCTCTTTTTTAATGTTTAATAGATTTATTGCTGAAAAGATAATGACTCTTCTTATTTCTCTTTGCAGCTGATGAATATTTCCCCGCACCTATTAATTGATGCTGTGATATTAAGCGCTGCCCTTACGATAACTTTGGTATTAAGAGCAAAAGGTAATGCTGCCAGAAAAGAAAAAGAAAATAAATGATTACTAAAGAAGAAGAAAAAGAATTTAAAAAACCTAAATTATATAGATTTTGGAACTTTCTTATTTATGGAAGTTCCATAGCTATTGGAGTTTTCTTAGTTTATTTATATTCTGCTTATGTCTTTATAAATAAATGACTTACATCTTCGGCATAGCGATTACTTATGGGGTTGTAAGTCTTTTATTGCTTGGTGGGTTTGCATACTTTACTTTTAAAATGAGACGCTAATTTTTATATCTTTTCCAATAAAGATTTATTAGATAAATTTTTTGATTTTTGTAGAGAATATCGACAAAAAATTCCACATCAAAAGATGGCTGAGATTTTAAGAGAATATGCAGATAGATTAGATGAATGATAGATACTAGCAGACATAAGAAGGTATTAAAAGAATAAAATTTCTAGCAAAATTTATACAAAATTTTTTAAATTTGGAATAAATTTTTTGAAGATATTTTCCTTGCAATTATTCATAATTTGAGATTTTTTTTTGATCCTTAATCCGTACAATTTTGTTCCTCTTACCGCACACATAAAACTTGAAATTTACTATTCAAATGAATTAGAACATAGTTGTAGTAAAGGGGTAAGTCTTATGGCACTAAATGACACATTTACTATCCAAGAAATTAATTTGGATAAAAAAGACCTTTCATTTGATAATAAGCTCAAAAAAATTGAAGCTTATTGGAATAATGAATGTAAAGAACATCCGAGTAACAACCATTGCAAGATTTTTTGTGATTAAAAACTTTAACTTTTAGGTATTCTTACGCTTGATTTTTACATAATACCCGTACTAAAGAATAATCAGAAAGAAAGGAGGCCAAGCAAATGACTAATTTAGGTATAGAAATTTTATTTTGGACAATTTTAATTTCTTATCTGGGATTAAGGTTTTCTCAAACTTGGAATGGATTCAAAAAACAGTATTAATTAGGAGAATAGAAAATGAAACTACAAACTCAGTTCACGGTTCCAAACAAAAAATTAAAAGATCTTGATTATGTTAAAAAAGTAGATTTTTTAGAAGAAATTTTAAATAAAGAATGTATAGATTATCCAAATCAAGAAGATTGCCTGGTTTGTTGCAATTAAAAAAAATTAAATAGCTGTTTTTTAAAAGTAAATAAATTTTTATTAGTATTTATAAATTTTCTAAAAGGGAGTTAGCACTATGGAATTAAGATTCTTCCCAATAAATATTTTTAGAGAGACTCCAAAAGTCACATTCTTCGATGCAGGCATAGATAGTTCTAACGGTTCTGATGTTGTGATCCATTCTGGAGAAGCTATATCTCCTCCAGATGATTTAAAAGATGAGCAATATTACGTTCACAATCATCAAATTGACCACAATTTAGTTATCACTGGAGAAAGGACATTTGTTTTAATAAATCCTTCCTGGGATGAACCTCATCATGTGATTTATTTAAATAGATCTATGGGAGCATTAGAAATTCCTATAGGAACTTATCACAGATCTATCTCAGGGAAAGAAGGTAGTATTGTTTTAAACCAACCCAAGAGAGATAAATTTTTTGATCCTTCTAAAGAATTTACCCCTCAAAAGTTAGACAAAATTAATTTAATTAAGGCAAGAAAAAGTCCGCCTGTTTATTGGATTTACGAAAATAACAAAATCAAAAGGGTCTATTTTAATCCTCTAGAAAGAAAAGTTAAAACTCTTGTTTGAAATGAAAAAACATATATCCCCTATTAATAATTTAAAAAACCTGAATTTAATTATTAATTCTGATACTTATAAATTGGCTCACGAAGATATTGGTTTACTTAGCCGAAATGAAATGCGTGGAGTCAGAATGCTTCTTGAAATTACTAAACCAGATTTAATCCTTGAAGAAAATAAAATTCTTTCAACAATAATTATTTTTGGAGGCGCAAGCATTACAGAAGAAGTAAATATAAAAAAGAGACTTGAAAATATAGAAGAGTTGCTTAAAAAAAATCCTAAATCGATACTTTTAAAACGAAATTTAAATAGATTAGAAAATTTGCTTCTTATGAGTCATTACTATCAATCCGCAAGGGAGTTTTCTAAACTTGCTTCAATTAGTAATCAAAATAAAAACTGTAATTCTCATGTGATTGTGACAGGTGGGGGGCCAGGAATTATGGAAGCTGCTAATAGAGGTGCATTTGAAGCAAATTGTAAATCTATAGGGTTAAATATCAGTCTGCCTAATGAACAAATCCCAAATGCTTTTATAACTCCCGGTCTTTGCTTTAAGTTTAATTATTTTGCATTAAGAAAGATCCATTTTGTCATGCGATCAGTAGCTGCTGTATTTTTCCCTGGAGGTTTTGGAACACTAGATGAATTATTTGAACTATTGACACTTTGTCAAACAGGAATTAAAACTAAAATCCCAATCATACTTTTTGGTCAAGATTATTGGAATAAGATAATTAACTTCGAATATCTAGCTGATCTTGGATTAATTGAAGATGAACACTTAAATCTTTTTCAATATGCAGACACTGCATCAGAAGCATGGAAAATTATCAAATCATCAAAAAAGTCAGCCTAGAAAACTACAAGCTGACTTGATAACAAATGTAGAAGAATGATTAATAAGTATTTGATATTTTATTTTTCATGCTTTCAATCTTATTGATTAATTCATCTAACCATTCTGTATTATTTTGCTCTTGTCATTTATGGCTTTGGCTTTTTTGAGTACTCATAAATTTCTTACTTTTATAGTTCATTTAATATATCTTCAGAAATTAAAGGAATCAATAAGCAAAATTACCAAATCGATTGACAAAACAAGCTTTAGTAGCATTTCATACAAACCTAACCATCACAAATTAACTAAGAAAATCTAAATCTCTTCACTTAAGTATTTTCTACGATGTTTTTATTTGAAATTCTGATTTGAATTAGTAAAGGTATAGATGTTTCTATGGAAAAATCATTTCTGAATTTTATTTATTGGATCCTATTAAAGTCAGCTGAAAGTTATTACGGAGATTCATTAAAAACAGAAATACCTTATACGCCTTATTTTTAGTTTTGGTGGACCTTAACTTTTAATATTAGATCTCTATTTTGAGAGTTATTAGTTTGGAATTAATTTATTAAAAAACACAATATGGGTTACTTATAGATTCACTACAAAATAATTTCTTACGTTGAATTTCTTTTACTGATTGTGAATAAATTTTAGAGGTAAGGATCGTTCCAAAATTAACTAAAATTATAATTAGAAGAAGTAGCTCAATTGCAAGGTTAGTCATAAGATTACCCTCCTTAAATTTATATAAAAACCATATAACGGCAGAATAGATATTGAATAGAGTTTAAATTCCTATTTTTAGCCATCGAGATTCTTTGGTACTGGACTAGGCTCACAATTTTCGACGCATTCTTCTAAAGACTTTTCAGAATTACTCTTAATTTCGCAACTACGAAGACAATCATAGAAGGCATACTTGGGATCTAATTCATTTTTGAATTGTTTATTTCTAAATGTATTCATGATCAAACTCCCTTTGATTTTTTTTCAAGTTGATTAATTAATTTATCCAACCAAAGAGTGTTATTGATCTTTTTTATGTTTTTAAAGTATTTCGTTTTGTAAGTACTCATGAAGTAAAACCTCCAATCAGTGGATCTAATTTAAAGCTGATGATTCAAATTTCCTAGAGCAAAAATACTGATTATGAATATAGTGAAATATTTTAAAAAAGATTAATTTATACTTTGTATTTAGGTATTAAAACTCTTGATTCTTGTACATAACCAATACTAAATAACTTCTAAAAAGGGAGTTAAAAATGACTTACGGAAATCTAATTAAAAATAAAATTCAACATGCATTTGGTGGTTTGTTTGATACGTTATCAATTGAGAGAAAACTAACTGATGCTCAAATGGAATGTATGCAATTTGGAATTTGTGATTATGCTCCAAGACAAGTTGAGGAAGTTCCCTTTTTTCATTATTAATTTGAATTTATTTTAAACGAAGGGCAATTAGCTCCTCCTCACCCAATCAGGAGATCCACTAAACCAGTCAGCAAGATCATCGTTTTTGGGATCGAAATGGTTTTCAGTTTCTAAACCATCAAGGCCAAGATTTTGGATAAGTCCATTTATTCCGTCAGATTTTTGTTTGCCATATCTCCTTAAGCTGTTAGCTTTCTTAAGCCATGTCCATATGGTTGAATTGTGTTTTGCAAACTTTTCTACATAAATTCTTTCTTCCAATGCGACAGGTTCATCTAGTGAAATCCTTTTTACAATATCCCTAATTTTTAAACGAGTCTTGTTGGTTAAAAACATATTCATAAAAGAAGTTAATGTTTTATAAAAGTTTTTTTTATGAATGTCTTGTCAATCTTTATTTCAAGAAAAAGGTTTTTTTAGGAGCTTTTCAAGGACAAATATATTTATTTAAAAACAGGTATATTCAATTGGTAAAATTGACTACTTAATTCGATTTATATAACTTATATATAAACGAGTTCCACATAAGTTTCTCTACAAAATTTAAGATTTAATTTATAAAATTGAATAAGGAAAATTTACATTAACATTCGATTTAAAATAAGAGGAGCTAGCTCCTTATAAAAGATTTAGACAAAAACATAAAAAGTTAAATCAAGTACTGACATATATTTAAAAAATAAATACTATAAGTATAAATAATTTTTTAGAAATTCAAATTCATGATCAAAAATTTATTCATCGCATTAGCTTTTGCATTAATGCTTATCAATCCAAGCATTTCCATAGCTGCAGAATCTCCTGTTGATGTACAAGAAATCTTCACCTCTTCAGAAAACATTGATGGAGATAATTTTAAGTATCCCAAAGGAAAAGCTGAAATGCGTTTGATTAGAGTAGAAGTTGAAAATGGAGCAACGATACCAATGCACTCTCATCCGGTACCTTTACTGGGTCATATTGAAAGTGGTGAATTAACGCTTGCTGAAAAGACGGGTATTAGTAAAACCTTCAAGGAGGGGGATTCATTTGTTCTCTCAGCAAATACTCCTGCTCATACAATGGCTAATAGTGGCAATTCTTCAGCAGTTATGTGGGTTGCTGTAGCTTCAGCAGAAGGTGTACCTACTCTGAATCCTGAAGAATAAATCAACCTGATTGACGGTCAATCTAAACTAGGGGCAATAAGCTCCTTTTTTTATAACTGCTCAAAATTTTATGAATGTTGTTAGATTTAAATTAAAGTCAGATTGTGTAGATAAATATTTTGAAGTAATAGATAAAACAAGTTTTGAGGGGATGACTCAAAGATATATCGCTAAAACTGGAGATTATGATTACTGTTTTGTTGGGATCTGAAAAAGTGCAGATGCTATTGCAGCTCAAAGACCAGCTATGATTGCTCACCTTGATGAGGTTAGAGGATTTATGGAAGAATTGTCTCCTGACCTTGGAGTAACTGATCCCGTTTCAGGAAATATTGTTTCTAAAGTTGGTTATCATGATTTAGAGTTGATCTAAATTTAAAGGAACACAACGCTTGTTTGTGCTAATAAATTTATTAAATAACAACTTATGAAAGGTCAATGGATAAATATTTATAGTGGCGATTTACCTTTAAGATCTTGGTGGGTAGATTCTGGAAATGAGTGTGAATATATCTCCATAGTTTTACCAGAGGTATTTGGAATAAATAATTGGATAAGAAGTTTTTCTGAAAAATTAGCTGCACAAAATTTACCTGTATTAGCCATCCCCCTTTATGGAAGAACGGCTCCAAATTTGGATTTAGGGTACAGCGAAGAGGATTTAAAATTAGGCAGGCATCATAAAAATTTAACTACTTTAAAAAATATTATTGAAGATGTTTCTGCAGCAATAAATTGGGTTAAAGAAAAATATCCAAAAAAGAAAATCGCTATTATTGGATTTTGTTTTGGGGGGCATGCTGCACTTATTGCATCTTCTTTGCAAGGAATAGATAATTCATTTTGTTTTTATGGAGCCGGAGTTACAACTCCAAGATCCGATTCTAATTTTGCCCCTATAGTTTTGCTCGAAAAAGTTTCAGGTAATTTAAATTTTATTTGCGGATCTGCAGATGATTTGATTCCTTTAAAAGATCGATTAGAAATAAAAAAAATGTTTAAAAAATTTGATCCTTTAGAAGAGAGATTT
The DNA here is from genome assembly GCA_003280655.1 of Prochlorococcus sp. AG-355-O17. Taxonomy (GTDB): domain Bacteria; phylum Cyanobacteriota; class Cyanobacteriia; order PCC-6307; family Cyanobiaceae; genus Prochlorococcus_A. Next base: position 130,069 of record QCEK01000001.1, read on the forward strand.
AGTTATATTGAAATTGAAGGAGCAGATCATGGCTTTATGTGCGAGGAGAGAGAATCCTTTGATAAAGCGGCATCATTAATAGGTTGGAACTTATTGATTAAAGAATTAATTAATTGATAATATAAAGCTAATAGTACGAAATTACATTCACGATTAGTTCACGACTTGCAATTTCCTCCAAATTATATGATATGACTGAAATTAATTACTGGCTAATGAAAAGTGAGCCAGATGCTTACAGCATAGATACTTTAAAAAATGACGGTGTTACTTTATGGGACGGTATAAGAAATTATCAGGCTCGAAATTTTATGAGAAAAATGAATAAAGGAGATAAAGTTTTTTTCTATCATTCAAACTGTAAGCCTCCAGGTATTGTTGGACTTATGGAGGTAATAGATCTAAATATTGTTGATCCTACTCAATTTGATAAAGATTCAAAATATTTTGATCCAAAATCAAAACCTGATAATCCGCGGTGGGATTGTGTAAAAGTAAAATATAATTGTAAGTCAGATAAGATTTTAAGTTTACCTGAATTAAAAATTTTATTTAATGAAGATGAGTTATTAGTGGTAAAAAAAGGAAATAGGTTATCTATATTACCTGTCAGAAATGATATTGCAAAAATATTAATAGAAAAAATATAAAAAATTTTTAGTCCTTAAAGTTCATTGAAAACATATTACCAATATAGAGTCTCGTTAAATCCCTATTTTGAAATCCTTTTTGCATCAAAAATCCTGCAATAGCAGCTTGTAATATTCTATATTGATCCCAGTTAGGATGCTCCTCAACAAATTCTTTCATAGCCATTTGAAGATTCTCTTGGAGTTCACATTTGAAACTTATTACCTCATCTTTATGATTTAAAACTTTTGAATTTTCGTTGTAATTTAATTCTTGCATGTCAAAAACTTTTTGAAATTTAAATCTACAAAATTTAGTTTTCTCCAAGATCACTAAATCGTCAACAAGCATTATTAAAAAACAGTCTCAGGTCATAGAATAGTGAGAATCCAGTCATAAAGCTAAGGCTCATGGAAATTAATTTTGCAAAATTAAATCTCACTTTAATATAAAGATTTATTTAAAATCAGAAGTTTTCCACATACTTGAGGTCATCAGATATTTTTTAAAATAAAACTGTGGAAAAGTTGTGAAAAAAATTTTATTTAAAGGGGAAATATTTTCTAAAATTTCCAATTTTATTTATCTTTTAATCCATTGATTCCCACATGTTTTTTATTTCATAAAATAAATTTTGTGCACTTGGTATCGGCCAATACATTTCGAAGGATCTAGTTTGGTCTTGACTTTCAAAAACAAACCTTAAGCTCCATTCATTCTTTTTCCCTTCTAACTGAATAAACCAAGGAAGTTGTTCTAATTCTAAACTAATAAATTCTTCATCCATTAGTTCGTCCTTGATAACTAATAGTTGTTCATTAATTTTTAAGAGTAGAAGGTAAAGTGAATAGAATTCACTTTTTTGTAACTCAATTGACCAATTATTAACCCCAATCAAAAAGCAAAATTTGCCTTTTTTAAAATCTTTAAGTAATCTCCATTCTTTTGGGTCTTTTGCCAAAATTATCCTGGCAACAAATCTGGTTGATCTTGCTCATCACTTAGTTCAATAATTGATCTTTGAACTGGTTTAATAGTTGACTCCTCTAATAAACCATCAAAATCATCAAATCTTCTTTGTTTAGCTCTGAAAGCAATTTTCACCGTAGTTAAATATCTATTAGTTGATTTTCTTATTAAGCTCTCACCTCTCTTTGCAAGATCATTAGAGTCAATTCCTGCATTATTCGATATGTTCATTAAAAAAGTTTTTTACTATAAAATATATTTTACAATTAATTCGACCGTTTCAAAACATAAATTACAAAAAGAACTTAATTGATTCAAATAATCATATGAAAGAAAGTTTAATTGGAACACTTGCTATTGATTTAGGGAACACTAATACCGTAATAGCTTTTCAAGATCAAAAAGATGTAAAGTCTGTTTTAATTGAAATACCGAATATTACATCATCTCCAGGAGTTATTCCTTCAGCAGTTTGGTTCGAGGAACCTTCAAAGATTACTAAGATTGGTATTAGTGCTCTAAAGATGAGGGATAACTCAAATTCTGATTTATTTTTTCATTCGAACTTTAAAAGATTAATTGGAAATTCTATTGAAAAAAATAACCAAAAAAATATTTTAAACCCTAATGAATGTGGAGAAAAATTTTTTCAAATTTTGTGGGCAAACATTCCGCACAAGTATGAGATCAAAAGACTTGTTTTAACAGCTCCTATAGATACATACAAGGGGTACAGAGAATGGTTAGTTAACCTTTGCGAGGAAATATCTGTAGATGAAATAGCCCTTGTTGATGAGCCAACTGCGGCAAGTTTAGGAATAAATGTACCATTTGGCTCAAAAATAATGACATTAGATATTGGAGGAAGTACGGTCGATATGAATATAGTCAAAATCGAAGGAGGAGAAGGAAAATCTGGTCCAATAGCAGAACTATTAAAATTCAAAGGTAATGATGTAAGCTCAATTTCAAAACAAAAAATAAGGTGTGCTGAAATAATTGGCAAAACAGGCTCCAAAATTGGAGGGAAAGATATTGATCAATGGATAGTTGATTATTTTATTCCAGGGAATAATTATATTAATAATCTTTCAAAGGCAGAAAAAATAAAATGTAAACTCAGCTCATCTTTAATCAAATATGAAAATAAATTTCCAATAAAATTATTTACTGAACAAAATAAAGAAAGTGAGTTTTACCTAAGTAAAGAAATATTGGAGAAAATAATCATTGCCAATAATCTTCTTAATCACCTCAACTCATTGCTAAAAGATTTATTAAATCAAGCAAGAGGTAAATTTTGCACAGTTGAAGACTTAAATGCAATTGTTTTGGTTGGTGGAGGAACTCAAATACCATTGATTAAAGAATGGATAACAAAAAAAATTCCAAAAATTCAAATAAAGTCGCCACCACCTATTGAATCAATAGCTTTGGGAGCTTTAGCAATGACCCCGGGGGTAAAAATTAAAGATATATTAAACAAAGGATTATCCATAAGATTATTTAATAAAAGAGAGCAAAAACACTTTTGGCATCCTATTTTTTGCAAAGGTCAAACATGGCCAACAGAAACATCCTTTAAACTGATCCTTCAAGCCAGTAAAAAGAATCAAGAAATATTCGAAATAATAATTGGAGAGACACAAAAAGACAGAGCATATGATGTTATTTTTGAGAATGGATTACCAAAGTTATCTGAGATTCAAAATGAAGAAGAAATTATAAAATGGGACAAAAAACCACTTAAACTAGTATTAAAAAATAAATCTAATATTGGAGAAGACAACTTAAAACTTTTTTTTAAAATTACGAAAAATGCCGATTTATCAGTTAAGTGTTTCGATATTAAAGATGAATTTTTTGGAGAGTATAATTTAGGTAATATCTTCTGAAAGATAGCTATTCAAGAAAAACTCCTTCTTCATTATCAACATTATTTAAACGTAAACTAATACTTTCAATTTTACTAGTTGGCACTTTTTTACCACAAAAATCTGGTTGAATAGGTAATTCTCTATGACCTCTATCTACCATTACTAATAACATTACTCTTTGAGGTCTGCCCCATGAATACAAAGCATCCATTGCAGCTCTAATTGTTCTACCAGTGTAAATTACATCATCTATTAAAAGAATTTCTTGTTTCTCAATAGGAGTTGGAATATCTGCAGCTTGTATTAGGCGAGTTCCAACTCTATTTTGGTCATCCCTATAAAAAGTTGGATCAATTGTTCCTTTTCTAACTCTTAAACCTGTTCTGGAGAATAATTCCTTTTCTAGTACTTCGGTCAGCTCAATTCCTCTAGTCGGGATGCCAACCAACAGGAGGTTATCCAGTTTTTTTACTTTTTCGATAATTTCGCAAGTTAAACGCGAAATAGTTTTTCTAAGCTCAACTTCAGTAAGTATTACAATCTTTTTTGTCTTCTTGGACATGATTTATTAAGAAATAAAATTAGTCTAATATTTTTTATAAATTAGCAAAAGCTAACTATGTTAAATATAAATTGTTAAAGAGTAACTTTAGAAGCTAAATTTAAGGTTGGATCAGTTAACAATGAATTTGATCTAAATATGTCAAAGATTAGCAGCAAAAATATAAAAAGATTAAGTGTTCCTCAGAGCCCTGTAGTTCTTGCAATACTAGATGGATGGGGATATCGAAAAGAAAAATCAGATAATGCCATAAAAAGTGCAAGTACACCAATCATGGACTCATTGTGGCATGCTTACCCTCACACCCTTATAGGTGCTAGTGGATCTGATGTAGGCCTCCCAGATGGTCAAATGGGTAATTCAGAAGTAGGGCACCTTACCATTGGTTCGGGAAGAATAATACAACAAGAACTTGTAAGGATTTCAAATATTGTAAAAAATAATCAATTAGGCTTGGTAAATGAGTTAAAAGAGATGGCTGATTCATTAAAGAAAAATAATTCTACTTTACATATCACGGGATTATGTTCAGATGGAGGAGTTCATAGTCATATAAATCATTTATTAGGTTTAATAAAATGGGCATCTGATAATAAACTTAAAAAAGTTGCAATCCATATCATTACTGATGGAAGAGACACTCCTGCAAAAAGTGCCTCAAAATATCTAAATCAAATAGAATCATGCATAAAAAAATTTAACGTAGGAGAAATAGCTTCCATATGCGGACGATACTGGATAATGGATAGAAATCTTTTATGGGATAGAACAGAAAAAGCATATTCTAATTTGACTGATCCTGATATTCAAATAACAAAAATTTCTCCAAAGGACTACATTGAAAAAAGTTATGCCAAAAACATAACCGATGAATTTATAGAGCCCATACGAATGTCTGAAAACTATCTTAAAGATGGGGATAGTTTGATTTGCTTTAACTTTCGTCCAGATAGAGCAAGACAAATAGTCAAATCCCTTTCAGTCAAGGAATTTTCAGACTTTGAAAGAAAAAATTATCCAAATCTAGATTTTGTTACTTTTACTCAGTATGATCCGAACTTTCCCGTTAAAGTTGCATTTCCTCCTGAATCACTTAATAATTTTATAGGCCAAATAGTGTCAGAAAACGGACTTAAACAATACAGAACCGCGGAAACTGAAAAATATCCTCATGTCACATACTTTTTCAATGGAGGAGTTGAAATACCTTTACCTGGAGAAGAGAGACATTTGATTCCATCTCCAAGAGTCGCAACTTATGATATGGAACCCGAAATGTCTGCGGAGGAATTAACTATTAGTTGCTCTAAAGCAATTAAAAGCGGCAATTATGCTTTTGTTGTAATCAATTTTGCCAATCCTGATATGGTCGGTCATACAGGCAACATGGATGCAACAATTAAAGCTATAGAAAAAGTAGATAAATGTGTAGGTCAAATAGTTAATGCTACTGGAGAAATGGGCGGAAGCATTGTTATTACAGCCGATCATGGTAACGCAGAGGTAATGAAGGGATCTGAAGGAGAACCATGGACAGCGCACACAATAAATAAAGTTCCATTGATTTTGGTTGAAGGTGAAAAAAGAAAAATACCAAATATGGGAAATGAAATTAATTTAAGAGAAAACGCGGGCTTAGCAGATATTGCTCCCACTTTATTGCAATTATTAAATCTACCAATACCAAGGGAAATGACAGGCAAATCGCTTATTCAAGAAATTGAATTAAAGGGTTATAATAAGGTAGTTCAACACGTTTAAAGTTTATAAAAGTTTTTTAAGCAATGATTCAAATTATTAGTTGGATTTGGGTAATTACTGGAGTTCTTCTCATTCTATTAGTTCTACTTCATAGTCCTAAAGGTGATGGAATGGGAGGAATAGCCGCAAGTGGAAGCTCTATGTTCAATAGTGCAAGTAGTGCAGAAGCCTCTCTAAACAAAATAACATGGACTTTTTTAGTGATATTTTTGTCTCTCGCAATTATTCTTAGCGCTGGTTGGATTTCATAAAAGTTCAATAAAAAAGGGACCGGTTTGGATGATCCCTTTTAAAAAATTTATTAACAACTATTGTTTAGTTAGTAATCGAAGTCACCGCCCATCCCCGGAGCGCCTGCTGGAGCAGCTGAATCTTTTTTCTCAGGTAGATCTGCAACTATGCATTCGGTGGTTAGAACCATTCCTGCTATTGAAGCTGCATTTTGTAATCCTGAACGTGTAACTTTTGCAGGATCAACTATACCAGCAGAGGACATATCTACATATTCTCCAGTAGCAGCATTGAATCCATCATTAAATGGTTTAGTTTTTACATTTTCAGCAATAACAGCTCCATTAGAACCTGCATTCTCTGCAATTCTCATAAGAGGAGCAGTAAGTGAAGCTTCAACAATATTAGCTCCAATTAATTCCTCTCCTTCTAAATTTTTATCAGCCCATTCTTTTAGAATAGGAGATAAATGAGCGAGAGTTGTTCCTCCTCCAGGTACAATTCCTTCTTCAACAGCTGCTTTTGTTGCATTAATAGCATCCTCAAGACGAAGCTTTTTATCCTTCATCTCAGTTTCAGTAGCAGCACCAACCTTAATAACTGCTACACCTCCTGCTAATTTAGCCAGACGTTCTTGAAGCTTTTCTTTATCATATGAGGAATCTGTTTCATCCATTTGCTTCTTGATTTGATCACATCTAGCTTTAACTGCTTGCTCATTACCTTCAGCTACAATAGTTGTAGTTTCCTTATTGATAGTTATTCTTCTACCAGTTCCGAGCATATCTAAGGTAGCGTTCTCTAATTTCAAGCCTGCATCTTCAGTAATAAGTTGTCCATTAGTTAATACGGCCATATCTTCAAGCATGGCTTTTCTTCTATCACCAAATCCAGGAGCTTTTACTGCAGCAACATTTAACACACCTCTTAATCTATTGACAACAAGAGTTGCTAAAGCCTCTTTTTCAATATCTTCTGCAATAATGACTAGTGGTTTACCAGTTTTAGCTATTTGTTCCAAAACGGGAACTAAATCTTGAACTAAGGCAATTTTTTTATCAGTCAGAAGAATGTATGGTTCATCTAAAACAGCCTCCATTCTCTCAGTGTCTGTTGCGAAGTAAGGTGAGATATAACCTTTATCAAAGCGCATTCCCTCAGTAACTTCTAATTCAGTAGTCATTGATTTTCCTTCTTCTAAGGAGATAACACCTTCTTTACCAACCTTATCCATAGCATTGGCAATCATTTGACCAACTTCTTCATCGTTTCCAGCAGCAATAGTTCCACATTGAGCTATAGCATTGCTGTCGCTAATAGGTTTGGAATTCTCTTGAATTTTACCAACTAGAAATTCAGTCGCTTTATCAATTCCTTTTTTCAAGGTAATTGCATTAGCCCCTGCAGCAACGTTTCTCAACCCTGCTTTAACCATTGCATGAGCTAAAACAGTGGCTGTTGTGGTACCATCCCCAGCTGCATCATTGGTTTTAGAAGCGGCTTGTCTGATTAAAGCAACCCCTGTATTTTCAATGTGGTCCTCTAATTCGATTTCTTTAGCGATTGTGACACCATCATTGATAATTTGTGGAGCACCAAATTTTTTCTCTAGTACAACATTTCTTCCTTTTGGTCCAAGCGTGACAGCAACAGACTCAGCAAGGATATCAATTCCTCTCTCGAGCGCTCTACGAGCTTGCTCATTGTAAATAATTCTTTTAGCCATGTTTAGGCAGTGATTTAGTAATAAGTTTTAATAATTTTTGAAACGAATATTTTAGCTTACTACAGCTAAAATATCCTTTTCTGAGAGCAAGACATATTCATCTCCTCCCAATTTAATGTCTGTGCCAGCATATTTGCTGTACAAAACTTTATCGCCAATACTCACTTCTGGAGTTTGCCGAGAACCATCGTCATTAAGTTTGCCAGGACCCACCTGAGCAACTTCTCCAACCTGTGGTTTTTCTTTGGCTGAGTCAGGCAAAAGAATGCCCCCAGCAGTTTTTTCCTCAGATTCGGAAACTTTAATGAATATTCTATCTCCCAGTGGTTTTACTGTAGAGACTGTAAGTGAAACAGCTGCCATAGATTAATGGAGGATCATGATTGAGACGCTTTGCGTCATAAAAATGGAAAGAGAAAATCTCCATCCGTATCATCAACAACATAATCTGCAAAGCGGCAATTAAACCATACTTAAACTGTGCGGGTGGCCGAACCCATTTAACGAATCTACCCATTAGGTGGTAGTATTTTCGCATTATGAGCTGTTTTAATCAGCTATTCATCACCAATCAATAAAAAATGGTAGCAACTCCATCAACTTCTTCACAAACAAAAGGCGTAGTACGTCAGGTAATTGGTCCAGTTCTAGATGTAGAATTTCCAGCTGGGAAATTGCCCAAGATATTAAATGCTTTAAGAATTGAAGCTAAAAATCCTGCTGGACAAGACATAGCGCTCACTGCAGAAGTCCAACAACTCCTTGGTGACCATAGAGTAAGAGCAGTGGCAATGAGTGGCACAGACGGCCTTGTAAGAGGCATGGAGGCAATTGACACAGGAGCCCCAATATCTGTACCAGTAGGAGAAGCGACTTTAGGAAGAATATTTAATGTTTTGGGAGAACCAGTAGATGAACAAGGTCCAGTCAATACTAAAGATACTGCCCCAATTCATAGAGCTGCGCCAAAGTTAACTGACCTAGAAACTAAGCCAAAAGTTTTTGAAACTGGTATTAAAGTTATCGACCTTTTAGCTCCTTACAGACAAGGAGGAAAAGTTGGATTGTTCGGAGGTGCTGGTGTTGGAAAGACAGTTCTTATTCAAGAATTAATTAATAACATCGCAAAGGAGCATGGTGGAGTCTCTGTTTTTGGCGGTGTAGGAGAAAGAACTAGAGAAGGGAATGATTTATATGAAGAATTTAAAGAATCTGGAGTGATTAATGCAGATGATTTAACTCAATCAAAGGTCGCCTTGTGTTTTGGACAGATGAATGAGCCACCTGGTGCAAGAATGAGAGTGGGCTTATCAGCACTTACAATGGCCGAACATTTCAGAGATGTGAATAAACAAGACGTCCTACTTTTTGTTGATAACATTTTTAGATTCGTTCAAGCTGGTTCTGAAGTATCTGCACTACTAGGAAGAATGCCTTCAGCTGTTGGATACCAACCAACTCTGGGAACTGATGTTGGTGAATTGCAAGAAAGAATTACATCTACATTAGAAGGATCAATAACATCTATCCAGGCTGTTTACGTGCCTGCTGATGACCTAACAGACCCTGCACCAGCTACAACCTTTGCCCATTTAGATGCTACAACCGTACTTGCTAGAGCTCTTGCTGCTAAGGGAATTTATCCAGCAGTTGACCCATTAGACTCAACAAGCACAATGCTACAACCATCTGTTGTTGGCGATGAACATTACAAAACAGCCAGAGCTGTCCAATCAACTTTACAAAGATACAAAGAACTTCAAGATATTATCGCAATTCTCGGTTTAGATGAGCTTTCTGAAGAAGATAGATTAACAGTCGACAGAGCAAGAAAAATTGAAAAATTTCTCTCACAACCTTTCTTTGTAGCAGAAATTTTTACAGGAATGTCTGGTAAATATGTAAAATTAGAAGATACCATTGCTGGTTTCAATATGATTTTGTCAGGTGAATTAGATGATTTACCAGAACAGGCATTTTACTTAGTTGGTAATATTGATGAAGTTAAAGCAAAAGCTGAAAAAATAAAATCAGAAAAATAAATATTTGCATATAAATATATTTAACCTTCAATAATTTTAAATTAATGGCAATTTCTCTAAAAGTATTAGCTCCTAATAAAAATGTTTATCAAGGTGAAGCTGAAGAAGTAATCCTACCTAGTACTACTGGTCAACTTGGTATACTACCAGGACACATCTCTTTAGTTACTGCTATAGATATTGGCGTTTTGAGGCTAAGGATGAATTCCCAGTGGAAATCTATAGCGCTTATGGGTGGTTTCGCTGAAATTGAATCTGATGAAGTCATAGTTTTAGTAAACAATGCTGAAATTGGTTCCGAGATTAATGTTTCAAATGCTGAACAAGATCTTAAAGAAGCAAAGTTAGTGATTAGCAAATTTTCTGAAAATGAAAAAAATCCAGATAAAATTAAGGCCTTGAAAGAAGTTTCGAAGGCTGAGGCTAGGATTCAAGCTGCAAAAAACTAAAATTTAAGCGGTTCCACAAAAAGTTACTTCTGGAAACTTTAATTTGGCTTCTTCTAATTTTTTTGTTTTACCTTCTTCTTGCCAATAATTTATTACTTCAGTAGCTTTATTCAATATTTCTACTCTTTCGTTATCAGTAATCCAACCCTTGTTTTCTAATTCACTTTTTAATTTTTCCCAAGCATCATCTCTTGGCCAAAAATAATAAGCAGTAAGTGGGCTTGGGCCTCCACCCACTATTTGATCAACTGCTAAAGCAACATTATCAGGTAACCACAATACCTTAATTATGAACCTTCCTTCGTCAGGTTTAGGGGTATAACCAGTAGGTACTCCATCTTCATCAATTGTGGCGGCTGCTAATACAGCTGTGGCGCCCATCATTCCTGAATTAGGAGAAGAATTTTTAGACTTTGGACTATAAATGTTTTTTCCCTTTTTTTCTGTTGAATTTTGGTTTAACTTATCTGATGAAGTCATTCACTTATTTATCTTTAATAAATAATTTATCAGTTTATGGTCACATTTTGATTTATTTATTCAAAATTTCTTGATTTTAGTTATTGATACCTTCTAAAAAGTACTTTTATCTATCATGAGATACTTCATAAAAGTCATAAATAGTAGCCTCTAATGAATCCCAAAGATCTTTTGGGATATCATTTTCTTCGGCGAACATGCCAAGCTGACTAGATAAGCCTCTCGCTAAAGAGAGTTTCGAATTATATAAATCGGACTTGTCCATTTTTGAGCTTTAAACTTAATAAAAAATAAATCTATTAACAAGATAAGTCAAATTTTAAAATTCTAAATCAGAAATTTCTTTAAGTGCAGCAATACTTAAAACTTTTGGGTTTGTATCTGTAACCAAAACATCATCTTCTATTCTTATCCCAATGCCTTTCCATTTCTCATCTATAAGGGGTTGTCCCTCAGGGACTGGGATCCTATCACTTATATAGATCCCTGGTTCTACCGTAAGAATCATTCCCTTCTGTAATGGAACTTCATAGTCTCCCATTCTGTATGCCCCAACATCATGTACATCTAAGCCGAGCCAATGTCCAGTCCTATGCATGTAAAGATGTTTATAAGATTGATTTTCAATTATTTCCTCAGTACTGCCCGACAGTAAACCAATTTCTTTTAATCCCTCTATAAGAATTGTTAGAGCAACATTATGAACAGTACTGGAATTCGATCCCTTTACAGCACTTTCAATTGCATTTTTTTGCGCACTCAATACAATTTCATAGATAACTTTTTGCTCATTAGAAAATTTACCGCCTATTGGAATAGTTCTTGTTATGTCTCCATTGTAGTAATCAGTTAGAGAGCAACCAGCATCCACCAGCAATAAATCTTCTTTCATCAAGGGTGAATTGTTTGAAGTGTAATGCAAAATACATGCATTATCGCCTGAAGCAACAATAGAGTTATAAGCTGGTCCTCTCGCACCTTTTTCCAAAAAGAATCCCTCTATGAGACCCTGAATTTGTCTTTCATTTTTCTTTGATGAGATAGATTCTCTTACTAGTTCATGAGCTTCGGCTGAAATTTGTATAGCCTCTGTCATTCTCTTAATTTCAAAATCACTTTTAATTAATCTCATCTCATTTAAATAAATTTCTGGAGATTTTATAGAATTTGCACCAATTCCTAATCTTGAGCGATTATCAAGTTGTTTTGAAAATATCTCAAGTACTAAATTCTCAATTAACGGATGCTTACCAATTGAAAACACAATTTCATCAGAACCATTTATATAAGCTGGGAGTAAATCTTTTAATTCATTTATTGAATGAGCCTTATCAGCCTTAAACACTTTTTCAGCACCGTCTAAACCCCACCTAAAGCCATGCCAGACTTCACTTATAACATCTTTAGGAGCTACAAACATAATAAATCTCTCTCCCTTTGGCTTGTGCGATAAGAAAAGAGCAATTGCGTCTGGCTCATCAAAACCAGTTAAATACCAAAAATTACTATCTTGTCTAAAAGGATATTCACAATCGGCATGATGCTTCACAAGATTAGCTCCAGGGATAATAGCAGCTTTTCCGCCTAATTTACTTAAGAAAATTTCTCTTCTTTCTTCAAAAACTTTATTGTCAGGTTTAAGCATAGATTGTGTATTGGCGCGTTTTAAAAAAAAATGGAAGAATAAATTAATACATATTTAGAACCCACCCTATCTTAATGGAACCAAATATTTACGGTTTAATTTTTTTAATATTTATCATTTTAATTGGGTCAGCATGTTGTTCGGGAGTAGAAGCGGCTTTTTTAGCTGTTAATTCAATAAGAATTATTGAAATAGCTTCAAAACAAAAGCCAAAAAGTTCTGCAAATCAACTCCTTAAACTTAGAAAACATCTTGGAAGAACATTAACTGTAATCACTATTACTAACAACGGATTTAACATAATTGGGAGTCTTATTTTAGGTGTATACGGAGCATTGCTAATAAATAGTAGTTATGGCTTAACCCTTTTTTCAATTGCTTTCTACATACTTGTTGTTTTAGTCGGAGAAGTACTACCCAAAGCTCTTGGTACAAGATTTTCAGTTCAAATAGCATTATTAGCGGTTCCCATATTGAGAATATTAAATACTTTAATGAGGCCATTCTTAATATTAATAGAACAAATATTTCCAGTTATAACTGCAGAAAACGAAATCTCAACTGATGAAGCAGAAATTAGGCAAATGGCAAAAATTGGGAGTCAGAAAGGTTTGATAGAAGCTGATGAGGCAGCAATGATATTTAAAGTTTTTCAATTAAACGATTTAAAAGCTAAAGATTTAATGATCCCTAGGGTATCAGTACCTTGTCTTGATGGCTCTTCGAATCTTGAAGAAATTTTAAAACTCATACTGTCTGATAACTCTCCATGGTGGGTTATTTTAGGAGATAAAGTTGACAAGATACAGGGAGTAGTTGAACGTGAGAGAATGTTAGCAGAATTAATTAATGGGGAAAATAAAAAATTATTATCAGAAATTTGCGAACCTGTAGACTACATTCCAGAAATGATTAAAGCAGATCAATTATTAACAAGATTTGACAAGAATCATAAAGGAGTGAAAGTAGTAGTAGATGAATTTGGAGGATTCGTGGGGATTATTGGTGCAGAAGCTGTGTTGTCTGTATTAGCTGGCTGGTGGAAAAATAAGACATGAAACAATTGAAAATTAATAAAAATTATTTGCTTTTAAAAAATTGGTGGGATAGTATTGATATCACCAACTACGAAAAAAGTTTTCTTAATAGAGAAATAATTTCTTTTAATCAACAACTATTTAGGCTGAAAGAAAAAAAAATAAGAATTGGCACATATGGTAAATCGGGCGTAGGGAAATCCTCTGTTTTAAATTATTTATTAAAAAAAGATATATTCAAAACGGATATTATCAATGGGACTACAAGAGAAATACAAACTGAAGAATGGAATATTAATGATCAAACACTCAACAGTATAGAGTTGCTAGATTCTCCAGGATTTGATTTCTGCGATATTAAATTCCCAAATAAAGTTTACTCCTGTATAAATCACTCAGATATTATTTTATTTATAGTCTCAGGAGATTTAAATAGAAATGAATTAAGCGAAATCAGCTCCTTTATTAAAGACGGAAAAAAAATTATAGTAACTTTAAATAAAATCGATCTTTTTAATAAAATTGAATTAAAAGAAATAATAGAAAGCATAAAGCATAAGCTTCCAAAAGATTTAAATATTCCAATAATTATTAATCATGAAGATAATCTTGAAAATTATATGAAAAAAATAATAAATCAACATGGTGAGGTATTTTTAACACTAAATTCTCTTCAATCAGCTGACAAATTGTTTCTGCAGATAAAAGAGCAAAGATTGAAAAGAAGGCAGAAATTAGCGCAGTCAACTATTGGTAAATTTTCGACCATAAAAGCATCAACTGTAGCTCTTAATCCTTTTGTTTTGTTCGATATTGCTGGTAGTTTTGCACTAGATACTGCATTGATTAGCGAATTAAGTAAAATTTACGGCTTAAATTTAAAGGGTGAATCCACCAGAAAAATATTCAAAAAAATATCAATTAATAATTTATTTTTGGGCGTCACTCAAGTCGGAGTCAACACCTCTTTCAACCTTGTAAAAAAAATAATTTTATTAACAGCACCTTTCACTAGCGGGCTATCATTATTACCCTATGGACCTATAGCAATTATTCAAGCCGCAATAGCAATTCAATCTACAAAAATCCTTGGTAAATTAGCCGCCAAAGAGATACTTAAAAGAAGCAAAGCTTCGTATATTGAACCTCATATAATGATTCACAATATTAATTTTAATGAACCAGAGATTTTTAAACACATAAATATCTATCTAACAAAAAGAAACTTAAATAATAATCTTGTTAGTTTTCTACCTTAAAACTTAAAATGGGAAAAACCATTGCATTATTTGGTACTAGTGCAGATCCACCTACCATTGGACATAAAAAAATACTTGAAGAATTATCAAGAATTTATGATTTTACCATTAGCTATGTAAGCAACAACCCCAAAAAAAAGCACATAGAGGATATATCTATTCGTAGCCATTTATTAAAAACTCTTATTGAAGATTTAGATAACCCTAAAATTTTATTTAATCAAAGTGTTAGTAGCCAATGGGCAGTAGAGTCAATCAAAAAAAGTAAAGAAATTTATGAATTTAATAATTTAGATTTTGTTATTGGAAGTGATTTAATTAAAGATATTTTCCACTGGAAAAATTTTGACAAAATTATTTTGGAGGTAAGTTTTTTTATAATTTTAAGAGAGGGGTATCCTGTTGAATCAAATACTCTTAAAATGTTAGAAAATTATAAAGTTAAATTTAAGATTTCAACCATCACAATCCCAGGGACTTCAAGTTCAAATTTTAGATTAAATTTTAATTGTTCTAATTTACCAACTTCATTAATAGATATAGTTAAGGAGAATAATTTATATGAATCTACTAGATTAGTTGAATGAAGTTTTTACTTGCTCAAATAAATCCAGTTGTTGGAGATTTAGATGGCAATGCAAAAAAAATTCTTTACATAGCTTCAAGAGCTTACTCAACTTCTGCAGATTTAGTTCTTACTCCAGAATTGTCACTATGGGGATATCCAGCAAACGACCTACTTCTAAAAAATAATTTAATCAAAAATCAATATCAAATTCTTGATCAATTAGCCTTGGATATTAATAAAAAATATGGAAACTTGAGTATTACAGTAGGGATCGCTGAGATAATAAATGATTCTTTTTTCCCAAATCTTTATAATTCTATTGCATTGCTTGAGCGCGGTGATTGGAAAATAATTGCTCGTAAAATTATTCTTCCCACCTATGAAGTATTTGATGAGAAAAGATACTTTAGATCAGAAGAAAAAGTTTCCGTACTAACCAAAGAAATTAACAATAAAACTTGGCGACTTGGCTTTACTATATGTGAGGATTTATGGGTCAACAAAAATATAGAAGGTAGAGGAATTCATAAAAAGAATCCTATTTTTGATTTAAAGAAAAAAAAAGTTGATATTATAGTGAACTTATCGGCCTCCCCTTATACATTCAAAAAGTTAGAGCTAAGATCCAAAGTTTCAAGTTTTGCTGCACAATATCTTCAAGTACCGCTAATATATGTAAACCAGATTGGGGCAAATGATAATTTAATTTTTGACGGAAATAGTTTTGTTCTTGATAAGAATGGATCTAAAATTAAGCAATTAAAATCTTTTTCAGAAGACCTCTCAATTTGGGACGTTGAGCAAACAAAACCTCAAAAAAATAAATATGAGAAGTCTGAAATGTCATCAATTTTTGATGCATTAGTCCTTGGTGTTAAGGATTATGCTCAAAAATGCGGTTTTAAAACAGCTTTAATTGGACTAAGTGGTGGCATTGATTCAGCACTAGTTTCAGCAGTTGCAACAGCAGCTCTTGGCAGCAATAATATTTATTGCGTCTCCATGCCCTCTAAGTGGAGCTCATCTCATTCAAAGAGTGATGCGAAAGATTTAGCGAGAAGATTAAAAATAAATTTCAATAGTATCCCAATTGAAAAATTGATGAGCTCTTTTGAAGAATCTTTCATAAATACCATATCTTTCAAGATGGCTGAAATAACAAATCAAAATATTCAATCAAGAATCAGAGGAACGCTTCTAATGGCTTTGGCAAATCAAGAAAAGCATTTATTGCTTTCAACAGGAAATAAATCAGAGCTAGCTGTAGGATATTGCACACTCTATGGTGATATGAATGGGGGATTATCGGTGATTGGAGATTTATATAAAACTAATGTTTTTAAATTATGCAATTGGCTTGATAGTGAAGATTCAATTAACCATAGAAAATCATATATGTTAGATCCTAATGTAGATATAATTGGAGAAAATATACGAAAGAAAGCTCCAAGTGCCGAATTAGGTCCTGATCAACTAGATACTGATTCTCTCCCACCATATTCTATATTAGATAATATTCTTAAAGGAATTATTGAAGAGAAAAAAGATTTGCACCAACTAGAAGAAGATGGTTATAAAAAAGATTTAATTTTAAAAATTATCTCACTCATAAAAAAAGCAGAATTTAAAAGAAAGCAGGCTCCTCCAATCCTAAAACTTAGCAGTCAATCATTAGGAAGTGACTGGAGAGTTCCCATAGCAATATCTTATTAATCACTATTAAAAATTTTTTGAATTTTTTTTAAAGGCCGTTTAATTGACTTAAGGTTGATACCTTTTTTGATAGCAAGAATTATACCTGCAGCTTCTAAATAATTATTTACTTCAAAAAGATTGGGATAATCATAAAACTCATTTGTCACTTTTAATGTATTTTTATTTTTTACAGAGATAATATTTAAACCTTTTTCAATACCTGCCAGTACTGCTTCTCCACCTAGTGCCCCATTAGGAACAACAATAGATTCAATCTGATCAGGATGTAATGAAATTAGTTCATGTTTAGAGGGCAATTCAACAATGTCAGGTGCATTGCTTAACCCAATCAGTACTGATGGTAAAAAGGTGTACCCTATTTCTTCTGCAGCTGCACGAGGATCTAAATTTTCATTCAATTCAATTGAATTTAAAGCAGGTGCGTGAGCACAGGGAACTTTTAAAAATTTACTTATTAAATGACTTATAACTGCTTCGACTCCAGAAATAGGATCAACCCCTTTCCCCTCTCGATAGATATTTGTTTCTAAAGAATCTGAATCATCTGGAAATTTTGCCACAATTGCTATTGCAGTAACTCCTTTTTCTATTAAACATTTTCCAGCATCAATTAGAGTATCAGGATTATCAATTGTGCCACCACTGATTTTTGAAGAATCAGAATCAATAACTATGTTTAATGGCTTTTTTGTAATCATATAAGAATGAACATTAATTCCTAAAGTAGAAACACATGCATCAGCAACTTGTAAATGCCTTACTAATATTTCTTTTTCAATTGCTGAATCAAAAATTATCCCAATTTTCTGTTGCTTTACCCTTTTTAAAGCGATTTCTCCTTTAGCAAGTCGGTCTAAACTATAACCCTCAACATAAAAAATATTTTTATCTTTTTCAGAGAGAGTACCGCCATTCATAACATTTGGATGAGTAATTAAACATCCACTTGCCGATGCTAATAATTTAGCGGTAGGAAGAGCGTCCCCAGCAAAACCTCCCACTTCACAACCAATACCAGTTGGAACAATGAATATTGTTGGTGAAATTTCCATTATTGAAAATATTTTAATTTTAAAATTTTAATTAGCTAAGACAGCTTTAATTTTAAGTTTCTTTGTTCCAAAAGAGTCAATAGAATTTTGAATATCAACAATTGACCATCGAATTAAATCACCTTTTTTTTCTAAATTTGCAATGATAAATTCCCTTAGATTTTTTAATTTTATTGAAACTGGCCAATCTAAATAATAATCAACGGAACTTAATTTCATTTTTGATATTTACCAAATTGATCATTATATAAATCGTCTTCGACTTCTTTACCAATAACAATATTCAAATCTGACTTAGGATATGCCACACACAAAAGTGCAAAGCCCTTTTCCCTCAAATCATCATTTAATCCCATAGCATCTTCTTGATCTACAGATCCTTCTAATATCATGGATGCACAATCTGTACAAACTCCTGAACAACAACTACTTGGTAAATCTATTCCATTCATTTTTGCCGCTGAAATAATATCTTGATCTTCAGAACATAAAAAACTAAAAGTCTTTTGCTCAAATTGAACTTTGATATTGTATTCAGGCATATCCTAAATCTTATTGCTAAACTGCTGAACCTCCTACAACTTCTAATATTTCTTGAGTAATAGCTGCTTGTCTGGCCTTGTTATAGGTTAGATTTAAAGTACTTGCTAATTCTTTAGCATTATCACTTGCATTATTCATAGCTGTCATCCTGCAAGCTAATTCTGAAGCTGCAGACTCTTGAAGTGCTCTTAATACCTGATTCTGTAAATATAATGGTAATAACGAGTCTAATAGTTGATCAGGACTTTGTTCAAAAACAATATCTGATGGCAACTTCTCTGAATCACTTCTTTCAATATTTGATTTCTCAACAAGTAACTTACTATCTTTTGTAGTCAACCTAAAAATTTCATCGTTTTCTTCAGCAATACCTTGAGGGTCAAGAGGCAATAGTGTTTGAACGACAGGGGCGCAGCTAACTAGAGTGATGAATTTCGTGTAAATAATTTCAACCCTATCAGAATTTTCTGAAAGAAATTCAGCTAAAATCTCATTTGTAACTGCTTCAGAGTCCTTTGCTGTGGGCACTTGTTCTAATTCTTTGAAAGTACTTTTAATTACATATCTATCCTTTCTATTTTGAAAATATCCAATAGCTTTCTTCCCTACCAAAATTAAATTTGGCTGATACCCTTGTTTGACTAATTCTGCATATCTTATTTCAACTTTTTTGATTATGTTTGTATTGTAACCGCCGCATAAACCTCTATCCGCAGTTATACAAACTAAGGTGATTTTCTTTACTTCTCTCTTGGATAATAGAGGAGAGTCGACAGCTTCAAATTGTACTCTAGATTGAATATTTTCTAAGACCCGTGCAAGTTTATCTGCAAAAGGTCTACTTTTAAGAACCTGATCTTGAGCTCTTCTAACTTTTGCAGCTGCAACAAGTCTCATAGCCTCCGTTATTTTTCTTGTATTTTTAACGGAAACGATTCGATCTCTAATCTCTTTAAGATTTGCCATGGTATCTCCTAAATAAATTTAAACTGTGGCAAGCATTGATGATTTAACTTCGTTTATCACCTCTTTAAGTGTCGCTTCTAATCCATCATTTAATTTCTTTTCTTTGAGAATCTCTTCTATAAATTCTGCTTTATTTAACTTTAGGTATTCCCTAAGTTCAGTTGCAAATTTAGTAACGTCTTCAACAGGTACCTCATCAATAAGACCTTTAACTCCTGCATAAACAACTGCAACTTGTTCTGCAAGATTCAGTGGAGAGAATTGAGGTTGCTTTAATAGCTCTCTTAGTCTTTTGCCTCTTTCAAGTTGTTGCTGAGTTGCTTCATCAAGATCAGATGCAAATTGAGAGAAAGCAGCTAGTTCATCAAACTGTGCGAGTTCTAATTTTAAAGTTCCTGCAATTTTTTTAATTGCTTTTGTCTGAGCGGCTCCTCCAACACGACTAACAGAAATACCAACATTAATAGCCGGTCTTAGTCCTGAGTTAAATAAATCTGCACTCAAAAATATTTGTCCATCTGTAATTGAAATAACATTAGTTGGAATGTAAGCAGAAACGTCACCTGCCTGAGTTTCAATAATTGGTAGAGCTGTCATAGAGCCCCCTCCCATAGCATCAGAAAGTTTTGCTGCTCTTTCTAGTAATCTACTGTGTAAGTAGAACACGTCTCCTGGATAAGCCTCTCTTCCTGGTGGTCTTTTTAAAAGAAGAGACATTTGTCTATAAGCCTGAGCTTGTTTTGTTAGATCATCATAAATAACAAGTGTCGCTTTACCCTGATACATAAAATGTTCAGCAATTGCCGCACCAGTATAAGGTGCCAAGTACTGTAAAGCAGCTGGTTCTGAAGCTCCTGCACTAACTACGACTGTATAATCTAGGGCTCCTCTCTCTCTTAAGACCTCTACGATGTTTGCTACTGAAGCTGACTTCTGACCAATAGCTACGTAAACACAAACTACGTCTTGACCTTTTTGGTTGATTATTGTGTCAATAGCAATAGCAGATTTTCCAGTTTGTCTATCACCAATAATTAATTCTCTTTGACCTCTTCCAACAGGAATCATCGCATCAATAGATGTGATACCTGTTTGCATTGGTTCATGCACTGATCTTCTCTTGATTATTCCAGGAGCCATCTCTTCAATCAATCTAGTATCACTAGTTGGAATTTCCCCTTTTCCATCTATTGGTTGTCCGAGAGGGTTAACAACTCTCCCCTGCATTGCCTCACCAACAGGAACAGATGCGATTTTACCTGTGGACTTAACGTTACTTCCTTCTTGGACACCAAGTGCCTCTCCCATTAAAACAGCTCCAACATTATCATCTTCAAGATTTAAAGCTATACCTTCGGTACCATCCTCAAATTCCAACAACTCTCCGGCCATGACCTGATCTAAGCCATATATTCTTGCAATGCCATCACCGATTTGCAGAACAGTTCCTACATTGCTAACACTTACAGATTGGTCATAATCAGTTATTTGTTTTTTTAAGATTGAACTGATTTCATCAGGGCGTATAGATACCATGGATTTAAGAATTTAAGGTTGATGTAAAAGTTACTTGGAAAGAGATAAGCCAAGTTTTCTTATTTGTGAAGCAAGGGAAGCATCAATTACTTTTGATCCTACACTGGCGACGAAACCACCAATAAGAGATGGATCGATTTTAGTTACAAGTTCTAATTTTTCTGTTCCAGCAATATTGATGATCTTTTTGGTAATTAAACCTTTCTGTTCATCAGTAAGCTCGACTGCAGAAGTAACAGTTGCCAAAGCAATATTACTATTTTCTCGGTAAATCTCTAAAAACCTATCAAGAATTGAAGTAAGGATTCCAATTCTTTGCCTATCGGCCAATAATTTTAAGAAATTCAGTAAAGAAGAATTAACTTTATTTGAAAAAATTTCAATAATGATTTTCTTCTTAGCATCTGTTTCTAAAATGGGAGAGGATAGTGCCTTCTCCAATTCAGGGGAATCATTTATTAATTCCAAAAGTTGTTTAACCTCTGAAACCATCTCTTCAGTTTGCGAATTTTCATTCACAACTTGAAGTAATGCCTCCGCATATGGTGTAGTAACTGAATTTAAAAGTGGCATTAGTTCACCTCAATATTATTGATTGATTGAGTTACCAAATTTTCTTGAGTTGTTTGATCAAGTCGATTTGGGAGAGAATCTAAAGCTTTCTTAATTGCCAGTTCAACAGCTTCTTTTCGAAGTTGAGAAATTGCTCTGGATGCCTCAGAGCTCTCATCAGAGATTGCACTTTGTTTAATTCGTGCCATCTCCTCTATCGCTTTTTTCTCACTTTCCATTCTGATTGATTCAGATCTTTTAAGGGAATCTGCTTTTATTTGAGAAGCTTTTTCTTCTGCTGAAGATAAATCTTTCTTCGCCTTTTCTAGAGCTTGAGTTGCATTGAGGAGTCGATCTTCTGCATCTTTTAATTCAAGAAGGATTCCCTCTCTCCTTTTTTGAAGCATTTTACCTAGAAAACCAGGTAAAAATTTATAAAGACCGAAAACTACTACAGCCCAATTAAGGATATTAGTTTCGAATAAATTGAAGTTTAATCCAAAACCTTCTGTAGCTAAAAGAGTTAAATTCATTTTTCTAGAATCAATCTATTAACAATAAGTTCGCTTAGATCATCAGCCTGTTTAGAAAGTTGATCGCGAGCAGCAGATGTCTGCGTTTCAATTTCTAGTCTTGCTTTTTCTTTTGAAGCATTTGCTTCATTGTTAGCAAGTTCTAGTGCTTCTTTATAAAGCTTGTCAGACTCATTCTCAGCTTCGCTCACAATTCTTTGGGCTTCTGTTCGAGAACTTTGAAGCTGAGTTAATAAATCAGCTTCTAATTTTTTAACTTCAGAAAGTTTATTTTTGGCCTCAATAATATTATTACTTACAAACTTTTCTCTTTTTTCTACAACATTGCCAACAGGCTTAAAAAAGAGAGAATTAAGTATGTAAGTAAGCGCAACTACTTGTATCGCCATTAATGGCAAAGTGGCATTTATATCAAATAATCCACCTTCTGTAGCACCAAAAAAATTAAAGGCCAACATATGATTCAGTTGAAGTTAAAAAATTAAATATTAAATATTGCTAATAAGGATTAGAAGCAATATTAACTTTTAGGAAAAAGGATTCGCAAAAAGTAGCACCAAAGCCACAACTAATCCGTAAATTGTCAATGACTCCATGAAAGCGAAAGATAAAAGAAGAGTTCCTCTGATTTTACCTTCAGCTTCTGGTTGACGGGCAATACCCTCAACAGCACCTTGAGCTGCGTTACCTTGTCCAAGACCTGGGCCAATAGCACCAAGTCCAACTGCTAAGCCAGCAGCTACAACTGATGCAGCGGAAGTAATCGAATCCATAATTTTGAAATAAAAAGCTTAATACTTGTGATAATCTTTGTTGTCATACACGCTTGGACATCCTTTCTTTAAAGAATGGGTCTGATATTTTCAGACCTACGCGATTAGATATTTTGCCAGATTACAGACCCTTTGTAAAAGCGTCTGAATGTATTAGAAAATAGCTAATGATGTTCTTCAACGGCTTCTCCAATGTAGTAGGCCGCTAAAGTTGCGAAAATCAATGCCTGAATTGCACTAGTAAATAATCCTAGGAACATAACAGGTATTGGGAGAATTAGTGGAACTAAAAAGACTAAAACACCAACAACAAGTTCATCAGCCAAAATATTTCCAAATAGCCTGAAAGATAGTGATAGAGGTTTTGTAAAGTCTTCTAGAATTTTGAAAGGAAGCATAATCGGAGTTGGGTGAACATAGTATTCAAAGTATCTCCAACCCTTATTGCTTAAACCTGCATAGAAATAAGAAAGTGAAACCAATAAAGCCAAGGCTATTGTTGTATTAATATCTGCAGTTGGGGCTCCTAATTCTCCACTTGGTAACTTAATCAATCTCCAAGGAATTAAAGCTCCTCCCCAATTACTAACGAAGACAAATAAAAATAAAGTTCCTATAAATGGCATCCAATCTCTATAAACTTTTTCGCCTATTTGCGTCCTAGCAAGATCTCTTATGTAATCCCATAGGAACTCAAGCAAGTTTTGAAGGCCTTTAGGATCATTTTCCATTTTTTTAGTTCCTAAAGAAATAAAAACTAATAACGCTCCTAACAAAATCCAAGATGTTAAAAATACCTGGCCATGAAGTCTGATATTTCCAATCTGCCAATAAAGATGTTGGCCAACTTCTAATGCTGCAAAATTTGTTAGCAAGGAATTAAAAAACATTTGTTTTGAATAAAAAAATTTACTTAAAAACGTGAAAAATAAAGAATGAGTGAAGGCTTATAAATGAAAAAACCTATCATTGCAGGAAAAATATCCAAAGATCCTAGCTTGCTCGCAAAAATAAAGAGGCAAACTGGAACCAATAGTTGCAATTTTGATACACCTGATGATTCTTTACCAAGTTTTCCTATACTTTTAGCAAGCAAACGAAGGTAAAAAATGCCGGAAATTGCACCTATAAAAATACTAAAACCAAAAGTAAAGCCTAGAAAAATTCCAGTTATTGATGCTAATAAAATAGAAACAATAAAAGTAATTCCAAAAATTGTTAATTGCAATTTTGTGTATTCATCATTTTGTGAAAGCAAATTATATATTTGATTGGCAATGCCAGATTTACTTTTTTTGATGATCGAATTATTTAGGGGTTGAGGAAATTGAACATTCTTAGTAGAAGGATGCTCAAGTTTTTTTCTATTTGAGTCCACTGATGTGAACATAGTTTAGAAACCCTCTCTGAATGGTTTGAAGTAAGTATATAAACTCACGGAATCTATCACGGAGAGGTACCTTTTAGCTAGTTTTTTTTTATAAAAAATTAATTCTTAAGATTTATGATGAATCTGTAGACCATTTTTTACTTTATTCTTCAAAATAAAATTTATGAAAAGTCATATTTATTAATAGCTTTAGTACTTTAAAACATTAATAAAAGACTTGGCAAAATCTCAATTAAACGTCTCAATAGTACATATACATCTAAAAAATACATCTAAAAAATTGGAGATAAGTCAAGAAACAATAAAATATAAAAGAATTTCTAAAAGAAAAAAAACCTTTAGTTCTAATTACAAAAAAAATCTTTTCAATTTAACAGAGTCTATGTTTCCCTTGCCTTGGACGATATGGCCTTATGAGGCAAAAATCCTCATTGTCCTTATTGGAATTTGGTCAATATTAGGAATATGCATTCTTGGATCGTCAAGTTGGTGGGTGGCTAGTAAGGAAATGGGAAATTGGGCTTACTTTTTAAAAAAACAAATTATTTGGACAATGCCAGGAATAGGTCTATTTTATTTCGTTATTAATACAAAAATTAGAAATCTTTTAAAGTTTTCAGGAATTACTTTTTATATTTTATTCTTTTTGATTTTCCTTACTAATTTAACTGGAATTACAGTTAATGGATCTTCAAGATGGCTAGTGCTTGGCAATTTACGTATGCAGCCATCTGAATTAGTTAAACCTTTTGTGATTTTAGAAGCTTCTAACCTTTTCGCACATTGGAATCTAATAAATAATTATAAAAAATTTATTTCAATAATAATCTTTGGTTTATTAATTTTATTAATACTTAAACAGCCTAATTTAAGTACTGCATCATTAACTGGAATTCTTCTTTGGGTAATGGGCTTATGTGGGGGTGTAAAACTTAGCTCTCTTTGCTCATTTGCTTCAATAGGGTTCATTACTGGATGTATTAGCATCCTTAATAACGAATATCAAAAACTTAGAGTTACTTCATTTATAAATCCTTGGAAAGATCAACAGGAAAGTGGATTTCAATTGGTTCAGAGTTTATTAGCTATAGGTTCAGGTGGTCTATTCGGTCAAGGTTTTGGCTTATCTATACAAAAATTGCAGTACCTACCTTTTATGTACACAGATTTTATTTTTGCCATTTTTGCTGAAGAATTTGGTTTGTTAGGATGTACTTTATTCCTAGGTTTTCTCGCAGTTTTCTCATATATAACTGTAAGAATTGCTCTCAAGTGCAGGAATAATTATACAAAATTAGTTTCTATTGGATGTGGCGTATTATTAATTGGTCAATCAATAATGCATATTGCTGTAGCAACAGGCTCTATGCCTACTACGGGCTTACCACTACCTTTCATTAGTTATGGTGGGAATTCATTAATCGCATCATTTTTTATTGCAGGGATGTTACTGAGATGTTCATTAGAATCTACAGGCTTTATAGGTATGATTAGTACACGAAAGACTCTCAATTAGTTAGAATTTATAAGATTTAAATCAAGCTATCGAATCATTCAATTTAGTTATTTCAGAATTATCTCAAAAGGGTAATCTGCTTATGCAGAATGGCCTTAATAATCCTGGCCTATTTACTATATTTTTGGTTTTCAGCGCAGGACTTTTAACGAGTCTTGGCCCATGCTCATTATCATTACTACCCATCACTATTGCTTATGTAGGAGGAACAGAGAAAAGTAAATTTAAACTTATTAGTTTTTCAGGAGGAGTCGTTTTTTCACTCGTTGCGCTTGGAGCTGCCAGTGGATTCTTAGGCAGGATATATGGACAAATTCCATCTTATTACACTTCGATCGTTGCCTTAATAGCAATAATAATGGGTTTAAATTTACTAGGGATTTTAAAGTTTCAGTTCCCGAATGGACCTGATTTAAAAAAAATTGAAGATAAAATACCAACTTTTATAGCACCTTTTGCCATAGGGACTACTTTTGGACTGGCTTCTTCACCTTGCATTACACCAGTTTTAGCAACTCTTCTGGCTTGGGTATCGCAAGCCAAAAATCCAACAATATCTATTATTTTTTTATTTTTCTTTGGTATAGGCCAAGTAACTCCATTAATCGTTGCAGGAGCTACTGCAGAAAACTTAAAACAATTTTTGGCGCTTAGAAAATTTAGTCAAATAATTCCGACTTTAAGTGGGATATTTTTAGTTTCCCTAGGGTTATTAAATTTATTATCAAATTGGATTTAAATGATTATTTTTAAGAATTTAATTTTAAGAATATCAAGTTTAAGATTCGCCATATCACTAATAATTTTCATAGCTATTACAAGCGGCATAGGTACTTTTATACCTCAAGGAAGTAGTAATAAATTTTATATTGATAATTTCGATAGTGCTCCCATTTTTGGATTTTTAGATGGAGAAAAAGTTTTAATACTTCAATTGGATCATATATATACAAGCTTTTGGTTCTTATTTACTTTAATTCTTCTTTGCATTTCCCTAGCAGCTTGTAGTTTCAGGAGGCAAATCCCTTCATTAAAAGCTTCATTAAAATGGACTGAATACAAAAGCGAAAAAAAATTTAGCAAACTGCAACTAACTACAAGTCATCCAATCAATCAAGATGGAGAACATATATCAAAAGTAGATTTATTACTTAAAAAAAGAGGATGGAAAACATACAATTTTAAAAGTCATATTTCTGCAAGAAGGGGTTTAATTGGAAAAATCGGACCTTTAGTTGTACATATCGGATTAATAGTCTTACTTATAGGTTCTGCATATGGAAGTTTCACAAGTCAATCAAAAGAACAATATTTACTGCCTGGAGAAAGTTTAGATCTTGTTAATGAGAGCACAAACTCAAAAGCAAATGTAAAATTAGTCGATTTTTCTATAGAAAGAGAAAGTGATGGTGTACCTAAACAGTTTATTTCAAAATTAAATTTTTCTTCTGAAGATCTAAATCTAAATGGAATAAAAACCACCAAAGTTAATCACCCAATCAGGTTTAAAGGATTAACTATTTATCAAGCAGATTGGGCAATATCAAATGTTGTTTTGGAAATAGATAATATCCTTTATCAATTAAAATTAAAGGAAATTCCCGAAATCGGTAATCAAGTTTGGGGAGTTTTAATTGAATTAGGATCGGAGACTAAAAAAAATTTCCTTTTAACAATAGATAATGAAAATGGTCCACTTAAAATTTCAAATATAGAAAATTTTTCCGGGATTAATCTCTATATCAATGACAATCCTTTAGAAGTTAATTCTTCAAGAGTATCTCTGAAAAAAATAATCCCCAGCAGTGGTTTAATAATTAAAAATGATCCGTCTATACCATTTATTTACTTTTCTTTTATTTTAATAATTTTTGGAACAATAATAAGTCTTATACCAACTAACCAATTATGGATTCTTGTAAATGATGAATCACAAAAATTATCTATTGGAGGCCTTAGCAATAAAAATCTAGTTGGTTTTAAAAAAGAATTTTTTAAATTGTCAGAAGAAATAAAAAAATTTTAATTTCTTTTCTTCCCACTAAAAATATCTAACTGCATAGAAACATTCCCTCTGGGGTTAAATGCAGCGTTTAAATGTATCCAGTGAGGTGAACCTTCATTCACTAAATCATCCATAATTCTATTTACAACTTCCTCATGTGAAATTTTTATATCTCTAAAATTATTGATATAAAGCTTCAAAGACTTCAACTCATAGACTTTCAAATTAGGTTGATAAATAATATTCAGCTTTGCAAAATCTGGATAACCAGAGAAGGGGCACTTACATGTAAATTCAGGTAACTGAATAGAAATTTCATAAATTCTTTTCTTGTTCGGATTATCAAAACAAATTATTTTTGATTCTTCAATAATTCTCTCACCATATAGCGGTCTTTGGGTCGAATCCTCTAATTTAGCTGTATTCATTTTTAGTAGAACTTCTTTACTAAACCTATATAAAAACTATATGTAAAGATAAAAATTCGCAAAAGTATCAACAAATCTAAGTATTACAATTGACTAAGTCAAAAGCTATTAAATCTTATTTTTGTATCAGTCGTAACATTCATAATGTCGGCCAAAAGGGTTATATATGTTTAGTTCAATTAAAAATTAATGGACATTTGTTTAATAACTATCGATAACAACTTAAATAAATCCCTTCAACCGAAAAGCGCAATAGGAATGTTATGGCTTCAAACACACTTTGATAATGATCAGTGGGAAGCTTTGTCAAATAGTACAGTAATAATTTCTGAAGAAAATTGCCAACTATTAATTGAAGACGCCACTAATGCGGGCCTTAATATTAAATGTTTTTCTGATATTTCAATGTTGGATGTTTTCCCAAAAAACAATTAAAATATAAATGTTCAATCTTTAATCATGAAGAAAATTGAAGCAATCATACGTCCATTTAAGCTTGAGGATGTAAAAATTGCATTAGTAAACTCCGGTATTGTTGGAATGACGGTTAGTGAAGTAAGAGGTTTTGGAAGGCAAAAAGGACAAGTTGAAAGATATAGAGGTTCCGAATTTACTGTTGAATTCCTTCAAAAACTTAAAGTAGAAGTTGTTGTAGAAAATGAAAAGGTTAATTCAGTCATAGATGCGATTGCTGAAGCAGCAAAAACTGGAGAGATAGGTGACGGAAAAATATTCATCACATCAATTGATTCTGTTGTGAGAATTAGAACTGGCGACAAAGACGAAGAAGCTCTCTAATTCAAAGAGTTTCTTTTACTAAATTTTGTATATATTCACTATTAATCTTTTTATTTGATTGACTTCCTAAGGTCATCCAAGCTAAATATTCATGATTTCCAGCTGGACCTACTAGAGGAGAAGCTATCAAATTATTTATATTCCATTGGAAATTCTTAGCAGCATAAATAACAGACTCTATAGCCTCAGTATGGAATTTAGGATTGCGAACAACTCCGCCTTTACTGACTTTATCTTTACCCACCTCAAATTGGGGTTTAATCAAAAATACTCCCTCAATACAATCACCTTCTAATAAATTACTAATAGATTTAAAAACTAACTTTAATGAAATAAAAGACAAATCAGCAACCACAAAATTTGGTAACTCATTACTTCTAGATAAAAGATCATTAGGTTTTAAATTTCTTATATTAGTTCGTTCAAAAAGTATGACTTTTGGATTATTTCTAATCTTCCATGCAGTCTGTCCATAACCAACATCTATCCCATAAACTAACTTTGCTCCTTGTTGCAATAAGCAATCAGTAAATCCCCCAGTAGAGATTCCTGCGTCAATACATATTTTATCTTTTACTTTAACTTCAAGTTTATTAAATGCCTCCAATAATTTTTCGCCGCCCCTTGATACAAACATAGGTTCGGAATCAATAAAAAATTCAGATCCAATTAATACTTGTTGTCCAGGTTTATCCCATACTTTCCCATTGATATCTCTAACCTTGCCCGCAAGAATTAAACCTTGGGCTTTTTGACGAGTTTCACATAAACCACTTTTAAGGAGATAAAGGTCTAATCTACTTTTTTTAATCATCTATTAATCAATAAAAAAAGACTGAATAATGAACTTCTACAAGATTAAGATCCAAATTCTTTAATACCTTCCAATTTTAAATAAGAACTAAAAAATTTCCCATTATTAACGAAAGGAATAAATGCAAACATTTTTATATTTAAGCTTTCTTAATTCGCCAGAAAAATGTACATAAGAAAATAATAGCCAGACAAATATGTTCAATGGCTAGTACATCTTTAAGGTATAGAGCAATAATTCGATTTTGGTTATAAAGTTTAAATTGATAATTAATAAAAATTGTGATCGAGCGTTACACATTACCCGAAATGGGGAAAATCTGGACTGATAGCGCAAAATTCCAGAGTTGGCTTAAGGTTGAAATAGCTGCATGTGAAGCAAATTTTTCCCTGGGAAAAATTCCTGAGAATGCCATGAAAGAGATACGTTCAAATGCAAAGTTTGATGAATCTAGAATTACAGAAATTGAGAAAGAAGTTAAACATGATGTAATAGCATTTCTTACAAGCGTCAATGAATTTGTAGGAGATTCTGGAAGATATATACATGTTGGTATGACCAGTAGTGATGTACTTGATACTGGCTTATCTCTTCAGTTAAAAGATTCTTGCGAATTGTTATTAGAAGAAATTGAGAGCCTAGAAAATGCAGTCAGATTATTAGCAAGAAAACATAAAAATACCTTAATGATTGGCAGATCTCATGCAATTCATGGGGAGCCAATTTCCTTCGGTTTTAAACTTGCTGGATGGTTAGCAGAAATAATAAGAAACAAAAAAAGATTGTTAACACTGAAAGAATCTGTAGCTATTGGACAAATAAGTGGTGCAATGGGAACTTACGCTAATACGAATCCCAAAGTAGAACAAATTACTTGTGATTTACTCGGCTTAAAACCAGATACAGCAAGTACGCAGGTCATATCGAGAGACAGGCATGCAGAATATGTGCAAACTATTGCACTAGTTGGCGCTTCTCTAGATAGATTCGCAACTGAAATAAGAAATTTACAAAGAACTGATGTTTTAGAAGTTGAGGAGGGCTTTACAAAAGGGCAAAAAGGAAGTTCTGCCATGCCTCATAAAAGAAATCCTATTCGAAGTGAGAGAGTAAGCGGTTTAGCAAGAATTTTGAGGAGTTATGTCTTAACAGCACTGGAAAATGTTCCACTTTGGCACGAAAGAGATATTAGCCATAGTTCAAATGAACGTATCATGTTACCTGACGTATCAATCTGTTTGCATTTTATGCTCAGGGAAATGAAAGATATAGTAAGTAATTTAGAAGTTTATCCAAAAAATATGCTCAAAAATTTAAATATTTATGGTGGTGTAATCTTTAGTCAGAAAGTTTTACTTTTGCTTGTAGAGAAGGGGTTATCCAGGGAAAAGGCTTATAGCTTAGTACAAAAAAATGCGCATCAGGCGTGGAATACTGAAAATGGGAATTTCAAACAAAATATAGAGAGAGATAATGAAATTATGGATTTTATTGATCAAAGTGACTTAGAGGAATGTTTTAATCCTTCAATTCATCTTAATAATTTAAGTGTAATATGGGAGAAGTTAGGTATCTAGGATTACTGAAAACCTTATCTAAGTTAAACCAGTGTTTTCAGAGGAATAATGACAAAAAACTTTAGGATTGAAAAAGATAGTATTGGAACAATAGAGGTTCCAATAGAAGCTTTGTGGGGTGCTCAAACACAAAGATCGATAATAAATTTTTCTATTGGAGAAGAATTAATTCCAATTGAGTTAATTTATTCACTGACCCTCATAAAAAAAGCTGCTTCAATTGCGAATTTCAATTTAGGTTTAATAGATAAAAGGAAAAAAGATTTGATTGTAGAGGCATGTACCGAAATACTTGATGGGATTCACGATTCACAGTTTCCCTTAAAGGTTTGGCAAACAGGTAGTGGCACGCAAACAAATATGAATGTTAATGAGGTAATTTCAAATATTGCAGCTTTAAAAACTAATTCAGAGCTTGGTAGTCATCAACCAATTCATCCGAATGATGATGTAAATAAATCTCAGTCAACTAATGACACTTTTCCTGCTGCTATTCAAATATCTGTTGTTAATGAAATAATCAAAAATTTAGTTCCAACGATCAGAGAACTTACTAAGGTCCTTGATAAAAAAAGTGAAGAATGGAAAGACCTTATAAAGATAGGAAGAACCCATTTTCAAGATGCAGTACCCCTTACTTTTGGGCAAGAAATATCAGGATGGTCAGAGCAACTTAAAGATGCTGAGAATGCAATTATTATGAGTCTGAATGAATTGTATTTCTTACCTCTGGGAGGAACTGCGGTTGGTACAGGGATTAATTGTCCAAAAGGATTTTGTGAAGAGTCTATAAAATCAATTTCCGATGATACTAATCTAATGTTCTATAAATCAAAAAATAATTTTTCTATCATGGCCTCGCATGATCGTCTTGCTCAAGTAATGAGTCAGATAAAAATATTAGCAGGTGCATTATTTAAAATTTCAAATGATATAAAAATTCTATCTTCTGGTCCAAGATCAGGAATATATGAAATAATTATTCCTCAAAATGAACCTGGAAGTTCTATTATGCCGGGTAAAGTGAATCCAACTCAATGCGAAGCCTTATCAATGGTTTGTACTCAGATAATGGGTCTTGAATATGCAGTCTCAATGGCAAATTCTAGTGGCACTTTACAGATGAATGAATATAAGCCTCTTATTGGATTTAATATTCTCACAAGTTTAAAATTACTTAAAAATGTAGTAGAAAACTTCAGAATAAAATTAGTTGATGGGATGGAACCTAATCAAAAGAGAATGAAGTTAAATTTAGAAAATTCACTAATGTTGGTTACAGCCATAGTGCCAAAAGTTGGTTATGAAAAAGCAGCTGAAATTGCAAACCTTGCCTTCAAAGAATCATTAAATTTAAAAGAGGCAACAATTAAATTAGGTTATTTAAACGAAGATGAATTTGATGAAGCAATGAATATCAATTCAATGATTTGATTAAAAAAATTTAAACATTATCGTCAATTCTTTTTGTTGCAGGATTAATATCTTCAGAGACTTTTATAAGATCATTAGATTCAGAAACAGGAAAACGATTAATAGCTTTTAATGCTAGCTTAGCTTTGCTTTTTAATTTATTACTAACACCAATACAGTATTGCACTTGAGAAAGGACATCAATTGATCTTCTAATAATCCTCACTACATCACCTTCGTCTAATGAAGTATTAAAAACCAAATCTTTCCATTTTTTTCCTCTTGCCCATTCAGAAATAATTCCAGTCAACTCTGTTTCTAAATAGATAGGAATTTCAATATGAAACTTATTTTGTTGAAAAGAGACTAATTTTCTTAAAGCATCTAATTCATTAAAAACATCTATTACCTTTAAAGAAGGCTTGAAATTACACCAAAGATTAGGCCTCCTTACATCAACACATATAGCTTGAATAATTGCAGCTAACTCAGGAGGATCTAAATCGTCTAAATAACCACTAACTAAAACAAGACCAATCCATAATTCATTTTCACTTCTTATTGCACCAACTGTTTGTCCAACTTCTGTCAATTCCAAATCATTTAAACAACCAAAATGATTCAAAATTTTAATCAAATCAGTAAAAGTTCTCCAGTTATGATTTTCTTTATCTTCAAGAAGTTTTTTTCTAATATTAATTTCTTGTTCAACATCAATAATTCTTTTTCTATATTTCTTTAATTTCTTAGAGTCTCCAAATCTGTGTGCAGGATGATCAGTAACTGTTTCTTCTAAGTTATTAATTTGTTGCTTTTGTGCCAAAACTTCCGTTGTCAAATCATATTGTGGAGTTTGTAAATCATTTTTTTTAGAAACTTCTAAAATTCGATCCGCATAACACTGCGACATATCATCTCCCCTAAATACCTCTCCAGAAAAATACAGCTTTGGCACTTCAAGCCCTAAGACATCAATTGCATCCAAATCATTAAAAATACTTACTATGTATGAGGGTTTTATAAGAATAAATAAATTATCAATTGTCAAACACAATAAACTCTTAATTTTTTGGGATTCATATATTTTCTTACAAATTAATCCTGGAACAATTTTTCTTTTAATTTGGGGAGCTTTGATTGAAATTAAGCTACCATCTTGAATATATGGAAGTGCATTGGTTATCTCTTCTGATAACTTTTCTGCTGATTGTTTTTCTAAAATTTTTAAGAGTCTCCTCTCTTCTTTAAGACGATTTTTTAAATTTTCGTACGCATCAAAATCTTTCCACGAAACGTTAGATGTAATTTTTTTTAACTCAATTAAATCCTTATCTAAATTTTCAAGAATTATATTCTCACCTGATGATTGACCTAAATATAAAAAACTACCAAAACTTCTTTTAATTAATTCTTTAGACTTCTCTAAAGTATAAATTTGTAAAAGATTAAGTACCATTCCATAGCTTGGAGTAAATTGACTTTCTAAAGCATTTGGTTTGCTTATAGCCAGTGCACTTGCTTCTTTGGCACCTTCGAATCTTGTTTGTAATGTAACAACATATCCTTGGGTATCTTTTCCTCTTCTTCCAGCTCTGCCTGACATTTGCAAAAATTCACTGCTAAATAATAATCTATGACCATCTTCTGTCCTTTTTGATAAAGAAGAAATAACAGTTGTTCTTGCAGGCATATTTATTCCTGCCGCAAGAGTTTCAGTTGCAAAAACAACTTTTATTAAACCTTGCTGAAATAATTCCTCAACCAATTCTTTCCATGCAGGCAATAATCCAGCATGATGAGATGCAATACCGCGTTTTAATGCCTCGCATTGAGATTTATCTTTAATTGCTTCCTGATTATTTTTAAGATAAACATCTAATTTTTGGGATATCATACTTGCCTCTGAATAACTTACTAAAGTTAAATCTTTTATATTCTCAATAGCCTTGTCACATCCTCTTCTACTAAAAATAAAATAAATAGCTGGCAACATATTTCGTTCAGCTAGTTTCGAGATCACAAAGCCAATTGAGGGAGACTTTGGTTGCATTATCCTGCCCACTTTTCCTCTTATTTTCTGCCCTTTAGGAGCTCTCCAAATCTTACAGTTTGGATGAATTCCATTACCCTTATTATTTAAAAGTGGATGGAGGCCTTTAACACTACAAAAAATAAAATCAAGTGGGACTGGTCTCTTATCACTATTAATTAGTACTGTGGGCCCATGAACTTTTTCTATCCAATTTTGCAATTGATCTGCATTGGCTATTGTTGCTGATAAAGCTATTATTTGAGTTCTAGTAGGGCAATGGATTATAGTTTCTTCCCAAACTGTCCCTCTTTGGGGGTCATTCATATAATGACATTCATCGAGAATTAAAGATTCTAAATTTTCTAAGGGATCATCAAATTCATCAAATTCGCCATAAAGCATGTTCCTAAAAATCTCAGTCGTCATGACTAAGATTGGTGCTTCTCTATTTATGCTTATATCTCCAGTTAAAAGACCAACTTTATTCTCACCATATTGATTAGCAAAATCTCTAAACTTTTGGTTTGAAAGGGCCTTTAAAGGTGTTGTATAAAAAACTCTGCTGTCATGAGATAAGCCTCTATATATAGCAAATTCACCTATTAACGTTTTACCCGAACCTGTTGGTGCTGTTAAAACAACAGAATTTCCGCTATTAATAGCTCGTATTGCTTCTAATTGGAAATCATCTAGCGGAAAGGGGAAATATTCCTCTAAATTAAGCAATAATTGTGATTGAAGAGATGATGAGTTAACTTCTTAATATATGATCTATATAGATATTAATAAACAAAAAATACCTTGCAAACTTTAATAGTAAATCTAAATCTTTTTAATTAAATCCACCATATCTTATTTTGCCAAAATGAAAAAAGTAAAAATTCCAAAAAATAGAATCCGTAAATTAAAAACATTTTCTTTAGGTAAAAAATCCTTCGAACTTCTAAGTTTAAATTCGCAAAATAAAAAACTTATAGACTTATGCAGTAATGATTATTTTGGATTAAGCAGGGACAAGGATTTAATACAAGCTGCTTACGAAATAAGCTTGTTAGAAGGCATTGGTTCAGGAAGCTCTAGGTTTATTACAGGTTCAAGACCAATACATCAATTATTAGAAACAGAACTTGCCAAGTGGCTTAATCAAGAGAAAGTATTACTTTTCCCAAGCGGATTTCAAGCAAATATAGCCGCTATACAGGCTTTAGCAAACAGAAATAGCATCGTAATAGCAGATAAATTGATCCATAACTCTTTATTGGTTGGAGTCAAAGCTGCTCAAGCAAAACTAGTTCGATTCTCACACAATAATTTAAAAGATTTAGAAGATAAAATTATTAAATCTAACCCCACAAAAAATTCGATTTTAGTTGTTGTTGAATCTCTTTATAGCATGGAGGGATCAATTGCTCCGCTCAGAGAAATAACAGAAATTTGCAAAAAATATAGTGTTCAATTATTAGTTGACGAAGCTCATGCAATTGGGATCTTGGGCCCTGAAGGCAGGGGTTTAAGTTTTAATTGTCGTTCAGATATAACTATGATTACTGGAACTTTTGGAAAAGCATTTGGAAGCGGTGGGGCTTTCATAGCTTCCAATTCAGAAATTGGAGAATATCTTATCCAAACAAGTGGTGCATTTAGGTATACAACCGCACTTGCGCCATCTTTGGCTGCTGGGGCACTAGAAGGTTTAAAAAAAATTTTAGAAAATAAAGAATGGGGTAATGATTTGTTATCTTCTGCGAATGTATGGAAAGATGAAATTATTAAAAATTTTAGTTTTCCAGTTCGGGGAGATTATCACATTTTATCAATTATTATTGGCCAAGAAGAGAAAGCAATTTATCTACAAAAATATCTTGAAGAAAATGGGTTTTTAGCAATTGCGATAAGACCTCCAACTGTTCCAGTGGGGCAATCAAGAATCAGAATAACAATACGAAGAAACTTAGATTTTAATCTGCTAAATAATTTCATTGCAGTATTGAAAAAGTTTAAATGAAACAAATTATTACTCAACATGGGTGGGGACTAAATAAATATTTCTGGGATGATTATAAAGTTGATTTTTTAAATAATAATTGGCATTGGCAAGATAACGAAAGGGGCTATTTTTCGACAAATAATTATCAAGCAAAATGGATTCAAAGCGAATCTAAAAAAGAAATCAGAATGACTTTATGCCATTCATTTGGTTTTCATTTAATGCCAAAAAAAATTTTAAAAGAAGCAACTCATATTGTTCTTATAAATTCTTTTAATAATTTTCTTCCTTTAAGTAATAAGAGAAACTTTATTTTGAGGTCTCTAAAAAGAATGGAAACAAAAATCATAAATGATGAAACTAAGGATATGTTGAAAGAATTTATGCATAGATCATTTATGCCAAATCATATGAATAATAATTTTAAAAGTATCTTTTATAAAAGTCTAGAGAGTTTAAATAAAACTCTTCTTTTAAGTGATTTAAAAGAACTTTACATCAATAGAAATTTTCCAGTATTTTTAAGAAAAGATTGCAAAATTATTTTTATAAAATCAGAAAATGATTTGATTCTTGACAACGAATCAAATAATAACTTTTTAGATTCCTTAAATAAAATACTTGAGAGGAAGCCAATTTTAATTAAATTAGCTCAACAAGGTCATTGCTTGAATAATTTAAATTTATACGAGATCTTACGTAGATACACTTAAAGATTGAAATGGATAGTAAAAAGTGGAATGAGAAAATACAAAATAATTTCAATGATGCTGCATATCGGTATTTGGAGCATTCAAATATTCAGAAATTTTTTGCAAAAAAGATTGTTCATCTTATCAAAGAATTAAATCCCCAAAAAAAAGGTGAATGGATAGATCTAGGATCAGGACCAGGACTATTAGCAGATGAAATAGAAAAAATTTCTTCCCAACAAGTATCCAGAATTGATTTCAGCAAGAAAATGCTTCTTGAGAATAAATTCTCTAGAAAAAAAATTTTATGGGACTTGAATAATGATTTACCTTCTGAAATAAATAACTGTTCTCTGTTAACATCTAACTTTTGCATACATTGGTTAAACAACCCAGAAAAGATAATAAAAAATTGGTTTAGCAAATTAACACCTGGAGGTTTTCTAATCATTTCATATCCAACAAAAGATTGTTTTCCTGAATGGAAAGATACTTGTAAAAAAATTGATATTGAATATAGTGGTCTTAATTTCCTTTGCTCTAAAGAATTATTAAAAGATTTTAAATTAACTGAAATACATTATTCAAAACAGTTTAATTATCTTGAAAAATTTGAAGATGTATATAAACTTTTTAGAAGCATTAAAAATGTAGGAGCACAATCAACAATTTGTAAACGCAAAACAGTAAAAGAGTTAAAGGAAATTCAAAAGTTTTGGCCAAAGAATTACAATAATACAGTTAACCTTTCATGGCAAATTGAGATTCAAATCATAAAGAAATTATGAATTGTCACAAAAATATTTTCAAATTTATAATTTGTGGAACAGATACTGATATTGGGAAAACTTTAATAAGCTCTTTTTTCGTTAAAGGATTAAATTCCTTTTATTGGAAACCTATTCAAAGTGGGATTGAATCGCAAACTGATAGTCAAACTGTTGAAAAACTTGCACGAGTAAGTAAAGAGAAAATAATCAAAGAAGCTTATGTCTTTACAAAACCTCTATCTCCGCATTTGGCTGCTGAAATAGATCAAAAAGCTATTAACTTTGACAAGTTGAGATTGCCAAAAGTTCAAGGCTCACTTATTTTAGAAACTGCAGGTGGATTAATGGTTCCAATAACACGCAATTTTTTGCAAATAGATCAAATAAAAGAATGGAATCTTCCGGTAATACTTGTATGTAAGAGCTCACTTGGCACTCTCAACCATACCCTGCTTAGTATTGAGGCCTTAAAACGAAGAAATATTGAGATTTTAGGTTTAGTAGTCAATGGCGAAAAACACCTAGATAATCCAAAAACTCTAGTTGATTTTAGTGGTATTCCTTTAATTGCTGAATTTCCTTACATCAAAAAAATGGACTCAAATAATTTAGATATACTATGGAAAGAACTAGACATCAAGAATAAGTTGATCTCACTATTACACTCAAAAATAAGTTAAATGAAATCTTTGGATTCAAAAACTCCAAATCAAGATTGGCACCCAAATATTTGGCCACCTTTTACGCAAATTAATAACAGCAAACCGCAGATAGAAGTAACTCATGGTAAAGATGCCCTCCTATTTACTAAAGGTCCTGAAAAAGAATTAATAGATGCAATTAGTAGTTGGTGGGTAACTCTTCATGGTCATAGTAACGAATATATTGCGAATGCAATTTTTGATCAATCAAAAAAACTTGAGCAAGTTATATTTGCTGATTTCTTACATCCACAGGCAAAAAAATTAGCGGAAAGACTTAGTGAATTAACAAAACTAGAAAGATTATTCTTTTCTGATAACGGCTCTACTGCAGTGGAAGTCGCTTTAAAAATTGCCTTCCAATCATGGCAAAATAGAGGAGAGACAAGAACTCAAATAGTAGCTTTTGATGGCGCCTATCATGGTGATACATTTGGCGCAATGGCTTTAGGTGAAAGAAATATTTTTAATGAGAATTTCGATAATCTTATGTTCCCAGTTAGAAGAGTCCCATGGCCCTCAACTTGGATAAACGATGAAGAAGTAGAAAATAAAGAAAATAAGGCGATCCAAAAATTAGAAACTCTACTTAAAACTCCTACAGTTGCAGTAATCCTTGAGCCGCTTGTCCAAGGAGCAGGAGGGATGAACATGGTTAGGCCTCAGTTTATAAAAAAAGTTTCAGAAATTATAAAAAATAATAATTCTTTGTTAATTGCCGATGAAGTATTGACTGGGTTTGGAAGATGTGGAACCCTTTTTGCTTTTCAAAAGGCAAAAATCATTCCTGATTTAATAAGTATTTC
Source organism: Prochlorococcus sp. AG-355-O17 (assembly GCA_003280655.1). GTDB lineage: Bacteria > Cyanobacteriota > Cyanobacteriia > PCC-6307 > Cyanobiaceae > Prochlorococcus_A. The sequence goes on from QCEK01000001.1 coordinate 169,905, forward strand.
AAAGGGTTTAACTGGCGGATTTTTACCGATGGGAATAACTTTATGTAAAGAAAAAATTTTTCAATCCTTTATTGATGATTCCCCAAGAAAAACTTTTTGGCATGGACATAGTTTTACTGCTAATCCTTTAGGTTGTGCTGCAGCAAATGCTAGCCTTGATTTATTAGAAAAAGAACCACAAAAATACCTTTCATTTGAAGAAAAACATTTATCTCATCTAATTAAATTTAAAAACTTACCTTATATAAAGAAGGTAAGGGTATCCGGCACAATTGCTGCCTTTGATTTAGATATAGGGAACAAAAAAGGTTATTTCAATAATATTGGGAAAGAAATAAAGAGTCTTGCAATGGAGCAAGGTTTATTCATTAGGCCCCTAGGGAATGTTATTTACCTTTTGCCACCTCTCTGTATAACAGATGATCAATTGGGGAAAAGTTACTGGATAATAAGGCAAATCTTAGACAATCTTTAGATTGAAGTTTAAGGTCCCTGCAGTATTGCATTTTCCACATCTTCTCTATTTATGCAGTAGGAAAATAGTCTTTTAGTTTCTTGTCCTTCACTTTCCCACATAACACTTAAATCTTCTTGTTCAAAAATAATAGTTGCATTCCAATTTGAAAGTAACAGATACCATTTAGATGGATTATTAATATCCTTCACAGCACCTAAATCAGTTAGCCACAATTCCAATGATTGCAGTGAATTTTGATTGATAGGTTTTTTAGAGGGATTCACAGACTTTTTAAAAAATTATTTAATTAGCCAAAGCGGTATTGTCTCTAATTCTTTTCCAGTAAAAGAAGCAATAAAAATTGAACCAATTAAACTTATAGAAATGATGATAATTAAAAGAAACAACGAAAACAATTCTCCATTAGAAAAAGGTCTTCTATTTCCTATTAAATTTTGATTATTAGAATCTATTACTAAATTATTTAAAACGTTAGTATTATTTGCAAACCTAGAGTTTTCTTTTAGTTTGTCATCATATATTTTCCTTAAATTACTATTATTTAAATGTTCATAAGCTTCAAGAACTTCTTGAAATTTACTTTTAGCAACCTCTATTTCTAATGAAGTTGTATCGGGATGCAACTCAATAGAAAGTTTACAAAATGCCTTTCTTAATTCATGATTGGATGCATTTTCACTTACACCTAAAATTTTGTAATAGGAAGTTTCCCCTTTCAAAATAATTTTTTATTAATATTGTAATTCTAATAAATTTTCACTAAATAGAATGTATGTAATGGATGATTAAAATTCATGTTTGTGACGAAATGAAAAAACAAAAGATTCCAGAAGAAATTCTTTCCTTAATAACTGAAGAAGAAATAAATTTATTTCAAGAGTTACAAATTAAAATTAAAGAATTAAATAATAAGACCAATCTCACAAGATTAACTGATGGTGATGATTATTGGGTATCTCAAGTTTTTGACAGCATTTGGCCATTCAAAGCTTTCACGAATATTAATTTTGATAATAAAAAATTTTTAGATATTGGATCAGGCTGTGGCTTCCCAGGTTTAGCTTATGCAATAACTCATCCTAATTCTGAGATATACCTAATTGATTCTTTGAAAAAGAAAACAGATGCAATAAAAATTTTAGTTGAGCAGATCAATTTCAAAAACAATATTCATGTAATCAATGATCGTGTTGAGAATTTAGCCCACCAGTCGTCAATGAGAAATAATTTTAATATTGCAACAACTAGAGCGGTTAGTAATCCATCAACAGTTTCAGAATATATACTACCAATGTTAAAAAAAGAAGGGTTTGGAGTTTTATATTGTGGCAAATGGACGAATCAAGAAAGCAAAAATCTAGATAAAACTTTAGAAATATTAGAAGGGAAAGTTAAAGATACAAAAGAGATACTATTACCAAGAAATAAAGGCACCCGAAATATTATTCTTATTCAACCAAAGAATTTTTGTCCAAAAATTTACCCAAGAAAAGTTGGCAAACCTGAAAAAAATCCATTATGAAATTATTTTCTTGATAATCTTTTAGCATTCTTATCTCCAAACTTTTCTTTTAAATTTCTCAATTTTTTTATAACTTTTTTTGGATTTATATGACCTTCTAATACTTTCAATAATTGCCCTTCAGAAACATCTACATCTAGTAAATTCGCGTTGAATCCTGGGAACCAGTGGCTTCCATTACCAAGCAATTGATATCTAGCTCTTGCATATCCTTCCATACCCAACCAATCAATTAAATTTGAAAGCCAAAGCAGAACAGGAATATTAATATTTCCTGGAGTATATTCCCAACTTGGTAAATTTCTATTCCAATTTTGATGCCACTCTAAACCTAAGGAATTAATTGATTCCTGCCTTAATGTGTTAATTATCTTAGGCACATACTTCTCAGATTCTGATAACAACGAGACAGCTTCTAAATGAAGAGCAAAATCTGTCTCTTTTGCAATACCGACACTCAAAGTATGGACATTTTGATTTCTTAAGCAAAAAAGATCATTAAAAACTATAGGATGAAGTGGTTTACAAAATTCCAACATTTTTCTTGAGGGAGTATGAAGATGTCCACCTTTATCAGTGGGACTTATTATGAAAACCCCAAGATCATGCTTATTGGCTAAATTAATAACCTTTGTATTTTCCTGATTAATGAAATACCAGTGCAAATTTACATAATCAAATAAGTTGGTTGATATGGCCTTTTCAATAAGTGAAGATTTTCCATGGGTTGAAAATCCAATAGATCCAATTAAATTTTCTTTTTGAAAATTCCTCAAAATATCAATGCAACCTCCATCTCGAATAGCCTGATGTAAATGTTCAGCAGTATTGATACCATGTATTGCTAACAAATCAATTTTTTTAACTTTCAATTTTTCAATACTAGATAATACATCTCGCTCAAAAATTTCGGGATCACTATTTGGCGGAATCTTTGTTTGGATTATATTTGGGATTTTCTTAGTATTCTTAAAACACATCCCTAATTGCACCTCAGAAGTTCCATAGTATTTGGCGGTTTCTACATGACTTAAGCCATATTGTGTTGAAAGATCTACTATATTTTCTACTTTATTTTGTTCTTCGTATGAAACCTCAGAAAAATCTAATTGATCCCAACTTTTTTGAAATCGCATACCACCTAAAGATAAAACAGGAATCTTCAGATTGGTTCTACCAAATCTACGATATTGCATCTTTTTGATATTAGTGCTTATTCATTCTCGGTGGCTTTCCAAATGTTTGAAACATATCCCTATCGAGACTATTCTCTAAATCATCTAATTCTTCAAATTTGACCCAATGAATACAATCAACAGGGCATGTATCTATTGCTTCTTGTATGACATCAGAACTATCTCCATCTTGCCTAATAGCCCGACTTCTACCATGAAATTCATCAACAGTGAAAGTGTTAGAAGCGACGTGAACACAGTACTGACAACCAATACACTTTGCTTCATCAACCCATACAGCTTTTTCGGCTAACTGACCACCTAAAACGGGCTCATAGCCTGTAATCTCAATATTTTCTTCAGTATTATGAAATGGATCCGTAAAATCCATATCTTGACATTAGTTTTCCCACTTGGTTAAGACCAATTCAATAGAACCATCATTTTTATTTTTTTGCTCTACGATCTGATATCCATCTTCTTGCGTTTTAGAAATGATTGTTTGATAAGCATACATTTGTGTAACTTTTGAGATAAATCTTTCAACTGGAATCTCAAATTTCCATAGATCAAGGTCAGTCACTAATTCATATGCATTAGAATTATTATCCCATTTAAATCCAACTTGGGTATCACCAGGTAAATTCATACTTATATCAACAGCTGTGAATTGACCTTTATATCCTTTTACAAACTTTTCTTCTTGATTAATACCATAACCAAAATGATTTAAAGCCTTGATTAATGGCTCTACTTCTTTGAGCTGAGTTTTAATTGTACTAAAATGTGACATTAGATTCGTTATTTAATTGTGATGAGTTTTCACTTTGATTAGAGATGAAAGCATCAGAAGTTTTATTCTTAACTGTTACTTTACCGAGAGCGTTTTCGAGATTTTTTGTAGCTTCATTGCATGAATTACCAGTAAATCCCTCAACAGTCTCTTCAACTCTTCCGTCTTGATGAATTTTGAATCTCAATGTTTTTTGAGGCATTAAATTCAAGTACTAAGTACTTTTACTTTATATAGAATAACGAAAATATTTTGTTTCAGTTGGTACAAGTTAATTAATTTTAATTTTTATATTGAATATCTGATAAATTAATTAGTTATCTATCATTCTTATAAAAAAATTAAGATTTTCAATTATAAAAACCTTGCATCCCCATTGAATCAAGGGCAGTTTTTGCTTCTTCCATAACAGATGGCTCTTTATCGAAGAGGGCTATCTTAGTACATTCATCGACAAAACTCTCTTGGAATGTATTGTTTAATTTTTCGTACAACCTACACAATGACCAAATACAATTACTTCTTACACCCGATTCATTATCTATCTTTAAACTTATTAAAAGTTGTTCTGCTGCTAATTGAGCGTTCTCAAAAGAAACATTTCCAATTTCAGCTAAAGAACTTGATGACCATAACCTTACTGCCGCCACATCATTCTTTAAAGCATTTATTAATGGTTCTAAAACAATTTGGTTATCATAATTAGCTAAGCTCCATGCAGTTGCTCTTCTGACATAAGCATTATCATCTGTCTTTAAAAGACTGACAAGTTTCTGAACTGCGCTAGGACATGGATTACGACCTAAAGCATATACAGCACTCATTCTTTCAACAGGGCAAGGTTGATCAAGCAATGGTAATAAAAGGGGAAAAGATCTTTGATCCCTATACTCACAAAATATTCGCAAGCCTTGTATTCGTTCTTCTCTATTACCTTTGAGCAATTTCAAAGCTTCATCACACTCTTGACTAATATTTAAATTTTTTGAAAAAACATCATCGTCAATTTGTTCTAAAGGATCTATTTCAATCTCTAAAGCCAATTCTCTTGCCAAAACATCTGGATCAACCGCAATTTCCGCTAGGCTTTCTTTTTTAGGATCCTCTTTTTCCATCATTGTTAAAAACTAAAAATATTAATTCATGGGGGCAGGAGACATCATATCTCCTGGCAACCAAATTCTTGCACTTACCGCAAAGAAAGCAATCCCAAAAAGAGCGACGATAGCGAATGGTAAAATTTTTGTCTTAATAAAACCCAAAGAATCAAATCATATTTAGTCAATAATAACCTGTTTAAGAGACTTTTAAAAAATTTTTATTAGATAAAATTATTCAATTTTTGCATTTTGCCTTAGTTGACCACATGCAGCATTTTTTTCTAGACCTCTGCTTTTTCGCAAGCTAACAACGATTCCATTTTCAATAAGTCTAGATTGAAATAATTGGAGATTTTTTAAAGAGGTTCGTTTAAATTCAACCTCGTCAATTTGGTTATATTGAATTAAATTTACGTGACATTGAAAACCTTTTAGCAAATTACTCAATTCATAAGCATGTTCTAATTTGTCATTCACCCCACTTAGCATTAGATATTCAAAACTTACCCTACGTCCAGTATCTCTTACGAATTTTTTGCAGTCTTGGATTATATTTTTGATATCGTAGTTTTTTGCACTAGGTATTATCGTTTCTCTTGTTTTTTGGTTTGAAGCATGTAGGCTAATTGCTAACGTAAATTGACAATTACCTAAAACTTGGAAAGACTTTGCCGATAATTTACTTATCATTTTTGGAACAGCAACTGTGCTTACAGTTATCTTTCTCTGACTGATTTGAAAATCCTCATTGATAGATCTTATTGATAAAAGTAAGTCATCAATATTCAATAAGGGTTCGCCCATACCCATGAAAACAATATTAGTAACTTTTCTATTCATTTCATTTTCTATAAATAAAATTTGATCTAAAATTTCACTTGCTTTTAAAGATCTCTTCAAACCTTCCTTGCCAGTTGCGCAAAATGTGCAATCCATAGGGCAACCAACTTGACTAGAGAGGCAAGCAGTTAGTCTTTTTTCAGTTGGTATACCGACGCACTCAATACTTTCATTATCGTCTGTAGAGAGTAACAACTTTAAAGTGCCATCATTAGCTAAGTTTCTTTCTTGAATACTTAGCGCACTTACTTTAAAACCATCATCCTTTAACTTCTTTCTAAAATCTAAAGGTAAGGCTTCTATTTGATCAATATTTTTCTTCTTATTTCTATAGTTATAAATCCATTTATAGATTTGGCGACCCCTAAAAGCAGCCTGACCATAATCTAATGCCACATTTTCTAAATCTTTAACACTACTTCCAAGAAGGTTTTTCAAATTAAGTGGTCATTTTCTTAAACTAATTTCACCATAACAGCAAACCATGCTTTAGAAAGAATTCTGTAAGTATAAGCGCAATAAAGCCAATCATGGCCATTCTTCCATTTAGTCTTTCATTGTAAAGATGAAATCCATAACGAGGTAATTTTCTTTTAGGGACAATCTCTGGCTTAATCATCATCTACAAATTAAAAAATTCATTCTAGTAACTAAAAATAATAATAGATAATATTTATTCATCAGACAGAAGGCCCTCCTCTTGCAATCCCTCCAAGGCAGCAGGATCTGGTAGTTGATCTTCAGAAAATTGATTTTCAGCATTAGGTCTTGCGAAGGCCGCAAAATTACTCGAAGAAGGATCGATTCCATGGCGATTTCTCGTTGTCTCCAGATCTTCATCACTAGGATCATCAAGTATTGCTGTAGAGCTTACGGCAGGTGATTGAGGCATATCAACTGTATAATCTGGCCTTAGGTTCTGTGCTCTTCTGTAGCCACCAGATTCTTCTGCAAGGATATCAGGATGGGGACCAGCTTCTGAGGATAATTCCTCAACAAAACCGCTAAAACCAGTACCTGCAGGAATTAGTCTACCAATAATAACATTTTCTTTTAAACCTCTTAACCAATCAGATTTACCTTCAATTGCAGCTTCGGTAAGAACCCTTGTTGTTTCTTGGAACGACGCTGCTGAAATAAAGCTGTCTGTATTAAGAGAGGCTTTAGTAATACCCAACAAAACAGGAGTAAATTGTGCTGGAGCTCCTCCTGTTATTGCCATTGCTTGGTTTGTATCTTCCACTTGCCTCAACTCTATGAGTTCACCAGGCAAAAGAGTAGTATCGCCAGCATCTTCTATACGGACTTTACTTGTCATCTGTCTAACGATAACTTCAATATGCTTATCATCGATTGCTACACCCTGTGACTTATAAACGTTTTGGACCTCACTTACCATACTTCTTTGTAGCTTTGATATAGATTCTCTAGCTGCATCTATCAACGGTTTCTGATCTTTTAAATCATTGAAATAGCAATCTAATAATTCATGCGGATTAATTGGACCATCAGTTAAAGATTCTCCACCTGTAACTTGTTGTCCATCACTAACCATTATATTTTTTCCAATTAATAGTTGATATTCATTAACCAAATCATCTTTTTCAATAACCGATAAAGAAACTGATTCTTCATCATTACCTTGTTTAATCTGAACAATTCCAGATTTTTTGCAAAGAGTTGCAGAATCTCTGGGTCTCCTAGCTTCTAATAACTCTTCAATACGAGGCAATCCTTGTACGATATCTCCAGTTTTCTGCCTCTCAAAAACAAGTAAAGCTAAACCATCTCCCCTAAGAACTAAATCTCCATCTTTGACATGTAAAACTGAATCAGGAGAAACCATATAAGGCCTGCCAAGTCTTAATGTTACTGAACTATTAGAAATTTCTTCTATTTCTCCACAAGAAGTTGATTTTACAGATTTACTAATAAGATCACCATCAACTACACGATCACCAACTTTAACTAATGATTTATCACTAATTTCAATATTAATTTTATCTTCTTCTCTTTCGACAATTAACCTTCTTATTGGCTCATCGTCAACAACATTTGGTAGTTGAACCAATCCTTTCTCTTTACAGAGAATTTGAGTAGTAGCTATTACATCTCCTGCTTTTACTAATTGGTTATTATTGACTTGCAGTTCTGTGTGTGTTGAGCCATGACTGGAGTCAGAGATAGTGTCTCTTCTTACAAGAATAGATTCTAATATTACTAAATTTAATCTATTTATTGAAGCATCATTTTTATCTTCAACGGACTCGACATCAATAGTCATTTGAGGAGTAGCATCAAAGCTTTCAATGCTTAAATGTGTTCTAAGTAATTCAACTCCTTCAACTGATTTTATCAATTCACCGTCTTTATAAGTAAGTCTTTGGATAGCTTTTAAGCCTAAATATGGTCCTTTATCCTGCTTAACATGTGATAGTTGAGGTAATTCTGCTTGGTCAGGAATAGTAAATTCCTCAACAGTTCTTAATAACAACCCTCTACACTTTGGTGTTTCTAATTTTTGAACAAATAGAATTTCTTTATTATCAACACCATCTAAAATCTTTTCGCCTGGATTTACAAGATTTCCTTCTTCTGTAAATCTATTCAAAACTTCTTCATCATCACACTCATGAAAAGTTCCATTTCTTACAGTTATTTCACGAAGGATATCATTTTTTTGCGTAACAGTAACAATTCCTGATGTTTGACTAAAAATATCTTTTACAACTTCTGTTCCAGCTTCAATCCATTTCATATCTTCGATCATTAGAAGAGAAATATCCTTATTGATTTCATGCGTCTCTTGAGGAATCCAAAGCAATGTTCCTCCTTGACTTACTTCAAAACCATTTTTAGAGGATCTTGCTTTTTTGACACTTAATCCCGGTGCATATTTGACTAGACCACCAGTTTTTGTACGGAACCTTTCATCGGTTAAATCTGCTATTACTTCCCCATTACTTATCTTACTTCCAGGGGTAATATTTAAACGATAAGATGTACCATCACTGGATTCCAAATTATATATTTGACCTGCGTGAGTAGATTCTTCAATTAATTTGAAATTAGTTAATGACATCGAAGTAGTAACAATCTGAACTTCCCTTGAATCCCCTATAGATTCTCTTAATCGAACTTGTCCTCCAAACTCACTTGATTGACTTGCTTCTGCCAAAACAGTTCCTTCATCAACAGATTTTCCAGATGAGATAACTGGTCTTGCATTAGGTGGCAAGTTATAAACATCTCCAGCTAATACCCACAATCTTCCTAATCTTTGGGCTTTTAACGTAATATTACCCTGCCTATCTGTGACCTCCTTTGGTTGAATAACTTTGTCATATCTTACTTGACCTGCCAAATCACAAATAACATCTTTTGTTGCTTTTTCAACACTCTTTTTAACAGCTCCAGCAGTAATCTGAGCAACAGTTATATCAGAATTAATTTCTTCACCGTCATCCACAAATAAAAGAGATCCGCTTGAAACTTCAATTTTTTGAGCTTTGCCAGAATTATTTCCTTGAGGAACTATCTTTAATATAAAATCAACTTCCGCTTGTTTAGCTTCTACGCCATGTGGGGTTCTGTAACCTCTAACCTTTGCTTTGGAACTAAATTCTACCTTACCAGCTGTTTTTGATCTTACTACTCCACTTTCAGCAGTTGATACACCTCCAGTATGGAAAGTTCTCATTGTTAATTGAGTTCCTGGCTCCCCAATAGATTGAGCAGCAATAATTCCAACCGCCTCACCTAAATCAACCAAATGGTTATGAGCCAAAGCCCATCCGTAACACCTCCTACAAACAGATCTATTAGCTTCACATGTTAATGGGGATCTTATTTTTACTTTATTGATCAGAGCTTTCTCAATTTCTGCAGACAATATAGGATCTATTGCCGTGTTTTGAGGAACAACAAGATTGTCTTCAGCATCAAAAATATCCACAGCGGTAAGCCTACCAAGAAGCCTAGCTCCAAACTTACCATCTTCAGCTTCAACAACTATTGATCGTTCTGTTCCACAATCTTCTTCTCTAACAATTACATCTTGCGCGACATCAACTAATCTTCTTGTCAAATAACCAGAGTCAGCGGTTCTTAAGGCAGTATCCACCAAACCTTTCCTCGCTCCATAAGAGGAAATTACATATTCAGTAACAGTGAGTCCTTCTCTAAAATTGGTTCTTATTGGTAAGTCAATGATTTCTCCTTGAGGATTAGCCATCAAGCCCCTCATACCAACAAGTTGTCTTACCTGAGACATATTACCCCTAGCGCCTGAATTAGCCATCATCCAAACGGAATTTAAAGGATCATTTTGATTGAAATTATTCTTGACAGCATCTACTAATCTTTCATTAGTTTCAGTCCAAGTATCTATAACTTTTGTGTGTCTTTCTACTTCGGTAATTTCACCAAGTCTATAACATTCTTCAGTAGCAGATATTTGCTCTTCAGCTTGTCCTATTAAATCTTGCTTCGCTTCAGGAACTTTTAAGTCATCTACTGAGATAGAGACAGCGGCTTGGGTAGCATATTTAAATCCTAAGTCCTTTAGATTATCAGCCATTGCTGCAGTTATAGCAGTTCCATGAGTTTTATAAGCCCAAGAGACTAAATTTTTTAAGGCTTTCTTATCAACTACCTTATTCTTAAATGATGGCGGCGTTTTAGCGAGAGCTGGCATTGTAAATGGATTAGTCTTTTTTGAGTTTTTAGTAGTTTTACGTACTCTGGATGTTTTCTTTGGTTTAGATGAAGTCATGATTTTAAAGTAAATGAAAAATAGTTTAAAAAGATTAAGTTTTTGATACAGAATCGATGATGGTGTAATTCATAACTACTCTCCCAACAGTTGTCAGCACAAATCTACTTATTAAATTATCATCAGAGTCAAATCTATCCCTCCTTAAATTCCAGATCTCTAATCTAGAGCCATCTTCTAGCTTTTGAGTTTTTTGCGGACTAAGCATTTCGTCTTCATCTTCAACGTCTCCATTAAATCTAACCCAAACCCATTCATGTAGGCTAAGTCTTTTATCTTCAAAAGCAAAAATTACATCCTCTAGAGAAGCAAAAGTAGTCTTGTTATCTCCGAATTCTGGTTTTTGATAATTTGGTTGCAAAGCCGTCAAATAATAAGATCCCAAAACCATATCTTGAGATGGAGTCACAATTGGTTCGCCAGTGGCAGGAGATAGGATATTGTTACTAGCTAACATGAGCATACGAGCTTCAGTTTGTGCCTCTAATGCTAATGGAACATGAACTGCCATTTGATCTCCATCAAAGTCAGCATTGAATGCAGGGCAAACTAAAGGATGCAATTGTATTGCTCTACCTCCAACTAATTTTGGTTCAAAAGCTTGAATTCCTAATCGATGCAGCGTAGGAGCTCTATTTAAGAGAATTGGATGGCCTTCAATGACTTCCTGAAGTACCTGCATAACTTCATCATCCGCTTTTTGTATTAATTTTTTTGCAGCTTTAATATTATTCACAATATTTTGTCTTATTAACCTATGAATTACGAAAGGTTGAAAAAGCTCTATGGCCATCTCTTTTGGGAGACCACACTGATGCATTTTTAATTTGGGACCCACAACTATTACAGATCTTCCTGAATAGTCAACGCGCTTTCCAAGAAGATTCTGCCTAAATCTTCCTTGTTTTCCTTCAATTATGTCACTTAGGGACTTAAGAGCTCTATTATTTGCTCCAACAACAGTCCTTCCTCTCCTTCCATTATCTATAAGAGCGTCAACTGCCTCCTGAAGCATTCTTTTTTCATTTCTTACGATAATTTCTGGAGCTAAAATTTCTTGAAGCCTAGCTAATCTATTATTTCTATTAATAACTCTTCTATATAAGTCGTTTAAATCTGAAGTTGCAAATCTTCCTCCATCAAGCTGAACCATAGGTCTAAGATCCGGAGGTATAACTGGGATTGCATCCAAAACCATCCATTCTGGTTTTGCATTGGTTGCGATGAAATTATCAATAACTCTTATCCTTTTAATAAGTTTTGCCCTCTTTTGACCTTTGCTATTAGTAATTTCTTCTCTAAGCTCCTCAGCAACTTGATTTAAATCCAGATCCTCAAGTAATTGCTTCAGTGCCTCAGCACCAATCCCAACAAAAGGTTCATTTTCAATAGTTGAATCTTCAGCATAAATTTCATCTTCAATTTCCAGCCACTCATCCTCAGTAAGTAATTGCTTATATTTGAGTTCTTTATGATCACCTGGGTCTAAAACGACATAACAATTAAAATAAACTATTTGTTCTACATCCCTAAGCGGAATATCCAAAAGTATTGCTACGTAACTAGGGATTCCTTTCAAATACCAAACATGGGAAACTGGCGCAGCAAGTTTTATATAGCCCATCCTATGTCTTCTAACTCTACTTTCAGTTACTTCAACACCACATCTCTCACAAACAATGCCGCGGTGTCTAACCCTTTTGTACTTTCCACAATGGCATTCCCAATCTTTAGATGGCCCAAAAATCTTTTCACAAAACAATCCATCCATTTCTGGTTTAAGTGTCCTGTAATTTATAGTTTCAGGTTTAGTAACTTCACCGACTACTTGTCCATTGGGCAATGTCCTCTGACCCCAATCCATTATTCTTTGGGGAGAAGCTATTGAAATTTTGACGTAATCAAAGTGATTTTCAGTTCTTAAGTTGCTGTTTGTCATTTTTGGCGAATTTAAATTGAAAGGTTTTAATTGAGTATTTAATCTTCCTCATATTCAGAGGTTCCGAGTGATTCATAAGTCGGCCTTGATGGAGTATTTCTTCTCGGATTAATATCTTGCATTAAATCTACCTCTTTTCCTTCATCTGTATAAACTCCTATATCCAAGCCTAGAGACTGTAATTCCCTCATAAGAACTTTAAATGACTCAGGGGTACCAGGCCTTGGAATTGGTTTACCTTTTACTATTGCATTAAGCGCTTCATTTCTTCCTTGCATGTCATCAGATTTAACTGTTAACAATTCTTGAAGAGTATAAGCGGCTCCATAAGCTTCAAGGGCCCATACTTCCATTTCTCCAAGCCTTTGTCCACCTTGCTGAGCTTTACCACCTAATGGCTGCTGTGTAACCAATGAGTAAGGACCAGTAGATCTAGCATGAATTTTGTCATCTACCAAATGGACTAATTTGAGAAAGTGAGAGTAACCGACAGCAACTGGCTGATCGAAGGGTTCCCCTGTTCTACCATCTTTAAGTAATAACTTTCCAGGATCTTCAGGATTGTAAACCCATGCTTTACCTGGCTGTTTTGAAGCTTCCTCTAAAAATGATTGGACAGTTTGGTGTGATTTTTCAGCTCCATACATTTCATCAAATGGAACAACTTTAACCCGGCAATTTAAGTTAGAGGCTGCCCAACCCATCAATAATTCAAAAACTTGACCCACATTCATTCTACTTGGAACTCCTAAAGGATTAAGAACTATATCTACAGGGGTTCCATCAGGTAAATATGGCATATCTTCTCTTGGTAAGATTCTGCTGATAATTCCTTTGTTTCCATGCCTACCAGCCATTTTGTCACCTACTTGTATTTTCCTTCTCTGAGCCACGTAAACTCTAACAACCATATTAGCTCCTGGAGGCAATTCATCACCTTGTTCTCTGGTATAGATTCGAACATCCAAAACCCTTCCCTTTTCAGTTTTAGGTACCCTTAGGGAATTGTCCCTCACATCTCGAGCCTTTTCACCGAAAATAGCTCTTAACAGTTTTTCTTCAGGTGGTTGGTCTGATTCACCTTTTGGAGTTACTTTTCCTACAAGAATATCTCCACTTTCCACAAAAGCACCAATCCTAATTATTCCCATCTCATCAAGATTATTCAAACTTTCTTCCGATATATTAGGAATTTCTCTCGTGATTTCTTCAGGTCCTAGCTTCGTTTGTCTTGCTTCAATCTCATACTTTTCAATATGGACTGAAGTATATAAATCATCAGTTACCATTCTCTCGCTCACAAGTATTGCATCTTCGTAGTTGTATCCCTCCCATGGCATGTAAGCAATTAAAACGTTTTGGCCAAGGGCTATTTCCCCTCCTTCACACGCGGATCCATCTGCTAAAACCTGACCAGATATAACTCTTTCTCCAATTTTCACTATAGGTCTTTGGTTGAGGCAAGTATCTTGATTTGATCTTTGATATTTTTGAAGATAATGAAAATGTTCATTACCATGCTCGTCTTTAATGACAATCTCATTAGCATCTACGTAAGATACAGTTCCGTTAACTTTTGTAATAGGAACCATTCCCGAATCTCTAGCAACTTGGGATTCTAAACCTGTACCAACTAAAGGACGCTCTGGCCTCAGCAATGGAACCGCTTGACGTTGCATATTTGATCCCATGAGAGCTCTATTAGCATCATCATGCTCCAAGAAAGGAATAAGTGAAGTAGCAACTGAAATTACCTGAACCGGAGAAAGCTGAACATAATCAACTTGATAAGGAGGAACTTTTTCGAAATCCTGTCTATATCTAACTGGTATTAGATTTGCAATTATATTACCGTCCTTGTCAGTTGCGACGTCTCCCGGAGCCACCCTACACTCATCTTCTAAATCAGCAGAAAGATAAACAGGATTTCCTTCTTTATTAACTTTACCGTTATTAACTTCCCAAAAAGGTGTTTCAATAAAACCATACTCATTAACTCTTGCATGGGTAGCTAAAGAATTTATAAGTCCTGCATTGGGACCTTCAGGAGTCTCAATAGGACATAATCTTCCATAATGTGAAGGGTGTATATCTCTTACCGCGAAGCCTGCTCTTTCTCGTGTTAAGCCTCCGGGACCTAATGCTGATATTCTTCTCTTGTGTGTTAATTCAGCTAAAGGATTAGTTTGATCCATGAACTGACTTAATTGACTGGATCCAAAGAATTCCTTTATCGCAGCAACCAAAGGTTTGGGGTTAACTAGTTGAGCGGGAGTTAGAGAATCTGTTTCTCCTACAGTCATTCTTTCTTTGATAATTCTCTCTAGACGATTAAGTCCAACCCTGACTTGATTTTGAAGAAGTTCTCCTACAGATCTAACTCTTCGATTACCGAGGTGGTCAATATCATCCAAACTAGCGCCGCCAATATCCAATTCTAGATTGATTAAATAATCAATGGTAGAAAGAACATCTTCTTGAGTAAGTGTTCTAACATCGTCTGGAACGGTAAGTCTCAATTTTTTATTTATTTTATATCTACCAACTCGGCCTAAATCATATCTTTTGGGATCAAAAAATCTACTATGTAGTAGTTGCTGTCCACCAGAAACGGAAGGTGGTTCACCAGGACGTAGCTTCTTGTATAGCTCAAGTAATGCCTGATCTTCTGAGTTTATACCTTCGTCATTTGCTGACTCAATTGAGCTTTGATAAAACTCAGGATGCCTAAGTTTGTCAACCACATCATTATCAGAAAGTCCCATTGCTCTCATAAGAACATGAGCATTAATTTTTCTAGTTTTATCAACTCTCACATAAAGTAAATTATTTTTGTCAGTCTCGAATTTTAACCATGCACCTCTATTTGGGATAACGCTGGCGTTATAAGTTCTTCGACCATTTTTATCAAGTTCATCTTTGAAATATACTCCCGGGCTTCGAACAATTTGATTGACAATAACTCTTTCGGCTCCATTAATGATGAAAGTTCCTCTTTCAGTCATTAATGGCAATTCGCCAATAAATACTTCTTGTTCTTTAATTTCTCCTGTCTCTTTATTAATTAACCTGCAAGTTACATACATCTGAGAAGCAAATGTAGCATCTCTTCTTTTGGCTTCCTCAACATCATGTCTAGGTCTTTTTAACCTGTACTCTTCACCGATAAAATGTAATTCTAATTTACCTGTGTAATCAGAAATGGGAGAAAAATTTTGTAATTCTTCTATTAAACCCTTTTCCAAAAACCATTTAAAGCTTGCCCTTTGTACTTCAACTAAATCTGGTAGATAAGTAGCTGTTTTTGCTACCTGTAAAGCGCTACTGCTCATCCAAGAAATCCTGCGATTTTGAGAGATTTTCCATTTACTTTTAATCTACTAATAATCTAGACCTTTAACATGTCACTTAATATGAGATCAGCTATTAAATCTCGATTTCAACAAAAAATAAATTTAATTAAGAAGAATTAAATTTTGTTTAATGTTAATTAACTGTGTAAGTTAAAGCTAAAAAATTAAGAAAAATTTCTAGTAATTCCTAATTCTAACAGCTTAAATGTCAAATTAACAAGTCAAATTTAAACAAATCTTCAGCATTCTTTGAAGACTCTTTGGCAATTGTAATTAATTCCTCAGATCTTAAATCAGCCATAAAAATAGCGACTTTTTCAACAAAAGCAGGTTCATTTCTTTTACCCCTGTAAGGAACAGGTGCTAAAAAGGGTGCGTCCGTCTCAATTAGGTATTTGTCATTAGGCACTAATTTTGCACACTTATGAATGTCATATGCTTTAGGGAAAGTTAATATTCCACTAAAACTGATATAAAAGCCAAGATCCAAGAATTGTTTCATTTCATTTGGGGTTCCTGTCCAACAATGAAGTACACCTCTAGGACATTTTCCTTTTCTAAAAAGATCATTACATATTGCAATCATTTCATTTGCAGCATCTCTGCAATGGATAATTACAGGCAACTCAAGTTCATAAGCTAACTCCATTTGAGGAATAAGAGCATCAATTTGCTGAGTTCTATTTTCATTTTTAAAAAAATCTAAACCTAATTCCCCAATAGCAACAACCCTTCTATCTTCTTGAGCCGATCTTCTTAAGAGAGATTTGGAACTTAGTTTCCATTTTTTTGCTTCTAGCGGATGCAAACCAACTGAATAGTAAATTTCATTAAATTGATGGGATATTTTTTTCAATTTAGGAATTTCGTTTAATTCACAGCAAGCATGAACTAATTTTTTTACACCTTTAGAGCGTAATCTTAAAACGACATCTTCAAGATCTTTTTCAAAATTTTCAAATATTAAATGACAATGGGAGTCTATGAGTTCGATATCGCCCATAAGTTTGATCTATCTTTTTACTTGCTGTTAAGTGTAGTTTTTACAAAATTATTTATTTTTGATTTTTTATTAGCACCGTTATTCTTGTGAAGAACATTTTTTTTAACTGCTTTATCAATTAAGCTAAAAGCTTTATTGAGACTTGTTTTCACTAAACTTTTATTATCCTCATTAGGGTTATTTTTATATTTTTCGCAATTTTCTAAAGTTTTTTTGGTTAAAGTCCTGACAGTAGATTTATAAGACTTATTTATTAAACGATTTCTTTCGGCAATTTGTATTCTCTTTTTTGCTGATTTGTTATTGGCCACAGAGGGTACATAAATAGAAGTCTTTATCATAACAAACATATTGGCTACAAATCAATCATATATAATTTAAAAAGTTATTAAATTGGGTCTTAAGCCTTTCAATTTGAAAAAAAATTAACCATATGAAGATTATTAATAATAAAAAAGAAGCTATTGAAGAATTAAAAAGGATTTCTACTCGAACTAATTCAGAAAACAATAATAAGATAAATGCAATTGTTGAAGATATTCTGCATGAGGTAAAAATTTCTGGAGATAAAGCAGTAGAAAAATTCACAGAAAAATTTGATGGTTTCAACCCTAACCCTATGCAAGTAAGTGCAGATCAAATAAAAAATTCATGGGATGAAATTGATAACAATTTGAAACACTCACTTAAGGTAGCTCATAAAAGAATTCAAAAATTCCATGAAAAAGAAATTCCACAATCTTTCACTATAAAAAGTGAATATGGTGATACCGTCCAAAGAAAATGGAGACCAGTTAAGAATGCAGGTATTTATATTCCTGGAGGTAGAGCTGCTTATCCAAGTACAGTATTGATGAATGCTGTACCTGCAAAAGTAGCAGGAGTAGAAGAAATTATAATGGTATCTCCTGGGAATAAAGAAGGGGAAATAAACAAAACTGTTTTAGCTGCAGCTCACTTATCAGGGATCAATAAAGTATTTAGAATTGGAGGAGCTCAAGCAATTGGGGCTTTAGCATTTGGCACAAATCAAATCAATAAAGTTGATGTTATTTCAGGTCCAGGGAATATCTATGTTACAACTGCGAAAAAACTCATTTATGGCTCCACAGGGATTGATTCTTTAGCTGGTCCAAGTGAAATATTAATTATTGCAGATGAAACAGCTCAAAGCACTCACATAGCATCTGATCTACTAGCACAAGCAGAACATGATCCTTTAGCTTCATCAATACTTTTAACTACATCAAAGAACCAGGCAAAAGAAGTTTTAGAAGAACTTTATAAAAAAATAGATGATCATCCAAGAAAAGAAATTTGCATGCAATCAATTAAAAATTGGGGTTTAATTGTGATTTGCGAGAATTACGAATCATGTGTTGAACTAAGCAATAACTTTGCCCCTGAACACCTAGAAATTATTACTATAGATTCAAAAAAAATTCTTGCAGGTATAGAGAATGCAGGAGCGATATTTTTGGGAAAATGGACTCCAGAAGCTGTTGGAGATTATCTTGCTGGACCAAATCATACTTTACCTACGTCAGGAAATTCTAGATTTAGCGGTTCTTTGGGGGTTGAAACTTTCATGAAAAACACTTCGATAATAGAATTTAACGAAGAAAGTTTAAAAGTTAATAGCCTTGATATTATTAATCTTGCTAAAAGTGAGGGCTTACATAGCCATGCTAACTCTGTAGAAATAAGATTTAAAGATTAGCTAGCCATTGAGGGTGAGTAGACCACTGGAACGTTATCTTCAATTTTACCAACTAATACTTTGTCTGTGAGATCAACAAATAATCCATTTTCTAATACTCCTGGAATATTATTAATCTTCATTTCAATCTCTTTTGGATTCTTAATACCATCATTAAATAATACATCGAGGACAAGGTTGCCTTGGTCAGTAACAACTGGGCCAGCTTTTTTAGTAGCCATTCTTAAAGAAGAACTGCCATTCATTCCTGAAATGACTTCCTTAACTTGCTTCCAAGCATTTGGAAGAACTTCTACAGGTAAAGGAAAAGATTGATTTAGATTTTTAACAAGTTTGGTTTCATCAACAACAATCAACAATTGATTAGCTTTAGATGCCACTAACTTTTCTCTAACATGGCATGCTCCTCCTCCTTTTATTAATTGAAAGCCTGGATCAACTTCATCTGCTCCATCAATAGCTAGATCAATTTGAGATACGGAAGCTAAATCTATAAGCGGGATACCCAGTTCAAGCGCTAAAACTTCTGATTGAAAAGAAGTTGCAACACCTCTTATATTTTGGAGTTTCCCAGAACGCATTTCATCCGCAAGGCTTTTTATCATTAACGCAGCGGTAGATCCAGACCCTAATCCGAGAATCATGTCACTCTTTACTTCCCTTATTGCTGCATCAGCAACTACTTGTTTCATTTGAGTTTGTGAGTCCAAAATCTTTATCTCTAATTGTTATAGATTATTAAATTTCAATGGGTGCTTTATGTCAAACCTGGGAGAGGTTCGGGTTTAATATTTATCTGTATCTCTTTGTTATCTCTCAAAATATTTAAAAGAAATACCTTTCCTATCTGAGCTTTTTCTACTTCATCTAGTAAAGTTTTAGGCTCATTTATAGAGATATTTTCAGCTGCTATTACCAAATCCCCTCTTCTTAAACCAGCTTTTTCAGCGGGGCTATTAGGAATTATTGATTGAATTAAAGCTCCATTTCTTTCAGGTAATTGAACTAACGAATTGGGATCGCGATTATGTTCTTTAGCAATTCTAGGATTTAAAGAAATTAATTGTACCCCTAAATATGGATGAATAACTTCACCATTTTTAAGTAGCTGATCAGAAACACTTTTAGCTAGATTGATCGGAATCGCAAAACCTAAACCAGCTCCAGGGCCGCTTCTTACTAATGTATTAATTCCTATTACCTCACCATTGGAATTTATGAGTGGACCGCCAGAATTTCCTGGATTTATTGCCGCATCAGTCTGAATAAGATCTAGCCTTTTATCTGAAAATCCTAAACTATTAATATCTCTATGCAGGCTGCTAACGATGCCTAAGGTGACTGTCTTTTCAAGGCCATATGGAGTGCCAAGAGCTATTGCCCAATCCCCAACTTCAAGATCTTCAGAATTTCCAAGAGTAGCAAAACCAGAATAAGAATCTTCATCAATTTTTACTAAAGCAAGATCAGTTACTACATCTGTGCCCAAAACTTGACCATCACAAATAGATCCATCTGCCAAAGTAACTGAAACATTATCGACTCTTTCTACTACATGAGCGTTTGTAAGAACCAAACCATTCTCATTAATGATCACTCCAGAACCTTGTCCTCTCTCCCTTTCAGGAGTAAATACTTGCTCTCCAAGTAAATCCCTTAATAAAGGGTCAAGTAAATTCGGATCAAATTGTTGCCTCTCTACCAACCTCTCAGTATCAATTTTTACAACTGCAGGGCCAATATTTTTAACTGCGGTTGATACGAAATTATGACTTTCAAAAGAAGTTAAAGCTAAAACTTCAGCATTTTGAAAGAAATTTAGTACACAAAAACAAATAACAATGAATATTTGGATTAAATTAATAAATTTAATCTTGAGAAACTTCATTTAATTTATAGTTTTTAGGTTTGTTTAATAAATCTAATTGAAGCAGAAGGTTATTGTTGTTTTTTTGTTTACATGCATAAAATACAAATTTTTAAATTTTTCTATAGAAAAAACTTCTTTATATGTGAAAATAAATTTTAAATAAATTTATAAATAAATTTGAATAAAGAAAACAAAAGTAAACTAAAAACTTTATTAGAAAAAGTTGCTTATGAACGGGATTTAGAAATCTACGATTTAAATATTCAAACTAATCAAAATCCAATTGTTATTGAAATAATAATAAGAAAAACTAATGGAGATGACATTTCCTTAAATGATTGTGCGCTATTTAATACCCCAGCATCTGACGAAATAGAAAAATCAAATCTTTTAAATTGTTCATATGTGTTAGAAATTAGTAGTCAAGGGGTCAGTGATGAATTAACCTCAGAAAGAGACTTCAAAACTTTTAAGGGTTTTCCAGTTAATGTTGAGTTAAACCAAAAGAATTCAAAAATAAAATTCCTGAATGGTTTACTTCATGAAAAGTCTAATGATTATTTAGCCATTAACATTAAAGGTAGGATAAAGAAAATCCCTTTCGACGAAGTATTAAAAATTAGTCTTTGTACCTTAAAAGATTAATTATTATTCAACCATTATCAATTTCCCCATCATAGATGGCATTAGTTATTCTCCCAGGTTTAAACAATCTTATTGAAGATATTAGTGAGGAAAAAAAATTACCTCCTAATATAGTTGAAGTAGCCTTACGCGAAGCTTTGTTAAAGGGATACGAAAAATATAGAAAAACTTTTTACATTGGAGTTAACCAAGATCCATTTGATGAAGAATATTTTAGTAATTTTGATGTTGGACTAGATCTAGAAGAAGAAGGTTACAGGATATTATCGAGTAAAATAATTGTTGAAGAAGTTGAGAGCGAAGATCATCAAATATCTCTTGTAGAAGTTAAACAAGTTGCTGATGATGCTCAAATAGGTGACACAGTTGTTTTAGACGTTACTCCAGAAAAAGAGGATTTTGGGCGAATGGCTGCTTCAACAACAAAGCAAGTATTAGCGCAAAAATTAAGGGATCAACAACGAAAAATGATCCAAGAAGAATTTGCGGATTTGGAAGATCCTGTACTAACTGCGAGAGTTATAAGATTTGAAAGACAATCAGTGATTATGGGAGTTAGTTCGGGTATTGGCAGACCTGAAGTAGAGGCCGAACTTCCCAAGAGAGATCAATTACCAAATGATAATTATAGAGCAAATGCAACTTTCAAAGTATTTTTGAAGGAAGTTAGCGAAATTGCAAGAAAAGGGCCGCAACTTTTTGTAAGTAGAGCTAATGCTGGTTTAGTTGTTTATTTATTTGAAAATGAAGTTCCGGAAATTCAAGAAGGTACAGTGAAAATTGTTGCTGTTTCAAGAGAAGCCAACCCTCCTTCAAGAGCTGTTGGGCCAAGAACAAAAGTAGCTGTTGATAGTGTCGAAGAAGAAGTGGACCCTGTAGGTGCCTGTATTGGAGCTAGAGGAGCGAGAATTCAACAAGTAGTAAATGAATTAAGAGGAGAAAAAATTGATGTTATTAAATGGTCATCTAATCCAATACAGTATATTTTAAATTCTTTAAGTCCTGCCAAAGTGGATCAAGTAAGACTTGTAGACCCAGCAGGGCAACATGCGCACGTACTAGTTCCTCCTGATCAATTAAGTCTCGCAATTGGTAGAGAAGGTCAAAATGTAAGACTTGCCGCAAGATTAACTGGTTGGAAGATTGACGTTAAAAACTCACATGAATACGATCAGGCAGCAGAAGATGCTGCAGTCTCTGAATTAATAATTCAAAGGGAAGATGAAGAGAATCTCCAGAGAGAAGCTGAACTAAGATTAGAAGCAGAACAAGCTGAGCGTGCTGCAGAAGATGCAAGATTAAGAGAGCTTTATCCTCTTCCCGAAGATGAAGAAGAATACGGAGAGGAGCAATACGAAGTAGAAGAATTCACAGATAATGATCCATTAGAGACTGTTCAAGATACTGAGATATCTGCCAAAGAGGAGAAGAAACGGTGATACAACAAATCCCTGTTTTGCGTGTATGCATTTCATGTAGAAAAACATATGACCGGAAAGATCTTTTAAAGATTACTAAAGATCATAAGCAAGGCATCATGCTTAAAAAGGGAATGGGGAGATCAGCTTACATTTGCAAGTCAAAAAAATGCTACTCAGATTCAAAGATCAAAAAAAAGCTTCAAAAAGCTTTAAAAACATTTTTAGAACCTGAATTTATTGAAATTTTTGAAAAAGAAATTACAAGCTACAATAACTAACCCCATTAACGGAATATAATTAAATTAAATCCTCTTCTATTTCCAAAAAAGAGTACAAATCAGATTAAATGACTATCAGCGATAAAATCAGAATTTACGAACTTTCCAGAGACTTAAATCTGGAAAATAAAGATATACTTGATGCCGCTCAAAAACTTTCAATTTCAGTAAAAAGCCATAGCAGTTCTATTAGTGCAGAAGAGGCAAAAAAAATTAAAAATCTTATTAATAAAAAGAATTCAGATAAAAAAATACTTTCCATTAACAAACCTTCAATTAAAAAAGATAACTATAAACAAAACAAAGAAGATAAATCTCCTGTTATCTCTCCCAAAAAAGGGGAACCCCTCAAAGACAATTCAAACATAAAACCATTATTGATAAAACCACTTAACAAGCCTGAGAGTGTAAAAATAATTTCAAATCAACTACAAAATCCCAATAAACCAAATTTTGTTAACAGTTCACAATCCCGAGCAAATCTTACAAATTCCAATAGAAAACCTTCACAAAATTTCAACCAAGATAAAAAAACTTTTGAAAATAACACAATCCCACCTATCAAAAGTCCGACAAAACCACCTGTTCAATTAATTGCAAAGCCTAAAAATATAAACAATAATGTTAAATCTAATGAATCTTCCCAGAACATCTCCAGTGCAGGGGATAAAAGAGGACTATCGAACAAATCTGATCAAAATACGAACAAACCTAAAACAAAAAATTTTAATAATAGAATGAAAACCCCTGAGCTCGTAGGAGCTCCAATAAGAAGAGAAGATCCAAAAATAAATCCTAATAAGAAAAATAATAATAGGCAAAACATTGCTTTTAAACAAACTGCCTCAAACAGACCTGGTTCACCCAACAGACCTGGTTCTCCCAACAGACCTGGCATACCCAATAGGCCTGGCTTAAGAAACAAACCTGCAGATCAAGGCAGACCTGGCTCATTTAATAGGCAAGGCAATCCAAATAGACCTGGTTCTCCCAACAGACCTGGTATGCCCAATAGGCCTGGTTTAAGAAACAAACCTGCAGATCAAGGTAGACCTGGCTCATTTAATAGGCAAGGTAATCCAAATAGACCTGGTATGCCCAATAGGCCTGGTTCTAAATTCAATGGCCAAAATTCCTCTGGGATTAGGAAGCCAGTATCACCTAACGAACTTTTACAACTTCAAAAAAATAATAACTCCGAGAAAGACAAACTAGGTACAAAGAATAACGCAAAACAAAATATCGATGCACATAATCAGAAGCCGAAAGCGCCTAATAGTCGTCCAAATGCTACTCCAAGTTCCAAAAAACCTCCTCATAGAACATTTTCAAATAGTTCAAAGAAACCTGGAAAGACAGATTGGGATGATAGCGCAAAACTTGAAGCATTAAGAAGTAAAAATCCCCAAAAACAAAGGCAGAAAGTTCATATTATTGGTGAGAATGATGATTCATTAACTTCTGAAACTAGTGGATATTCAGGCGAAAAAATTTCAATCTTATCAGCTAGTTTGGCTCGTCCAAAGAAAGAAAAGTCTGATGAATCCAAATCTCAAAAAACTATTAAACAATTTAAAAAGAAGAAAAAAGAGACTACTAGACAAAGACAGAAAAGAAGAGCTATGGAGTTAAAGGCTGCCAAAGAAGCTAAACAAGTAAGACCTGAAATGATAATCGTGCCTGATGATAATTTAACAGTGCAAGAATTAGCCGATAAATTAAGTCTTGAAAGTTCTGAAATAATCAAATCTCTTTTCTTTAAAGGCATAACTGCAACTGTTACTCAATCACTTGACTTAGCAACTATTGAAACAGTTGCAGAAGAATTTGGGGTACCTGTTTTGCAAGATGATATCCAAGAAGCTGCTGAGAAAACAGTTGATATGATTGAATCTGAAGATATTGATAATCTAATAAGAAGACCACCTGTTATTACAGTGATGGGTCATGTAGATCATGGCAAAACAAGTCTTTTAGATTCCATCAGAGAATCAAGAGTAGCTTCAGGGGAAGCAGGGGGCATCACTCAACACATAGGAGCTTATCAAGTTGAATTTGAACATGAATCTCAAAAGAAAAAATTAACTTTTCTTGATACCCCTGGTCATGAAGCCTTTACTGCAATGAGAGCAAGGGGTACAAAAGTTACAGATGTAGCTGTTCTTGTAGTTGCTGCAGATGATGGTTGCAGACCTCAAACACTAGAAGCTATTAGTCATGCAAGAGCTGCAAAAGTACCAATTGTTGTCGCAATCAATAAAATTGACAAAGAAGGTGCATCTCCAGACAAAGTAAAACAGGAGCTTTCAGAAAAAGATTTAATTGCTGAAGATTGGGGAGGAGATACTGTGATGGTTCCAGTAAGTGCTATCAAAAAACAAAATATCGATAAATTACTCGAAATGATTCTATTAGTTTCAGAGGTAGAAGATCTACAAGCTAACCCTGATAGATTTGCAAAAGGTACTGTTATTGAAGCCCACCTAGACAAAGCAAAAGGGCCTGTGGCAACTTTGTTAGTACAAAATGGAACCTTGAAATCTGGAGATGTTTTAGCTGCTGGTTCAGTCCTTGGAAAAATTAGAGCAATGGTTGATGAACATGGTAATAGAATCAAAGAAGCAGGGCCATCATTCCCAGTGGAAGCGCTAGGATTCAGTGAAGTACCCACTGCAGGAGATGAATTCGAAGTCTACCCTGATGAGAAAACTGCTCGAGCCATTGTTGGAGAAAGGGCAACAGATGCCAGAGCCACAAAATTAGCTCAGCAAATGGCCTCTAGAAGAGTCAGCTTATCATCCTTATCAACTCAGGCAAATGATGGAGAACTAAAGGAGTTAAACTTAATTCTCAAGGCTGATGTGCAAGGTAGTGTTGAAGCGATATTAGGATCACTAGAACAATTGCCAAAAAATGAAGTTCAAGTCAGAGTTCTCCTTTCTGCTCCTGGAGAAATAACTGAGACAGATATAGATCTCGCTGCTGCATCTGGGTCAGTAATTATTGGATTTAACACTTCATTGGCTTCTGGTGCGAAAAGAGCGGCTGATGCTAATGACGTTGATATTAGAGAATATGAAGTAATATATAAACTCTTAGAAGATATTCAGTTGGCCATGGAAGGGCTACTTGAACCCGATCTTGTCGAAGAATCATTAGGGAAAGCTGAAGTTAGAGCAACTTTCGCAGTCGGTAAAGGAGCAATTGCAGGCTGTTATATACAAACTGGCAAATTACAGAGGAATTGTTCTCTGAGAGTTATTAGATCAGAGAAAGTAATATTTGAGGGTAATTTAGACTCTCTAAAAAGAGCTAAAGATGATGTAAAAGAAGTAAATACAGGATTTGAATGTGGAGTTGGCTGCGATAAATTCTCTTCATGGATCGAAGGAGATGTAATCGAAGCATTCAAATTTGTCACCAAAAAGAGGACCTTATCACAATAATTAAAAATCTAGCTTATTAATCTTTATTTCTATCAAAGATTAATAAAGTAGGAAATATTACACAAGCACCCAACTGTATGAGAAGGTTATTTTGCTGTAATTCAGTTCCGCTTGCAATTCTGGAAAGCATTATTAGAAGTCCCAAAAATGCGGAACCGCTAAAAGCTATCCACAATATTCTTCTCAATCCCTTGAAAGGAGCTTGTGATTCCTTTAATAATTTCTTTTTCAATTCAGGATCTATTTTTGACATAAATTCTTTCAATTATAAAATTAAGTCTATATGAAAAAATTCAATATTTAATTTGGCCGGTATAGCTCAGCGGTAGAGCAACTGTCTCGTAAACAGTAGGTCATTGGTTCAATTCCAATTATCGGCACTTACAAAACAAATTTAAATGGTTAATAAAATTTTTAAATTTAGATATCTTTTTAAATTATTTGTTTTTATTCCTCTTATATTTTATTTTGGCAAAAGAAGTTATATTGCGTTTGATGAAGGTTATTATGCACTACAAGCTAGATGGATATTAGAAAAAGGTAACTGGACAATTCCCCTTTGGTGGGATGAATATATTTTAGATAGAACAATAGGATTACAGTTTTTAATAGCAAAGTCACAAGACTTATTTGGAAGAAATATTTTTTCTGCATATCTACCAACAACAGTCGCTTCAATATTGATGTTAATTACAACTTATAAATTGCATGAAGAATTATTTAATAAAAAATATGCAATTATGTCTCCACTAATCCTTGCAACTACATATCTATGGTTTGATTACTCACACTTAGCCACTCAAGATATTATTTATTCATGTTTAGTAACTATTGGAGTATTAGCTTTAGTCAAAATAAAAAGTAAAAATAACAAATTCTATATTCTGCTTTTTGGAATTTGGATTGGTTTAGCTTTTATGATGAAAACTTTTTTAGTTTTTGTACCGCTATTATCACTCCTACCATATATTTTTTTTAAAAAAAATTTTTTATGCATCAAATTCTTTTGGTTAGGACTACTAATTGGATTCATTCCTTTTTTATTCTGGACGTTTTCTATCAACCCTTATTTAGATAAAAATATTATTTTTTACTTACTTGAAAAGTTTAACTTTCTATCAAGTAAAAATACTTTCACAAATCCTTTCTATTATTATTTATGGAATGTGCCTGTAACATTTCTGCCATGGAGTTTTTTCGCAATTATTGGCACAACATACAATATTTTTCAAAGTAAAGACAATAAATATATACTTGCTTTTTTCCCCTTGATTTTAGTAGCGACCCTTAGCATTTTCTCTACAAAAACACCCTACTATACCCTACAAATCTCATCTATTTTTTCATTAAATACTTATATAGGAATAAAATATTTATTCAATTCTTATAGATGTAATCGATTTTTTATATTTATGACTTCAAAAATAATTCCATTATTTATATTTGCTCTAACTTTCACATATTATTTTTTCTTTAAAGAATCAATTAACTTTAATACAAAGGAAAATACATTTATAATTCTTGGATTATTATCTTTCGGCTTATCTTGGTCATTCATAAGACATCAAAATTCATTCAAAGAAATATTAATAACTCTCATAATTGGGCCTTACTTATTCACTTCATTTATTTTGCAATCAGGTTTATTCACTGATAGATCTAGAGAACTAAGAGAGAAAATGGAATATGTTTCATCCCTTGATTTAGTGAAAAATCAAACGATCATGGTTGATAAAAAAGGAATCAACAATTCTCGATCGCAATCAAAAATCATCAGGATTTCTTTATCAACTCCTAAATTAGGAGTGGGATTAGAGAATATTAATCAGTTAAAAAAATCTGAATTAGCATGGACAACTGACCTTAAAACAATAAAAAATAATGATGATTCTTATGAAGTCATATACGAAAATGATGTTTTAAATCCTTGGAAATTAATATTAAAAAAGTAAATAATCCGTTTATAATAGGGTGCCTTTTGTGATTTTTAATAATGAGATCTGCTGATAGTTGGAATTTAACTAATAATAAACTGCATCAATTATTCAAAGACAATAACGAATTTATTTCTATTAAAGTCCGTGGTAATACTTGGGAGCCAATCACTAGATGGCTAAGATTAGATTCAAGAATTTTTAAAGAAACTACTAGTAAAGCAAGAATAACTTTATGCGATATCGAATCTCTAGCAGAAATTTATAACTACAGATCCATTAGATGGAAAGCAAAAAAACTAACTCCAATGCCCACTAAGGTAATTCCACAAACTATTAAAAATATTTTTCGAAAATTACCACTCATAAAACAACTCGCCTATGAACTCGAAATAGTTTTTTATAAATATAGTGAAAATATTTCTGAACATTTAATATCAATAGTAATTCCTGCAAGAAACGAAGCTGGTAATAAAGAACTTTTAATTAATGCTTTAAATAAATTCAAAAATATTCCCAATAAATTAGAAATTATATTTGTTGAAGGTAATAGCAATGATAATACATATGACATTTTGAGAGAATTAAAAGAAAATTTCTCAAGTTTCTTCAAGATATCTCTTCTAAAACAAACTTCTAAAGGGAAGAAAAATGCAGTCGTGGAGGGATTTAATATTTCTTCAGGTGAGACTCTTGCCATAATTGATAGCGATTTTACTGTAGATATTGATGACAGTATTGCAGCAATTATGGAATCCACCAAAAATCAAAATATCCTTATTAATTGTGCTCGAACAACTTTTCCAATGGAAAAAGATGCGATGAGATGGGCAAATTATATAGGAAATAGACTCTTCGCAATTTTTCTATCAATTCTAATAAATAAGTCTGTATCAGATTCACTCTGTGGAACAAAAGTTTTTTCAAGAAAATTCTTTAAACTTATGAAACAAAACGGAAGTTGGGATTCCAAGTCTGACCCATTTGGAGATTTTACAATAATATTTGAAGCTGCGAACAATAACATAAAAATACTAAATTATCCTGTTAGATATTACGCTAGAAAATCTGGAGCACCAAATATATCTAGATGGATAGACGGATTAAAACTTCTTAAAGTATGTTGGATTTATATGATTTCTGATATTTGAATTAAATAAAATTTTTGTTAGTGTTTTTTTAGTATTTTTAATTTCTCCAAATTAGTAATAAAGTAGTTAGATTCTTAAAAGAAATAAATTCATTAAATTTCATAACATGAATTTTAATTTGAAGTTCGAAAAATTAAATAAAAAAAATTACCAAAGAAAGCACTATGGAAAAATATTAACTGTAAGATTGCCATGTAATCCAATATTTCCAATAGGACCTATTTATTTAGCAGACCATATTCATAAATGTTTTCCAGGTTTAGAGCAGCAATTCATTGATCTAGCAATAATTCCATCTGATAAAGTTTCCAAATATTTAGCTAGAAAGATTGATCAATTTAGACCACATCTAATCATTTTTTCATGGAGAGATATACAAATTTATGCACCTGTTGATGGTAGAAGTGGAAATCCCCTACAAAACTCTTTTGAAGTTTTCTACTCAAAAAATATCCTTAAAAAAATTAGAGGTTCCTGGGGAGGATTAAAATTAATTGCATCTCATTATGGAGAAATATATAGAAATACCTCTTTAGTTAAGATGGGACTAAAAAGAGCACAAAAATACAATAAAAATATAAAAGTAATTTTAGGAGGTGGGGCTGTTAGTGTCTTCTATGAACAATTGGGAAATTTACTCCCAAAAGGAACTGTTATTTCAGTTGGAGAGGGAGAAAATCTCATAGAAAAAATCATTAGAGGAGATTCAATAGAAGAAGAAAGATGTTATGTTGCTGGCAAAAAACCTCGCAACAAATTAATACATGAACAACCTTCAGGCACTTTAAAAACTGCCTGCAACTATAAATATATTAAATCAATATGGCCTGAATTCGATTGGTATATAGAAGGTGGCGATTATTACGTAGGTGTGCAAACAAAAAGAGGTTGTCCTCATAATTGTTGTTTCTGTGTTTACACAGTTGTGGAGGGGAAGAAGGTTCGCGTTAATCCTGTTAAGGAAGTAATCAAAGAAATGAAGCAATTATATGATCTTGGAGTAAGGGGATTTTGGTTTACAGATGCACAGTTTATTCCAGCCAAAAAACATATTGAAGATGCAAAAACACTATTGCAAGCAATTAAGGACCAAGGCTGGGGAGATATTAATTGGGCTGCATACATCAGAGCAGATAATATTGATGCTGAGCTGGCTCAGCTTATGGTTGATACAGGTATGAGCTATTTTGAAATAGGTATCACCTCAGGATCTCAAGAACTTGTTAGAAAAATGAGATTAGCTTATGACCTTGAAACTGTATTAAATAATTGCAGAATGCTAGTCAAATCAGGTTTCAAGAATCATGTTTCAGTCAATTATTCATTTAATGTTTTTGATGAAACACCCAGCACCATAAGACAAACAATTGCTTACCATAGAGAATTAGAAAATATTTTTGGTAAAGGCTTAGTTGATCCAGCTATATTCTTTATAGGTTTACAACCCCACACTCTTCTTGAGAAGTACGCTTTGGAACATAAAATTTTGAAGCCAAACTATAATCCAATGAGCATGATGCCCTGGACAGCGAGAAAACTTCTCTGGAATCCAGGGTCACTTGGGAAAAAACTTGGTCAGGTTTGCCTAGAAGCTTTTGATAATCCAGAAGACGAATTTGGCAAAACAGTTATGGATATTCTTGAAAGAGAATATGGAAAGTCTTCCTTAAAAGAATCCCTAAAAGTCCGTCCTTTATCAGAAAGGAAATTAGCTCACTCTAAATAATAAATTCAGCCTTTATTAATCCTCTTTCTCAATTGAACTAGAAATTCCTTTAGATTTTAATGATTCTGAGTAAAATTCTGCTGGCTCTAAATCACAAACAATTACTAAACCCACGCCTGTATTGTGTGCTTCAAGCATTATTGAAATAGCATCTTGTTCACTTAATTGCGGAACAACTTCTCGCAGTGAAATAGTGACATACTCCATAGAATTAACAGGGTCATTATGAAGTAAAACCTTATATTTTGGAGATTTATGTTTTAATTCAGCAGTTTTCTTTTCAATCACTGCTGAATTATTATTTGCACTTTGTTCTAATTTTATAGATAGCATTAAATTTATTAGAGTTTAAATTGTACTGATAATTATATATTAATTATTCTTTCCATTGCATCAAGGACGTTTGATCGTGAGTTAAATGCTGACAAGCGAAAATAACCCTCTCCTGCCAATCCAAATCCGCTCCCAGGTGTTCCCACTACACTAACTTTTTGGAGAAGGAAATCAAAAAAGTCCCAAGATGTCATTTGATCTGGAACTTTAATCCAGATATAAGGAGCGTTGTCCCCACCATAAACTTTATATCCTGAATTCTGAAGTTTATTTTTCATGATTTTTGCATTTTCCATATAAAAATCAATTAAACCTCTCACCTGTTTCTTACCTTCAGGAGAATAAACAGCCTCTGCACCTTTCTGAACTACATAACTTACTCCATTGAACTTTGTAGATTGTCGCCTATTCCAAAGAGGCCATAACTCTATTTCCTGATTTGTTGAGCTCAAACCTGTGAGATTTTTAGGTATTACTGTAAAAGCACATCTAACTCCAGTGAATCCTGCATTCTTTGAAAAAGATCTAAATTCAATAGCACAATCCTTTGCTCCCTCAATCTCATATATTGAATGTGGGATATCATTATCTTGAATAAATGCTTCATAAGCTGCATCAAAAAGTATTAGGGATTTGTTTTGAAGAGCATAGTCCACCCACTTTTTCAATTCAGCTTTATGAATAGTTGCTCCAGTCGGATTATTAGGAAAACAAAGATATAAAATATCAACTTTTTTTTCAGGCAGTTCTGGCAGAAAGTTATTGGCCTCATTTATGGCAAGATAAGTCAATCCTTTATAAGTACCATTTTCAAGAGAATCACCAGTTCTGCCTGTCATAACGTTACTATCTACATAAACTGGGTAAACAGGATCTGTTACAGCAATTGAATTATCTTTGCCAAGAATATCTAAAATATTGCTGCTATCGCATTTAGAACCATCAGAAACAAAGATTTCTTCAGGTGTAATTTGGCAGCCTCTCGAAATAAAATCATGCTCAGATATTTTTTCTCTAAGCCAAGAATAACCTTGTTCCGGTCCATAACCTCTAAAACTATCTCTTGTTCCCATTTCATTTAAAGCATTACCCATAGCCTCTATACATGCTCTAGGTAATGGTTCTGTAACATCTCCAATGCCAAGCTTAATAATTTCAGCACTCTTATTAGATTGAGAATATATTTTTACCCTTTTAGCAATTTCAGGGAATAAATAGCCTGCTTTGAGCTTTAAATAATTTTCGTTTACTTGAACCACTTTAGATAAAAAATTTCACCAATCTTAGAATAATGTATCAACGTGCTTTAGTGGTGGTTAGATGTTAATATTATTTTAGTTATGATTAATTTCAGATATGGTCATAGCTATGAATTCAATTTCAATTAATTTGAAAATCGTTTAAAGTTTTATAAATAGTAGAATTCAATCACTATTAACTTTATTAATTTTAAAAAGTAAAAAATAAAAGCTACAAAAACCTTCTTTATTAAAAGATAGAACTAAGTCTTTAATTTAGATGATTTTCAAAATCCAAATCATTCAGAATCAAATATATGTCTCAGCAAATTATCATCGCTGAGCAGGCTCGAATAGCAGCACTACTCACAGATGATCGAGTTGATGAATTAATCGTCGCACAAGGTCAATATCAAATTGGCGATATTTTTTTAGGAACAGTTGAAAATGTTCTTCCAGGTATTGATGCCGCTTTCATAAATATTGGAGAAAGTGAGAAAAATGGATTCATCCATGTTTCAGATTTAGGTCCACTAAGACTCAAAAAAGGGGCTTTTGGAATAACTGAATTACTAGAACCAAAACAAAAAGTTCTAGTACAGGTAATTAAGGAACCCACAGGATCTAAAGGGCCCAGACTAACAGGAAGTATTTCTATCCCCGGAAAATATTTGATATTACAGCCATATGGCCAAGGAGTAAATATTTCAAGAAAAATAAATACAGAAACAGAACGAAGCCGTTTGAAAGCTCTTGGGGTTTTAATAAAACCACCCAGCACAGGCTTGTTATTTAGAACAGAGGCTGAAAAAATAAAAGAAGAACTTCTAATTGAAGATTTAGAACAATTAATTCAACAATGGGAAAATGTACTAAAAGTTTCTGAAGCTTCTAATCCTCCAAATTTGATAAAAAGAGATGATAATTTCTCACTTAAGATTTTAAGAGATCATATTAAAGAATCAACTAAAAGCATAATTATTGATAGTAAATTTTCAGTTGCGAGGGCAAAAGATTTTTTAATAAATTATGAATCTGATATAGATATTGAATTTCACGATAACAGTTTAAAACAACATATTTTCGAGAAGTATGAAATAAAGAAAACAATTCAAAAAGCTCTCCAGCCGAGAGTAGATCTTCCATCGGGAGGTTATATCATTATCGAACCGACTGAAGCTTTAACAGTAATCGATGTAAACTCTGGATCATTTACAAGATCAGCAAATTCAAGACAAACCGTTTTGTGGACAAATTGCGAAGCAGCAGTTGAAATTTCAAGGCAAATGAAATTAAGAAATATTGGTGGAGTTCTAGTAATAGATTTTATCGATATGGAATCTAGAAGAGATCAATTTCAGTTACTTGAGCATTTTGCCTCAGCAATAAAAGATGATTCTGCTAGGCCTCAAATAGCTCAGCTTACTGAATTAGGCTTAGTAGAGTTAACTAGAAAAAGACAAGGTCAAAATATATATGAATTATTCGGTAAAAAATGTTCTACATGCGATGGTACTGGACATTTAGAAAATATATTAAATCAAGAAATTTCTGGATCAAAAATTAACAATGTTGAAAATAAATCTAATCAACCTAACAATCTAAAATCTTTAGATACAGATACTTATCAATCAACTGATGAGCAGGAAAAAATAATTGACAAGGAATTAATTATCTCCAAAGAACTAGGTAAGGAGAATCTATCCAATAAAAAAGAAAAAGATAATGATAATTTGAACCAATCAAATTCAAAAGAAAAAAACGTAATAACAGTTGATCTTACAAATGAAGAAAAAATTGTTTTCAGTCAGTTAGGTATTAATCCACTTATAAAGTTAGGTAAAGAATATCTCACCAGCAATAATTTTGTGCGTTTAAAAGAAAGTAATAAAGAAACCGAAAAACCCTTAGGTAATAAAAAAACAAAAGCAAAACAAATTAAAAAAATTTCAAAATCCGGAGAAGAAAAGATTCAAGTTAAAATTGAAGCAAATGAAAATTCTAAAGATAAATCAACAAATAAAATTAATGAAAATAATGAAGTTGTATTTACAGATAAAAAGGATGAAATTGAACTTACAGATGAGTTAAACAATGCGAGAAAAAAAAGAAGAAGATCTTCAGCAAGCATTTAATAAAATATACGAAGTTGGAATAGATGAAGTTGGAAGAGGGTCAATTTTTGGTCCAATTTTTTCAGCAGTTGTAGTACTAACTGAAAAAAATAATTTGATCTTAAAACAATTTGGAGTAACAGATAGTAAAAAACTTTCTCCCAAAAAAAGAAAATTACTTTTACCAAAGATTTTATTACTCTGTTCAGATTATGGAATTGGGCAATCTTCGGCTAGAGAGATAGATGAGTTAGGTATCAGAGTTGCGACAGAACTTTCAATGATAAGAGCTTTAAAAAAATTAAAAGAGAAGCCATCTAAATTAATGATTGATGGCCCTTTATCATTAAGGCCATGGAATGGAATTCAGAAAAACGTAATATCGGGAGACTCAAAGTTTATCTCGATAGCTTCAGCAAGCATAGTTGCCAAAGTTTATCGCGACAATTTAATGGAGAGGTTAGAAAAAAAATACTCAGGATACTTGATATTTAAAAATAAAGGTTATGGAACAAGAGAGCATCTTTCATTAATCAAAAAAAATGGAATAACTAAACTTCACAGGAAAAGTTTTTTAAAAAAATCAAATCTTATTTAATTCACACCAATCTAAAAAATCTTTTACGAGTTGCTGCTGAACCCTTGTCTTTATACCCAACAGAATTCCATTTAATACTGAATGACCAGTGGATTCCAAAATTTTCTTTGGTACCAGCTTCAGTAGAGGAGGTTGGCTTACAGATACTCCAAGTAAAGCCTCACCCTCTAAACCAATATCAGTTGCTTCCAAATTCGCTTTCAAAATAAGATTAAAATCATCTATGATACCAAGACCATCCAACTTACTATCAAGGGCACTCATTTTTAAAATTCCATCTTTATTTTCTACCGCAATTGAGACAACAGGGTTAATATCTAATTGAAAAACTTTAAAACTTGTTACTGTATACTTATATCTACCTAACCCTTCTGGTTCCAATTTTTTGGAGTCAAGCATTGCTCCAACAACTCTTTCTTCTTCCAAAAGATATTTAGAAAGATATTCTTTATTACGTGTTACAGAAAGCTTTAGTTTCTGTTTAGCATCAAAAGATAATAGCATTTCCTATATTCCTCCAATGCTTATTTGATCTCTTTTTTTAAAATTAATCATGCGCAAACAAGTTGCATATTTAGGTCCTAAAGGAACATACGCAGAAAGAGCAGCTCATATATTATCAAAGCTTGCCAATTTTCAGACACCTATATTTGTACCATGTAATGGGCTTCATTCGGTCATTAAATCAATAGCGTACAACAATTGTGATGCTGCAGTAGTCCCTATAGAAAATTCCGTAGAAGGGGGAGTTACTGCCACCCTGGATGCCCTTTGGAAATTTCCTGAAATTTTTATAAATAGAGCAATTGTTTTACCTATAAAACATGCATTAATTAGTGATGGAGAACTTTCAAATATTTCAGAAGTATTATCTCATCCTCAAGCTTTAGCTCAATGTTCAGAATGGTTATCTAAGAATCTTCCAAATGCAATTCCTCTCCCAACAAATTCAACATCAGAAGCTGTCAATATGGTTAAGGGAAGTAAATTCAGAGCTGCTATCGGTTCAAAATCATTAATTCAAATCGAAGGACTTAAAGAATTAGCCTTTCCTATTAATGATGTTCCAGGTAATTGCACTAGATTTGTCTTATTGAGCAAGGAATTAAATTCAAATTTAGCTAATATTGCCAGTTTTGCTTTTTCATTAATTTCAAATAAACCTGGTGCTTTGCTTCAGGCAATAAATAATATTGCAGATTTTGGGTTTAATATGAGTAAAATTGAATCTAGACCTTCAAAAAGAGAATTAGGCGAATATATAATTTATATTGATTTAGAAATAAATAATCAAAATAATATTCAAAATTTTATTGAATTGAAGAATAAGTTAAAGCCACTTTGCAATAATTTTGTAGATTTTGGAAATTATTTTTCTGAAAATTTTGAACTACATTAATTTATCCTCTACATTTATAGACTCCAAATTCCATTAAACCTTTTCTAAATGCCCAATTCATAAGGAGTATTGTTGGAATCTCTCTAATCGACTTCACGATCGCAAATGGGCCAAGTGACAAAATTGCGAAGGGTCTTCGAATACCTTCAATAATGGAGTCGTACCATGAAGGATTTGTAAAGTAATTCCAATTTTCAGAAATAACTTTTCCTGAACTATATTTGTTAGTTCTAAGAATTTTTCCAAATTCGTTAATGCTAATAAAGTTAGGATGTACCCATTGTTCAAGTAATTGTTTAAGAACTAACTTCTCAAAAAATGATGGTGGGTGTACCTCGAGATCTCTTGAGTTCCAATCAGCCAACGCAAAAAACCCCCCAGGTCTTAAAGTTCTCAACATTTCATCCGCAAACTTATTTTTGTCATTCATATGTGCACCAGCCTCAACACTCCAAACTGCATCAAATGATCCATCTTCAAATTTCAAATCCAAAGCATCCATAACCTGGAAGTGGCAATTTAGCCCATGAGGAGTAAGTTCTCTTGCTCTTTTAACTTGAGCCGGACTAATTGTAATACCTGTAACATTAAAACCATAATATTCTGCAAGAATCCTAGAACTTCCCCCTATTCCACAACCTACATCTAGGATTCTAGATCCCTTTGGCAATTTATCTAAACCACTCCATTTGACTAGTTCGTGAACAAATTGAACTTTAGCTTTTCTAAAATCAATTTTTTTATTTCCTGAGGGATAAAAACCTAAATGAATATGTTCTCCCCACAATCTCTCTAGTAATTTATCTTGGGTCCAAGCATCATATGCGGAAGCAACAGTGCCGGAAGAAATAAATTTTCTGGCATTAATTCTCCAAATTATAGATAGAATTAGGATGAATAAAATTAGTAAAAAAAAAGAGAATAATAATTCAAACATTTAATTTTCTTTTATATCAGGAAAACTTTCTTTCAATGCTGTTCTTGCTGCAAGTTGTTTTCTCGTATGATCAAGCATTTCATATTCTCTTTGCAAACGAGTAAAAGTATTTTTTTCCTCAAGAAGTTTTTGCTGTTCTTCCGCAACAGGACCGCCCAAATGAGCTCCTATCCAAAATGATAAATCCATTGGATTGTCAGGCAATTTATCAGGGAGATTTTTCTTAGTATTAGTTAATTTGCTAGTTAAATTAATAACATCACTAAGTGCTTCCTTTACTGAATCTTTTAGAGAATCTAATTTTTGAAAGTCGTCAATATTATCATCACTAATCCAACTAACCATAGCGGAACAGAATGGCGTCGAACGAGTTATTTCTAAGACTTGAAATCTTTGTTGTCCGAGAGTAATAATATTACTTCTCCCGTCATCTGCAGTTTGATGTTTTATAATTTGTGCGCAACAACCAACGTTGGCCATACTTTTAGTAGTTGGATTCCACTTAATAACTCCAAACATAGAATCTGTCTCAAGAACAGATTGAAGCATAATCCTGTATCTCGATTCAAAAATATGTAGAGGCAATACTTCTTGAGGAAAAAGGACTACTTCTGGCAAAGGAAATAAAGGTAATTCCCTTACTGAGAGTTCTCCCATTTAGACCTCATAACGTTCCTTTATCTTAATCAATTTAGGGCGATTTCGGGATTTATTAAAGTTTAACTTCTATATCTACACCACTAGGGAGATCTAGTTTCATTAAAGCATCAATAGTTTTTGCTGAAGGACTATAGATATCTATTATTCTTCGATGTGTTCTTGTTTCAAAATGCTCTCTAGAGTCTTTATCAACATGTGGTGATCTTAGAACACAATAAATCTTCCTTTTTGTAGGTAAAGGTATTGGACCTATTGCCGAGGCAGATGTAGTATCAGCCGTCTGAATTATTTTATCGCAAGATAAATCAAGCATTCTTCTGTCGAATGCTTTAAGTCTTATTCTTATTTTTTGTTGTGCAATTGATGCAGTCATGGTTACAAATAATCTCTAGTGAAGGGTCATTGATTTAATGACCCTTTTTCATATACCTATATTAGATGATTGAGGTTTAATTTTTAAATTCAAATATATTATTTGAGTATTTTAGAAACAACTCCAGCACCGATAGTACGTCCACCTTCACGGATTGCAAATCGCATACCTTGTTCAATAGCTACTGGACAAATTAATTCTCCAGTCATCTTAATTCTGTCTCCTGGCATAACCATTTCAACATTAGAACCATCATCAGAGGTAAATGCGGTTATTTGACCTGTCACATCAGTTGTTCTGATGTAGAACTGAGGTCTGTATCCTGCAAAGAAAGGAGTATGTCTTCCACCCTCTTCTTTTTTGAGAACATATACTTCTCCTTCAAACTGAGTATGAGGAGTAATAGATCCTTTCTTAACAAGAACCATTCCTCTCTCAATATCTTCTTTCTGGACACCACGTAAAAGTAAACCGACATTATCACCAGCCATACCTTCGTCTAGAAGTTTACGGAACATTTCAACTCCAGTAACAGTTGTTACTCTTGTATCTCTTATTCCAACTATTTCAACTTCTTCTCCAACCTTAACTTTACCCCTTTCAATTCTTCCAGTAGCAACAGTTCCTCTTCCAGTAATCGAGAAAACGTCTTCAACTGCCATCAAGAAGGGTTTATCCACTTCTCTTTCTGGTTCAGGGATACTAGCATCGACTGCTTTCATTAATTCTTCAATTTTTGATTCCCACGTAGTATCTCCTTCAAGAGCTTTTAAACCGGATACTTGAACAATAGGAATATCATCTCCAGGGAAGTCATAACTATCTAATAGTTCTCTAATTTCCATTTCAACAAGTTCAATGATCTCTTCGTCATCAACCATATCGCACTTGTTTAAAGCTACTACAAGAGCTGGAACTCCAACCTGTTTAGCAAGGAGAATATGCTCTTTAGTTTGGGCCATAGGGCCATCTGTAGCTGCACAAACAAGGATAGCTCCGTCCATTTGAGCAGCTCCTGTAATCATGTTTTTTACATAATCAGCATGTCCAGGGCAATCAACATGAGCATAATGTCTTCCTTCTGTCTCATATTCGACGTGAGCTGTGTTAATAGTAATGCCCCGCTCTCTTTCTTCAGGAGCACCATCAATGTCTCCATAGTCTTGAGCTTGAGCTTGACCTTTTTTGGCTAATACATTAGTAATAGCAGCAGTTAGTGTTGTTTTTCCATGATCAACATGGCCAATAGTACCTATGTTGACGTGTGGTTTGTTCCTTTCGAACTTCTCGCGAGCCATTTTAAATTAAAGAATCGAGGGTTTAAGAGTGTTTTAGTTTAGAGATCAGGAGTTGCCCTGATTCTTGGCAATGATAGCTTCAGCAACATTACGAGGAACTTCCTCATAATTTGCGAACTCCATTGAAAATATACCCCGACCTTGAGTCATTGATCGGAGTTGAGTGGCATAACCGAACATTTCGGCTAAGGGCACTTTGGCCTGTACCTTAGACAATCCATCATCAACAGATTGTCCCTCTACCTGACCTCTTCTAGAGGAGAGATCACCAATTACAGATCCAAGAAAGTCGTCAGGACTTTCGACCTCAACTTTCATCATAGGCTCTAAAAGGACAGGATTGCATTTTTTAACCCCATCTTTAAAAGCCATGGAACCTGCAATTTTGAAGGCCATTTCGGATGAGTCTACATCGTGGAATGAACCATCGACTAGTGTTACTTTTACATCAATGAGTGGATAACCGGCAAGAACACCAGATTCACAGGTTTCTTTCATGCCATTAGATGCAGGTCCAATATACTCTTTTGGTACAGCTCCTCCGACAATTTTGTTTACAAATTCAAAACCTTTGCCAACTTCAGCAGGTTCCATTTCAATAATTACATGACCATATTGGCCTTTTCCTCCAGTTTGTCTTGCGTACTTACCTTCACCTTTAGAACTAGACCTAATGGTCTCTCTGTAAGAAACCTGTGGAGCTCCAATGTTAGCTTCAACTTTAAATTCCCTTAACATTCTGTCAACAAGGATTTCTAAGTGCAACTCACCCATACCAGCAATAACAGTTTGATTAGTCTCAGAGTCTGTGCTTACCCTAAAAGTTGGATCCTCTTCAGATAAGGCAGTTAAAGCTTTTGATAATTTTTCCATATCCCCTTTAGTTTTTGGCTCAACCGCTACTGAGATAACAGGCTCGGGGATAAACAATGTCTCCAAAACTATAGGGTCTTCCGTATTGCATAATGTATCACCAGTTGTTGTGTTCTTAAGACCTAGTACAGCACCTAAATCACCTGCCCTCAATTCATCAACCTCTTCTCTTTCATCAGCTTTTAAAATTACTAGTCTAGAAATTCTCTCTTTAGCATCCTTAGTAGAATTCATAACATAACTTCCCTTTGAAAGAACGCCTGAATACATCCTTACGAAAGTTAATTTACCATAGGGATCTGACATTACTTTAAAAGCTAGTGCACTAAAAGGAGCATTGTCATCTGAAGGTCTTACATCTTCTTTACCACTTGGCAAAACACCTTGTATTGGTTTTACATCCACTGGCGCAGGCAAGTAATCAACAACCGCGTCTAGAACAAGTTGGACACCTTTATTCTTAAAAGCTGATCCACATAGCACTGGAACTAGTCCATGTTTTAAAACACCTTCTCTTATACCCTTTTTAAGTTGTTCTTCTGATAATTCCCCTGTTTCGAGAAATAATTCTATTAACTCTTCATCATTTTCTGCAACACTCTCCATCAACTTATTTCTCCACTCAGCAGCTTCCTCCTCCATTTCAGATGGAATTGGTGCTTCCTCAATATCAGTACCTAAGTCATTTTTGTAAAGATATGCTTTGTTGGAGACTAAATCAATAATGCCTGTAAGATCGCCTTCAGCTCCTATAGGTAGCTGGATTGGAAGTGCATTTGCTTTCAGTCGATCTTTAATTTGCTTATTAACCTTTAGAAAATCTGCACCAGTTCTATCCATTTTGTTTACAAAAACCATTCTTGGAACAGAGTATCTATCTGCTTGACGCCAAACTGTTTCAGATTGAGGCTGTACTCCACCCACGGCACAAAATACAGCTATGACTCCATCCAAGACACGCATTGATCTTTCAACTTCAATAGTAAAGTCAACGTGTCCAGGAGTATCAATAATATTAATTCTGTGATCTTGCCAACTAGTAGATATTGCAGCAGCAGTAATAGTTATTCCTCTCTCTCTTTCTTGAGCCATCCAATCGGTTACAGCAGCACCATCATGAACCTCCCCTATCTTGTGAACCACACCTGAATAAAACAAAATTCTTTCAGTTGTTGTTGTCTTCCCTGCATCAATATGAGCGGCTATACCTATGTTCCTTACTCGTTCTAGGGGAAAGTCGCGTGCCAATTTTAAAGCTCCAAATAAAATGATTTTTGATAAAAATAGTTCACCCTAAAAGCAAACTTTTATAATAATAAACTACTTAAGTACCTTTTTGATGAAATTAATATCTGTAATGTGCAAAAGCTTTGTTAGCTTCAGCCATTTTATGAGTATCTTCTCTTTTTTTAACTGCACTACCTGTTTCATTTGCTGCATCCATTAACTCACCAGCAAGTTTTTGGGACATACTTTTACCATTTCTTGCACGTGAAAATGTAACAAGCCATCTTAATGCCATAGCTGTTCCCCTCTCTTGACGAACTTCCATGGGTACTTGATATGTTGCACCACCAACTCTTCTAGCTCTTACCTCGACAAGAGGAGTCGCATTTTTTACAGCTGTTTCAAATAATTCGACTGCATTCCCACCAGTTCTCTCACTTATTAGTGAAAAAGCATCAGACAATATTCTTTGAGCCGTAGATTTTTTACCATGTTTCATCAATCGAGAAATCATCATTGAAGCAAGACGACTATTAAATTGAGGATCTGGAAGAACTGGTCTTTTTACTGCTGCATTACGACGTGACATTTTTTTAGAAAGTGATGTTTACAAATTAATCTTTTGGAGCTTTTGCTCCATACTTAGATCTGGATTGACGTCTATCTTTGACTCCAGCCGTATCTAATGTTCCTCTTATTATATGATATCTAACTCCTGGCAAATCCTTAACTCTTCCACCCCTAAGTAAAACTACAGAGTGTTCTTGCAAATTATGTCCAATACCAGGTATGTAAGCTGTTACTTCGAAACCAGAAGTTAACCTTACCCTAGCAACTTTTCTCAAAGCTGAATTAGGCTTTTTTGGAGTTGATGTATAAACTCTTGTACATACCCCTCTTCTCTCAGGGCAAGCTTTTAATGCAGGAGATTTTGTTTTCTTTGTCAGACGTTTTCTTTCTGAACCTATTAATTGTGAGATGGTGGGCATCTATTATATTTAAATAAAAATAAACATTTAACCATCATAACCTTTTAAGAGTACTAACTAAAAGTTTTTAAATATATTTTTTTTAAAATTTGTCAAATTAAAATTCTTTGGTAAATATTCATTATCTTTAGATTTATTTTCATATTTATTTTTATAATGGAAATACATAAATAACTTAATAGAATTAAATAATCTATGGGAGAGAGTATCAAAAGAATCGTTAGCCCATATCAAGATAGTTATTCCCCAAATGGAATAATTGGGGAGAAAGATGCGTGTGGAGTTGGTTTCATAGCAAATATTAAAGGGGTAGAAAGCAATTGGATCCTAAAACAGTCCCTTAAAGGTCTTAACTGCATGGAACATAGAGGAGGTTGTGGAGGAGATAGTGATTCGGGAGATGGAGCGGGCATTTTATGTTCTATTCCATGGAGATATCTAGAAGATGAAATAAATCTAAAAAATAATCAAGAATTTAATAGAGGTTTAGGCATGGTTTTTATGCCTAATAAAAAAGAAAAAATTGAAGTATGTAAATCAATATGTGATCAAGAAGCAGAAAAATTAAAAGTCAATAAAACATTTTGGAGAAAAGTACCTGTTAATAATGAAATCTTAGGTCCTTTAGCTAAAGCAAATGCCCCATTCATCTCTCAGTGGATTTTATCTATATATAAAAAAGATCATCATGATGTTGAAAGGCTTTTATTTCAATTAAGGAAAAGAATTGAGAAAAAAATAAGAGAAACTTTCAAAAACGATGTTGGAGATTGTGAATTTTATTTTGCCTCACTAAGTTCTCAAACAGTTGTTTATAAAGGTATGGTTCGCTCTGAAATATTATCCGAGTTTTATCAAGATCTCAAAGAAGAGAGTTTTAAAGTTTCATTTTCTGTTTATCATCGTAGATTTAGTACTAATACACTTCCAAAATGGCCGCTAGCTCAACCCATGAGATTTTTGGGTCATAATGGCGAAATAAATACTCTCTTAGGGAATATCAACTGGGCTAAAGCTTCAGAAACACATATAGATGATTTTTGGGGAGAGTTATCCAGTGAAATCAAGCCTATTGTAGATGTAAACAAAAGTGATTCATCAAATCTTGATGCAACCCTTGAAATCAATATTCGTTCAGGTCAACCCATTACTGACTCATTATTAAAACTTGTTCCTGAAGCATTTAGAGATCAACCAGAACTTGAGCAAAGAGAAGATATAAAAGCTTTTTATGAATATTCTGCAAGCCTACAAGAAGCTTGGGATGGTCCAGCACTCCTTGTATTTGCTGATGGAAATTTTGTCGGAGCAACGCTTGATAGAAATGGCCTAAGACCAGCAAGATATTCAATCACAAATGATGGTTTTGTAATAATGGGTTCTGAAACAGGAGTAGTAGATCTCGAAGAAGAAAGGGTAATAGAAAAAGGTCGATTAGGACCGGGACAAATGTTGGCAGTTGATTTTCATCAGAATAGAATCCTAAGAAATTGGGAAGTA
Organism: Prochlorococcus sp. AG-355-O17; assembly: GCA_003280655.1. Classification (GTDB taxonomy): domain Bacteria; phylum Cyanobacteriota; class Cyanobacteriia; order PCC-6307; family Cyanobiaceae; genus Prochlorococcus_A. Next base: position 214,612 of record QCEK01000001.1, read on the forward strand.
AAATCTGAAGCCGCTCAAAGGCATGATTATAAAAATCTTCTCAGTCATAGAACTATAAAGATTGAAAAGAATGAATGGGTTAAAGACTGCAAACTAAAAGACCTTGAGTTGTTGCAACAACAAACTGCATACGGTTTTTCAGCGGAAGATAATGACCTTATCTTAGATTCAATGGCTTCATTAGCTAAAGAGCCTACTTATTGCATGGGCGATGACATCCCATTAGCAGTTCTCTCATCTAAGCCACATATTTTATACGACTACTTTAAGCAAAGATTTGCTCAAGTTACTAATCCTCCTATTGACCCTCTGAGAGAAAAACTTGTAATGAGTTTAGAGATGCACCTAGGAGAAAGATGTACACCATTTGAAATTAAAGATACTAAACCTTTTGTTCATTTACAAAGTCCGATTCTTAATGAGGAAGAACTCATTTCCATCAAAAAATCAAAAATTAAATCTAAGACAATTTCAAGTTTGTTTGATTTAGAGGAAGGTATTCAAGGCTTAGAGAATCAACTAAAAGCAATCTGTAAACAGAGTGAGCTCTCTATAAAAGAAGGTTGCTCTTTAATTATCATTTCTGATAAGGGAATTAATCCTAAAAAGACTTTTATACCTCCTTTACTTGCTGTTGGAGCAATTCATCATTATCTTCTTAAAAAAGAAATCAGGCTAAAAGCTTCTCTAATAATTGAGACAGGTCAATGTTGGAGCACACATCACTTAGCTTGTTTAATTGGATATGGAGCAAGTGCAATTTGCCCTTGGTTGACTTTTGAAGCAGGTAGACACTGGTTAAAACATCCAAAAACACAAAAACTCATTGATAGCAAAAAAATAAATCCATTATCAATCGTTGATGTTCAAGAAAATATTAAAAAAGCTCTAGAGGACGGTCTAAGAAAAATTCTCTCAAAAATAGGCATTTCACTTTTATCTAGTTACCATGGTGCACAAATTTTTGAAGCTGTGGGCCTTGGATCTGACTTAATAAAAATTGCTTTTGATGGTACAACAAGTCGTATCGCTGGCATAACATTAAAAGAATTAACTAATGAAACACTTTCAATACATACGAAAGCCTATCCAGAGATCGATTTAAAGAAATTAGAATTTTTAGGATTTGTACAATTTAGAAATAATGGAGAATATCATTCCAATAACCCAGAGATGTCAAAAGTTTTACATTCAGCGGTAAAACAAGGGCCAGGATACGATCATTTTGAAACTTACAAAAAACTTATTAGTAATAGACCGACAACATCTCTTAGAGATTTACTAACAATTAATTCAAAAAGAAAAAGTATTCCATTAGAGGAAGTTGAAAGTGTTGAATCAATTTGCAAAAGGTTCTGTACTGGAGGGATGAGTTTAGGTGCTTTATCCAGAGAAGCACATGAAGTTTTAGCAGTTGCAATGAATAGAATTGGTGGAAAAAGTAATAGTGGAGAAGGGGGAGAAGATCCAGCTCGTTTTAATGTTTTAAATGATATCGATGAAAATACTCAGTCAGCGACGTTGCCATTTATTAAAGGCTTAGAGAATGGAGACACAGCATGCTCAGCTATTAAACAAATAGCATCAGGAAGATTTGGAGTTACACCTGAATATCTAAGAAGTGGTAAACAACTCGAAATTAAAATGGCTCAAGGCGCAAAACCCGGAGAGGGGGGACAATTACCCGGTCCAAAAGTTGATTCTTACATCGCAAAACTAAGAAATAGTAAACCTGGAGTAGCTTTAATATCTCCTCCCCCGCATCATGATATTTATTCAATTGAAGATTTAGCTCAACTTATCCACGACTTACACCAAGTTCATCCAAAAGCGAAAGTAAGCGTTAAACTTGTTTCTGAAATTGGTATAGGCACTATTGCTGCTGGAGTAAGCAAAGCTAATGCAGATGTAATTCAAATATCAGGCCATGACGGAGGTACAGGTGCTTCACCCCTGAGTTCTATTAAACATGCAGGTTTACCATGGGAACTAGGTGTTGCTGAGGTTCATAAATCTCTCCTAGAGAATAACTTACGCGAAAGAGTAATTTTGAGAACTGATGGAGGTCTTAAAACAGGCTGGGACGTAGTTATTGCAGCTTTACTAGGTGCTGAAGAATATGGTTTTGGTTCTGTAGCGATGATTGCTGAAGGATGCATAATGGCTCGAGTTTGTCATACAAACAAGTGTCCTGTTGGAGTTGCCACTCAAAAAGAAGAATTAAGAAAAAGATTTAAAGGTATTCCAGAAAATGTTGTCAATTTTTTCTTGTATATTGCTGAAGAAGTAAGACAGATAATGAGCAGTATCGGTGTTTCTAATATGGAAGAACTGATTGGTAATCAAGAATTTCTTTCTGCAAGAAATATCGATCTTCCAAAAACTTCTAATATTGATCTCTCTTCTTTAGTAAATAAACACTCAACCCCTGATAGATCATGGTTAAAACATTCAAAAACTGCCCATAGTAATGGTTCTGTATTAGAAGACGAGTTTTTGTCTGATACTGAATTTATAGATTCAATTAAAAATCATGAAATATTAACCAAAGAAATTGAGATAAAAAATACAGATAGAAGTGTTTGTGCGAAAATATCAGGCGAAATAGCAGAACTTCACGGCAACACTGGCTTCAAAGGCGAACTCAACTTAAATTTCAAAGGATATGCAGGACAAAGCTTTGGTGCCTTTTTATTGAATGGAATGAATGTTCAATTAATCGGAGAAGCTAATGATTATGTTTGTAAAGGAATGAATGGAGGAATACTTACAATAATTCCACCAAAAATAGAAAAAACTTCCTCCGAACAGGTTATTTTAGGAAACACCTGTCTTTATGGAGCAACAGGTGGGAAATTATTTGCATTAGGAAAATCGGGAGAAAGATTTGCAGTAAGAAATAGTGGTGCTACAGCGGTAACAGAAGGAGCAGGTGATCATTGTTGTGAATACATGACTGGTGGAAAAGTAGTTATTCTAGGTTCCACAGGAAGGAATATTGGTGCGGGCATGACTGGTGGAATAGCTTTTATAATCGATGAGAAGAACGATTTAAGTAATAAAGTTAACAAAGAAATAGTTAGCATTCATAAAATAACTTCATCGAAGCAGGAAGATATCTTATTGGAAATTATCAGAGAATATCGAGCAAAAACAGATAGCTTAAAGGCTGCCAAAATAATTGAAAATTGGTCATATTACAAGAGTAATTTCAAATTAATAGTTCCCCCAAGCGAAGAAGAAATGCTTGGCATAAAGAAAATGTAAATGCCTTTTTTTATAAAAACTGAAATCATAAAAAAAGAATACTTAATTAATGATGATTTAAAACAAAAAATAATTAACGAACATATTGATTGGATAAAAAAATTAAAAAAAGAGGGAATTAACATAAAAAGTGGGTTTTTAGTAGATGAATTAAAGAGGCCAGGTGATGGCGGATTACTAATTCTTGAGATGAATAATTATAAAAATGCACTAAAAATCATTAAGAATGATCCAATGATTAAAAATGATCTAGTAGAATGGAAATTAAATGAGTGGATAGATTCAAATAAATAAAAAGACTATCTTGGATACTTTTTCATAAGTTTTTGAATTTCTTCAGCATGGTAACTGCTACGAGTTAAAGGAGAACTTACTACTTGCATAAAGTCCAAATCTTTTTCCCCGAAAACTTTATAGTAATTAAATTTTGAGGGACTCAAAAATCTTTGAACAGGTAAATGATTTGGCCCAGGAGATAAGTATTGGCCAATAGTAACAATATCAACGAAATTACTTTTTAAATCCTTAAGAAGACTTATGACCTCCTCATCTTTTTCCCCTAAACCAAGCATAAAACCTGACTTTGTATAAACTTTGGGAGAATATTCTCTGGTCCTTTTAAGCAACTCAAGAGTTCTCTCATATTTACCCTGAGGTCTTACTTTTTTATATAGCGAAGACACAGTCTCAATATTATGGTTTAAAACGTTTGGATTTGAATCAAGAACTTTTTCAAGAGCTTTCCAGTTGCCACAAAGATCAGGTATTAAAAGCTCAATAGTAGTTTCAGGCGATTTTTTTCTTACTTGATAAACACATTCAAAAAATTGAGATGCGCCACCATCCTCAAGATCGTCCCTATTAACTGATGTGATTACAACATGTTTAAGTTGCATTCTATAAACAGCTTCGGCTAAACGATATGGTTCTGTTGGATCTAATTCTCTTTTAGATCTATCAAAATTAATATCGCAATATGGACATGCCCTAGTACAGCCAGGACCCATTATAAGGAAAGTGGCAGTGCCACTTGCAAAACATTCACCAATATTTGGACAACTTGCCTCTTGACATACAGTATTAAGATTTAAATCACTTAACAAATTTGCAGTATTCCCAATTCTCTCAACTTGCGGAGCTTTTACTCTTAACCATTCAGGTTTTAAAATTAAACTATTGGAATTATTAGTCAAATTAATTTTTTCTAGCCTGTAAACTTATTTTACTAAAAACATTTTGAATTAACTATTAATAATTTCAAAAATGAAGACTACTCAATAGAGATCAAAAAAATAAATTAATTCTACTAGTCCATCCATAATTTAAAAAATCCTAATTCAAGTTACAAATTACAAACTATTTTTGTTCTATCAACTAAATATAAAACAGTATTTAGAACGTTATTTTTAATAAAAATATAAGAACACTTTTTTTTGCACTTTTTTTTAAAGAATCAGATATAGTTGCAATTTTTTGTACTAAAAAGTGTTTTTTTTCATATTTATTGATACAGTAAAAAATATATGTAATAAAACATTGACTTTTAAATTTAAAAGAAAACGTCTTTTGCTATCTGAAAAATATAAAATCTCTAAGGCAATAGGTTATGCTAGAGCTACTCATAATGAACATGAATATTTAGAGGAGCAAATAAAAATTTTAAAGGAGGAGGGTTGCAGTTTAGTTTTCTCTGAATTTATAAGTTTAGATGAAGAAATCAAACCCCAACTTAATCAAGCTATAAATTGCTTATCTGAAGGCGATCAATTAATAATAACTCAGCTTGATCGAGCATTTAAAAATAAAAAAGAATGTTTGCGGACAATAAATAAACTTATTAATCAGGATATTAAATTGCGAACTGTTACTGGCTTTTTCGCTGATAATGAATCCACTAAAGCAAATTCTTCAATTTTTAAGATTTTATATGAATTAGATAATTTAGAAGACAAAAGTTTAGGTGAAAGAAAAAAAGAACAACTATTAAGAAGAAAATTATCTGGAAATAATCTGGGAGGAAGGCCCAAAATAAGTCCTTTAAAAGAGTCTTTAGTAATCAGATTGCGTAATGAGGGATATTCATATCGATCAATCAGATCACAAACAGGAATTGCATTATCAACAATAAGAAGAGTTATTTTGGAAGGAGAATTAACTTAAAATGAGGAAAAAAGATATTGAAAATTTAATTAAAGAAAATCTTAAAGATACAGCATTGCATATTTATGAATTAAATAATGAAGATAGAAAAAGTTTGTTAGCAGAATACAGGGAATGGATTATGAATGATTTAAATATTAATGAAGTAATGATGTTACCTTATGAAGCCTATACTAATGAGTTAGGTTCTAATTACTTAGACGATTAACTTTAGTCATGTATATTATAACTCTTATTAAATTCATATACCTCTTTAGCTATTAATGGTAAAAAGGTAGTATCTTTAGAATATTTTTCTCCATTACAAAAAACAACTAATAAAGTTTGTAGAGATTGACTATTAGTCCACCAAGCAGAATCATGTCTAACTTCAGACATTAAGCCTGCTTTACTCCAAAGATTAATGGTTTCTGGTAATCCCTCACCCAAAAAACCATTTATTTGATTGAGAGAATCGTTTTTAAGTACAACTTTTTTTAAATTTCTTTTTAAAAAACTTCGTAAATTTAAGTCATTTTTTTGATAATCAATATGAATCATAATTTCCTCCAAAACACGTGCAGCTGAATCAGAATTCATAGCGTTTCTATTTTTATTATCGTGTCCATAAAATTCTTTTTCACGACCAAATGGGCCATCATCCCAGGTCTTCTGACAGCAATTTATACCACTCAATTCCTCCCATTTTAAATCATTTAGCCAATCGTTTATTATGCTTCTTTGATATTTCCAATTTTCCCATGAGTCACCTTCAATACAAGGCCCACTTGTTGTTCCAGTCAGTAAATCAATTAAAAAGCTTGTTGCATTATTACTCGAGAAAGATAACATTTTACTAACAGCATCAATAAGTTCGTCTGATAAATATAAACTTCCTTTTTTAATCCAATAATATGTAGCCAGGCCATAAACCAACTTGACTATGCTGGCAGGGTAAACCATTTTTTTATTATTAATACCAGTTCCAAAACCTTTAAATACACTTTTATTTTCACTTTTATAATTAATCCAGGTTATGGCAATATCTTCTATTAAAAAATCTTTATTATAAGAGCATGCTTTCCCTAAAATATTATTTAAGGCTATACCCATCTCTTTACTCAAATAGTAAAAGGACATTGTATGGAAAATTATAAAAAGCCTATCTCACTATTTAAACAAACTAATTTTTCAAAAACTATTTGGTGGCAATTAAAAGTTAATATTTCGGGATATCAAAATGAAACAGAAGATAAATTAGTTACTGAAATATTTAAAAATAGAATTTTTAGGCTTATTTATCCAAATATTTATCAAAACAACCATAAATATTCAAGAATACTAGTTCAACTATATGAAGATGGTTATGTCTGTTGGATAAATTTAGATGGATTAATTATTAAGAAATACGAATTCAAAAAAAATAACAGTTTAGAAAACGAACACTTCTTTATAAAAGATAAAGTTAACTCAATTTTAAAATGGATCAAGGATCAATCTGAGTTAAATAATGAATATCTTTGGGGAGGTACATTAGGACCCAATTTTGATTGTTCTGGATTAATTCAGACTGCTTTTTTAAAGCATCAAATTTTTATACCTCGAGACTCTTTTCAAATAAAAAGTTTTTGTAAGCATCTTTTTTATTACAAAGAATCGTATGCTGCTCTACGAGCTGGCGATCTTTTATTTTTTGGAAATGAAGAAAAATGTGATCATATTGGAATCTACAAAGGAGACGGATTCTATTACCATAGCTCTGGAATGGATTTTGGTAGAAATGGAATAGGATTAGATACCCTAAAAAAGTCTAATGATAAAATCTCATTGCATTATAAATCTAAACTTATTTCGGCAGGAAGAGTAGTTAGAAATTATAGATGGGATCGTACTATACGTTAATTAACGTAGCTCAACTTCAAATTAAATTAAAATATTACTTAATTCTTTTATCTAGAAATTAACCGGCAGTCCAAATATTTTTAATGATTGGCATTATGGTATCTAAGTGTAATGTCCCAACAAGTAACCAAGCAAAAACAGCTCCTCCACATCCTCCTAACCAAAATCCACTTGTAAAGTCAGCCCAACCAGCTCTTGTAAATAAGTCCTTTGGCGGATTATTAACAGTCGCATCGGGAGGTTGAACATTAGGTGCTTTACCAGGTGCATTGTATAGCACAAAAAGTGCTGTCAAAATATGAACAGCTCCAATAGTAGCGAGAAGTCCAGCTGTTAGAGCAAATTCAGAATTTCTTAATGGGCCAGTCATGGTAAAAGGTCCGTATAGAAGATATCCAAAAGCTGCTCCAGTTTCTAAACCTCTAAAATTAGGGGAAATACCTTCTCTGTAAAAAGGTAAATTATTTATAAAGGCTTTTGTAAAATAACCACTATTAACTGGAGTAGCCAAATTACCAACACAAGGATCAGCAACTGTTTTTACTGCCCATTGTTCTGCTACGCCAATATCATTTGGTTGTACAGAAGTATCTATGTATTTCTCGTCAAACTTAATAGAACTTGTTGATTCAGAGAATGATTTTTGAAAGTCGCTCATTTTTTTAATAGTTTAGTGTTTGATAATTTATTCAGTTGCTGTAATTAATCTTCCAATCAATACGATAAAAACAGCAGGCATTGCTATACCAATTAATGGAACAAAAATTGAGGGTAAAAGACTTGGTAAATCAGATGGCATAGTTCTTGAAACATCTGTAAACACTTTAGTATTGATCAGCGAAATAATGTTAATTTTATTACTGGATGATATAAAAATTATTAACTTTTTACATGTTAAATTTTTTTGCAATTTTACTTATTATTTTTATAGGAATATTACTTCTAGTTTTTAAAAAAAAAAGCTTTAAAAAGTTAATAAATCAATGCAATTTGAATTTTATTAAATTAAAGAAAAATAAAAAAAGTAAAAATAAATTTCTATCTAAAAAAAATAGTTATTTATACAATCACCAAGAAAAAAAGTACTCAATATTTTATAAAAATTCTCAAAGAAATAAAATGATTAGTCTTTTTCAGGGAGATACAGAAAATAAATTAAAGGCATTAAAAATTGCGGAAGAATTGGCTGATAAATCAACATTACCAATTTTACGAAAAGGCTTAAGAGATATTTCTCCTGAAGTTGTTAAAATTTCAGCTTTATTAATAAGGCAGTTCAAGTAAACAATCAATTTTGCTTAGCACTGTTTATTGATCTAATTCTGTAAATTGGACGACTTTGACTTTCATGATATGTCCTAATTAAAAGTTCACTCAACAATCCAAAGCTAAATAATTGAACACCAGCAATTCCTAATATTAATGCAAACATCAGCAACGGACGATTTCCAATATTCTCACCCATTATTTTTAAAACTATCAAATAAGAACTTATCGCAAGGCTAAAGAAAATACTTATAATTCCAACAAAACCAAATCCATACATCGGTCTTGTTAAAAATTTAGTCATAAACCAAACAGTTAGTAAATCCATTAAAACTCTAAAAGTTCTATCAATTCCATATTTGCTAGATCCATATTGCCTGCTCCTATGATTTACTTTAATTTCTTTGATTCTTGCACCTTCAATATTTGCTAAAACGGGCAAAAACCTGTGAAGTTCTCCATATAACTTTATATCTTCTATTATTTCTTTCTTAAACGCTTTTAATGAGCAACCATAGTCATGTAACTTCAAACCTGTTACGTGAGCTATTAACTTATTCGCTATTTTTGATGGTATCTTTCTATTAATTAATTTATCTTTTCTATCAAACCTCCAACCACAGACCAAATCAAAACCATTATTAATCTCTGAAATTAATAAAGGAATATCATTTGGATCATTCTGTAAATCACCATCCAAAGTAATAACAATATGGCCCTTAGAATTATCAAAGCCAGCTGACATTGCAGCAGTTTGACCATAATTTTTGCGAAGGGAAATTACTGACAATTCTTTAATTTTGAGAGTTAGTTGCTTTAATACTTGATGAGTATTATCTTTTGAACCATCATTTACAACAATCAATTCAAAATTAAATTTGTGAGATGACATTACATTTATAACTTCATCCAATAAAAGACCAATACTCTCGCCTTCATTGAAAACAGGGACGATAATAGAAATTAATTGTTTTATGTCTGACATTTATATCTAATAATAATTACACAATTTTAACTTAATTTAGAACATTAAAATTAAACAAAAAAAATCACCACAAAAGTGGTGATTTAAATTATTTAAGGAAAATTTAACCAAACTTACCTGAAGTGGATGCGATAACAAATGCCCCAAATGTAAGTATGTTTCCAATCGTGAAATGTGCTAGTCCAACTAATCTAGCTTGAACAATTGAAAGTGCAACTGGCTTATCTCTCCAGCCAACAAGGTTAGCAATTGGAGTACGCTGATGTGCCCAAACTAACGTTTCAATTAATTCTTGCCAGTAACCACGCCATGATATTAGGAACATGAAACCAGTAGCCCAAACTAAGTGACCGAAAAGGAACATCCAAGCCCAAGGAGATAGGGAATTTACTCCAAATGGATTATATCCATTAATAAGTTGAGCAGAATTTAACCAGAGATAATCTCTGAACCAACCCATTAGATAAGTTCCTGATTCGTTAAATTGTGCTACGTTACCCTGCCAAATTGCTAGATGTTTCCAATGCCAGTAGAAAGTTACCCATGCTAGTAAATTTAATGCCCAGAACATAGCTAAGTACATAGCGTCCCAAGATGAACTATCACAAGTACCTCCACGTCCAGGACCATCGCAAGGGAATGCATAACCTAAATCTTTCTTATCAGGAATTAATTTTGTTCCTCTAGCATCAAGTGCTCCTTTGATAAGTATTAAAGCTGTTGTATGAAGACCTAAAGCGATAGCATGGTGAACTAAGAAATCTGCAGGACCAATAGGTAAGAAAGCACTTAATGCATCTTGTCTATTGATCAAATCCATCCAGTAGTGATTACCTGGCAATGAATTAGCAGCGAGACTTGCTGAACTTGTTGGATCAGATAATAAAGCATTAAAGCCGTACATCATTTTACCTTGAGCAGCTTGAACAAATTGAGCAAATACTGGCTCAATTAGAATTTGCTTTTCAGGATTACCAAAAGCTACAACAACGTCGTTATGAACATAAATTCCTAGAGTATGAAATCCAAGTAGCATTGTTACCCAACTAAGATGGCTTATCAAAGCTTCCTTTGTTCCAAGAACTCTTGCCAATACATTATCTTTATTTAATTCTGGATCATAATCTCTTACAAAGAAAATAGCTCCGTGTGCAAATGCACCAACCATCAAGAACATTGCTATGTACTGATGATGACTATATAAAGCAGATTGTGTAGTGTAGTCCCTGGCAATAAAAGCGTAAGAAGGAAGTGCACCCATGTGTTGAGCTACAAGAGAAGTCGCTACACCAAGGGATGCTAATGCTAATCCAAGTTGGAAATGTAATGAATTATTTACAGTTTCATATATCCCATCGTGGTTAATTCCAAAACTACCTTTATGAGGATCATTGGGGTGTCTTGTATTATGGGCTTCTGTAATTTCTTTGAGGCTATGACCAATACCGAAAGTATTTCTATACATATGACCAGCAATTACAAAAACTGTTCCAATCGCAATATGGTGATGCGCAATATCGGTAAGCCATAATGCTTCACTTTGAGGATGAAGACCACCTAAGAAAGTAAAGATTGCTGTTCCAGCTCCTTCAGCTGTTCCAAATACTTGATCTAAAGAATCAGGATTTTGAGCATAAGCTCCCCAGTTTAAAGTAAAGAAAGGAGCTAATCCTGCAGGGTGAGGAAGCACTGTTAACCAGTTATCCCAACCTACATGCTGACCTCTTGATTCAGGTATAGCAACATGAACCAAATGGCCTGTCCAAGCGATACTACTAAAACCAAATAAGACGGCTAAATGATGATTTAATCTTGACTCTGCATTTTTAAACCAAGCTAAAGAAGGTCTGAATTTTGGCTGTAAGTGTAACCAACCAGCAAATAGAGTCCAACAAGCCAAAATACTCATAAATATTGAAGCTTGGAATAGTTGCTCGTTAGTTCTCATTCCAATTGTGTACCACCAGTGGTAGAGACCTGAATAAGCGATGTTTACTGGACCGCTTGCTCCAGCTTGTGTCATTGCTTCTGTTATGCCAGATCCAAAATGAGGGTCCCAAATAGCATGAGCTATAGGGCGGACATGAGTTGGATCTAGTACAAATTGCTCAAAATTACCTTGCCAAGCAATATGAAATAAGTTACCGGCTACCCAGAGAGCAATTATTGCTAGATGTCCAAAATGTGTAGAGAATAGCTTCTGATAAAGTTTTTCTTCGGTCATACCGTCATGACTTTCAAAGTCATGAGCAGTAGCTATTCCGTACCATATTCGTCGGGTTGTGGGGTCCTGAGCTAGACCCTGGCTAAATGATGGAAATTTTGTTGCCATTGAATTAAAAAGGTGAAGTTCAGGTTATTAGCCCAGCCCGAAAAGGCGAGCATGGAAGAAGGCCCATGTGGTAGCTATACCACCTACAAGGAAGTGTGTAACACCTACTGCACGTCCCTGAGTAATAGATAGAGCTCGAGGTTGAATGGTTGGTGCAACTTTTAATTTATTGTGTGCCCAAACAATTGATTCGAACAATTCTTGCCAATATCCTCTTCCGCTGAAGAGGAACATTAAACTGAACGCCCATATAAAGTGAGCTCCCAAGAACATCAAACCGTACATGCTTATTGATTGACCATAGCTTGTTAACACTTGAGAAGCTTGAGCCCAGAGGAAATCTCTTAACCAACCATTGATAGTAATTGAACTTTGTGCAAAATTACCACCAGTAAGTCCCCAAACATCACTCTGCATTTTCCAAGAGAAGTGGAAAATAACTATTGATAAACAGTTATACATCCAGAAGAGAGCTAAGAAAACATGATCCCATGAAGAAACTTGACATGTACCACCTCTTCCAGGACCATCACAAGGGAATCTAAATCCTAAAGAAGCTTTATCAGGAATCAACCTTGAACTTCTTGCATAAAGAACTCCTTTAAGAAGTATCAAAACAGTTACATGGATTTGGAAAGCATGAATATGATGAATCATTAAATCAGCTGTCCCTAGCGGAATTGGTGCTATAGCTACCTTTCCACCAACTTCTACTAAACTTCCATTAAAGACTTCACTTAACGCTTTGTGAGGTAAAGCTTCTGCAGTACCTGCCAAAAGGGAAGTCCCAACAGCAGATGCTTGAATACTCTGTACCCATTGAGCAAAGATTGGCTGAAGTTGGATAGCAGAATCACTAAACATATCTTGGGGTCTACCCAAAGCTCTCATAGTATCGTTGTGAATATAGAGTCCAAAACTATGGAAACCTAACCACATACAAACCCAGTTCAAGTGACTGATTAAAGCATCTCTGGCCTTAAGAATTCTGTCTAATACATTATCAATATGTTTTGCTGGATCGTAATCTCTAACCATTGCAATTCCAGCATGCGCGCCTGCTCCTACTATGAATAATCCACCGATCCACATGTGATGGGTAAATAATCCAAGAACCGTCATATAGTCAGTAGCTATATAAGGATATGGAGGCATCGCATACATGTGATGAGATACAAGTATGCTTATTGATCCAAGCATCGCTAGGTTTACTGATAGCTGAGCATGTCTACTTTCTGCCATGAACTCAAAAAGACCTTGATGACCTTTAGGGGCAGGGAATAATATTGGGTCTCCTTGTTGTGAATCTAATATTTCTTTCATACTATGACCAATACCGTAGTTGGTTCTGTACATATGACCACCTATTATCGCTATTACACCAAAAGCTAAATGATGATGTGAAACATCAGTCATCCACAAGCTTCCTGTCACAGGGTTAAGTCCACCTTTGAAAGTAAGGAAGTCTGAGAAAGCTAACCAATTTAAACTAAAGAAATTACCTGTACCACTTGCTAATCCTGGAAATATCTGACCGATAATTTGTGGATCGCAGAGTTGATGCGGCATAGGCATATCTGCAATAGTTGCTATTTCTTTTCCATTAATAACTAAGGGAGAGCCTGCATCAATTGCATCTAAGAGAGCTGCAGTAGGAGCTCCAATATGAATACAATGGCCAGCCCATGCTAAAGATCCTAAACCTACTAAACCAGCTATGTGGTGGTTAAGCATAGACTCAATATCTTGAAACCACTCCATTTTAGGAGCTGCTTTGTGATAATGAAAAATTCCAGCATGAAGCATAAGTGCCGCCATTACTACAGCACCTATTGCTAAAGCCATAAGTTCACTCTCATTAGTGATTCCCCATGCTCGCCACATGTGGAATATTCCTGAACTAATTTGAATACCGTTGTAGTTAGCACCAAGGTCAGCATTAAGCATTTCTTGACCAACGATTGCCCATACTTGCTGAGCTCCTGGTTTGACATGAGTTGGATCAGCTAACCAACCTGAGTAATTAGAAAATCTTGCTCCATGGAAAAATGCAGCACTCATCCATATAAAAATGACTGCAAGATGTCCAAAATGAGCTGAAAAGATTTTTCTTGTTGCTTCTTCAGCATCGCCTGTATGCACATCAAAATCATGTGCATCAGCATGCAAATTCCAGATCCAAGTTGTAGTTTTCGGACCTTTAGATAATTTACTTGACCAGAATCCTGGCTTATCTAATTTGGCAAAATCAATAGGTCTTGGATCGGCCTTGACAGGATCTTCCAAAACTTTTTTGTTTTTTTCTCCACTTTCTGGTGGGCTGATGGTCATCTAGCACCTCGAAAATAATTGACATTAAAGCCGATTGATCGGAACTTGAACCTATTTTTAATGATAATGTTCAAGAAAACGAATCCTTCGGAACTTTAGATATTCGTTTCAAAAATAATAAGGCAAAGATTCTTTCGTTATGCATTAACGTAACAAATGTTCTAATGATTGTTACTATATGAATATTTTGTAAAATTGTAGTCTATGACTAAATTATGAGTATTTTTACTCAAAATTTATATAAATTTCTTAAATTTTTTTTTATATTTCAAAGAAAATTTTTAAAATCCAGCGACAGGATATAATTTCAAAGTTACTATAAATAGTTTCTAATTTGAAAGGCATTGCGATAGGTCTATCTAATAATTCAAAAGAAATTTTAAAAAGGCTTAAAAAAACCGAATTTGTCAAAGACATATATATTGCGGGTTCTTCAAAAGAGGATGGAAAGGAAAATGAACTTATTCAAGTACAAAAACCTAGAGAAATATTACTAAAAAAATGGTCGAAGATAGATTTAATAATTTTTATAGGCTCAATTGCTGCATCAATACGCATAATAAATCCATTTTTAACCTCTAAAGATCAAGATCCAGGAGTAATAGTTATAGATAACAAATGTTCCAAGATAGTTCCATTAATTGGCTTACATCAGTCAAATACGCAAAATATTTCATGTCAAATTGCTAATTTACTTGGTGGCGAAATTATAGAAACTAATAATTCCAATGATCAAAGCCTCTTAAATCTTGATGCATTTGGAAATCAATGGGGTTGGAAAAGATCTGGCAAAATAAACGATTGGTCAAAACTAGTAATTAAACAAGCTAAAAACGAAGAAATATTTTGCAAACAATTATCTGGTAATAGCCTATGGAAAACTTCAGAATCAGCTGAGATTATTAATCAAATTGATAAAAAAGAAACTGAAAAACCAGATTCAACATTTCATGTGAGTATATTCGAAAATCATGGAACAACTTGGCACCCGCCTGTATTATGGATTGGCATTGGATGTGAAAGAAATACAAGCAAAGAATTAATAGCAAATTCTTTAAATAATCTTTTGGAGTCAGGAAATTTATCGCAGCAATCAATTGCTGGATTTGCAACTATAAATATAAAAAAAGATGAGAAAGGAATTTTAGAACTTTCTGAAGAGAAAAACTTGCCTATAAAGTTTTTTAGTAAAAAAGATCTTTCAACAATAATTGTTCCAAATCCATCAAATGTCGTGCAAAAGGAAATTGGTACACCTTCTGTAGCAGAAGCCTCTTGCTTACTCGCAGCTGGAGAAGAATCAAAATTATTAAAAGAAAAAAAAATTTTCAAAAATCAATCTGGGGCAGTAACTATCGCTGTAGCAGAATCAAAAAATCAATATAATCCAACCCATGGTGAGATCCATATTATTGGAAGTGGGCCCGGTGATATCTCCTTCCTAACCAATAATGCAAGAAAAGCACTTTCAAGATGTACTGTTTGGATTGGATACAAAATGTATTTAGATTTAATAAAACCCTTAAAAAGGAATGATCACGTTTTAATTGAAAGTAAACTTACTGAGGAAAAAGAGAGATGCAGTAAAGCAATTAAACTAGCTGAAGAAGGAATAAAAGTGGCTTTAATTTCTTCAGGTGAATCTGGATTTTATGGAATGGCAGGTTTACTTTTAGAATTACTACAAAAAATCAAAAAAGAATATAGACCTTACTTTGAAGTGCATCCAGGTATAAGTAGTGTTCAATTAGCTGCTGCAATTAGTGGCGCACCACTAATGAATGACTTTTGTTCAGTAAGCTTAAGCGATAAATTAACTCCATGGTCTTTAATAGAAAAAAGAATTAAAGGAGCTCTTTTGGGCGACTTTGTAATAGCTTTATTTAATCCTCAATCCATTGAAAGAAATTGGCAGCTTAAAAGTGTAATAGATATATGTTTACAATCTAGGCATGGTGATACTCCAGTTTTATTAGCTAGACAAGTAGGAAGAGAAAATCAAACCAAAAAATTTTTTACCTTAAACACTATTCCTTTTAAAGAGATTGATATGTTGTCAATTATTATTATTGGCAATTCTCAAACAACCTTAGTTGACGAAATATTTCTCACTCCCAGAGGATATTTACAAAATTAATTTTAGATAATCCATAATTTTATAAATAGAATGTTTTTCTTTGCTTTTTCTTTACAAGAACACTAATCCTTTATAATGATGATTTGAGAAAATTAATTGAAAAATATTGGTTTAATTTTGTTTGACATTGATGGGGTAATCCGCAGTGTAGAAAATAGCTATAGACTTTCATTAAAAAAAACGGTTTACAAATTTTCCGGATGGGAGCCAAGTTATTTAGATATTGATAATGCAAAAAATGAAGGGATCTGGAATAATGACTGGGATTTAAGTTTAGAACTTATAAAAAGATTTATAAAAAAAGAGAACTTAAACCTTAAAATTCCTCCAAGAGAGGAAATAGTAAAATGTTTTGAAGAGTTTTACTTTGGTGGAGATCCAAATAAAGATAGTAAATATTGGTCTGGTTTCATAACAAACGAGGAGTTATTAGTTGATAAAAAGTTTTTTGATTTAATTCAAAGTAATGGAATAATCTGGGGTTTTGTTAGTGGTGCAGAGTCTGCTTCTGCAAAATTTGTTTTAGAAAAAAGACTTGGACTAAAATCACCACCATTAATATCTATGGGAGATGCCCCTGACAAGCCTGATCCAAAAGGTTTTATTAACTTATCAAAAAAGCTTATTGGAGATAAACTTGGCGAATCAAATATTCCCATTGCATATGTAGGAGATACTATTGCAGATATAAATACAGTTGTAAATGCTAGAAAGGAAATAACATCTCAGAAATTCATAAGTATCGGAATAGCTCCACCTCATTTACATTTAAATTCTCGATTAAAAGAACGTAATTCTTACGAAACAAATCTTAGAAATGCAGGCGCTGATTTAATTTTGAATTCTATTTATGACCTTAAAGATATTAATCTTGACTTGTTTTAAAACAAATATTAAT
The DNA here is from genome assembly GCA_003280655.1 of Prochlorococcus sp. AG-355-O17. GTDB lineage: Bacteria > Cyanobacteriota > Cyanobacteriia > PCC-6307 > Cyanobiaceae > Prochlorococcus_A. The sequence goes on from QCEK01000001.1 coordinate 231,869, forward strand.
TAAAAATTTTCTAAATAAATAACGGAGAGGGAGGGATTCGAACCCTCGACAAAAGTTACCTCCTGTAACTCCTTAGCAGGGAGCCGCTTTCAACCACTCAGCCACCTCTCCAATTCTTATACATTATCAATTTTTTTGCAAACATTCAAAATTTTTTATTTAATCGAAATGTCTAATCAACTTGAACTCTCGGTAATCTATTTTTAAAAGAACAAAGAATTTCCCACGCTATGGTATTAGATTTTCTTGCCCATTCAAGAGGAGAAATTGTTTTATCTCCATCAGATCCTAGTAATACCATAGTACTCCCAACTTTAATTTCACTTGAACCTGTTATGTCCACCATCATTTGATCCATAGTTATGGATCCAACTTGGGGATAAAGTTTATCATTATGAATAACGTTTATCTTTCCTGAAAGATTTCTTGGTACTCCATCTGCGTATCCAATACTTAATACAGCTAAATTAGTTTTTCTATGACTTACAAATTTACTTCCATAACTTACACCAACTCCTTGATCAATAGTTCTAATAAAAGCTACTTTAGCTTTCAAAAATAAAGCTGGTTTAAGTGATAAATTTTTATCTATTTTGTCTAAAGGACTGTATCCATACATAGAAAGCCCAACACGTACCATGTGAAAATGAAAATCTTTGTTTATAAGCATTCCTGCAGAATTAGCCAAATGAATCTTAATTTCATTATTTCGATCAAAATTAATTTGCTTTAACATTTCATTAAACTTCAGTCTTTGTAGTTGTGTAATACTTTTAGGATCTAATGCGTTAGCTTCATCTGCAGAAGATAAATGACTATATATTCCCCCTATTAAAATGTTCTCAAAAGATTTAATTTTTTCAAATTGCTGAACAAATTTACTGTATTCAAATCCTAATCTTGACATTCCCGTATCAACTTTAAGATGTAAAAGAAATTTCAATCCAAATTGCTTACCAATGTTATTGCAAATTAAACATTCTCTTATACTACTGATAGTTGGCATAAGATCATTTTTAAAACATATAATGAGATCCCTTTTCGTATAAAGATTTCCAAGGATAAGTATTGGTTTTTTAACTCCAGAGGAACGAAGCTTAATGCCTTCATTTAATGTGGCAACACCTAATTGAGATGCTCCACCTTTGATAGCATAATCTGATACTAATTTCGCATCATGTCCATATCCATCAGCTTTAACGACTGCCATAAATTGACAATTTTTACTTAATTTTGATCTTAACTTTCTAACGTTTGTTTCTATTGCTTTACCTTTAACTTCAATCCATGCTCTTTGTTTTAGATCTATATCTTTTTCAAAATTTGGAAATTTGTCAAAATTAAATACCTGATTTGTTTGCCTATTTTGCATTAACTTTGCACAAATATATGCGCTTATTGAAATATACAGTTAGCATGACATGTAAATTGAATTTTGGCATGGGCCAGACTCTAGTTTTAAATGCATCTTATGAACCTTTAAACATCACTTCCTGGCGAAGAGCTGTAATTTTGATGATTAAAGGTAAAGCAGAAAGCTTAGAGGAAGACAAAACATATTCAATTCATAGCGGGAAAAAGTTGCCGACAGTTATTAGACTTCGTTACTACGTCAAAGTTCCTTTTAGAGAGGTTTCTCTAACAAGAAAAAATATTCTTCTGAGAGATAATAATTCTTGCCAATACTGTAACTATAGGGGTAATGACCTATCAATAGATCATGTTTTGCCGAGAAGCAGAGGTGGAACAGATAACTGGGAAAATGTTACTACTGCATGTCTTAGATGTAATGTACAAAAAGGTAATCGAACCCCCGAAGAAGCGAATATGCCATTAAAACGTCGGCCTTATCGTCCATTAAGTAATCTAAATTTTGAAGCTACAAGACAAATTGACTCTGGCAAGCATAAAGAATGGAGTAAATATGTAATAGGGGTTGCAATTTAATAAAAAAATCTTAATTTACTTCTTTATTAAAATCTTCCATCATTCTTTTTTGTTCTTGCGCTATGCATGCATTAATCACTTCTTCTAATTGACCAGCAAGAATTGGCTCAAGAGAAAAATTGGAACCTAATCTATGATCAGTTGTCCTGTTATCTTTAAAATTATAAGTTCTAATTTTTTCACTTCTATCGCCTGTTCCAACCTGGGAAAGCCTTTGTGATCTCTCTTTTGCATTGGCTTCTTTTAATTGAATTTCATACAATTTAGCTCTTAAAATTTCCATTGCTCGTTCGCGATTTTGCAACTGTGATCTCTCTTGAGTACAAAAAACTCTTATACCTGTAGGCTTATGGAGAAGATCAATAGCTGTCTCTACCTTATTAACATTTTGTCCCCCTGCACCTCCTGATCTTGCTGTTCCAACCTCTAGATCTGTTGGATCTATTTTAACCTCAACAGGATCAGCCTCAGGCATAACAGCAACTGTAGCTGTAGAGGTGTGAACTCTACCTTGAGATTCAGTAGCTGGAACTCTTTGGACTCTATGTACACCAGCCTCAAATTTAAGTTGACTATAAACAGAATCTCCCTTAACGGAGATAACTAGCTCCTTAAATCCACCCATATCTGACTCGGAAGCACTAACAGGTTTTACAGACCATCCAATTTTTTGTCCATATCTTTCATACATTCTTGCTAAATCACCCGCCCAGATACAAGCCTCGTTGCCTCCAGCACCGGCTCTGATTTCTAACATTACACTTCTTTCATCTCTTGGGTCTTTTGGCAATAAGGCGATTGTGGTTTTTTGAATCAGTTCAATCTTAGATTCCTCTAGAATTATTAACTCCTCATTTATCAACGATTCCATTTCTTTATCATTTCTATTCTCTTTTAGTAGATTTTTTGAATCTTCGATTTCTTTATCAGTATCCAGCAACTTATTAAAATCAATCACCAAAGGTTCCAATTTTGACCTTTCTCTTGCTATGGATTCTAATTTTTTTGGATCATTAGCTATATCAGGATCTGCAAGTTGCACTTCCAAATTTTCAAAACTTTCTGAAGCAGTTTTCAACCTTGCAATTAATGTTGAGTATTCCAATTGAAATTGTGCTTAATTTTTGAAAATTCTATTTTTTAGAATCTTTTTCTTCTTTTTGATCTTTTGATGTGGCTGAATTAGCTGAACCCATTCCATATTTTTTCATAAACCTATCAACCCTACCTTCTGTATCCAGAATCTTTTGAGTTCCTGTGAAGAAGGGATGATTTCCACTCCAAACATCAACATGTAATTCAGGCTGGGTGGAGCCAGTAGTCATTACAACTTCTCCATTACAAATAACTTTTGCATCTGGATACCATTTTGGATGAATTTCTGATTTTGGCATAATTTTAAATTCCTTTAACGTTTAGAGAATTGAGGAGCTTTTCTTGCTTTTTTAAGACCATATTTTCTTCTTTCCTTAGCTCTAGGATCTCTACTCAGATGGCCTTCAGTTTTTAGCGGTTTCCTATTGTCAGGAGATAATTCGCAAAGTGCTCGAGCTGCACCTTGCTTTATAGCATCTGCTTGGCCAGTCAATCCACCACCAAAAACATTTACCAAAATATCATAAGAATTTTCAAGGCCTAATGTTTGCAAAGGTGCTTTTATTGAATTTAAGTGCAGGGGATTAAAGTTTAAATAATCATCTCCAGAACGACCATTAATTTTTATAATTCCATTTCCTGGAATCAAGCGAACTCTAGCTACTGAAGTTTTTCTTCTTCCAGTTCCCCAATACACAGCTTTGTTTTTTATTTGACTATTCATTTTGATAAATTAACTATTTAATAATACAGGATTCTGAGCAGCATGAGGATGATCAGCACCTTTATAAACTTTTAGTTTTTTAAACTGCTGTCTTCCTAAAGAATTATGAGGCAGCATGCCCTTAACAGCTTGCTCGATGATTCTTTCAGGAATTCTTTCTTGTAAAGACTCAAATTTTTCAATTTTCATTCCTCCTGGTCTTCCAGAATGTCTCCTGTACAATTTTTGTGATGCTTTTTTACCTGTTACCTCAACTTTCTCGGCATTTAATACAATGACAAAATCTCCAGTATCTAAATGAGGTGTAAATGTTGGTTTATTCTTACCTCTTAATACAGTTGCAATTTCTGTAGCAAGTCTACCAAGAGTCTTATCTTTTGCGTCAACTAAAAACCAATTTCTTTCAATTGTTTCTAAAGATGGAGTAATTGTTTTATTCATTTACCAAATTTCTGCAAATAAATTTAAATTAGTCTTAAATTCTACCTTATTGAAGGAATATTAAACAACAGTATTGAATGATTTACACAAAAAATTCTCTTAATTAAAACTTACTTAAGAAAAACCCTTAATTAAAAATACAGGGAAAAAATCATTGTTATTAATCTTTTTAAAAACATTTTCTTCATAAACAGCATTTACAAAACATAACCCCTTAGCTGGAGCAGATTCTTTAACATCATTTTTCTTTTTGTTTACCCATCTATCTGTAAAAATTTCTGGCGATATTTTGTTTTCTCCAACTAAAACTAGTTGACCAATAATTAAGCGGACCATTCCATATAGAAAACCAGTAGCTTTAATATCAACAAAAATCAAATCTTCAACTCTTTTAATATCTATATTTTTTATTTTTGTAATTGAATTTGTTCTATTACTACCACTTTTCTGAAAAGCAAAAAAATCATGTTCTCCAATCATTTTCTTGGATGCATTTAACATTAAAACTTCATCTAATACTTTTTGATATCTATGCCATGACCAATTATTGATGAACAAGTTTGGGAATTTACTGTTATTGATGACATATCGATAATGTCTATACATTGCTGAGTAGCATGCATGCCAACTATCTTTTACTTCAACTGATTCCAAGATCCTAATTGATGAGGGTAAGAGACTATTTAAGATATCAGAATAACTATTTCCTGGAACAACACAATCAACATCAAAGTGTACTACTTGACCTGATGCATGAACCCCAGCATCAGTCCTACCTGCTGCAAAAGTCTTTACTGTATGATTCGTAATCTTTAAGAGAGATCTGTCTAAAATTTCTTGAACAGTAGTTGCATTTTTTTGTTTTTGCCAACCTGAATAATGAGTTCCTTCATATTGGACTAGTAAAGCTACTCTTTTCAAAAGTTATTTTTAAGTAAAAGCCCCTTTAATTAACTAACTTAAACAAGCTCGATTATGGCCATCTGAGCGTTATCACCTTTTCTAGATACAGTTCTTACTATGCGTGTATAACCACCATCTCTGTCTCCATATCTTTCCTTTGCTTTTTCAAATAATGAATGAACTAATTTTTTATCATAAATATATCCAATAGCCCTTCTCCGAGAGGCCAAACTTCCATCTTTAGCGAGTGAAATCATTCTTTCAGCTTCATTTCTTAAAGCTTTAGCACGAGCTTTTGTTGTAGTTACTCTACCTTCCCTAATTAATTGAGTAGTTAAACCTCTTAGAAGTGCTTTCCTCTGGTCAGCAGGTTTACTTAATAATGGAATTCTAAGTTGGTGTCTCATAATCTTTAAAATTGTTAAACAGATGTTCTGCTTTGTGGAATAGAAATGCCGATGCGCTCAAGAGCCTCAATAACCTCATCTGCAGATTTAGAGCCAAAGTTCTTAATTTCAAGAAGATCTTCATAACTGAAGCCCATTAAATCTGAAACTGAGTTAACTTGCGCCCTTTTCAAACAATTATATGCTCTAACGGACAAGTTTAGTTCCTCTAGAGGAATTTGAGCTTCAGGAGATGGTTCAGGTTCTTCAGGAATTTCCTCAACCATTGTGACAGTAGCAAGGGGTTGAAAAAGTTCTATTAACTGATTTGCAGCTTCAGCAATAGCATCGTCAGGACTTGTTGAACCATCTGTTACGACTTCCATTTTTAATCTTTCTCTTCCCGTACCACCTTCTGCTACAGCAGTTTCGTCAATCGTAAAATTAACTCTCTTCACTGGCATAAATACAGCATCTATTTGAAGTAAATCAATTGCAGTTGTTTCTTCACTCTTGCGGTCTACGGGTCTATATCCAACACCTCTTTCAACATGGATTTCCAACTCTAAGTTATGACCCTCCTGGATAGTCGCAATCGGTTTTTCACCATCAACAATTTCAACTTGAGAAGAGAATTGGATGTCATTTGCCTTAACCTCCATTGGACCACTCGCTACTAACCTGCCGATTTCTAGCTCTGGATTTGAACTATTTATTGATAGTTGCTTGCAATTAAGAAGAATATCTAAAACGTCTTCTCTAACTCCAGGAATAGTGGCATATTCATGATTAATTCCTGCTATTCTTACTGCAGTAACTGCACTCCCTTCCAGTCCTCCCATAAGGACTCTTCTAAGAGAATTACCCAAAGTTGTAGCTTGTCCCCTTTCTAGTGGGCCAATTAAAAAAGTTCCTGTTTGGGAGCGATCATCTGCTATTTGATGGTCGATTCTGTCAATCTGGTATTGCAACACGGAAAATAATGAGGTTAAGAGTTTTTTTTGGGGGGTTGAGAATGGTTAAGACCTAAACGCGTCTTCGTTTAGGTCTTCTACATCCATTATGAGGTAATGGAGTGACATCTCTTATTAGAGTTATTTCTAATCCGGCCACTTGTAAAGCTCTTATGGCCGTTTCCCTACCTGCGCCAGGCCCTCTAACTAGTACTTCTATTTGTCTCATACCTTGATCAAGTGCTCTTCTAGCTGCAGCTTCGGCAGCTGTTTGCGCAGCAAATGGGGTGCCTTTCCTAGCTCCTTTAAATCCACTTGCGCCAGCAGAAGACCAAGAAATTACATGACCAGAGGTATCAGTAATTGAGACGATAGTATTATTAAATGTGCTCTGGATGTGTACCACACCATTAGGTACATTACGTTTAGATTTCTTTGAACCTGTTTTTTTTACTGTAGCTGCCATGATGTTTTAAGTTAATGCTTCAATTTGTAAATAGATTTAGTTATTTATTTTTTTCTTCCAGCAACTGTTTTCCTAGAACCCCGCCTTGTTCTTGCATTGGTTCTAGTTCTTTGACCCCTTACTGGAAGACTCATTCTATGTCTTCTTCCTCTTACACACCCTATATCTTGTAGACGTTTTAAAGCCATTCCCTCTTTTCTTCTCAAATCCCCTTCTAAAGTGAAATCTTCTGTGGCACCTCTTAGTTTTTGCACATCAGAATCTGAAAGGTCTTTTACACGAGTATCTGGGTTTACACCCGTATTAGCAAGAATTAGCTTCGATCTCGTTAAACCAATTCCATAGACGTATGTTAGTGCAATTTCAACTCGCTTTTCGCGAGGTATGTCAATTCCTGCAATCCTGGCCACGTTTTTTGAATAATTAAAAGTTTGAATTTAAGGGTTAAAATTTAACCCTGACGCTGTTTATTGCGAGGTCTTTTCTTGTTAATAACATAGATTTTACCTCTTCTCCTCACGATCTGATCGTCAGGACTAATTTTTTTGACTGAAGATCTGACCTTCATAGGGGTTTAACAAATAAAACGTTAATACTATATTCTACATCATCATCAAGCCATTTTTAGTTTGATATCAGAGGAAATAGTTTTTAAATCTCTATCAGCATCAATATATTCCAACAATGAGAGGTCTTTAAAATATCGAATCAATGGTTCTGTAGTTTTTTTATAAATGTCAATTCTTGTTTTAATTGTCTCTTCCGTATCATCTTTTCTACCTCTCAAAAGCAAACGCTTAATTAGTACTTCTTCCGGGATATCTAAATAAAAAACTAATTCCAAAGGTTGATTTATTTCATTTAAGACTTCATTCAATGAATTTACTTGAGATAAATTTCTTGGGTAACCATCTAGAATCCAACCTTTGTTATCCTTGACTAAATTTTGTCTTACTATCTTTAATACGAGTTCATCACTAACAAGTTCCCCTCGATTCATAATATCCTTTACCTGAATACCAAGGGCAGTATTCATTTCGATTTCTTTTCTTAATAATTCACCAGTAGAAAGGTGTAAATAAGAATTACTTTGACTAAGCAATTCCGCTTGAGTCCCTTTCCCTGCTCCAGGAGCTCCTAAAAATAGTATATGTTTCTTCATTAATTGTTAATTAGTCCCTCATACCTTTGTGAAATAACGTAAGTTTGAATTTGCTTAGCAGTATCAATAGCAACACCCACAAGAATAAGCAATGAAGTTGCTCCTAAACCTTGAAAGGTCTGAACATTAGTAGCTCTTTCTACTGCAGCTGGGATTATAGCTACTGAACCCAGAAATAATCCTCCCAATAAAGTCAACCTATTTTGTATACCTGATAGGTAGTTGGCTGTATTTGTTCCTGGTCTAACGCCTGGAATCGCTACTCCTCCTTTCTTTAAATTTGAAGCTACATCAACTGGATTGATAGTAAGAGATGCATAAAAATAAGAGAATCCTAAAATCAAGGAGAAGAATGTAAGAGCATATGGCCACGGATTAGAAGATCCGGGATTTAAACTACTGGCTAACTTTATTAAGACTGGATTACCCGTAACATTTGCAATAGTTATAGGTAAAAAGATTAAAGCAGATGCGAATATTATAGGCATGACTCCTCCTGCATTTAATTTCAAAGGTAAATAACTTTGCCTTGTAGGAAGTAGTGTTGAACTTCCTATCTGCCTTTTTGCACTAACAATAGGAATGCGTCTTGCGCCCTCTTGGACAAAAATGATCCCAACAATTGTCAGTAAAAATACTCCAAGTAAAACTGCTATACCTAAAACATCTCCTCTATCGCCGGTTTGAGCTTTTTCAATGGTTGAACTTAGAGCCTTAGGTAAAGTCGAAACAATATTCAAAAAAATTACCAGTGAAGCACCTTGACCTATCCCTTTTTCCGTAATAATTTCACTAAACCACATTACTAACATTGAGCCAGTAACCAAGGCAATGGAGGTTTGCAAGACAAATGTAGTTTCACTTATCCCCTCAATAGCATATTGTCTGAGAATTAAGGAAAAAATTATACTTTGCAAAAAACCCCATCCTAATGAAACATATCTAGTTATTTGAGCAATTTTTCTTCTCCCCGCTTCTCCTTCATTTTTTTGTAAATCTTCAAGCACAGGCAATGAAGCTGTGAGAAGCTGAATAATAATTGATGCGTTAATAAAGGGAAGTATGCCTAATGCGAATATTCCTAAGGTTGAAATTCCTCCTCCAGTAAAAATATCTAAAAAACCTATTAATTGCCCCCCTTGATCTATAAAACTTTTAAAAGCGACCCTATCAATACCAGGCATAGGGATATATATACCAAGTCTTACTAAAAGGAGCAGACCTAAAGTAGTTAAAACTCTACTCCTTAACTCTTTATTTAAAAATAATTGGGAAAGTATTTCAGAAGCGCTAGGATTTCTACTTTTGTTGACAAACATTTTAAGGTTTACCTAAATTTTTAGTAAATTTATTAATTATTTATAAGCTCGCAGGATCCACCTGCGTCCTCAATTTTTTGTTTTGCAACTTTTGTAAATGCATGAGCTTGGACTTTTAGCTTTACATTAATTTTTCCATTTCCAAGGATTTTTAAAGGAAATTTGGGCTTGAAGATCAATCCTTTCTTAACTAGTGAGTCAAGGTTAACTGTATCGTTATCTTTGAAATCATTTAATTTTTCTAAATTTATTATGGAAAAGTTCTTTTGATTAATTATTTCAAAGTGCTTTAATTTGGGAACTCTTCTATATAAGGGCATTTGGCCACCTTCAAAACCTGGACGTGTAGGTCTTCCAGAACGTGACTTTTGTCCTCTCATTCCAAAACCACATGATGCACCCTGACCGGCTGCAATTCCTCTACCCTTTCTTAGTTTTTTCTTTCTCGAGCCAGAGTTTGATTTAAGTGAATTTAATGTTGAAGTCATAATTTTAAGAATAGAGCTGTTCAAGTGAGATGCCCCTCTCCCTAGAGGCAGATTTGTGTGTTCTTAATTGAGAAAGAGCTACCATAGCAGCTCTAGCGTTATTCAAAGGTGTTTTACTACCCAATCTTTTTGCTAAAACATTTTTTATGCCGGCTAATTCTAAAACTGTTCTTATTGAACCACCAGCAATTACTCCTGTACCTGGGGCAGCTGGTCTAATTAGAACATTAGCCGCACCATCTCGACCTAAAGATAGAGTCGGTATTGAATTATTTGGGGTTAAGGGAACCCTTACAAGATTCTTTTTGCCATCTGAAACTCCCTTTCTCACCGCACCAATAACATCCCCTGCTTTACCAACTCCAACTCCAACTTGACCTTTTTCGTTACCTACTACAACAATTGCTCTAAAACTCATTTTTTTTCCACCCTTAACAGTCTTAGAAACTCGTCGAATTTGAACAACTCTTTCTTGCCAATCAGAATCTCTCTCTAGATTTTTTGAATCACCTCTTCTATTTCTTTTTCGATCATTACGATTATTCTTTTTTTGTTCTACGGGCGTAGCTGCAGGAACATTATCGTTCTTGGATTGAATTTCTTGTTTTGTTGGAGTGTCAGTCATAGTAAAAAATTAAAAATTTAGAATTCTAGGCCGGCTTCACGAGCAGCATCTGCAAGTGCCTTTACTCTACCGTGATATAAATTACCTCCACGGTCAAAAATTACTTGCTTAATACCTTTTTTTATCGCTCTCTTTGCTAATAATTTTCCAACAATAGAAGAAGAATTACAATCAGAAGATAATTTCTCAGATTTTTCTCTTAGTTCTTTATCAACAGTTGAAGCTGAGCAAATAGTTGTTTGAGCGCTATCATCTATAACCTGAGCATAAATGTGGTTATTAGAGCGAAAAACAGACAATCTTGGACGAGTTGCATCTCCAATTAAGAATCTCCTTAATCTTCTATGTCTCTTTTGGGTTTGTAATTTTCTGGAAAGTTTGGTCATTTTTTTAATTGGAATTATTTTTTGCCAGATTTACCAGCTTTTCTGAGAATTCTCTCATCATGATATTTAATTCCTTTACCTTTATATGGCTCTGGAGGTCTAATTGATCTGATTTTTGCTGCTTCATTGCCAACAATTTCCTTATCAATTCCAGATACGGTAACGTTTGTATTACTCTCAACCTTGTATGTTATACCATCAGGGGGGGTCATTTCTACAGGGTGACTATATCCTGCACTTACAACTAGATTTTTACCTTTTACTTGTGCTCTTGATCCAACGCCTACAATTTCTAGTTTCTTTGAAAAACCTTGAGTAACCCCTTCAACCATATTTGCAATTAAAGCTCTACATAAACCATGTCTCTGCCTTGAATATATTTTGGTTGTGGTAGGACTTACAACAACAGTATTATCTTTCTTATCAAACCTAACTCCATCAGGCATGAGACGTTTTAACTCACCCTTTGGGCCCTTAACTGTAACTGTTAATCCATCAAAATCAACTGTAACTTTCTCTGGAATAAGTACTGGTGTTTTTCCGATTCTTGACATAATTAATTCTCCTTAATAAACATAGCAGAGGACTTCGCCGCCAATGCCTTGCTTTCTAGCATCGCGATCACTCATAACTCCTTTAGAAGTTGATATTATGGCAACTCCAAGACCTCCAAGAACTTTTGGTAAACCTCTGGTATTTTTATATATTCTCAAACCAGGTTTACTAACTCTTTGCATAGATCGAATAGTAGGAAATTTGTTTTTTCCACTATATTTGAGGCCTAGTATTATTTGTGATTTATAACCTTCACCTTCCTCATTAATATCAGAAATGAACCCCTCTTTTTGAAGTACTTTGGCGATACTTAAGGACATTTTTGAACCTGGGATTGTTGTGGTGGTATGCTTTTTTTGACTCGCATTTCTAATTCGAGTAAGCATATCGGAAATAGGATCGTGATTTGACATAGTTTTAATTTAATTCTTACTAAAAGGCATTCCTAACTCCTGCAAAAGAGCTTTACCTTCTTGATCTGATTTTGCACTAGTGACAATAGTTATATCCATACCTCTTATTGAATCTATTTTATCAAAAGAGATTTCAGGAAAAATCAATTGCTCTTTCACGCCAACGGTGTAATTACCTCTCCCATCAAAACTTTTTGGATTAACTCCTCTAAAGTCTCTTATTCTTGGTAAAGCTAGATTTATAAATCTCTCCAAAAAAGAATACATCCTGTCTCCTCTCAAAGTTACAGTACAACCAATTGGCATACCTTCACGAATTTTAAAACCCGCGATAGCTTTTTTGGCCCTAGTTACTAAAGCCTTTTGTCCTGTAATTGTTGCCATTTCATTTAAAGAGGCTTCAAGAGCTTTCGAATTCGAAGCTGCTTCACCAAGACCTCTGTTAACGTTGACTTTGACAACTTTAGGTACTTGATGAATATTTTTAAGACCAAGGTCCTTTAAAAGTTTTGGTCTTATTGATTCTTTGTAGCGATTTTTTAGAGTCATAATTTTTTGTTAATTCTGGTCTTTGTCAGAATTGATAAATTAGAAAAAGTTGAAATCTGGTTTCTGATGAATAATTAATCAATTACTTCACCAGTTTTCTTCAATCTTCTTTTCTTAACCCCCTCTTTATCAATAAAGTATTCAATCTTACTTGTAAGATTTTTATCCTTTGAAAAAAACATTACATTTGATGCATGTAAAGATGCTTCTTCTGTAAGAATTCTTCCAGTTTCCCCTTCCTGAGTTGGTTTTACATGTTTGGTCCTAAGGTTAATTCCCTTTACAACTACTCTATTTTCAAGAGGGATAGTCTTTAAAACTTCACCAGTTTTCCCTTTGTCCTTGCCATTAATTACTTTTACCAAATCTCCAGTTTTGATTCTCATTTTTATTCTCTGGAAATTTTTCTTTTGCTTTAATGAATCCAACATTTAAATCACCTCCGGAGCAAGAGAAACAATCTTTGTATAATTTTTATCCCGCAGTTCTCTAGCTACAGGACCAAAGACTCTAGTACCTTTTGGATTCTTATCTTCATTAATCAATACTGCCGCATTGTCATCAAATCTGATTGAATTACCAGTATTTCTTCTTAATGTTGCTTTAGTCCTGACGATAACAGCTTTAACAACTTCAGATTTCTTAACTCCCATATTAGGAAGAGCATCTTTTACAGTTGCTACGATTACATCCCCGACATGTGCATACCTTCTATTAGAACCTAAAACCCTAATACATTGGAGTCTTTTTGCTCCGCTATTATCGGCAACTGTTAAATAAGTTTCTTGTTGAATCATTTTTTAACCTCCTTAGCCTGACTTGTTTTATTGAGAATCTCTTCAATGGCCCATCTTTTTTGAGCACTAAGCGGTCTAGTTTCTCTAATTTTAACTCGATCACCTAAAACGCATGTATTTTCTGGATCATGCGCCTTATATCGTGTAGTTCTACTTACAATTTTTTTATAAGTGGGATGTGGATATCTGTTAATAACAGCAACAACAACTGTTTTATCCATTTTGTCGCTGACAACAGTACCAATTCTTTCTTTAAGTGCCATAACTAATAATTAATCGGAAGTTGTTTTAGAAGCAGATTGACTCTTACTGAGAGTGAGTAATTGCGCAACTTGTTTCTTGATAATTTTAAATTTATGAGTTTCATTGAGCTGTCTTGTAGCTTGCTTGAATCTCAAATCAAAAAGATCTTTTCGTAATTGGTCAATCTTTTCAGTAATTTGTTCAGAATTTAATTTTTTTAATTCCTTTAGTGACTCTGAGTTTTTCATTGTTTAACCTCCTCTTGAGATTTTTTACTATTTTTTGTATTTTCTTGGGAGGAATTTTCTAGATTTTTATCAATGGAGATAAATTTAGTTTTTACAGGAAGTTTGTATTGAGCCAGACGCATAGCTTCTTTTGCAGTTTCCTCAGTGATATCCTCACCACCCATTTCAAAAAGTATCCTTCCAGGTTTTACAACTGCTACCCAAAACTCTGGATTACCTTTACCAGAACCCATTCTGGTTTCTGCAGGTCTCATTGTCACGGGTTTATCAGGAAAAATTCTTATCCAGATTTGACCACCACGTTTAATATATCTGGTCATAGCTCTTCTGCTTGCTTCAATCTGACGTGCAGTTACCCAGCCACAGTCTTGAGCTTGGAGAGCAAATTGACCGAATGCAATAGTATTACCTTTTGAGGCTACACCCCTCATCCTGCCTCTATGTTGTTTACGGAATTTAGTACGTTTTGGACTAAGCATTTTTATACCTCCTATGAATTCTCATTTGAACGATCCTCAAATTGCTGAGGTCTTCTACTAGCTTTCCTCTTAGGGCTCGCACCCACAGGGATAGTTTGTTCTTCTTTAGGAAGAACTTCACCTTTGAAAACCCAAACTTTAATACCTAGAACCCCGTAAGTTGTATTAGCTTCTCGTGTTGCATAGTCAATTTCAGCTCTCAATGTATGTAATGGAACTCTACCTTCTCTAGTCCATTCAGTTCTAGCTATTTCAGCACCATTCAACCTTCCCCCTACTTGAATTTTAAGACCTAAGACTCCAGCCCTTTGAGCCCTTTGTAAGGCCATCCTTATCGTTCTTCTAAAGGCGACTCTTTTTTCAAGTTGTTGAGCAATATATTCAGCAAGTAAAAAAGCATCAGCATCCACCCGTTCAACTTCAACAACGTTTATTCTTACTTGCCTTGTTCTATCCCCTATAGTTTTTTGAATGCCAGATCTTAATTCTTCAATCCCACTTCCTTGTCTTCCTACTATAACTCCTGGTCTTGCTGTTTTTAATTCAAGTTCCAGTTGGTCAGCTTTTCTAGCTATTAAAACATCGCTAATTCCTGCTGCTCCATATTTTTTTTGTATGAAGGTACGAATTTTAAAATCTTCTTGGAGAAGAATTGGATATGTTTTAGAAGTAGCAAACCACTTAGAGCGATGCTCTTGTGTAATTCCTAATCTTAGTCCAGAAGGATGAATTTTATGTCCCATTAGTTTTGTACCTCCGCATTAGTTTGAATAGGAGCAGATTCAACAGAAATACTGATGTGGCAAGTCTGTTTTTTTATTGAAAAAGCTCGACCTTGAGCTCTGGGCCTATACCTTTTCATTACTGGACCACTATTAGCCCATGCAGAGGAAATAACTAAGGTAGATGGATCCATTCCAAGGTTATGTTCTGCGTTGGCAACAGCAGATCGTAGAACTTTAGTAATGGGGTCTGTAGATCTATAAGGCATAAATTCCAACATAATCAATGCATCTCTATAAGACCTACCCCTTATCTGATCCAAAACTCTTCTCACTTTAGAGGCTGATCCGCGAACATAATTCCCATGAGCAATTGCTGTTTTTGTTGTTTCAGGTGTTTTTGTCATGATTTTGCTCCTTTCTTATCTCTTATATGACCTCGGTAAGTGCGTGTAGGAGCAAATTCGCCGAGTTTATGACCAATCATCTGTTCAGTAATAAATACTGGAATGTGAGTCTTGCCATTATGTACAGCGATTGTGTGACCGATCATTAAAGGTAAAATCGTAGAGGATCTTGACCAAGTTTTGATAACAGACTTGTCATTATCGGTATTTTGTTTTTCTACCTTCTTGAGCAGGCTATCTGCTATAAAAGGTCCTTTTTTTAGTGAACGTCCCATGATTATGTAATAGAAATTGAAATAATAAATGAAGTAATCAAGAGTCTCTTCCTCCTCTACTCCTCTTAGAAACGCGACGGCGTCTTCGAACAACTAATTTGTTACTTGGTTTGTTCTTTTTACGTGTCTTTAATCCAAGAGCTGGCTTACCCCATGGAGTAACTGGGCCTGCTCTACCAATTGGTGCTTTTCCCTCTCCTCCTCCATGTGGATGATCACATGGGTTCATTACACTACCTCTTACTTGAGGCCTTCTTCCAAGCCATCTTCTTCTTCCTGCTTTACCTAAGCTAGTATTTCTTATTTCAGAATTACCCACTTCACCAAGAGTTGCATAGCATTCTTTTCTTACAAGTCTTACCTCAGTAGATGGGAGTTTTAAAGCAACATAATCTCCCTCTTTTGCCATAACTTGAGCACTAGCTCCTGCGGATCTAACCATTTGAGCACCCCTACCTGCGTATAACTCAACACAATGAACACTAGATCCTAATGGCATAACAGAAAGCGGCATTGCATTTCCATCTTCAATTGGAACACTTTCTCCAGAAATGACATTTTGTCCGACTTTTACTCCTGCTGGAGCGATAATATATCTTTTCTCTCCATCTTCGTAAAATAAAAGTGCCAACCTTGCATTTCTATGAGGATCGTAGTGTATGGCCGCAACTTTTGCGTTGATATTTCTTTTATCTCTTCTAAAGTCGACCAATCTATATTGCCTTTTGTGACCACCTCCACGATGACGACAAGTGATAACTCCACGATTGTTCCTGCCTTTAACTCTATGTTTTGAAACTATTAGTGATCTTTCAGGTTTTGCACTTGTTATTTCACTAAAGTCAGTAACTACTCTCTGTCTAGTACCAGGTGTATAAGGTTTAAATTTACGTATTGCCATGATTAAAACTCCTTAAGATTCTGGAAATAGTTGGATTTTGTCTCCTTCAGCAAGACGTACAATTGCCTTCTTGACTTGAGAACGTTTACCGGAAAATTTCCCGACTCTTCTTGTTCTCCTAGGAGGATTCATAGTGTTAACTCCTATGACTTTAACACTGAACAATGCTTCAATAGCTGCCTTTATTTGTGGTTTAGCCGCTCTATGATCTACTTCGAAAGTATATTGGTTAAGATCTAGTGCATTTGTAGCTTTCTCAGTAATAACTGGCTTTCGTATTACATCGGCTAAACGAGAATCGAATAATTTACTCATGATGCATAAACCTCCTGAATTTTATCTATCGCTGATTGACCTATTACCAATTTATTGGCATTGAGAATATCAAATACATTTAATTGATCGGCGGCGATTAATTTTACTTTCTCAATATTATTAATGGATTTTTTTATAATATCGGAAGGACTATCAAGAATAACCAAAACTTTTTCAGTTTTTTGTATACCTAATCGAGAAAGGCCATTGATGATATCACTTGTTTTAGGCTGCTTTAAAGTAGATCCAAAATCTTCAACAGCCTTCATATCAGATACTCTGGACATAAGAGCTGTTCTAAGAGCTAATCTACGTTCCTTACGATTCATATCAAGATTGTAAGAACGTGGCTTCGGTCCAAAAATAATTCCGCCACCAGGTCTTAAGGGTGTCCTTATTGATCCTTGACGAGCTCTTCCTGTACCTTTTTGTTTGTATGGCTTTCTACCGCCCCCGCGCACTTCAGATCTTGTCAAAGTTGATGCTGTCCCTTGTCTTTTATTTGCTAGCTGTCTAAGGACTGCTCTATGGATTAAGTCTGCTGAAGAAGTTTCTTTAGCAACTGCTAAATCAAGAGTAACTTTGCCTGATTTTTTACCATCCCACTTTAAAGTTTCAAGAGTTGTCATGATTTTTCACCTCCTTTGTTACCTACAACATTATTTGGCTTAATGTTGACAATTGAGCCGGGCTTACCTGGAACAGAACCCTTGACTACAAGCAAATTCTTCTGATCATCAATTTTAAGAACTAACAATCCTTTGGTAGTTATCTGTTTTCCTCCATATCTTCCTGCCATTCTTTTCCCTGGATAAATTCTACCCGGAGTTGTTCCTGCTCCTGTAGATCCTGGTGCTCTATGATTTTTTGAACCATGACTCATAGGACCTCTGCTAAAACCGTGTCTTTTCTGGTAACCTGCAAAACCTCTACCCATAGATTTGCCACTGATATCAACTTTTTGACCAACCTCAAAGTTTTTTACAGTTATTTGTTTTCCGATTTCATAAGATGAAGTTTCTTCAACCCTATATTCTTTCAAATGCTTTAAAAGTTCTTCACCTGATTTCAATAAGTGTCCCTTTTCAGGTTTGCTTAAATGCTTCTCTTTGGACAAACCATAACCTATTTGAACGGCGGTATAACCATCCAAAGCGGTTGTTTTCAGTTGAGTGACGCGGCACGGACCAGCTTCTATAAGAGTAACTGGTACCGAATTACCTTTATCATCGAAAAGTTGGGACATGCCCAATTTCTTTCCTAAAATTCCGATAGACATAAAACTAAATTAGGCTAGCTCGTAATAATTTTTCAATTATCTAAACCTTTCAGTTAATAAGGTGAAGTTAATAAAAAAACAATTAGTAAGGTTGAGACTTATCTGAAATACATAGATAGTTTCTCTCGGGATAAACCCACCTGAGTTTTTTAACGAAACGCTAAAAAATGTGAAATTTTCAGAGGCTCGGCTAGCTTGCGAGCTTAAAAATTCACTGAGTTACAATTGTACATCATCAAGTACCATAAAATAAAATAAAATAGAAATAAAGGAAATTTTATGCCATTACTTCTTTCAGGGAAAAAGTTTCATAACGATTTAAAAACTAACAAATGTCTTGCAATATTTGCTCCTCTTGAAGGTGGTTATGAAACTCGTCTTTTGAGGAGAATGAGGGCCAAAGGCTTTAAAACTTTTATAACTTCAGCAAGAGGGCTTGGAGATCCAGAAGTTTTCTTGCTCAAATTGCATGGCGTTAGACCACCTCACCTTGGTCATCAAAGTGTAGGAAGAAACGGAGCGCTTGGGGAAGTTCAACAAGTAATCCCACAAGCTTCTGAGTTATTTAATGAAAATGATAAAAATAAATTACTTTGGTTATTAGAAGGTCAAGTATTATCTCAATCTGAATTAGAGAGCTTAATAGAGATTTGCACTAACGATAATAAACTAACAATAGTTGTTGAAATGGGGGGTTCAAGAAAACTTGAATGGAAACCATTAAGTAATTATATTTTGGATGAATTTGAAAGTTAAATTGTTTGATTAAAACCAACTATAAAAAAGATAAATGGATTAAGTTAATTTGTGGTGCCAGTAATGAAGATATTGTTGCCATAGAAGATTTATGTGCAATTTATACTGCTGCTGGTGTCGACTACATAGATGTTGCAGCAGAAGAATCTATAGTTTATGCAGCAAAAAAAGGAATCGATTGGGCAAAAAAAGTATTTAAAAACTCCCCTGGATTAATGATAAGTATTTGTGATGGTAATGATATCCACTTTCGAAAAGCAAAATTTGATCCTTCAAGATGTCCCCCTAGTTGTCCAAGACCATGCGAAAAAGTATGCCCCACCTTTGCAATTGATAATTTCGGAATTAAAGAGAGTAAATGTTATGGATGTGGAAGATGTTTAAATAGTTGTCCTCTAAATCTAATTAGTGAATATGAATATAATTTGTCAAAAAATGATTTAGCATCAACACTTCAAAAAATAAAGCCTAATGCAGTAGAAATTCATACAGAAATCAATCGCCTAGATTCTTTTACAAAAGTTGTAAGTATCCTTAAAAGTTCTGGAATGAAATTAGACAAGATATCTATTAGTTGTGGATTAAATCAATCTTTCAAAAAATCCCAAGAGCCCGAAGATCTTTTGAAAGCTCTTTGGGAAAGATATGAAATTCTGAATGAACTAGATATTCCCCTTATTTGGCAACTAGATGGAAGGCCAATGTCTGGAGATCTTTCTCCTACAACAAGTAGAGATGCTGTTAAGTTGTTTGAAAAAATCGGTTCAGATCTTCCACCAGGATTAATTCAATTAGCAGGAGGAACAAATGAAAAAACTCATGAATTGTTGAATTCAAACAATCTCCCAGATGGAATAGCATTTGGAAGTGCTGCAAGAAAAATTATGCAGCCACTTATTGATTTTGCTCACAAAAATGACAAAAAACTCTATGAGTATCCTGAAATAATGGATTTGGCGATCAAAAAAGCTCAGAAATTTCTAAAGCCATGGAAATCGAGCTCATTCAAATAATATTTTTATTTTTCAAAACTAGCACCATGTTTATAAAAAATTTGTATTTTTTGGATAGAAAAAAATCTTCTCATGTATTAAAATAGTAATTCAATGGGCCGTCGCCAAGTGGTAAGGCATCGGGTTTTGGTCTCGACATTCCTAGGTTCGAATCCTAGCGGCCCAGTTCTAATATTCAATTGGTGTCTTCTCAAAAAATTTTTCTATTTGATTTTGATGGAGTAATAGTTGATGGAATGCAAGAATATTGGCATAGCTCCTTGCTGGCCTGTGAAAGATATTTAGATTCACCCAACATCACTATTGATCAAAAACTTTATCAAGGAGTACCAAATTCTTTCAAAGAAATTAGGCCTTGGGTTAAATATGGTTGGGAAATGATTCTAATTGTTCACGAAATTATAAAAACAGAAAATCCATTAAAAAGTGATAATAAAGATGATTTCATTAATAATTATCATCAAAATTGCCAGAGGATATTAAATGAAAATTCCTGGATAGCAGAAGATATACAAAAAATGTTAGATAAGTCTCGCAAGTACCAAATTGATAAAGATTTTAAATCATGGGTAAATTTACATAAACCTTTTTTTGAAATTATAAATTTTATGAAAGAATTAAGCAAAAGAGGAATAAAAACTGGAGTCATAACAACTAAAGGTAAAATATTTGCAGAAAAAATTCTTAAACAATTAAATATTTTTCCAGAATTTATTTTTGGTTATGAATCAGGAACAAAAATCAAAATAGCTGAAAAACTTACACAAACTTATGAAATTTTAGGCTTTATAGAAGATAGAAAAAAAACTCTAATCGATATTAAACAAAATTCAGAAACTTCTCACATTCCATGCTTCCTAGCTGATTGGGGATATTTGAAAGAATCAGATAAAAATAAGTTAAGTAATGAAATCAAATTATTAAAATTAGGAAACCTTGGAGAATTAGTTGCAATTTAAAGATAATCAGCTAGAGTACAGATGTACTATAGTTTGTATTTATGAAGTTTGGTTTAAATAAAAATTTCCAAATTTAGAATAATTACAAGAACTTTAACCGATAAATCAAACAATGAGCCTTGAAGAAAAGAAAAAACCTGAATCAAAAGAAAAAGACAAGGCATTAAGTCTTGTCTTAGGTCAAATAGAAAGAAATTTTGGACGAGGTTCAATAATGAGACTTGGTGACGCCTCAAGAATGAAAGTAGAAACAATATCTACTGGAGCGCTCACCTTAGATTTAGCATTAGGAGGAGGTTATCCAAAAGGAAGAGTAGTAGAAGTTTACGGACCAGAAAGTTCAGGAAAAACTACATTAACGCTTCACGCGATTGCGGAAGTCCAAAAAAATGGAGGAGTAGCTGCATTTGTAGATGCTGAGCATGCACTCGATCCAGTTTATGCGGCCTCTTTAGGTGTTGATGTTGAAAATTTGTTAGTTTCACAGCCAGATACTGGAGAAATGGCTCTAGAAATAGTTGACCAACTTATAAGATCGAGTGCGGTAGATCTTGTTGTTGTTGACTCGGTCGCAGCACTAACCCCAAGAGCCGAGATAGAAGGAGAGATGGGAGATCACGTAATTGGGAGCCAAGCAAGGCTAATGAGTCAAGCAATGAGGAAAATAACAGGAAATATTGGCAAATCTGGATGTACGGTAATATTCCTGAATCAATTACGCCTAAAAATTGGCGTTACATACGGCAATCCAGAAACAACCACAGGAGGTAATGCATTAAAATTTTACGCCTCAGTAAGACTTGATATCAGAAGAATTCAAACTCTTAAAAGAGGTACTGAGGAATATGGCATAAGAGCAAAAGTGAAAGTAGCAAAAAACAAAGTTGCACCACCATTTAGAATTGCAGAATTTGATATTCTCTTTGGGAAAGGTATTAGTACAACAGGATGCTTATTAGATTTAGCAGAAGAGACTAATATCATCATAAGGAGAGGTGCTTGGTATAGTTATGAAGGAGAAAATATTGGACAAGGAAGAGATAATACAATTATTTGGCTTGATCAAAACATAGAAATCAGGAATAAAGTAGAATCTATAGTTAAAGAGAAATTAACAGAAGGAACTGAAGTCAGTTCTAATTCAATGAAAGCATTGAATAGCAATCCTGCTAATACAATCGCTGTTAATGATATAAAAACAGTAGCTTAGATTTATAAAGAATCAGCTAAAGTCCACCACCCAGCAGCAGGGCCTACAAATCTCACTACAATCCATAAGATTACTAACCCTCCGATTCCAAACCAACTGGCCTTAATACTTAATTTAATTAGGTTATCTCTTTGATTGATTGTAAAAGGAAGCCATTCAAATAATCTTGGAGACTCATCAATTTTAGTTTTTGTATTATTTTTTTTTGGAGGTAAACCAAGTGTTTTGCGTCTTTTTGCTTCTCCCATATTTCTTTAGTTATTTACAAAATCATAACCTAATCAAAAGGTAGCATATAGTTAATTTGTTTTGAGGGTTGAATGTTTTGCAAAAGTAATCTTCCCCAGTTTCTTTTATTTGCTCTTCCATCTAGGATTATTAACTTACCTGAATTTCTTCTTAAAGGAGAAATAGATCTTTCAAGTTTAATTCTAGCTTGAGGAAGAAAGAAGTCTCTAAACCAATCTTGAGAAAGCTTCTTTTTATGAGAGACAGTAATTGCATTAATGGGTTCCGACATATTCGGAATCGGAAGTAAAGGAATGATAATTTGTTCTGGAATTTGAATTAAATAAGAATTCATAATCCACCAGTCAAAACTAGAGCAAAGGATTTCATTTCTACCTGAGGGAATTGTCTCAAGCAATACTCTTTTCCCGTAAGTAGAAGCTAATTCTGTAGCAAGATTAGTTTTTAAATCAATATCATCAGACAACACTAAAGTTAAACCCTTTCTAAAAAGTATTAACTTTTTGCATTTGTCCAAGATTGAATTGGTAAAAAGAGGATTATTAGGAAGCAACTGTTTAGTGGGTATATATAAAGAAATCTTTTTCTCTTCAAAATTACTCTTAAAATTAATAACCAAGTCAATATCTAAACTATGCTTTTTAAAATACATTTGGAAAAAATTATCTTTTCTCAATGCTGATAAAAAAACAAATTTATTATTTGAAAAAAATTCCTTAATTTGAAAAAGTTCATCTATTGGCTGTAAATACAAATTCCAATCGAAATTTGTATAGTTTAACTTTACCCAGCATGCCCAACCTTTAGATAATGCTTTGTTGACGCTTAAAAATTTATCAGAAAAAAAAGAATTTTCATGAAAAAAGTTTGACAAGAAACTAATTTCTTTTTCATCTAAACTGATATAACTATTTCCTAAGACCTTTCTCGAAAAGAACTTTTTCTTCAACGAATCATATACTTTTATAAATTTTTGATTGATTAATTCAAATTCTTTAAAATTTCTTGTCCAATCCTTTTTAAGTAAAGAAATTTTAAAGTGATTTTTTAAATCCTGTTTTATATCCTCAATTCCTGAATAAACTATTCGATGATTTCTAAGATTACGAGAATTGGGATCATTAAGAAAATTTTGGATAGTTATCAAGTGAACATGATGATTTGCAAAAATAAATTGATCATTTTTCAAAATAAAATTAAAACCTAGATTTTTCAATGAATCAATCTGAAATTGGCTTATAAATTGGATTTTTTCTTTAGATAAAATAAAAGTTGAATCCTCTTCCTTTAAAAATAAAGAAATCAAAATTGGAGGTAACCAATCATAGCTAGAGAAAATTTCTGAATTAATTAGATAAGTAGAATCATTTTCAATACATTTGGAAACTATCCTCCCAAAAGAATATATGTGCTCCCAATTAATACTTTGATCTCTCAAAAAATTTTTCAAATATTGATGACTTAAAATTTCAAGCATTTATAATTAATTTAATTTCAAAAACATGCAAAATTTATGAACCTAATATACAAAAAATTGGTATCAATAAAAGAGGGTCTTGAATTAATTAATTTATGAAAATTGGAATAGTAGGATTAGGATTAATTGGTGGTTCTTTAGGATTAAAACTCCAAAGTCTAAATCATACAATTTATGGAATAACAAATAATGAATTTAATGAAAAAAAAGCTAAGGATAAAAAACTTGCAAATTTTGTTAGCTGTGATCTGAGCTTATTAAAAAAATGTGAGCTAATAATTTTGGCATTGCCTATCAAAGATTTGATCAGTCCGTCGCAACAATTAGTAGCATCAATACCTCAGGAATCAATACTAACTGATGTAGGGTCTGTAAAAGAACCAATTGTAAATACATGGGAAAATTCACATCCTCTATTTATTGGATCTCATCCAATGGCAGGCACAGAAAAAAAAGGAGTGGATTCAGGTTTTGAAGATCTTTTTAAAAATGCAAAATGGATTATTACCCCAACACAAAATAGTGATTTAAATTCAGTCAGAACTATTTCCGAGCTCATAAAATCAATGGATTGTGAAATTTGCCAAGCTTCGCCAAAAGAGCATGATCAAGCAGTATCTCTAATTTCTCATTTGCCTATATTTTTAGCTTCTGCCCTCATAGAAACTGCACAAACAAAAAATAATCAATCTTTATTAGATCTCACGCAAAAATTAGCTGCTACAGGATTTGCTGACACTTCGAGAGTTGGCGGAGGCAATGAACAACTAGGCTTAGATTTAGCTATTAATAATCAGATTAATGTTTTAAATTCCATAAATAATTTTAAGAATAAGCTAAATATACTGGAATCCCTTATTAAAGAAAAAAATTGGGATTTACTTTCTAAAAAACTTGCTGAAGCAAAAGAAAACAGACAAAAGTTTATAAACTAAAATTTTCTATACCTTTGGAAGCTAAAATTTGCCTTGAAACCATTAATGCGGACTGACTAACACCTGCAGTCCCCTCTCCTGGATAAATCGAATCTCCACATAGCCATAAGCCTTCGAAAGGTGTCCTACTTGATAATCCAAATAAACCAAATATATCTGGATTTTGACCAAGCCCACCTACTATTCCATTAGGTCTTTTTGTCCATTTTTCAAATCCCAATGGAGTTGCTAATTCCCTATGAAGCCATTTTTCAGGATCGATATCAAATTGACTTTCCAATTCAAGGGATATTTTTTTCATGAAACCATTTTTCTTCTTTAAGTAAGTTTGTTTATCTAGATCAAACCAATCTTTAGTTTTGGTAAAGATACTGGCAATTAAAGTAACCTCGCCTTTTGGCGCTCTTCCATCACCATCATCACTAATTGATACAAATAACGAACAAAATTCTTTCGAAACAAATTGATAATGATTAGAGAATGTTTTTTTAATATGTTCCTTTTTTAAGGCTGAATAAAAAACTACAGCTCCACTTGGATCAGGCAAATTATTAAGTCGATTTTTATAATTTTTTTTTCTTTTTAAAGGATCTTTCAAATGCTTGAGCAAAGATTGTGGAGGCGCGGTATAAATCACATCTTTTGCTTGGTAAATAAGTGATTTTTTTTTCGAATTAGCAGATACTTGCCAACACATATTTACATCGTCAAAAGTTATAGAATTAACTTCTTGTCCAAAAATTAAATTAACTCCAGTTTTAATCAATGAACTTTCTAATGATTCACTTAAAGACTGCATAGATTTTTTAAGATGCCACAGACCATGTGGCTGTTGACACATTTGAAGAACTGTAGATCCATATAATGCTGCGGTATTATAAACGTCCTCTTGAGAATAAAGTTTTAGTTGAAGATTTAAGAATTTAATCAAGCGCTCATTCTTAGATAATCCACATATCCGCAATAAATCATAAATGGTAGATTTAAGTAAGATACCTGTGACAAGGTTTGAAGGTACTAATGCTTTAAAAAGTTGAGAAAAATCCCAAAAATTACTGATTGGTAATACAGGATTATTATTAGCAAATATCCAATTACTTTCATGTATGAGGGTACAAAGTTTCCAAAACCTTTGACTTCCAGGAAACTGCTTTTCTCGTTCAGCTATCCATTTATTTTTTTCATACCAAATCTGTATAGGATTACCACCATCATTTAAATCAACAATACAAGCAGGATCTAAAATTGTGGCTTCTGGGGATGGAATATCTAAAAAATCAAAAATTCTAGAATGTATTCCTCCCTTCTCTAAACCCGCAACCTGAGTTGCCCCAACATCAAAAATATAATTCTTTCTTTTAAAAGTACCTGCACATCCTCCTGCTTGAGTATGCGATTCGATTAAAGTCACTGATAAGCCTTGTTTTGATAAAATCGCTGCAGAAGTTAGTCCTGCTATACCGGCGCCTACAACAATAACTTCAGACTTTCTCATTAAAATGCAAAAATTATCCCCTATTGAAATTAACGAAATTTGTGAAGAATTAGGTGAAACCTATCCAAAAAGTATTGAACAAGTACATGGTGGTGATATTCATAGTGCTTGGCGAATAGAATTCTCAAACAAAAAGTTATTTCTTAAAAGAAACATTAGAAACAAAAAATTTCTTGAATTTGAAAAATATTGTCTTCAAAATTTGAGAAAATTTATTAATCAAGAAAATTTAATTATTCCTGAAGTTATTGCATATAAAAATAATAAAAATATAGAGATTCTTTTAATTGAATGGATAGATATGCATAACTTTGACCAAAAAAAGCTTGGAAAAGGTTTAGGTGAATTGCACTTAAAATCAGCTGAATCAAATCCCAAAATGTTTGGGTTTCCAGTTGAGGGTTTTATCGGAACAACAGATCAGAAAAAAGGCTTGGAAGATAATTGGATAGATTGTTTTTTAAACTTAAGGATAATACCTCAATTTTTAATTCTTAAATCGAGGATTTTAGATAAAGAAACTATAAATCAAGTTAAAGAAAAAATTAAATCAGAATTGCTGAATCACAAACCAATAAATGCTCTAGTTCATGGTGATTTATGGTCAGGCAATGCAGGAATGGACAAAAATGGAAAGGGGGTTATATTTGACCCGGCATCGTGGTGGGCAGATAATGAAGTAGATATAGCAATGACAAAACTATTTGGAGGTTTTAGAAAAGAATTTTATGAAGAATATCATAAAATTTTTCCAATAAAAAACGGATTTGAAAAAAGAATTATTATTTATAATTTTTATCACATATTGAATCACGCCAATATGTTTGGAGGAGGGTACTTAAAACAAGTTAAAGATTACGTAAAAGAAATACTCAATATGTAATCTTTAACTACCCTAAATATGTTTTCTTGAGATTTTGCACCTTATCAAGAACAGCTTCACGATTTTCACTGGTACGAAGATTTTGCCAGCTCCATTGACCAACAACAATTACGCCTAGTAGTTCTAGTAAACCAGGGAGAATTGGGAAAAAGTTTATCGTGTCAATGACAACTTTAATTATTATCTGAGCTATTACGACAACAGCAATTATGCCTGCCGCCTTGCCATACTTACCCATTTGAGTCCAATCAACATTCCCAAGGGTTTCATTGACTTTTCCCATAACATCAGAGTACTTCTCTGAAAAGCTTTTGGTTTCTGAGCTTGTATCGGAGCCGGAGTCTTGGTTTGACTCTGGAGTGTTATCACTCATGAATTCAGTAAACTTAATATATGAACCAGACAGTATCGGAAAAAACGTCTGTTGACTACCTTTTTGTTGTGCAAAATTCCGAACCGAAACATTTTGTATTTTTTAGAAACGTTGTGATATAGAATTTCTGAAGATCTTTAAACTTAAAATTGATTTATTAAAACTTCACATTATTATCTAGCTCTAACAAAAACATCAATAAATTGCAGTAATAAGAAATTTTTAAAAGGCTAAAAATTTTATTTTAATTATTATGTTTTCATAGTTTAACTCGAAAAATTAAAGTATCGATATGTCGAAAGATATCAAATTTAATTTCTTAAACTCTGATGAAGAAGAAAGATATCAAAAACATTTAACCCTCAAAGAGATAGGTTATGAGGGTCAACTAGATCTTAAAAACAGCTCAGTATTATGCATCGGAGCAGGTGGGCTTGGTTCTTCCGTTTTGCTTTATCTAGCCGCAACAGGAATTGGGAGTATAGGAATAGTTGATAACGATCAAGTTGAAAAATCTAATCTACAGAGACAGATAATTCATGAAACAAATACTATTGGCAATCTTAAAATTGATTCTGCCAAGGAAAGAATTAAAAAATTCAATCCTAATTGTGAAATATTAACTTTTTCAGAGAGAATTAATCCTAAAAATGCCCTAAGAATAATAAAAGAGTTTGATGTTATTTGTGATTGCTCGGATAACTTTGGCACAAGATATTTAATAAATGATTCATGCCTGATATTAAATAAACCCCTAGTCTTTGGAAGTGTGCAAGGCTTTGAAGGGCAAGTAAGTGTTTTCAATTTATATAAAAATAGTCCTAATTTAAGAGACTTACTTCCAGAATCACCTTCAAAAAATGCTGTCCCTAGTTGTGCAGAATATGGGGTTGTGGGTGTTTCAACAGGTTTAATAGGAATTCTTCAAGTTAATGAAATTATCAAAATCATTTTAAAAAAAGGTGAAATTTTGGATGGAAAGATTTTAATTTTTGATCTATTGAATATGAATATGAAGAAATTAAATCTTAAAAGTGATCAATTAAATAAAAGAATAAAGAATTTGTCTCAGTTTGAAAGCTTTTATAATTGCGATGGATATTGTGAGAAAAACAATGAAATCAACAGAATTAATGCTCATGACTTTAATTGCTTATACAAAGCAAACCCAAACAAAATTCTTCTAATTGATGTTAGAGAAATTGAAGAATTTTCTTCTTCTGCAATAGAGGGCTCCATATCAATTCCCTTAAGTAATTTGAATCAAGAATCTGACTTAAAATTTATTCAAAAAGAAAGTTTAAGTAAAGAGGTTTTTACTATATGTAAATCCGGTAAACGCTCTGAAAAAGCGTCAAGAATCTTATCTAAATTCAAAATTCAGTCAAGATCTATTGAAGGCGGCATTGAAAAAGTACAAAAAATATTGGGCAATTAAGATTTATAAGAATTTTTAGTAATCTACACCTCTTTTTAAATCTACTCCAACATTCGCATAATGCTTGTGACAAACCATTTCAGAGTAGACATCAGCGAGTTCAAAGTATGAAGGTTCATTTTTACACCTCCCAGTAATAACAACTTCCGTTTCTGCTGGTTTTTTTAAAAGCGTTTGATGAATTGATTCAACAGGTAGCAGCTCTAAATCTACAGTTGGATTCAATTCATCTAAAATAATTGTTTTATACAAACCTGACAAAATAGCAGCTTTAGCAATTTCCCATGCTCTTTCAGCCTCAACATAATCAATTGGCTGTTGCTGACCTCTCCATACGATGGCATCTCTGCCTGAACGCAAATGATCTACTAGATGGGGGTAACTTTCTCTTAAAGCTTCTATGGCAGCATCTTCCGTATAACCATTACCACCTTTTAACCACTGTAATATTAAAACTCTATGACTTTTATCTTGTGATATTCCTTTACCGATAGCTTGAAGAGCCTTACCAAGTGCACTTGTGGATTTACCCTTTCCTTCACCTGTATAAATCTCAATACCACCACTAGAGCAACTTTGTCTGGTTAGTTTTGATAAGTCTCCTGTCAAGCGCGGTCTCATTTCAGAATGAAGTTGAGATATTCTTACCAAAGAGGGAGGGGCTGCCCTTCCGGTAATAATTATTTCTAATCCATCTGGACGATTTTGAAGAGAGTCAACTACTTCATTGATATCAAGCATTCCTAAGTCAAGAACTGGGTTCAACTCATCTAATACAACTACAGAATAAAGAGAGCTAGCAATTGCTCCTTTAGCAATATTCCAACCTCTCTCAGCCTCACCAATATCAAACTTTGTAACTTGGTCAGCAGTAAAGAATTCGGATCTTCCTGTCCTTACATGGTCAATTAAATGAGGAAAGCCTCTTTGCAAAGCTTCAATAGCTGAATCCTCGTCATATGGCCTCTCAGGACCTTTTAAAAATCTTAGAAGTAATACTCTTGTCTGTCTTTTTTCACATATTCCTAAACCTATTGTCCTCAGGACTACTCCCAAAGCAGCCTGACTTTTACCCTTACCTTCTCCATCATAAATATGTAATTGACCTTTTGATCTTTCTTGACTGTCACTTGCTGTGACAATACCTATTCCTCTATTTCTACTCGTATTCGCCAATTGAACAAAATTAATAAATTTAATCTAGGATATAGATA
The DNA here is from genome assembly GCA_003280655.1 of Prochlorococcus sp. AG-355-O17. Lineage (GTDB taxonomy): Bacteria > Cyanobacteriota > Cyanobacteriia > PCC-6307 > Cyanobiaceae > Prochlorococcus_A. The sequence goes on from QCEK01000001.1 coordinate 261,949, forward strand.
ATAATATTATTAAAGATTTAATAATAAATTCAACCTATTCATAGGTAATCTGAATTTTAAAGTAATTAGCATGTTCAATCAACTAGAAATTCTCTCTGATGAACAAAGTGAAAAACTTTATACAATTAGAAGATACATTAAGAATCTTGAAAGTGCTTGTATTGCTTATTCAGGAGGCGTTGATAGTACATTAGTAGCATCATTAGCATTCGAGCAATTAGGTAGCAAAGCAGTTGCGATAACTGGTATTTCTCCTGCATTAGCTAATACTCTTCGAGAAGAAGCAAGAAGTCAAGCAAAATGGATTGGAGTAAAGCATTTAGAAATTAAAACATCAGAATTAGAACAATCAAGTTACAGTACAAATCCTAAAGACAGGTGCTTTGCATGCAAAAAAGAGCTTCACAAACACACTACCTACCTCTCTAAAAAACTTAATTACAAGATTGTTTTAGATGGAGTCAATCTTGATGATCTTGAAGATTACAGGCCAGGTATACAAGCCTCAAAACAAGCAGGAGTTGTCTCTCCCCTTGCAAAATTTAAATTCTCAAAACAAGATATTAGGGATATATCAAGAGCATTAGGTTTTCCTTGGTGGGATAAACCTGCTCAACCTTGCTTATCATCAAGATTTCCTTATGGCCATAAAATAACTAGTGAAAGGCTAAAAATGGTCGAGAAAGCAGAAGAATACCTTAAAGAAGGTGGATTAACGGAAGTTAGAGTTCGATGTCATGGCTCAACTGCAAGAATAGAAATTCCCCAAGATGAATTGAAGCATTTTTTTGAAGAATATAATTTTAGTGAGTTAGTTCAATATTTTTCTAATTTAGGATTTAATTGCACAAGTTTAGATCTTGAAGGACTAATAAGTGGAAAATTAAATAGATAATATTCTACTAAACTGCCGTTCTGATCTGTTTAGGGACTACTGAAGGTGGATTTCGCTCAATGACCCGCAAAGAATGTTCTTTGGCCATCAAAGATTCAATTAAATATTGACTAGCTAATTCAGGCATCATATTTTGACCACATGTAAAAATATCGACAGCAGAATAATTAGATTCAGGCCAAGTATGTATTGAAATATGAGATTCTGCCAATAATGCAATTGCCGTAACACCCTGAGGCTCAAATTTATTACTTATCAAATTCAGAACTGTTGCATTTGCCAATTTAGCAGCTCTGTTTAAAATACAACGCAAAAAAGATTCGTCATTCAATTTTTCGCAATCGCATCTATAAAGTTCCAACAAAAAGTGTTTGCTTTGATGACTTAATTTTTTCTCATCACTCAACGAACTTAAAATTTGACTTTTTTTGTAGATTTCCATTTAAAAAATTTATATGAATTTAAGATTAGCTAAAAATCATGCCTTAATGAAATTATAAGTGAATCATCTGTGAGGAGCTTAAGAAAGACTGATTAAATTTATCTAAATGTGTCGCACTTATAAAACACTGACTATCTTTGCCAACGGAATTTAGTAATAAATTTTGCCTGGTTAAATCTAATTCCGCCAAGACATCATCCAATATAAGTATTGGAGGGACATTTAATGTTTTAGTTAATAAATCTAATTCCGCCATCTTTAAAGCCAAGATAAAAGTCCTTTGCTGTCCTGATGAACCATATTTTCTCACTGAAACATTATTGATTAGAAACTCAACATCATCACGATGAGGGCCAAAATTACATTTACCAGTCAATGCTTCTATTGAACGCTGATTTAAGAGTTGTGCTGCTATTTTTTTACTAATAACTTCTTCTTCTTCTTCTTCTGGACTTATATTTTGTATCCCCGAAAGATAATTAATGTCTATTTGCTCTTTAGATTTACTTAAATGATTATGCCAATATTCAACATATGGTTTTATTTTTAATAAAGCCCTTCTTCTGCGCCTAAAAATTCTTGTACTTATTATTGACATTTGAATATCAAAGCTTTCAACAATATCTGAGGATTGGGTTTTTAAGAAACTTTCCGAACGCCAAAAATGACTTCTTTGTTTTAAGAGCCTGTTAAATCTGCTTAGAAGATCTAAATATACTGGCTCAAGCTGAGATACGACTTTATCAATCCATGTTCTTCGATAGCTTGGGTCACTTCTAACAATATCTATATCATTAGAACAGAAACATACACTCCGAATATAATTCTTTATTTCACTCTGTTTTTTCAAGATTGATTCATTGACGTAAATTCTTTTAGGGCCTTTTCGGAATAAATTTAACTTTAAATCATCTTGAAAATTTATCTGTCCTATGACTACAGCCATGTCACTAGCATTCTCTATTAAATCTTTATCGCTTAGTGCTCTATTAGATTTTAATTGACTTAAAAATTCAACCGATTCAAGTAAATTTGACTTGCCAATACCGTTACAGCCAAGAACAATTGCTCTTTGCTCTTCTAAATCAATTTCAAAACTTTTATGGTTTCGAAAATTTTTAATTTTTAATTTATTTAAAAAAATTTTTTTTGTGCAATCATTAATTAAATTAGCTAAGTTTAAAGTATTTAGATTTTCTTTAAAGAAATTGAAAAATTAAAGGGCATGTAGCTCAGTTGGATAGAGCATCAGATTCCGGTTCTGAGAGTCGGGGGTTCGAATCCCTCCATGCTCGTAAAATGATTTTAAAGCTTATATCCCATAACCCTTATTCCATTTGGATCTAATATGAAACCATTTTCTTCTAAACTCATAAACGAAGACACTGGAGCCTGAACAGAAATACTGCATCCAGGCATTTCTCTATTTATTTTTTCAAGAGTTACTTGAAGCAATATTGAATAAAAAAGTTGCTGATTATTACCCTGTAATGCACTTAAATTCCACAAGTTAGCATTCAATCCTCTGTCAGACGTAACCCTTACAAAACCATATAATTTATTTTTTAATTTACACTGTATAGTAAAGAAGAAATTACTTTTCTGAATAGCCTCAGAAAGAGGTTTTATTGGAAATGTCTCACAACCACAATTCGCTAAAAGTTTGTTAACCTCTTTAGCCAATGGGATTTGAGAAGAGTTAACCAAATAACCTTCTGGAAGAACAAGTTTTTTTTTAGAAAAATATTGCAATTATCAACCTGTATTTCTCATGCCAGCTGCTATCCCATTAATAGTTAAAAGTGCCCCCCGCAATAGTTCACTTCTACTATAAGCTCTTCTAGTTTCATCTTTATCAATAATAAATTCGCTTATTGGGGGTTGCCTTGTCTGATCTCTTAGTCTTCTTAAAAGTGAAACCTGCAAAAACCCCAATGGGATGATTGTCTTATTTCTCAAGCTTACTGATGATTTCAAGTCTCTATCAGATTCGAGGAGCTTATTTTTACCAGTAATTTCAAGTATTAAAGATTTTGTAAGATTATATTCTTTAGAAATTACTGCAAAAATATCATCAAAAGAATCTTTATTTTCTTTACTACCAAGAGTATCCACATAATATCTAGCAACTTCTAAATCCACCTTAGATAAGGTCATTTCTACCTTAGATATAAGCATCCTAAAAAATGGCCATCTTTGATGAAGAACCCTTAGTAATTCAATTTGTTGTGGATCTGAATTTAATTCAGATGACAATGCTGTTCCTACTCCAAACCAACTTGGCAAAAGAAATCTACTTTGTGTCCAACCAAATACCCATGGAATAGCTCTTAAACTTGACAAATCTTTTGCACCTTTTTTTCTTCTAGCAGGCCTGCTAGAAATCTGTAATTTACTTATTTCTTCTATTGGAGTGACCTCTTGAAAGAAATTTAACAAATCAGGATTCTCATGCACTAATTTTCTATAGTGAGACCTTGATGTTTCTGCCAATCTAGACATTAATTGATTCCATTCTGGAGTAGCGTCAAGTCTATTATTTACCAAACTATTCTGAATTACCGCTGTAGTGACAGTCTCAAGATTGTACAAAGCTAGTTCCGGAAGACTATATTTAGAAGCTAGAACTTCACCTTGCTCTGTTATTTTTATACGCCCTTTTAAAGTGCCGCTTGGTTGAGCCAATATTGCCTGATAAGCTGGTCCTCCTCCTCTACCTACAGAACCACCTCTTCCATGAAAAAGTCTTAGCAATATATTATTTTTACTTGAAAGATTTTGAAGAGCGATTTGAGCTCTATGAATTTCCCAATTACTAGAAACGAACCCCGAATCTTTATTGCTATCAGAATATCCAAGCATTAATTCTTGGAGAGGCTTAAAAGATTCTCCCACTTTTGGCAATAATGATCTGTAGAAATCTAATTTAAACAATTTTTCCATTACTTCTGGTGCTCTTTTAAGGTCTTCAACAGTTTCAAAAAGAGGAATAACTAATAATTTTGACTTTTGTGAATTTTGATTAAGAAGTCCCATTTCTTTTGCCAGCAAGAGAACTTCAAGCAAATCAGATGCACTATGACTCATTGAAATTACATAAGAATGACAAATACGACTTCCAAATTCTTGCTGTAGTCTCTTAACCATTTTAAAAACCGAAAAGGTTTCTTCTGTAGTTTTTGTCCAGTTGACGTCAGATGGAATTAGAGGCCTTTTTGTATTTAATTCGTCTATGAGCCATTTAATTTTCTCTTCCTCAGACATTTGGTCATAATGCACAGCTAAATCAAGGTAATTTGTAAGCTCTTGTATAGCATCACTATGTCTTGTACTCTCTTGACGAATATCTAAACTTGCTAAAGAAAATCCAAAAATATGAACCTGAGTAAGTAGTGTATTTACAGATTCACAAGTTAAATCTGTACTAATTAGACTATTTTTAATTAATTCGAGATCATAAGTAAATTCGTTGACTGTCTTATAATGTAAGTTTTCAACTTTATCTAGATTTTTGTTGTCAATTTCTCCCTCTAAGTCAAATTTCCACCCATTATCAGCTAATAAATTATTTCTTTCTTGCGTTAACCTTAATTTCTCTAAGATATAACTTAATTTTAATCTATAAGGTTCTGATCGATACCTTGTAGCCCTAGCTTCATAGATTTCTGGAAACTTAACCCTATCCGTTTCGAGTGACTCTAATAGAGAAGAACTGACTTGACTCCATTGCATCGAAACACTTAACTGATCTCTAAGATTAGATGTCGCGATAATGTATCTTTCCAACATCAACTGCCTTTGGTAGCAAGCAGTTCTCCATGTTATATCAGGTGTCACTGATGGATTACCGTCCCTATCGGAGCCTACCCAAGAACCGAAGTTACAAAAAGATTGAGAGGGCAACTGAACATCTGGATAATTTTCTGTGAGTGCTTCTGCTATCCTGCCCCTCAATTGAGGCATCGCATTAAATAAAACTTGTTGAAAATAATGCAAGGCATAATCTACTTCGTCTAAAACCGAAGGTTTAAATTGATGCAATTCATCTGTTCTCCACCAAAGTCTTACTTCCTCTTTTAATTGGGTTTTTAAAGAATTTTTTTCTTCATTTGTTAGAAATTGCTCAATCTGTATTTTTTTTAACAAATTTGCCACTCTTGTTTGTTTATGTCTAATCGTATGTCTTACTATCTCTGTCGGATGTGCAGTAAAAACCAAACGGATATCCATTTCCTGCAATAACTCTTCTAATTTCCCTGGTGGTACATTTAGTTTCCTTAGCCTGTAAAATAATTCTCTAAAAGTTACCGGAGCATTTTGCCTAGCCAATGCTGGGGCAAAAGGATCAAGATTATCGGGCGATTTTTGAACATCCTTATTGGTAAAGCTTTGAATATATCTATCTTCCTCAACTCTTTGTTCCAAAATATTAACAAGCTGAAAATATAACGAAAAAGCTCTCGCTGCTGCAATGGATTCTGCTAAATCCATAGAATTTACAATATCAACTATTTCATTTTTAAAAGTTTTTGATCTGTCGCCATCAATTTGTTTTGAATAACTTAATTCTTTAAGCTGTATTAATCTCTCTGCTTGATCATCTGGGCATTCTTCTCTGAGCACAGATTCCCATAGATCTTCTATCAAGAGACGATTTTTATCAAGTGGATTGTTGTTCGTTATCAGGTCCACGTTATTATTTTTTATTTGTCGAAAAGATTCCATATAATCATTATGTCACAAGTGAAAATGTTCAGATCAAAGTTTATTTAAATAATCAAACATTCTCTTCTTCACTCCTAATCATATCTTCGATAGAAATTTTCATTATCTGCTCAATAGAGAGCCCTTTTTCATATTGATTTATCCATTTCATAGATTGATTACCTTCTTCAAGGACCTTATAAATAGGATGCAAAAGAGTTTTCATGCCAAAATTTTCTGCTGTGGATGATAAATCTGATAATAAGTTTTGAATCCATTCTCTACAAACTACTTTTTTGCCATCTTTCCAGTGAATTAATACTGAATTCAGACTATCTTTGGCAGCATTTATTTCATTTTGGTCACATATTTCTTGTAATTCATCCATAGAGAAAATACTGGCATTCAATGGATCTAGGGTATTGATATTTTCAAAAAGATTTAAAATCCTTAGTTCTATCATGGCCGTTATCCCTAAAAGCAGATTTATATCGTGAACAAAATCACAAATTCTTAATTCCAAACGATCAAGAATGAGAGGTCTTTGGGGACCATTTGGTCTAATTGAAGACCAAAAATGCCTTATATTTTGCATTTTTTTATTAGATATATTTTCCTCTATCCAATTGATATAAGAATTATGATTCACAAAAAAAGGTACCCTACTTGGTGTTTTTGGAAATTGGATCCATCTCTGAGAGTGATGATCAGTAATTTTATTATTTAAAAAAGGTGAACTAGCACTTAAGGATAAAAATAGAGCAGCCTCAGATCTTATAAGTCTAATAGCTGTAAAAAGCTTATCTAAATCCTCTATTCCTATGTTTATATGGACACTTGAAGTTGCAATAGATATTCCATAATTATCTTGAATAAATTGATGATAAACATTATCAATATCAGATCTTTGAAATTTTTTATCGTGTTTAAAGCAAAGAGTAGATGAAGGAATGATTGTTAAATTTTTAGTATTAAGCCACTTTCTCAACTTTTTTCTTGGAATGATTAATTTCTCATACAAAAACTTATAATTTTTTTCAGGTGTTGTTATGTATTCAACATTTCTGTTATCTGGCTCTTTTACAAAATCAGAAAATTCTTTCTCAATATCAGATGAAATACCAATATGAGAATCAAAAGAACCTGTAAAGAGTTCCACCTCAAAACCTTTATAAAGATTATCCTTACTCATTTATTTATCCAAACAGGCTAACGCTTTAAGTATCCCCTTAGCTTTATTAATTGTCTCTTGATATTCATTTTCGGGAAAAGAATCTGCAACTATTCCAGCTCCTGCTTGCACTGAAACATCATATTTCCCATCTTTTGAGGGTTTAACAATCATAGTTCTTATCGTAATTGCCGTATTTAGTGCACCATTAATATCAATAGATCCGTAAACACCTGCATAAGGGCCTCTAGCATCTTTTTCAAAGTGCTTAATCAATTGCATAGCTCTTATTTTTGGCGCACCAGTTACTGTCCCAGCGGGAAAAGATGCCTTTAGCAAATCCCATACATCAGCATTATTTTTTAAGATTCCCTCAACTTCACTAACTATATGCATAACATGTGAATATTTCTCAATAACCATTAAATCCTTGACCTTGACAGTACCAATTTCGCAGACTCTTCCAAGATCATTTCTCCCAAGATCAATTAGCATTACATGCTCAGCAATCTCTTTTGGATCTTTTAATAAATCTTTCTCTAATTCCAAGTCTTGTTGATTATCAATACCTCTAGGTCTTGTGCCAGCTATTGGTCTTAAGCTTGCAACAATCTGACTATTTTTATTTTTTTCAGCTTTAACCATTACTTCAGGACTTGAACCTATTAGATACCATGAGCCAAAATCAAAAAATGACATATATGGAGATGGATTAACCATCCTCAAACTTCTATATAAATTAAAGGGATCATTATTGACTTGAGTTTGAAATCTCTGACTTATAACTATTTGGAAGATATCTCCCTTTCTTATGTATTCTTTTGCAGAGAGAACTGCATCCTCAAAATCTTTTTTCTTCCAATTACTTGCTAACTCCAAATTTAAATTCTCATTTTCACTCCAATCTAAAAACTCATTTTCTTTAAGAGGAACTCTCATTAAATTTCTAGTTTTCTGAATTTTAGAAATTGAGTTTATAAACAACTCTTCCATCGAGGAATCTTTTGAAGAAGTTGTATCTGCATAAACCACTGCAGTAATACATCTTTTTATTTGATCAAAAACAACTAACTCATCAAAAAACATCCAAGAACCATAAGGGATATCATTTTCTGATATTTCATTTACTGGAACGCTTGGTTCTATTCGATTTATTAATTCATAACCCCAAGAGCCATATAACTGTCCAATTGATGGTAAGTCATTAAGAGTGGTTGACTTATATTCCTTTGTCCAACTTCTTAAAATTTCAAAAGGATCACCTTTATGCGTTTCAGTTTTGCCATTATTCCAAGTTTTAACTATTTCTTCTCCATAACAAACTGCTTGCCAAAGAGGTTGAGTAGCAACAATACTCCATCTACCCAAACTTTCTCCGCCTTCAACAGATTCAAGAAAAACACCGTGGGAATCTTTTGAGGATAATTTTAACCAAGTCGACAATGGAGTCTCTAAATCTGCTGGCCAAGTTTGAATGATAGGTATAAAATTTTTACCTTCTTTGTAAGCCTTTAAAAAACTATCTTTCTGTGAGCTGATCATATTAGTAATGTCAACCCAAATTATAATTATTTTCTTCTTTTATATCAACTTTAAGGAAGTTAATCAAAAGTATTCTTAGTTGTAAATTTCAAACCAGCTGGATTAGGATTCTCACCTATTCTTCTTGGATTATGACCTACTTTCTCTCTGCCTTCATTTACTTTTTCAGGGAAAACGCCATCTTTTGGGTGTAAAAATTCAATATCACCACCTGGGAAAATTCGGTAGATTTTAAAATCTTCAATTCTTGGTTTGAAGGCTCTTAATTGTGTCCCTAATGCAAGACATTGTTCTTTTCTTGCAAAGTACATTAGATTATCACCTTCATGCATAATAGCCGCTCCCCCCGTGGGTAATTCAAATGCTTGTTCCTTGGAACTTTTCCATACAATTGCATATTTTTCTTCGGTTTCTGCTGAGTTTAATAAACCCCCGGTACTTCCTATATGCTTTGGAAATTGACCAACTAAAGTTTCAGTCATCCTTAATTTTAAGTTATTTCTTATAAGAAATTAGCATTCATGTTTTGCAAAATTATAAATTTACAAGAAATTTTCTACATTATTTAATATATGGCAAACTTATTTCTCATAATTAGTTTGAATCTGAAATCGGAAAAAATACTGTTAAACCTGTATCACGCCTTTGTGTGACATGCCCTCCTAAACTAGCTAACAACTTTTGAGTAGCATTTTGACTAAGTTGTAAACTACCTGTTTGAGGGTTCCAATTTAAAACAGGTCCAATATCAGAACCGCTATCTTTTTTTAGAATTTCTTTTTGATTACTTTCTAATCTTTGTACTTTTAATTGAAGTTTAAGTTTTTGACCAGCTGGTCTTAATTCTAAAATTAATGTACTACCTTCTTTTAATCCTCTAGTATTTTTATTAATTAATCCACTTAACATTAGTTCCAATTTCTCAGAATCACTCAAAATTTGAGGAAGTTGATTGGGGATATCAATCTTTAAAGCAATCCCACGTCTATTTAATTTTTTATTCCATAAAGGAGCAAGCTTTTTAAAAATTTCTGCTAAATTAATCTTTGCCAAGTTATTTAATGACGGTACTTCATTACTCACTAATTCCGCTGCATTAAAGATTAATCCAAACCTATCAATTTGTTCATTACATTCATTATCTATTTGAATTAAACGATTTTTCATTGAATCATCCATCTTATATTTTTTTAAAGTAGAACTTATAAGGGTTCTTATGGTTGCCAAAGGAGTTCTTACTTCATGAGATATTGCACGTAATAATTTTGCTTCAGTTATTTGCACATTTTTTTCATCGTTTTTTACGAAGTTCTGTATATTATGATTTGGACCAATATTCGCTAATTTTGCTGATAATGTTGGCCAAAATAATTTTTCAAATTGATTATTTATATTAAGGTCACCTAAATTATTGATTGCGTTACGAAATTTTACTCCTTCCTCATAATTTTCTTGGTTTAATTTTGCATGCATTAATTCAATTGAAAGTTTAAGGCTTTCTTCATCACACTTCATTAATAGAATTTTCTTATCTTTTTCTCCTACAATTGATAAAATGCATTGAAAATTTGGGGTGATTATCATCAAAAAAGGTTCATAACCATCATCTTGAGTAAGATTTAAGACTTTATAATTATTAACCAAATCAAAATCTTTTTTTATCTTGTCTGAATTATTGACTGGTAAAAAACCTGCATTCTCATTCTGAAAATAAGGAAACCCCTCAGGAGACCAAAGCCATCCATAAAATTGATTTAAAAATTTTTTTTCATTAAAAGCCGGCAAAGGTGAGGCAACCCAAATTCCCCCATCTTTATAATGATGAGATAGGAAATCTTTTTGAATAACTTCTAAAGAAGCCCACCACATTCTTCTGGATGAATCATCATCCACATATATAGTTTGAACTCCTTTTATCAAAAGGTCTTGGATTTTTTTTATAGTTATTTGTGATTTCATCAATTTCTTAGTGATCTAGAACGTTTCAATATAGATAAAACAAATCCAATAGATATAAAATTAGTCACTAATGAAGTTCGACCATAGCTCATAAAGGGAAGGGGAATCCCAGTCACTGGTCCTAATCCAATAGTCATAAACAAGTTAATAATTATTTGAAATAAAAAAGTTGAGGCTATTCCAATGACAATTAGAGATTCAAAATTAGTCCTAGCAATTGTTGCAGTATTAATAAGTTTTTTAATCAAGAAAAAAAACAAAAACAAAACTATCACGCACCCCAAAAAACCCAATTCCTCTCCTAAAGCACTGAATATAAAATCAGTATGTTGTTCCGGTATAAATTGCAAATTAGTCAGCTTACCTTTTAGCAGACCAGTCCCAAATAATCCTCCAGAACCAATTGCAATTTGACTTTGTATTAGATGATATCCGCCACCTAATGGATCTCTATTCGGATCTAAAAATAAAACTAATCTATCTTTTTGATATTCTTTTAAGCCATATTGCCACAAAATTGGTGTCAATCTTGCTACTAATAAATGGAACGAAATAGCGAGAGCAGAAAAAATAATTTTCTTTTTCGAAGATCTATAAGCAAGATATCCTATAACTGGAATCCATAAAATAAGGAGAGTTGGTAAGGTTAGATATAATGCAGAGGTAATAATACAAAACACTAATATTAAAATCCACTCTATGGGCATTTGCGACCAATAGAGCATAACACCTGTCAAAACAAGTAAAACTAGAGAGGTACCTAAGTCCGGTTGAAAGAAAATTAATAACCAAGGAATAACTACTACTACTAAGGGCAATACTAAATCTCTTATTTTTAAAATTATTTTTTTTTCGAGGACTAAAGCAAGAGTTAATACAGTGCTAAGTTTAGCTACTTCTGAAGGCTGAAAAGAAAAGATTCCAAAGTGTAGCCATCTTTGAGCTCCAGAAACTGAAATTCCAAAAAAATAAATAAGTAATAAGGATATTAAAGTACACAAATAAAATGGAACCAAATACTTTCTAATTCTCTCTAACGGGATATAAGAAATAAAAAATGCTAAAAAATAACCTAAAAAACCAGTAAGGATATGACCTAAATAGTTCGATACTAATAAATCACCCTGAATACTTTTTATTAATAAACCCGAAATAATGACTAAAAACAAGGGAATTATAAGTAGTGGAGAAAATAAAAAACCTCTATTAAAGTTGACTTTTTTTTGTAAAAATGCTCTGTTATTTAATAAAGAAATTCTCTTAAACATCAATTAACTATTAACAAATTGATTCTTAATTAATTGAGCTAAATTACCAAATACAACAGAACTTTCTTTATTGGGCTGGCTTACTGAGATTGGTACACCTTTATTACTATCATCAACGAGAGGGATTTCAATAGGAATTTGAGCCAATAATGGTAAGTCATTTTCTTTAGCTAATGTTTGTCCACCACCTTTACCAAAAATTTCATATTTTTTACCTGGCATATCTGGCGGAATAAATACTGACATATTTTCTACAATTCCCAGTAAAGGTACTCCAAGTTGTTTAAACATTGCTAATCCTCTCCTTGCATCTTGCAAAGATACTTGTTGAGGAGTAGTGACAACTATAGCTCCAGAAATAGGCACAGATTGAGAAAGGGATATTTGAGCGTCTCCTGTTCCTGGAGGCAAGTCAATAACCAAAAAATCAAGATTATTCCATTCAACTTGGTATAAAAATTGTCGGATAATACTATTAAGCATTGGTCCTCTCCATATAACTGGCTGGCCTTCTTCTATAAGGAAACCCATTGATACCAATGAAATTCCATATTTATGGATTGGTATTAACCTTTGATCACTGCCACTACCTTCTGTAACCTTTGGATTCTGTTCGGCAACTCCCATCATTGAGGGAGTATTAGGTCCATATATATCCGCATCCAGCAAACCAGTTTTTAAGCCTAATTTAGCTAGAGAGCAAGCGAGATTAACTGCAATAGTACTTTTTCCAACTCCACCTTTACCACTACTAACAGCTATGATATGCCGAATACCATCAATCTTCTGCAACTCAGGAGTATTACTTTGATTTTGAGATTCTGTTTTGGAAGGATTATTATCTATCTCTATTTGAACATCATCAATATCTTCAAAGTTCAGTAGTACCCCTCTGACCTCTTCTACAATTCTATCTCTCTGAGAATTTGCAAAGGATGGTAATGATAATGTTACGATTACTCTTGGTATAATTACTCTTACATTTTTAATCCAAGCTAATTCAATTACATTTTTCTGTGATCCAGCATCTAGAACTTTTTGTAAAGCAAAATTCGCATCTTCTATTGTGGTCATTAAATTTTTAAATATTTTGAGAAGGTAGTCGACTGTTTAAAAGATTAAGAACTATGTCGAACTATCAAATAATAGGCAATAAGGTCCCCCTAAGAGAAATTATAAAGAGAAACTTATAATTAACCAAAAAAATTTTTTTCTTCAAGATTAACTAAATACATGTTGAAAGAACCTCCTAAAAACTCGAGAGAAAAAACTAAAAATCTCTTATTAACTCTACAAGACAAAATTTGTTCAGGACTTGAAAATATAGATGGCAAAGGGAAATTTTTAGAGGAATCCTGGCTAAGAGGCGAAGGTGGCGGTGGAAGATCAAGAGTATTGAAAAATGGTTCTATTTTTGAGCAAGCAGGCGTTAATTTCTCGGAAGTACAGGGAAAAGAATTACCTCAATCTATAATCTCTCAAAGGCCCGAAGCAAAAGGTCATGAATGGTTTGCTACGGGAACTTCTATGGTTTTGCATCCTAAGAATCCCTTTATTCCTACAGTTCATCTGAATTATCGATATTTCGAAGCTGGTCCTGTTTGGTGGTTTGGGGGAGGTGCAGATTTAACCCCTTTTTATCCTTATCTTTCTGATGTAAGGAAATTTCATAATGAACATAAAAAAGCTTGTGAGAAAGTTGATCAAGATTTGCATAAAGTTTTCAAGCCATGGTGTGATGAATATTTCTTCTTGAAGCATAGAAATGAATCTAGAGGCATAGGAGGTATTTTTTATGATTATCAAGATGGTTCAGGCAATGTTTATAGAGGAAATAATCAAAATGGAGAAGCATCAAAAGCTTCACAAAATATTGGCAGATCTAATTTAAATTGGGATGATTTATTTTCTTTAGCGGAAAACTGTGGGCAGGCATTCCTCCCTTCATATTTGCCCATTATTGAAAAAAGAGCTTCTCAAACATATACATCGAAAGAAAGAGAATTCCAGCTATATCGAAGAGGTAGATATGTCGAATTCAATTTAGTTTGGGATAGAGGGACAATTTTTGGACTACAAACAAATGGCAGAACTGAATCTATATTAATGTCCTTACCTCCTTTAGCTAGATGGGAATATGGATATAAAGCTAGAAAAAATTCTCGAGAGGAATTTCTCACATCAATTTTTACAAAACCCCAAGATTGGTTAAATGATAAAGATTTAGAGAAATTCTGTATAGAGAATAATATTTTTGATTAAAAATTATCGAATAAAATTTTAAAGTATCTTAAATAGGTGTTTTAAATAAAGAACCGTCACTTTTCAATTGAAGTTTTTCTCCGAGTTCATTTTCTAAAGAGATTAATTCATCCCTATGAGCTCTAAGTCTCATAAAAGTTGAATCATTTTCATTTTCGTTGATCAACCTTAATTCAAATTTTTCCTCTCTTGCTGATTTTTTAAAATAAACAAATCCAGACAAAGGGCCACCAATTAATCCCAAAAGAATAGGCCACCAACCCAATTCAGGATATATTTGAATAATTACTAATCCCAAAGCACAAGAACCAAAACCGCCAAGAAAACCAAGAAAAATTGCTAAAAATTTACTAGAAACAACTTGACCCTTGAATATTAAAATTCTTTGTTCAAAATCTCCGCCTGTTTGCTTCCATCCCCTCAAATTAAGCCATTCACATAAACCATTTAAAACCTTTATTGGCTGCTGAGAAGATGAAATCTCAACGATGGTTGTTCTATCTTTACTGGAAGCCCTAAGAAAAAAAAATAATCCTATGGCCAAGAGAATTGTAAGCAATAATGTTGAATTTAAGGAATATGACATTAAATAATTTTTCTAGTAACTCGGGAATAAAAATTAAAGTTACATCATATTATAATTTTTTAAAATTATTCTGTAAAATGATCCTGTTAGATAAAAATTCTTAATTAAATAAAATCTTAAGTAATATTCTAAACCTTCAATTTCCATAAATACTTATTAAAAATGACTATTGAAAATAAAAATATTGATCTTCTTTATAGAGATTTAACAGAAGATTTATACAATCTTTATAAAAAATCATCCTTCCTAGCTATTGACACTGAAGCAATGGGTTTAATTCATGGAAGAGATAGACTATGTTTAGTACAAATATGTAATGAATTTAAAAGAACATCCTGTATTAAAATCGAACCTAATACATCTTCTTCACCTTATTTAAAAAAACTTCTTGAAGATGACAAAATTACTAAAATATTTCACTATGCGAGATTTGATGTAGCAGCTCTAAAATGTAATCTTGAAATTAATACAAAAAATATTTTTTGTACAAAAATTGCTAGTAAGTTGGCAAGAACCTATACCAATAAACACGGTTTAAAGGATTTAATTAATGAATTGTTAGGTATAGAACTGGACAAAAGCTCGCAAAGTAGTGATTGGGGTAGCAGCGAAAATTTAACAAAAGATCAATTAGATTATGCAGCAAATGATGTTAGATATTTAATCGAAGCTATGCATAAATTAAAAGTTATCTTAGAAAGAGAGAATAGATATGAATTAGCTCAAAAATGTTTCGAAACAGTTTCTATACATGCTGATTTAGACATACTAAAATTCTCAAATATATTTGAACATTAAGAATCAATCTTCAGTTAAAAAATTATCTTCACCATCAAGAGTTTCCATAAGCTTATCAAGTATTTTTGAAGAACTTAATTTATCTCCATCATTTTTTTCACAAATTTTTAAAACATTTTGCGCAACTTGTATTTTTTCTTGAATAGTTTTCGAGCCTTCTTTTGCAATTTGAATTTCTACTTTCTTTTTAGCCGAAGATAAGCTTATACTCATAAGTTTTGCAATCTCTGCACAAATTTTTAGATATTGCCGATCATTTATTGGATACATATAAAGAATTAATAATTAATAAGCTAGTGACATTTACTAAGATAACAAATGGAGGTTTATGGCATCTACGATTTTCTTACTTGCTCCGGATTCCCCCATCCTTTTTTTTCCAATTTTTGCTTGTTCTAAACTATCAACTTTTTCTTTCAAAAGTAAACTTAAACGCTTTAAAAGAATTTTTTTGTTCTTGCAAACTAAAACACTACCTCCCAATAATCTTGATTGCCTTTTTGCAAATGATTTTGTAAATTGTGGTCCAGTTCCCGGTAGAGAAAGAGATGGAATTCCAAGGCCAGCAATTTGCTCTGTAGCAGTTCCTGCATTAGACAAGCCAACTTCTGCCATATTGGCCCATGAATTGAATTTACCTTTTCCAATCAATACATATTGATCTTTCTTTTTCCATACTGAATCTTCATCAATTAGAAATTTAACTTTTCTCTGTTTTTTAAAACCATGCTTATTTAAATAATTTTGAATTTGAATCACATTTGCATTAATGCTCAAAGGCAAAAGTATTAGCAAATCCTTTGATAAATGAAAATCTTGGAAACAATTTAGAAAATTATCAAGATTTTTAAGAGCTTCAGGGTATCTACTTCCAACTAATAAAATAATCCTTTTAAAAGAAATAATATTTGATATATTATTGTTTGTTGCATTAACAAAATCCATCATTGGATTACCCAAGTATTTTGCATCAATATTTTTTTTATTCAAATTATTAGCTGTAATTTTATCTCTCATAATTAAATTTTTACATCTTGGAGATCTCATTAAAAACATTTCCCATGGATCCCATTCAGAACCTTTCAACTTATGATAAAAATCGCTTAAATCCCAACCTGGCCCACTACTCCAAGTATGATCACTTTTGGGAGTTCCAATGAAACTAAATTCGCATTCTGAACTCCAAGCGTAGAGTAATGGTAAGAAATCGCCAACTGCGATAATTTTGCAGTTATGTTTTGACTTTTGTTTTACAAGTAGAAAATTTCTTAAATTATCGATTAAAAATCCTGCAAACAAATCAAGCACAAATCCCTTCAGACTTTGATTACTAAAACCTCCACTAGGCAGCTCTTTTAAATATCCTATTTTACGAAAATTCTTTGATTTTATGGAATTAAATACATCTCCATTACCTACTAAAGGCAAAACTTCAATATTTTTATTTTTTATTTTTTTTAGTAATCTTTTTATTATCTCCGACGCGATTACATCTTCTCCATGACCATTGCATATAAATAATAGAGAATGAGACACCTTACTGTTAAGATCATAAAAAGACTCAATCGAATCTTTTTCGGCGGCATGGCCAAGTGGTAAGGCAGAGGATTGCAAATCCTTTATCCCCAGTTCGAATCTGGGTGCCGCCTTATTAAATTTTTTTAAGAATTTAATTATGAAGTTTTCCAAGAACTTCAATTTCAAATAAAAGGTATAAAATTTCAATTACTTATTTATATATAGAAAGATAATCTTTTCTTTATTATTGATAAATAATACCTTATATCTATTAATACATAAAATATAATTGATTTATTATTTATTATTTTCATCAGATTATTTATATAAATATTTGAATTATTTTAATAATCATTATCTGCTACACACATTCCTAGACATCTAACGCCATTTGATGCAGTTCTTTTGCAATGAATACATAAAATGGGATCATTCTCTGAAGTAAGGTTAATTTTTGAATTATTTTGGTCTTTAAAACTTATTAACTCTTGTGTTGAATCAAATAGAGTCATTCTTGGAATTATCACCTGATTCGATACTAACAACAAGTGAAGCATTAGTGTTGGAAGAGGGTATATCCATAATTTTTACAGTTTCTTTAGGCTCATCAATAACTTGATTTTCTTCAGTACTCTCATCAACTGCACAAGCTTCAAGAGCCTCTCGAAGTAATGAATCAAAAGTTGCTCCAGGCAATCTATGCCTAGCAACCTCAAGAAAAGTTCTAGGTAACGATTCAGATGCAGCATCTCTTAAAGCAGGATTATTCTTTCTATGTTCTTGTTCTTCTTCTATTGATTTAATAAACCGCAGTGTTACATCTCTTTTGGTAGAGGCTTTTATCAGCGTATCGTTTTCCGGATTACTAACATTAGGTTCATTTTCAAGATCACTAAGTCTTTTTTCTAAACTATTTAAAACTTCATTAGCTTCTTTACTAATATGCGCTAATTGACCATCGGACAAATTAGGTAAATCAGCGACAAAAACTTTCCCATGATCCCTTAGTGTCAAGAAAGTTGGTCTTGGGCCTTGAGCCTGTCTACCTATTGATTCAGAATTATTACCTATTGGTCTTTTTGGAGGTGTAGGACCAGCTGAACTACGTCTACGTGTAATTCTTTGATTATTTGCAAAGGGCATTGAATAAAGGTTAAATCTTAATACTTAAACTTCCGATATAATTCGGTGGTAGTTTTATTATATTACACCTAACTTTTTCATTTGGGTATAAAAATAATTTTTAAAAACTCATTTAAAAATGATAAAAAAATTTAAGTTAAAATTTCTGGCAAAAATTTACTAATTGTTGAATCATTTTTTCGAACTATCTTTCCAATTTCCCAACTATCTATATCATAATCTTTACAGATATTTAATATCGCGTCCTTAAATTGTTTATCAATAATTAAACAAAATCCAACTCCAAGATTAAAAGTATTCCAAAAATCTTTTTTAGGAATAGAGCCTTTCTCTTTAAGGAATTTAAATAAAATAGGTATATCCCAAGAACTGGTATTTATATAAGGAATAAAATCAGAAGGAATACATCTTGGTAAATTTTCTGGAATTCCTCCTCCAGTTATATGAGACATTGCTTTAATTTCTATATCTTCAGATAACATTTGGTTAATCACATTATTGTAAATTTTTGTAGGTTTCAATAACTCATCATAAAAATTTAAGTGAGAAACTTTTTCAAATTCTTTATCTATTTGATTATTGTTTTGAATAATTTTTCTTACTAAACTAAAGCCATTACTATGAACTCCATTACTTTTTAAAGCAATTATTAAATCATTTTCAGAGACTTTTTTACCATTAATAAGCTTATCCTCATCAACTATTCCAACACAAAATCCTGCAAGATCATACTTATTTTTTGAATAAAATCCAGGCATTTCAGCAGTTTCTCCGCCGAGCAATGAACAGTTATTTTCTCCGCATCCATGTGAAATTCCCTGAACAACCCTCAATAATTGTTTCTTATCAAGCTTACCGGTAGCAATATAATCTAGAAAAAATAAAGGTTTTGCACCACTAGTAATGATATCGTTCATGCACATAGCAACTAAATCAATGCCAACCTCAAAGTGAAAGTTTTTACTTTGGGCTAATTCTAATTTTGTTCCAACACCATCAGTCCCTGAAACAAGAACTGGTTTTTTAAAACTATCGATAGGAATTCTAAACAAACCTCCGAACCCGCCAATACCCTCAATCACATTAGATGTATGAGTTCCTTCAACTGCCTGTTTAATTTCGGAAACAAATTCTCGCCCAGCTTCTATATCAACACCTGATGTTTTGTAATCCATGAAATAAAAATGATAGACTTTCCCTATATAGATATTCCTCCTAAGATTGCTTTTGTCCAGTAATTATTTATCAAATAGATTTATTTTTTAAAAACAAAGTGAAGAAAATAATCATAAGGAAAACTGAAGAAATAGAAAATTGGAGGAGAAATATAAATAGTGAAATTAACTTCATTCCAACAATGGGTAATCTACATAATGGACATATTAAACTAATATCAACAGCAAAAAATGACAATTCTAATGTTAATTTAGTAAGTATTTTTATTAATCCACTTCAATTTGATAACGAATTAGATTTGGAGAATTACCCTAAAACAATAGATAATGATATAAAAATCTCCTTTTCAAATGGCGCAGATGCCATCTTCATCCCAAGTAATGAAGATATATATCCACCGAATAATAAAAATATTAAATTCCTGAAAGCTCCAATAGAATTATCTTCTGCATTATGCGGATTAAATCGAATTGGACATTTTGATGGTGTTTGTACTGTAGTTTATAGATTACTTAATCTCATCAAGCCAAAAAATCTTTACTTAGGAGAAAAAGATTGGCAACAACTTTTAATTTTGAAAAATCTTGTCCTAAGAAAGAAATTAAATGTTGCTATTAAATCCATTGCTACACAAAGAGATTTTGATGGAATTCCTTTAAGTTCACGTAATATACATTTATCAAAAAATGAAAGAAAATTGATTAGGTTCTTTTCAAGTGAGTTATTAGAAGCAAAAAAAATTTTTCAACAAGATAAAAAGATCAATTTAAACCAAATAATTAAGAAACTATCAGAAAAAAAAATTTCAATTGAATATTTAGAACACTTACACCCTCATACACTTCAACAAGCAAGACTTGAGGATAATATTTCTTTATTGGCTGGTGCTATAAAATGTGGAGAGACAAGATTAATTGATCACGTTTTTCTAATGAAAAGAAGGCCTATTATTGCAATTGATGGTCCTGCAGGTTCAGGTAAAAGTACTGTAACAAAGTTAATAGCCAAGAAACTTAAACTTTTATATTTAGATACTGGCGCAATGTATAGGGCATTGAGTTGGCTGATAATAAAAGAAAGTATTGATTATAAAAAAGAAAAAAAATTACAGAATATTCTTAAAGATATATCTATTGTTTTCAAGTCGAATACAAATTCACATCAGGATATTTATGTTAATAACTACTGTGTTACTGAAGAAATTAGGTCGCAAAAGATAAGTTCCATCGTTTCTAAAATTTCCTCAATAAAAGAAGTAAGAAAATTCTTAGTAGAAGAACAAAGAAAAATTGGAGAATCAGGCGGACTTGTAGCTGAGGGAAGAGATATAGGAACTACTGTTTTTCCTCATGCAGAACTTAAAATATTTTTAACTGCTAGTATCGATGAAAGAGCAAAAAGAAGAAAATCTGATAAAAGAAGTAAAGACTTACAAGAAATAGACATTCATACATTAAAAGAACTTATAAAGAAAAGAGATTTTGAAGATTCCAATAGGGAAATTTCACCTCTAAAAAAAGCGAATGACGCAATAGAAATCATTACAGATGGATATACAATTAACGAGGTAGTGGATAAAATTATTGATCTTTATGATGACAAGATTCCTAAAGAGACTGAGATCAAATAAATTCAAGAAATACTTTCCAAAAAACAGTTTACAGAGTCTTCTAAAATATCGAGGACATAATCGAAGCCCTCATCACCTCCAAAATATGGGTCAGGAACTTCTTGCTCATTAAAAATTGATCTAAAATCTTGTATTTTTTTAATAGATGCAAAACCAGTTGAAGCTGTTCTATTTTTAAGATCTTGGATATTTCTAAAATTTGAATCATCCATCGCAAGAATATAATTAAATTCGTCAAAATCTTTACTAGTAATTTGACGAGCCCTGCTTAAAATATTTATATCTCTTCTTTCTGCCGCAATTCTCATTCTAGAGTCAGCTTTTTTTCCAATATGCCAACTCCCAGTTCCAGCAGAATCTACAATAAAGCAATCGGTTAATCCCTTCTTTTCAAGTAGACTTATAAAGATAGCTTCTGCTGCAGGAGACCTACAAATATTTCCCAAACATACAAAAAGAACAGCAATTTTTTTCATATGATTTCAAATTTCAGTAAATTATAAGACTTTTAAGTAGTAAATAAAACTTCTTTAATTAAAGATTCAGTAAATTCTTTACCAAACAAACTCGACAACATTGGCCTTGCTGGATCGTTATCTCTTCTATAATTCAAATAATTATTTTGACCGTTTTTTAATTCTTTTTGGAGTTCAATATTGACTTCTTTGCTTTCGAAAAGAATTTCCAAATACAAATCAAGATATTCCTTGAATGAGTTATAAAGCTGATTAGTAATTAAAAAATCACTTCTTTCTTCCTTTGGTAATTTTGACCATATTACTCCTGGAGAAAAAAATCTAGCTACATCCCCAGACATTTTTTCAGCTAATGGGAGTGATGAATGACAATGATTTTTGAGTTTTATAAGTTTTTCTAATAGCTCATTATTGTATTGATTTTGTATTTTTAATGAAGGTTGAAAATCTAACACTAATAAATAACTATTAGGTAGAGAAACAAAATCTACTCCAAAAAATGGGACGTTATAAATAGTGTTAGGAATAATTAAAAAATTTAAAACAGAGTAATTTGGACTATTGATACAAACTGCTCTTGCCAATTGAATTCTTTTTTTATGCGTTACGCCCCAAGTAGATAGATTCACATTTTTTTTTGATTTTTTTGAACCATAAGTTGAATCTTTATAAGAATATTCCGAGGGTATTGATTTTTCTAAACAATTATATTTACTTAAATTATTTGTTAAATATTTTAAAAAATTATGCCACCTCCAATCTGGCCTATAAAAAATAGTATCTTGTATCAACATTCAATGAATAATCTCATTATTTAATGTAAATAGAAATGTATTGATAAATTTTTTTGTCCATTTTTCTCCAAAAAAAGATTTAAACAATTTATCTGCAGGGTCTTTTTCAAAACTGTACTTATCATATTTAATTTGATTAATTTTTATTTCTTCTGCATTTAAAAATTGATTAACAGGATTCGATTTATAAATGTTCAAATAATTATTTACAAATGAATAGAATATATTATTTAAATCTCTATCAAGATTTAATTTATTTCCTCTACATATAATCACCCATGGGGAAAAATACTTTTTTGAATCATATATATTCTTCATTTTATTATCAAATGCAGAATATTTTTTTTTAATACTACCTAAACTTGAACAATATTTTTCAAGATATTTGCTTTCTTGAATTAAAGGTTGATAATCAAGTATTGCTAATAACTTTTGAGAAGTTCCAAACCATAAAATATCAGCTCCTAAAATAGGCATTTCACTATCAAAATTAGGATATGCGACCGTATTAAACACTTGCAGTTTTTTGCCACCATCTAATCTTGTTATTCGCCACTTTCTATATTCAGGAGATGAAAAAAGCCAATTTTTAATAATATATTTTGAGTCTACATTGTGATGTTCTCTGAATTCACTAGATATTTGTACTTCATGTCCATTTAATTCATCAATATTGGTTTTAAGGAAATCAACTAATGAATCAAACATAAATATTAGGTCTCGGTACTTCCTTTCCTAACTTTTTTTGTAATGTAATTAAATACAATCTTGCCTAAAACAGCAATCAAGTTACCTTCAAGCTCCTTAAACATTTTCATATTGTAAGTAAAAGCTTGATTAGCTTCATCAATAATTTGATCAGCAGTCTTTTGATTTATTGGAAGTTGATTCAAAGTAAGGGAATATTCTTCCTTGAATTTTTTTTCATCAGCAATTAATTCAAACTCATAAAAATTTAAACCATCATTTCCCTGCAAATTTAATGCTTTTTTAGCGATCCTTTTCAAGATTTGCCCCCCAGATAAATCTCCTATATAGCGAGTGTAGTGGTGGCCAACTAAGAGCTCTGGTGAATTTTTTGCGACCTCTCGGATTCTTTCAACATATTCTTTTGCTGAGTGAGATATATTAATTTCATTCTTCCAGTTTTCACCAAAATAAAATTTTAGATCATTTACAAGAGTTTCTTTCCTGAATAATGATTTAAAACCTATAGGTTTGATTACGGGATGTTCCTCATTGACCAATCTTTCAATTTCTTCTTCCATAGCTTCATAAACAAAATATAAATCGCTAATTAATTTTCTATAAGATTTTTTTTCAACAACTCCTTTTAAAAAACAAGCCACAAAGCCAGTATTTTCTGCCATAGTATGGGATTTTTTTGTCCCTTCTCTTAATTGTCCTGCAAGAGCAACTGCCATATATTTTGGGTTATTTTTGTAAGTGTATTTAATCTACAAGGAAAATACATAAAACAGCTAATTTTTGTTACCTGCGGATGTTGTAGAGAATAGCTTATAAAGTTCTTTACAAACCAAAAAAAGGTTATCTTTTTGTTCCTTTTGCGGTAAATGAGTACCAGTCATTTCCCAATCACCGATGGTAGCCACTCTCCATCTCTCGGAGGGAAGAATCATACCTCGCATTATGATTCCCAACAATTTGGGAACTCTGCCATTATCATTATTTTCAATTCTTAATTGTAAGAGTATTGCTCTACATTCAATAAGTGGACTCCAACCAGGGAAATGAAAAGCAAAATCAATAGTATCTTGCATGGATTCATTATTTGAATTGTCCCAGGGACTAAAGTTTACGCTTGCATCTGGAAAATATTTACGAAACAAAGCTGCAGTGGAAGCAATTTTATTAGCTATTTCAAGATTACTTACATTTGAACTCGCATTCATAAATAGCTGAGTATTTTTTTGAAAATGACATAATTTGCTTTAACTTGCTTATTAACTACTTTTTCTTTTAATAAAGATGTTGAAATGCTGATCAATAAACTATTCTCTATTCACATTTGAATAATAAATTTCTAGGTTTGAAAGAAAATAACTCATCGCAAATTACAATACGGGGAACTTCAATGAGTTATCTTTTATTAATTCAATGCTATGCCAAAATTTGAAAAATTAACTTTACCTAATGAAGGCGAGATAATAACTTTTAATCAAGGCAAACCTAATGTTCCTAATAATCCAATTGTCCCATTTATTAGGGGTGATGGTACTGGAGTTGATATTTGGCCTGCAACTCAAATAGTTCTTGATTCAGCTATTAAAAAAAGCTATGGAGATGAAAGAAAAATTAATTGGTTTAAAGTCTATGCAGGCGATGAAGCTTGTGAACTTTATGGAACATATAACTACCTCCCTCAAGATACTATTGAAGCAATCAAACTCTTTGGTGTAGCTATCAAAGGCCCTTTAACGACTCCCATCGGCGGAGGTATTAGATCTCTTAATGTTGCATTAAGGCAAATATTTGATTTATATAGCTGTGTTAGACCATGCAAATATTATTCAGGAACTCCAAGCCCTCACAAAAATCCCCAAAATTTAGACGTTATTGTTTATAGAGAAAATACTGAGGATATCTACATGGGTATTGAATGGGAAGCGGAAGATAATAATTGTCTTGAATTAATTAATCACTTAAATAACGTTGTCATACCAAAAAGTAAAAATTTAAAAAATAGATCTATACCTGATGGATCAGGTATTGGAATAAAACCGGTGAGTAAATCTGGTAGCCAAAGGCATATTAGAAAAGCTATTGAACATGCCAAAAGATTATCAGGAGATAAAAGGCATGTGACTCTTGTACATAAAGGGAATATTATGAAATATACAGAAGGTGCATTTAGAGATTGGGGATATGAATTAGCAATAAATGAATTTAGAGAAGATTGCATTACAGAAAGAGAAAGCTGGATTTTAGATAATATTCAGAAAAATTCAGAAATTACAATTGAAAATAATGCTCGAAAAATTGAACCAGGTTTTGACAAGCTTACAAATAACAAAAAAGCATTCATTTGCGAAGAAATTAAAGAAGTTATTGCATCAATATCAAATTCTCACGGAGATGGAAAATGGAGAAAACTTATTCTTGTTGATGATCGGATAGCTGATAGTATATTTCAACAAATTCAAACTAGACCTCAAGAATATTCAATTCTTGCAACCTTAAATCTCAATGGAGATTATGTTTCTGATGCAGCTGCAGCAATTGTTGGTGGCCTAGGTATGGCTCCTGGTGCAAATATTGGAGATAATGCAGCAATTTTCGAAGCTACGCACGGTACTGCGCCAAAACATGCTGGCTTAAATAAAATTAATCCAGGCTCAGTAATTCTTAGTGGTGTAATGATGCTTGAATATTTTGGTTGGGATGAGGCAGCTAACTTAATTACTAATGGTTTAAGTAAGGCAATAGAGCAAAAAAAAGTCACCTATGATCTAGCACGCTTAATGGAACCAAAAGTAGAACCCTTATCCTGCAGCAGTTTTGCTGAAGAAATTATCGCAAATTTCTAATTTTAAAAATTATTTTTATTTTCAAAAACTTTCCAAATATTAACCAATGAATCTTTAGTGCCAATGTTTCCAGGATGAGTAACGATAGGAAGTTTTTCGCCATTTTTTAGGTTATAAGTCACCACTGAAATGCCAGTTAAAATCTGTCCTTCAAGATAAACATAATCTGCATGAAGTCCTTTACTAAGAATCAAATTTGTTGTTATTCCACCTTTTGAAATCAAATATCCTATTTCATACTTCAAATCTGCGACTAATTCAGCAATAAAACAAGCAAGTAAATTATAAAAATTAAATAGTTCAGAAGAATCTAAAGACATAAATTTTCTTGAAGTAAACAAAACAGGAGTTTTTCCTTTCTCAAAAGAAAATCTAATTTCTTTTAAAAACTTATTTTTAAACAAATTCCTTCTCTTCTGATTAATATCTGATGAAGTAATTTTAATGAATTCAAAAACATCTAATTCAACTGGATTACAATGACTTATCTCTAATAAATTATTCAATTGTATTGTTGAAAGTTCTACATAAGATCCAACAATTATCAGTCCAGGAAGAAAACTCTTTTCTTTATTTCTTATTCTTAAATTAGAGAAAAATATTTCACTCTGAGAGACACTTTTTTTCTCAGAAATTGAACTTATAAAACTTGCTGCAGTGCGAAAAAGGAATTTTTTTTGTTTAAGTAATTTTTTAATTACTAAAGAAAACTTTTTTAATTGAGAATAATTTTCTACATCTACAACTACATGTTTATTATTCTTCAAGTTCTTTAATGTTTTAAAAACAATATTATTTTCTTCATCATTTAGCATTTCAATATCTGACAATAAAAGATTTTGAATATCTTCAAAATTTATTTGCGATTTACTCTGCTGAAATAAAAGATTCTTGACATTACTTGTCTCATATCCAAAAATTTTATCTGTTGCAAAAATAGTTTGACTTATAGGAGTTTTATCAACAAAATGAGATCCATTAATTGTTAATCTTTTACCTTCTATGAAAGCTGGAATATGAAAAGTAGCATCAAAAGGACCTAAGCAACTATTTAGAGCAATTGGCTCTAAATAGTTATGTCCTCGAAGAGTAGAGTCTCCTCTACTCATAAAAATAATTTCTTCTTCGTACGCTTGAGAATTAATGACAGTTTTAAGATTTTTGCAAATTTCCTCTATTGTTAATTTCGCATCATTTTCCGATAGTGACCTTGTATTTGCCAAAATAAAAAATAAATTAGATTTAGATTCAAAACCTTTGACTAAAGTTGAGCAGTCCCACTTAAGCAATAATAAGCAATCGTGAACAGTTTGAGAGCCTGTGGGATCATCATCAATAACGACAAATTTCATAAGTATTGCAAAATTACTTAAGAGATTTTATTTGTATTGAGGCATTTAACCTCTTAATATCATTTGAAGGAATCATAATGTTTCTAAATTCATCAACAAAAGAATTTCGGGGGCTAGTCCAAGGTTCGAGACAAATCATTCTTCTTGGAGGATCACTCCAAATAACGCCTAAATCAAAAGGATATGGATGATTTAAAGTTATCTCTCTTTTAAAAATTTTATCTCGAAAAGAGCTTCTACCGGAAGTATACATAAGTAGATCAACTCCTAAATTAATTTTATTTAATTCATCCAAAGTATTACTTACAGTATTTCTTTCTTGATCCTGACAATTAATTGGAAAATCAAAAAACTCTAAATTTTTGAAATCTGAAACATTAAAATAAGGATGCAAACCAAAATTTATAGGCATAGCAAAGTCTGTTTTATTATGGATTGTAATTTCAAATTCTAAAGAGTTAATTTTTAAGGTAACTTCTATTTTTAGTTCAAAATCGAAAGGATAATATTTTTTGGTTTTTTTAGATGCATTTAGGAATAAGCATAAAAATTTTTCATTTTCATTGAAGGAGTATTGCCATTGCAAATCCCTAGCAAAACCATGTTGTGGTAATTGCAAATAACCATTTCCAAATACTGAACTAGAGGTATTGAGATTTCCGCAAATTGGAAACAAGATTGGAATGCCTCCCCTAATACTTTTTGTCTTATCCATAAATCTTGTTTCATCGAAATAAATTATTTCATTACCATCCGAAACCCAATTTGTAATAACACCTCCTCTATCTGGACAAAATTTAATGTAATTATTTCTATCTAATTGAAAGACAAAAATTCCTTGATCCTTATTAAATAATTCAAGTTTCACGATTATTACTTAAAGAGAATCAACCCAATCCAAAATATGCTGATTAACTAATTCAGGTATCTCATCATGAGGACAATGTCCTGCATCAAGAATAATTTCTTTTGTATTCTTTGGTGTAAATTTTTTATATAGATTTCTTTTTTTTGGAGTATTCATCCATGGATCTTTACCTCCCCAAAGGAGTAATAATGGTGCATTTAGTTTTGCGAATAGCTTATCCAACGGCAATCCCTGAGGACCTGATGGGTTAAATACACTTCTAAAAACATTAAAAGCTCCGAAATCTAGTGAAGGCTTCCTTATTGACTCAACTAAAAAATCATCAACATTTTTTTTATCAACATAAACTTGATTCAAAGTTTTTTTAATATTTTTTGGATTTCTCATATTCTCAAAAATCAAACGTTGAAGAACAATATTTTTCAAAAATATGCCGGCAACTGTTTCAATTGAAGTTTGCAACATATTCTTTTTGATAGTTTTTTCTTCACTAAAATATCCAGCGGCATTAAGTAAGATCACTCCTGCGTTTAGCTCATTTAATTCTGCACCAGCTGCTAATGCGGCATAACCACCTAATGAATTTCCAACAACAATTGTAGGTTTTTTTATTTTCTCTTTTACATAAGCGACAACCTGATCTTTCCATAAAGATCCAGAATATTCGACATCTTGAGGCTTAGGACTTTTTCCAAAACCAAGCAAATCCATAGCATGAACTTCATATTTTGTACTCAAAACAGGGATATTAAATCTCCAATGATCCGTAGAAGCACCGAAACCATGAATTAATAAAATTGCACGTTCTTTTGATGTTTGCTCGGGCTTAGCGGAAACTGTATGAATTGGGTAATTTAAAAAATTCCAGTTATAATAAACCTCACTATCTATCAGAGCTGAATTTTCCATTCATTGAAATTTCTATCTTAATTGATTCTAATAAACTTATTTCCTAAAGAAGACCTACAGGATCAGCTGCAACATCATCTGAAATTTTATTGCCATCATTTGGAGGCTTATCTTTTAGAACAATTCTTAAGAGTACAGGTGCAAGAAATGTAGTTCCTATAACCATTAATAAAATAGCGGCTTCAAGAGAAGGAGTTAATAACTTAGCGCTTGTTCCTAGCCCAAGAAAAATTAAACCAACCTCACCTCGAGGCATCATACCCAATCCTACAACTAATCTATTTGTAGGTTTATCACTTGAAAATACCCATCCGGCTGCGATTTTTCCAATAATCGCAACAACTAATAAAAATCCTGCAACTACTAGAGCTGATCTGCTTGTTGGATCAAGTGGATTGATAACAGATAAATCCATTCCAGCTCCAACTAATACAAAGAAAATAGTTGCGAATAAGGAAACTAAAGGTAAAACAGATTGTTGTATTGCATGATTATTTTTAGAACTACTAAGAATCAATCCAGCTGCAAAAGCCCCTAAAGCTGCCTCCAATCCAATGGCTGTTGCCACGAAACAACATAAAACAAGTATCACAAAAGAAGCTACCACCACGGCTCCAGGCGCCTTTAATCTATCTAATAACCAATCAAAACCTGGAGCAGCAGTTCTACTTAATGCAATAGCAGCAATAACAAACACTACAGCTGCTGCAACTAATTTAACGATAGGTGCAATTTCTAAAGTACCTCCGGCAGCAAGGGCAACTACAACTGCCAGAATAACAATTCCCAAAATATCATCTAGCACTGCTGCACCAATAACAATCTGTCCTTCTCTAGTTTTCAAATATCCCAATTCACCAAAAACACTTGCAGTAATTCCTATACTTGTGGCTGTCATAGATGCCCCAGCAAAAACTGCTGGAATTAGATCTACTTGGAAAATAAACATTAATCCAAGAGTTCCAAACGCAAACGGTAAAATTACGCCAGCCATAGCAACAGTAAAAGCCTGAGCACCGACAGCTACCAATTCCTCTAACTCACTTTCTAAGCCTGTTAAAAATAAAAGTGCATATAAACCAAGTGTTGCTACAGCTTGGAGCGAGGGAAAGCTTTCAAAATAAACATCTGGTACTGCTTCTGGGGGGATTGACGCTAATGAACTAATAACATTTACGAGTCCCTCATTTAGTTCAGTTCCAGCTGAGGGCGGTATCAATAAATGGAATCCTGATGCTCCTATTACAACCCCTGCAAGAAGCTCACCTACAATCGTTGGCAAACTTAGTCTTACTAATACTTCTGCTAATGCTCTTGCTGCTAAAAAGATCAATAAAAATCTTATAACTCCGATCAACGTTTCAGCAACTTCTAAATCATGTGCACTTAATTCAGCAAGTAAAGAGTACATTTAAGTGTAAAAAATAAACTACCTAATTGGAAGATAGTTTATTTAGGGCCCACTTTAAGAAATATGTAAGAAAAAAGCAAAAATACTCAACAAGTGTGGATCTGAAGTTACAACAAAGAAATTTTCTTAAAAATGGCTATTGTCTGATATATGGCTAATCCAATGAATTCCAACAAACCCTTTGATCTTCGCTTGCCTACACCAGGCTGCTATTTAGATCCTGAGAAAGCTGGGATGGATTCAGATGCTGTTTTTCAAGGAATGACAGCTCATCTTTTCTACACTCTTGGAAAGTTAGCAACCTCTGCAAGCCCTCACGACTTGTACATGGCTTTGAGTTACGCAGTTAAAGATAGGTTAATGACAAGATATTTAGCTAGCCAAGAAGTCATAAGAAAAAAACCACAAAAAACAGTTGCCTACTTATCAGCAGAATTTTTAATAGGCCCTCAATTAAGTAATAATCTTCTAAATCTTGGAATAACGCAGGAGGCTGAAGATGCTTTAAGAAGATTTGGAATTGAATCCTTGGCAACAATTCTTGAAGTTGAAGAGGAGCCTGGATTAGGAAATGGTGGACTTGGCAGACTTGCAGCTTGTTATATGGAATCATTAGCGTCTCTACAAGTTCCAGCAGTTGGCTATGGTATTAGATATGAATTTGGAATATTCAATCAGTTAATTAGGGATGGTTGGCAAGTCGAAGTAACTGACAAATGGTTAAAAGGTGGATGGCCATGGGAACTCCCACAACCAGACGAATCATGTTTCGTTGGTTTTGGAGGCAGAACTGAAAGTTATAGAGATGATAGAGGTAACTATAGATCAAGATGGATTCCCTCTGAACATGCAATTGGAGTACCTCATGATGTTCCAGTTTTAGGATACAGAGTAAATACATGTGACAGATTAAGATTATGGAGAGCTGATGCAACTGAAAGTTTTGAC
The DNA here is from genome assembly GCA_003280655.1 of Prochlorococcus sp. AG-355-O17. GTDB lineage: Bacteria > Cyanobacteriota > Cyanobacteriia > PCC-6307 > Cyanobiaceae > Prochlorococcus_A. The sequence goes on from QCEK01000001.1 coordinate 293,349, forward strand.
TTTTATGCATTCAATATTGGTGATTATTATGGTGCAGTAGAAGAAAAAGTTGCATCTGAAACGCTTTCAAAAGTTCTATATCCAAATGATGGTACTGACGAAGGTAGAAGATTAAGGCTCAAACAACAACACTTTTTTGTAAGTTGTTCTCTTCAAGATATGTTGAGAAGCCTTGAAAAAAGATCAATACCAATAACAGAATTCCCTAAGCATTGGACAGTCCAATTAAATGATACCCACCCTGCTATTGCAGTTGCAGAATTAATGAGACTTCTTATTGACCAATACCAAATCGGATGGGATAAAGCTTGGAATATAACAACCTCCTCAGTTGCTTATACCAACCACACATTGCTACCAGAAGCTTTAGAGAAGTGGGATTTAGGTTTATTTAACGATCTTCTTCCTCGTCATCTAGAAATTATTTATGAAATAAATTGGAGATTTCTTCAGCAATTAAGACTTCGTTATCCTGGAGATGACAAAATTCTTCAAAAACTTTCAATAATTGATGAAGAAGGTTCCAAATCAGTTCGAATGGCCCACTTAGCTACAATTGGAGCCCATCATATTAATGGCGTTGCAGCTCTTCACTCAGATCTTATAAAAAGACAACTTCTGCCTGAATTCGCAGCATTATGGCCTGAAAAATTTACAAATGTAACTAATGGGGTTACTCCAAGAAGATGGGTTGCCTTATCTAATCCATCATTATCTAACCTTTTGGAAGAAGAAGTTGGTCCAAATTGGATAACTAATATGGAACTTCTAAAGAAGTTAGAAGAAAAAAAAGATGACAACAATTTTTTACAAAAATTTGAGGAAACTAAGCTGAATGGCAAAAGAAAATTAGCTAGTTTTATCCATTCAAAAACTGGAATACTTGTAGACCCATCAAGTTTATTTGATGTTCAAGTAAAAAGAATTCATCAATATAAAAGGCAACACTTAAATGCTCTTCAAATTATTGCTCAATATTTAAGAATCAAAAATGGTACAAACAAATATGAAGTACCAAGAACAATAATATTCGGAGGTAAAGCAGCACCAGGCTACTTTATGGCAAAGCTGATGATTCGATTTATAAATGGTATTGCTGACGTAGTCAATTCCGATCCAGATATGGACGGTCTATTAAGAGTTGTTTTTCTACCAGACTACAACGTTAAACTTGGTGAAATAGTTTATCCTGCAACGGATCTTTCAGAACAAATTTCCACGGCTGGAAAAGAAGCATCTGGAACTGGAAATATGAAATTTGCAATGAATGGAGCATTAACGATTGGAACCTTAGATGGAGCTAATGTTGAATTAAGAGATCTTGTGAAAAAAGAGAATTTCTTCCTTTTTGGTAAAACTGAACGCGAAATTATGGATTTAAAAAATAATAATTATTCCCCCAAAACTTTTATTGATCAATGTCCAGAACTTAAAGAGGTTATACGCCTAATTGAAATAGGTCACTTTAGCAATGGGGATAAAGAATTATTTAGACCTTTATTAAATAGCTTGACTGGACATGATCCATTCTTTGTTATGGCTGACTTTGAAGACTACCTAAACAAACAGGATGTAGTTAGTGAATGCTGGAATAATAAAAAAGCTTGGAATAAAATGGCATTATTAAATACTGCTAGATCAGGATATTTTTCTTCTGATCGATCTATTAGAGAGTACTGCAAATCTATTTGGAAAGTATCTCCAATGCCAGTTGAGATTACTTGCGATGTCGAAGAGTTAACTAATTAATATTATTCTTATCTGGTGAATCTGGAGTTTGATGAAATAATCTATTCAAAATTAATCGATCCATATTTAATGGGTCTGGGGCTAATTCATTTGCAATTTCTTTAAATTTAGATTCAATATCGTTGGAAATCTTTATATCAAATATTCTTTCCATTAATGCTTCAATTGAATATAAATATGCATTAACACTTTCTAGTTCATCTAAAGCTTCAGTAATGTCTGTATCAGAAATATGTTTTTCCTTTAGACTATTATCTTCGTTGGATTCTCTTTCAGATAATTGTCTCTGCAACTCATCAGTAACCTTAGTACAAAGAGTTCTGAACGATTGAATAGATGCCCAATTCAATTCTTGTTGCTGCTTAAAAGTAGGAAATTCTCTAATTAGACGATCATGCTCTTTATAAAATCTCTGACAATCAGAGCATTGACATGGTTCTTCAGTCAAAAGAAAAAAAGATTCTTTCTATATCATCTCACTATTTGGGCAAAATTGTAGGGCCATCCAATAATTCGTCATTTTCATCGAGTGAATCCGGACTGTCTGGCAAAGGTATTTCAATACTAGTAACCAAATTAATAACATCTCTTAGTCTCATAGAATCAGCAAACCATCCCATTGCTTGCTCGGCATCGCCTCTTTTTTCTGCATCATTTGCTTGATCTTCGTGAGCTTCCGCCAATAAAGAAAGCCAGCAAAGGCATCTTGCTTGAACTATTGAAAGATCTAAATCATTAGGTTGGGATTTAGAAATACGTTCATGCTCTTGTTGAATTAGGAGCTTTAAACGCATATCATGCAACTTAGCCATAAAAGATTTATTACTAACTACACGCTAGCTAGAGAGTAGCAAGTTTGCACACATACTACATATAGTTTTTTATTTTACGGGACTGGCGGGAGTCGAACCCACGGCCTACGGTTTAGGAAACCGTTGCTCTATCCTGCTGAGCTACAGCCCCAATAGATGATTTTTGGGTTATTTAGCACTATGCTAAATGAAAGCAGGAGAGGCAATCGCAAGAAAGTTTTATTTTGTTTCCAAAATAAAACTTTCTTGAGGAAAGTCCGGGCTCCCAAATGGTCAGGCTTGCTGGGTAATTCCCAGTGCGGGCAACCGTGAGGATAGTGCCACAGAAACATACCGCCTAATACTTTATGTATGGCAAGGGTGCAAGGGTGTGGTAAGAGCGCACCAGCAACATTGAGAAGTGTTGGCTAGGTAAACCCCGGCTGGGAGCAAGGCTTAGTAGATTTATGACCATTACGCAATCTACTTTTAAGCGCCGCTTGAGACTGTGAAGTAATTCCAGTCCTAGATAGATGATTGCCCATCTTAATTAAGATGAACAGAACCCGGCTTATGACCTGCTTTCTAATTGTTGTGATTATCCAAATCAGATGACAAATATAATTAACGCAAAGAGAATTGATCAAATAACTACCTTTTTAAAGTCTTTAAATATTAAATCAAAGAGATTTTCTGAAATAATTAGAAATCAAAATATTTCAGTGATTCAAGGTTTTAATCAAGCATTTATCCATTCCTCAGAGGATAAAATAATAAATTATGAAAAACTAGAATTTTTCGGAGATGCAGTACTCAGATTAGCTGCTTCTAATTTTATTGAAAAAAAATATCCTCAAATGAGTGTAGGAGAAAGATCAGAGCTAAGAGCACAAATTGTAAGTGATGAATGGTTAATTAAATTAGGAGAAAAATTTGAGATAGATAAATTAATAATTAAAGGACCTAAAGCTCTTGGTGATGAAAATTCAAAACATACTATTATAGGTGAAGCTACAGAAGCTTTAATCGGCGCTATTTACAAGTGCTTTAACTCAATTCAAGAAGTAAATCTTTGGTTAGATGATATTTGGGAGGAAGATTCAGAAATATTTTTAAAAGCTCCATATAAATTCAAATCTAAGACAGTATTGCAAGAGTGGTGTCAAAGTAAAGGTTTTGATTTGCCAGTCTATAAAATAATTGAAGTCTCAAAGAAAAATGGGGACCCTAAAAGATTTTCTTGCGATATATTTATCGAAGGATTAAAAGAATCATCTGCATTCGGTAAGTCCCACAAACAAGCACAAACGAATGCAGCGAGAGTTTTGATAGAAAAATTTATAACTACAGGTAAAATCTAATTCTTATACTATTTCTAAATTCTTTAGCTGAAAAGTTATGAGTTTATCCCAATTACCCCCTTCAAACAGAACAGCTGCTGTTTTTTTTGTAACTCTTTGTACAAACCCTTTATATCCTCTGTATATGGAGTTAGTGTTTTTTACAACAACAAGAGAACCAGGGAGTATGGGTTTAGAAGATAATTCCATGAAACACTTTTTCTTATATAATATATGATAAATAAAAATGAATGGTTGACTGTTGGATTGATAACATCATGTCATGGAATTAATGGACAGGTTAAGGTTAAATCTCTAAGTGATTTTGAAGAAAGATTTTTAAAACCTGGGATGAGATGGTTGCAAAAAGAAAATGAACCTCCTTCAAAAATAGAACTTATATCTGGTTTCAAACAGCCTGGTAAGGAAACCTTTATAGTTAAATTCGATGGAATAAATACAAGAAATCATGCAGAGCAACTGAAAAAATTTAAAATTCTTGTAAAAGCCAATAATCTTCCCAAATTAACAAAAGAAGAATTCCACTTGTTGGAACTTATTAGTCTGGAGGTCAAGACTTTTTTAGAAAATGATGAATTAAAAACAATTGGGAAAGTTATCAATCTAGAAAATGAGAAAAATAACTTACTTGTTATTGAACTATTTCAAAATCAAAAAAAAGTTCTCATTCCATTTGTTAAAGAAATAGTCCCATTAGTAGATATAAAAAATAATTTCCTAATAATTAATCCTCCAAAAGGACTTTTAGAACTGTAAATTTAAAAAAATTGTAAGAAATTAATCATTCTACAGTTACACTTTTAGCTAAATTTCTTGGTTGATCCACGTCAAGTCCTCTATGAGCTGCAATGTGATAACTCAATAATTGTAAGGGAACTATGTTTAGTAAAGGTGAAATCCATTGATTAGAAGATGGAACTTTCATTAAATAATCAAAAATTTCAGTTCCATTGCATTCAGGAGCAATCCCAATCAAATATGAATCTCTAGCTTTTGCTTCTTGAGCATTACTGATAACTTTATCGAAAACTTCACCAGGAGAAGCAATAGAAATTACGGGTACTTTTTTGTCTAACAATGCTATTGGACCATGTTTCATCTCACCAGCTGGATATCCAGCCGCATGAATGTAACTGATTTCTTTGAGTTTTAACGCTCCTTCAAGAGCAATAGGATAATTTATACCTCTTCCTAAAAAGATTACATCTTTAATATTAAAAAAATCATGCGCTAACTTTTCTGAAGATTGATTATGTTGCTCTAAAAGATCTTCAATTAATGGAGGCAATTTCAGAAGTTCATTGATTAAATTACTAATTTCATCAAAGGTCTGACTACGTTTAATTTCCGCAAATTTTATGGCTAATCCATAAAAAGAAAGTAATTGAGCAAAAAAAGTTTTTGTTGCTGCAACACCCACTTCTATTCCTGCACAAATATCAATTATATTTGAAACCTGCCTTCCTATTGAGCTCTCTTTTCTATTTGTTATTGCAATAAGATTAGGTTTAAAATTTTTATCTTCAATCGAAGACCTTCTTTTAATTTCCATGTCTATAGCTGCAATTGTATCAGCAGTTTCTCCAGATTGAGTGACTCCAATAGTTAATGTATTTGGCAGCAATGGTGGTGGTGAATATCGAAATTCACTTGCATAAAAGACATTTGTGGGAATACCTGCAAATTGTTCAAGTAAAAAGCTACCCACCATTGCAGCGTGTTTACTCGTACCACAAGCAATAATTTCAATTCTTTCTATTGATTCAAAAAACTTTGTATCAAAGGGATAATGAATTTGATATTGACCCTCATCTAAGTTTTGGATTAAATAATTTTCCAACCAGTTTTTTGCAGTCTGTGGCTGATCATATATCTCTTTTAACATATAGTGTTTAAAATTCATCTTATCCATTATTTGCTCTGAGACTTTTAAAGAAACTGGATTTCGATATTGTCTCTCATTGTTTGCGTCATATATTTCTATTCCAAGAGGAGTCAATAAGGCTATTTCTTCATCCTCCATAGGCAAAATAATATTTGTAAAATTTGCAATAGCAGGTGTATCACTTGCACAAATAAATTCTCCTTCGCCCAAACCAATAATCAAGGGTGCTTGTTTTCTTGCAACTACCAAAGAGGTTGGGGCATCAGCCCATAAAACGGCTAAGGCATAAGATCCTTCTAAATCAGATATTACATTTCTTACAGCCACTAATAATGTTGAGCCATTATTCTCAAGATTAAGTTTACTTAATGTATTTAATTCTCTTTTAATTAGATGAGGAATTACCTCGGTATCTGTATCAGAAGTAAAAAGAATACCCTCCTTCTCTAATTTATTTTTTAAGTCTTGGAAATTTTCAATAATGCCATTTTGGACAACCGCTATGGTCCCTGAACCATCGACATGAGGATGGGCATTTTTAAACTCAGGTTTTCCATGAGTTGCCCATCTAGTATGACCTATACCCACAGTTCCTTGAATATTCTCATCATTAAGATTATTTAGTAAGTTCTTAAGTTTTCCTTCAGCTTTGTTACAAGTAATAGATTTTTTTTCAGAATTGATTATTGCAATGCCTGCAGAATCGTAACCTCTATATTCAAGTTTTTTTAACCCATTAATCAATAACGGTAAAGCTTTTTTATAACCTGTTACAGCAACTATTCCACACATACAAATATTTTTTTTCCAATTATATTTGAAAAAAAATAAGTATTTTTAAAACATGGACTCTCTTAAAACTGCACTATATAAGATTAATATGCTAAACCCATACTCCTAGAAGTTTCATCTCCTAAATATACACGAATGCTTAAGAAATCTGTAGGACATGCTGTTTCGCACCTTTTGCAACCCACACAATCCTCTGTTCTAGGAGAAGAAGCTATTTGACCAGCTTTGCAGCCATCCCAAGGAACCATCTCTAAAACATCAAGTGGGCAAGCCCTTACACATTGGGTACAACCAATGCAAGTGTCATAAATTTTAACTGCGTGTGACATGTAAAAATTGTCTTTTGAACCTCGTCTTATAATACTATTGTCTTACAAAGAAATTAAAAAAATTAAGATATGCTTCACTCTTGTTAACTCTAGGGCATAAAATCATAAAGATAATTAGTAATTTCCATAAACTATGTCACAAGAAATCCTCGAAAAAGTCTGTTCTATTGTTTCAGAACAATTAAGCGTTGAAGCAGGAGAAGTAAAATCGGATTCAAATTTCCAAAATGATTTAGGTGCAGATTCTCTAGATACCGTTGAACTCGTGATGGCCTTAGAAGAAGCATTTGATATTGAAATTCCTGATGAAGCAGCTGAAGGAATTGCAACTGTTGGCGATGCTGTAAAATTCATCGAAGCAAAAAAAGGTTAGTAAAGAATGCCAAATTTCCATCGAGTAGTTATTACTGGTATCGGGGCAGTAACTCCAATTGGTAATAACATTGATGAATATTTAGTCGGTCTTCAAACAGGTACTAATGGGGTCTCAGATATTACTCTCTTTGATCCTGAACAACATCCCTGCAAATTTGCAGCGGAAGTAAAAAATCTTAAATCTGAAAATTTTATTGAAGCTAAAGAATCTAAAAGATGGGATCGTTTTTCTCAGTTTGGAGTAATTGCTGCAAAACAAGCCTTTAATGATTCTGGACTTGAAATTACTGAAGCCAATGCATCAAGAATTGGAGTGATTATTGGTTCTGGTGTTGGAGGCTTACTAACTATGGAAAGTCAAGCTCAAATATTGAGTCATAAGGGACCTAAAAGAGTCAGTCCATTTACAGTTCCAATGATGATTCCAAACATGGCAACTGGGTTAGCTGCCATAGCTTTGGGTGCAAAAGGTCCAAGTTCCTCTGTTTCAACGGCTTGCGCTGCCGGTTCGAATGCAATAGGTGATTCTTTTAGAATACTCCAACTTGGAAAGGCAGATGCGATGATCTGTGGAGGAGCAGAAGCAAGTATTACTCCTCTTGGAGTAGCTGGATTTGCTAGTGCAAAAGCTCTTTCCTTCAGAAATGATAGTCCTCAAACTGCTAGCAGACCTTTTGATGCAGAAAGAGATGGATTTGTTATTGGAGAGGGATCTGGAATTCTTGTTTTAGAAACTTTAGAAAACGCACAAAAAAGGAACGCGAGAATTTATGGAGAAATAATTGGATATGGAACAACATGTGATGCTCATCATATTACTGCTCCATCTCCAGGCGGGGTTGGAGGCGCCGAAGCTATCAAATTAGCAATTGAAGATGCAAGTCTTAGCCTTGAAAAAGTTGCTTACATCAATGCTCATGGAACAAGTACATCAGCTAATGATAAAAATGAAACTTCTGCAATTAAATCTATTTTTAGAGACAGATCTTACCTCATTCCTGTAAGCTCTACTAAGTCGATGACTGGTCATCTTCTAGGAGGTTCAGGAGGTATAGAAGCTGTAGCTTGTATACTTTCTTTGACACATAATTTTATCCCTCCTACAATTAACTACGTCAATCCAGATCCTGAATGTGATCTTGATTATGTACCAAATAATGCAAGAGAATCTCAAGTAGGGGTTGCTCTTTCTAATTCCTTCGGTTTTGGTGGTCACAACGTTTGCCTTGCTTTCAGCAAAATGAATTAAAGACAACCAATTCTGTATTTCCAACTTAACTTAATTTAAAACAATGGTCGCTGCATCTGTTTCATTAGAATCACTTTGTGTAAATAGTATAAGAATGCTTGCTGTGGATGCAGTAAATAAATCTAATAGTGGACATCCTGGATTACCAATGGGATGTGCTCCTATGGGTTATGCGTTATGGCAAAACATACTTAATCACAACCCTAATAACCCAAAATGGTTCAATAGAGACCGTTTTGTATTATCAGCTGGTCATGGCTGTATGCTGTTATATTCCTTGCTTCATTTGACAGGATATAAATCAGTTTCCATAGAAGATATCAAAGAATTTAGACAATGGGGATCAAAAACACCTGGACATCCAGAAACATTCGAAACTGAAGGTGTTGAAGTTACAGCTGGGCCTCTTGGAGCCGGGATTTCAAATGCAGTTGGTTTAGCAATAGCTGAAACACACTTAGCAGCTAAATTTAATAAGCCTGATTGTAATATCGTTGATCACTATACGTACGTAATAATGGGTGATGGATGTAACCAAGAAGGTATTGCATCAGAAGCCTGCTCATTGGCTGGTCATCTTAAGCTTGGAAAGTTAATTGCGCTCTATGACGATAATCAAATTACAATTGATGGGCGAACCGACGTTTCTTTTACCGAAGATGTCTTAAAAAGATACGAAGCTTATGGATGGCATGTACAACATGTTGAAGATGGGAATCATGATGTTAAAGGAATCACTGAAGCTATCGAAAAAGCAAAATTAATTACAGATAAGCCTTCTATTATAAAAATTTCTACAACCATAGGTTATGGTTCTCCCAATAAATCAGATACTGCTGGAATTCATGGAGCAGCTGTTGGAGAAGAAGAAGCTGTATTAACTAGAGAGTTTCTAAATTGGGAATATGCTCCATTTGAAATACCGGATGAAGTATATACGCATTTCAGAAAATCAATAAACAAAGGTGAAAATTTAGAGAAAGAATGGGATTCTAAATTTGAAGAATATCAAAAAAAATATCCGTCTGAAGGAGCCGAGTTAAAAAGAATGTTAGAGGGTAAATTACCTGAGAATTGGGACTCAGATCTCCCCTCTTATTCGCCTAATGATAAAGGGTTAGCCACCAGAAAGCATTCACAAATATGTTTGGGTGCTCTAGGTCCTAATCTACCTGAATTAATTGGCGGATCTGCAGATTTAACTCACTCTAATTACACAGATATAAAAGGAGAAACTGGATCATTCCAGCCACATAGCCCTGAAAAAAGATATTTACATTTTGGTGTTCGAGAGCATGCAATGGCAGCTGTACTTAATGGTATTGCTTATCACAACAGTGGTCTTATCCCTTATGGTGGAACCTTCCTTGTTTTCGCCGATTATATGAGAGGCTCAATGAGGCTTTCAGCACTAAGCGAATTAGGAGTAATCTATGTCTTAACTCACGATTCAATTGGTGTAGGAGAAGATGGCCCAACACATCAACCTATTGAAACTATCCCTTCTCTTCGTGCCATGCCTAATATGCTAGTTTTCAGACCTGGAGATGGGAATGAGACTAGTGGAGCTTATAAGCTTGCTATTCAAAATCGAAAAAGACCTTCTGCCCTTTGTTTAAGTAGACAAGGTATGCCTAATCAAGAAAATACTTCGATAGACAAAGTTGCTCTAGGAGGATATGTAGTTTCCGATTGTGAAGGTACACCAGATATAATATTCATTGGTACTGGAAGCGAACTGAATCTTTGCATTGAAGCAAGTAGGGAAATTTCAAGCTTAGGTAAAAAAATTAGAGTTGTTTCTATGCCTTGTGTAGAACTTTTTGAAGAGCAAGAAGAATCTTATAAAGAAAGTGTTTTACCTAGTAGTGTGAAAAAGAGAGTTGTAGTAGAAGCTGCCCATTCATTTGGATGGCATAAATATACAGGTTTTGAGGGGATTTGTATTACAATGGATAGATTTGGTGCATCAGCTCCAGGTGGAGAATGTATGAAAAATTTTGGATTTACTGTCGAAAACGTAGTTAAGAAAACGAAGGAGATTCTATAACTACTAATTGATAACTACACTGAAGTATTGCATTCTTCAAGCTTATCTTTTAGCTGATCAAGAGATTCATCAGAAATCTTTGAATTCATTGGACAATGTTTAGGGCCACACATTGAGCAAAACTCCGCCTTTTTAAAGATTTCTTCAGGCAGTGTCTCATCATGGTACTGCTTTGCCCTTTCAGGATCTAATGAAAGTTCGAATTGTTTGTTCCAATCAAAGTTATACCTTGCATGGCTAAGTTCATCATCTCGATCACGGGCGCCAGCTCTATGTCTTGCTATATCAGCAGCGTGAGCAGCTATTTTATAAGCAATTAAACCTTCTCTTACATCTTCTGCATTTGGTAGACCTAGATGTTCTTTCGGCGTTACATAACATAACATAGAAGTTCCATACCACCCTGCCATCGCTGCACCAATAGCACTTGAAATATGGTCATAACCAGGGGATATATCGGTCACTAATGGACCAAGCACATAAAATGGGGCTTCTGAACATTCTTCCATTTGCTTTCTCACATTAAACTCAATTTGGTCCATGGGTACATGACCAGGACCCTCAACCATAACCTGAACATTATGCTCCCATGCTCTTCTAGTAAGCTCGCCTAAGGTCTTCAATTCAGCTAGCTGGGCATCATCAGAAGCATCATGCAAACATCCAGGCCTTAATGAGTCTCCTAAAGAAAAAGTACAATCATATTTCTTGAAAATCTCACAGATATCATCAAACCTTGTATAGAGGGGATTTTGTTTAAAATGATGTAACATCCATTGGGCTAAAATACCTCCCCCTCTACTGACAATTCCAGTAATTCTTCCTTTAACTTTTGGCAAATGCTCTATTAATAGACCAGCATGAATAGTTTGATAATCTACGCCCTGCTGGCAATGTTTTTCAATAATATGAAGAAAATCGTCTTCTGTTAGTCTATCTATTGAACCATGAACACTTTCTAAAGCTTGATAAACAGGAACAGTTCCTATGGGGACAGGAGATTCTTGAATAATTGCTTGTCGGACTTCATCTAAATTTACTCCTCCCGTAGAAAGATCCATCACCGTATCAGCACCATATTTAACAGCAAGTTTGAGCTTTTCTACTTCTTCATTGATATCACTTGCATTAGGGGAAGCACCTATATTGGCATTAACTTTGCATCTAGAAGCAATACCTATAGACATTGGCTCAAGATTCAAATGATTAATATTAGCTGGAATAATTAATCTTCCTCTTGCCACCTCTTCCATTATTAAAGAAGAAGGAAGATTCTCTTTTTTAGCAACAAAATCCATTTCTTCCGTGATATATCCATTTCTCGCAAAGTTCATCTGAGTTACATTGTCTTTCCCAAGGCGAGGCTTAATCCAAGAACTTCTCATAATTTCTTAATTTTTAAAAGTGCTATTACTAAAGTTTGATCAAATCTCAACTTCCCTGCATCGAAATTAATGATTCAGGTTCAAAGGGTATGATCTCAGCTAAGTTAAATTTCTTAGCACCCCTAGTATTTATCTTATTAATAGCTCTTTTCTAAAAATAAGTCATCTCATATTGCGTGAAAATAAATAAAATTGTTTTATTTATTTTTTTGATAAGACTTTATCTTTTTTAAAATATTTTTTCTATCCAATTGTCTGCTTATACCCCTCTCCAAAATAATTACAATCCCCATTAAGCCAATAGGTAAATAAAAAATCTTCTTGGAATTATCCCTAAATATTAATCCGATAGCAGATATAAAAATCATGAAAGGTGCTACTAAAGATAAAATATATCTTTTATTAATTTTCATTTACCAATAGTATTAATTTTTTCATTGTTTAATTTTACTATGGATTCTGTTATAACTTTAATTCCAACAGCAATAGCTCTTTCATCCGGATCAAATTTAGAACTATGAAGAGGAGCACATCCATTGGAACTAGAAACCCCAAGCCTAAACATAGCTCCAGGAATTTCATGTAAGAATTCAGCGAAATCCTCAGCTCCTAATGATGGTTTTTGTAATTCGATTACATTTTTTTGACCCAAAACCTTAATTCCCGAATCTCTGAGGACTCTATTAATTTCAGGATTATTATTAACTGCCGGAGTGATTTCTCTAAATCTTACTTTTGCTTCAGCTCCGCAACTATTAGCTAAAGAAGTGATATTTTCATTAAGCCAATTACCAATATTCGTAAATACTTTACGATTAGTGCATCTAACAGTACCAATTAAATTAACCTTTTCTGCGAGAACATTGAATGCATTACCACCATTTATTTTCCCAAAAGTTATTACTACTGGATCTAGAGGGTCTAACTTCCGTGTTATTGATTCTTGAATTCCCGAGATAACTTTTGAGGCCGCCCAAATAGCATCAACTCCTTCATGAGGTCGAGCACCATGGCCTGATTTTCCTTTAATCTCAACATTAAGTTCTCCGGCAGCTGCAGTTAAACTTCCCTCTTTAATGCCAATAGTCCCTACGGATAAATCGGGGTAGACATGAACTCCCAAAATATGGGTTAAACCATTAGTTGCACCATCCTTAATCATCCATCTAGCTCCACTCGCAATTTCTTCAGCAGGCTGAAAAATTATCCGAGTCCCAAAATTTAGTTTTAAATCCTTAATAATTTTTGCGACACCCAATCCAATCGAGATATGCAAATCGTGACCACAGGCATGCATAACACCATCTACTTTTGAAGAAAAACTTAATTTAGTTTCCTCAAATATTGGTAAAGCATCCATATCCACTCTTAAACCTATAATACCTTTATCTAGAGGGCCAAAATCAGCTATAACTCCAGTCCTACCTATAGATTCTCTAACATTCCAACCAATATCTTTTAAAAAACCACTGATCAAGATCGCTGTTTGATTTTCAAGTCCACTTAATTCCGGATGTTCATGGATATGTCTTCTTAAGTTAATTAGTTCATCATTAAACGAATCAATTTTTTTGTGTAACTGATCTCTATTCATTACTTATTTTAAATTGATAAAATTCATTAAATCTTTAATTGGTTGAGGAGGCCATCTTCTTATTTTTTTTAACCATTCTTCATCACTATATCTAGGATCTAATTCAGTTACCGCTATCCAATTACTCTCTGCTTTACCAGATTCACCATTAGACCAACTCAAAGCTGTTAAAGCTGCCCTAGCATCTGCAAAAGTTGGATACCGTCTAATTAACTTTATTAATTCTTTTTCAGCTTCATCAATATTTCCCAACTGGAAATCTGCTAACGCCAAACTTGACCTAGCCATGGCAAATCCTGGATTATATAAAGCAGCTTTTGAGAATAAATCTCTTGCTTTATCCCAATGGGATGTAGATCCTTCAACGTTAGCTAAATTATATAATGCAGAGAAATTTTCACTATCTAGGGAAATAACGAACATATAATCCTTTTTCGCTTGCGACCATAAACCCAAAGCTTCCTCAGCAATCCCCCTGTTAATGTAAGGATCTATTTCACTAGGATTCAAACTTATTGCCTTATTTTGGTCATCTATTGATCCCTTAACATCTCCTACAACAAGTCTTACATTTCCTCTATTGCTAAAACCTGCAGCATCATCAGGATAAGAATCGAGATATTGATTCCATTCTTGTAAAGCGAGATTAAATTTTCCGCCTGAACTAAGATCTAACGCATTTTTAAACAAATCCTCTCTCGAAGATAATGAATAGCATGGTGCAATATAAAAAATATTGAAAAAAATAAAAATTAATAAAAAACAAACCTTAACTTTTTTAAAAGTTATCATCTTTTGAATCAATGTACTTTTTTCCTATAGCAGTAAGCAATCTTCCTCGAGGAGTTCTCGTGAGAAAACCAATTTTAATAAGATATGGCTCAACAACAAATTCTAACATTGAAGGATCATCGCCTAACCCAGATGCAATTGAATCAAGGCCAGTTGGAATATTATTGTTTTGGTTAAGAAAAGATAAATAGTGTCTATCTAAAGAATCCAATCCTTTTTCGTCTATTTGATAAGAATTTAAAGCTTTTTTTATTAAATTCACTGAGATAGTATTAGTTTTCATAACAACTTGAGCATAATCTCTAACTCGTCTTAATAATCTTAAAGCAATTCTTGGAGTCCCTCGAGATATTTTTGCCAAATCATAAGATGCTTTATCTTCTAAATTGAGGTTTATTAATCGGGAGAAATTAACAATAATTTGTTTTAATTCATCACATGTATAGAATTCAATTTTCTGAGATATCCCAAATCTGTCTCTTAAAGGTGCACTTATTGAGGCTAATTTAGTTGTCGCGCCAATCAGAGTAAACCTAGGAAGATTAATTGTTCTGCAACGGGCTCCTCTATTAGCTCCCATAGTTAAGTCAAGTCTAAAATCCTCCATTGCAGAATATAACAACTCTTCAGTTAACCTATTTAAGCGATGTATCTCATCGATAAATAAAACTTCACCTTCTTTTAATCCAAGAAGTAAACCTACAATATCTCTTGGCCTTTCAATTGCTGGTGCAGTCGCAATCCTACATTTTGTATTCAATTCGTGGGCTATCAAAAAAGCAAGAGTAGTCTTACCTAGACCAGGCTGTCCATATAAAAGAGTATGCTCCAAAGGTTCTTTTCTAATAATTGAAGCATCTATAGCTATTCTTAAAGAAGATTTAAGTTGTTCTTGGCCAATAAATTCTTTTAAATTAAGAGGCCTGGCTAAGTTCAAATTATTATTTCTCTTTTCTTCTGGAATATTTTTTGAATCAACTAGCCTAAGTTCTTTTTTACGAAAAGAAAAGTTATTATCGCCTATATTGGAAGAAATTATTGCCATAATGAAAGGTTAATTGCAATTGTTCTGAGTAGAAAGATTTTTTACAACTAAAATGGCAAAAAATTCAACCAAAGTGAAAAAAAATACTAATAAATCAAATAATTTTAAACTTCTAGCTGATAATAGATATGCAAAATTTCAATATGCAATATCTGAAACAATCGAAGCTGGAATTGAGCTTTTAGGGACTGAAGTAAAGTCCATTAGAAACGGAAAAGCAAATTTAAGAGATGGGTACTGTTCCTTTAGAGATGGTGAGATCTTATTATTGAATGTTCACATTTCACCACATAAAAATGTGGGGTCTTTTTTTAATCATGATCCATTAAGAAATAGAAAGTTGCTACTTCATAAAAAAGAAATAATAAAAATGAAATCCAATACTGAAAAAAAAGGAATGACTATTGTTCCATTATCTCTTTATTTAAAAGGCTCATGGATAAAACTAACTCTTGGAGTTGGTAAAGGGAAAAAATTACATGACAAACGTCAAGATGAAAAACAAAAAAGTATAAAAAAAGAAATCAACTCTGCACTAAAAAGATGAAATTATTATGCAGAAATATTACAACTATGAATCTAAACTTACAGAACTTGGAGGTGGAGAAGGATCTGGATCTGCAATTAACATATGCTGTAAGACTGTTTCTGGCCTCTCACTATCTCTCCAGCGAATTTTATATGCAGGCATTTTTGTACCTCTACTTGTAGTTTGTTCTACCGGCTCAATAACCCATCCTCTTCTTGATCGGCCCTGAGGATTTCTTTTTACTACTGCATCCGCGTGTTTGAAACGGAAACCAACACGTTCACCACTCATTTAAAAAATTTCGTATTGGATTGATTTATCTATTTTACTTCATTCAAGGGTAATTTTTCATTTTTTTTGGAAGTTATTTCTGGTTTTAACAATGGGAATGGGATTACATCTCTAATTGATGCGCTATCAGTAATTAGCATAATTAGCCTATCAATGCCTATACCTAATCCTCCAGTAGGCGGCATACCAATCTCTAAAGCATTCAAGAAATCTTCATCTATACAGTGAGCCTCAAGATCTCCTTCGTCTCTAAGAGATTGCTGTAATTGCATTCTTTCTCTTTGATCTACAGGATCTATCAACTCACTAAAGGCATTTGCTAGCTCGCGTCCAACAATGAATAATTCAAATCTCTGAACCATTTCTTTATTATCAATATGAGGCCTTGCTAAAGGAGAAATTTCAATAGGATAATCAATAACAAAAGTGGGTTCTATAAGTTTTGATTCTACTTTTTGCTCGAAGACCTCATTTAAAAGTCTTCCTATAGTATTGACTTTATTAGAGAAATCAACATTTATACTTTTAACGGCTTGTTTTGCTTTTTGAAAGTCTCCACCGAAAGAATCAAAATCGATCCCTGTATATTTTTTGACAATATCTTGCATGGATATTCTTGTCCAAGGTTTAGAAAAGTCAATTTCTTTATTTTGATAATTTATAATTAAAGACCCGCATGCATCAGCTACAATTTCTTTTATCAATTCTTCTGTTAAATTCATCATATCGACATAGTCAGAATAAGCTTGATAAATCTCCACCGAGGTGAATTCTGGATTATGCCTCGTACTTATCCCCTCATTACGGAAGATTCTTCCCAATTCATATACTTTCTCAAATCCTCCAACAACCATTCTTTTTAAATGTAATTCTGTAGCTATTCTTAGATATAGGGGAATATCTAATGTATTGTGATGAGTTATAAATGGTCTTGCTTCAGCACCGCCAGCTTCAGATTGCAGAATTGGAGTCTCTATCTCTAAAAAATTTCTATTATCTAACCATTTTCTTATAAAACTTATACATTTTGCTCTTGTTTTAAATACATTTTTTGAGTGAGGATTGACTATTAAATCTAAATAACGTTGTCTATATCTTTTCTCAATATCAGTCAATCCATGCCATTTATCGGGCAAAGGTTGTAATGATTTGGACAACATTTCCCATCTTTCCACTTTAATAGAAAGCTCACCTTTATTTGTTTTTTTAATAGTTCCGTAGACGCCTATCCAATCACCAATATCTACTATTTCCTTGATATCTTCAAAAGAAAGTAATTTTTGTTTTTCTAAATTTAAGTTAATGATCTGTTTATCTAAATAAAGCTGAATCTGACCATCTTGATCGCTTATCGTGAAAAAGGCAATTTTACCCATTACCCTTTTTGCCATCACTCTTCCAGCAATAGAAACAGTGAAGTCTTCCTCTTGACCATTTTCTAAATAATCAAATTTTTGGATAAGAAATTTTGTAGTATTTGAAACCTTAAAACTCTGCGCGTAAGAAGCAAAACCTTTACTGACGAGTGAATTAGCTTTTTGTAAGCGTGCTTCTTTTATTTCAGACAAAATTTATTTAATATATTTGTTTTATTTAATAAAATTATCAAACTATGGCTCAACTTGCCAAAGATGTTGCTGTTTCACCAACTCTCTGAGATGCGTAACCGATTCCTCTAACAGTTAATATTAATTCTGGATTTCTTGGATCTGGTTCTAATTTACCTCTTAATCTAGCTACATAAACATCTACAACTCTTAAATCCGCTGCTCTGCGAGGAGGATAACCCCATAGCTGTTCCAAGATTTCGGCTCTAGGGACAACCTTTCCAGGCTCGTCAAACAATAATTCAAGGAGGCTAAATTCCGTATAAGTCAGGCTAATTCTATCTCCTGCTCTTGAAACTTGTCTGCGATTCGTATCAACAACTAAACTTCCAAATTTCATAACTCCTTTGCCTGAAGGAACTTCTTTAGTTTCCGTAACCGATACAGTTGGGCCCATTCTTCTCAAAATAGTAGCTATTCTAGCTTCTAACTCTTTTGGGCTAAATGGTTTAGATAAGTAATCATCCGCACCTAAGTCTAAACCTGCAACCCTCTCAGAAATAGCCTCTAAAGCTGTTAAGAAAATTATTGGAACTACTGATTCCGCTCTAATTCTTCTACAAACAGCAAATCCATCCATTTTTGGAAGCATAACATCAAGAACTATCAAGTCTGGGGAATCTCTGTGAAAAGACTCAAGAGCTTCTTCGCCGTTAGTAGCTGAATACACTTGATATCCTGCTAGCTGAAGCCTCGTAACTAATACCTTCAAAACTGCTGGTTCATCATCAACAACTAAAATTCTTGCTTTTGACATAGTTAAAAAAGATTTCTCGATATTTCAAAGCAAAGAACTATTGCATTGAACATTTATTCTAACAATTAAAAATATAACATTACGAACCCTCAAAGAGATATTCCTGAGGTTTATAAACATTTTAAATGATTTGAAAATATATAAATTTTTTCAAACACTTTTACCTCTTGGCAAAATTTATTACTGTATTTTTCTTCTTGCAAATTTAAACATTCTTAAAAGTTGTGAGCAAATAAAGGGAGCAAAAAAACCTGTCAAAAAAACTTCCGCTAAGATATTTTTAACACTTGGAATCAACATTAAAGAATTACTATCTGAAAAATTTCTAAACAAAATTTGTAAAAAATAAATAGTCCCACATAAAAAACTTCCAAAAGAACAAATTAAACCATACCTAAAATGCCCCAACAAAATATCACTATGTAATTTAATTCTCCCAAACAAAAACCCACAAAAAATTAAACCTGGTATTTGAGTTAAACTTTCATTTAAAGTTAGAGAATCTAAGATTAGACCTAGAAACAAACCAAATATTAATCCATTGATTGATCCATTAATCATTGACCAAGGCAGTAACCAGAATAATGGCCAATATGGCTGAACACCTAAAAATCCAAGCCAATTAGGGTGCCACAAAAAAATAATTGGGATAAAAATAAAGCTTATTATGGATAATTTTTTTGTAAAAAATTTATTCATTAAATATTTTCTTTCAAAATTTGTACCCAATCAATTACATGAGGTTTTGCTAATAGTGAAATTTTTGCCGTTTTTTTTGATTTCAATGTCTCATCTATGGATTGGACAATACCAATAGGGATATTTGGAGGTAATAACGTACTTGCAGGAGATGATGATACAAAATCTCCGACTTTAATATCAGCATCTTTTGAATATAGTATTAGGCTAGGAAAATCATCTCCTAAACCGACAAGTAATCCATTGATTTGAATTCTATCCACCCAGACACCTAACTTACTTTCTGGAGAAGTTATTAAATTTACCGACGAAGTGAATAAAGAAGTATTCTTTACTATTCCTAATAATCCACCCGGACCAAGCACAATATTACCAATTTCTACTCCATCCCTTGAACCTTTGTTTAAAATTATTTGTCTCCACCAACTACCTGTTTTTCTCGAAATAACTGCAGCTAAAATACGTTCATTATTAGATGATTCTTGAAGAGATAAAATTTGGCGCAATCTTATATTATCTTGTTCAAGAAGATTTAACTTTATTAAATATTCTTGGTTAACACTATCAAGAACAATTTCTTTTTGAAATTGACCAGGCCAAAAAGGTTTTGAAATAAAATAATAAAAATCTTTATAAATAGCTCCTTTTGATATTCTTACAAAAACCAAAAATAAAAAAATTGCAAAAAACAACCAATTTTTCTTTTTATGCCACCAACGACTAGTAGAAATTCGTCGGATACCTAACATAACATTAATCTCTTATGGCATTCCTTATAAATTCTGGAGTGTCAACAACTCTTTTGAGTTTTTTAAAATCATCCAACACCTCTCCACAACCATTTACTACGCAAAGCAATGGGTTTTCTGCTATGTGAGTAAAAATTCCTGTTTCATCGCTCAATAAATCATTAATACCTCTCACTAAAGCTCCACCACCTGCAAGCATAATCCCCCTATCAACTATGTCTGCAGCAAGTTCAGGAGGGGTTCGCTCTAAAGTTCTTTTTACAGCTTCGACTATTTTGCTAAGTGTTTCAGCCATGGCTTCTCTTATTTCTCCTGAAGTCAAAGTTACTGACCGAGGTAGACCAGATAAAAGATGTAAACCTCTAACCTCTAAGGTAGTTTTATCAAAATCATCATCTGGAAATGCAGATCCTATTTTAATCTTGATATCTTCTGCAGTTCTCTCTCCAACAACTAAATTATGAACTTTTTTAAGATATAGCGCTATAGACTCATTTATTTCATCGCCTGCTATTCGAACAGATTCACTCAATACAGTTCCACCTAAACTTAATACTGCAACCTCAGTAGTACCTCCACCAATATCAACAATCATTGTTCCAATTGGCTCAGTTACTGGTAATGATGCTCCTATTGCTGCTGCAACAGGTTCATCAATTAAATGAACTTCTCTAGCTCCCGCTAATCCAGCTTCTCTTACTGCTCTTCGCTCAACACTAGTAACTCCACTAGGAATACCAATCACTATTCTTGGGGCTACTATCCCCTTTCCTTCATTACATTTTTGAATAAATGTTTTTATCATTTGTTCGGCGGCATCAAAATCTGCGATAACCCCATCTCTTAGTGGTCTTACGGCTCTTATATTGCCAGGGGTCCTACCAAGCATTAACTTTGCTTCTTTCCCAACAGCTAAAGGAATCCCTTCTTCTAAATCCATAGCCACCACTGAAGGCTCTTGTAAAACAACGCCTTTTCCTGATACATGTATAAGAGTATTGGCAGTTCCTAAATCTATGCCAATATCTCTAGAAAATTTAAATCTGTTAAAAATCACAATAAGAATTTCTTTTTTTAAATAATATATCTATTTTTTGCTAAGCTCTCGGAATTCTGTCGTTTGGTTATGAATAGCACGTAAAACTTTGAGCAAAACCTGAAAATATGAGTAGTATTAGAAAAAAAATTATGGAAATTAACACTATTAACCTTGTTGGTAGAGCAGGAAGAGAACCAGATGTCAGATATTTTGAATCGGGCAGTATCGTAGCGAATTTCGCAATTGCAGTTAACAGAAGAAGCAGAGATGAAGAGCCAGATTGGTTTAATTTAGAAATATGGGGCAAGCAAGCACAAATAGCCGCAGATTATGTGAAAAAGGGATCATTAATTGGAATTACAGGTAGCTTTAAAATTGATAGTTGGAAAGATAAAAATACTGGAGAAGATAGATATAAACCAGTTGTTAGGGTAGATAGATTAAATTTACTAGGCTCACGAAAAGAGTCTGATAATAACCAATATTCCAACAGCAATAACTCAAGTGAAATTCCTTTCTAAGCTCTATTTTTTTTCAAAAATCTAATAAGTATTTTTATAAAAAAATATAAGAAAATTAAAATTAAAATTGGCTTAATAACATATTTGATTTGATCTAAGTAAGTTTCAATTACTGGATAATTTTCACCAAATAAATAACCTGCATAAGTGAGGAGTGCTACCCATATCAGGCTCCCAAATGTAGTCCAAATCAAAAATTTTCTTAATGGCATAAGTTCTATTCCAGCGGGAACTGAAATTAAAGTTCTTATACCTGGTACTAATCTGCCCCAAAAAACTAAAGAAACTCCATATTTATCAAACCACCTTTTACTCTTACTTAAATCATTAGAAGAAATACCAAGATATTTTCCTTGTTTATCTAGAAAATTTGAAAGTCTTTTTTCATTTACTAATCTCCCTAAGTAGTACCAAGGCAGTGATCCTAAAATAGTTCCAAGTAATCCCCAAAAAACTAAAATATAGAAATTTAATTTTTGTTGATAAACAAAAAACCCTCCCAATGGCATTATTATTTCCGAAGGAATTGGAGGTATTATGTTTTCTAAAAACATAGCCAAACAAATAGTGAGGTATGCAATTGTTGAATTCTTTTCAACAGCCAAACTTATATAATCGGGAATTGAAGTAAGAAAATTTAAAAAAATATAACTCAAACTTAGTATCTATAGAGCTCTGGTTTATAAGGTCCTTCAACAGAGACATTAATATAGTCAGCTTGTTCCTTAGTTAATTTTGTTAATTTTGCACCAATTTTATCAAGATGTAATCTAGCTACCATTTCATCTAAATGCTTTGGTAAAACATAAACCTCTCTAGCATATTTTTCTGACTTATTGAAAAGTTCAATCTGAGCTAGTACTTGGTTAGTAAAAGAATTACTCATAACAAAACTTGGATGTCCAGTAGCACAACCTAAGTTAACTAATCTACCTTCGGCTAAAAGAATTATTTTATTACCACTGGGTAATGTTATGTGATCAACCTGCGGCTTAATATTTTCCCATGGATAATCTTTCAATGAAGCCACATCAATTTCATTATCGAAATGGCCAATATTACAAACTATAGCCTCATCTTTCATCTTGACGAGATTTTCGTTTGTAATTACTTGATAGTTACCAGTTGCTGTGACAAATATATCGATATCTTCCACAACATCGTCTAACGTAACAACGCTGAATCCTTCCATTGCCGCTTGAAGAGCACAAATTGGATCAACTTCAGCAACTTTTACAATTGCACCAAGTCCTCTTAGAGACTGGGCTGAACCTTTACCTACATCTCCAAAACCCATTACTAAAGCAACTTTCCCAGCAATCATCACATCGGTGGCACGCTTTATGCTGTCAACTAGAGATTCTCGACAGCCATATAAATTATCAAATTTGCTCTTAGTTACTGAATCATTAACGTTGATGGCAGGGAAAGGTAAAGCATTTTGCTTTTGCAGTTGATAAAGTCTTGCAACTCCAGTTGTCGTTTCTTCAGTTACGCCAATGATATTATTTTTAATTCTTGAATAGAAGTGACTATCATTTTCCAACTTAGACTTAATAGAATTGAATAAAGCAATTTCTTCTTCATTACCGGGATTATCTAAAACAGATAAATCTTTTTCTGCTTTACTACCGAGTATCAATAAACCAGTTGCATCTCCCCCATCATCAAGAATCATATTTGGAGAGTCTGAACCCCAATCAAGAATATAGTGGGTATATTGCCAATATTCATCAAGTGTCTCACCTTTTTTTGCGTATACAGAAATTCCTTGATCTGCGATAGCAGCAGCCGCATGATCTTGAGTTGAAAAAATATTGCATGAAGCCCATTTCACTTGTGCGCCAAGTTCAACAAGAGTTTCTATTAAGACTGCAGTCTGAATTGTCATATGCAAACTTCCAGCTATTTTTGCACCTTTGAGTGGCTTTTCAGATTGATATTTATCTCTAAGCGCCATGAGTCCAGGCATTTCCGTTTCAGCAATTTTAATTTCTTTACGACCGAAATCTGATAAGGAGATATCAGCAATTACGTAATTTGGTATAGAGGCTTTGACTGAATTAGCGATAACCATATCTTGTGAATACATTTATTATTAAACTATAAATGATTTTTGTGAAATTTTGTGTTTGTTGAGAATTTAAAAGAGACTTTAAATTTAGGAAAAAAAGTCTCACATAAATTAAATCCCCAATCAATTGTTTTATTACAGGGTCCAATAGGAGCTGGGAAAACTTCATTTGTGCAAGGGATTGCTCAAGGCTTATCTATATCTGAAGACATTACAAGCCCTACATTTGCTTTATCACATCACTATAACTCCGGAAAAATTCCACTAGTTCACCTTGATTTATACAGGTTAGACAATGTTTCTTCAGCAAAAGAAGTTTTTTTTTCAGAAGAAGAAGAGGCAATTCAAAGACAAGCTATTTTAGTTATCGAATGGCCAGAATTAATAGAACCAGTTATTGATAATTTCTGGAAAATAAAAATTAGTTACGCAAAAAATCATGGAAGAAACTATGAAATAAGTGATCCCAAAAATTTATTAACCTTTTCATAATATGGCTGTTGCTCGATGGCACCTTCACCAAGACAAGTTAATAATCCACAAACACCTGCGAACTTAATGCAATCTTCTATTTCTAGTTCATTTGAAGGATAGCCAGAAGTAATTAATTTTGAAATTAAGCCAGCTAAAAAAGCATCGCCTGCGCCAGTTGTATCAACAATTTTTTGTGAAGTAGGAGTTTCGGTAATTCCCTGCAATCCATTGATATACCAGGCAATAGGGTTTTCCCCATCAGTTATAATTACATCTGGTCTATTAGACAATTGTTGAGAGATAAGCAAGGGATTTTCATACTCAAAAAACAAAGTTGCTTCTTCTCTTGCAAGTTTCAAAACATTTGCATGATTTAAAAATTTCTTGATTAAATTAACTCTCTCAGCCTTACTAAATTCTGATGAAAAACTTGAGTGATCCCAAAAGACCTCTCTCCAATTCAAATCAATAACTATTTTGACTTCAAATTTTTTAGCCTGTTCTAGAAGAAAAAAAATGGTCTCTGCTGATAACGGAGATGATAATAAAATCGTTCCTGTAACCAAATATTTTGTTTCTAGAAAAGATTTTTCCAAATTTAAAATTTCTTTTTCGATTAATTTCTTACTAAGAACTTCGTCTGCAAAGCGTGAATGGGAACTTTCCTCAAAGCCTGAAAAAAAACGATCTCCAAATTGATCTCTATCTACATTAACCACACGAGTAGATGAATCATTATCTAATTGCAAAAAATCCAAATTAACTTCCAATTCATAAAATTGCGTAATAAATTTTTTTCCATAATCATCATTACCCAAACTTCCTATAAATGTTGAATCAATTTTTAATTTTCTTAATGCACAAGCAACATTAGCTGGCGCACCACCCAAAAAATCTGTAAATCCTTGATTTGACTTATTTCTGATTCTGTCTATTAAAGCCTCACCAATACATATCACCTTTTTCTTTTTCATAAAATGAACGTTTTTCTTAATTAAGAATAATTTATTAAAAACGAATAATTATTTTTTGAATTAAAGTTTAATTAAAAGCAAATTCATAGTGTCCTTAAATAAATCTGAAACTTGGAAGTGGAAAAATTGGGAAATTTCTTGGTCTTTATCAAAAGAATCTATTTCTGAAAAAAATATTAAAATTTTATTAGTTCACGGATTTGGGGCATCAAAAAACCACTGGAGACATAATCAAGATTTTCTTGGTAAATTTTCAAACTGCTACGCAATTGACCTATTAGGATTTGGAGAAAGCAGTCAGCCAAGTGCTTTATTAAAATACGAACCTTATATAGAAAACTCAATTACGTATTCATTTGACCTATGGGGCAATCAAATATCAACATTTTGTAAAGAGGTAATCAAATCACCTGTGTACTTGGTAGGAAATTCAATTGGTGGTGTTATTGCATTGAAAACTGCTGAAATCCTCAAAGAAAAATGTAAAGGTGTCATTTTGATTGATTGTGCACAAAGAACTATGGATGATAAACGTCTAAAAAAAAGTGATATATTAATGAATCTATTGAGACCTGTTCTTAAAACAATAGTCAGACAAAGAGTAATTAGTAATACGCTTTTTACGAGAGCTGCTAATCCAAAAGTTATAAAGAAAATACTTGAACAAGCTTACCCTTCAGGGAAAAATATCGATAAAGAATTGATTGAAATACTTTATCAACCATCTCAAAGGAAAAATTCTAAAGAAGCGTTTCGCGGTTTTATTAACTTGTTTGATGACTATCTTGCTACTGACCTTTTCGATAAAGTTGATGCTCCAATCCAATTGATTTGGGGGGGGAAAGATCCTTGGGAATCTTTAAATGAAGCAAAAGAATGGAAGAAAAAATTCAGGAATATTAAAAGATTAGATATTATTAATGGGGCTGGTCATTGTCCTCATGATGAAGAACCTGAAAAAACAAATAAGTTAATAAATGAATTTATTCAAGAAACAAAATAAGCTTCTACATTATCACTAAGCCTTCTCAAGCCTCTAAGCCCATCTCGTTCTAGGTTTCTTACTCGATCTCTACTTATACCGAGTACCCTTCCTATACCTGTAAGAGACATGGGTTCATCACCATCCATTCCGTATCTCATTCTTAAAACTCTACATTGTAGATCAGGCAATTGATGTAAAAGAGAATGTAGATCACCCCTCATGCAATCCATCTCAATTTGTTCGTCTGGTAAATCCTCTCCTCCTGCAAGTAAATCTAATAAAACAGTATCTTCACCATCACCAACTTTGGTTTCAAGACTCACTGGCTGCCCAGCTTTGCACATCAAATCTTTAACGTCATCTTCGGGGAGCTCTACGTATTTCGCAAGTTCACTTACAGTTGGAGTCCTAGACATTTCTTGACTGAGCTCTCTTTGACCTTTTTTTAACTTGTTCAACATTTCAGTTATATGAATTGGTAGCCTTATCGCCCGACTTTTTTCAGCTATTGCTCGTGTAATACCTTGTCTAATCCACCAATAAGCATATGTTGAAAACTTGTAACCCCTGGCTGGATCAAATTTTTCAACTCCTCTGACCAATCCTATGGTTCCCTCTTGAATTAAATCCAAAAGTTCCATATTTCTTTTTGTATATTTTTTTGCAACGCTTACTACTAATCTTAAGTTTGCTGCAACCATTCTTTCTTTAGCTCTTTGTCCAGCTCTCAATCTTTTTTTAATTATGGAAGTTGTTAAGTTTAATTTGGTAGATAATTCATCAATACTAGGCTTATCTCCTGTCAAATCAGTAATTTCTAATTCTGCTCTTTCAACTTCCATGTACTCTTGAACTTGCCTACCTAGAGTAATTTCTTGCTCATGCGATAATAATGGAACTCTTCCTATATCCCTTAAGTATGATCTAACAAGATCCACATCATTACTAGCTTTAATACTTGCGATTGACGCTAGTTTATTTTCATTTATTGTTTCAGAAGACATTAAAATTGAATGATGTTTTGTAAACAATACCATTAAGAAATGTAAAGTTAAACAAAAAAATCCACAATTTAACAAAAATGAGAATAAATACCTAGTGAATTTAGGCTAATGAAGAGCTTAATAGCCATTTTGCCGTACTGAGATAAATAAATACACCAGCAATATCAGTAACGGTTGTAATGAAGGGAGAGGACATTAAAGCTGGATCCAATTTCATTCTGTCAAACAACAAAGGGAGAATCGCTCCTGTTGTAGCAGCTAAAGTTGTTATTGATATTAAACTTATTCCCACAGCAGAAGCTATTAAAGGCCCTTCTCCTTGCCACCAAGCGAAGGGAAATACTACCAACATCATGAAAACACCTAAAAGAGCGCCTGTTATTGCCTCCTTAGCTACTGCCTTAATTGCGCCAATAGACTTCAACTTTTGAGTACTTAAACCTCTAATAACAACCGTTGAACTTTGAGCGCCAACATTTCCACCAGTACCTATAAGAAGTGGAATAAATGCAGCTAATAAAACAATTTCTTTTAAGATTTGATCATTCATAGCTATAACTTTTGTCGTTAACCCATTTGCTAAAACCAGAATTAATAACCATAAAATTCTTCTTCGAGCAATCGTAAACAAACTACTTTGGAAATAATCATCTTCATCTCCAGCTTGTACTGCCCCCGCAGCATAAATATCTCTTGTCGCTTCTTGCTCTATGACATCAATTAAATCATCGACAGTTACTATCCCAACAAGTCTTTTTTCCTTATCAACAACTGGGAGAGCTAAAAAATCATATCTTTGTATTGCTCTAGCAACCTCTTCTTGATTCGTATTAGTAGAAATATTAACTACATCTCTTGTCATAACGTCTCCAATTGGCTTAGAAGGATCAGCAGTTACAAGGTCTCTTAAAGAGAGAATACCAGTTAAATGTCTTTCTTTGTCCGTAACATATAAGCTATAAATAGTTTCGGTGAATGGGGCTCTTTTTCTAACTAGAGAAAGAGCCTCTTCTGCTGTTTGCATCTCTTTTAGGTCGATAAATTCAGTTGTCATTAATCTTCCAGCAGTTTCAGGCTCATATCCAAGTAATTCAGCTGTTACTTTCCTTTCACCGGGACTCAGAGCAGACAAAAATTTTCGTACAACTTTTGCGGGCAATTCATCAAAGAGTTGAACCCTATCGTCAGGAGACATTTTTTCAACGATTTCCAAAACTTCTCCTGAACGCAGTCTTTCTAATAAAGTTTGCTGAACTACGGGATCTAAATATTCATAAACCTCGATTGCTTCATTTTTCTTTAATAATCGAAATGCTAATGCCTGCAATATTAATGGAAGGCTTCCAATAGCATCTGCAATATCAACAGGTTGGGAAGGCTCTAAAAGTAACTTTGCCTCATCATAATTTCCCGCGATGAGCAATTCCTCAAGTTGAATAGTAATATTTTCTCTTTTACTTAAATCTGAAGATAAAGATGCAACTGTTTCAAGATTATTGTCTTTCATAAATATAATCCCTTATCAAAGTAACAACATTATTATATGAAATCTAAGTAATTTTTCTACTTATCCAAAACCCGAAAAACATTGCAAATAAATTTACGACAATGACTAAATTAAAAAAAATTATAAATTTTATCCAATCCCCTTGATTTAAAATTTTATACAAAAAATATATGAATCCGCTGAAGGATGTAAAGCAAGAAAAAAAACCACTCAATACAATCTTTTCAATTGAATAACTTAATTTTTTACTGATCAAAAAACCGACTAAAAATGATCCAATTATTGAAATAATGAAATTATTATTAATAGTTAATCTTAAAAAAGTAGCTAGATAAGCAGCTAAAAGAATATAAATAAAATTATTTATTTTCACTTTAAAAAAAACTGAATAAGCAGGAAACCTAAATAAAAGAAAAGGAAAGAAAAAATTATTACTTCGATATAATGAAAAAATAATCTCAGGAATTTTCCCTTTTTTAATAGGGTAAATAGTTGATATATAAAGGAAGAAAATGTACTAAAACATCCTAAAAAACCACTATAAAATAACATTAATATTTCATTACTTGTAAAATTTAATGCTACTAAAACTCCTAAACAAAAAGATGATAAAAAATTTACTATTGAAGTATTTTGAATATCAAAACCAATAGTTTTTTTAAAATTATTTTGTATGCATATTCTCAGTATTAATCCAAAAGTACTTCCAAATAAAATAATAGCTATTGAACTAAAACCCAAAATTTACATTTTTATCCACCCTTTTAAAATCTTATTAGGATCATCAAAAAATTTATTAGAAGCTAATTCAACCCTTACCCAAGTTTCACTTTTACTAACTCTCCAATTACGTAATACTAATAAAGTTGTACCTACATCAAGAACTAATAATTCCTTAGCATGAATTTGAGGATAAGAATAAAGAGAAGTATTGGAACTCAATATAATTTCATCTGTATTATGAAGGAATTTATTTTGATTTAGACTTTTTTGAATGCCACCAGCAGGTAATGTAATTGGAGCAATTAATGCAAAAGTAATTAAGCAAAAATTCTTGAGAAGGTTATTAATCATATATCTAAAGTTGCCATATCTAAGTTGCTACTATGAGTTTCAATAAATTCTCTTCTGGGTGCAACTTTATCTCCCATTAAAATATTGAATATCCTGTCAGCTTCAAGTGCATCTTCGATTTCAACCCTTTTCATCATCCTCGTTTGAGGATTCATAGTTGTATCCCATAATTGTTTAGGCATCATCTCACCTAATCCCTTAAATCTTTGGATATTATAATTTGCATTTTCTCCAAAACCTTCAATTGTATCCTTTAGTTGATTCTCGTTATAACAGTAATTATGATTCTTACCTCTTTCAACCTTATATAAAGGGGGGCAAGCAATGTAAATAAATCCTCTCTCAACAAGTTCTCTTTGGTATCTATAAAAAAATGTTAATAGTAAAGTTCTTATGTGAGCACCGTCAACATCAGCATCCGTCATTATTACAACTCTATGATATCTTAAAGAATTCTGGTCAAACTCCTCTCCTTTTATTCCTAATCCTAGAGCTGTTATT
>QCEK01000002.1 GCA_003280655.1 Prochlorococcus sp. AG-355-O17
TTATAATATTTAAATTTATAAAATCAACCACAAAACCTTTATATAACCTATCTATACCATTACCAATAGTTCCACCAAGAATAAAGCTATAAGCGTAAAGTTCAATTAGGTTTGAGGTGTTTTTCCTAAATACTAAATACATAAGAATTATTGAAAAAATAATACTTATTAAAGACAAAAATATTCTACTACCACTAAATATATTAAATGCTGCACCATAATTTTTTACAAAGTCTAATTTGAATAAAAGAAAATCTTTATTAATAAATAGTTTATTATTATAAGACATTAAATATTTCGTAAATTGATCTATTAGAACAATAAAAATACTTAATGAAAAAAAATATAATTTTGTTTGTATTTTTTTAATCATTATTTGTTACGTTTTAAATGTTCTATAGGTTTAATAAGTAATAAAAGTGGAAAAAGCATTAAAAAATGATATCCAATCTTACCTAATGAGTATTTCCCTAAATTATATAAAAATAAATTAAATTGACTGTAGAATATAATTTGCATGAAGTTGTAAAATATTCCAGTTAAATGCATAACAAATATTGCTATAAATCCATTTTTTAAAAAGTTACCAACGTTTATTTTATTTCTAGTATTTAAATTATCAATTATTATAATTAATGGATAATAACCTAATAAATATCCAAAATTTGGAGTTAGCAAATAACCTATTGAACCTCCTTGATGAAAGACAGGAAATATAAATAACCCCAAAATTATATATATAGAAAATGCTCTGAAAATAACTTTTTTATGAAATATAATTGTTAATAAAATTACGGTTGGAATTTGCCATGTGATAGGTAACTCAAGGTTATTACTAGATTTATAGATAAAAGGTAGTGGAATATAAACAGGTAACATTGATGTTATTACAAGTGATTGAAGACTGACCAGTATCTCAATTAATTTATAAAAATTGAGCATTATTATAAATTCTATTTATAAACTTCTTAATGCAACAATTGGATCTAATTTAGAAGC
This sequence comes from Prochlorococcus sp. AG-355-O17, assembly GCA_003280655.1. GTDB lineage: Bacteria > Cyanobacteriota > Cyanobacteriia > PCC-6307 > Cyanobiaceae > Prochlorococcus_A. Next base: position 1,000 of record QCEK01000002.1, read on the forward strand.
TCTTTTTGCAGGTAAAACGCCAAAGATTAAGCCTATTGATCCTGAAATGATCATGGTGGAAAAAGTAGTAGTAATTCCTACCGATGCAGGAAGTGGTGTTATCAGAGATAAAAGAAAAACACCTGATAATCCCGTTGTTGTTCCAATTAATCCTCCAATTGTAGATAAAATCAATGCCTCAATTAAAAATTGAATTAATATATCTGACTGTTTAGCTCCTATTGCTTTTCTAAGTCCAATCTCTTCAGTCCTTTCGCTTACAGAAACGAGCATAATATTCATGATTCCTATGCCTCCAACTACTAAAGATACTGCCCCAATACCAGCCAATAAAAACGTTAGTCCACTTGTTATGTTGGTTACTATATTCAGCGCATCTTCTTGTGATCTAACCGCAAAGTCATCATCTCTGATTATTTTATGTCTTTGCCTTAATAAGTTAGTAATCTGAAATTTAGCGGCACTAGTTGCATTTTTATTTATCGCTTCAACACTAATGAAGCTTAAACTTACACCATATGTCGGGTCCTTCCCTGAAATCCTATTAACCATGGTGGTTAATGGAATATAAGCATTTTTGTCTTGATTACTTCCAAATACAGCTCCTTTCGGTTTTAATATTCCGATAATTTCATAAGTATGGTCTTTAATTCTTATTTTTTTTCCAAGTGATGAAGATTTATCTTTGAAAAATTCGTCTTTAAGATCAGGACCTATCACAACATAACTTCTTGCACTATTAACATCACTTTTTGATAAAAATCTACCCTTATCTACTTCAAAGCTTCTCACTTCAAGAAATTCAGGTGTAACTCCAGCAATTGATATATTTAAACTTTTAGAATTAGATTGCACTATTTCGTTAGCAGAGATTTGAGGAGCTACTTTTTTAACTGTTGGTACTTGATTGCTTATAGCTATTGCATCTTCTAAAACTAGGTTTTTAGGAAATGAAATACCTCTTCTTCTTGTGTCATTATTCCCGGGAACAATGAATAAAACATTTGCACCTAAATTACTTAATTGGTTTTTTGCTAATGTTTGAGCACCTCTACCAAGTCCAACAAGTGTAATAACTGAGGCATTTCCTATAATTATCCCAAGCATTGTTAACGAACTTCTCAATTTGTTCGAAACTAAAGTTTTTGTTGCCATGCCTAAGGCTTCTTTTATTGAAATATTCCTAGACATATTTATATTTATCTATTGAATCATCATCTTCAATTTGTCCCATGTATATAACACCTTCATTAAGCTGGAGTGTAATAAGATCGCCATTATTTAATTGATTATTATCCATATTTTCTACATTACAAATTGAAGAAATTTTTTTATTATTTTTGTTAAAAAAAGCATAAACATCATTTACATTTTCGTTCGTAACAATGCCTGCAATATTTTTACTCAGTGGAATATTTTTCATTAATTCCTTCGGAACAAATAATATTTCTCCTGGGCAAATTAAGGATATATCAAGATTATTTTTAATTATTCTTGCTTTACCTGTAACACCGATTTCCCCTATTGAAATTCCTCTTGATACAATCTTTCTTACTAAACCGACTTTTATTAAATCTGTAGAGCCGCTAATTCCAGTTAATGTACCTGCAGTTTGAACTACTAAATCTCCTTGATTTAAGATCCCCATCTCTTGAGCAATTTGCATAGCTAAACTAAAAGTTTTTGCAGTTCTTTCATCATTTTTAACTACTATTGGAGTAACTCCCCAAACAAGTTGTAATCTTCTCGCTACACTTCTTTCTGTAGTAGTTGCCAAGATAGGCGTTGGTGGTCTGAACTTACTTACATTTCGAGCGGTAGAACCTGATTTAGTTAAAGGGATTATAGCTCCTGCATCAAGTTGTCTAGCTATATTACTTACTGCTGCGCTAATAGCATTTGGGATCGTACTGGGTAAGTGGCTTTCTATAGCCTTAAGTGGATAATCCCTTTCAATTCTTCTTGCTATCGTTGCCATCGTTTCAACTGCCTCTACGGGATAATCGCCAACGGCAGTTTCGTTTGAAAGCATCACAGCATCAGTACCATCTAGAATTGCATTTGCAACATCACTAACTTCGGCCCTAGTTGGTCTTGGGTTAGAAGCCATAGAATCAAGCATTTGAGTCGCTGTAATAATTGGGATACCTAATGAATTAGCTTTTCTTATTAACTCCTTTTGTAAAAGAGGAACTTCTTCAGCAGGCATTTCTACTCCCAAATCACCTCTTGCAACCATAACCCCATCACATAAGGGTAATACTGTATCGATCTGATCAATTGCTTCGAATTTTTCTATTTTTGCAACTACAGGAGTTGAATGCCCTTTTTTGTTTATTAAATCTTTTATCTCATTTATATCGGATGGATTTCTTACGAAACTTAGTGCTATCCAATCAACTCCTTCAGATAAACCGAATTTTAAATCCTCTTTATCTTTTTCTGTTAATGCTTTTACTGATAATTGAACATCTGGAAAATTAACACCTTTATTGTTTGAAAGAACCCCTCCTACAGTTACCATGCATTCCAAATTATTAGTATTTGTATCAACTTTTTCTACAATCATTTCTATTTTTCCATCATCTAAAAGTATTCTTTTCCCTTCGCTAACTTCTTGAGAAAGTTTGTCGTAGGTAACATTTGCAATAGTATTTGTACATTCGACTTCATTTGATGTAAGAGTGAATTTATCGCCTTTTTTAACTTTTACTGGCCCATCTTTAAAGCGCCCTAATCGTATTTTTGGTCCTTGAAGATCTTGTAATATTCCTATATCTATATCTAACTTTTTTGATACTTGCCTTATGGTTTTTATTCTCTCAGCATGATCTTTATGATCTCCATGTGAGAAATTTAATCTGAATGTTGTTGCTCCAGCTTTTATTAAATTTGTAATTATCTCTTCAGATTGAGTTGCAGGGCCAATAGTTGCTACTATTTTTGTTCTTCTTTTTAAATCAATATTCGACATATATAGATAATATTGCTAGATATAAATAAATTTACCATACCCAAAGTTAGTTATTTAAGTCATGGATTTCAAAACTTATCAGAAAAAAGCAAGAGAAACAGCACTATATCCAGATTTAGGTTCAAATAATATTTATCCAACTCTTGGTTTAGTGGGAGAAGCTGGTGAGGTGGCAGAAAAAGTGAAAAAGGTTATAAGAGATAAAAATGGAATATTTGACAACGAATCAAAATTAGGTATTAAAAAAGAGTTAGGAGATGTTTTGTGGTATTTATCAAATCTTTGTACAGAATTAAATTTCAATTTAGAGGATGTTGCATTACAAAATATTGAAAAATTAAAATTAAGAGCTGCTAAAGGCAAGATAAGAGGTTCTGGAGATGATAGATGAATTCAGCTATAACCTAAGCTTGCATACTGGAGATTTGTAATTAAATTTTGAATAACATTTAAAAGTAAAAAAGCTAACAAAGATGAAATATCAAATCCGCCTATTGGAGGGATAATACCCCTAAAAATGTTTAAGTAAGGATCTGTGATAGAAGTTAATGCAGATAAAACACCGTTACTCCAATCAATACCTGGAAACCATGTAAGTAAAATTCTTATTATCAATATGAAAGAATAAATTGATAAAGTTTGACCCAGAACTGCAAAAATCTCAGATAACATTATATTGTCGTAATTTTATACATCCTAACATTTACTTATTATTGCTGCTTTTTGTTACAGCTGCCTATATTTGAGAGATATTCATTACTAACAGCAAAAGTTTGAAAAAACTTATCTGATAATGATAGCCAAAATGATCTACCATCTTTTTGCTTCCGTTTGACGATGAATTTCTTTTCTAATAATTCTTTAATATGGTCATAAGCACCTGAACCTCTAAGAAGTATAAGATCCGATTGCAGTATCTTTTTTTTGATCGCAATAGTTGCCAATGTCCTTAATTCGGATGTTTTCAAATCAGAAGGAAGTAAATCATCGACGAATTCATTAAGGCTAGATTTTAGTTCGAGAGAAAAACTGTTATTAACTGAATTTAATTCAATAGCTGAGTTGGGATTAGAGTATTTATTTTTTAGATCTTTAATTGCATCATTTATTGAGTTTATATCAGAATTAGTAATTTCTGAAAGATCCTTTTTTGTTATTGGTCTGCCTTTTAAATATAGAACAGCTTCAACTTTAGTAACTATATCTATATCAGATATTGGCGTGGTATTTAGATCAGATTGATTGATTTTAATTACCGAAATCTTTCCTAATTTACCTTAAATTTAATCTGATGCACCAAGGAATAATCTATATGTATCGTTTTGAGTTTCATCCCAGAATTTATAGCCTAGAATTCTTACAAATTTATTCCACTCTAAAATCTCATTTTTATCTATCAAAACTCCAATAACTATTTTCCCTACATCAGCTCCATAATTCCTGTAGTGAAATACGCTTATAGACCAATTAGATTTCATATTATTTAAGAAGTTTATTAATGCGCCAGGCCTTTCAGGAAACTCAAATCTGTATAAAAGTTCAATAAAGTTTCTATATTCCATCTCTTTAAAATCCTTTGGTAATCTTCCACCTACCATATGTCTGAGATGATTTTTAGATAATTCATCATCACTTATGTCAATAAATGAGTACTCAGAATTTCTAAATACATTTAATAGATTTTTTTTATCATTTATGCCATAGACTTGAACCCCTACAAAGATCTGTGCATTCTTAGAATTGGACATCCTATAGCTAAATTCAGTTAAATTTCTATTATCAAGTAACTTACAAAAATCAATTAGACTTCCAGCACGTTCAGGAATTTCAACAGCCATCATTACTTCTTTACACTCTCCAAGTTCTGCTCTTTCTGCTACAAATCTAAGCCTCTCAAAATTCATATTTGCACCACATGCAATCGCAACCATTTTTCTATTTGAATGATTCGAATTTAAAATATCTTTTTTCATTCCCGCTATTGATAAGGCACCTGCAGGTTCTAGTATTGATCTAGTATCCTCAAAAACATCTTTTATAGCAGCACAAATTTCGTCAGTATTAACCCTAATCATCTTATCTATATATTTTCTACCAATATCAAAAGTATTTTTACCAATTTTTTTAACCGCAACTCCATCTGCAAATTGACCTACAGCAGGTAGTTCCACAATTTTTTCTTCTTCCAAAGATTTCGTCATAGCGTCAGCATCTTCTGGCTCTACACCAATTATTTTTACTTCAGGCCATATTTTTTTGACATATAAAGATATTCCTGATATCAATCCCCCACCACCTACAGCAATATAAATTGCATAAGGTTTTTCCTTAAGCTGCTGTTCAAGTTCTATAGCTATAGTTCCTTGTCCTGCTATTACTTCTGGATCATCAAAGGGATGAATAAAGCATAAATTTCTCTCTTGGCTAATCCTTATTGCCTCTTTGAAAGTTTCATCATAGTTATCGCCATATAATATAACTTTTGCTTTTAAATTTTTTACTGCATTAACTTTTACTAGAGGTGTTGTAATGGGCATTAATATGGTTGCTTGGCAATTTAACTTAAGGGCGCTAAGTGCAACCCCTTGCGCATGATTACCAGCACTAGAAGTAATTACTCCCTGAGCAAGCTGTGAATTAGTGAGCTTACTCATTTTGTTATATGCACCTCTTATTTTGAATGAGAATACATCCTGAAGATCTTCTCTTTTTAGAAAAACTTCATTATTAAGTGTATTACTTAAATTATGAGCTTTCTCTAGTGGTGTTTTTTTTGCAACTTCATAGACTTCAGCTTGAAGTATTTTTTCAAAATAATCATTCATATATATATTTTTAGCATTAATTATTAATCTAATAAAACATTACATGATCTATTTCAAAAAAAATACTCATTTTGCACCTCGGCGTTTTAGATTATATAGATACCATTTTTTGTTAAATGCTTTTAAGTGAGTTAAGTCATCCAAATCAACTTCATGGCTTAACAGTTTCACAATTAGAGGAAATTGCTTGTCAAATTAGAGAAAGACATCTTCAGGTAGTATCTACTAGTGGAGGTCATCTTGGTCCTGGATTAGGTGTAGTTGAGTTGACATTGGCTTTATATCAAACTCTTGATCTTGATTTTGACAAAGTTGTTTGGGATGTAGGACATCAAGGTTACCCTCATAAATTAATTACAGGACGTTTCAGTCAATTTGATTCTCTAAGGCAACAAAATGGAGTCGCTGGATATCTAAAAAGAAGTGAAAGTAAATTTGATCATTTTGGTGCTGGACATGCAAGTACTTCTATTTCTGCTGCTTTAGGAATGGCAATAGCAAGAGATAGAAAAGGTGAAAATTATAAATGTGTCGCTGTTATTGGAGATGGAGCACTAACTGGAGGAATGGCATTAGAAGCTATAAATCATGCAGGTCACTTACCAAATACCCCTTTAGTTGTAGTATTGAACGATAATGACATGTCTATTTCACCTCCGGTTGGAGCCCTTTCATCTTACTTAAATAAGGTAAGAGTAAGTCCACCATTGCAATTTTTGTCCGATAGTGTTCAAGAAAGTGTAAAAAATATTCCCTTAATTGGAAAGGATATCCCAGAAGAACTCAAAAATATTAAAGGAAGCGTTAGACGACTATCTGTGCCTAAGGTTGGAGCTGTTTTTGAAGAACTTGGATTTACATATATGGGTCCAATTGATGGTCATGATATTGGTAATTTAGTTAAAACCTTTAACGCTGCTCATAAACTTAAAAGACCTGTACTTGTTCATGTAGTTACAACAAAAGGGAAGGGTTACCCATATGCAGAAGCCGATCAGGTTGGATATCATGCACAGTCTGCATTTGATCTTACAACCGGGAAATCTATTCCATCAAAGAAACCTAAACCTGTTAGTTATAGTAAAATATTTGGTCAAACCTTATTAAAAATATGTGAGCAAGATAGCAAAGTCGTTGGTATTACAGCTGCAATGGCTACAGGTACTGGTTTAGATATATTGCAAAAAAATATCCCTGATCAATATATCGATGTAGGAATAGCTGAACAACATGCAGTTACTCTTGCGGCAGGAATGTCTTGCGATGGTCTTAAACCTGTTGTAGCTATTTATAGTACTTTTCTTCAACGTGCTTTCGACCAATTAATTCATGATGTAGGGATACAAAACTTACCTGTATCATTCGTACTTGATAGAGCTGGGATAGTTGGAGCTGACGGTCCTACTCACCAAGGTCAGTACGATATTAGTTATATGAGATCTATACCTAATTTTGTATTGATGGCTCCAAAGGATGAGTCTGAATTACAGAGAATGTTAATAACTTCAATAAACCATAATGGTCCTACAGCTCTAAGAATACCCAGAGGCTCTGGATTAGGAGTGGCTGTAATGGATGAGGGTTGGGAACCTTTGAATATAGGCGAAGGTGAAATACTTGAAGACGGAGAAGATATTTTAATTATTGCTTATGGTTCAATGGTTGCATCAGCAATTGAAACAGCAAAGATCTTAAAAAATATGAACATTAATGCATGCATTGTTAATGCAAGATTTGTTAAACCTCTCGATAAAAATCTTATTATGCCTTTAGCAAGCAGGATTCAAAAAGTTGTAACTATGGAAGAAGGAACCTTAATAGGTGGATTTGGTTCGGCAATAGTAGAATTATTTAACGATAATGAAATAAAAATCCCTGTATACAGAATAGGTATACCTGATGTTTTAGTTGATCATGCATCACCTGATCAGAGTAAAGAAAAACTAGGACTTATGCCTGATCAGATGGCAGATAAAATTATTAAGAAATTTAAGTTTGTTAATTAAAAATTTATAAACAAATTTTTATAAAACACCTCGTGAGGCTAATCCTAAGATTGCTCCAATTCCGAAAATATGACCTAGGCAATTAGCACCTACAACTGATGCGTGACTTAAACCACCATAGAATTTAGAATTAGGTATTTCAAAACCTTCATTAGGTTTTCTTATTGTTGCTCTAGCAATTGCATAAGCAAACACATTACATGCAATCATTACGACGGCACACTTTGGAGACCATGAAAAAGTTGCTGGATCTGCAGCTGCAAATAATGTAGTAAACATAAAAAATCGTTATTTTTATATATTCTCTAATACTTTTACCTAAAAAACACAAAATTGTAAAAGGTCTTAAGAGTTGTTTACTTCTAAGCTATTTAACAACTTTATAAATCCAAACAAAATAACAAAATCACTTAGAGTTAGGAACGATTCTGCAAAGCCATGCAGGAAGTCAACTTCAACAAGGGTTTTATCATAGTAATTTAGTGTGAAGATAGATACTAATATAGTTATGAATACAAATAAAACAGTTAAGGAAAATCCTGATTTTACAAAAATATTAACAGATTTGATTTTATATAAGTAAAACAAAAATATTGCATATGGAATTATTGATACTGCGAACAATAATGTGTAATCAAATGAACCTAATTTTTCTATAAATTTAAAAAATATATCATTCATAAGTCTCATTTCCTTTAAAAATTATTATTGCAGCTAAGGCTAATGTAGAATTTCCTATAAATGTAAATATTCCTTGAAGTGATACTAGACCGTAAAGATTTTCTTGGTTGTCATAGATATGCCATGTGATCGCACACATAGCACCTATTAAGTTTGGGACCATAGCGAGGCTTAACCAAAAAAATAAATTATATTTTTTATATGTAGAAATTTTGTTTATGACTAATATGGCAAAAATCCATTCTATTACTGATGAGATATGTATTATCCAAGTTACAAGTGATAATTCGTGCAAAATTTTATATTTTTTTCTTTAAAACGTCGAGAACTTCTTTAGCATGATTTATAGGTAAAACACTTATCCATCTATAAGAAATTTTCCCATCTGGAGAAATCAAAAAAGTATTTCTATCTGAGAATGGAGGAATCCAAGAACCATATTTATCACTAATAATTCCGTCAGGATCAGATAATAAAGTGTAATTTATGGATTTCTCGCTGCAGAAACTTTCATGAGAATCTTGATTATCAGCGCTAATGCCAATAATTTCGGCATTATATTTTGAAAAATCTTTTTTTAATTTCGAAAAACCTTTAGCTTCAAGAGTGCAACCTGCTGTAAAGTCTTTTGGATAAAAATACATAACTAGCCACTGACCTTCAAAATCACTTAATTCCCATGTTTTTTTTGCTTTTATGTTTTTATTAAAACCTTCTAATTGAAAGTTAGGAGCATAATCACCAACTTCAGGAGCAAAATCAAAAGATAAGGCAGAATTACAATTAAATAAAAGAATAAATGGTATTAATATACTTACAACTAAATTTCTCATCAAATTTAGAATTTTTTTAAGTCAACTCCATTTGATTTAGCAAATTTATCTAAACCTACTTTTTGTATAGACTTTAGGGCTTTAGTACTTATTTTAATATTTACCCATTTTTTGCCCTCTTCCCACCATAGTCTCCTTTTTTGGAGATTAACTTGTTGCAATTTTTTTGTACGAATATGTGAGTGACTCACTGCCATCCCGTTATTAGCTTTTGCACCGGTCAGTTCGCAAACTCTTGACATATCTATTAAATTATATCTTTAAAAATTCTAACACATGACTCATTTTGTTGAATTAAGTAATTCTGAAATTAATTCGGCATTATTATTTTGCAAATTAATTATCTGTTCTTGATCTAATCCACCAACGGAAAGCTTAGCCATATCGTAAACATGATTTGCAATTTTTGTCGCCAATGGATTCTCAACAGGATCTTTTTGATCAATAATTATTTTGCTGCTTGTAATTTTATTAAGACCAACAATAAGTGGATGTCCTTTGTTAATTAAGAGCACATGATATTCAGGTAAGCCAGGCATCTTTTGTTCCATATAAGCTCCCATATCATTAATTCTTCTCATTTGTTCTGGAAGCAAGATCATCGCTGGTGGAGCATCTTTACTTGAAAGTGACTGCACTTTAACTGTTACTTTCTCATTGTTAAGGGCCTTAACTATCGTATCTCTAAGATTATCTGTATTTGATTTGCCATCCTTATCTACAATTTCTTTTGATTCTTTATCTTCTAATTCATTTATTTCTGAGTCTACTCTTTGGAATTGATAATCTTGATTTTTACTTTCCAACCATGGAAGAAATTGTGCGTCAATTAAGGGATCTGATTTAATAACTTCTTTATTATCAGATAAACAGATATTTAATGCACTAGATTGCGCAATCAAATCTGAACAGTAAATTATTTTTTTAGAATCAGTTAATTTATTTCGCTCTTTATAATTTGCGAGAGTTGTGAAATATTTTTCATTGGACTTGATGAGGGATTTATTTTCAATATCTTTAGTTACGTCTTTCTCTGTATTTATAATTGTTTCGAAAATTATACTGTTATTGACTAATTCAGCAAATTTTTCATCTTCTATAGCACCAATTTTAATAAAAGCAGAGATCGAATCCCAAATTTCTGCATAAAATTCTGGAGAGTTTTTTATCAAATCCTTCAATTTATTGGCGATTTTTTTTGAGATAAATGATGATATAGACCTTACTTTTCTATCTGTTTGTAATGCACTTCTACTAACATTTAGTGGTATATCTGTAGAGTCAATAACTCCCCTTAGAGGTAAAAGGTATTTTGGTACTATCTCTTTAATTGAATCGCTTACAAATACTTGATTGCAAAATAGTTTTATTTCTCCCTTTTCCCAATCAGCTCTACCTGACAACTTAGGAAAATACAATATCCCTTGTATGTCATATGGATAATCTGTATTTAGATGAATCCATAACAGTGGATCTCCCTGGAAAGGATAAAGGTATTTATATAACTCAATATAATCTTCATCTTTTAATTCACTAGTTTGTTTTCTCCAAGGAGGATTTTTCTTATTAATTGTCTCTCCTTCTAATAAGACATCTATTGGCATAAAATCACAATATTTTTTTATTAGTGATTTAATCCTTTCAGGCTCAATAAACTCTTTTTCTTCTTCAAGTAGATGAAGAATAACATCTGTACCAATTGTCTCTCTTTCTGATTCCTCTAACGTGAAATTTGGCGATCCATCACAAGACCATTTGAAGGCATTTGATTCCCCAATTGCCGACTTAGTTAATATATCAACTCTATCTGCCACCATGAAACTTGAATAAAAACCTAGTCCAAAATGACCTATGAATTCATCATTATCTTTTTTGTATTTTGTTATGAATTCTTCAGCACTAGAAAATGCAACTTGATTTATGTACTTCTTAATTTCTTCATCATTCATTCCAATTCCATTATCGGAAATTGTTAAAGTATTTTTTTCACGGTTAATTGTTATTTTTACTTGAGCCTCCTCAGTATTCTCGCAATCACCTGCCATTGAGGCCATTCTTCTTTTACTAATTGCGTCAACACCATTACTAACAAGTTCTCTTAAAAAGATTTCGTGGTCAGAATATACTGCCTTCTTGATAATTGGGAAAATATTTTCGGTATTAATACGAATTTCGCCTTTTTCCATTTAAAAAAAATCAAACATTTTAAAATCTTATTTCGTAAAAACTAGTTAATCAAGTTTAATTAGGAGTATTGTCCGAACAATATATGAAATTAAAAGTTAAATAAATTTTAAAAGGTTTTATTTAACCCACAAAATCTCACTACAATTATTTTCTTTCATAATTTGATTGGCTTTAGCCAAGTCATCACATGGATTTAAATATAAGACAGCAATATTTCCTTTTTTTTGTTGTACTTTTTGTTCATTCATACCTTTTTCTAACAAATAAGAATCTTTAAACATCAATAAAATCTTTTTTTTATCTGTCTTTTCTTCCTTAATTAAATTTCTTAAAATGTCTACTGAAATTGTAAATCCAATCCCATTAAATATTTTCTCATTGGGACTAAATGATCTTACTAACTCATCATATCTTCCTCCTTTTGCGATGACGCTTTTATTTTTACCATTATCCCCTATTAGTTGAAAAACTATTCCTTCATATAAATTCAAGTGAGGTTGAAAAGTGGGATCAAGTTGTAATTTAACACCATATTTATTTGATATTTTTGATAATGTTTCAAATAAAAAATTTAAGTCATCTAATGTTTTACTAGCACCATATATTGTTTTTAATTTTTTTAATATTGCAATTGGCTCTCCTCGTGTAAATAAAAGATCTTTAAGAATATATTTATCATCTTCATCTATTCCTAATTTAGATAAATTATCTTGATCAAAATTAACCAGACTTTTTTTAATTTCTTCAAATTTATTATTCTTATATTTGTTCAGTATCAAGTCCATTATTTTTGTGGTGCTTACTAGTAGAAATAAATTACAACCATCCTTCAAATTAATATTATCGATTGAATCAAACAAAATATTAATAACTTCAATTTCTGGGTATTTTGTATCATATCCAATTAATTCAATTCCACTCTGCAATTTTTCTTGTAACTTAAATGAATTTTTATTATTTTGTTTTTTATCAAAAACCATTCCATTCGTGAATAATCTTATTGGTCTTTTCTTATTTATTAATCTAGTAGATGACAATTTAACTATTGATGTTGTCATTTCTGGCCTAAGACATAATGAATTATTACTTACTATTCCTACAACCTGTTTTTCGTCAATAACGGCACGGCCTTTTATGGTCTCTAAAGTATTTATAAATGAAGGTGAAACCTCTTCATATCCCCATAGTTTATAAATACTATTTAAATTATTTATAATATTTGAGTTATTTTTTACATCGACTAATTTAATTTCCTTTATATCGCTCATTTTAGTATTTAACTAATTTTAGGTATAGAGATTTTTTTTAAATGGATAGACTTTATCTAGTTCATTTTTTAATTCATTCTCAAGGGTGGGAGAACAAGCTAAAATTCTTCCTGAACTTAAATTAAATTCGCCTGATGGATAATCAGAAATGATACCACCAGCCTCTTTAACAATAATAGCACCGGCCGCCATGTCCCAAACTTCCAATCCTCTCTCCCAATATCCATCTACCTTACCTGCCGCAACAAATGCTAGATCAACTGCTGCTGCACCTCCTCTTCTAACACCTCTAGTTTTATGTGTTAAATAACAAAATTCAGCATAATTATTATCCTCTGTCTCAAATCTGTCATAAGAGAAACCAGTTACAAGTAGACTATTAGTGAGATTAGAGGGATTCGAGACTTTAAGTTCACTATCATTGCAGAATGAGCCTATACCTATACAGGCTGAATAAAGTTCATTTAAATAAGGTACTGATATAGCGCCTATTATTGGCTTATTTTTATATAAGAGACCAATAGAAGTCCCAAAAAAAGGATATCCATGGGAATAATTTGTTGTACCGTCTAATGGGTCTATACACCAAGTTAAATCAGAAGATTTGGTTAATTTACCCGATTCTTCTGCATTTATAGATATGTTTGGTGTCTCTTCTAATAAATATTCTTTTATTTTATTTTCAACTTCCAAATCTACATTGGTAACTAGATCACCCTTCCTACCCTTTGATGATATTTTCTGAATTTTATTGTAATTAATTTTTAAAATTTCATTACCAATTTGAGCAGATTTCTTAGCTATTTCATACAAAATGGATAAGTTTACTTGATTTGCAAGTTCCTCTATTTCATTTAATTCAAACATAATAGTTAATCTTCCTCAAATTCCCAAGGTGGCGCAACTCTAGTATTACCCCTCCCAAAATATTGTCCAAATTGTAAATCGTAAACTTCATCTTCATATGTAGTTTCTACCTCAAGATCTGAAGTTGCTTTAGCGACACAAAGAAGTGCATAACCTTTGTCTTTTAAAGCCTGTGATACACCCATGGCTTCAGGTTGTTCTAAGGTACCAGATTTAATTTTAACTGCACAACTTGTGCAGCAACCATTTCTACATGAAAATGCAAGTTTGAAACCTTTTTTTTCAAATTCCTTAAGTATGTAATCATCACTATTAACCTGCTCTTGGTATACCTTTCCGGTTTCCTTATTTTTAATCGTGACTGTGAAAGTCTTTTTCAAATAACTTTCCTCTAAAATGGGATGATCAAGGGTTAAAATGGTTTTCTTGGGAGAGGTGGCCGAGTGGTTGAAGGCGCAGCACTGGAAATGCTGTATAGAGGCAACTTTATCGAGGGTTCGAATCCCTCTCTCTCCGCTTAATATTAGTTTATTTTGGTTAACTACATCAATACTTTTTTATGTAAATAATGTTTTAAAGTAAATAGTATTCTTTTTGATAAGTTATAAATAATCTTATTTATTTAAATTAAGTTGAAAATATTTGTTTTTTACTATTATATGTAAATATCTAAGATAAAAATTATTTAAATTAATAGTAAATTTTGCTTTAATTTAGCGATCTAAAATCATGGGGCAAATAGTTGGAATTGATTTAGGTACTACTAACTCTGTTGTCGGAGTTATAGAAGCTGGTCGTCCAATTGTTATTGCAAATTCTGAGGGTTCTAGAACTACACCTTCAATAGTTGGGTTTACAAAAGACAAGGAAATAGTGATTGGAGACCAAGCGAGAAGACAACTTGTTTTAAATCCTAAGAATACCTTTTATAACCTAAAAAGATTTATTGGTAGTGACTGGGATGAATTAGATGAGAATAGTATCTCTGTTCCTTATAACGTAAAGGCTAATACCAATGGAAGTGTTAGGGTTCTTAGTCCAAATACAGAAAGAGAGTATGCACCAGAAGAATTAGTGAGCTCATTGATTAGAAAATTAATTAATGATGCTGAAACATATCTTGGAGATACTGTTGATTCTGCAGTTATTACTGTCCCTGCTTACTTTAATGAATCTCAAAGGCAAGCTACAAAGGATTCTGCAATATTAGCTGGTATTAAAGTAGATAGAATTCTAAATGAACCTACAGCTGCTGCTCTAGCTTATGGTTTTGAAAAAAGTTCTTCTAATAATGTTTTAGTTTTTGATTTAGGAGGTGGAACATTTGATGTTTCATTATTGAAAATTTCTAATGGTGTATTTGATGTTAAAGCCACTTGTGGTGATACACAATTAGGAGGAAACAATTTTGATTCAAAAATAGTTGATTGGCTTGCAGAAAAATTTCTTGCTAAACATGATATTGATTTAAGAAGGGATAGACAAGCTTTACAGAGATTAACTGAGGCTGCTGAAAAAGCTAAATGTGAATTGTCAGGATTACAAAAAACAAAAATATCCTTACCATTTATCACAACAAGTAAAGAGGGGCCGTTACATATTGAAGAAACCTTAGATAGAAAAATATTTGAATCATTATCACAAGATTTACTAGATAGATTATTAGAGCCTGTTCAAATAGCTTTAGATGACTCTGGATGGAACTCAGAAGATATTGATGAGGTAGTTCTTGTAGGTGGCAGTACAAGAATCCCAATGGTTCAACAATTAGTAAAGACTTTAGTTCCAAATGATCCTTGTCAGTCTGTTAATCCAGATGAAGTAGTAGCAGTTGGAGCTGCAATACAATCTGGAATTATTAGTGGTGATTTACAAGATTTACTCCTAAATGACGTTACTCCCTTATCTTTAGGCTTAGAAACTATTGGTGGTCTTATGAAAGTTCTCATTCCTCGTAATACGCCAATACCAGTCAGACAATCTGATGTTTTTAGTACGTCTGAAGCTAATCAATCATCAGTTGTTGTTCAAGTACGGCAGGGAGAAAGGCCATTAGCGTCTGAAAATAAATCACTAGGAAAATTTAGACTATCAGGAATACCTCCAGCTCCTAGAGGAATACCTCAAGTCCAAGTAGCGTTTGATATTGATGCCAATGGTCTTCTTGAAGTAAGTGCAACTGATAGAACAACTGGAAGAAAGCAAACAGTTACAATTTCTGGAGGTTCTAATTTAAATGAACAAGAAATAAATTCGATAATTGAAGAAGCTAAATCAAAAGCTAATGAAGATAGGAAGAGAAGATCTGTAATTGATAGAAAAAATAGTGCTTTAACTCTTATTGCGCAAGCTGAGAGAAGGCTTAGGGATGCTTCATTAGAATTTGGCCCTTATGGGGCCGAAAGGCAACAACGAGCTGTTGAATTAGCCATTCAAGATGTTGAAGAGTATATAAATGACGATGATCCTCAAGAATTAGAAATTTCAGTAAGTTCACTACAAGAAGCATTATTCGGCTTAAATAGAAAATTTGCTGCAGAGAAGAAAACTGATAATAATCCCTTACAGGGCATTAAAAATACATTTGGATCATTAAAGGACGAACTCTTTTCAGATGATTATTGGGATGATGATCCTTGGGATAACCAAATGAATAGAAATTATAGAAATTCGAGGTATGGTAATTCTAGGGACAATGATCCATGGGACAATGACTACTTCCTCTAAAAAAGACTATTTGTCGATTTTGGGTTTATCCCATAATTTCGATGATAAAGAACTTAAAAAGGCCTTTCGAAGAGAAGCAAGAAAATGGCATCCAGATTTAAATAAAAATGATCTTAATGCAGAAGAAAGATTTAAATTAATTAACGAAGCATACGAATATCTACGTGATCCTAATGTAAGGAAAAATAGTTCAGATGGTAATATTCAAGATAATTATGAAAATAATAATTTCAAGACAGGTTTTCCTGATTTTCAAGATTATCTTGATTCATTATTTGGATATGAATACTCACCAAATAATTACGAGGAATCTGATAACGAACCATTAGAGGATGAATCAATAAATACAAACAATGATGAATTTAATAATTATGAATACCCTACAACCTCTCCAGAAGAGCCGCCCCCAGTTAAACTCCACCAAGATATTGAAACAGTTATTGAGTTAACCCCTGATGAGGCCTTGAATGGAGCTGCAATTTTAATAGAGCTTGAAGATGAAACTTTAGTAGAAGTTGATACACCTCCCTTCGCTGGAGATGGATGGCGATTAAGACTGGAAAATATTGCAAGAGGAGGTAAAGATCATTATCTACAGTTAAAGGTTCAAACTGAAAGTGGGCTAAGAATTGATGGTTTAAGAGTACTTTATAAGTTAGAATTATTTCCTCATGACGCTCTTCTTGGTTGTGCAGTTGAAGTTCCCACCCTTGAGGGGAATGTCACACTTCAAGTGCCACCAAAATCATCTACAGGGAGAATGTTACGTTTGAAAGGTAGGGGTTTAACTTTCGAAGAGAATGTAGGTGATCAATATGTTGAAATATTGGTAGTGATACCTGCTGATATTAATGATGAAGAAATTGCTTTATATACAAGATTACAAGAATTATCACTTTCTGATTCTTAATCAAATATTATATATAAAGAAAAATCGATAATTATGAACATATTTGTTCTTTTATATAATTCAGGAACAGATAAGGAAGGAATTCATTCAATCGAACTTAAAGGAAGGACTATTGTTCTTATGTTTGAAGATAAGGATGACGCAACAAGATATTGTGGTCTGTTAGAAGCGCAAGATTTTCCTTTGCCAACAGTCGAGATGATAAATATAGAGGAAATCAAGGATTTCTGTATTAAATTAGATTATGAATGCAAATTAGTAGAAAAAAATTTTGTACCTAAAACCGCAGAAGATAGGTTATTAATTTCACCACCCCAGAAAAATCTTGAAGTTGAAAATTGGGAGGAAGACAAAAATAGTAATAAAGATAGTATTGATATAAACACTATTAAGGAAAACCTTGAAAAGTTGCTTTAGCTACTAAAATATTTATTAATTACTAAACAAATAAAACATGACAACTGCATTATTTGAAACAGAAGTTGGGAAGATTAATATTGAATTTTTTTCTGACGACGCACCAAATACAGTTAAAAACTTCACGAGCCTAATTAGTGATGGATTTTATGATGGCCTAGCATTTCACAGAGTTATTCCTGGATTTATGGCGCAGGGTGGATGTCCAAATACTCGTGATGGAGCATCTGGTATGCCTGGAACTGGAGGCCCTGGATATAATATTAAATGTGAAATCAATTCTAATAAACATCTAAAAGGTTCACTTTCTATGGCTCATGCAGGAAAGGATACGGGCGGTAGTCAGTTTTTTATAGTTTATGAACCACAGCCTCATCTTGATGGTGTTCATACTGTTTTTGGTAAGACAGACGATATGGATGTAGTACTAAGGCTTACTAATGGTTCAAAAATTCTAAAAGCAACTTTAAAGTAGTAATTTAGCCTTGAAAAACAATACTAAATGTCTCTTTATCTAGATTAAATTTTCTGGTAGATGAATATAAGATTTCATTATTAATAGTAAATTTAGTATTGATTAATTTGATGCTACTTTTTGGGTGTAATGCTTGTTCAATGTTTCTAGAAACAATAATTCCAATCTTTGTACTATTTTCATAATTGGACAAAAACTGAATAAATAATTCTATATTCTTTATTTCTTCATCAGTAATGTTGGAATTAGTTCTATTTTGATCATGCAAAATTCGCCATACTAGTTTGGGTCGATTCCAAAAAGCCAACAATCTTGGTGTACTTTCCAGTTTAATATTAATGTTCTGATCACTACAGAATTTAATAACGTTATTTTTTATTGGAACTAGATCAATAGATTTATATTTTCCGTCCAGAAAAATTGAAATAAATGGATCTATATTCCTGGAATTAGTATTATCTTCATCAATCATGTGGCCTAACTTAGTTTTTTTAACACTCAAATATTCTGCATTATTATCGTTAGGACAAATTACTAATGGAACTCTCTCAATAACCTCTATTCCATAACCTCCTAATCCAGCTATCTTTCTAGGATTGTTTGTAAGTAATTTTAATTTTTTTATCCCCAGATCTGTTAAAATTTGAGCTCCAACCCCATAGTTTCTGAGATCAGCTGGAAAGCCTAATTTTTCATTGGCTTCTACAGTGTCTAATCCACCATCCTGCAAACTATAAGCTTTTAATTTATTTATTAGACCAATACCTCTACCTTCTTGTCTCAAATAAACCACTACTCCCTCTTCCTCCTTTTCTATCCTTGATAAAGCAGCCTCTAATTGGGGTCTACAATCACATCGTAATGATCCAAAAGCATCGCCTGTTAAGCATTCTGAATGCATTCTTACTAGTACAGGTTCGCTTAATTTTGATGATTTTTGTTTAACTAATGCAACATGCTCTGAACCATCAAGTTCATTAACATATCCATAAGCTTTGAAATTACCAAAAATACTAGGAAGTACAGCATCCGATTTTCTAAATACAAATCTCTCAGTTTGAAACCGATAACTTATTAAATCAGCTATGGATATTAATTTCATCCCCCACTGTTTTGCATACTCTTTAAGTTGTGGAAGTCTTGACATAGATCCGTCAGGATTTTGAATTTCGCAAATCACTCCAGCGGGGTAAAGACCTGACATTGCCGCAATATCTACTGCCGCTTCGGTATGACCTGCCCTTTTTAATACTCCACCTTTTTTAGCTCGTAATGGAAAAATATGTCCTGGCCTCCTTAAATCATCAGGTTTTGTATTTGGATTTATAGCAACTTGAATTGTCTTTGCCCTGTCTTCAGCTGAAATTCCGGTAGTAACATTGTTTTCAGGTCCAGCATCAATTGATATCGTAAAAGCTGTTTGATTTTCATCTGTATTTCTATCTACCATCAATGGTAAATCTAAAGAGTCAAGCTTTTCTCCTTGCATAGCTAGGCATATAAGACCACGTCCCTCAGTAGCCATAAAATTAATTTGCTGTGGAGTTGCAAACTGCGCTGCACATATTAAATCTCCTTCATTTTCTCTTCTTTCATCATCTACGACAATTATGCATTCTCCATTTCTTATAGCTGCTAACGCATCGCTGATAGGATCAAATTCAATTTTAAAAGATTCATTTATATCCAAAATTGTTCCATTATTTGATTTGGGACTTGTTTCTTTCATTATTCCTATCAATATAGAAAAATAGTGTTTTAGTTACCTTAAATTCAACACTTTATAATCCTATCTCAAAGTCTGCCAATTCAAAGAAATGAATGTTGCAATAGTAGGAGCTACTGGTTACGGCGGTATTCAAGCGGTAAATCTTTTAAAGAAAAATAAAAAATACAAAATTTCATTTTTAGGTGGTAATAAAACATCTGGTTCAAAGTGGAATGATAATTTTCCTTTTATTTACCTAGAAAATGATCCTTATATAGAAGAAATTTCAGTAGATAATATTTCAAAAAATGCAGATGTTGCTTTGCTTTGTTTACCAAATGGCCTATCTTCAACGTTGACGAGGAAATTATTAGATAGAGGACTTAAAGTTATTGATTTATCTGCTGATTATAGATATAAGTCTCTAGATGAATGGAAGAAAGTTTATTCCAAAGAAGCTGCTATTTATAAAAGGAATGACGATGATTTATGTAAAGAGGCGGTCTACGGTCTTCCTGAAATAAATAAAGAAGCCATTTCAAGAGGAAGATTAATTGCATGTCCAGGATGTTATCCAACATCTGCTTTAATCCCATTAGTTCCTTATCTCTCGCAGGGAATTATTGAAAATGAAGGTATAGTAATTGATTCTAAAAGCGGAACTTCTGGAGGTGGTCGAGAACCAAACCAAAAACTACTCTTATCAGAATGTGGAGAAGGTCTATCAGCATATGGATTGATAAACCATAGACATACTTCAGAGATCGAGCAAGTAGCATCATTACTTTCGGGAAATAAAATTGAATTACTTTTTACGCCTCATTTAGTTCCAATTTCAAGGGGTATGCATTCGACTATATATGGGAGATTAAGAGACCCAGGACTAACTTCTGATGATTGCAGAATTCTTTTGGATAATTATTATAGAAATTTCAAAAATATTAAAGTCTTACCTGTAGATACATTCCCATCAACAAAATGGGTTAAAAATACAAACCAAATTTTCCTATCTGTTAAAGTTGATATTAGAAATGGAAGAATAGTTATATTATCTGTAATTGATAATTTGTTAAAAGGACAGACTGGGCAAGCAATTCAAAATTTAAATATTATGAACGGATTTTCAATTGATGAAGGTCTTGATTTAATTAATAATTTTCCATAAAATTACTTCTTATCAAAAAGCCAGCATGAGAGATTGAGTGAGGTAAAATTTTATGCTCAAGCATATGTATTCTTTTTGAAAGTGATTCAATATCATCATCATCTCTAATTGACAATGCAGCCTGCATTATCAATGATCCACTATCTACCTCCTCTTCAACAAAATGTACTGAACAACCAGTTATTTTGGAACCATTTAATATGGCGTCCTTTATCGCAGAACCACCTTTATATGCAGGAAGTAATGAAGGGTGAATATTTATAATCTTGTTCTTGAATTTATTAACAAAAAATGGAGTGACAATCTTCATCCAGCCTGCCATAACAACAAGTTCAACATCGTGATTAATTAAATTATTTACAATTTCTAATTCAAATAGCTCTTTATGCGGAAAGTCATTGTCCCTTATTATTTTGTGAGGTATTTTTACACTTTCAGCTCTTTTTATACAACCTGCATCATCTTTGTTAGTAATGAGAACTTTTATATCTACATCTAATTCGCCTTTTTCTGATAGATTAATTAACTCTTGAAAGTTAGTTCCTCTTCCAGAAGCAAGTACACCTATTTTTAATTTTGGTGAAAATTTTCTAAATTCAGATATCTCAGGCGAAATTATGTAATTAAATGATTTATCCAAGGTTTTTATCCAATGATAAATTCATATGAAATAAAATAAACCCTCTCCTTTAATTATTTATATTCAAAAACATATTTATTTGAAAATATAAATTTAAACATTTTTAAATGAATCAAATCTATGTACTATTCGTATAGATATAATTAGTAAATTACTAAAGGAAAAAAATATATAATATGAATGGAGATTTAAACTCATGGGATAAATTTTGTAATTATCTTTGGTTTGATAAAAAATTAAATATTTGGTTAGACATAAGCAAAATTAATTTCACAAATGAAGAAATAAAAAATTTAGAAGAGAAATTTGTAGATGTATTTTCATCAATAAAAGAATTAGAAAATGGTGCAATCTCAAATATTGATGAAAATAGACAAGTTGGACATTATTGGCTTAGAAATCCATCAATTTCACCATCTTCAAAAATAGGTGAGGAAATTAGCGCAGATATTGATTCAATCTCTGAATTTGGGAAACAAATTTTAAATGGAGATATTAAGAATAAGAATCAACAGAACTATACTGATGTTCTATGGATAGGAATTGGCGGAAGTGGTTTAGGACCATTACTTATTACAGAGTCACTACAGAAGTGCTCTAGAGGCTTAAATTTTTCTTATATCGATAATGTTGATCCTTTTTTAATTAGCGAAAAGTTAGAAGAGTTATCTGAAAAATTATCCACAACATTATTTGTAGTAGTAAGCAAATCAGGTGGTACGCCTGAACCTAGAATTGCTATGGAAATTATTAAAAGTCATTGTGAAAATAATTCTCTTGAATGGAATTCTAATGCTATAGCTATAACGATGAAAGATAGTAAATTATTTAAAAAGGCCACTTCTGAAAATTGGTTAAAAATATTTAATTTGCAAGATTGGGTTGGAGGAAGAACAAGTATTACTAGCTCTGTGGGATTACTTCCATTAGCTCTTATTAATGAAAATATATTTGAATTCATTAGAGGTGCATCATTAATGGATGAGGCCACGCGTATAAGTGATTTTAAAAATAATCCTGCAGCATTATTGTCATCTGCTTGGTATTTAACTGGGGATGGCGTTGGGAAGAGAGATATGGTCGTATTACCATATAGAGATAGGTTACAGGTATTTAGTAAATATCTTCAGCAATTAGTAATGGAATCATTAGGAAAGAAATTTAATAGGAATGGTGAAGTAGTTAATCAAGGTATTTCCGTTTTTGGTAATAAAGGATCTACAGATCAGCATGCTTATGTTCAGCAACTGAGAGATGGCATTGATAATTTCTTTTGTATTTTTATTGAATTATTAGATTCTCCATCTACTAATATTTTTGATGAAAAAGAGAATCCTAAGGAATATCTTTCTGGTTTTTTGCAAGGAACCAGATCAGCACTCTCTAGTGAATCCAGACAAAGTATCACTATTACTTTAGAAAAGTTAAATTGTTTTTCACTAGGGGCATTAATCGCTTTATTTGAGAGGGCTGTATCCTTCTACGCTGAATTGGTAAATATAAATGCATATGATCAACCTGGAGTTGAAGCTGGAAAGAAAGCAGCTGCAAATATTATTGAGTATCAACAAAAAGTAAGTAATTTATTAGATGAAGGTGGAGAATATTCTATAAATGACATAACATCATTATTTGAAAATTCAGTTAGTGAACCCATATTTTTTATACTCCGTGAAATGTGTTTCGGTAATGATAATTATTTAGTTAAGGGCGATTGGTCAAATCCAAATTCATTAGTTATTCAAAAAATTCTTAAACAACAATATTCATAATTTTTCCTTTAACAATAATTATTTTTCTTATTTCCTTATCTTGAGTCCATTTTAAAATGTTAGGTCTTCTAACAGTCAATTCTTTAATTTGATCTTCACTCATATCATTATTAATATTTACTTTGTCCCTAACTTTTCCATTCACTTGTATTACTAGTTCATATGAATCTTCCTTTAATGCCTCGGCATTAAAGGAAGGCCAGTGTTCTAAATGTACAGATTTTTTAAATCCTATAAGATGCCATATTTCTTCTGCAATATGAGGTGCAAATGGAGCCAACAAAATACAAAATGTTTTTAAAGCATCAATTTTTAAATTATTGTTTACGTCATTAATAGAATTTGATAATGAATTATAAAACTTCATTAGTTCTGAAATCGCAGTATTAAATTGGTTATTTAATATGTCATTTGAAATTTCTTTTATAGCGATATTCATTGACTTTATTAAACTTTTTTCTTTATCTGGATAGGAATTAGATTTACTATTTATATCTTTTGCACAATTTATATAAAGCTTCCAAATCCTGCTTAAAAATCTAAATTGTCCTTCAACATCTGTATCTCCCCATTCCAAATCTTTTTCTGGTGGTGCTTTAAATAATATAAACATTCTTGCTGTATCTGCTCCATATTTTTTAATTACTGATTCAGGGTCTATTCCATTGTATTTAGACTTAGACATCTTCTCGAAAAGAACATCGAGTTTAGAATTGTCAATTGGATCTGTGGGATTTGATAAGTCAGTAATATCGGAAGGAGAAACATATTTACCAGTTTTATTGTTTTTATAGGCTGCCGCCTGAACCATTCCTTGCGTTAATAGTTTTTTGAAAGGTTCATCAATTTCAAATAGTTCATTATCCCTCAAGGCTTTAGTGAAAAATCTTGCATATAACAAGTGCAATATTGCATGCTCTACCCCTCCAACATATTGATCTACAGGCAACCACTTATTGATTTCAATCTTTTCAAATGGCTTATTAGAACATTTTGAAGATGGATATCTTAAAAAATACCATGATGAACACATGAAAGTGTCCATAGTATCAGTTTCTTTTCTTGCCTCTATTCCACATTTTGGACATGTAGTATTTATCCAATTATTATTATCACCTAAAGCATTAATCTTGTTAGCCGAGATTTCTATATCTTTTGGTAAGGAAACAGGTAATTCCGATTGCTTTAATGGAACAGATCCACATTTTTTGCAATTAACTATGGGTATCGGACATCCCCAATATCTTTGTCTAGAGATTAACCAATCTCTTAGACGATATTGAATCTTATTTTCAGCCCATCCATTATTTACTCCCTCCTCTGAAATCTTTATTTTAGCAATAGTATTTTCTATGCCATTGTATTGATTTGAATTAATAAGATATCCTTTTTCTACATAAGCTTCTTCAAGCTCTTTATTTTGTTCACTTTTATCCTTAATTATTACCTGTTTAATATCAATATTATTTTTCTTAGCAAATTCAAAATCTCTTAGATCATGAGCAGGCACGCCCATAACAGCACCTGTACCATATTCATCGAGAACATAACTTGCCACCCAAATAGGAATAGGTTCAGAATTAACTGGATTTATTGCTGTTAAGTTAGTTTTTATTCCAATTTTTTCAAGTTCATTATTTTTATTATTTTTCAAATATTGTTTAAGATTTTCTATATCTTTAATTGTTTCTTGATCAGAAATATTTTTTACTAATGAATGATTAACAGAAATTGCTAAATAAGTAACTCCAAATAAAGTATCTGGCCTTGTTGTAAATACAGTAATTTTCTCTTCTGGATTGGTATTGATATTGAAATTAATATTTGTACCAATTGACTTTCCAATCCAATTATCTTGCATTATTTTTACTCTTTCTGGCCAGTTATCTAATTTTTCTAAATCCTTCAATAACTCATCCGCATAATTAGTAATTCTTAAAAACCATTGCTTTAATAATTTTTTTTCAACTACTGCCCCAGATCTCCAAGATTTACCATCTGAATCAACTTGTTCATTCGCTAAGACTGTATTATCTATAGGATCCCAATTAACTTCTGATTCCTTTTGATATACAAGACCAGCCTTGTATAACTCTAAAAATAGATATTGAGTCCAAATATAATAATTTTCATCACATGTTGCAAATTCCCTATCCCAATCAACTGATAGTCCCAAAAGCTTTAATTGTGACTTCATATGAGAAATATTTTTTTTAGTCCAGACACTTGGACTAATTCCTCTTTCAATCGCTGCATTCTCAGCAGGCAAACCAAAAGCGTCCCAACCCATTGGATGTAAAACAGATTTGCCTTTAAATCTTTGGAATCGAGCTATTAAGTCTGTAATAACATAATTCCTAACATGTCCCATATGAAGATTACCAGAAGGGTAGGGAAACATTGATAAGGCATAGAATTTATCGCTATTCTGAGTTAATTCATCGGTTTTGTATAAATTGTTTTCTGTCCATATTGACTGCCATTTTTTTTCTATTTCAGATGGATTATATAAATTGGTATCAGCATCATATTGTTTATCGGGAGAAATCACTTAATTTTTATTTGTTAAATTATTATTTTAATATCCATTGTATAAAATAGAAATAGATTGTTAAAAGGAATAATTTATAATTAAAATTTAAAATATATTATCTACAAATGAAAAATATAACTTTTGAAAAATATCAAGGTAACGGAAATGATTTCATAATAATAGATTCTAGAGGAAATGAATTATATAAAAATTACAAGACAAATAAAATATTTGATATAAAAAAAATTTGCAACAGGCAATTTGGTATTGGAGCAGATGGTGTGATTTTTATAGAAGAACCTAATGAAGATAATTATGCAAAAATGATAATTTTTAATTCTGATGGTTCTGAAGCACAAATGTGTGGAAACGGAATTAGGTGTTTAGTTGAGTATCTCCACGTAAATGATTCAATGAATAATAAAAATATAGAATATAAAATTGAGACTAAAGCAGGTTTAAAAATTGCAAAATATATAAATGATGAAATTACAGTAAAAATGGGAATTCCGATTTTAGAATGTCAAAATATTCCAACAACAATTGAAAAAAAAATAAATTCAATTCCTTCACACGAATTTATTGAGAAAGATTTTAATAATATGGGTTATGCCGTAGGAATGGGAAATCCTCATTTAATATTCTTTGTAAAAGACATAGATTCAATTGTTCTCTCCAGACTTGGTCCTATATTTGAAAAAAATGAATTATTTCCTGAAAAAACTAATGTACATTTTTGTCAAATTTTAAATAGAGATAATATCAAAGTAAAAGTATGGGAAAGGGGTGCAGGAGCAACCTTAGCTTGTGGAACAGGTGCCTGTGCTATCCATGTAGCAGCTTATAAATTAGGCCTTTGTAATTCACAAACTATAGTAACCTTACCAGGAGGTAATCTTAAAATTGATTGGTCAAAAGACGATTGTGAAGTAATGATGACCGGTAATGCTAAAAAGGTTTTCTCAGGATCAATGTTAGTAAATTAATGGAAAATAATTTTATTTATTTAGATAATGCATCCACAACTCCATTATCTGAGAATGTTTTAAATATAATTAATTCAACTTACAGGAATTATTGGCATAACCCTTCATCTACATATGAGCTAGGGATAAAATGCTCTACATATCTTGAAAAAATTAGATCTAAAATTGCTTATATATTTGAAGCAGATGCAGAGGATATAATTTTTACATCTGGTTCATCGGAATCGACAAATATTGTATTTAATAATATTTATGAGAACTTTAAAAATGCTAGGGTTGTTATTTCAAATGTTGAACATCAAGCAACAACTATTTGTGCTAATAAACTAAGAAAACAAAATTGGGATATTTACGAATGGAAGGTAAATAATGATGGAATTTTAAATATTTCTAATATCGAAAACATTTTAAACAAAGATACTAAGCTTGTATCAATTATTTGGGGACAAAGTGAAATTGGGACAATACAACCTGTCCAATTTATTGGCGCCAAATGTGAAGAATTAAATATAATGTTTCATTTAGATGGAACTCAAATATTAAGTAATGGAATATTCAGTTGGAAAGATCTTAAATGTGATTTTTTAAGTTTATCTGCTCATAAATTTGGAGGTCCAAAAGGGATCGGTATTCTTTTAACAAAAGAAAAGTCTAGACAAATTTTAAAAAATAATGACATATCATTTACCCAAGAATTTTCAATTAGACAAGGGACACAAGCTTTGCCATTAATCGCTGGAATGTATGAATCATTAAAGAATATTAAAGGAAAAATAAAATTATATGATTACATAACTCAATTTCCTTCTAATAATATTAATAAACTCAAAAATTATTTTTTTCAAAAAATTAAGGATAATAATCATATAAAGATTACGGGTAGTATTAACCATAGACTTCCCAATCATATTTCGTTTCTACTATTAAATAAACTATTTGAGCCTATAAGGGCCTATAAGATTGTTAATTTCATGTCAGAAAATAAAATAGCCATAAGTAGTGGAAGTGCTTGTTCAAGTTCATCTGGGAAACCTAGCTCAACACTTAAAAATATTGGTTTAAAAGATCATGAACTATATTCAAATATTCGTGTTACTTTAGGTTCAATAAACAATAAGTCAGAAATAGATAAATTTTTAGAACTTATTCAAATATGTATTGAAAAATTTTAATGGAAACAAAATACAGATTACCTAAAGATTTAAATGAATCTCTTAAGAATATGGAGGATGCAATTATTCCAAGTTTATTAGATTCAAATAAAAGATTTACTATAGAATTTAATTTTGAAGGATTGAAGTTTAACAGAATTGGAATAACTATCTACAAGATATTGTCTAAAAATAATAATGTATTTATAACATTTGCTGATCAAGGTGCTGTGGCTTTGGCAAAAAGAGACTATCCAGATATCAAAGATAAATTTTTTACTTTTAAATCATTTAATGAATCAAATAATATAAACAATATAGATAGTGCAATGATATCGATACTACCTCAGCCATATGATTTCGATTCATTTGAACCAATGTCTGATAATTATCAAGGTAAGCATTATTCATTAAATCCAAAATTTGAAGATGCCAATATTGGTATAGGAAGTGTTATTAGAGAGCGACGTAAAAACTTTGTCAAAACATGGAAAAATATTTATTTTCTGCAGCCTTTTAATAAAGCTGCTCTCATGCATATTTATCCAAATAACTGGTTGCTTTTCAAAGAAGAAAATAAAAGATATTTTTTTAAAAAAGAATTTGAAATTAAACCCGACAATGAATCTATTTTTGTGAATTTATAGATTGAATGTGATAAAAAAAATTTATTCATTTTTCTTAATTGTACTTGTATTAGTAACATCTCCTTTCTTAATAAGATATTTACTAGCAAATCAGAAAATAACTATTTTAAATAGTATTTATTTTAATTTCCCTGGAATAATTACTAAAAACAAAATATGTCCTAC
Source organism: Prochlorococcus sp. AG-355-O17 (assembly GCA_003280655.1). GTDB lineage: Bacteria > Cyanobacteriota > Cyanobacteriia > PCC-6307 > Cyanobiaceae > Prochlorococcus_A. The sequence goes on from QCEK01000002.1 coordinate 29,937, forward strand.
TTATGATGCTTTATTGAATCAAACGCTTGATAATTCTTATAGTGTATCAATTATTAATGATAAAGGGGAAATAATAAGTTCCTACAATGAGGATGTTCCAAGGTTGCCGGCATCTAATCAAAAATTATTCTCATCAGCTTATGTTTTAAGTAAATATAAATTAAATAATAATTTAAAAACTTCCTTATTTAAAAATAAAAACGAGTATTATTTACAAGGTCAAGGTGATCCAGATCTTAATTATGAAAATATAATCGAACTAATTTCAAATGTTAAAGAAAATAAAATTATTAACTTTAATATTGTAGAAATTGATTCAAAATTATATTGGCCTAATGGTTGGACAAATGCTGATAAACTTTACGAATATGGATCTCCAATTACATCTCTTGCAATAGAAAGTAATCACAATAAATATGATGATATTTATTCATTAAAAATTTTTATTAAAAATTATTTAAAAAATAAATTTCCAAATTCAAAAATATATGTAGATTTTTTTGATTCAGAAAAAACTTTTTATTTAAAAAATATTAAAGAGATAAATAAAATATATTCAACTCCAATTATTTCATTATTAACTCTAACAAATTCTGAAAGCCATAATTTTACAGCTGAATCTCTCTTTAAAAATGCCTCTAATACATGGAATGATAATGACTATATAAAATTGAAAAGATGGCTTGAAAATAAAGGCCTCCCAACAACTAAAGCATACTTTGCAGATGCTAGTGGATTATCTCGAAAAAATAAAATTACAACAAGGTTAGTAGTATTGTTTTTAGATAAAATGAGATATTTTAATGATTTTAATGCTTATCAATCTACACTTTCAATTACTGGAGTAAGAGGAACATTAGCCAAAAGATTTGTAAATAGTGAATTGTCTGGAAAGTTTTTTGGCAAAACTGGGACTCTTTCAAATGTCTTTGCATTATCTGGCTTTTTATATAAAAATGAAAGGCCTATAATTATAAGCATTATCCAAAATTCTAATAAAATTGATAAAGAAAAAGCTTTTAAATTATTACGTGATCTTTATTACTTGAAATCTTGTTAATAAAAATATTATTTAAAATATTCTTTTAAATCCCTCTCAACAGAGGGGGGTACCATGTGATTAATTTTACCTCCAAATTTTGCAACTTCTTTTACTAAAGAACTACTGAGAAAACTATAATTTGTATTTGTCGATAAAAATATAGTTTCAATATCATTATTAAGAGATTTATTTGTATGAGCAATCTGAAGTTCATACTCAAAATCACTCATTGCTCTTAAGCCTCTAAGAATAAGATTAGCTTTTAGATCATTTGCACAATCTACAGTTAGACCAGAATAAGAAATAACTTCAATATTAGGTAAATGAAAAAGAGAATTTTTTATTTGTATTATTCTTCTTTCAAGATTAAATGTTGGTGTTTTAGAAGTATTTTCTAAAACAGCAATTACTAGATTGCCAAATATTTTTTCAGCTCTTTCTATTAAATCAATATGCCCGTTTGTTAAAGGATCAAATGTACCAGGATAAAGAATTTTCATGAATATATTATGTTCGAATAAGAAATTTAGTTAAAATAAGATTATTAGATATATCAATTATGACATTAAATCTAGAAGCAAAAAAAATTTTATTAAGAAAAATACCTCACGGATTATTTATTTGTGGAGTTAGAGACGAAGATAAAAATGAAGTTAATGGATTTACTGCTAGTTGGGTGACTCAAGGTTCCTTCACTCCTCCATTAGTCGTAATGGCAGTTAGGGCAGAAGGTTCTAGTAATGAAATAATAAAGTCCACCAATAAGTTCTCATTAAATGTCCTCAAAAGTGATCAAAAGGATCTAGCAGCTGTTTTCTTTAAACCTCAAAAATCATTAGGAGGCAGATTTGAATCTGTTGAATTTAATTTAGGTGAACTTGGATTGCCTATTTTAGTTGATAGTGTTGGTGGAGTTGAATGTAATGTTGTTGGAAGTGTTATTCATGGAGACCATACAGTTTTTGTAGGAGAAGTTCAATCTGCTTATTTGAATAATGATGTTGACTCTTTAAATTTATCTTCAACTGGCTGGAATTATGGAGGTTAATCTTTATATATGAGTAATTCCTCTATAGAAAAAATAGATAACAAATATAATTTTAAAATTGAATATAAATTAATTAATAATAAAGAATTACTAAAATCAAGATTATCCGAAATTCCAAAGTCATCTGGATGCTATCTTTTTAAAGATATAGATAATAATTTACTTTATATTGGTAAATCAAAAAAACTACGCAGTAGAGTAAGTAGTTATTTTAATAATTTTTCAGATTTAACTCCAAGATTAAGTTTGATGGTTCGTCAAATAACTGAGATAGAAATTATAGTCACAGATAGCGAATATGAAGCACTAAATTTAGAGTCAAATTTAATAAAAACAAACAAACCATACTTTAATATTCTTTTAAAGGATGATAAGAAATATCCCTATCTTTGTATTACTTGGAGTGAAAAATATCCTCGAATATTTATTACAAGAAGAAGAAGAAATAGAAATAATTTAGATAGATATTATGGACCTTATGTAGATGTCGGATTATTAAGGAAAACATTATTTACGATAAAAAAAATATTTCCACTTAGACAAAGGCCAAGGCCAGTCTATAAAGATAGAACTTGTTTGAATTATTCAATAGGAAGATGTCCAGGTGTTTGCCAAGAAGTAATATCATCTGACGATTATAAAAAAATAATGAAACAAGTATCTATGATATTTCAAGGAAGGAATGATGACTTAGAAATATTTTTACAAAAAAAAATGTTGCAATTTTCAAATGATTTAGATTATGAAAATGCAGCAAAAATAAGGGACCAAATTTCAGGTTTAAAATTATTAACTGAATCACAAAAAATATCAATACCAGATTCTTCAATTAATAGAGATATCTTTGGAATTGTTTCAAAAAAAAATGTAGCTAGTATACAAATTTTCCAAATGAGATCTGGTAAGCTCATTGGGAGAATTGGTTATAGTCAAAAATTAAATAATGAAGATGAAAATCTTATTCTACAAAGGGTATTAGAAGAGCATTATATGAATGTTGAAGGCGTAGAAATACCTTCAGAAATTCTTATTCAATATAATCTTCCAAAACAAACAACAATAGAGGATTGGTTAAGGGAGCTAAGAAAAAAGAAAGTAAAAATAATAATCCCAAAAAGAAATAAAAAACATGAAACTGTAGAGATGGTTTTAAAAAATGCGAAATTGGAATTAGATAGAATATTAAATGGGATACAAGATAATGAATCATCAATTGAGGATCTTGCCCAAATACTTGAATTAAGCGAGCAACCTAAAAGAATTGAAGGTTATGATATAAGCCATATTCAAGGTACAGACCCAGTAGCGTCACAAGTCGTATTTATTGATGGTATTCCTTCTAAACAGCATTATAGGAAATATAAAATTAAAGATCCAAATGTTTTTATAGGACATAGTGATGATTTTGCTTCGTTATATGAAGTAATACATAGAAGGTTTAGGAAATGGTCAATATTTAAAAAAAGCGGAGGGGATTTTTCAATATTAAATGATAAATCGAATAGCAAATTAGACAATGAACTTCTATCAGATTGGCCTGATTTAATAATGATTGACGGAGGTAAAGGGCAGTTAAATGCTGCTATTAAAGCATTAAAAGAATTAAATCTTGAGGAAGAAGTTACTATATGTTCATTGGCAAAAAAAAATGAAGAAATATTTATTCCAGGCTTTACAAACTCTCTTGATACTGATGAAAATCAAAAAGGAGTCCTTCTATTAAGAAGGATAAGAGATGAAGCCCATAGATTTGCATTATCTTTTCATAGAGATAAAAGATCTAAGAGAATGAATAGATCACAATTGTCACAAATCAGTGGATTAGGTCCTTCAAGAATAAGAGAATTGCTTGAGCATTTTAAATCAATAGACGCAATAAGAATAGCTACTAAAGAGGATTTATCAAAAGTTAAAGGACTTGGAAAAAATTCAGTAAATGATATATATGAATATTTTCACGAGTTATAAATATTAATTAATTTTTGAAAAATAGATTTCTTGATATTGTTAAATTTAACTATATTAAAAATATATATTTAGAAATTAATCTAGTAATTTGACAGCTGAAACATATCTCTGGTTTAAATCACTGCACATTATTGGTGTAATCGTTTGGTTCTCAGGACTTTTTTATTTAGTAAGACTTTTTATATATCATGAAGAATCTAAAAATATGGATAATGAATTAAAAATTGCCTTTAATAAACAATACACCTTGATGGAAAAAAGGCTGGCTAATATAATCACAACTCCTGGGATGATATTAGCTTTAAGTATGGCTATATGCATGGTTATTATGCAGCCAAGTTGGTTAAGTGAGAAGTGGTTGCAAATTAAAATTTCTTTTGTTTTGGGATTAGTAATTTATCATTCTTATTGTTATAAAATAATGTATTCATTACAAAATGGTACCTCAAATATCTCAGCAAAAAAACTAAGATTATTAAATGAATTGCCTACTTTGTTATTATTTATAATTGTACTTTTAGTTATTTTTAAAAATAATTTTCCAACCAGTGTGGCTACATGGAGTGTAGTTGGACTAGTTATTTTCATGTTGGCTTCAATACAATTATATGCAAAGATTAGAAAGAAAAATGAGAATTCATTAAGTAATGAATAGGGAAGACTTAATAAAATTAACTTGCAATATTAATAAATATAGTTGTCCAAAAAATATTAATTTTCACTGTCATACAAAATTTAGTGATGGGAGTCTAGATCCGGAAGAACTTTTAGAACAAGCTTATAAAAATAACTTGAAATTTTTATCAATAACCGATCATCATACAATTAAAGCTCATGAATATATAAAAAAAAATAATATACTCAAAAATTATCCTAAAGATTCTTTTACATTAATTTCCGGAATAGAAATTAATTGTTTGATTCTAGGATGTTTAGTACATGTAATTGGATTGGGAATAGATATTAAAAGTAGATACCTAAATCCTTACATCCTTGGAGAATCTCCAATAGGTAATGATTTAAATATTAAATCAGTTATTAAAGCAATAAATTTAGCTGGTGGTTTATCGTTTCTTGCTCATCCAGCTAGGTACAGGATTCCCTTTTATAAATTAATTCCAGAGGCCAAAATACAAGGTATTGATGGAATAGAGGTTTGGTACGATTATGAACTTAATGAAATATGGAATCCTAGTTTATTTGTATGTTCAGAAATAGATAAATTAGCAGATAAATATTCAATGCTAAAAACATGCGGAACAGATAGTCATGGACTTTCACTATTAGGCAGATAATTCAGAATTCGTTTTTTTCAATTATTGAATCAGTATTGATAATTATGTTCTTTAAATTTTCAATGACATCAGAAGAACAATTATTCCACATTTTTCTATTGACAATTTCAAGAAATCTTTGTGCAATATCTCTTAAAGCCCATGGATTATTTTCTAGAAAGAAATTCCTAAGATCCCGATCACATAACCATGATTTATAAACTTCCTCATAACACCAATCTGCCACTACTTCTGTAGAAGCATCAAAAGCATATAAATAATCTAGTGTCGCTGAAAATTCAAACGCTCCTTTATAACCATTATCCTTCATTCCATTTATCCATTTAGGGTTAAGTATTCTTGATATAACAACTTTATTAATTTCAACTTGTAATTTTGAAATTTTAGATAATCCAAATTTAGATAAATCACCATGATACATTTCAGGTAATTTACCGCTCAATTTTTTTACTGCAGAAGATAAACCACCCTGAAATTGATAATAGTCATCAGAATCTAAAATATCATGTTCCTTATTATCTTGGTTATGAACAACTAACTGCACATTTTTAAGAGCATTTTCTAATGATTTTTTATCCTCTATAGCTTCAAGATTATCATTATAAATCCACTTACTCCAATTAAGAAAAGATTCTCCAAAATCATCTATGTTTTCCCAATTAGAATTTGAAATTAGTTCTTGTAGACCAGCTCCATATGAACCTGGTGCTGACCCAAATATACGATTAATTGGATCACCGTCCTTTAATGCTCCAGCAAGAGGGTTAAATTTATCATTCTCATTAAGATTAGATATTAGATTTATTGCTTTAGAAGCTAATTTGACTAACTGAGGAAATGCATCTCTAAACATTCCAGAGATCCTTAATGTAACATCTACTCTTGGCCTATCGAGAACAGATAAAGGGATAATTTCTAAGTCAACTACTCTTCTTGAGGGTCCATCCCAAATAGGTTTTACGCCTAATAAATATAATATTTGACAAATGTCTTCTCCACCATTTCGCATTGTGGATGTTGCCCATACAGATATTGCTATATTTCTTAAATCTTCTCCATTTTCTTGTTTGTATAAATCAATAATTTGAGAAGCAGATTTACAACCAACACTCCATGCTGATTCAGTAGGCAGTCCCCTCGAATCAACTGAAAAGAAATTTTTACCAGTTGGTAAAGATTCAGTTTTACCTCTCGTAGGGGCTCCAGATGGACCACTTTTTACATATTTGCCATTTAATGAATTAATAAATGATAATTTTTCATTATATGAAGAATTAATGATTGGATTTAGTATCTCATTTTTTAATAATAAAAAATAATTATTATGTTTTTTTTCATTAGAGAAAAAATCTATTATTTTCTGATTTTTATATTTTTCTAAATATTTTATATTGGTTTTCTTTTTGTAAAAAAACAAATAAATAATATATTTTGCTTGTTGTTCCAAAAATTCAATAGCCATTCTAAAATTTAAAATATTTTTGTTTGAAAACCTCAATAATATTTTTTTATCCTTTTCAGTTAATTTTTGATCATATTTATTTGTCCAAGGATTCAAATTTAGTTTTAAATTTTTCGCTATATATTGAACAACACCAATTCTGTTGGCATTTGGTACCCTTGCAATAGACAAGAATAAATTTATTTCATTAATATCATTCTGCCTATTGCCAAATACATGCAAACCTGTTCTAATTTGAGATTCTTTAATTTTGCAAAGAAAGGCATCAATTTCTTCTATTTGAATATTTTTATTCTTTAAAGTAATTTCATTAAAATCTTTCTTAATTAATTCTAAAATGGATTTTTCTATTATCTCTATACGATTGGAATTTAATAATTTCGCTTCAAAATATTCGTCTAAATAACTTTCTAATATTGAATATTTTCCATATAATTCTGACCTATCCAAAGGAGGGGTTAAATGATCAATAATTGTGGCAGCAGTTCTTCTTTTAGCTTGGGATCCTTCTCCAGGATCATTTACGATAAAGGGATATATATTAGGTATTGCTGGACAAATAATATTCGGAAAACATTTATTGCTGAGACCTATAGATTTGCCAGGTAACCATTCAACAGTCCCATGTTTACCAATATGGCATATAGCATTTGCATTAAAAACTTTTTCAATCCAAAAATATTGTGCTAAGTATCTATGGGGAGGTGGAAGATCAGGAGAATGAATATCTCTATCAGTATCAGCGTCATAACCACGTTGTGGTTGAATCAATAATGTTATTTTTCCAAATCTAAGACCATTAATTGAGAAGCCTTCATTATCTAAATCGATGGCGTCAGATGGTTTACCCCAACGATTAACAATAATATTTTTTGGATCAATTTCTAAATAATTCCAATATTTTAAATATTCACTAAGTGGTAAGAAATCTAAAGGTTCATTATTTTGAGATTCAATATCATTAGTTCTGGTTTTTATAAGCATTGACATTAATTTCGAAGAATTTTGAGGATAATTACAAGATCCAAGGTCATAACCTTCTTCTTTTAACCAATTAAGAATATTTATTATTGAAGAGGGTGTATTTAGACCAACGCCATTACCGATTCTTCCATTCTTTACTGGATAATTACTTATTACTAAACAAATTCTTTTATCAAAATTATTAAGTTTCTGAAGTTTCACATAATTTGTTGCAAATTTTGAAATCCATTCAATCCCTACTTGATCAGCCTTGTAACTAGTGATTTCAGTATAAAGTGTATTTTTTTTTGAAATTATTTCTTTAAAAGCAGAAGGAGAGGTAGTAATTCTTCCATCAAATTCGGGAATAATTATTTGCATTAATAAATCAGATGAATTCATTCCAATTGATGAATTTAACCAATTTTTTTTTGATATATTGGAAGAAAGAAGCTGTAAAATTGGTATTTTAAGAGAAGTAAAAATATTTGTAGAATTTTCAATTAAATCATTATTTATGATTTGAGATGAAGAAAATGACGTTGTAGTAATTATTATTTTAATATCTTCTTTTTTAAAAATTTCTATTAATCTCTTCTGAATAATTTGATCTTTTAGAGTTGAAATAAAAAATGTTTTTGGAGATAGTCCGCATTTTCTTAACTGCAAGTTAAGTTTTTCGTTTACTTCAATTTCATTAGCCAAAAAAAGCGATTTATAGGATATGATTCCTATCTTTTCACCATTTTCAATCTTCCAATCATACAAATAAGGATCTGCATAAAAAGAAATCTTCAAAAACTCATTAGGAATTAATGTTTCATCTTTATTTAGGTAATTTAAACAATTAAGAAATTTTCTATAATTATCCAGTCCTCCAGATCTTAGTAATTTAGAAATATTTAATGCTACATCTTTATCTATACTACTAATTTCACATAGGGAAACTTCCTGATCAAGGGTACCTGATAGGATTACTAATTTCCTTTTTTTATTAATTGCTTGCCAATTTAAGAGTTGTTCAATTCCATAGTTCCATGTACCTTTATCTCCAAATATTCGTAGTACGACAACTTTTGCATAATTAATTGTTTTTAATAGATAATTATCTATTTGAGATGAGGATTGTAAATTAGAAATTTCTAATGCTCTAATATTATTTTTTAATGAAGCAAATTCTTTTTCTAACAATAACTTCGATAAGAGATTTAAATCAGCTTTGACACTTGTTATAAAAATAAAATCTGCAACTGGTTGCTCTATTAAATCATCCTTATTCTTTTCATTTCCTGCTATATTCAATATCCTGTGCATTTTTATATATAAATAGGGTTTAGAATACGTAAGTAGAATAAAACTAGTTTACCTTAATTAAATAAACTAAATATGCATGAATTTCTTCCATACGCCTGGTTCGAAGGTAAATGTATTCCATTTAAAGAAGCAAAAATATCAATAGCTACTCATGCACTACATTATGGTACTGCTGCATTTGGTGGAATGCGAGCGATACCTAACCCTACAAATAAAGAAGAATTCCTTTTATTTAGAACTGATAAACACATAAAAAGATTATCTCAAAGTGCAAAATTACTCTTAACTGATATTTCTGAAGAATATATTTTTAGAGCCTTAGAGGAAGTTATAAAAAGAAATAAGCCAAAAAAACCTATTTATATTAGACCATTCGTATACACAAGCGATTTAGGTATAGCTCCAAGGTTACACAATATTGAAACAGATTTCTTTATGTATTGTATTGAACTAGGAGATTATCTATCCCCAGATGGAGTTTCTTGTAGAATGAGTAGTTGGACTAGACAAGAAGATAGATCTCTACCATTGAGAGGAAAAATAAGTGGAGCTTATATTACTAGTTCATTAGCTAAAACAGAGGCTAGTTTATCGGGTTTTGATGAAGCCTTGTTATTAAATTCAAGTGGTAAGGTAAGCGAAGCTAGTGGTATGAATTTATTTATTGTAAGAAATGGAGACTTAATCACTCCTGGTGTTGATCAAGATATCCTTGAGGGGATTACTAGAGCTAGTGTAATTGAATTAGCAAAATCTTTTGGAATAAATGTAATTGAAAGACCTGTTGATAAAACAGAATTATTAATAGCAGATGAAGTATTTCTAACTGGTACAGCAGCAAAAATTACACCAGTTAAAAAAATTGAATCAAGTGATTTAAATGGTGAAAGACCAATAATGAATAAATTAAAAAGTAAGCTTATAGAAATAACAGAAGGTCGTTCTCAAGACTATGATAATTGGGTGACAAGAATTTCTCTAAAATAAATTAATTTTTACCTAAAAATGGAATCTTTCAGAACCTATTTAAATAGAGATGAAAAGCCATTAATAATTTTTGACGGGGGTACTGGAACATCTTTTCAGAACTTAAATCTTACTTCAGACGACTTTGGAGGCAAAGAATTAGAGGGTTGTAATGAAAATCTTGTTTTATCCTTACCAAAGGTAGTTGAAAAGATTCATAATTCATTCTTAGCAGCAGGTTGTCATGTTATAGAAACTAATACTTTTGGAGCCTCATCAATAGTTCTTGATGAATATGATATTGCGGATAAGGCATATGAGATAAATAAAAATGCTGCATTAATAGCTAAAAAAGCTGCTGCCAAATATGCATCAGTAGATAAGCCAAGGTTTGTTGCTGGCTCAATTGGACCAACTACTAAATTACCCACATTAGGACATATAGATTTTGATGAATTAAAGCAATCATATAAAGAACAAATAAATGGTCTTACAGATGGAGGAGTTGATCTTCTTTTAATTGAAACTTGTCAAGATGTATTACAAATTAAATCTGCCTTATTAGCGTCTAAAGAAGTACTTGATAGTAAAAATATAGATATACCTATAATGGTATCCATAACAATGGAAACAACAGGTACTATGCTTGTTGGATCTGACATCGCCTCTGCATTAACAATATTAGAGCCATTTAATATAGATATCCTTGGACTGAATTGTGCAACTGGTCCAGAACAAATGAAGGAACATATTAAATATTTATCTGAAAATTCCCCTTTCGCTATAAGCTGTATTCCCAATGCAGGACTTCCTGAAAATATTGGTGGTGTTGCTCACTATAGATTAAAGCCAATAGAATTAAAGATGCAGTTAATGAATTTTATATATGACTTTAAAGTTCAATTAATAGGTGGATGTTGTGGGACAACACCTGAACATATTAAATATCTTTCTTCAATAATCGATGAAATTACTCATAACGAAAGATTTAACAAAATTGGTAATAGAAATTTAAATGGTTATATTCCTTCTGCATCATCAATATATAATTCTGTACCGTACAAACAAGACAATTCTATCTTGATTGTAGGAGAAAGATTAAATGCTAGTGGATCTAAAAAGGTAAGGGAGTTATTAAATAACGACGATTGGGACGGACTAGTTTCAATTGCCAAGCAACAACAAAAAGAAAATGCACACGTTCTTGATGTGAATGTTGATTATGTGGGTAGAGACGGAGTGAAAGATATGAAAGAAATAACTTCAAGACTAGTTACCAATATAAATTTGCCATTAATGATTGACTCTACAGATGCTGACAAAATGGAAAGTGGATTAAAGTCAGCTGGTGGTAAATGTATTATAAATTCAACCAATTACGAAGATGGCAATGAAAGGTTTGATCAAGTACTAAATTTAGCATTAGGGTATGGTTCAGGTCTTGTTGTAGGAACTATTGATGAAGATGGAATGGCAAGGAATGCAAATAAAAAATATAACATCGTAAAACGAGCGCTTAATAGAACAAGAGAATGTGGCTTGTCAGATTATGAACTATTTTTTGATCCATTAGCTCTGCCAATATCTACTGGGATAGAAGAAGATAGATTAAACGCCAAAGAAACAATTACTGCTATATCAAAAATTCGTGAAGATTTTCCAGATATTCATATCATACTGGGGATATCAAACATTAGTTTTGGTCTTTCACCATTATCAAGAATCAATCTAAATTCAATATTTTTAGATGAATGTATTAAAGCAGGATTGGATTCTGCTATTATCGCACCAAATAAAATTTTGCAATTATCAAAAATTTCTGAAGAAACTAAAAAGCTTTGCTTAGATTTGATATATGACAAAAGAGAATTTGAAAATGATATTTGTATTTATGATCCATTAGTAGAATTAACAAAGGCTTTTCAAGATTTATCTATTCAAGATTTCAAAAAAGCATCTTTAGAAAATAAAAACCTAACTCTGGAAGAAAGTCTTAAAAATCATATTATTGATGGAGAAAAAATAGGTTTAGAGGATCAATTAAATAAAGCGTTAAAAAAATATAAACCTCTTGAAATAATTAATACTTTTTTACTTGATGGGATGAAAGTTGTAGGAGATTTATTTGGTTCAGGTCAAATGCAATTGCCATTTGTGCTCCAATCAGCAGAAACAATGAAATTTGCTGTTTCAATTTTAGAACCATATATGGAAACTGTAGATGAAAACATATCAAATGGAAAACTCTTAATTGCAACTGTCAAAGGCGATGTTCATGATATTGGAAAAAATTTGGTAGATATAATACTTACAAATAATGGTTATGACGTTATAAATCTTGGAATAAAGCAAGATGTTTCGGCAATTATAGATGCACAAAAGAAGCACAATGCAGATTGCATCGCTATGAGCGGATTACTTGTTAAATCAACTGCTTTTATGAAAGATAATTTAGAGGCTTTTAACAATGAAGACATTACTGTACCAGTAATATTAGGAGGAGCAGCCTTAACCCCAAAATTTGTAAATGAGGACTGCAGCAAAATATATAACGGGAAAATATTGTACGGAAAAGATGCGTTCACTGATCTTAAATTTATGAATGAATATATGGATAATAAAAAAAAGGGTAATTGGTCAAATACAGAGGGGTTCATTAACAATGAGGGTATAAATATTAATTTAGCCTCATCAAAATCCAACTCTCAACCTGTTAAAAAATCAATATCTATAGATAGTGAGACTTCCAATTTAAATTTAAAAGAAAATTTTATAAGATCTAAATTTATAAATGAAGAAGAACCAATTCAAGCTCCTTTCTTAGGAACGAAAGTCTTAAAGGAAGTTGATATAGATTTAAATAAGTTAATTTTTTATTTAGATACAAAAGCTCTTTTTAGCGGACAATGGCAAATAAAAAAAGGAAAAAACCAAAGCGTAGATGAATACAATAACTACTTGGATTCATACGCTAAACCATTGTTAGATAAATGGTTAGATAGAATTATAGAAAAAAAACTTATCTCACCCAATGCAGTTTATGGATATTTCAGATGCGGGAGAAAAGATAATAATATCTTCTTATTTGATGATAAATCATTAAATAAAATTTCCCAATTTAATTTTCCAAGACAAAAATCTGGGAATAATTTATGCATCGCTGATTTCTATTGTGATTTGAAAAATGATAAACCGATAGATATATTTCCTATGCAGGCAGTGACGATGGGGGATATTGCTAGTGAATATTCTCAAAAATTATTTAAAGAAGATAGATATAGCGATTATTTAATATTCCATGGACTTACAGTTCAATTAGCAGAAGCTCTGGCTGAGTATGTCCATGCATTAATTCGCATTGAATGTGGTTTTAGTACTGAAGAACCAGACAAAAATAGAGAAATACTAGCTCAAAAATATAGAGGTGCTAGATATTCTTTTGGTTATCCTGCATGTCCTAAAGTATCTGATTCAAACATACAATTATCATTGTTGGATGCAAAAAGAATAAACTTGACCATGGATGAATCTGAACAACTTCATCCAGAACAAAGTACTACAGCTATCATTTCACTACACTCAAAAGCTAAGTATTTCAGTGCATGAACTAAATTTTTAGTTGTTTTCTAAATATTCAATAATTTCTTCCTGTAGTTCATCCATCGTTTCATTATCACCCAGATCTAGTCCCTCGCCCGCGCCATCCTGTGTCAACTCAAGATAATATGAAGCACCATCACTAGATAAAAATTCTAATGCGGAAGTTTCATCACTGTTTTTAAAAGCTTCATAAAGAGCTTTAAATGCTATGTTTTCAGTAAAGTCCCAATCCATAATGAAAAAAACCTTATTAGAATTATTACCTCCTTACCCCCCATACTAGTCAACCTTTTTTAAAGAAATGTTGGTGTTTTATTATTATTAAAAAAATCTATGACCATAAATAATCAAAATCAGTTAAATGTCTTAGGAGAAAAAATTGTGATTTGTAGTTGCGAACCTATGACAGGTTGGTTCAGAGATGGATTTTGCAACTATGACAAAAATGATGGAGGGAATCATTCCATATGTTGCGTAATGGATGATAATTTCCTGAAATATAGTAAATCACAAGGTAATGATTTAATAACTCCCATGCCTATTTATTCCTTCCCAGGACTAAAGGATGGTGATCATTGGTGTATTTGTCTTGATAGGTGGAAGCAAGCATTATTAGACGGTCTTGCACCAAAAGTAATATTAGAATCAACGAATATTGTAGTCTTAGAATCTGTACCTCTGGAAAAATTGAAAGAATATCAATTTAATAAAAAGTAATTACAAGTTTATTTTTTTTTTTAAAATGATTATGATAATTTTTTTTAAATGAGTTTAGAAATATACTGGAAAAAAGCACTAGAACAAACTCGATTATCAATTGATAATGAATCATTATATCCTCTCAAGACTGATATTATTACAAGAGATTTATATGAAAAAGACGACTTCATAATTAGGAAACTCGATACATCAAAATTTAATAAAAAAAAATTTTATGGTCCTAAGCAAAATCCATTTTGTCCTTGGGAAAAGATACTAGAAATTGATAAAATTGGTGATAATCATCAACTAATATTAAATAAGTATCCTGTACAAAAAGGTCATATTTTACTTATTACGAATGAATGGAAACCTCAAAATGGATGGTTAGATATTAAAGATTGGAGAGCGATCCAACAAGTTAATAAAGATACTAGTGGATTATGGTTTTTCAATAGTTCTCCAATTGCGGGAGCGAGTCAACCTCACAGGCATTTTCAACTTCTGCGTAGATCTAAAGGTGAGATATCATGCCCTAGAGAAAAGTGGTTTTTAGAAATGAACTCATATCAAGATCTAGATAATAAGCTTAAAAAAAATATTATTGTATCAAAATTTAATTTTTTAGAAAATCCATCATATCTTTTTGAATTTTACTTAGAATTATGCAAGAAATTAGGACTTGGGGACCCTATTAGTGATAAGAAACCGATATATCCCTACAATATTTTAATAACTAATAAATGGATCGCTATTATAAAGAGAAAAAAAGATCATATTCATGGTTTCAGTATTAACGGTTTAGGATTTGCGGGATATCTATTAGTAACTGAAAATTCAAATATTAATTATTTAAAGAAATTTGGACCTGAAAAACTTCTGGAAAGTTTTGTTTGAATACTAGTTTGTTACTTCGGCTTCCTTATCCCTCCTTATTTGGCTTTCTAGAACTTCTATAGATGCAGTTACAGATGCTATTTTACGTTCAAGTGAATCCTTAATATAATTGAGCATTTCTAATTTCTTATGTTGATAAAAACTCTTTTTTTCTTTAGATGACTTGAAATTACAATTAAACATTTTTTTTTCTTTTATTATAAAAAGATGCTTAATTGACTTGTGACATGAAAATAAATTGGTTTTAATTTAAAAACAATATTCCTTATGGACTTTCAATTTTTTTTTTATAAAATTAAATAAATTCCATACTATACAAGAAAATATTATTGAATATTCCTGAAAATTCAAATACAAAAAGAATTTCTATTGATTTACCTGAGGAACTAATTTCCAGGTTTGATCAATTACGAAAAGAGTGGGGATTTCGAGCAAGAGGGCCTGTAATAGAAAAGATACTTAAAGAACTTCTTCAAGAAGATGATTTATTACCTAAGAACCAACAGCAAGAAATAGACTTTAACGAGAAGAATAATAATGAAAATTTAAATATTGATGAAGATACTTCATTGGTATTAATTAAATCAGACGTAAAAAAAGAAGTTAATGAGATATCTTTGAATAAAAGATTTAAAAATAGCAATCAATATAAAGAAAAAGCCAACTCAAACATAAGCCTTCCCAATTTTGTTGAAAAAAAAGTAAAGAATCTAAGAAGAAGTATTAATAGTGAAAAGTTAAAGGAGAATATTAATGATATTCAAATTAATACAATTAAAGAAACTGAATTAATAAAATGTCGAATTGAGTTAATTAGTCATTGGAAAACCTTATATGGATCAGTTCCTAATGATCATGTAGTAGAAGCTTCGATGGATTGGTTTGAAAGGGATATTTGGCCAAATCTTGATGGAACTGAAAATCTACCCTTTACGTGGAGTGCAGCCAATAAATTAATGTCAGAATTATGCCCATTTTGGATAAAGAAAAATCCATCCCTTGAAATTGTTTTATTAATGATTGGCGTTTTAGAAGACCCTTTTGCTACATCAGATCTGATAAATAGAATTCCAACACTTATGAGAAGGTTTGTAAGTAGATTTAAGCGAAATAATAGATCAAATTCATTTGAAACTTTGGACTCAACAATGACTGTACATGGAGCACTTAAATTATTGAATTTATCAACATCGGCAGGATCAGCTCATACGTTCCGTAAAATTAGGGAGGCCTATAAATCAATAGCCTTAGAGACGCATCCGGATGCTGGAGGATCAACAGATCAAATGAGAAAATTAAATGAAGCGTATCAATTGCTAAAAAATCTATATAGAAATTAGTATACTGATTCTTATATAAGACTAATTATAAGTCTATTTAATAGTCTCACATAAGATAGCTGTTAAGTCTAAGGTTCTGATTTTTTTTAATTATTTTTTCGGTTTATGGAAACAATAATTATGTATAAATAAAAAAGTTAATTTATAAAATAAAAGTTACATTGTATAGTATATCTTATATAAGACTTAATATAAGTCTAGTATATAGTCTCATAATAGATAGCTAAGATAACATAATTTATTAATTTGCATGAATCATTCTTAAACGGCTTAAAACTTGGGAAAAAATTAAAAATAAATCAGTAAATCATGTCCTTTCGAAGTCCAGGAAATTAATAAGGGCTATAAAGTCTTGCAATTAAAGAATTTTATGTCTAGGCGTACTGTCTTAAAGACAGTACTACTTAGATTGAAGCTTTTCAATAGCAGTTTGTTTATCAATACTAGGGATATCGCTTAATCCGTTAACATCAAACCATGGTGCGCTAGCCCAATCAAAGCCTTCGCCAAAAGTATTATCTGGTGCAGTTATATACCAGTGACATGATGCATCTGGTATGTCAACAGCACATTTTGACCAATCATCTGACCACTGAGGGACTTGAACCCACAACACTGAAGATAGAAGTAGAGAAAGTATATTGATCATCTATTTAATCATACAACATTAATTACTTTTATAGGATTATTATTTATCTTATATAAGAATCATATATAGACTTACTTATAGACTTATATGAGATTAGCAATACGCTTAATTTCTCAATTTAGTGTTAAAACATTTTTCAACATTAGAAATGATATTTGAATGTATTGATGTAATGTCAGAGTCCAGTAATGTTTTATCTTTATCTCTATAAGATAATCTAAATGTATAACTTATATGATCATCTCCAAATTTAGTATCTTCAAAAACATCAAGTAAATTTACATCCTCTAAGAGATTTTTTCCTGTTTTTCTTATTTGTGATGTTATTTCGCTAATTAAAAATTTCTTACTGAAAACAAAATTTATATCCCTTTCCATTTTCGGAACAATTGGGTATTGCTTATATATTGGAATCCATTTATTTTTTCTTGTACAAGCTCCTAAGAGGTTAGAAACATTTATGTAAAATAAATAAACTTTTTTTAATGACTTCTTTTCTAATATTAGTTTGGGATGTATTTCACCAAAATAACCTGCATCTTTGCCTTCAATAACTAATTTTGCTGTTCTTCCAGGATGAAGAAAATCAATTGAATCAGTAGGTTTATCATCAATTTTTATGTTCAAGGATGATAAAGCCTCCTTTAACTTTCCTCTGGCCTGGAAATAATTAAGATCGTTATCTTTACCCGAATTTATCCATTTTCCAAATTTTTTATTTCCATAAATCGCACCATTCAGAACTTCTTCTTGAATGAACTCAGTTTTCTTTTGAAAAACATTTCCAATTTCAAATATATAACAACTTGCTTGTCCAGCTTTTATATTACGGTTCACTATCTCCAAATGTTCTTTCCAGATATTATCTCTAAGACAGCTTGTTTCTAATAACAAAGGATTAGATATCTTTATAAGTTTTTCATCATCTTCAGGAACAAGAGAGTAGCTTAGTACCTCGTTAAAACCATTTTCTATAAAACCATTTTTTACTTTTCTCAATGCCATCTGTGCTGATGACAATTTTCCAGGCTTAATTGGATTAGGAAGTTTTAAGTCGAATCTGTCATACCCTATTAATCTTGCTATTTCTTCAATTAAATCTATTTCTCTTGTTAAATCATGAGATCTATTTGGAATTACTGCTACATCCCAGCCATATTCTTTGTTCTTTAAAGTACAACCTATGAGCGTTAATTTATCAACTATTTCATTATCAGATAAATTTCTTTTTTCAAATTGATCGTTAATAATTAATGGACCCAGAATTTTATGTATTCGATTTCTCCGTAGTTTAATAAATATATCCTCATTACTTATTAATTTTGAAGTATTGATGATTGGTGAATTAATAGAAAAATATTCTTCTAAAAGATTAATTGCCCTTGTTACTGCAATTATTGTATTTTTTGATGAAATCCCTTTTTCATACCTGCTACTAGATTCTGTTCTTATGCCAGCCGCCTTGGAAGATTTTCTGATAGTAACTGGATTAAAAACAGCGCCTTCAAGGTAAATAGATGAGGTAGTATTACTTACAGAAGTCTCTAAACCGCCTATAACCCCTGCAATAGCAACAGGTTTATCACAACAAGTAATAACTGTGATATTTTCATTTAAGTCATATTCTTTACCATCTAAGCAAATAAGGCTTTCGTTATCCTTGCCTTTTCTTACAGATAAATCTTCTGGAGAAACTTCCTTTCCAATTAGGTTTGACAATTTATCTTTATCAAACGCATGCAAAGGTTGACCTTGTTCTAATAGAATATAATTTGTCAAATCAACTAGAAGATTAATAGATTTTATACCTGATTTCTCTATACGGTCTTTAAGCCAAATTGGGGATAATTTCTCCCCATTTACTCCATCAATGCAACTTATTGTATAAATGCAATTAGATTCTATAGCCTCTGGACAATGTTTAATTCCCTTAAGTAAATGAATATTGTATTTATTGTTTAATTCTGGAAAATTTAAGGTGGATTCTAAAAGGGCAGAAATTTCACGAGCTATACCTATAACAGACATTCCATCAGGTCTATTAGCTGTAATGGCTAAATCATATATAAAATCATTTAATTGAAGCAAGTCAGAACCTGGAGTGCCCAATTCATGTTTTAGGGCCAAATCTTCATCAATGATCTCTATCCCTTCGCTATAGTCCTCTAAACCCAGTTCCTGCAGTGAACATATCATTCCTTCACTCATGATACCTCTAATTTCACTTCTTTTAATAGTTAAATCAACTGCATTTAATTTCGCGCCGACAGTGGCAACATAAACATAAATATTTGGTTTAATATTGCGCGCACCACAGATAATTTGTAAATTCTTTGAATTACCAATATCGACTTGGCAAATTGAAAGCTTGTCAGATCCTTCGTGTTTTAAAACAGATAATACCTTTCCTAAAACAACACCATTTACATTTTTTGAACAATCTTCTAATGATTCAACCTCAAATCCACCAATAGATAATTTCTCAGAGAGATCTTCAGGAGTAGAAGTAATTTCTACTAAATTTTTCAACCAATTTTGAGAAACTTTCATATATATTTTTTAATCAATGATGATAAAAGAAATAAGTATATCTTCAAAATAGTTTGTTAAAGATGTACAATAGAAAATTATACAATAAAGTATTAATTAAAATGGCTAAAAAAGGGACAAGAGTTGTAGTGACCCTGGAATGTACTGAAGCTAGGACAAGCACAGATCCTAAGAGATCAAATGGTGTCTCAAGATATACTACTGAAAAGAATCGTAGAAATACAACAGAAAGATTAGAACTAAAAAAGTTTAATCCTCATTTAAACAGAATGACAATTCACAAAGAAATTAAGTAATCAAATCAAATTTAATCATGCCTAACTCAATTTTCAAAAAACAATTATCACCTATCAAACCAGGAGATCCTATTGACTATAAGGATGTAGAACTACTAAAAAAATTCATAACTGAGAGGGGCAAAATCCTACCAAGAAGAATGACAGGTTTAACCTCTAAGCAACAAAGAGATCTCACATTAGCTGTTAAGAGAGCCAGAATTGTAGCTCTTTTACCCTTTGTAAATCCTGAAGGATAATTTCATATTGAATATAGTTTGCACTATAATTAATATTTCAAATATTTGAAAGATTTAACTGATTTAAAAACATATATTATTGACTCTGATGATCCACATGAGGTTGATGACGCTGTTTCATTAGAAATAAAAGAAGGAAATAAAAAAAATTTATGGATACATATTAGTAATCCATGCAAACTCTTTTTGCATGACTCTAATGTTGATTTAAATGCAAGAAAGAGAAATAGCAGTTTATATTTAATTGATCAATATGTCCCAATGCTTCCTAAAGATATTATTGAAAAGGCAAATCTAGCTCAAAATAAAGTTTCAGAAACTATTAGTGCAGCAATAGAATTCAATGACGATGGATCAATAAATAAATATGAAATAACTGAAGCAATAATAAAACCAAAATATCAATTAACATATGAAGATGCAAATGAAATATTAGAAATAGAACCCAAAGAAGAAATAGAATTAATTGAGATTAAAAAATTATTAGAAAAAAGTATTAACTTTAGAAAGAAACAAGGAGCAATTATTTTTGAAAGTCCTAATAATAAAATTAAATTATATAAGGATAAGATTATACTAACTAAATTAGAGAAAACAATATCACAAATTATAATTGCAGAATCAATGATACTAATGGGTTATGTAACAAGTTTATTTATAAATAAATATGATTTAGCGGCTGCATTTAGGATTCAAAAAATAAACTGCAATCCATCTGAAATACTCAATAGATATAATGATAGTGATATTAAATATATAATACTAAAACAATATATGGGAAGAAGTTACATAACTACTAAGCCAGGAGTCCATGAGTCATTAGGCCTTAAAATGTATGTACAATGTACATCACCACTACGAAGATATCTTGATTTGATTATACAAAGACAAATCTATAACAAAATTAATAATTACGAAGTTCTTAGTAAAGATTCAGTTTGTAAGATTATTGATTATTCAAAAAATAGACAATCTGAAAATAATAATATTTTTAAAAATGATAAATTTAAGTATTTAAAATTATTTTTTAAGAATGAAAAAAAAGCTTTTTATAAAATTATATTCGTTAAGTGGATTAATCATAAAAAAAATATTGCTTTGGTTTATTTTCCAGATTATTCACTAGAAATACTTATTACTCTTTTTGTATCAATAGAAATATACAGTAATAAAATATATAAAGTTAAATATATTATAAATGATACTAATTTTTTAGAATTTATTTATTAATAAGATAATCAATATAATGGGTTGTTATTAGTTTAAAAAATATCTGTTAGTATAAATAAAAAAGCTTTATGACTTTTGTCATTACGACACCTTTATACTATGTTAATGATAAACCTCATTTAGGAAGTGTATATACAACAATAATTTGTGACTCAATAGCTAGGTATAAAAGGCTTGCAGGTAAAGAAGTTATGTTCATCACTGGTGTTGATGAACATGGTTTAAAAATACAAAGAACAGCTAATGAAAAGGGTATTTCTCCAAAATCACATTGTGATGAGATATCAGAAGTCTTTAATAATAATTGGAAAGATTGGAATATATCCTTTGACAAATTTATAAGAACAAGCTCAAAAAAACATGAATTTGTTGTTAATGAATTTTATGGAAGAGTAAAAGCATCAGATGATATCTATATGGGTGTTCAAAAAGGTTGGTATTGTGTTGGTTGCGAAGAATTTAAAGATAATCCAGAAAATTCATCAACATACAAGTGTCCAATACATCAAAAAAATCTAGAATGGAAAAATGAAGAGAATCTCTTTTTTAGGCTTTCAAAATATCAAAAAGAAATCGAGAAAATAATCAACGAACCATCTTTTATAGAGCCAATAGAAAGAAAGAATGAAATTATAAATTTTGTTTCTAGAGGTTTAAAGGATTTTTCAATTTCAAGAACAAATGTTACATGGGGAATTCCAGTCCCTGGTTACGATAACCATACCTTTTATGTATGGTTTGATGCTTTACTTGGATATGTAAGTGCCATTAGTTCTGATGCGAAAGAACATTCATTGGAAAAATCAATTACTGGAGGATGGCCAGCTGATGTTCATTTAATTGGTAAGGATATTCTGAGATTCCATGCTGTATATTGGCCTGCAATGCTCATTTCTGCCAAAATGAAAGTTCCTAAGAAGGTTTTTGGGCACGGATTTCTTACAAGAGAGGGGCAAAAAATGGGTAAAAGCTTAGGAAATGTACTCGACCCTGATTTATTGCTTACAAAATATGGAAATGATCCTGTAAGGTGGTACCTCATTAAAGACATATCATTAGGAAATGATGGTGATTTTCAAGATAAAAGATTTGTTGACATCATCAATAATGACTTAGCTAATACAATTGGTAATTTATTAAATAGAACTTCATCTATGTCGAGAAAATGGTTTGATAATAAAGTGCCAAATAATGAAAAAATTTCAAATGAAAATAAATTAGAGAATTATGCCAAAATTGCAGTTGAAAACTATATTTATAACTTTGATAACTACAAATTAGATTTAGCAGCTAATGAAGTACTTAGCCTAGCAATAAATACAAATTTGTATTTGAATGATAATCAGCCATGGGTGCTAATAAAAGAAAAGGATAATCTACCTCTAGTTAAAGAAATTATTTATAACGTTTTAGAAAGTACCAGAATAATAGGATTATTATTACTACCTTTATTGCCCGAATTATCTATAAAAATTAATGAACAACTTGGCTCTATATACAGAGAAGAAATTTCTTGGGAAAAACAATTAATTTGGGGATTATTAGTTAGCAACTCAAGTCTTCCTAAACCCACTCCAATCATAAATAAACTTGAGTATGAGCAAAAATTATAGATTAATAATTTTCCTTACATTATTTATGCTTGGTTGCGCTCCAATTGTAATTGATGAAAATAAAGTTATACAAAAAATAGACAGTTTAGATATGACGATATTCTCTAAAAGTGGAGATAAAATATATTCTATTACAAGTCCAAATTCTAGTTATAACAATATTGAATTAAAATTCGAAATAAAAAAACCTATTATTAAAATTCTTAATGGGAAAGAAACTAAATATATTATTAGTTCAGAAGAATCTACATTATCAGACAATAATAAACTCTTGAAATTGAAAGGGAATGTTAAATTAAAAACTTTAAAAAATAATGAGGATATTTTAAATGCTGATAATTTTATTTGGAATATAGAAAATACTAACTATCTATTAGAGGGAAATATAAGATTTGAAAATCAAAATATCATCTTAAATTCAGGAAAAGCCATATTGGGTTCAGATAACATAATTGAATTTTTCAATCCAGTAAAATATATAATTAAAGATGAAAATAAAGAAAATAAATATGAAATAAACTCAGAAAATGCTTTCTATAATTTAAATACTGAATCAGTAAGCTTTGAAGCAAAAGATAAAAGAGTTAAATCAATAATATATTTTTAAATTTTATTTTTTGAGAAAATATTATTAATTTTTTTGGACCAGTTATTAATCCATTTTTCATCAGACTTCGTAAAACACTTAGCACTCCAGCCTCCTATCAATATGAAAGCCTTATTATTTATAGGTACAACTAAAATAGATGGGATTTCAGCGCAAAAATTATAAAATTCATCTCTTCCAGGATAAAATTTAGTGTTTGCCAATGATATTAATTTCATATCTTTAATAGATCTCAGACAAGTTTCCCCAGGTTTAAAATCATTACTTGAATTGATACCCCTCCTCAATATATTAACGCCATCATTGTGGATTAATATTGCTGCTGCTGCTGTAGAAGTTAATATCGCTTCAGAACCCCATGCAAGTTCATCAATAACTTCATCCGGCATGTTTTTATCGAAGAGAAACATATTTTCTCCTTTTAAAACAGCTTTCTCACCAGCTATAGGTTGGAATTGTTTAAATAAAAAACCTATCAAAATAACAATTAACGAAGCTATTGCAGCTAACACTTGTGCTCTTTCAAGCTCAGGAGTGATTGTTTCAATTGAAATGAAATTTGCTATTTGAAAAATAAAGAGTATTACACCGACTGATATTAATGATTTCCCATTGAATCCCATATTTTTAAATATGTTATTTCTAATTAAATTATGCAAATATTATATTGTTTAGTAGATTTAAAATTACTCAAACATATGGTTTTTAATATATAATTAACCAAAACCTTTCAAAATGAACCTAAACATCAATAAATATATACTTTCCCTTGTCTTTACTGGCTTTATTTTTATTCTTATCCCTTCGACTACATACGCAAATGAAATTAATACTATAAATAAATATTTTGGCATTACTCAACAGAAGACTGTCATAAATTACGAAAAAAGTCAGCCCTCATCTATTGACAACCCTGTAGTGGATCCAAATTTTAACACTATGAGAACAAAAAATACTGAGAGTTCAACTGCTACTTATATAGTTG
Source organism: Prochlorococcus sp. AG-355-O17 (assembly GCA_003280655.1). Taxonomy (GTDB): domain Bacteria; phylum Cyanobacteriota; class Cyanobacteriia; order PCC-6307; family Cyanobiaceae; genus Prochlorococcus_A. Next base: position 54,700 of record QCEK01000002.1, read on the forward strand.
TAGGTTTGTTAATTGCTGCCACAATTATTCCTCTAGCAACATGGTGGTATTTCTCTAAATAATAGAGAATTTATGAATCCCAAGGTTTTAAATATTAGTGAATATTCATCTCATATAGTTTTTATTACAGGGGGGACAAAGAGTGGGAAAAGTGAATTCGCGGAGCATCTTGCGAAGGAGGTAAAAAAATTATTATACGTTGCCTTATCTGAAAACAATTTGGATGATAAAGAATGGCAAGATAAAATTAATTTACATCGAAAAAGAAGACCAAAAGATTGGAAATTAATAGAAACGACAGATCTATTAAATACATTAAGGAATGAAGAAGGTCCATTATTAATAGATTCTATTGGGGGATTCGTTATGAAAAGTATTGGAGAGGAACAAAATGAATGGTCAACAAAAATGAATTCACTTATAAGTCTCTTAATGAAAAGAAAAAGCATAACAATTATTGTTGGAGAACAAGTAGGTTGGAGTTTGGTCTCTGAATATAAAATTGGTAATACATATATTGAGAGAATCGGCGAACTTCAAAAGAGAATAACCAAAATATCAAAAGATAATTGGCTGGCCATAAACGGCAGAGCAATCAAAATAGATGAAATAAGTATTGAAATACCTACTTAAAATTGGAAGTCGCTCTTTTTGAACCTAGAATCCCACAAAATACTGGTAATATTGCCAGATCATGTGCTGCATTTAATATACCTTTAAATCTTATAGAGCCCTTGGGCTTTAAACTAGAAGATAAATATTTAAAAAGAGCAGGTTTAGACTATTGGCCTTTAGTTACTGTTAATCAGTATGAGAGTTTTGAAAAATTTTTAGAGTCAAAATCAACAAAAAGAATAATATCTTTTAGTAAAAAAAATGGATTATATTTGAAGGATTTTAAATTTAAGCAAGATGACATTTTGCTATTTGGGAGAGAAGATTTAGGATTACCCGATACCATTATTGATAAAAGCGACTTTTTAATATCAATATTTATGCCGAATTTACAGACTGGAAACAATGATCAAAAAGGTGTTAGAAGTCTAAACCTTTCTGTAGCATGCGGGATTGCTATATATGAGGCCCACAAACAAATAAATTTTCAAAATGGTAATTAAGTACAATCAATGCCTTACAATATTCCCATGTCTCGGTAGCTCAGCTGGTTAGAGCGGCGGATTCATAGCCCGCAGGTCGCGTGTTCAAGTCACGCTCGAGACATTTTCAATACTTTTCAATTGAAGAACATAGGTGAAATTTTAATTTAATTAAACTATTAAAGACAATAATGGTTAATTCACTCGGCATAGTCTTAGATCCAAAAAAATCTAAAGCAAAATATCCAGAAGCAAGAGTTATAGTTCTTGATGACAATTTTAATACTTTTCAGCATGTTGCAAATTGTCTTCTAACAATAATCCCAAGCATAAGTGAACAAAGGGCATGGGATCTAACCTTTAAAGTTGACAAGACAGGATCTGCAGAGGTGTGGAGAGGTAATCTTGAACAAGCAGAGCTATATCATGAGCAACTATTCAGCAAAGGATTAACAATGGCTCCAATTGAGAAAACATAAAATAAGTAAGATTGACAGAAAATTATTGGCTTATAAATTCGAATCGTTCAAGAGTTAAAAGGTTTTCAAAGAATAATCAAAATAAAGATAAATTTTTTGAATATATGTTTATTGACTCTGGCAGAATTCTTGGTGTTTTAGGAAAAGAACCACCTCTTATGACAACCAGAGAAGAACTTAAAGTTGATAAAGCTAGAGATGAATGGAGAAAGTTAATCGCTCATGGTTGGAGGAGAACCAAACCAGTTTGGGAAGACTATTAGTATCCAATATTGTTAATAGGATTAGTTATGTAAATTATGAGATTTAGGACGTAGTTAGCGGGTAAATTTAATGGCTTCAAAAGTAACAAAGCCATTCCTTGAGTCACATTAAATTCTTTATTTTTCATAAAAAAATAAAAGTCTCATTTTAATTATAAAAAGACTGTCAAATACAAACTAAAAATAATGAATAAAAGATACATAAGCATTTATTGATTAAGGATTTTCAAGATATCTAATATCTAAAACTTATTTTAAAAAAATATAGATTTAGGGTTACTTGTTTTTTTGAACAAAAAAATCTACGTTATAATTTAATAATCCTTACTGTTTATTACTTAATAAATAGCCAATGAAATATCTCATCACAAGCAAAAGATCAAGAGCTTTATTTGGTATTGGAATAGTTGCTATAAGTATTGGATTAATATCAAAAAAAGTAATTAGCTATTCAACTGGAGAATGTATGAAAGGTACTCAAGAAATAACCTTTAATATCTAGCAATTAATCATCTTACATTTTTCTTAATTCTTAAATTCAGTCAACTTTGATAACTCTTTTAGTGAAAGTACACCTAAAATTAATTTTCCATTTATTTCCCATGTGGGAAACCCTTTAATTTTTTTATCAATACATAACTGAGTTTGACTGTTTATGCCATCTCTTGCACATTCAACCACATTAAGTTCTCTATAAGCTTGCTTACCAAATAATTCACCTTGATTAAGGCAATTAGGACACCAATATGCTGAATATTTAACTACACCATTATCTTTAAGGTATTTTGCCAACTCGATTGATTCCCTAGTGCTTTCTGAGGTGACTATAAGTTCTCTCTGATTATTTAAGTGGGAGCTATTTACAACATTTGGTAAAGGAAGCAAAACTAATAGTGGGATTAATAGGTGTTTCATTTATTTACTACTTTTCCTCCATATTTTCTTACTACCTTATCAAGCAAAATTCGTATATCTTTATTTTTAAGTTTCTCTATTTGCTGAAGATTTTTAAGGAGATCACATATTTGATCCTGTGTATCTTCATTTAATTCACTTACTGCCATTTATATTTAGAGTTTTTATAATCCAATTTTAAATCAAAAGTAAATTTACATACTTATTGTATTTATATTTTTTTATTGCTATTTTTTTAAAGCGGGCTAAGGTTCATATCTCCACGAGGATTTAGTCCGCTGAATTTTTAAAGATTCAATTTATCTTGTATTCTTCTTTAAGAAATTGATTAGAAATATTAAAAAATACTTATCTCTGTTTAATTTCTACTTTCCATTGAAAAGCATTCTTATATAAACATTAATAGTGTGACACTTTTTATTCAATAATGTTGTTATTTCGCTTCATAACTTTCTTAAAATACTTAAACTCAATAAATTCATGCATCATTTTGATATCATCAGATAATACTTTTTTATTAACTGCATATTCGTCGACATTAAGCGAAGAACTATTATTTTCAGAAAATATTTCGTGATCAAAAGAAAAGTTTATAAAATCCCTTTTATTATTGTTATTTTGACCATAAGATTCATTTAACACTCCTCGAGACCTTAACGCTTCCTCAACCAATAAACCTGTGACTTTTGACTGACTAAACTCATTAGTTGTGCACAATTTTTCAATAATTTCATGCACTTCTTCACTAGGTAAAAAACCAATTCTTTTCCTCGGAGTGGGCATAATTAAAAAAAATTAGTGTCACACTTGCACATTATAAGTGTTGCACTATATTTGATCTAAGTCAACTAATTTTCCTATGCATATTTTATTATTTCCTGTAGGATTTATACTTTGGTATCTAGCTTATGAAGCAAAACCTATCATTAATGATGAAGTAACACTTAATTGGGAAGAAAAAAATACAATTAAAAGAAATAAACTTTTAAATATAATCAACGAAAGCTTTTAAAATTTACTGTTAATCGATTTTGACCATTCCTTGTGCTTATTATCTAGATCTGAGATTAACTGTTTTTGATAAGTAAATTTGAGTTGATTTTCGTTAAGTGATTTTTTTGTGATAATCATCTCTTTTGAGAAAAAATTAGGAGTGTTAGAACTCCTAATTTTTTTTTTGACTTCCATATAATGAATTTATCTATTTTTTTTATATGACTTAAAAGGTTATACTCTCAATAATTTTATATTCTTTTTATATTCCTTCATATGTTTTTAGCATGTTTGTAAAAAATATTAGTTTATTAAATAATAAAGGCTATATTTAAACAAATTATATGTTTTATCATGAATCTAAAGGAGAGAGGGATTACTGTTGGAGATTTACTAATAATACTAATAATAATAATCACTTCTACAATATTAATTAAATCATTTAGCAAGGATAAGAAAACAACACTTAATTATAGTAATCAAGAGCAAGTTTCTTATAAGGCAAATTACTATCAAAAATTTATTTGAATAGCTTATATAAATTATTTATAAAACTCTTAATTAAGTGAATTAACTATTAAGTATCTCTTGTTTAAATTTCAAGAATTAATAATTATCAAACAAAGAGTTTATGTATCTTAAATATTTTGATTAAATGATTTAGAACATTCCCATTTCAAGTTATCCTTTAAATCATTTATATCATTTGATACAGAAACTAAATTAACCATTTGAAGCATTTGACTTTTATTTAGCCTATTAATAACGATAAGTTTATTAAGCATTTCTAAAACAGATTTATCATTTATATTCATTATTTGTATAAAAAGCTGTGATCCTTCAATTCAAATATTTTATTTTATTATTTTAAAAAATTCATTATATTTTTTATGCTAAATATAAAAAATATTTATAAAATCATCAAAAATAAAACTTTTACTTATATGAAAATATCTTAAGCTCAGTTTCTTATAAATTCGTTTATTGTAAAAAGAAAAAAAATGAAAAAAAACTCCAAGAAAGATTACCTTAATAGAGATGAAGTTAATGAAATGATTGAATCAGCTTTAAGGAGACATAATAGAAGATCTACAATAATATCAAGCGTACTTGGCTGGATCTTAATTGGAGGTTATTCGTTTGGACTTTTTCAAGCAGTTCAAAATGTCTAAATTAATCTTATCTTTAAATAAGAACTTCCTAAATGATAAATTAATATAAGACTAATTTTTTTTTATGAGGGAATATATTAAGGCAAATCTTACAGTGATAAGAAAATATTTAAAAAAACGAAAAAAGTATACATCAAAATTAAATAATGCCTCGATAATGGAAGAATTCCAAGAATGGAACAAAGATTCATTACCTGAGACAGAATCAATATGGACTTTACCTGACTTAACTAGGAATGAAAGACTAAAAAATTTTTGTCGCTCAATTAAGAAGGAAATAAAATAAGTTTTTAACTTCCTAGTTGTATATGATTTACCTTTAAGTAAAAATAACCCGCAAATCCAACTATATTCAAAATTACAACGAAAATCCAAGCTCCAATTGGCTGATTAGAATCAAATTTTTTTATTTTAACTTTTTCCTTTAGTCTTTCAATATATTTAGCCACAGTTAAAAATATTAAAAAGGATTTTTCTAATTATAGAGACTTAAATTTTAAAGAATCTTAAATAAAAAAAAATTTCTTTTAATTCGAATTTTTATTGTCAAGCCTGTTAATGGGATATTTAATTAACTCCTTTTTGAGATTTTTTAAGAGTTTATTGTGATTCAAAATTGTAAATTTCCTTGTAAAGGAATAATGCCATTTCATTGAATTAAAAAAAAACTTGCTAATTCATTATTAATAAAATTATAATACTTATTACGGTCAATACAGACCATACATAATTTAAATAAGGACAAATTTTTTCATGAGCTTAAAAGTAGGTCAAGAAGCACCAGACTTTAGTGCTACAGCAGTATATGATCAAGAGTTTAAGGAGATTACACTTTCAGGTCTAAGAGGTAAATGGGTTGTTCTATTCTTTTACCCACTAGATTTTACATTTGTATGTCCAACTGAAATCACAGCATTTAGTGATAGATACCAAGATTTCTCGGCACTTAATACGGAAATACTTGGTGTATCAGTTGATAGCAAGCACTGTCATTTGGCTTGGATACAAACACCAAGAAATGAAGGTGGTATAGGTGATATCAACTATCCGTTAGTTTCTGACTTAAAAAGAGAAATTTGCCAGGCTTACAATGTTCTAAATGATGATGGGGAGGCTGATAGAGGTTTATTTCTTATCAATCCCGAAGGAGTAGTTATGCATACGACTGTTAACAAGGCTCCTGTAGGTAGAAATGTTGATGAAACGCTAAGGATTCTTCAAGGCTATCAATACGTTGCGGCAAACCCCGATGAAGTGTGTCCAGCAAACTGGACCCCCGGGGAGAAAACAATGTTAGAGGACCCAAAAGGTAGTAAGGAATATTTTTCTGCGCTATAGGAGAATTAGAAACATTTAAGTAAGTAATGAGTAGTAAATAATTATAAAAAAATAAAAAATAAATATATTCAAAAAGGGGATAACATCCCCTATTTGAGGTTTGGGCACGATCCAATCGCTCAAATTAGTTTTATATGATAAAAAGCACCACGTATAAAAAGAAATTTCTATTGCGACTAGGATAAAAAGATTAATTAAATTTAAGTCATTTAAACCAAAATATCTATAAATATGAAACTGATCATCAACACTAATATTAATTATTTGAAGATGCCAAATATAGAGAGAAATCAAGATAAAATTTACCAATATTATTTTTTTTAAAAAAAACCTAGATTTCTTAAAAATTAATAGGATAGAAATTAAAAATATGAAAAAACATAACTGTTGAATATCCGGTTTTGGGACATTAATTCCTTCAAGAAATAAATTAATTATAAGATCAAAATTTATATATATATAATCAGCTATTAAGAAAGAGAGAAATATTAAATTTATTGCTACTAAGAATAATAATCTTTTTCCTTTAATTATTTTTTTACTATGGATTTTATCCTTAGTAAAACTATAATCTGTGTAGTTTTTTAAAGAGTTTACATACACCAAAGATGGACATATTGCTCCGCTCAAATAGTAAAGGATTAAATAAAAGGAAATATCATTAATATTTAATGAATACAAATTAAACCATTGTTTTTGTACAAATGGAAGAATAAGTAAAAATGAAAGTGTAACTAATAACTTCGTTGTATTTTTTTTAATTATCAAGAAAATATTTTTTTTAATTTAAAGCAATTAAATCAAACTTTCAACAATTTAGAAGTTGTTAATTTAAAAACTTTTTTATCTATAGTTTCTTGATTTAAAAGTATATCAACTAATTTATCTAGTAAGACTCTATTTTTTTTCAATATTTTTATTGAATTATTTAATGAAATTTTAGAAATATTTATGATTTCATTATCTATTCTAGAACTGGTATTTTCTGCTATGAGAGGCTTTCTTCTAAATAATCCATCTCCTAAATACATTTCATTATTATCAGAATCCATTGAAATTGGACCAATAATTGAAAATCCATATTTTGTAACCATTTCCCTTACGATATTTGTCGCATAAGAGATATCGTTCATGGAGCATTGTGTAATTTCACCATCACCAAAAACTATCGTTTCTGCTGCTCTTCCAGCTAGTGCAATTTCAATTTTTGAAAATAATAATCTTTTTGAAATCAATCCACTAGAAATTACATCTTCGTCAGGGCATATTTTTGTATATCCTCCTATAGATCCAGATCTAGGTAAAATCGTAATCTTATCAACTGATTCAATTCCATTTCTCACAGCAGATACAATTGCTCTACCTACTTCGTTATAAGCAATAATTTTTTTCATGTTAGGAGAAGTTATTAATGAGCTTCTCAGGCCAATGGTAATTTTATCAAGAGCATTTTCTATATGAAGATCACTGATTAGTTTAGATTGGTCTCTTGCACAGTGAATAGCACTTTCATTCATCAAGTTTGCAAGATCTGCTCCCGAAAATCCAACTGTTCTAGAAGCCCAATATCCTAAGTCAACTTCGCTTGAAAGTGGTTTAGAAAGTGAGTGAACTGAAAGAATTTTTTTTCTTCCATCTAAATCTGGAAGCATTACTTCAATTTTCCTATCAAATCTACCTGGTCTTAATAATGCTGCATCCAAAATATCTGGTCTATTTGTTGCTGCTAAAACAATAATGCCAGAATTATCTGCAAAACCATCTAATTCAGTTAGAAGCTGATTAAGGGTTTGTTCTCTTTCATCATTTCCACCTCCGATCCCAGAACCTCTTTGCCTACCAATGGAATCAATTTCATCAATGAAAATTATACAAGGAGATTTTTCCTTAGCCTTAGAGAACAGATCACGAACTCGGCTTGCTCCAACACCAACAAATAGTTCTACAAACTCTGATGCCGATATTGAGAGAAAAGGCACTCCTGATTCACCAGCAATTGCTTTAGCTAATAATGTTTTACCTGTTCCTGGTGGGCCTATCAAAAGAACTCCCTTGGGAACTTTTGCTCCAAGATTTTCAAATTTTTTTGGTTCTTTCAAAAATGTTATTACCTCTTTTAATTCCTCAGCGGCTTCAGGGACGCCAGCCACATCATCGAATCTCGTTTCTACATCATCAATAGTTACAAATTTAGCTTGATTTTTGGTAAAACCAAAAGCTCTGGATGCCAATTTTGATGTACTCCTTAAGATTAAGACTAAAGCTAATATGAAAATCAGGAAAAGACTTATTGAAGCAAATGAATTAGCAGCTGAGGCTTCTTTTCTACTATTGTTAATAGTTAGATCTACCTTATTTTCAGTAGCTTTTTCAAGAATTAATTGATCGTTGTAAAGGATAGGTATTTTAAATTTATCGCCATTTTTATACAGAACATCAATTTCTCTCTGCCTAGGATAGAAAAATATTGATTCTATTTTCCCCGCCTCTATATCTTCTAGAAGATCCGAATAACTTGATTTAGAATCTGAATATGAGAATTTTGATCTAAACACTAATCTTTATAAGTGATTAATAAAGCATATATGCTTATTTAAAGAATTGACGTATATAAACAAAATATACTCAAAAGTTTTGGAGATAACCAGTTAAAGGTTATATTATTATATGGAAATAAAGAAACAGAATGGCTGTACCAAAGAAGAAAAAATCAAAGAGCAAAAGGAACCAAAGGCACGCTGTTTGGAAAGGAAAAGCAGCAATAGCAGCTCAAAAAGCTATATCTCTAGGTAAATCAGTTTTAACTGGGAAAGCTCAAGGATTTGTTTATCCTATTGAAGAAGAAGAAGAAGAGTAGCTTTTAAGATCCTAATTTAAATGCTTCAAGTATAATGGCATAAATCGCACCAATTCTTAATTTATCAACTACGGTCCATAGATAATAAAATTTTGAACTTGCGGCAGGTTTAATTCTTATAATGATTTCAATAAAAATAATAATTATTGGGACCATTATCAACTCATTTTTACCTTCAGATATAAATTTTGTAATAAAATTTGCGAACAAAAAATAACCTGTCAAAACAGAAATTAGACTAATAGATTTTGTTCTCCAAGTATCACTTAAAAAACCAAAAAATAAATTATTTAACTGGTAGATAATTTTTGAAAAATTAGTTTTTTGCATTACTAAAAGACACTAAAAAATCACTTAGAAAGTTATAGTCAACATACGATTTCTTTAGTTTAGGGCCTTTAATTACATTTGCCACATTATTATGATCACCAAGACTGTCTAAAATACAATCTAATTTAATATTTTCCTCAAGGACAATTGGGATATTTGAAGGAACAAAAATTGTTGGCAAGTTAGCTGCCAAGGAAGATATCAATCCTGGATTGGAGTCTTCAAAAACAATTGAGTTGTTTTTGTTTATACCACTTAATTGGATTGCCTTTAAATATGGAAATGGATTTGGTTTCTTTAATTCAACGTCTTCGCTTGAAATAATGAACTCAAAAGGGTTGAAGCCTTTAAAAAGATAATCAACAAGTAGATTGACTTGAATTCTTGAACTTGAAGTAACAATAAATTGTCTTACTTTTTTTCTATGTAATTCATTTATTAATCTAAAAACACCAGTTTTTAAACTAACTCTATTTTTTTTTATAATTTCTAAATAATGAAACTGTTTTGTTTCATGAATTTTGAGAATTAAATCTTCTGAGAAATTATCATTATTAGATTTAGCGTAATAAGCAATCCTATTTTTGCCCCCATTTATCTCAAGAAGTTTTATATATGTATTAGTATCCCAATTCCAATCAATACCAAGCTCATTAAAAGCATTATTAAAAGCAGGTAAATGGGCCTCTAATTCAGTATTTGCGATAGTACCATCTAAATCCCAATAAACACCCTCAAGATAGGTCACCAAAAAGAATTTCTTTTATTTACGGTAAAATACAAGAGCAATTATTGCTGGCCCTGCTAACGCAACTACAGCCAAAGGAATAAGTGTTGCCATGATTAATGAATATGTTTTATGATACTATTTTTACAAATAAATGACGAAACTGTACTGATACGTTACAAGATTGAATTAAATTATGAAATCATGGACATGTATAGAAAATTGTGGAGCTTGTTGTAAATTCGACTTGAATGAAAGAAGCGATTTGGCTAACAAACTTAACAAAGAAGATATAGCTTTGATAAATTCGATGACAGCTAAAGACGGTTGGTGTAAAAACCTGGACAGAGAAAATAAAAAATGCCTAATTTATGAAACCAGACCACATTTTTGCCGTGTAAGTGAATTTTCAACTTCATTTAAAGGATATTTGAAATCTGGTGATAATTTTTTAATAGATTGCTGCAAACAACACATTTCATCAAATTATGGATACCAAAGTAAAGAGATGAAAACTTTTAGGATGGCTGTTTCAGGAAAATGAATAGTAAATTAGAAAAAAAAGAAAACAATCTAGAAAAAAGTTTTTTTTCAATATTCATAACGACTTTTACAACAATTTTTATTGCTGAACTTGGCGATAAAACTCAGATAGCCACATTAATGCTTTCTGCCGAATCGGGCAGGCCAATAATTGTTTTTCTTGGAAGTTCTCTAGCATTAATAAGCTCAAGCATAGTAGGAGTTCTTATTGGTAAATGGGTATCAAAAAAAATATCTCCTAGCAAATTTGCTTTATCTACTGGTACTTTAATGATATTGATAAGTATATTTTTAGCTTATGAAACATTCAAAAATTATTTATAAATGGTTTTAAGTTTATTACTATCAACATTTCTAACCGTTTTCATAGCTGAATTAGGTGACAAAACTCAACTAGCTACTTTAACTATAAGTGGCACTTCAAATAAACCATTAGCAGTTTTTCTAGGATCTTCTTCAGCACTTGTTTTTGCAAGTTTACTAGGAGCTTTAACAGGTGGTTCTATTTCAAGTTTTTTACCCGAAGTAGTTCTTAAGTCAATAGCGTCCATTACATTTTTCATTATTGGTATAAGGCTTTTTATCAACTCTTTCAACATCGAAGAAGAAGAAAAAGAAGAGAAAGAAAATAATTAGTTTTAAGCTTGGATAATAAGGTGTAATAATGAAGTGTATACCCCTAAATTAATTTATAATTTCACTTAAATCATGTTCACATCATCCTCAATAATTGATAATCTTAATCAATCAGAAGGGTTAGAATATAAAAAATTATGCAGATTATTAAAAATAACAAAGAAATCTGATAAGGATAAATTAGATATTGCGTTAACAGCTCTAGAAAAACTTGAAATAATTAATAAAAATGAAAATGATGAATATACTTGCATAAAGGATAATGACCATCTTATCGCCAAAATAAGATGTAGTAGCAAAGGCTATTGCTTTGCTGTAAGAGGAAAAGACAAAGAAGATATCTACATTAAAGAAAATCTACTTAACTATGCATGGAATGGAGATAAAGTTTTAGTAAGGATAATAAAAGAGGGATATAGAAGAAGATCACCTGAAGGAATAGTTGATTGTATTCTAGAAAGATCAAATCAAATACTTCTTTCTAAAGTAGAAATAATAAACAATGATGTATATGCAATCCCAATAGACGATAGGATACTTTCTAAAATTAAACTTCCAAAAGAAAATAAAAAATACGCTTTCAATCCAGATAATAAGAATATAGTAAAAGTTGAGATTGATAGATTCCCCATAGCTCAAGAAGAAGGACTAGGTCATGTGATACAAGAACTAAAACTAAACAATAATGAAGACTATGATACAGACTTTGTTTTATCTAAAAGCAATATCGTTAAATCATACGATTTAAATCATATTGAATCAAAAAAAATAGAACAAAGGGAGAGGATAGACCTTACAGATAAAAACTCTTATTTATTCAAAAGTTGGAATTCAAATAATTCTCCAATGCTCCCAATGATTCAAATAGAGCAGGGAAAAAATAAAAATAATAAATTATGGATACATACAAATAATCTTGCAGAAAGAGTAGATCTAAATAGTAAAAAATCTCTAGAAATATTATTTAAAAGCTTTGAATCATTACCCTTATTAAATGATTGGCAAAACTATCTTAGTGAAGCAATAAGAAATGATTCTGAATTTAAATTTGGTGAAAAGAATGAAGCAATAAGCCTCTGCGTCAATTTAAATAGTGATAATGAAATAATTGATTGGTCATTTCATCTTACTTTAGTAAAATGCGCCCTTATTGTTGGAAGTGATCATACTAACGCGCTTCTATCTAGAAAAAGCAAATCAAGAATAACCTCTCGGGTATTAAAACCTATAAAGGAATATGTCGACGATTTAGATAAAATACTAGAAATTTCATGTTCATTCAGAGAAAACCATCTTTTGGAGGGTAAGGTGGAAATTCCTGCGCCACTGAATAAGATTGAAGCACTAGAAGAATTTTTTATTCATAATCCAGCTGAATATTCAAAAGGATATTTTGAATCATTAAATAAAGAAGATTGCCAAACTTACCTTTCACCAATACTATATGAAGCTAATTTAATATGGTTTAAACATTCAAACCAATATGGCTTAAAAAGTGCAGGACACATCTCAAATGGAATAGATTACGTTAACGCTAATGAAATTATCAAATATTCAGAATTTATTGATAATGATATAGAGCTTAATGAAGATGGCAATTTGACATTTAGTCAAGTAATTAAATTATGTGACGACGATAATAAAAAAAGAATCTTACATAAACTTCTAATTAATGAATTTAAGGACAATGAAATAAGGTTGATATCTAAAAGTCCTGATAATGATGAATCAGAAAAATTATTTATTTCTCCATGGACAATTCCTGGATTTGACTTCACAAATCTTATAAATCAGTACTGTATTTTTAATATGATAACAAATGGTAAGAAATCAAAGAAAAATAATATAAATGAAATTAATTTATCTGAGAGTAATTCATTAGAACTAGTAAATTGGGATATATTTAATTCGTCAATTTCAAAAAATCTAGAAATATTATTTAACAGGTTTGTGATAGATAAACTTAATGAATTCAAGTACAAAGTTAACCAATATAAATCTAATATGATAAATATAAAAAAAGTAAGAAAAGCAGAAAAATTACTAGGTAATATTTATAGTGGGTTTATTTTATCAGTGCAAACATATGGATTTTTTGTTGAGATATCAGAACTAAATGTAGAGGGTTTAGTTCACGTAAGCACTCTTAATAATGATTGGTATGAGTACAGGTCAAGGCAAAATCTATTGATTGGAAGAAAATCTAAAAAATCATATAAAGTTGGAGATGCAATAGAAGTAAAAATAATAAAAGTCGATATTCTTAAATATCAAATTGATTTAGAATTAACATAAATAAATTTTCACAAAATATTATGAAAATATTAACCAAAAAAATTTAGAAAGCTTTTTATAATTATGTTTAAGAAAAAATATTTACTTTTAACTCTTTTTTTAATAATTATTTTTCAAATTTTATTATATATAAATAATAATCAGAAGACTTCATTTAGATACTTTAAATGGACCCTCCAAGAAGTAAGTATAGGTAAGTTAATCAGTATTTCGTTTTTTTCTGGTTTATTTGTGAGCACTTTATTGAATACAACAATTACTAGTACTAGTTTCAGAAAAAAAACTTTCGAAAATGTGGCAGATGATTTTGTATCTAATAATGAAGAAGAAATGGAATCAAACGTTGAGATGCCGCCACAAAGGGATATTAGAGAAACTCAACCAACAATTTCTGTTAATTACAGAGTAGTCAAAAATATGAATGATAATAATTTAAAAAAAGATCAAAGTTATTCAAATCAAGATATTAAAGATGACTGGGATAATACTGATAATGATTGGTAGAAAAATAAATTAATTAAAAAATGTTTTTTTAATTTATAATGAAGTAAATAGTTTTTTTTATGGAAGAAAATTTAGACAAAAATAATGAAGTAAATAAAGAAATATCTGACAACGCTACTAAATCAAACTCTGAGGAAATAAATGGAACTAAATCAGAAAAAAATATCAATATGGACATAAATAATGGTGATTCTGCTATTAAAGTTGTTAATAAAAACGAAATTAATACTCCCGAAAAAACCATAACAAAACCCAAGAAAGAACTCCCAGTAGAGAAAAAGCCTTTCCAAGAATTTATTAACATACACCTAATCCCTTCACTTACTCAGGAAATTAATCAAAGAGGATTAGAAATAAACAATATTAACCTCACTAACACAAATAGACCTATTGCTGGAGATAAATGTTGGGTAATAAATTGTGAAATTAAAGATACATGTAACTTTTGGTTATCCTTTGAGAAAGATGACATTAGTTCATTAAAAAGTATTTCTTTATCAAAACCTAATCAAAAACCAAGTATTATTGAATCTTTTCTTATTGACGAAAAAAGAATTACTCTTAAATTAATTATTTCAAGAGTACTTCAAAGATTGAATGGGCAAAAGTTAATAGGAGTTAATTAGAAAAACAATAACACCAAGTTAACTTTTCCCTCGAAAATACAAATCATAGTAAATAATAGTATTAATAAACCGAATAAAAAATGGCTCAATCAACTGTTGAATCAAAAAATAAAAAAGATATTAATAATGGAAAGATACCAGCAAAAGAAACAATTTTGTCCCCAAGATTCTATACAACAGACTTTGAGGCCATGGAAAATATGGATTTATCAATAAACGAGGAGGAATTGGAAGCTATATGTGAGGAATTTAGGAAAGACTACAATAGACATCATTTTGTAAGAAATAGTGAATTTGAAGGCGCCGCAGAAAAATTAGATCCTGAGACAAGAGAGCTTTTTGTTGATTTTCTCGAGGGAAGTTGTACTTCAGAATTTTCAGGTTTTTTACTTTATAAGGAACTTAGTAAGAGAATTAAAGTCAAAAACCCTCTACTCGCTGAATGTTTTGCTCATATGGCCAGAGATGAAGCAAGACATGCAGGTTTTTTAAATAAATCAATGAGTGACTTTGGACTTCAGTTAGATTTAGGTTTTTTAACAGCCAATAAAGATTACACTTATTTCCCTCCAAGAAGTATTTTTTACGCTACTTATTTATCCGAAAAAATAGGTTATTGGAGATACATAGCAATTTATAGGCATCTCGAAAAGAACCCTGATAGCAAAATTTTTCCACTATTTAATTACTTTGAAAATTGGTGTCAAGATGAAAATAGGCATGGCGATTTCTTTGACGCATTAATGAAAGCACAGCCACGTACTGTTAAATCTTTAAGCCAAAAAATTACCATTGGCGGCTCTACTTTTACACATCCATTTTTTGACTACTTCCATAGGTTTAGATATTTTTTGAATAATCTTCCATTAACATCTAAATTATGGTCTAGGTTCTTCCTATTAGCTGTATTTGCAACTATGTATGCAAGGGATTTGGGAATTAAAAAAGATTTCTATAGTTCTTTAGGTTTAGATGCAAGAGATTACGACCAGTTTGTTATTAATAAAACAAATGAAACTGCAGCTAGAGTTTTCCCTGTAGTAATGGACGTTTACGATAAATCTTTTTATGGAAGATTAGATAAAATAGTGGAGAATAATAAGGTTCTTACCGATATTGCAAACAGTGATGAAAATAAAGTATCTAAAACTTTTAAAAAATTACCTAAATACTTATCAAACGGTTACCAGTTATTAAGACTATACTTATTAAAACCTCTTGATAGCAAAGATTTCCAACCTTCGATTAGATAATCTTTAATACAGAGAAGACTTATAGACTCTTATGCTTTCGTCACACATCAAATCAAATGAAATCGTTTTTGATAGTTGCAATAAAGATTTATTAGAAGAAATTATTTTCTATGGTATTGAACTTGGTGCTGATTTTGTAGAAATATTTATAGAGAATACTGACAATTCAAGCGTTTTAGCTGAAGAAGATTTTATTACAAGTGTAAGTCCATCATTTGGAAGGGGTGCTGGCATTAGAATCTTCAAGGGGAAAAAGGATGGATTTGTAAGTACAAATGATTTAACAAAGCATGGCTTGATGAGATCGGTATCTCAGGCTATTGAGATGTTAGACATAACAGACAACAAAAGAGAAGTATTTAATGGTTTAAATAAACATAGGGACTATAGTTTATCCAAGAAAAAATGGATTAATGAAGTCCCATCGATTAACGAGATAAGTGAAAAGCTATTAGTCAGCACAAAGTCTCTAAAAAAAAATAACAAAATAATAACTAGAAAAGGTAGTTACTCAAGAAATCTGCAAGAGGTAGTTATAGCCTCCAGCGACGGAACCTATGTCTCAGACATTAGGTTGCATCAAACAGTTGGACTAAACGTAATTGCTAGTGATGCCCAATATCGATCTAGTGGAAGTAGAAGATTTGGATCCTCAGGGATGCCTAATGAATTCAGATTATGGGATCACGAAAAAGCAGCTAATGATGTGTTTGAAAGCTCAATGAACATGTTGTATGCAGATTATGTTGATGCAGGACAAATGCCTGTTGTATTAGCTAACAAATTTGGTGGCGTTATATTCCACGAAGCCTGCGGTCATTTACTTGAAACTACTCAAATAGAGAGAGGAACAACACCATTTGAGAATAAATTGAATGAAAAAATTGCACATGAATCTGTAACAGCAATAGATGAAGGAATTTCAGAAGGATCCTTTGGTTCATTATCAGTAGATGATGAAGGTATGGAACCCGAAAAATCAGTTCTTATAAAAGATGGAATTTTAAAAAAATTTATATCCGACAGGGCAGGTGAATTAAGAACTGGCCATAAAAGAACTGGAAGTGGAAGGAGACAAAATTATTCTTTTGCTGCAGCTTCACGAATGAGAAATACTTATATAGCTAAAGGTGAGCACTCAAAAGAGGATTTAATCAATAGTATTGGTGATGGTCTTTACTGCAAATCAATGGGTGGTGGCAGTGTAGGTGCTACAGGACAATTTAATTTTGCTGTAGAAGAAGGATATCTTATTAAAAATGGAAAATTAACTAATCCAGTAAAGGGAGCAACTTTGATTGGTGAGGCTAAAGAAGTTATGCCAAAAATATCAATGTGCGGGAATGACCTCGAATTAGCTCCTGGATTCTGTGGATCCATCAGTGGAAGTGTAAACGTAACTGTTGGCCAACCTCATATTAAGGTTGATTCAATCACTGTTGGGGGAAGATAGGATATGAAATCAAAAGAAATCACAACTCAAATCTCTGAAGCGGCAGATTCTCTAAATCTTAAAAAATGGGATTATGGTGCAAGCTTTTCTAATGATTATTCTGTGCAAGTAGATAAAGGTGAGGCTAAACAACTTAAGGCATCACAAAAGCAAATTTTAACTATAAGAGTTTGGAACGAATCGAATTTAGTTGGTATTACAACAACTAGTGATATTAGTGAATCTGGGATTAAGAAAGCCTTAAATCAAGCAAATATTGCATCTGATTTTGGCAACCAGAATGAAAAAACAGAATTCTCACCACTAGCCAAGGATCCCATTGAAGTTAAGGACTCAAAAAAAAGAAATCCTGTTGGAATAAAAAAATTACTTACGCTTTTAAGAGAAGCAGAAGTAAAACTATTAGAAAGCCATAAATCCATAAAATCTGTTCCATACAATGGTCTATCTGAGAGTTTTTTTGAGAGAGTTTATGCAAATAGTGATGGTGCCTTTAGGAGTTATGCCAAAAGTCAAGCTGTACTTTATTTATATGCAAGAGCAGAAGAGAAAAATAAGAAACCTCGCAGCTCAGGTTCTGTAAAACTTGGATATGGGGTTGAAGATATTGATATAGAGTCGTGTATTAAAGACGCTTCTAATAAAACAATTTCTCATTTAAATTATTCATCTATTAAAACTGATAAATATTTAATATGTTTTTCCCCAGAGTCTTTTTTAACGATCATAAATGCCTTTAGTTCAATGTTTAATGCTAGAAGCATTTTAGATGGAGTTAGCTTATCTAATAAAAATTCTATTGGAGAGAAACTATCTACAGAAGCACTTAATATTTATGATGATGGTCTTCACGAAAAGAATATTTCTTCATCACCATTTGATGGAGAGGGAACTCCTACCAAAAGACTATGTTTAATTAACAAAGGGAGACTTGAAAATTTTATACATTCTGAATCAACTGCAAGAATATTTAAAACAATCCCCACAGGCCACGCTGGACTAGGATCAAAAGTTTCAGTATCTCCTGATTGGATAGTAGTTGAGAAATCAAAGGTAAACTCAGATTTAAAAACATCATTAGATCACTCTACTTATGAGGGAGAATTTGTTTATATTGAAGAATTAAATGCAATCCATGCAGGTGTCAGAGCAAGTCAAGGTTCATTCTCTCTTCCATTTGATGGATGGCTCTATAAAAACGGTAAAAAAATCTCAATAGAATCTGCAACTGTAGCAGGCGATTTCAAATATCTTTTAAAAAATATAGTTAATATTGAATCAAACCAGGAAGTAACAACAAGTGGAATTTCTCCACATATATGGGTAAATGAATTATCAATAACTGGTGACGCGTGAGAATTATATTCTGGGGAACACCTGAATATTCAATTCCGAGTCTTGATATTTTTATTAAATCTAAGCACGAGGTAATTGCAGTAGTTAGCCAACCGGATAAGAAAAGATCTAGGGGAAATAAATTAATATCCTCACCTGTTAAAAGCATTGCTGAGCAAGAATCTATAAAAATTTATACTCCAGAAAAAATCAGGGGGAATATAGATTTTATAAATGAACTTAAATCAATTTCTTGTGATTTATTTATTGTTATAGCTTATGGGAAAATTTTACCCAAAGAGATATTGGAAATCCCAAAATTTGGTTGTTGGAACGCACATGCTTCATTACTTCCAAGATGGCGTGGTGCTGCCCCAATTCAATGGTCCCTGATAAAAGGCGATGAATTTACAGGTGTGGGAATTATGAAAATGAATGAGGGACTAGATACTGGCGACATATTGTTGGAAGAAAAAATTAAAATCAATAATAACGATAATTTAAATACACTTTCGGAAAAACTTAGTATTTTATCGGCAAAATTATTTTTAAATAGTACATCTTTAATAGAAGAAAATATTAATAAAAATACTAATTTTCAATTAACAAAACAAAATACCCTTGGAAGAGAAATTACTTACGCAAGAATGATTGAAAAATCAGACTTTAAAATTGATTGGGGTAATGATGCAATAAAAATTTCTCAAAAAATAAAGGCATTATACCCGCGAGCAAATACAACTTTTAGAGGTAAGAACCTAAAAATACTTAAAATCAAAGTTTTGAGTATTGATGTAATTAAAAACGAAAAATACCTTTTCATGAGCAATAATTCAAGAACAGGTATTATTCTTGCTGTCATAGAAAATGAAGGAATAATTATTTCAACTAAAACTGATCCTATTATTTTGTTAGAAGCAAAACTTGAAGGCAAAAACATTTCTAGCAAAAATCAATTGATACAACAGTTAAAGCCATCAGTGGGTGAATATCTCTCAGATTAATTTTTAGATTCTTTTTTAGAGAATCCCCAAATGAAAGCAAAAAGAATCAAAATATAAAAATAATAATCTGGAAGAATAGATTCTTTAATTAACGTATTTAGTAAAAGTTTAATCCCAACGATTAAAATTGCTACGTAACCGGCTGTTTCTAATCTAGAAAATATATCCAGAAGTTTTAGAAAAATCCCCGATGTAAATCTTAAGGCTAATACTCCAATTACTGCTCCAAATATAATTAATATGTATTGATCGCTTATAGCTACTGCAGTAGTGATACTGTCTATTGAAAATGCAAAATCAGTAATTGAAAGAAGCGCTACAACCCTTAAGAACCTAAATTTATTTTTATTATTATCTGTCCCATTTTCAGCGTTTTCTATATCTGAATTTAAAAAAACATTTGAGAAGAATAAGTATATTAAATAAAAACCAGCAAAAACTCTAATAAGAATAAACTTGAGAAGAACATTAGATAATATAATGAGAATAATTCTAAATAATAAAGATATTGTTATACCAATATTTAAGGCTCTTGACCTTAATTCTGAACTGTCGAGGGATTTAGTAAGAGAAGCTAGTGCGACAGCATTATCTGCAGATAATAATAATTCTAGAGCAATTAATATTGGTAAAAGTGTAAAGATTTCGTACCAACTGTCTACTTGATCTAGTGTGGGTATAAAAGAATTTATAGCGGCTGAATCCATCAAATATTATTCACAATCAGTATAAAATCTAATATAATGTATCGGATATTTGTAATCAAGATTGATAACTATAAATGAGTTTAAATACTTTAGTTGATTATATTTCGAACTCACAAATTACTTCTGAATTAATAAAAAGAATTTCAAAAAATAATGAATTAAATATTGTTGGTTCAAGTAGATATGCAAAATCAATAATTTTAGATAGCATCGCAAAAAAAGAGGAAAAAAATATATTATTAATTTGTCCGAATGTAGAAATTGCCTACAAATGGATTGGTTATTTTGAAAGTATAAATAATAAAGCAGTTTTATATTATCCTCCAACAGAACATCTACCATACGGGTCAATTAATAAATCCAAAGAGATTGAATTTAGTCAGCTTACTGTTTTATCCAAATTAATAAAAAAAGAGAAAGATGAACTTAATATTGTTATATCAACAGAGAGATCACTACAACCTCATCTAATAAATAAAAACTTATTTATTGAAAACAAGTTAGATTTGCAAAAAGGTGTACAAATCGAGATTCAAGAATTAGCAAATAAACTTACTTTGCTGGGTTATACGAAGGATAATATAACTTCAACAGAAGGATTCTGGAGTAGGAGAGGGGAAATAATTGATATTTATCCAGTCAATAATGAGTTACCTATAAGATTAGAATTTTTTGATAATTTAATTGAAAAGATAAGAGAATTTGATCCACATACACAGAAAACATTAGAAAGTATAAATAATATTGAAATAATACAAGCTGGATTTGATTTGCTAATAAAAGATAAGTTAAATAATTTATCTAAGAACAATCTTTTTTATTCAAAAGATATAAATAAAAATAATCTTGATCGTTATTTAGGAATAATTGAAGAAAAACCTTCAAATATAATAGATTTTATAAATAGGGAAACAATTCTTGTAATTGATGAACTAGAAGATTGCAAAAAATTTGCAAATAATTGGTATCTAGATTCAGAAAGTAATTTTGATAATTGTGCGTATGAATTAAATGAGAACCTTAAAAATAATGATATTAATATAGAGGCTAAACCTAATTTGCATTTAAAGTTTGATGAAATATTAAATTCACTAGGAAATTTTAATTTAATAAAATTTTATGAATTTGAATCTAAAGTTAATATTGATAATAGGTTTTTGTTAAACGATAAAAGATTAAATTCATACTCTAAAAATATAGGCAAATTATCCAATGATATAAATATAAATATAAAAAATAATGAAAAAGTATGGATATTATCTGCACAGCCATTGAGAACTAGGACTTTACTTTTTGAGCACGAATGTAATACAAACTTCTTAAAAAATCCTAATGATATTGGTGAAGCATTTAAGTCAATTAATAATTCAACTCCTTTAATTATAAAAAATAAGAACAATTATGAAATCGAGGGTTTTTATCTTCCGATATGGAAAGTTGTCCTCATAACAGATAAAGAATTATTTTCACAACAATCTCTTTTTAATAATGTATTCATAAGAAGAAAAAAAAGAAGTATCAATTCAAATATAAATGTGAATAAGATTAGTCCAGGTGATTTTATAGTTCATAAAAATCATGGAATAGGAAAATTTTTAAAAATAGAAAAAATAAATATAACTGGAGATTCAAGAGATTATTTAGTCATTCAGTATCAAGATGGGAAGATAAGTGTTGCTGCTGATCAACTTGGTAGTGTTAACAGATATCGATCAAGCGGAAATATAAAGCCGAAAATTAATAAATTAGGAGGGACCGAATGGGAGAGAATTAAAGATAAAAATAAGAAACAAATCAAAAAAGTTGCCGTCGATATATTAAAACTTTATGCCAGGAGAGAAAAATTAAAGGGTCATATATACCCAGAAGATGGTCCTTGGCAAGATGAATTAGAGGAATCATTTCCCTATCAACCAACACCTGATCAAATTACTGCTGTAGAAGAAATAAAATCTGATATGGAAAGCGATAAGCCAATGGACAGGCTAGTTTGTGGAGATGTAGGATTTGGCAAAACAGAAGTAGCTATTCGGGCTATTTTTAAGGCTATTACATCAGGCAAACAAGTAATATTACTAGCACCGACAACCATCCTAGCTCAGCAACATTGGAGGACAATAAATAATAGATTTTCACCTTACCCAATAAAAGTTTCATTACTAAATAGATTCAAAACCCTTAATGAGAGAAAGGAAATCTATGCAGGGTTGAAAAATAATAAAATTGATTTAGTTGTAGCAACGCACCAAATTTTAGGAAAAGAAATTGAAATTAAAAACTTAGGACTACTAGTAATTGATGAAGAACAAAGATTTGGAGTAAGACAAAAGGAGAAAATTAAAAAAATTAAAACCAACATAGACGTTTTAACTCTGTCCGCAACTCCAATTCCAAGAACTCTTTATATGAGCTTATCTGGACTGAGACAAATGAGCTTATTAAATACTCCTCCTCCATCAAGAAGATCAATAAAAACATATTTATCTGAAATAAATATGGATGTTATAAGAACTGCAATTAATCAAGAACTTGATAGGGGAGGGCAAATATTTTATGTTCTTCCAAGAATTTCTGATATCGATCAAGCTGTAAATAAATTAAAAAATATTTTTCCCAGCTTAAAATTTATTATTGCTCATGGACAAATGAACGAAACAGAGCTTGAAAATGCAATGATTGCTTTTAATAATGGAGAAGTAGATCTAATGATATGCACAACCATAATTGAAAGTGGATTAGACATCCCTAAAGTAAATACAATTATTATTGAAGATTCTCACAAATTTGGACTTTCACAACTTTATCAACTTAGAGGGAGAGTTGGTAGAAGCGGTGTACAAGCACATGCTTGGTTATTTTATCCAAATATTAATATAATTAATGACGCTGCAAAACAAAGATTGAAAGCGATAAAAGACTTTACAGAACTAGGAAGTGGATACCAACTTGCAATGAAAGATATGGAAATAAGAGGTGTTGGTAGTTTACTAGGAGAAGAACAAAGTGGAAAGGTTAATGCTATTGGATATGATTTATATATAGAAATGCTACATGAGTGTATTTCAGAAATCAGTGGGCAAGAAATACCTGAAGTTAACGACACTCAAATTGATCTGCCAATAAATGCATTTATACCTGCAACATGGATATTAAACAGAGAAGAGAAGCTTGAGGCTTACAAATCAGCCACTGAATGTTCAAATAATGATGAATTAACTGAATTAGCTACAGACTGGGTGAATAGATATGGAAACTTACCCAAACCTGTTGAGTCCTTAATAATGATAATGAGGCTAAAATTACTAGCTAAAAAATGTGGTTTTAATAAGATCAAGCTCAAAAAGCCAAACATCCTTATAGAGACAAAATTAAAAAATTCTACTTTTAAAATTCTTAAAAATTCTTTGGCAAGTAGTGTTCAAAATAAGTTTAATTTTAATGAAGGCGAACAATTTTCAATCATCACTATAAGAGGTTTAGGTGCAACTGAAATTCAAAATCAAATTGATCAACTAATGTTGTGGTTCAGTTCTTTTGAAAGAGAAATAAAGAATTTCGATAAAGAACTCATTAAAAGAAAATAAATTATTAAATAATTATTTAAAATCCGCGAATCAGTTTGATTTCGGTTAGCTTTAAAAAAATTTATTTGTTTTATGGGTGAATATATAGACGTCGGAATCCAAACTTCGATTTTACCCTTATCAATTATTCTGTCATCGATTGTACTTGGCATATTTGCATTATTTGGAGAAGAGACAGAAAATGATGATGATGATTCTGATTCAGGAAGTGGTGGCCTAATGCAACCAATTTAATATTATTTATAAATAATTTGTTTTGATTTTCTCTTCGAGACTTTAAATAACCTATTAAAACTACCTATCATTAAAATAAGAGCAGTAAAAAAAGATACAAAAATAAAAATTACCAAAAATATTTCATAGAGATATGAAAAAAGGTCAATTAATAGTAAAAAAGATTTATTAAATGTCGAAGGTAGATTTTGCAACAGCAAATTTTTATTAGGAATTAAATAATTTATATAAAATAATAAAACACTCAAAATAAACAAAAAGAAAGATTCTGTAAATACCCTTCTTTTAGATTTTCTTCTTAAATTTAATTTTTTTTTAAAAATATATTTATCAGTTTTAATATTCAAATTTGGGATGTTTAAATCTGCCATAAATCAAAGCTCAAAGAATCAATTTGATTACTCTGAAAAGAAATTAACCTATATTATCGTGTTTGTATTTAAGATGCTAATTGCTCTTTATTCAGGATTTATAAGTTCTTTTTTTTCTATATTCTCAAGAGGACTAAAAAAATAAATAAAAGAAGAAGAGAATAAAATTAAAGAGCAAATTGCAAAAAACGGTGGAATAAAGAAATTGAAATATTTAACTTTTTTATTTAAACCAAATCTTAATTTTTTAGGAATGTTTGTAAGTATATCCGTTTTTTTAATTCTTACTTTTGGCGATTCATTTAACTGATCAAAACAATTTATGATATCTGAAAGCAATGAATTACCAATATTAAAAACTAAAGGCTTTACATTTGGTTTAGAGCTTTTGAGAACAATATTATGTATGTGGAGATTATCGGCTTTTATATCGATTAATTTAGACTTATATATTGGGATTTCGTTTTTGATTAAAAGATTTGAATAAATATAAAAAGCATCCATAATAGATCTTAAATGTTCTAATTTTCCTTCAATAAGTGGTTTATCAACTATGGTTAAATTCCATTGAGAAATTATAGATATTTGATCTTTATTTTCATTATTGGAGTAATCTGGCAATCCGATTATTTCGAGACTTGCTGAAGATTGATGAAATGACAATTTGTTTTGAATCATATTAAAAATCGTATAAAAAATTCTTCAACTTTTGATAACCCTGATTTGAAATGCAAAAAGATAAAATAAGCAAAGATTTAATGATAATCTCATCATTTTCTGCTTGATTTAAAAGCTTTTTTACTTTCATACTATCTATATTAAATCTCTCTTTAATCAACTCAATAAATCTCTTATTAAAATCATTCCAAATAAATGAATTCTCTTCAATATCTTCTTTAGATTTCAGTATCTCTCTGATATAGGGATATAAATATTTAGACATTTCAACTGTAATTCTAATTAAGGCATCGAATTCGTTAATTTTAATATTGTTATTAACATAAGATTTTCTCAATGGATTATTGTTCCTTAATTTCCAAATAGTCACTTTATTTGGTAAAACATTATTTAGATTAAGCCTATTTGATAAGGCATAAAGGGACTGGATACCATTTAAGTCAATAGTTTCTAGTATTAATAATAAAAAATCAAGCTTCTCTATAGATTTTCTTGATACCTGATTTCCTCTAGTTAAAACTTTAATTGTTCTTTATTAAAATATTGCCTTATTATAACAGGATTATTTATCCATTTTTTGAAATAAAAAAGAATATAACTTATCTAATTCTTCAATAGTTAGCATTCCATAACTCCATAATAATATTGGTAATGAAGTGTTATTTTTTATTGATAATTTTATACCAAGTTCAATAGTAGATTCATCTAAACCTAATTCATTAAATAAATAAATTATCATTTCTCTAGATAAATAATTATTCATTAATTCTATTTAATACTTGAGTAAATGAGAGATTTAGTCATTTGATTTAGGACTAATTTTCTTGTAAAAAGAAATTTATTTAAAAGCAAAAATGAAAATTTCCTAATTGGAAATAAAAAAACGTTTCTGTTAGCAAAAATTGATATCAATGAGTCAGTTATAAAAATAGTGAAGATAATATCTAAAATCCTGCTTGAAAAATACTTAAATTTAAATAATATCAATTGCATTTTAGTAATAGCAGTATTTTTATTCAAAAGATCATATATAGTATTAACATCTCTCCAACATATATTTAGACCCTGACCACCAACAGGATGAAATGTATGAAATGCATCTCCTACAAAAACTAATTTTTTAAAATTTAAAACTGGTAAATTTAAGGATAATGAAACAGGAAAAATATTAAACTCGCCAATTATTTGATCCAACTTAAATTCATCTGGCAATATTGTTGATAAATTATCCATTAAAAAATTCTTGTCAGAATTTAACCTTTCAATTGCCTTTAATGTATTGGAAGTCCAAATTACTTGATATAAGTTTTTTTCTAAAGGTAATAATGCAAGTGGGCCTTCTTTTCTAAAAATTTCATAAGCTCGCTTTTCACAATTACCTCTAAGAGAAACTTTAAAAGTTAAACAAGACTGATCATAAGATTTTTTTATATCAATAAAATCTAAGATTTTTTTATCAAGGGAGTTTGCTCCTGTTGAAAAGAATTGATAATCAAATAATATTTTTTTACGTAACAATATCTGAGGGGTCATAAAAAAAATATTTTCATAATTATCAATCTCTTGAAAAAATACGTTCATGAGATCCGAATGTTTAACTACCCAGCCAATATTTTCAGCAGAACTTATATCATCATCTAAGTCAGAAGTTGATAAATTGGTAAAAGCAGAAGTTACACTATCTGAAATTGAAAGGGTATCAAAGCCAAATAAAAATGGTTCTAATTTTTCCCAAAGTTTGAATTTAGATAAGATTTTTCTTGTTGAGTGAGTAATTGCATAAGTTTTATCTTTATCAATTAATCTATCTTTTGTTAGTAAATCAGTTAAAAAAATATTGCAATCAAATTTTGAAAGCGCAATTGAAAGTAATAAACCTGTAGGACCTGATCCAACAATTTTAAAATTGAATTTATTTTTCATCGTATTATATAAGCATCAACTATCTATTCAAATAAATATAGCAAATTTCCTCAAATGCTGGTCTTAATAAATATGGGTACTCACCAACCCATAAGTTAATTTCAGGAAGCCAAGCATCGGTCAAATAAAAATCTCTGTCAAAATTACGGTTATCAGATGTTATTAAACATCTAATACTCGAACCCACCCTAATTTGACTGTGCTTATTTTCCATAGGAAAACTTAATTTTTCCAAATAACCATCTTCATCTTCTAATTCAAGGACTAACCAAGTCCTTTTGTTTTCGATAACTTCTAATCGACCTTGTCTATTGGATTGTTCTCTTGAACTTTCAATCTTTTCTGTTTTATAGATATCTGATATATAGCCATCAAATATAGAAAAAAATTTATATTTTCTTAATTGCAAATTTTTTCTACTTGATTCAAGAATTGGGCCCCAGATGATATACAAAAAGAAACCTACACATAGGAATAACCAGAAATTATTAGTTTGATCTCCAGTCGAACTAATAATTAATGTGATAAATCCGCCAATTGAAGACACTATTACTCTTTGAAGAATTTTTCGCGGATTCCCCAACGCGTACTTAAATTGACTTCCTGTCCCAACTGCAGGAATAAGTTTTGAAATTTGACTTGAATTAATTGGAATTAACATTTTAAAAAATCAATTTTTCAAGTCCGTAAACTAAAGTTTCATAATTACCAATTTTTTTAATAGCCTGTAAAACTCCTGGCATATAGGCCTTTCTATCAATAGTGTCATGCTTGATTGTGTAAGTTTCACCTGGAGATCCCATAATTACTAACTGATGAGCGAGTAATCCTGGTAATCTCACAGAATGTATATTAATTCCTGAATCTCTGAGCCCACCCCGAACACCTTTCAATGATTCAGACTCTTTTACTAAATTCTGATTAAATTTCTTTGGATATTCTTCAATCATTTCTGCAGTTTTTATACACGTCCCACTAGGAGAATCAGCTTTTTGATTATGATGCATCTCTATTAATTCAATATTGTCATAAAACCTTGCAGCTACCGATGCCGCCTGCTGAAGAAGAACCATACCTACCGAAAAATTAGGAATTATTGCACAACCAACCGATGCTTTTTGAGCAAAAACAGACAAATCTTGTATTTGCGAAGGGCTTAGACCTGTAGTTCCTACTATTGGTGATACACCATATGCAATAGCTGATCTAGTATTTTCAAATACAGAGTCAGGATGAGTAAAATCAACGAGGACAGGTTTGATATTTTCATTTCTATAATTTTGACTAATAGAACATAAAGTTCCTTCAAAATCATTTGAAACAAAAACATCACAATTTTTTACCTTCAATAGTTCAGAAATATTTGAGCCATTGTTATCTTCGTTTATATCGATTGCTGCCACAAGTTCACAATCTGTAGAATTTAATACAGTATTAACAACTTCGCTACCCATTCTTCCTAAAGCTCCGGATACTAGTACTGGTATAGGTTTTTTAGAATTTTCAATCATTTTTTTAAAAATTTTTTTTTTAAAGGTTGTTACACGCTATTTATATTGCACACAATAACGTCTTTTCATTCGTAGGCTGGTAGAAATACTTAAAGAAAATCAATGTTTACGCAGGTCCGCTCAGCAAACCGCAGAGTATCTCCTGTTGAGGATAACAAACACAAAGTTGTAATAAAAGCAGTTTATGTTGTCCTTGAGCCACAATACCAAAATTCCTTAACGGAAGCTGCAAAGTCAATAAATAAGATGAATGGCCCAATAGGTATAGATCTTAGCGGCTATCTTATCGAAGAACTAAGGAACGATAGTAATTTTGAAGATTTTAAACAAGATATTGCCAATGCAGATATATTCGTTGCTTCTCTAATTTTCATTGAAGACCTTGCTCAAAAAGTGGTAGATGCAGTATCTCCATTTAAAGACAAACTCAAAGCATCAATCGTTTTCCCCTCCATGCCAGAGGTAATGAGATTAAATAAGCTAGGTTCATTTAGTATGGCCCAACTTGGTCAATCTAAAAGTATTATTGGAGATTTAATAAAAAAGAAAAAAGAATCTGATGGAGCAAGTTTCCAAGATTCAATGTTGAAGTTATTAAATACACTACCTTCAATACTTAAATATCTACCAGTAGAAAAAGCTCAAGATGCAAGAACATTCATTCTGAGTTTTCAGTACTGGTTAGGTGGTACCACTGAGAACTTAAAAAACTTCTTGTTAATGATCTCTGAAAAGTACGCTGTTTCAGAGACCATAAAAGATCAAATAGAAGAATTCAAAATTCAAGACCCAGAAACATTCCCAGATTTAGGAATTTGGCATCCTCTTGCTCCTTGCATGTTTGAAAGTCTTGAAGAATATCAAAATTGGGAAAATGATAGGAAAGATATAAATCCTAAAGATGACAAAACTCCAAGAATAGGCTTAGTACTTCAAAGGAGTCATATCGTTACGGGAGATGATGCTCATTACGTTGCTGTTATTCAAGAATTGGAATACAGAGGAGCGAGAGTACTACCTATATTCTGTGGAGGTCTAGATTTTTCTAAACCAGTTAATGAATTTTATTATGATTCCATAAATAAGGATCAACCTATAGTAGATGGAGTTGTATCTCTAACAGGATTTGCATTAGTTGGTGGTCCAGCAAGACAAGATCATCCTAAAGCAATTGAAGCCTTAAAAAGGTTAAACAGACCCTATATGGTTGCACTTCCATTAGTCTTCCAAACCACACAAGAATGGGAAGATAGTGATCTAGGTTTACATCCTGTTCAGGTGGCACTTCAGATTGCAATTCCAGAGCTTGATGGTGCTATTGAGCCTATTATTCTCTCAGGTCGTGATGATGCTACAGGTAAGGCTCATACTCTCCAAGATCGAGTTGATGTAATAGCTGAAAGAGCAATAAAATGGTCAACTTTAAGAGTTAAAGAAAGAAAGGATAAAAAATTAGCCATCACAGTATTTAGTTTTCCACCAGACAAAGGAAATGTTGGTACGGCAGCATACTTGAATGTCTTTGGTTCAATTTATAGAGTACTTCTTGAAATGAAATCGAAAGGATATCAAATAGATGAACTTCCAAGTAATTCAAAAGAATTAATGGAAAAAGTAATTAACAACCCTGAAGCGATGGATGGTTCTCCAGAGTTAAATATTGCTCATAAGATGTCAGTTAAAGAATACGAAGAGTTCACTCCATATTCACAAAGACTCGAGGAAAATTGGGGTAAACCTCCTGGAAACCTTAATAGTGACGGACAAAACCTTCTTATCTATGGAAAACATTTTGGAAATGTTTTTATAGGAGTTCAACCTACATTCGGTTATGAAGGTGATCCCATGAGATTGCTCTATTCAAGAAGTGCTAGTCCTCATCATGGTTTTGCTGCTTATTACACGTATGTAGAAAAAATCTGGGGTGCAGATGCTGTTCTTCATTTTGGAACTCATGGCTCACTTGAATTCATGCCTGGGAAGCAGATGGGCATGAGTGAAACGTGCTATCCGGATTCTCTCATTGGATCATTGCCTAATTTGTATTACTATGCAGCCAATAATCCATCTGAAGCAACAATTGCTAAGAGGAGAGGATATGCTTCAACTATTAGTTATCTGACTCCTCCAGCGGAAAATGCAGGGCTCTACAAAGGACTTAAAGAACTAAGTGAACTTGTTGGTTCTTATCAACAGTTAAGAGAAAATAGCAGGGGTGTTCAAATTGTTAATGCAATAGTTGAGACTTCTAAACAATGTAACCTTGACAAAGATGTAGATCTTCCTTCAAAAGACGTAGAAGAACTTTCAATAGATGAAAGAGATTTATTTGTTGGTAATGTCTATAAACAGTTGATGGAAATTGAAAGTAGATTGTTACCTTGCGGTCTTCATACTATTGGAGAAGCTCCAACAGCAGAAGAAGCTGTTGCAACACTTGTAAATATTGCATCTTTAGAGAGAGAACAAGAAGGATTAAGATCTCTTCCTGGATTACTCGCAGAATCCATCGGTTTAACTATTGAACAAATTTATGATGGTAATAATAAAGGTGAACTTAAATTTGTAGAGTTAAATGAAAAAATCATAAAGACAGCAAGAGAGTCGATTTTTGCGATGGTCAACTCTTTAAAAATTGTTGATGGCAGAGTTTATTTAGAAAAATCACTTCTTTCTAAACTTTTCGATTTACTTAAAGTTTTTGGTCTAAATCTACCTACCCCTTGGCTAAGAGTCTGCAGATTAAATGGATTTAATGAAGTTAATCAGAAGGAATTAAATAAATTATTTGATTACTTACTTTTCTGTCTGGAACAGGTCTGCGCAGACAAAGAAATGGATAGCCTCATTAAAGCACTAGATGGAAATTATGTTTTACCTGGACCAGGTGGAGATCCCATAAGAAATCCAGGTGTTTTGCCCAGTGGTAAAAATATCCATGCACTTGATCCTCAATCAATCCCAACCACAGCAGCAGTAGCTGCAGCTAAGTCTGTTGTTGACAAATTAATTGAAAGACAAAAAGAAGAGCAAGGAACTTGGCCTGAAACAATAGCTTGTGTTTTATGGGGTACTGATAACATCAAAACTTATGGAGAATCACTGGCACAAATCTTATGGTTTGTCGGTGTAAAACCAAAACCAGATTCTGTTGGAAGAATTAACAAACTAGAATTAATCCCTTTACAAGAATTAGGTAGGCCAAGAATAGATGTAGTAGTTAACTGTTCAGGAGTATTTAGAGATCTATTTATCAACCAAATGGCATTAATAGATCAGGCAGTCAAATTAGCAGCTGAAGCTGATGAACCATTGGAATCTAATTTTGTAAGGAAACATTCACTAGAACAAGCAGAAAAAGAAGGCACTTCGATCAGAGAAGCTTCAGCGAGAGTATTCTCTAATGCAAGTGGAAGTTACAGTTCAAATGTTAATTTAGCCGTAGAAAATTCAACATGGGAGGAAGAAAATGAATTACAAGAAATGTATTTATCTCGCAAAACATATGCGTTTAATGCCGATAACCCAGGTGAGATGAACCAAAAAAGAGAAGTTTTTGAGTCAGTAATGAAAACAGCAGATGTTACATTTCAAAACCTTGATTCTTCAGAGATTTCATTAACAGATGTAAGTCATTATTTTGATTCGGATCCAACAAAATTGATCAAGACATTAAGAGATGATGGAAAAGAACCAAGTAGTTACATAGCGGATACAACCACTTCTAATGCTCAAGTTAGAACACTTGGAGAAACTATCAGATTAGACTCAAGAACAAAACTTTTAAATCCTAAGTGGTATGAAGGTATGCTCAAATCAGGTTACGAAGGAGTTAGAGAACTCTCTAACAGACTTAATTACACTCTTGGTTGGAGCGCTACAAGTGGCCAAGTAGATAATTTTGTATATGAAGAAACCAATGAAACATTTATAAATGACGAAGAGATGAGGAAAAGATTAATGGATCTTAATCCTAATAGTTTCAGAAGAATTGTTGGAACATTGCTAGAAGTCAATGGTAGGGGATATTGGGAAACTTCAGATGAAAATATAGAACAGTTGAAAGAACTTTACCAAGAGGTAGAGGATAAAATCGAAGGAGTTAAAGAATAATAAATTTATCTTTTTCTGTAAATCCTATCAGCTACTTTAAGGATTTGATAATTTAATTTGACGTTGTGAACCCTCACAATGTCGATATTAAATTGAGAACAAAGACAACTTATTGCAAGTGTTCCTATATCCCTTTCTTTTGGATTTTTCTCATTCAAAATTTCTCCTATAAATCTCTTTCTAGATGCACCTATCAAAATTGGGAAATTCCATTTTTTTAATACATCTAAGTTTCTCAAAATTTCCAAATTATGAATGATATCCTTGGAAAAACCAATTCCAGGATCCAAAATTATATTTCTTTCAGATATATTTTTTTCTAAAGCATTCTTTATTAAGTTATCAAGCGAGCACTTAACATCACTCAATACATTATGGTAATTAGAGAGTTGATCCATATTTTGACTATTGCCACGACTATGAGTTATGACGAAGGGACAGTTGAATTTTGATACTATATCCAAAATTTTTGTATCTCTTCTTCCTCCCGTGACATCATTTATCCAATTAGCACCATTTAAAAGAGCTTCGTAAGCCACTTCAGAATTAAAAGTATCAATAGAAATTAAAACATCTGGAAATTCAGATTTTATTAATCTTAGATATGGGATTAATCTTTTTATTTCTATACTAGATCCGACTTCTTCAGCCCCAGGTCTCGTACTTTGAGCTCCAAGATCAATAACATCAACACCATTGCTCAAGAAATGATTTACTTGATCTAAAACTTTTTTTGAAGAGTTTAATTCCCCACCATCACTAAATGAATCAGGAGTTAAATTAATAACTCCCATAATTGAAGTTTTTTGGCCCCAGTCTTTTGGCCATGGATTTTTCTTATTGATAATTTGCAATTCTCGCGAAACTATTCGGATCTAATGAAGCACC
This sequence comes from Prochlorococcus sp. AG-355-O17, assembly GCA_003280655.1. Classification (GTDB taxonomy): domain Bacteria; phylum Cyanobacteriota; class Cyanobacteriia; order PCC-6307; family Cyanobiaceae; genus Prochlorococcus_A. The sequence continues at coordinate 88,529 of QCEK01000002.1, forward strand.
ACCAACTAACACCCCATCTATATCACTCATTGACATGATTTCGTCGATATTATTAGGTTTAACAGATCCTCCATATTGAATAATTACATCATCAAAACCTATTAATTTCCGAATCAAAGAACATATCTTATTAGCGTCTTCTGCCTCACATGTTTTCCCAGTACCAATAGCCCATATTGGTTCATATGCAACAATTAAATTTGATGGGTCTGTTTTTTCTAATCCTTGTTCAACTTGTCTTGTAATAACTCTATCAGCTTCTCCTCTCTCTCTTTGTTCTAATGTTTCTCCAACACAAACTATTGGAGTAAGCCCACTAGATTGAGCAAAAACTGCTCTTTTATTAATTTGTTCATCACTTTCACTAAAATATTTCCTGGGTTCACTATGTCCAACAATTGCATATGAGACACCATGTTCAAGAAGCATTTTTGGAGATATTTCTGCAGTAAATGCTCCTTGATCTTCCCAATGAATATTTTGACTAGAAATATCTAGATAATCAAAATCAGAATGATCAGAAAAGGTTGAAATAGCTGTAAAAGGTGGAGCAATAACAACTTTACGATCGCCTTTAATATTTTTTATTAAAGGAATAAACTCTTCTAAATAGGATTTAGCTTCAGCACAAGTCATGTGCATTTTCCAATTACCAGCAATTACAGATTTTCTCAAAATACTAACTCCAAGAAAAATATAATAATACAAAGCGAGTTGAATAAGCTAACTATTCAAAAATTAATTCATTTTTTAGAAATATTACTTTATCTCCCTTGTTTAACTTCCTTCCTCTCCTAGTCTCAATTACACCATTAACCTTAACAGAACCGGATTTAATAATATTTTTTGCTTCGCCACCAGAAGATACCAAATTTTTCCATTTTAAGAATTGATCCAATTTCATTGTTTTTTATACCCAAAGATATTGATAAAGTAGGATAAACAATTAAATATATAATATCTTGAGACTAATACCACCAGTCAGACCATATTCTAATAGGTTTATCAAGGGTTTTATATGCATGCTTATTTACGTAGCTTGTTGGCCTTTATTAGCTTATTTAGCTGGAAACTTAATCCCAGCAATTGGGTCAGGTGATCTCTCAAAAGTTTCTAGCATTATAATTAAATCTTTATTTGTATTTTTAGTTCAGAAAACTGCTCAATTTGGACAGGATGTATTCATAGCAAAACCATCTTTAGAAATTAGTGAAGTGATGAGAGGAAATTTATTTAGCAGAATTCAAAAAATAAAGATCAATTCTGTTGAAAATATTTCAGCAGGGGATATCACATACAGGCTTACAGAAGATGCCGATAGGGTAAGCGAAGTTATTTATAAAACAGCTCAAGATACTATTCCATGTACTTTACAGTTGTTAGCGGTAATAATCTACATGTTTTATTTAGACTGGTCACTAACAGTATCAACATTCGTTTTAGCACCATTAATTATTCTTTCAGTTAACAGTTTTGGTAGAAGAGTTTTAATAGCATCCGAAAAAAGCCAAGAATCAACAAGTAATTTAGCAGGTTTAATAGGTGAATCTATAAATGGAATGTCCACGATAAGAGCTTTTGCTGCAGAAAATTGGATAGAGAAAAGATTTTATAAAAGATTAAGTACAAATAAAAAAGCAAAATATAAAACATTAAAATTACTTGCATTCCAACATCCAGTTGTAGGATTTGTTGAAGCATTTGGAATATTAGCAATATTAGGTTTAGGAGCCGCAAGAATCAAACTAGGCCTCCTAACAAGCGAAGAATTTAGTAGTTTTTTTGCAGCAATATTAATGCTTATTGATCCAATAAGCCATGTAAGTACAAATTTTAATGACTATAAACAGGCAGAAGCCTCAATAAAAAGGTTGAAAAACATAAATCAAGAACCTATAGAAGATGGTAAAGAGAATTTACGAAGGATATCCAATTTTGAAGGCAAAATAAGTTTCAAGAAAGTAAATTTTGCTTACAAAAAAGATAATCAAGTACTTAAAAATATAAATTTAGAAATTAAAAGTGGAGAAGTCACAGCATTTGTTGGAGCTTCTGGAGCAGGTAAAAGTACAATGTTGGCTTTGATATTAAAGTTTATAACTCCAAATAATGGAGACATTTTTATAGATGATAAAAATCTCAAAATATTAAATACAAAAGATATTAGAAAAAACATTGCATTAGTACAACAACAGCCTTTTTTGTTTTCAGGAACAATTATTGATGTAATAAGAATGGGCAGAAATTTCACCAAAGAAGAAGTTATAGAATCAGCAAGAAAAGCAAACGCTCACAACTTCATTCAAAAGCTTCCTGAGAAATATGAAACTGAGGTAACTGAAAGAGGATCAAATTTCTCAGGTGGTCAGATCCAGAGGATAGCAATTGCAAGAGCAATACTCGGGAACCCCTCGATTCTTCTTTTAGATGAGGCAACAAGTGCGTTAGATGCAGAATCAGAATCTGAAGTACAAAAAGGACTTAATAGAGCTATGAAAGATAGAACAGTTATTGTAATTGCTCATAGATTAGCCACTACTCAAGAGGCCAATAAAATTGTCGTTTTCGATAAAGGTGAAATTATTGAAGTTGGGAAACACATTGATTTAATAAATAAACCTGGTATTTATAAAGAATTATGTGAAAAACAATTGATTAAAAAATTATAGTTCTATTTTATTTATTAAAAAAGTAAATCCATGGACGAAAATACAAAAGACTCTGCAAATCCAGTTTTAACCTTTGAAGGCAAAAAATATTTTATAAATGAACTTTCTAATGAAATAAAAGAATCTATAAAATTACTACAAATAGCGGAGACACAACTTAGGATGCATCAAGATACACTGAAATTACTTTCAATTAGTCGAAACTCTTTAGTTAATCAATTAAGAGAAAAACTAAAAGACTTAGAATAAAATTTTAATAATTATGGATTTCCTGTAGACAATAAGTTTGAATTTTATTGCATTGCAAAGCTTTGATCGCCTTAATCGCTGCTTTTGCTCCAGGAATAGTTGTAAAAGTTGGTATATTATATTCTAAAGCGGCACGTCTTAAATAAGCATCATCATGAAGAGCCTGTGAGCCAATTGGAGTATTAATAATTAATTGAACAAGTCCCGAACGAATTAGGTCCTCAATATTTGGTCTTCCTTCATGAACTTTTAGCACTTCTTCAACTTGAATTCCTAAATGAAACAAATACGCGGCTGTACCTTTTGTTGCGATTAATTTAAATCCTAGAATCAAAAGTTCTCTAGCAACTTCCTCAAGATTTTTTTTATCTAAATCATTTGTAGACAAAAAAGCTACTCCTTTTGAAGGAACACCATTACCTGCTGCCAATTCCGACTTGGCATATGCAATTCCAAAATCCTTAGCTAAACCCATTACTTCTCCAGTAGATCTCATTTCAGGGCCAAGTAATGTATCAGATCCAGGAAATCTTTTAAAAGGTAAAACGGCCTCTTTTACTGCCTGATATTTTGGAGAAAATTCTTCTGTGAAATTAAGATCTTCTAATGTGAAACCCTGCATTAACTGAGTAGCTAATTTTGCAACTGGTTTACCTATGGCTTTTGAAACAAATGGAACTGTCCTCGATGCTCTTGGATTTGCTTCAAGAATAAATAATTTATTTTCTTTATTATTTGTATTTAATACTGCAAATTGCAAATTAATTAAACCAACAACATTTAATCTTTGTGCAATTAATGCAGTCCAGTTTCTTACATTTTCTATTGTGGATGTCGAAAGAGAAATAGATGGTAAGCAACAAGCTGAATCTCCTGAGTGAATTCCTGCAGGTTCAACATGTTCCATTAAGCCTGCAATTACAACCGACCCCTCTGAATCGCATAAAGCATCAACATCTATCTCAATTGCATTATTCAAATATTGATCAAGAAGGATTGGATGATCTGGTGATACCTTAACCGCTTCAGAAATGTATCTCGATAATTCATTCTCATCTTTAACAATTTCCATTGCCCTTCCACCTAAAACATAAGAAGGTCTTACAACCAAGGGGAATCCTATATTTTTTGCTACTATTTCTGCTTCATTTTGATTACGCGCAATACCGTTTAAAGGTTGTCTAATATTTAATTCTTCAAGAATTTTTGTAAATTCCTCTCTATCTTCTGCTAAATCGATAGATATTGGAGAAGTACCAAGAATTTTTGATCCAGTTCTAACTCCATCATTAGATTTAAGCCATTCAAATAAAGGTAATGATAATTTAAGAGGAGTTTGACCTCCAAATTGAACAATCAAACCATAAGGTTTTTCAGCTTCTATTATGTTGAGCACATCCTCCAAAGTTACAGGCTCAAAAAATAAAATATCGCTGGTATCATAATCTGTAGAAACTGTTTCAGGGTTACTATTAACCATTATTGTTTTGTAACCATTTGTAGAAGCTTGATATGAAGCATGACAACAACAGTAATCAAATTCTATTCCCTGACCAATTCTGTTTGGACCTCCTCCTAAAATCAAAATTTTTTTTGATTTGCTATTTTCTGAAATCTCGTTATCAAAAATTTGAGAATTAAAATTAATGAAAGATTCCTCATAAGTTGAATAATGATAGGGAGTTGAGGATGAGAATTCTGCTGAACAAGTATCAACAGTTTTATAAATCGGAATTATATTAAGTTTTTTTCTGTATCTTCTTACTTCAAAAAACTCAGAATTAGTTAACTTTGCTATCTGTTGATCTGAAAAGCCTAATTGTTTAGTATGTAACATTAAATCTCTATCTAGAGTATAAAGTTCCTTATCTTTCAAAAAATCATTTTCAAAATTAAAGATATTACGTAATTTTTCGATAAACCATAAATCTATATTTGTAACTTCTTGAATATAGGAATTAGTTTTCCCAAGCTGCATAGCTTTTTTAATTAGAAGAATTCTTTCAGATGTAGGGTTTCTTAAACTATTTTTAATGTGAGCCTCATTTTTAAATTCATCGAGTGAATCACATTCCCATCCAAAAACACCTACTTCTAATGACCTTAATGCTTTCTGAAAAGATTCTTCAAAAGAACGGCCTATTGCCATTGATTCACCAACGGATTTCATCGCAGTGCTTAAGGTATTCGAAGAACCTTTAAACTTTTCAAAAGCAAATCTTGGAATCTTAGTAACTACGTAATCAATTGATGGTTCGAAACATGCAGGTGTTTTTTTTGTAATATCATTAATAATCTCATCAAGTGTATAGCCAACAGATAATAAAGCTGCAATCTTAGCTATTGGGAATCCAGTTGCCTTACTTGCCAAAGCAGAGGATCTACTCACACGGGGATTCATTTCTATGACAATTACTTCTCCATTAGATGGGTTTATTGCAAATTGAATATTACTACCTCCGGTTTCAACTCCTACTTCTCTAATAATCTTCAATGACAAATCCCTTAATCTCTGATACTCCTTATCTGTTAAAGTCTGAGCTGGAGCTACAGTAATCGAATCTCCAGTGTGGACACCCATTGGGTCTAAATTTTCAATACTGCAAACTATTACTACGTTATCAGCAGTATCTCTCATTACCTCTAGTTCAAACTCCTTCCATCCAATAAGAGACTTTTCAATCAATATTTGATTACTTGGACTTTCCTCTAAACCTAATTTACACAACTCTACAAATTCTTCAAGGTTAAAAGCAATTCCACCACCTACACCACCTAATGTAAATGCAGGCCTTATTATGAGAGGATAGGAACTAATTTTTTTTGATACCTCTAAAGCTTCATCCATGTTAGAAGCGATACCAGATGGACAAACATTTACGTTTATTTTCTCCATCGATTCTTTAAACAATTTTCTATCTTCAGCTTTATTAATAGCTTTTAAATCAGCACCAATTAATTCAATATTATTTTGCTTTAAAAAATCTGACTCTGATAATTTAACCGCAAGATTCAAAGCAGTTTGACCTCCCATAGTGGGAAGAATCGCATCAGGTTTTTCTCTTAAAATTATCTGAGTAACAATTTCAGGAGTTAATGGTTCGATATATGTTTTGTTTGCGATCTCAGGATCAGTCATTATTGATGCTGGATTTGAATTTATCAAAACAATTTCATAACCAGCATTTCTTAAAGCTTTGCAAGCTTGGGTGCCAGAGTAATCAAATTCGCATGCTTGTCCTATAACAATTGGGCCTGAACCTAGAATAAGAATTTTTTTAAGATCACCTCTTTGAGGCATAATTTAAACCTTCATTTATCTAATGCTACTTATAAATCATCAGATGTTAATCAAGTTACTTGAAAAGCAACATTTGTTTCTATAGTATTGAAAGAAATCAATTTTTTATGAGCGAACTTCAGCGACTTAAAAGTTTGTTGCCTCCAGAGAATGAAAGTTGGGTATTTGTTGAAGCTGCTGCGGCTATTGACCCACCTTTAATAACACTTGAGGAAATCGGTCGTGACGAAGTAGAAATTCAAATTGATTTAGATGAATGGGACAACTTTGCTATTGACCACAGAAATCTATTATTTTGGCACGAGGTTGGGAAAATTCAAAATGACACAATTCCTAGAGATGGATGGGAAATGGCAGCTCTTGCCATAGGTCTTGGAGGCGCGATAGGAGAGTTGTGGGTTCAAGATGGGTTACTTTTATTACTTGCTCTAGGTTTATCAAGTTTTGCAGGGTATAGATTATATTTAAAAAATAATTCTGAAAAAAAACTTCAAGATGCTATTTTTGCAGATGAAAGAGCTATAGACATAGCATGTAGATTTGGATACAGCATTCCAAATGCTTACAAAAGTCTTGGAGGAGCATTAAAAGAGTTAATAGACAAGACGAGAAAAAAGAAAAAAAGAAGTTTCTATGAAGATAGATTAGATGCCTTAAGAAAAAGTGCAGAAAAAGCAAGATCAGAATTATCTCAGCAAGAAGGTTCAGAAAAATCAGTTTCAAGCGAAAATGTTTATGGACAATAAAAATTTGGTTTTAATAGCAGCCAAAGCATGTGATGATAAAAAGGCAAAAGATATAAAACTTATAAAAATTGACAAAGTATCATTCATAAGTGAATGGATCTTGATTGCCGAAGGATTATCTGATGTACAAGTTAGATCTATTACCAACTCTGTAGAGGGAGAGCTTAGAAAAAAAGCTAAAATTGAACCGATACGAAAAGAAGGGGTTAACGAAGCGAAATGGGCTTTACTCGATTATGGTGATTTGATTGTAAATATTTTTCAACCAGAAATAAGAAAATATTATGACCTTGAATCATTCTGGAGTAATGGAGAAAATCTAATATTCCCATAATTTTATTTTATGAACGAATCTAAATGTCCTGTCCCTAGAGAACAACAACCCACTAATGAATTTATAGAATTATCAAAATCCAAACTTTTCTCTTGGCCAAAAACAAAAAAGTCTCTTGTTCTTACATTAATAAAATTCTGGTTTGGAGGTTTTGTTCTATTTCTTGTCATTTCTTCAGGAAGTGTATATTTCAAAACATCCATTTTTAAATATACTCTATTAAGTTTTTTTAGCAGCTTGTCAATACCTCTCTTAATTTCAATAAGGTTATATTTAGGCTGGAATCACATATTTAAGAGATTAACATCTGAAAAAGTTGAATACGAAGAATCAGGATGGTATGACGGCCAAGTATGGGAAAAGCCATTAGCTTTGAAAGAAAAAGAATCACTGATTGCTTCAATTGAGGTAAAGCCTATTTTAAAAAATTTAATTCAAATCTTTTCTATTATTTCTGTCTTAGCTCTTTCTGGCGTTTTAATTTTTCAATATAAAATCTTTTAAATGAGTTCTAATTTCAAAAACCTATACACTTCTAACAACCCTCCTTTACAAGCAACCTTAATAAGAGGTTCCAATATTGAGTCTATCCATAAAATTCATGCTGTTATTACTGACAAAAAAGGTAGGGTTTTAATGTGCGCAGGAAATCCAGAATATAAAAGTTTCATAAGATCAGCACTAAAACCGTTTCAAGCAATACCATTCGTTAGTAGTGGAGCTGCCTCAAAAATCAATAATGAATCAAAATCAATAGCGTTAGCTTGCGGATCACATAGTGGATCAAAACTGCATTCAAGGGAAGCCTTCAAAATTTTATGGGAATATGACATTGACATTAATAATCTGAAATGTCCAAAATCTTATACAAGTCCATTAGAACATAATTGCTCCGGTAAACATGCCGCTTTCTTAGCGACATGCAAAAAAATGAATTGGCCATTAGATAGTTACTTAAAAGGGGATCATCCACTTCAGGTCGAAATATTCAGAATTGTTTCTGAATTACTTGAAATCCCGTTATCTGAAATAAAAGCAGAACGTGATGATTGTGGTGCCCCCACTCTTTATTTAAAACTATTAGAAATGTCGAGGTTGTATTCATTACTAAGCAGTTCCGAAAATGCTGAATTAGAACAAATCAGTAGAGCTATTACAATAAACCCCACCATGATAAGTGACAACAATAAATTTGATACAGAAATAATCAAAGCTTCTCATGGGCAAGTTATAGGTAAAGGTGGTGCCGAGGGAATTCAGTGTCTTTGCAAGGTAAATGAAGGGATAGGGATAGCTTTAAAAGTAGAAGACGGTTCAAAAAGAGCAAAGCATGCTGTTAGTCTTCACTTACTAAAACAATTAGAGTGGATATCTGACTTAAGAATTCAAGACATCGAAGAAAAGGTATTTAATCTTTCTGAAGGAGTGCGACTGGAAGTAAAAGGTAAATTAAAATTCCAAGAATCCTAAAAAACAAGAAAAATAACCCTTTCAGATGTATGCTATGTATATGTCGCGGGGTAGAGCAGTCTGGTAGCTCGTCGGGCTCATAACCCGAAGGTCGGAAGTTCAAATCTCCCCCCCGCCACCAATTATAAGCGGTTTCACAACTGCTTTTTTTAGTATTTGCAATAATTGCAGAAATATTAAAAAATACAATAGATATAATGTTTTTTAATGCTACTAAAAAGAAATTATTTGAGATCTTTTTGAATTGATAATTTCAAGTCAATTCTAATTATTAAACCAATAATAATAATAAATATTCAAATATATGAATTCAAAGATAGATCCAAAAATTTAATTTAATTTTCTAATTAAATCTTAGCTTACAAATAATTTCTATTTAATATTAATAAAAAAGAATTTTAATAAATCTGAATGTTGGCCATTTACATCTTGAATAAGTAATTTAATAAAGTAGAGTTAAATTATTTTGATTTGGGAAATTATATGCAGAATTTGCTACAGCGTGATTTAGGTTCAAGCTTATTATCAATAGCTGTCATTTTAGGTTGGTTAGGACTTTTTTTTGTATTCTTGAGAGTGTTAACTATCTCAATAAAAAGAATCCTTGAAGAGATTTTCAAAAAATCTTAATTATTTAAATTAATAAATAATTCAGAATTAATCACAGTAATTCTAAATCGATAGGTATAATAACCTAAAAATGTCAATTTTAGAAAAGACAAAGATAGGAGATTCTGTTCAAATAAATTTAGAACTATCAAAGGATAGGCTTACTAAAGAAGTAATTGATGCTATAAATTTTTCTTCGGTGGCCAAGATAAGTGATTTCAGAATAACTGATGGCAAAGGTATAGGAGTTATATTGCAATTGTCTAATGGAAAAGAGCAATGGTTTTTTGAAGATGAAATTGATCTCTTTGACGAAAATGGTAATTTAATAAAAAAAAATATGGATAAAGAAGAGATTAGTAATTTTATATTTGATTTTTTAAGAGAATTAAATTATGAAAATAAAAATAAGGTAATTGAGTTACTTAATCCAATTAACTTTTTTATCTGGCTGGTTGTATCGTTTAAAGATATTTTTTAATTAGTGAAAAATTTTTCTAAAATCATATTTATACAATAATTTATTTAAATATAAAATTTCAGTAATCAAAATTTAAATGGTACAAAATATTATCGATGTAAGAAATTTATCTAAGTCATTTGATATCTCTTCCAAAGAACCAGGCTTAAAAGGAACAATTAAACATTTTTTTATAAGACAAACAAAAAGCTTAAAGGTTATAAAAAATATAAGTTTTGAAATTAAAGAAGGCGAAATAGTAGGTTTTCTAGGTGCTAATGGTGCTGGGAAAACAACAATATTAAAAATGCTTTGTGGCTTAATTTATCCAAGCGAAGGTTCAATTTTAGTTTCAGGCCACTTACCTTTCAGGAGAAAAGAAAATTTCCTAAAAAATATCACCTTAATAATGGGACAAAAGCAACAGCTTATTTGGGACCTTCCGCCGATTGAATCATTCTATTTGAACGCATCAATATATGACTTAGATAAGTTTGAAGCTAAAAAAAGAATTAAAAGACTATCGGAAATGCTTGAAATTGACCAAGAGCTATTCATACCTGTTAGAAAACTTTCACTAGGACAGCGTATGAAGTCAGAATTACTAGCAGCTTTGATACATGAACCAAATGTTCTATTTTTAGACGAGCCGACACTTGGATTAGATATTAATGCACAGAGAAATTTAAGAAAATTCCTTCAAAAATATAATAAGGAAACTAATGCAACGATATGCTTGACCAGTCATTATATGAAAGATATTACATCGCTATGCAAGAGAGTTATATGTGTGCACGAAGGGGCAATATCATATGATGGAAAACTTGACCTATTATTAAAAAAATTATCCCCAGTTAAAGAAATATTAATAGTTTGTCGCTCAGAAGAGGATGCGATTAAATTAGAAAATTCCGGATTTACTGTTAAAAATAAAATAAAAAATGAAATCACTATAAAAATTGAAAACAGATTTATTACCTCTTCCCTAAAAACTATTCTAAACAATTTTGAAATTGAAGACCTTTTTATAAATGAACCACCTATAGATGAAATTATTGGGAAGGTTTTAATCAAAAAAGATTATGACATCTAATTTGATTAACCGTAAAATGTTCACCTTATTAAAAGTCCAGTATTCAAACATGTTGGAATATAGGGTAGAAATTGCATTATGGGCAATTTCAGGGATTATTCCCTTCTTCATGTTAAACATTTGGACAAATAATAATTTAAATGAATCCATAAACATTAGTAACGATATGCTTTCTAGGTATTTTTTATCTGCTTTTTTTGTAAGACAGTTTTCTGTAGTTTGGGTTGTATTCAGTTTTGAAGAAGATTCTCTTATGGGGAAAATATCTCCGTATTTAATCCAACCTTTAAATCCATTTTTCAGATATTTTGCGCAACATCTTGCTGAACAAATAACAAGATTTCCTTTCGCACTAATAATCGCATTTCTCTTTTTTATTTTTAATCCAGAAAGTATATGGATTCCTAATTTAGGTATTTTACTATTATCGATGTTATCTACTTTCTTATCTTTCTTGATTCAGTTTTTAATTCAGTCAATAGTTGCATGCTTATGTTTCTGGACAGAGAAAGCATCATCGATAGAAAGATTGTTATTTATTCCAACTTTATTTCTCTCAGGTCTTTTAGCTCCAGTAGTTTCATTTCCCACATATGTTAAATCTTGGATTTATTTAACTCCTTTTCCATATCTAATTGATTTCCCTGCGAACTTACTATCAGGTAATGAAACAAATATTAGTGGAGGCTTGAGTATGCAAATTCTATGGATTATTTTACTTTTCCCATTATTTAAGAAAGTGTGGTCTGAAGGAACGAAAAAATATACAGCTATGGGGTCATGAATTTAAGAAAATCTCTAAAAGTTTATAAAAAATTCTTACATACTTCTTTGGCTTCTGAATTGGAGTATAAGACAAATATATTAGTTGATTTAATTACTGCAATTTTAAGTTTAATAGGGAGTATTTTCCTATTATCTATTTTCTTTCAAAATAATGACTATATTGGAGGTTGGGAATTTGAACAGGCACTAATAATTCAAGGTATTTATACAATTTTGAATGGAATAACAAATACATGGTTCAATCCTAATCTTACAGAAATAGTTAAACATATAAGAGAAGGAACATTAGACTTCGTACTTTTAAAACCTATTGACAGTCAATTTTTTATTTCATTAAAAAAAATAAATCCATCTGGATTTTTAGAAATAATGCTTGGATTTTTCTTGTTATTCTTCTGCATAAGAATAAATCAAATAAATATAAGTTTAAGTTTTCTGACCCTATCCTTGATTACGATAATCTGCTCAATTGGTATTTTATATAGCCTATGGTTTTTTATCTCTACTACCACTATTTGGTTTGTAAAGACTTGGAATGCAATAGAAGTACTAAGATCATTCCTTTATATTGGAAGATTTCCTCTAAATTCATTTTCATTTTCTTTAAGAATCTTTTTTAGTGTTTTCATTCCTATTGCTTTTATAACTACAATTCCTTCTGAAGTTTTTTTAGGACTCTCTCAATCATGGAAAATATTACTTGAAGTTATTGTTACCACAGTATTTCTTGTAACTTCAAGAAAGTTCTGGTTATTTGCATTAAAATTTTATTCATCAGCATCGAGCTAAATATTATTTAATAACCACCCTGCAAAATTCCCAAATTTGTTGTTTACTTTTCAAATTAGTAAGCCTAGATAATTTCTTAAAATGAGGTTTAGATTTTTCAACAGTTAAAAGCCTACAGTTATATTCAATTTTATGATTTGTAGATATGATTCTTAATTTGAGAGAAACATCACAAAGGATAATTATTAACATGAGAAAGAAAACTATCCCAAAAAATTGTGAAAATGATTTTGAATAATTTTCTTTTTCAGTTTTTAATTCAAGCTTCATTACTTAACTATATGCTGAGGACACTTAATTGCAGCAATAGCAACGGCTGTAACTTTAAAATTTTCTGACTTCTCAATTACCTTTTTAACCTCTAATGGTCCAAACTTATTACTTGCATCACTGTATGAAAGAAGTAAAGATTTATAGTTATCATGACCAAGATTTCTATACTCACAGAAATTATCCCCTACATGATTTAAAAGAGTTAATAAAGTTAATTCAATCATTAAAGCATTTTTACTAGGAAAGTTCTTACGAATGATACTGTGCAGGACATTTTTAACAAGTAAGATGATCAAAAACATTTGAAATCATAAAAAAAGTTTTTTGCTCATAAACTTTAAAATTAAAAAATTAATTTCAGAAATTTTAAATTTACACATAAGAAAATCCTTAAAGCACTACCTGTAGTGTTTAAGCATGGACATGTTTGCGCTACAGATAGGGGGTTGCATTTTTTAAGAAATTGGTTTAAAAATAAGGTTCCCCATCACCCGGCCCCACATATGTGAGGCCTTTTTTTATGGTTTTTAATATAAAGTCTCTATAAAAGTTTTATTTGATAAAACGAGATATTCATTAACACCTTTGATAATAAATAAAGGGTAGTAATTAATTTATTTTTTTTACATATGGACCTGATATAAAGTCCTTTACAACAATTGCACTTCTGTTATCAATTAATTTATAAAAAACTTTTTATGGATTTAATCAATAAGCTTGTACCAACAAAAATACAAACTGTTATAAAAGTTTTCTTAATTAGAACATTCCCATTTAACTTTGATAAGTAAGCTCCGAAATATCCTCCTGTAAAGGAACCAATTATTAATATTATCAATATATTTGAAGGAACAGATCCTATTCTTGCCAAAAAAACTGCTCCTACAAAATTCCAAAAAATCCCAACAGTAAAAAATGTCATACTTATAGCTCGAAGAAAATCCATTTCAAAAGTTTTTATTAAAAGTATTGTCACAAGTAATCCAGTTCCTGAAGAAATAGAACCATTTAATATACCTATAAGAAAAATAAAAATTAAAAATCTAATTTTTTGAGCAAAATTAAGCTTATTATCCCCAGATGATAAACCTAAATCTGGTTTAAGGAATGAGTAAAAAGCTAATAATATTGATATGATTCCTAAAATTAAGTACAAATAATTTTCTGATATATATTCAACTATAGAAGACCCTAAAATTACTCCTGGCAATCCAAAAATTAAAATTTGCCAAGCAACACTTACATCATTACCTAAAGATTTGTAATTTCTTAATGAACCCCCTATTCCTAGTGCTACTGTTGCTAATTTATGACTAGCCAGAGCCTGATAATAAGGAACTCCAGATAAAATTAATGCAGGCAATTGTAACATCCTGCTCCTCCACCTGAAATCGCTGAGAAAGTATTAGAAAAAAAGGATATCAAAAAGATATAAAAACTTTTAAAAATAAAATGATCAACACTATCTAATGATTTTGTTAATAGATAAAGCATTAACTACAAATTCTAATATTTTTATAAGTAAAAAATATTCTCTTCATAAGAAATATAGTACCTACAAAGTTTTATTTTATCTTTTTCAATCAAAGTTTAAAAAAAACTGTTATTATCGAAAAAACTATCAAGAATACTATGCATAGACAAGATGCAATTTACCTTGATCAGTTTTGTCCAAAGATAAGTAATAAAAATTGGAGAGAGTCTCTTAATAAACTTACTAAGTTTAAATGTATTTATTGCGGTAAACCATCGGAATCACTTGATCACCTTCATCCAATGTCGAAAGGTGGTACTAGCAGTACAAGTAATTGCGTCCCATGTTGTTTGTCATGTAATGGTAAGAAATCAGATTCAGAAGTTCTTAGTTGGTACAGAAAACAAAATTTTTATGATCCTCGAAGGGCTATGGCAATACGAGCATGGTTTAATGATGATTTAGAACTAGCCTCAGTTCTTTTGAACTACTTAAATTGAAATTGAAATGATAAATTGATTGAGATTCGAAATAATATTTTTGTATATTGTTGAAAAGGATCTTTCTATTTAAGTAAATAATGAATTTTCATTTAAATTATTCTTTCTATTTCTGAATTTATTTTATTACTCCTGAAAATCGCAATATTAGAATAATCATCTTTCCACATTATTGGCGAGTCTATAACCTTTCTCTCTGGAGACTTTACTGAAAAAATCAATCCAAACACAAAAAGAATAGTAATCAAAATTATAGTCAATACTAATTTGTCTGAAATATTATTCATTAGCCTAATCTATCTTGAAAAATTTTTATCAGGAGTTGTTTTTTGGTAAATTTCCAGAAAATATGACTTAAAATAATCAACTCCTTCCTTTCCAATTAATCCAAATGACCATCCACAATCATTTACTACTTGCAATGAAATTTGATTTGCCAAGTCATTCTTCTCAATCCATTTTTTCTGTGGATTGTAAGAGAAAGATATAATATTTTCAGTTTTCACAATGGCTGATTTCATTGCTTCATCTTTAGAAAAACCATTTTGAATAGCTTTGCAATATTTCTTAGAGAAATTATTAGAGATTCTATTTTGTAGCAAACTAACACTAGGATCAGACGTATCAAAAGCTAAACCTATTGCAGGTTTTAATTGAAAAATCATAAATAAAATTAAGCCAAAACAGAACTTTAACAACAGCTATTTATCAATACTTATAAATAATATAATAGTATTTTAAAATTGTCTTTTCAATTAAATCTGATAATTATTAAAAGTAAATTAAATTTCAATTTATTAAAAATTAAAAGTATTTCGATAAGTTCAGTAATAATAGTCAGAGGTTTATTTGACTACTTATATGTACGAATCATTGATGACATTGCTATTTTTTCCTGATTGGACAAATGGATTACCTTCAGATTTCTTAATTCTTCATTTTTTTGTAGGAGCTGTGATTTTTCCATTCAACATGATTCATGCTAAAGCAAGAAAAATTGATAGTCAAAATCCACAGGAAGCAGCTAATGGGTATAAAAATTCAGACAATGCTACATTTTTTGGATACGAAGAAATCAATTAGATTTCCATAAATTTTTTTTAGAAATTAGTTTTTGATGATAATTTCCCTAAATAAAGCTTTAGATCTTAAAATTTTCAGTCCCAGTGAACCTATAGGAATATTGATTATTTTTTTAGGATTAATATTTACTGGTATGATTTTTTACATTATTTATGTAGTAAGTACTAATAAAGAGTCTCTAGAAGATAAAAAAATAAGAACTAAAAAGGAGTACTTGCAAAAGGAGAAAATAGGAAAATTATTTCCTAAGAAAAAATAAATTTGATTGTTTTATAACTGTAAAGGTATTTATTTATATTATTAATGATCAAATCAGTAGGATCCAAAAACATAAGTTTTAGCTCTTTTAAATCAAACATTGTAAAACCTTATTTTAACAACAAAAAATTTTTAACGAGGAGTTTATATTGTCAAATACTCAGCTAAATTATTTTCATATCAACCAAAAAATGTTAAAAATGGAAAAATAAATTGAAATCTTGGAGAATTCACCTCAATATCTATTTCTTGCTAGTGGTGTAAATAATGGTGAAGGTTTTTGGATTGTGGGAATAAAAAATTGCGATGAAAATATCCTAGATGATGAAAACCTTTTAGATTGCCATAGAAAAGAATTAATAGGTAATGAATCAGCAAAAGATATTCTTTTAGCTATTAATTTAAACGTAAATAATTTATTAAATGAACTAAGAGACAAAAATTATTTAATTGCAAAACCTTCAATAGGGATTCCATTTGATATCCCTTTAGAAATCTTGGAAAATATTTTTGATTTTTGGCTAGATATTTATAAAAATCATAAGGCGTGGGAAGCTTGTCTAGGACTTCTTAAAGTTAGAAAAAGGATTTCCCTAACAAACCTAATTGAAAGCGAAAGTTTAAAGGGAAACTCTAAAAAATGGGCAATAAAAATTGAAACTTTACATACTTATGTTCCTTCTTCACTTAAAAATGAAAAATTAAATGACCCCATGTGGGAATAAATTTATCTTTAAATATTAAAAATATTTACTTCGTTGGATATTTAAGTAAAAATAAAATAACTAATAATTAAATAATGAATAAACCATATTCTTTTAGTATCGATCAAATGAACGGGATAGTTGAGGATACATACGCCAAGATAATAAATGAATGTGAAAATTTAAAAAAAAATACCAATTGTCCAAATGAGCAAGTAGTAGCACTTTTAAGTGTAATTGCTTCCAATTACGCTCCTACAACAGAAAAAAACGAAAATTAAGATGATAAGTTTTTTTACTTGGAGCGAATTTGATAAGAGCGTAGAACAAATAGCTAATAAATGTAGATTTAAGGAATTTTCTGGGATATATGGAGTTCCTCGTGGCGGATTATGTCTTGCTGTAGCACTAAGCCATAAATTAAAAATTGAATTAATTTCAGAACCAATAAAGAATTCACTAATAGTAGATGATGTTTATGAAACAGGCATTACATTGACGAGCTTCAAGAATATTGAAGGAGCAATGTTTTTTGTATTATTTAGTAAGATCAGACCTACATGGTGGAATACAGTACATTTAGCAAAACAAAGTCAATGGATTGTTTTCCCTTGGGAAAATACTTTAAATTCAAAAAGTGACCGCGAAGATTACATCAAAAAAAGAGGTTTAAATTGAGAAAGAAATTATATTTAGCTAATCCATATGGATTTTCAAAACAAACTAAAACCCTCTTACATGAATTTATTGAAATCTTCAATGATTTAAATGTAGAAGTATATGAACCTTTTGAGAGAGCAAAACCATTAACTCAACAAAAAAGTCAATGGGCATATGAAGTTGCAAATAGTAATTTCCATGATTTAAAAGAATGTGATTGTATTTTTGCGATTGTTAATGGAAATCCTCCAGATGAAGGGGTAATGATTGAATTGGGTATCGCAATTGCTTTAAAAAAGGAAATCTTTTTATTCAGGGATGATTTTAGAAATTGTTCTGATAGCGATCAATATCCATTAAATCTAATGTTATTTCTTGGCCTGCCTAAAGATAATTGGGAAAAATATTATTTTGAATCATTACAAGACATAAAAAGTAATAAAAAAAGATTTATGGAGTGGGCAAAAAATTAGCCAAATAAACCATTAACCCTCAATTAGAAGTTTTGAGTTTAAATATATCTGCTGAGGTGCTAAGATAGTATTTATTTAGAAAATTTTGACACAGGTTACAGTTGGAGAAAACGAGGGAATTGAGTCAGCCCTTAGAAGATTTAAAAGACAAGTATCTAAGTCGGGAATCTTTGCAGATTTAAAAAGACTTAGACATCACGAAACCCCTATTGAAAAATATAAAAGAAAGTTGCAACAGAGAAGAAAAGCAAGAAGAAGATAGTCTCCTATTTCTCATAAATTTTTTGAATATGAGTTGATATTATAAATTTTTTTAGAAAGGTTTAAAAATAAAGTTTTAACTACTTAAGTTTTTTAAGCTTCTTAACAAGATTTATTCCAACCCCTGACACAGCAAGAAGATCTTTTTCATCTGCAGCAATAACTGCCTTTGTTGTTTTAAATCCAGCCTCATACAAAGCTTTTGCGCTTTTTGCTCCTACACCTGGAAGTGTAGTCAAAGTTTCAATATTTTTCTTAGAATTAACCGCTTTGGTTTTTGTTTTTGTTTTTGCAGACTTTGCTACTTTTTTTTCTTTCTTTAAAGGAGATTCAGAAGTTACTGCACTTTTAAATAAAATTGATTTTAGTTTGCTGAGAAATTTAGAAATCATTGCAATATATAAGTAATAAAATTAGCCATTCAGTTTAATATTATCAAATTCCAGAGGAATTAATTACAAGATAAAAACTAACTGCATAGAAATAATTTATTTACAATTATATAAAGACACACATTTAATATTTATGCAAGCTTGCGAGCCATTGCAAGGTATTCTAAATCATTTTAAAAACTAATAAAAAGTAAAATAAATATTCAAAATTTAAAGGTATTTATTAATAGTAAAGTTAAAATCTTATTAAAGAACAGATCATAAAAATGAAGCTTATTTTTATAAGTGGACCTTCCGGAAGCGGGAAAACAACTTTATCTAATCAAATAATAAAAAAAAATAAAAATGGTATTGTGTTAAGTACCGACAATTACTATAAGACAGGTTTAATAAGTAAATTACTACCAAAATTTATAGAAGGTTTTTTTGATAGAAGTATTAGTTTTAATAACAAACTATTCAAAAAAGATTTTGATTTCATTTATAAGAATGGAATTTCAATTTGTGAACGCTATTATAATTTCGAAAAGAAAACAATTCAAAATATCTTAAACGAAACAAATAATATTAGTTTTTTAATTGTTGAGGGTATATTTGCTAAAGAATTCTCAAAAACATTAAATAATAAGGATTATATTTTCTTAGAAATAAAAACTAAAAAAAATGAGTGCATGAAAAGAGTTGTCCAAAGAGATATAAAAGAAAGGGGGAAGGGAAAAAAACAAGCTGAGAGTGATTTCTTAAAATCATGGAACATTTATTATGAAAAATTCAAACCTAATAGCATAAAAAATAATACAAATAAATTCATTATTGAAAAAAACACTGATATAGATCACATTCTGAAAAAATTATTTAATTAAGTCTTTAATTTTTTTCTCTAATATTAAAGCACTTAAAATTGAGCCTTCAATTCTTCCAAATCCATCTCCTTCAAACCAGTCTCCGCAAAATCCAATTTTAGATTTTCTACTAAATTGTAATGATAATGGTACGGCAAGGCCAGAAGGCTGTGAAGCTCTCCATTTCATAATGGATATTTTTTCATCAAAAGTTAATTTATGTACTAAAGAATTCTCTTCAAACAATTTATTGAAATTTTTAATTATTTTTTGTTTAAAAACTTCTTCATCTTTTGCACTTATATAAGAATTAATTAACTCTGCGTTTTTTGAATGTACTACAATTCCTAATTTATTATTATCTTGCATCTGAAAAATAATTCTTTCAAATCTATATTTTTTTTCTAAATTATTTTTTAAATAAAAATACCTTAGTTTTTTAGAATAATTATCTTTATAACTATAATTTTTATTTGTATAAATTAGAAAAGTTAACCTGGGAATAAATGTTTGTTCTTCTAAGAAATTTAATAGTAAATCTATTTTTTTATCACTATTAATAGGAATTGCTTTTCTTAATGGAATTTGATTTACATTCAATATTTTTAAAGACCTCTTATGTAACAACAAATTAGTTGAACAAATTAGATATTTAGACTTGAATTTTTCGCCATTTTTTGATGTTAGTAACCATCCCTTATCATTAAACTTCATATCAACTATTAGGGTTTCAAAGAAATAATCAATTTCCTCTTTTAAATTATTTGACTCAATTATCTTTTTCGATAATTCACTCATGGAATCTAAAGATAAATAATTAACCCCGCAAGAAAATTCAGATTTTTTTTTGGTTTCTAAATTAGAATCTTCATTTAAAAAAAATATTTCTGAGTCGTCAATTTTTATATATTTATTTTCCAATAATTCATCAATATATCTTTTTAATAGAAGATTATTTTTACTGTTAGATATATTAAAATTTGGAGAACCATGATTTAGTTTCCATCCTTCATATTTTTTGCTTATTCTTGTACTTGATCTACCTCCAAGTCCACGACCAATTTCAATTAATCCAACTTTTTTTGTAATATTATTTTTCAGATACTTCGAAGCAAAAACACACGCAGATATACCACCACCTATTATTAATAAGTCATATGTAACATCACTTTTCATAGGTTCAATATTGACAGAAATTATCTTTCATTTTCTAAAAAACTATAAACAGAATCAAGTTTCTCTGATGATGAAAAATCAGATTCAATTACAGGTGTAATATTATTTTCTTTATAAAAACTAACTAAATCTTTTGTGAAATTAAAAAAATTCTCCAAGGCATATAAATACTTTTCAGATATGTATACCTCTTTCCAAGGACGAAATTTAAACCGTGCTATAAATTGTTTAGAAGGAATAAATAAACTTCCAAATAAATTTAATTTTTCTTCTTTTGCTACGTTTTTAAGATAAGTCACCTCATTCTGAAGAACTTTAATATCCGTACCATATTGAAACCAAATTGAATTTATTAACCCAGTCGAAATTTTTTTTTCGAACCTTTCTCTTTCTGAAGAAATATTATAATATTTTTTCAAATATGGATTGTAGGCTATACCTAATTTAACTTTTAAATTTTTTTCTTTTTTTAAATAAGCTAATACATGAACTGAGTCAAAGTTTTTTTTCTTATTTGATCCCGACACAAGCAGAATTTCAAAATTTTTATTAATTTGAGAACTTTTTACAAAATCTAAAAAATCCTTATAAGATTTTTCTTTATTTTTTGAATATTGATGATAAAGACTATAGTGGTAGGTCACATTAAATTCATTATAGTTTTTAGATAAATATTTAATAGTTGAACTAAATAAATCCTTCTTTATTAGCCCTTTACACGGAATATTGATATTTTTTATATTATTTAATTTACAGAAATTAAGTTTATTGTCTAACTGAGAAATATTTTTAAATGATAATTCAAATCTTATAATATTGTTCATTATTTAGATGTCATATTTAATCACTAAATATATTAACTAAAACATGCATCTACTACGATTCTAATTTTGAAAGTCATCTTTTTATTCTTAGCCTTTACAAAATAACTGGGGGAGATCTCTAATAGAGCTTTTAAAGAAATTTTATCTTCTCCAGATTTTGCAATAATTTGATTAAAACATTTACAATTTCCTGTTATTAATAAACCAGACAATGATAAATAAAGACTTACAAAATCTCGAAAAATATAAAAAAATCTCTTAACAAACAAAAGTTTTAATTTTGATAATTAATTTAAACAAAAAGCAAAGGTTCAATTGTATTGGAAAATAATTAATAAATTATTTCCCTTCTTCTTATCGCAGATATTTAATCCATAAAAGATTTTCATGAACGCGAGAGGTTAGAATAACAAAAAAGTATTATTTTAAAATATGACTAGCCAAGATTATCTAATTGCAATAGCTTTAATAGAGCAAAACTTAGTTAGAGCAATGCCTCTTGGAGGTAAAGAAATTAAAGATGATTTAGAGGAATCAGAAAATTTCAAGAAACTTGGAGAAGAGGTCATTTTAAATCTTCTAATGAGAGTGTTTCAAAGAAGTGATGACGGTGCTTTAAAAAGGGCTTCTGAAGAAAAGGGTTTGCTCCTTGTTCATATGCATCCAAAAAGAATGCAGAAAGAGCTTCCATTCATTAAATCTGAATGGATAAGAGATGGAGATACACAACAGTTTCTAAAATACCTTGGCAATCTCTCAAAAGAAGTATGGACTGCATCTTTCGTAAAATACAAAGGGATTGAATTTACTTCTATCTCCAAGAATGATGAGATCTAAAATATATTAAAAATATTATCTTTTCAAAGAATTTCTTTCTTTACAATATTATTTTCCCTTGTGACTCTAAAGCAGTTTCTCCCATTACCAAAATCAATTGAGGAATAGTCAAAATCATTTTTAATATGTAAGGCACAATTTCCCTCAATACATATACAAGATTCAATAATTTCTCTCTGAATAACATCATTAACGTAAGGTTCCCTCTCCTTCTCTTCATCGAAATGCGGGCATGCAATACCTTCAACTATGCCTAAGCAATCAATTATGGCTAATTCTTTAGCGTAAGAATCAGTTATACCTTTATCAAACCAACAAATAGCCCCAGCACTTACACCACTCATTACAATTCCTTTTTCATAAGCATTTCGCAAAATTTTATGTAAATTCCATTCCTTCCAAACAGCTAACATGCTTTTTGTATTTCCTCCGCCAACATAAATGATGTCTTGAGTTAAAACTTTCTCTTCTAAGTTTTCTGTTCTAGAGAAGAAATCAATATGGCTTGTTATACAATCAAGTTTAGAAAATGCTCTATAAAAATTTAGTTTGTACAAACTACTATCGCCAGATGCTGTTGGAATAAAGCAAATTTTAGGTCTTTTTTTATTACTTAAAGAAACTATATATTTTTCAATTTCAAGAGACCCTAATGAACGTCCAAACCCGCCTCCCCCAATTGCGACTATATTTTTACTAGGCATATTAAATAAAAAGTTTTGTATATGAATCTAAGACAAATTACTATTAAAGATCAACTGGAATTAAAGAAGGTTTATTTTGATTCAATTCAATCTTTAAATGAAAAAATTTATAGTCAAGCACAAAAAAGAGCTTGGTCAAGCCAAGCTTGGAATAACCCAAATTTTGATAAGTCAATAATTAAAGGAAAAGGATGGCTTTTAAGTAAACAAGGAATTATTATTGCTTTTGCCACAAGATATCCCACCGATAGAATTGCGCTATTTTACTGTAAAGGTAAATTCCAAAGAAAAGGCTACGGCTCTAAGTTACTTCATAAATTAGAAGATGAAGCAAAGAAAGAAGGTTTAGATTCCCTTTATACTGAAGCGAGCTTAATAAGTTATGAATTATTTCTTAAAAATGAATGGAAAATTATACGTAAAGAAAAAGTCATTATAAATAACATTTTTTTTGAAAGATATAAAATGACTAAAATTATTAAATTATTTAATTAATAATGTCTGGCAAAAGCAAGGGATTTATTCTGATTCAAAGGGTTCTAATTTGGGCGTTATACTTTTTTTCAGGATTTATACTTTATTCAAACCAAGGTATTTTGCCTTCGTTGATAATTACTTTCTCAAGAATTATTTATCCATTATCTATTTTTTGGTTACAAATAAGAATTAAAAAAAGAACCAATTTTCTGCCTATTGATTCAAAAATGACAACTTCGCAATTGTGGTTCAATTTATTACCCGTTATTGCATCTCTGTTAACTTTAATTTTTTCTTTAACTAATTCTTTCTTATATATCCTAGGAAAATTAATTAACTCTTAAAATAATTTATTATTATATATTAGCCTTAGAAATTTCTTTCATAAAAAACATAATGTAAAGAAATTTGTCTTTTACTTATATTTGTTTAAATTTTAAATAGTGATCAATAAAATCATGAAAAATATTTCATTGAAGGGAAATATTAATTTTGATAAAAAAAAAGATATAAATGATTATGAATTATTCTCTTTAAAAATCACAGATAGTTTATATAAAAAAGATATTGGAAAATTTCTTGAGACTCTATCTTCTCATTTTATTTAGGAAAATATTCTTTTTCTGATCTTCAAATTCAAACAGTGCCATTAATAAATAATTATTTGAGGGATAATGAGTAAAATCTTAAGAATATTACAATGCAATTATTTCTTGCTGACTGCCAATTCCCAGATATTGAGAATCAAGTGAAAGCTTATCAATTATTTGTAGAAGCTTGGGAAAACGGTGAAATTGCAAAATCAGATAAAACAGATAAATTTGAGATGTTATTTAGAGTCCATGCTCCAGGGGAGGGTAGAGTAGTTTGTTTGTGTAAGGCAGAGAGTGATAAAGAAATTTTCGAGCATTTTGCTCCATGGAGAGCCAAATTTGGCATTCATATGGAATTTACACCCGTAATAAGTTGTCAAAATGTTGTTGATTACCATAAAGATTTGTTCAAAACTTTAGGGTAATTAGCTTAAACCTAAAATTTATCGTGATTAAACCTTTTTCCAATTTCATTTATAAAAAAAAAGATAGAAATTTTCCTTCTTCGAAAAATAAGCTTAAGAAAGAAGAAAACGTCAAATCTAAACCATTAATTATATTTGGTTTTATTATCTCATTAACTTCAATCTTTTTACTTTTATTCACCATTAATAATAAATTTGGATGATATATGAGTAATTAGAACTATTACCTGGGAACAAATATGTTCTATTATTAATTTAAGAATAACTAACTAAATGGCGTTTAACGAAGGGGGGATGGCATCGGGCCTTCTAATTATCGCAGTATCAATAGTTTTTGCTGCCGGTTTTGGATTCTTAATCTTGCATTTTGTACCTGGAACTCCATTTTAATTTATCTAACTGAATTTGATTCACAAAATATCTTAAACATTAACAGTTTCTAATTCCTGCATTTGATTATCATCAGAATTAGATTTTTTCTTTAATCGATAGGCATAAACTAAAGATCCTAAAGCTATGGTACTAGAGGCAAAAATCCCAGATATAAGTATCAAGGCAAAAAGACCTCCTATTAGTCCTCCTTTTAATCTAAGCAAATTTGATTTAATTAAAAGTATTGATAAAAAAATAATAGTAGCTTTAAGAGAAGTGATTTTCAAAAAAGTAAATGGATAAAAAGGATTTAACAACATTTCTTAGGGGTAATGTAATTTAAGTCAATTCTAAAAATAAATTTAAAAAACCGCATAAAAAAAGACTCAAATGAGTCTTTTAAAATCTATATTAAATATGATGATTTATGCATCTGGGTCAAAATTCTTTAGGTTTGGACCTGCCACAAGACCAACAAGACCAAAAAGGACTAAAGAACCAATTCCAAAGCCTGCTGCCCATGGGTTGAAACCACCTAAAGCAAAAGAAGCTAATAAATTCATGATTTTAAAACATAATATCTCCGAGTAAGCATACAGATTTTTATGAAAAATATACCTATATTGAGACATTTCTTCGTAATTATTAGAATGGTTTAACTATCTCTTCATAAGAAATCCACAAAATTTTTATTATTTGTTCTATTATCGAGACATTAATATTTTGTTGGCGCAATCTACGACCATCAAAACTGTTTTTTTCCTCATGACTTCCAACTATACCTTTATTTATGATGGAGAATGCCCATTCTGCAATCATTTTGCTGAGCTCCTTGAGATCAAAAGCAAGATAAATAACATTAAAATTCTAGATGGTCGTAAAAATTTAACTCTAATCAAATCCCTCCTACAGAAAGGTTATGACCTTGATAAAGGAGCTATTCTCCTGAAAGATGAAGATGTCTTTCATGGGGCAGATGCAATTAATAATATTTGCAAACAGATAAATAATCCCTCAAGTAGTTTACTTTTGTTACTGTCTAGAGTTTTTAAATCAAACAAACGAACAAATTTGATCTTTCCTTTACTAGTCAGAGCCAGAAGATTCGCATTGATATCAAAAGGTATTTCAACATCCATAGTTTAAAAATAAAAACTTTCTAAATATTAAATAACATATTTATAAGCTTCTGTATCAATAAATGATAATTAATTATTTCTTAGCTAGAACTAGGTGGTAACAACTAGTATTAAATGATAGAAAACTTCAATCCCTTTATCTCATTGGGTGGTGATAACCAAAAAGTTAATCATATGGCTGAAGCGGCACTTGAAATGAATTTAACTTGCAATGATTTAAAGAAGGATTTAAATTTAACTGATGGAGATGTAGTGGATATGTTGCAATTAGTCATGGATAGGTTTAAAAATAGTAATTAAGTTTATATTTTTTATCTTTTAAACGCTATATATCTATTATTTTTTAATGAAAACAGTACAAATTGAGTTTTCGAAATATGAATTAGTAAACTTTTTATGGCCTGAATTAATAGAAGACTACGGATTCGATAAAGCCAGAAAAATAGTTTCTCAAGCTATTGACTTACAAAAAATGAATGGGACTAAAAATAGCACCATGCCAATCATATTTTCAGGAACAGGAGGATTAGCTCTAATACCAATACAAATGCTAGAAAAAGAAAACTTTGAGATTAATTATGAAGATAATCAAGTTTTAATATTTAATCTAAAAAGAAAGTCATTTCAAATCTTAAATGAAGCAAACTAATCTAAATTAGTAATTTCTCGATAAAGCCAAAAGTACCTTATAGTCTATTAAAACAATTAATTGATAATGACTTTTGAAGCTACCTACCTTGGTTCAAATGGTTGGCTTATAAAATTTAAAAAAACAAATTTAATTATTGATCCCTGGCTCAAGGGAGATTTAATATTTCCTCCAGGTGATTGGTTTTTTAAAGGATCATTAGAAGAAGAAATTTCAATAGATAAAAATATAGATATTATTTTGTTAACCCAAGGATTACCTGACCACTGTCATGTTCCAACATTAGAAATGTTCAGAAAGGATATTCCTATAATTTGCCCTAAAAGTGCTGTTGAAACATTAAAAAAAATTGGTTTTAGTTCAATTAAAGTGCTTAAGCCAACTGAAAAGACAAATCTTCTTAATTTAAGTTTTGAAGCAACTGCTGGGGCTCCAGTGCCGCAAATAGAAAACGGATATATTGTTAAAGACGATCTAGATAATGGGTTTTATATAGAACCCCATGGATATCTTGATGAAAATTTAAACAAGCAAAGTCTTGATGCAGTTATTACTCCTACTAAAAATTTAGAATTACCCCTAGTTGGTTCTTTTGTAAAAGGTGCTGATGTAATCCCTAAATTGATTAACAAATTCAATCCAAAATATATACTTTCAAGTACCATAGGCGGAGATGCAAAATATTCAGGTTTTTTAAATAATTTTATTTCAGTTCAGGATTATGAAGAGGAATTAGATTGTAATCTTGTAGATCTAAAGAGTATGCAATCTATTATGATTTAAATCGATCCTAAAAGATCTTTAATTAATTCTTTTAGCTTGAAAGTAAATCTACTTTAAAAGGAGCTCAAAAAATTTATTCATTTTTTATTACCTCAATACTTTTATTAGCTTTAAATAGTAGCTATGTATGTGAAAATTCAAAGCTTGATCTTGTTATGAGAAATAATATTAATGGTGATTTTTCCACAGTAAAAAAGATATCTGAGTTAAAGCCAGGAGCATTTATAAATATTAATTGGAATAAAAAAAAGCTTATGCTTCCATATTCTCTAAGAAAAGATTATATTTCCTTTACAGATAAAAAATGGGACTGGAGGTATCAATTTAATAAGGACGGATCGCCTGATATTAATAATCCTTCTTTATACGAACTACTACCTTCTGGAGAGATTAAAACACATTTTTGTGAAACAGAGGATAACAAGCCAAACTTATAATTTCAAAATAAGTATTCTAGATTTTCTAACTTCTAAACTTCTTTGTAAAGATGAACAATCCAAAAAACCAAAATAATATTTCAAGATATGTAAAACTTGAAGATTACAAAGTTTTTGATTATGAAATTCCAGAAATTTTTTTGGACTTCGTAATTAAGAAAAATGCTGTAAATGTTACGACCAAACTAAAATTGGTTAAAAAAAATAAGAATACCAGAAATCTAATTCTTGATGGTACGGATATATTAATAAAAAAAATATTTATAGATGACTCACTACTGGGAAAGGAATACTACAAACAGCAAAAAAATAACCTAAAAATTGAAAATATAAACAAAGATAATTTTTCATTAAAAATAGAAGGAATAATTAAACCTAAGGAAAATACATCCCTTTTAGGAATGTATGAGAGCAATGGAATTATAACTACGCAATGTGAGGCGGAGGGATTTAGAAGGATAAGTTTTCACTCTGATAGGCCTGATATTCTAAGCAAATACACCGTGAGAATTGAAGCAGACAAGAATGATTACCCCGTCTTACTTTCAAATGGTAACGTCGTAAAAGAAAATAATCTTTCAAATAATAGACATGAAATAATTTGGGAAGACCCATATCCGAAACCCTCATATCTATTTGCATTGGTAGCAGGAAAGCTTAATTGTGTAAAAGACAATTTCATAACAAAATCGAATAAAAAAGTAAAAATAAATATTTATGTTGAGTATGGCGATGAAAAATATGTTCAACATGCAATAAGTTCATTACAGAAATCTATGAAGTGGGACGAGGATAAATATAACCTTGAATACGATTTATCATTATTCAATATTGTTGCAGTCAGACACTTTAATATGGGAGCAATGGAAAATAAAAGTCTCAATATTTTCAACTCAAAACTAATACTCGCTAATTCTGAAACAACCACTGATGAAGAATTAGAAAGAATAGAGGGCGTGATCGCCCATGAATACTTTCATAATTGGACGGGGAATAGAGTGACTTGTAGGGATTGGTTTCAGCTATCTCTAAAAGAGGGCTTAACAGTATTCAGAGATCAACAATTCACTGCAGACGTTCATAATCGTGAAATCAAGAGACTTGATGATGCTAAATTTCTTAGGAGAAATCAATTTAGAGAGGATTCTGGTCCAACATCACATCCTGTAATGCCAGAGAGATACCAAGAAATAGACAATTTCTATACGACCACGATTTACGAGAAAGGAGCAGAAATAATCAGAATGCTTAATAAGCTTGTAAAAGATGAAAATTTCTATAGAGGATTTAGTAATTACATCTCAACATATGATGGAAAGGCTGCAACAATAGACCAATTTGTCGATAAAATTTTAGAGCACAATAAGGAAATAGATCCTGAAAAATTTAAAATCTGGTACAAACAAAATGGGACTCCAAAAATTAAATTCAAGAGAATCTGGGATCAAACAGGCGAAAAACTTACAATTGAAGCCTCACAAAGTAATCCAATAAAGAAGAACCCAAATAATGATCTACCACTAATAATTCCTATAAGTCTGGCTATATTTTGCGATGATAATAAAACGATAAAAAAAACAGTTGTTTTAAAAACAAAAAAACAAGAATTTATTTTTAGGAATGTAAGATCTCACATCCAAATTCCTTTAGTAACTTATTTTCGCGAATTCTCTTCACCTGTTGAGTGGGAATCAGATACTACCTTGGATGAAAAATTTTTAATCTTAAAATATGAAAAAGATTTTTTTACACTATCTAATACTGTAAAAGTATTTTATAAAAAAATTATTTTATGCAGATTAGATGAAAAACCAAATCATAAGATTGAAAATAAATTAATAAGCACCTTAATATCATTTATAAAAAATAAAGATATTAATTTATCCCTTTTATCAGAATTACTAAGTATTCCGACATTTGCTGAAATTGAATCAGAGATGGAAAATATAGACCCTTTAAAGATATATAAAACTATTGACGAATTAAATCACTTATTCGGTACCAAATTAAAAGAAGAATTATATTTTAAGCTCCAAGAAATAGAGAAAAATCTAGATAAAGTTTGGCCAGAAGGTAAAAATGAAAGAAAACTAATCGAAACTATTTGGAAACTACTCTTACACAGTAATGATGAGGAAATTAAATGCAAAATAATTTGTTATGTCGATAGTAATTCGATGACGCTAGCAAAAGCTGCATTGAATTCTTTCAGTAGGATTAATTGTCCTGAAAGAAAAATTATTTCAAATATATTCTTTAATAAATGGAAAAATAATAGTGTCGTTTTGGATAGTTGGTTCTCATTCAATGCATCTATAGATATTGATAAAAAAACAAACAACATTGAAAAATTATTTGAAAATAAGTTTTTTGATTCAAAATCACCAAACACTTTAAGAGCTATATTAAATACTTTCGTAACAAGAAATAGTAATTTTCATGCAATAGATGGTTCTGGTTATAAATATATTGCAAAAAAGATAATTGAATTTGATAAATTAAATCCAATCGTAATTTCCCGTTTTGTGAAAGTATTTAGTAGATACAATTATTATTCCGACCCTTACAAAAGTAATATGGTAGAAACAATAAAGCAGATTAAAAAAAATAAACTATCAACAAATACTAAAGAAGTATTAGATGCAATAATAGAGTGATTAATTAATGTTATTTAACTAAATATAATAATAACAATTGTAAATATTAAAAATAAAATAAATAAAATATACTTATTACTAAAAATATAATCAAATACATTTTTATTATTATCTTTATTCCACTTTTTATTTACGTATTCCTTAGTTATAAATTTATTAGGTCTGCCACAATATAAACATGTTGGGGATGTTTTTAAGACAAAATTTTTACATTGGGGGCACTTTTTTTTTTCCATAATTTAATCTTAGTGAATAAAATTTAAATCAGAAACAATAAATAAAATAAGTAATTTAAATTTTATTTATTATATTTTGAATAATTAAATATCATTGCAAAAAAAAAATTGATTCTAACTATTTAAAAAAATTCAATATAATGAAAAATTAGTAT
This sequence comes from Prochlorococcus sp. AG-355-O17, assembly GCA_003280655.1. Taxonomy (GTDB): domain Bacteria; phylum Cyanobacteriota; class Cyanobacteriia; order PCC-6307; family Cyanobiaceae; genus Prochlorococcus_A. The sequence continues at coordinate 119,419 of QCEK01000002.1, forward strand.
TTGGTTCGAAATGTTTGCTATTGCACTTGGAATGTCCCCTATTGAAAAAATCACTGTTGCAATATCTGCTTCAATTTTTATAATCGCCTTTACATGGGTCTCGATTAAGGGAGATTTAAGAAAACTTGCTAATGAACTAATTGAAGATAATGAAAATAATCAGGATAATTAAAAAAATCTTTTAACCTAATTTGCATGCAAACTAGGATAATCAATAATATGCCTAATTTCTTTTAGAGAAGAACCATAGATTTTTTCACCATTTAAGTGAACACCAATCCATTTTTCCTTTTGATTAAAAAAATTACTTTTAGTAGTATTCGTCTCGAGATAATCTTTATTACCCCAATTTAAAGTTATATCCCAGCCTTTATAATTTTCTATCATTGTGAAATAAAGAACATACTCAAATAATACCCAGAGAGACATAGAACAAAAACAAAGGAAATAAGTATTTTTTTCGTTATTTTTATTTAATATTTATGTAGTACTGACTTTTATTTTACGAGCAGCTTCATCTGCATTTTTTCTAGCCAAATTAATGTCTGAATTTGATGAGAGAACAACACCCATTCTTCTGCCTTTTCTGGAAACTGGTTTGCCAAATATGAGCACTTTAGTCTTTTCAAATTCTAATGCTTCATTAAGACCCTCATAAATAGGATTTAGATACTCTTGGTTAGAGAGTATAACTCTGGTTGCAGAGGGTTCTATTAGATCTATATGCGGTATTGGTAAATTTAAAAAAGCCCTTAAATGTAATTCAAATTCATTAATATTTTGACTAACTAATGTAACCATACCAGTGTCGTGTGGTCTTGGAGATAATTCTGAAAATATAACCTCACTTCCTTTTATAAAAAACTCTACTCCGTATAATCCAGCTCCATTAAGGTTATTTAATATTCTACTTGTCATTCTCTTAGCTTCAGTAATTAAGGACTCCTTGATCTCTAAAGGTTGCCAACTAGATTGGTAGTCTCCATTAGATTGAAGATGTCCAATTGGTAAACAAAAAATATTTTCACCATTTTCTTTTCTTACAGTTAGAAGAGTAAACTCAAAATCAAAATTAATAAATTCTTCAATAATTACACCTTTAACATTTCCTCTTGAATTTGCTTGTGCCTGTTTCCAAGCATTTTGTAAGTCATTTTTTGTTTCAACCAAACTCTGCCCTTTTCCTGAAGAGCTCATTAAAGGCTTAAGTAAAAGTGGGAATCCAATTTCATCTGCTTTTTTTCCTAAATCACTAAATTCAAAAATATAATCAAACTTTGCAGTTTTAATTTTTAAATCTCTAGAAGCTAAGTCTCTAATTTTATCTCTATTCATTGTAATTTCTACAGTTCTGGCGTTGGGAACAATATTAAATCCTTCATCCTCGAGTTCTTTTAAGGCTTCAATTGAAAGTGCCTCTATTTCAGGTACAACATAGTCAGGCTTAAATTCTTTTATGACATTTTTTAAAATATTTTTATCTCCCATATCAATTACTCTTGAGTAATCAGCAACTTGCATTGCAGGTGCTTTTTCATATCGATCAATTGCAATTACTTCTAATCCTAATCTTTTGGATTCTATTACTAATTCTTTTCCAAGCTCGCCACTACCAAGCAATAAAATTCTCTTTTTAGAAAAAATTGATTCCTTCATATATATAAAACTTATTTCTCATCACCAGAAGGTTGTGAAGATGTATCATCTGTAATTTTTTTTTCTTTAGAAAAACTAAATAAAAAATTTCTACCATACCAATTTTGACTTCGCATGCTATTAGTTATTGATCTTGAAATTGCTCCTAAAAAAAAGATTCCAATCATTGCCCAAATTATTCTTTCTAAAGCAATTGCAGGTGAAAAACCTTGACCGGAATTAATAATTTCAGTAAGTGGGTCTAAAGGGTCCAAAATAAAACTGATTAATAATCTTAATTATAAAGGGTTAAATAAATGAAAAATTAAATTTTATGAAAGAAATAAACAAAACCATCTTATAAATTAAACACATTAAAGTCTATACAATGTTATCTTCAAAGGGTGATTTTTTTTAGACATGCAAGTTGACGTACGAAATACTACTGTTCTTTCCGCAGACGGATCATCCATAAAACTAGGTGAATATTCAGGGGAAGTGATTTTAGTTGTTAATGTAGCTAGTTATTGTGGAAATACTGCTCAGTATGAGGATCTTCAAAAGCTACATGATTTATATTCAAGCAAAGGGCTAAGAGTACTTGCATTCCCTTGTAATGATTTTGGGAAACAAGAACCCGACTCTATTTCAGAAATAAAAGATTTTTGCACAACAAAATATGGAGTTAAGTTTGAAATCTATGAAAAAGTTCATGCCAAAGGCAACACTACAGAACCATACACAACCCTTAACAAAGTTGAACCTGAAGGAGATGTTGAATGGAATTTCGAGAAGTTTCTGATAGGGAAAGATAGTAAAGTAATTGCAAGATTCAAGCCAGGTGTTAAACCATTTGACGAAAACTTAATAGCAGCTATAGAAGTAGCTTTAGATTCATAAAAACCTTTTTATAATTCAAATTAAAATATTAAAAATAAAGATTTTTTATATTTAATTAAAAAAAAATTATTATAAAATTTCTTTTTTTTTAGGATTCAGGTTTGCCCAATATTCTTTAATTTATTTTAAATCTTATTTATTATCAGAATCAACTTCTACGTCTATTATTTCATCTTTAACAGTTCTTTTTTTACGTTTAATTGATTTTACTTCTGACTCTACCGTTTCTTCTTTAACTTCACTTTTTTCTGGTTCCTCTGATTTTACTTCCGATTCTACTGTTTCTACTTGAACTTCACTTCCTTCTGATTCCTCTGATTTTACTTCCGATTCTACTGTTTCTTCTTTAACTTCACTTTTTTCTGGTTCCTCTGATTTTACTTCCGATTCTACTGTTTCTAATTGAACTTCACTTCCTTCTGATTCCTCTGATTTTACTTCTGAATTTGCTGAGCTTTGATCTTCATCTTTACTTAAGAGGAACTTTAATAGTTTTTTGAATAATAAGAAACTTTTTTCAACTCTTTTTGGACCTAAAATTGAAAGCAAAATTACTAATATTATGAATATTTCAGGTGAATTTAAACCTAATAGTTTCATAAAATTTAATATTCTATTTATATTTTAGTACATGCTAAAAATTTAATCTAATTATTCTCAAAAGTTGGTAAATAGAGTTCCCTATTTGATGCAATTAAACCTTCTTCTTTAAAAAAAATCTCTAGGTCTTTTAGATCCTTTATATCAACAAATTCACCACAATTATCTAATATATTATTGTGGGTAAAATTCCATAAATCAGCCAAATATTCGTCATCATCTGGAAATGCTACAAATTTCAAATATGTATTATTCAAAGCATATTCACTAGCAAAATCAGAATCTAACCCTTCCCTCTTAGCATCACAAAAAACTTTAGCAAATCTTTTGCCTACCGAAGTTTGGGCACTTGATAAATCTAAATTACCTTGCGTAGCATATACATTTATTGGTGCAATAAAAATAATTATTGGAAGAAAAATAGATACTAATATAAACAAGAAAAAGTTTCCTTTTTTAAATTTCAACTCTGCATAAACTAGCAAAAAAAAGAATCAAATAGGACTATTTAAGTAAAAGCACTCATTATAAATTAAGAAATAAATAGAAAACATAAAATCATCTCCATATTTGAATTTATAATAAATAAAGATTAAATAAATTTAAAATTATATGTCTTCAAATATAAGGCTAAAAGGAAGGGGAGTTAACAGGATAATTACGAGTAAGGTAATGCTATCGCCATTAGCAGGAGTTACAGATAACATTTTTAGACGACTTGTACGTAAATGGGCTCCAAACTCTTTACTTTTTACAGAAATGATAAATGCCACAAGACTTAAAAAAGGATATGGCACACAAAAAATCAATCAAATAGATTTAGAAGAAGGTCCAATTGGAGTACAAATATTTGATAATAGGCCATATGCTGTATCTGAAGCTGCAAAACAAGCTGAGGACTCCGGAGCTTTCTTAATTGATATAAATATGGGATGTCCAGTAAAAAAAATTGCAAAGAAAGGTGGAGGCAGTGCCTTAATTAAAGACCGAAAACTCGCTATAAAATTAGTCAAAAATGTTGTAAAAGCTGTTAGGGTTCCAGTAACAGTAAAAACACGACTCGGATGGGATAGTAAAGAAGAAAATATAGAGGATTTCTTATTTAAACTTCAAGATGCGGGAGCAACGATGATCACACTTCATGGAAGAACTAGAAAACAGGGTTTTTCAGGCAAGTCAGATTGGGAAATGATCGGGAGACTTAAAAAGTTGTTGGAAATTCCAGTAATTGCTAATGGAGATATCAAAAATCCAGATGACGCTTTTAATTGTTTAAAAAAAACAAATGCTGATGGTGTAATGATTGGACGAGGAATTTTAGGATCCCCATGGAAAATAGGAGAAATAGATTATGCCCTTAGAGAAAATAAAAATTTTAAAGAACCAAACGCAGAAGAAAAACTATATTTAATTATTGAGCATCTTGATGAATTAATAAAAGAAAAAGGAGATCACGGATTGCTAATTGCAAGGAAACATATCTCATGGACATGCAAAGACTTTAAAGGAGCATCAAATTTGAGAAATAATTTGGTCAGAGCTGTTGATAAAAATGAAGTTAAAAATTTAATAATTAAAATGATTAAAACTTTGAATAATGAAAAAAATAGATTATCTTAAAACAAATTTATTTTTTAAATGAAAAGTATTAGTAAAGAGACAAGTAAAAGAGTTTGTGATCACATGAACAATGATCACATAGATTCAGTGTACAAATATCTTATTCATTATGGGAAGATATCAAGATTTGAGAATGCTTATATGGAAGAAATTAATAATAGTTATATAAAAATCAATTACGATGGCCAATCAGCAATTATCAATTTTAAAAATGAAATATCTGAAGAAGAAATTCATTCAACTTTAGTATCAATGATTAAAGACATTAAAAAATAAAATAATTTAAAAAAAAATTCTAATTTTTATTTTCATAGTAATCAGTTATCTTTTTACATTCTTCAAATGAAAGCATGCTTAATCTAGATGTGGCTTTTATTTTTAGAATTGCACAAACAGCTAATAAGTCGGAGCTATCAACATCAAGTGCTTCAGTTAGCTCTATGACCCTAAGACCTTTCATTAATATTAAAAAAATCTTTTTCTAAATTATCAAGAACCTTGAAATCAATGGGCAGCATTTTTCCCTAAACCTGCTACGAATGGGAAAGTTTGTTCATCTCCAAAAATATCTTCTGCTGAAGAATTAGAAATATTATTTTTTTTATTATCAGGCTTAATTTCTTCAATTTCATTAGAAATATTCTCTTTAATATTATTTTCAATTTCTTTTGCTAATAAATTATTCGTATTAGAAAATATTGAAAAAACAAATACACATAAAAACAAAATAATTCTCTTCATAAAAAAAATTTATCTAATACTATTGTCATATGCCAATAAGGTTATTTAGAAAAACTAGATAACTTTAAAACAAATCTAAATAAATCAAAATAAAAAAAATATTCATCTTCCCAACTTATTTCTATTTTTAAATCTAATTAAAAAATAAAGACCTAGTAACAAAAGAATTGCCAAGGAGTACTGATTAAGAAAAACATAAACTATATAGATGAGAAATGGGAATAAGCAAGCCCTCTTGAAATTTAATTTTTGTTCCGTTGACATATTTTTCCAATTTAAATATTCTTCCCATTGAAAAATCTTCTTCATTTTTCTACTTCTATTATTACGATTAAACATAACTTTATAAATATAGTTTTGATGATTCTTATGTTAATAAAAAAAATTAATCTACAATATCAAAATAAGTTTTTTCATTGAATAAAAATATTTTTTAAAAAAAAGATGGACTCAAAACCAGTTTGGAAAATAGAAAAAATTGTTTTACCTCAAGATTCAGATCATGCAGGCGTAATGTGGCACGGTAATTATTTTAATTGGCTTGAAGAAAGCCGAATAAATGCACTTTCAGAAGTAGGTATAAGTTATTTCGAACTAACTAAAAATGGCTTAGATTTACCTTTAATCAATACTTCAATAAAATATAAATCTCCTTTATTCCTTGGTGAAAAAATAATAATCGAGAGCGAATTCAAAATTGATAAAAGTCCTAGGATTAATGTAATTTCAAAATTTCTTAACAATAAAAATGAAATCTTAACGATTGCTGAAGTCAATTTAGTCTTAATAAATAAACTTAATTTTTCTATAATAAGAAAAAGGCCAGATTTCCTATCGGAAGCCTTTAGTAAGTTAAACGGTTGAAATTATTATCCGCCAATTGAATGATTTATTAAATTATTAATTATGAATATATTTCAAGTTATTGATTCTTATCAATATGAAATGGAATCAAGATATCAAGAAAAATCAATGCTTACAAATCTTTTTACAGAGCACAAATTTATAGGATGGTTAGGGTTGTTCATAGTATTTTTTTCTATCTTTGCAATTTTTGTTTTTCAATTTCTTGAGTGGGAAAGTAATGACAATAATAAAAGTTAAGAAGATTTAATGCTTATAATTCAACTGAATGACTTAAAAAATGGCTATCTACTTAAAAATAACTAACCCTACAGAGGTTGTAAAAAAAAAGACCTCAAAATGGCTTACAGATATTACACCTGAAAGAATTGATAGAAAATTGGTCGAGGATGAAGTAATAAAAGGCATTATCGAGCAATTAACATTAGAAGGCATAAAAGGAGAAATATCAGCAATTAATGGGTTTGAAGTAAATGAATCTTCACTAATAACAAAAAATAATTTTGTTATTAGAAAAACAAAAACTTTTTAGATCGAAAATAAAATCTTAGATGAAAATTTTTTTTATTTTAATTATTTTTATCAATTTTTTAATTTTTATAATTGCAAGGGATTATCAAATTAAAAAGAAAAAGTTTAAATTAAATAATGCCTTAAATTCCAATTTCTTTATTCAGACAATTAATAATTTAATAGAAGAAAACAAATACAATTTGCTAGAGGAGAGGATCAGATTAAGGGAAATAGATGCCTACGGTAACGAGGATTATAAAAAATGGATTGGCAATCCACCTCTTGATGAAAAAGCTATTGAGAAAAATATATTAAATGGATCCAAGCGATTTAAAGAGGGAATACCATACTTCTGGGAAAAAGTAATTTTAAAAAAATTTGGCAGTATGGAATTATTTTTCGAAAAGTGGAGATCATATTGTAATGAAAATCCTACTATTGATGATGAGATAATTGGATCTATTAGAAGGCTCGAGACTGAAGATTGGTTTGTATTCATAGCAAGTCAAATAGAGAAATCATGCTTAAACCTAATAGAAAAAAACTACTCAAGTAAAAACAAGGACAACTACAAAAAAGGTATTAGATTTGAAAATCATTGTATGGAAATTCTCAAACAAAATGGCTGGGAAGTAAAAGAAACCCCTAATTCAGGAGATCAAGGGGTTGACTTAATTGCGTCAATAAATGATTTGAGAATATGTATTCAATGCAAAGACCATGAAAAAGCCGTTGGGAATAAAGCAGTTCAGGAGATTTCAGCTGGCAAATTATTTTGGAAAGGTACACATGCAATAATAGTCTCAAAATCTGGCTTTACAAAGTCTGCTCATCAACTAGCAAAATCAAATAAAGTGGAACTAATCAATGAATATCAATTAAAAGATTTAGAAAAGTTTATTGTTTAAATAGTTTATATCAATTGTGTTAGGCCTTCTTTGTAAAGCAAAAGTGTTGTAAAAACTCCTGAGGCCCACATTAAACCTCTAGCTGTTGGGATATTAAATACATATGCACCAATATATAAAAAACGAAAAATAGGATGAATCAATGCTGCAATAATTGCAATATTAGAGTCAGTTAAAGTAATCAAACAAAGAAGACATGCGGGTGCATGTAGGGAAAAACCTTCCCAACAATTTTGATGACACCAAACTGCTCTTTTTCCAAAAGAAGGTAATTCATCGAATAAAGCCCTTGGAGTAGACATATTTTCAACAGAATATCCCGCTTTAACTCGCCCTATAGTTAATGGAATAATTGATAATAAAACAACACCAACTGATAGACAAAGGCTCCAGGCAAAAGCTACTTGCATATGATTTAAATAATATTATTAGCTTAGTGATTGAAGCTCGTTATCGTGATAAATGAAAAATCATTACCTTAGATAAAACTTTGCAAAAAATGCTGTAATTTATGTTAAAAAATCTTTTATGGATATTTCAAAGATAGTTTTAATTTTTGCCTTAAGTTTACTAATATATTTTGCTTTTCTGTTTTTAGGATTTTTTCTTAAGAATAAAAATCTAAAGGCACAGAATCTAAAAAAAGAAGAATAGATTATTAATTCCACAAAAATTTACTATTTTCTCAATATTTTTATATCTTTTTGGATATATTTCATGGAAATAAAATTTGATCCTAATAATAATAAGGGATATTTGAAATTCAATAAGACAGTTGTTGGCATATGAAAAAATTTTATAAATTTCTTAAAAGTTTTATATTTATATCACTTTGGCTTATCTTATCCTCATTTTTAACCCAATATTGGAATACCTTTCATTGGGAATATATTTACTTAAACTTCAGAATTATATTTGATAAAGAATTTTGGTTTGTCGCAGAAAAAATTCTTTTAGGATTTGATATTGGTTACTGGTTAGAAGAAGCACTAAAATTCTTAAGTTATGAAATACCTAAAGAATCTTTTAAATATTTACCAATTTATTTCGTATTAAAGTCTATTTGGATAAAGAATTAATTTATATTTTTAATAGATTTTAATAAATTCCTTAAAATTCTTGAATAAAATCGGTGAATTTATTTTTCTTAAAACAAATAAAGTTCCTTTATCACCTCTGCAGATTCTAAGCTTATTACTTAAATAAGTTATCTCTAACCACCCTAATTGTTCATTATTTATTTCTTTCATAGCCTTTATTTTTTTTCTTCCTAATTTAGGACCTATAACACCAGCATGTGTAAATTTGACCCCAATTTTTTTTTCATTTATGTAATTAAGTCTTATTAAAATACCAGTACCAATAATTGATTTTATTCCTCTAGGTTTAAGTAAATTAAGACCAGTTAAATTTAAGGGGTCAAGAATTTGAAGATTATCAATAAAAGGAGAATATTTTAAAAAGGGACTATTAGAACTACTCCACCTAAGCTCCCAAACACCCTGTAAATCATTTCTATCTTTGCTAAAGGAAAAATTATGATCAATTTCAAGTTGTTCGGCAATAGTCTTTATACTCTCTGAATTTGGAGATTTAAGAAGTAAATTTAATAAATCATCTTCGGATTCCATTTAATAACCGCTGAGTATATTGCTAAGGATAAATACTTACCTCCATGTGCTATATTCTACCCAGAATATGTTGATTTGATGACAAAGAGCTATTGGCTAAAGAAAATTTCAATTCCAAATGCTGATTTATTTCTGGAATATATAAGGACAGTATTACCTTGGATTAAATCTGTGGGAGGAGTAATAGTAAAAAGAGATTTAATACAAGAATCAGCCTCAAATGAATGGGACGGAGGGCAGCTTGGATTAGTAATAGAATTCGAATCAAAATTTGCTGCTAAAAAAGCATTTTATTCTGAAGTATTTCAAAAATATCTGCAGTCCAGAGATTTAATGGAGTTAGTTACTATAAGTAATCTTTAAAAAAATCAACCAATATCGCACTCACACAAACAACTTATAAGTATTTATTACTATTAAATTATTTATGTAATATTTATAACTTCACTAGCAATAGCATATTTTGCAAAATTTAATTGTAAAAGTAATCCGTTAATCAAATGAACTATTCAACAGAAAAAGATGATTATTTGATGACAACTCCATATACAAAGAAAATTCAGCAAAAATTTGAAAAGGTTAAATCTTTTTTAGAACAAAATGGATTTAATCCTTCATCAGAGAGCTTAATGCAAGATATAGTTAGCTCAGAAGAATATATTGCTAAAAATGGCTTATAAAATATCAGAATATATTCAGAGTCCTTAAATAATAAAAACCGCCTATTAGAAAAGGTAACAATATTCCAATAAATAAAAATATGGATTTTTTTGATTCGCCTTCTGATATGGGGTTAATTTCTGGTTCAATTGCAAAACCATTTTGTCTACCACCACTTTCGGTTGTATAACCTTTTTTATTCATAAGAAAAATAATCTATGCAGATTATCTCATGTAAAAAATTATTTAAAAAAATTTTTTACATTTAGAATTAAACTAATTTTAAAATCTAATAATTGATTTCAATCTGAGATTTCAATTTGGCAGCTTTTTTTAAAAGACCTACAACTTCCTTACGGCCAGTAGCAAACTCAGCCCTGTTAAGTAATTCGCTATATTTTTTTGTGATTTCTCTGTGGTTCATTTTGGTTATTATCTTCTATAAATTATAAAGTTACTAAAAAAAGTTTTTGTATAAAAGATATCAAAAAAGAGTTTAAGTACCTTTACCTATTTGAACCAACCTTTTTTCTTTGGTTTAATCTCTTCTTTAATAACTTCTTTTTTTCTCCCAAATAATCCCTTTTTTTGGACTGTTAAATTCTCTTCAACAGGTTTAGATTTTCTGTTAAATAAGCCTTTTTTAGGTTCTTTTTTAATTGATTCTTTTTTGTCGGATATCTTTATTTTAGTATTTGATTTTGAATTTTTGGGTTTGCTATCTGCAAATAAAGTTTGATATACAAAAAAACCAAAAACAGCAAAGAAGCCTAATGCCTGTACTAGAGCAGTTCCAAGATTATCAAACATTTAGGCCTCAACTTTGTATAGTGATTCTTTTTCTTTCGCTTCTATACATTTTTTATCATCAGACAAGCATTCAATTTCTGCCTTCTTCTCAGTATGAGAACTGCAGCCACCTGCATTTGTATTAGATGTTGAAAACAAAGTTAGTACCCCTAAAATTAAGGCGCATGAGGTGTAAACCGGTTTCATGAGTTTTATTTTTATTATGGAAAAATAATTTCGCAATTGCGAAGATAATCTTCTCTTCTGCTAAAAGTATCCCCTTTTTATATATCTATTTGTAGTAATTAACTAAATCGATAATTAATATTGCTAGTAATGAAAAACCTAAAATGAAAGGTAAATAAGGATATTTATTTAAAATTTTGTTTAGTTGATTTTTCGATGTTTGTTTTTCCTTTTTCTTTTCTCTAGGTGGTAAGCCTAACTCTTCCCTTCTCTTAGCTTCTCCCATAATTTTTTAAACTATTTAAGATTATTTTATACACTTAGAAAAAGTAGTGTATTGTTCTTGATTTAAATTATTAACGGTTAATTTAATTTAAATTTTGGATATATTAAAAATATATAAAAAAAATTACATGATAGAAGTAGTTTGGTCAGTAAATATAATGATTGCAATCCTTATTATTGGTGTTGCCTGGGTTCTTTATTACATATTTACTTATGATCAAAAATTTACTTCCTAGATAAATGTCAGATAAAGATCTAAGTAATTTTCTAAAAAAAATAGAGCAACTTAATCAAATTGCTGAGCTAATAAAAAATAATCCTAGTAAAAAGTTATCCCTTTCAAAATGCAAGAATCATGATGAAGTAATTAGATTAACCACTGAATGGGGTTTTGATATTGGTAAAAGGTGGGGAGAATATTAATTGATTTTATTACCAGCATTATTAAAATTGCCATCAACTTCAAATTAAATTCCTAAGATTAATTAATATTTCTTGTATTGGAGCTATGAAAGAAATTGGAGAGATAAAGTCAAATATATATAAAATAGCTGCTGTTACAGATAGAGGGCAAAGATTAAATAAATTAATTTCTCCTATGTATGAGGAAAAAGCTAATGAAATGGATAAATTGATTGATGCTCTTAAGGACTTTAGTTTTGAAATGTCAGAAGAATTATTGTCTGGAGAGTGGGAATTGATTTTTTCTAATGTTGAATTATTTCGAAGTTCTCCTTTCTTCCTTGCTATTGAAAAGGCATTAAATGATGAATTTAAAAGTAATCTTTTTTTTAAATTACATCAATTGCAAGTAGGATCCTTTGGCATATCAACTATTGGGAGAATTGCTCAAAAGATTGATTTTGAAAAAAAAGAATTTATATCTACTTTTGACACTACAATATTTGGGCTCACAACAATTCCTATCTTGGGTTGGTTCAAACTATTGCCTACTTTTGGTGGAAGAGTAATAACCCTAGCAAGTGATTTAGTTTTAAGAAATAATTTACTTGATATGAACTTACAAAAGACAAAAGTTTCTAAAGTTGATGGACTTAATAAGATTCCATTATTTAGTGAATTACTTATGGATAGATGGTATCCAGTTAAAGAGGTATGGAATAAGTTACCTTGGAATAAAGAATCGCCAAATTGCCAGGTTTCAATTTTATATTTAGACGATGAAATTAGAATAATGCAGGATATGTATGGGTCTATTTTTATTTATATAAGGCCTTCAATTTCCTTGTTGAATTCAAATTCAATCTCTAATGATTAATTGAAACAATGAATAATACTACCATCAGTTAAATTCAAGATAACAATCCTGATCCTTTCAAATAAAATTTAAATAAAAGAATAACTAGAAGGTTTACTATTGCTAAGGCTACTAAACCATTTCTGTTTTTTACATCTAATTTCTTGACTAAATTAGAAAGATAAACGACTGGATTTTCTGGCTCTTTATTATCCAAATTTTATTTAAATATTAATTTGAAAAGAAAATATCACAGTTTCATTTGAAGAATCAAAATTGTAAAGATGAATTTCCAAAAAGAAATAAATAATTTCTAACCCATAATTCCTGCATTTCTTAAAAACGCTTTACCCATATTGCCAATTACAAAAAATAGAGACAGATTAATTAAAAGGACTATTAATAATGCCAACATTTTATAGTTTGGATTAGTTGAAATGCCATCAAATCCATTATTAAGAAATCTTTTAAAAAGTGATTTGTCAATATTCGGTTTTTGTTGCTCAGAATCAAGTTTTACTTTTTCTTCTGAAGAATCTTGACTACTTGCTTTCTCTAGAAATTCTGTAAATGCTTTAACATTTTCTTCTTTTTTAATCCCCTCATTAAGATCTTTATTGTCTTTATTCAAATTGGGGGACGATTCGATTGAATTATTTTCCTCAGGATTAAGTTTTGAATCTTCCAAATTAGTACTAAATGCTAGGAGTATATTACACCATAAAAAAAACCCACTCGATCTATTGAAGAGAGGGTTAGCTAAGGTTAAAGTTCTTACAAAGATAATAATTTATTTTTATTAAATTTGCGTTTGTATCACAATGAAGTATTAATTTAGATTAAATTCAAGGTAATTTTTTTAATACATATGTTGGATGCGAATACTAAAAAAGCATGTAAAGATGATCCCTCAATAAGAGAAATTAAAATTAAAAATATAGAACATGCTATTGAACAAGCAGAATTGATGATAAAAGAATCAAAAATGAGCCAAGAAGAATTAATCTTCTTAAAAAGAAAAATATCGGACTCAAGACAGGATTTAGAAATACTTTATTTAATGAAAATTAAATGAATATAAATTTTTTAATCTTTTAAAAGAATTGAATTTTGCAAAGAAAATTAATTTGTATATTTGAAGACTTATAAAGTTTAAAGAGAATGTAAGGATATTATAAAAGTTCTAGTTATGTCTAAAAATAATCTATATATACCTTTAAAAATTGTTCCATACATCTTAATTTCAATTACTGCTATAGCAATAACAGCAGCTACATATGTAATTACTTAGTTCTATGAGCTAAGTAAAGTTTTTAAATATTAAATAAATAAGATATTTGTAATAACTAGTTGTATGAATAAATTCAAAATCGCAATTTTTACAATATCAATAATCATATTTTCCCTTATTGGGATTAAAAAATTAATTTATATAAATCAAGTTAAAGATTTAAAAAATAAAGAAGAATCATTCTTTAATGAATCTATACGTGTTTTAAATGAATGCTTCGATCTAGAGAATAAAAATAAAAGAACTCTTAATAAATCAATTGAATTAATTGAGTTTTGCTTAGAGGGATATGGATATAAAAACTGATTTCAAAACTTGAATAATGAATTTCCTTAATACTCCACTAATATGCAAATAAAAAATCTCTTATCAATAATCTTGTTATGTTCCATAATTTTTTATTAATAATATTTTCCTAATTTAATTTTTTAAAATGACTAAAGTTAAATGTTCTTATTTAGGAAATTTAAACTGTGAGGCTATTCATCTACAATCTGGAAGTCTTATTAGAACTGATGCACCTTTAGATCACTGCGGTAAAGGTGAAAGTTTTTCCCCGACTGATTTACTAGCAACATCTCTAGGTACTTGCCTGCTAACCATTATGGCGATCAAAGTTAAATCGAAAGGATTTGATTTGAAAGGTATATATTTAAATATTGAAAAAGTAATGACACAAAATAGCGAGAGGAAGATAAAAGAACTAATAATAGATATTTTTATACCAGAGAGCATTTCTAATGAAACTATTGATTTTTTGAAAAAAGCTTCCAAAGAATGTCCAGTTACAAGAAATTTATCTCAAGAAATAGATATTAAAATTAGTTGGCATCATGAATAAATCTCAAACATAGTAATTACAAAAATATAATGAAATACTTTATTGGAATAATCATTCTTTTATTTGGAATATATATAATTACAGACTTGGCATTAAAGACTAGGTATACAAGAAAAAGACTTTCAAAAGGAAAAAAATGAATGTTTTAAATTCTAATATTTCAGATAAAGTTAATAGATTTATTTTTGCACTAAGAATTACGTCATATTTTAGTCTTATTTTTTCACTATTTTTTGGTCAATCAAACTAATCAAAGGGATCATGAAATTTACATTTATTCCAACAGTACACCATGCATAAATAATAAGAAAAAATATTTTTATAAATAAATTAGGGGGTAAGGTGAAAAAAATTTTGAAAAACCCTCCAATGAATAATACTAATATTCCAATTTGCAAAAGACCTTTGATTATCCATTTAAGTCCATATTTTTTAATGTTTATATAAAACCAGAAAAAAACAAAACTAGATAACAATAAATATACATAATTTATGATCATCTTTTCAGAGAAAATCTAAAAAATTTGCCGTTATCAAGGCATGATGATAATTATCACTTTTTTATCTGCAATTTTTTTTTTAAATGGAAAAGTTATACAAAAAACAATAAAAACAAATTATTTTTTTACTTTTTAACTTAAAACATTTTCGATTTTAGTAAATCAACTCTTTTTTGATTTACTCCCAAATCACTTTCTCCAACTCTTGATTCTGATCTTATTGATAAGATGCTTGATTCAGGTAGAAAGGATACTTCTAAGTCGTCTACATACTTCATCCATTTACTGGTTGCCTCAGCATGAAGATAATCGCCATCAATTTCTACAATCTCTGTTCTTGGAGTGTTTTCGATAAATATTTTAATCTCTTCAAAAGGTTTCTCCATATTATTTACCTCCCATTCTTCTAGTACACAATGAGCAATCTCTACACAAGGTTTTAGTTCTATATGTGAGGCAAATGATGAAGAAGGGAATATAAAGCTTAAACAAATTAAAATTGCTAAAAAAAGTTTTTGCATTAACAGAAAAAATTAATGATTTGTAATCTAACGAATTAAATTACTAAATTGTAATGACGACCTGATTATTTTGTAAGAAAGCATATATGTTTTTATATTCAGAATTTAATATGTACTTCTAAAATCTTCAAAAAAAAAGATCCCTCAAAGAGAGATCTTTTTAAAAATGATTTATCTCAAGTGTTTCCTTGTTTCCACTGAAAT
Organism: Prochlorococcus sp. AG-355-O17; assembly: GCA_003280655.1. Lineage (GTDB taxonomy): Bacteria > Cyanobacteriota > Cyanobacteriia > PCC-6307 > Cyanobiaceae > Prochlorococcus_A. The sequence continues at coordinate 135,366 of QCEK01000002.1, forward strand.
AAATCAATTACTCCTACACACAATTTTAATATCACACCTAAATTCAAATTATGTAATGTCTAATAGACCTCTATCTTAACTGTCACATGGCAAAATATATAAAAAGTACTCAAACATCAAGGCCGAGTACTTTTAAAGTTATCAGAAAAAAGTGTGTGAGGAGTTTCTGATGTGTTTAATCTACCCCGTAAGGAATTTAAAAGGCTACAGTATAAATTACTAATTATTTAAATCTTTCAGAAAAATTGGGCGTTGATGAAAAAAATAATCAAAAACATAAAAAATTAATGAAAAGCATTTACAAAAAAATCATTTTTATTATTTCAGCAATTGCTCTTTTTTCAGTAATAGCAGGTGTTGTCAAATATTCGCTTACTTATATTGAAAATAATCCCGAGAAATACTTACCTACACAAAAGTAGGTCAAAAATTAAGTATAAATTCACTTCAAAAAATCTATAAAGTGTCTTAAATATGATCTACATTGACAGCTTGAGTCATGAAAATCAAAAACACTTCAGTTCTTAATCAGAATAATATTCATTTAAGTCAATTCAAAAATAAGCATAAATATCAAATACTTGAGAATTACTGGAAGAAAAGAAAGAAAGAATGTGAAGAAAATCTTTCAAAATTTTGCTAACCGATAATTATGAATTTTATTTTTTCTTTTTTATTAGCATCTGTGATGTGGGTACAAGTTCCACAGTGGGAAGCTGACTGGTCAAAATGTGCTGTAGATGTTCCCGATTCATCATGTCACTGGTACGTAGCTGCTCCCGATAATACGTTTGGAGAAGGATTTAATTGGGAAAACGCTCCTTGGTTTGATGCTAATGGATTACAGGATATAGCTAAGATTGAGAAAGAATCTGTAGTAGAAAAACTTCAGAATAACTAAAGTTTCTATTTCATCAATTAACTTTTAAAAGTATTTAAATCTTGTTGCTTAGTGGTTAACTTTTGATTAATTAAAAAATTTTTATGCGTTTCAAAGTAAGTCTCAAAAAAAATGGAATGGAATTTGATGAAGTTGTTATAGCTAATAATAAAAAAGAGGCTATGGAAGTAGCTTTAAAAAACAATCCAAAAGCTCAAGCATTAAACTCTGATTGGACATTTAAGATTTAATTATTTGCGACGTTTAGGAATCAAAAGAGATGCGACACAAATAACACTTATTGCAGGTCCAGGCGACAAATTAAAGACTATAGAGAGAATAAAGCCCAGAAGTGAGATGCATAATCCAAAAAATGAAGACCTCATCATTGCAATTCTTAAACTATGAGCCTTATTTAGCCCTAACAGAGTTGGGGTAGAAAGAAGAGCAATAACAAGAATCACTCCCACTGCTGACATTGAACTAACAATTACTAATGCCGTTGTAAAACTCAAAGCAAGATTTAACAATGAAACGTTTATACCACTTGCAGATGCACCTTCTGAATCCAAACCCACATAAACAACCTTTTCATATCCAAAAGTCATTAAAAGTATAAATACTAAAAAAGAAATTATTGTTCTAAGTAAATCTCCAAAATTTGCTGTCAATAAATCGCCAAATAATACTGCCTCCAAATCAATCCTTATTCCGAGTAGAGGGATTATAAGGACTCCAAACCCAAGCATTCCAGCTAATATTGTGTTCATTATTGCTTCATAATTTTCACTTTTTCTATTAGTTAAACTTTCCGCAATTACTGAGCCCAGAAGACCACTTATAACGCCACCAATTGAGGGATGAATTCCGAGCGCTAATGCGAGAGCAAGTCCAGGCAACACACAATGAGAGATTAAATTAACTTGTAATAATCTCTTATGAGTGATTAATACAGTTCCCATAGCTGGGCATAAGATCCCGGAGAATATAGTTATTATTAATGGAACCAGCCACCAGTTGTTATTAATAAAAGACATTATTCGAAAGATTCGGTATGATCAAAAATACGGGACAAAAAATGATTTCGGAAACAATGGTAACTAAGTCTGACATTACCAAAAGACAAGAACAACTTCTTGAAGAACTTAAAAAATGTGATGATGAATTGACTGGTCAAGAGTTGCATAGACAATTGATAGAAAGCGGAAAGGCTATGGGACTGACGACTGTTTACAGGAATCTTCAAGTTCTGATAAAGCATGGCTTAATACGTTCTAGACATCTCCCAACAGGAGAGGTTCTGTACACTCCCGTAGATAGAGATATTCATCATTTGACCTGTGTTCAATGTGGTGAGACATCAAAAATGGAAGGATGCCCGGTAAAAGATATTCATACACCCAAAACAAATCCAAAGAAATTCCAATTGTTGTTCCATACCCTCGAGTATTTCGGGCTTTGCCAAAACTGTTATCAAGCTCAGAATTAAAAAGGAACATTTTCTAATCACAGAAATTATTTTCGTTTATAGAGCTAATGTTTATAGCCTCTAATTTATCTTTTATTTGGTCAGGACTACCAACTGCCAAAACACTTTTATCAAGAACGATTACTTGATCATAGTTATTTAAAGACTCGCCCCAATCATGGCTACTTACGAGCAAAGAAAGTCCCGCATCCGCAAGTTGACGAACAATTTTTAGAAAATCTTCCTTTGCAGGTGGGTCCAAAGCTGCACAAGGTTCATCTAAAAGAAATATTTTTGCAGGGGACATAAGAGTTTTTGCTAATAGAGCTCTTTGCTGCTGTCCTCCTGAAAGAGAATCGAGTCTTCTATTAGCCAAATTTGCAATACCTACTCTTTGCATTGTCGCCTCTAATTCACAACATTTATTAATCCAAGAATTAGGATATGCCAGAAGAGTCTTAATTTGAAAGGGGTTATTACTTTTTGATTTTGAATACTTTATTTGACCAAGAGATACCAATTTTTCAACTGTAATGGGGAACTTCCAATTCATAGAACTTCTTTGAGGCATAAGTGCCACAAGAGCTCTAGATTTATATAAATCTTCACCGTCAATTTTTATTTCGCCTTTATCTGGAGTATTTTGTCCTTGCAATATTCTTAAAAGAGTTGACTTACCAGCGCCGTTTGGACCAACTAAAGCTGTTAGAGTTCCAGGTTTAATCTCAACCGATACCTTATTCAAAGCTGGCTTACTTTTTTTTGTGTATGCAAAGGTTAAATTTTCAGCGACTAAAGTAGCCATTAATTAATCTTTTAAAAAAGTCACTTTACAAGCTTACCAATAATACAAATTGCGTATTATTTTCATAACATTTGATACCTTTGCTTGTCAGGCATAATGAAAATGGTTATCATTTTTAAGTGTTTAATTATTTTTCATGTCAATTTTTAAAAGACTTTTAACAAATAGATCAGGTTCGAGTAAGTCAATTATGAAAAATTCCGTAATCGCTGGAACGATTATATTTTCTGGTTTTGGGCAGGATGTTATGGCTAAAGGGAAATCATACGTAGCAGTAGAACCACTAGTTTGTGATTTAGTTAAATCAATTGTATTACCATCTGATGAAGTTACATGCTTAGTAGATAGAAAACAAGATGTTCATGACTTAAAGATCAATCCAAGGCAAGCTCAATTACTAAATAGCGCAGACAAAGTATTTACTCTTGGTAAAGAAATGACTCCAAGCATGAGAAATTGGGAAAATAAAAAGAATACTGTTGTAGTAGGTGTTAATGCAATAGACGTAGATGATCATTCTGATCATGGAGGTCATGATGATCACTCAGACCATGGTGGACATGACGATCATGCCGAACATTCAGCTAAGGTAGATGACCACTCTGATCATGGAGGTCACGACGATCACTCAGATCATGATGGACATGATGATCACGCTGAGGGTGCTTTCGAATGGGCAGGCAAATTCCAACTTTCTAAGGGTTCTTACAAATGGTCATTTGAAAAAGTCGATGGAGAATATGCAGATCCTGCAATGAAGATGGTGATTCTCAAATCTAATGACATAGAGGGGTCTGAAGATTTAGCTAAAGAACTATTAGGATCTAAAGACTCAATAAGCAGAAAAAATGATGGTACTTTGATAGCCAGTAATAAAGCTTTTGTTCTTAACTTTGATCAAAGAAAAGAAAGTACTGTTTTTAACGTGGATATCAAAGAAGATGGTCAATATATATTTTTTACTGAACACATGCCTTTTGAGTTTGAAGCAACTCAACACTTTTTTAAAGACGTTTCAAATAGTGATGTAGAACCAATAGCACAAGTACCAGACGAAGGAGAGGGGCATCATCATCATGACCATGGAGGCCTAGATCCTCATGTTTGGCATGATCCACATAACATCATAAAAATGGGAGATCTTATAAGCAAAAGTTTAAAGAAAGATATTTCAGTTTTTAATAGAGGTGACAGAAAACTAATTAATGAAAGATTCGAAAAAGCTGATTCTCTCTTAGAAGGCTTAGATAGTTGGATCGTCGAACAAGTAAGCTCTATTCCTGAGGAAAACAGAGTAATTGTCTCTAAACACAAAGCAATGGAATACTACGGGGATGCATTTGGTTTTGAAACCATTAGTTTACTAGACTTTCTTGGAGACTCCTCAAGCCTAAGGCCAGACAACATAAGTTCTACTTTAAAAATGTTAGATGAAAAGAATGTTCAGGCAATATTTCCCGAACAAATTCCAGCATCTAAGTTATTAAGGAACTTAAGTAGACAAAGTTCAGTTCCATTAGCTTCTAATCAAATATTCGTTGATGGATTGATGATGGATGGCAATACGGTTTCAGTAGCTGTTCACAACACTTGTACAATTGTTGATTCATTAGGTGGAAGCTGTGATAAAGAATCTGGCTCCAATCTTGAGTCTGAATGGTACAAACTTTCAGATTAAATTTTTCTAATAAAAACGGTTTTCATTTTTTATTATTACTATTATTAAACTATTGTTTATTTAGTAAAAATCAGTAAATGAGTATCAAAGATAAAGTTCCCGTTACTATTCTTACTGGATTTTTAGGTTCAGGGAAGACTACTTTGCTTAATAGAATATTGAGTGAAGAGCACGGGAAAAGAATAGCCGTAATTGAGAATGAATACGGTGAAGTAGGTATAGATCAAGGGCTCGTAATTAATGCCGATGAAGAAGTATTTGAGATGTCAAATGGGTGCATTTGTTGTACTGTTCGCGGTGATTTAATAAGAGTCCTTGGCAACCTTATGAAAAGAAGAGATAAGTTTGACTATGTTTTAGTAGAAACGACAGGATTAGCAGATCCAGGCCCAGTTGCTCAGACTTTTTTTATGGATGAAGAGATTAGTTCTGAATTTACTCTTGATGGAATTGTGACTTTAGTTGATGCTGCACATATCGATCAGCAACTAGGAAGGAGTGATGAAAGTTCAGAACAAGTTGCATTTGCAGATGTTCTTGTCCTTAACAAAACTGATTTAGTCTCTGATGATGCACTAAATACTCTTGAATCGAGGTTGAGAGATATGAACCGAATGACTCGAATTATTCGAGCCGAGAATGCTAAAGTACCAATTGAAACAGTCTTAAATCTAAGTGCATTTGATCTTGATCAGATCCTTAAACGCAGGCCAACATTCCTTGAACCAGAATATCCTTTTGAATGGACAGGTGTTTACGATCTTGATGCAGGTAAATATGAATTAACGCTAGAAGAAGGACCAGATCCAGAAATGTCCCTAGTAGCTCTCGTTAACCAAGGTGAGAGTGAGGAGGAACTTAAAGATGGGGCTGAATCCTCATTAAGACTTTATGCAGAAAAAGCTAATACTTTAGAACCTGGAAATACTATCCAATATGGAGAACATATAAATCTCAAATTAGATGATAAAGGGAATAAATCCTTCATCCTGAACATAGAAAAACCAACCAAAATAGCTTTGTTTACACAGCACACTGCTGAAGAATTCAATATGAAAGTCATTAAAAGTGACGAAAATAAAGAGATTCCATTTAATACTGAAAGGTTCTGGCAAGCAGAGCATGAACATGATGATGAAGTTGGCTCAATTGCTATAGAGCGTTTTGGAGATGTTGACCCAGAAAAACTAAATACTTGGATGGGAAGGCTTCTTTCAGAAAAAGGGGTGGATATATTCAGAACTAAAGGTTTCATAAGTTACTCAGGTAATCCAAAGCGAATAGTTTTCCAAGGAGTACACATGTTATTTACTGCACAACCTGATAAAGAATGGGGTAACGAACCTCGTAGAAATCAACTTGTTTTTATCGGTAGAAATTTAAATGAAAAAGAGATGCAAGAAGGCTTTGATAAATGCCTGATATAGAACCATTTAGCCCAAGAGGCATGTTCCACGAGGGATGGACAGCTGAAGTTAGCGATTATGCCATAGCATGTGGCTGGGCTCTTAAAGGGAAACAATTTATTGTTGGCGATGTAGCAGGTGGTATTTTTGCATTCGAAGGAGATACTGGAAAAATTATTTGGAAAAAAGAAAATACTCACTCTGGTGGTCTACTAGCAATGGCAATTCATCCAGAGGGTGAAATTTTTGCAACATCAGGTCAGGATGGAAATGTTCAAATTTGTAATTGCCATCAAGGTAAAGTTATTAAAACACTTGATCTTGGCAAAGGTTGGGTAGAACACCTCAAGTGGTCTAATGACGGTTTATTTCTAGCGATAGCTTCCTCAAAAACAGTATATGTTTTTAATGAAATTGGTGAAGAGAAATGGATCTCAGAAGACCATCCAAGCACAGTAAGTGCAGTAACTTGGTCAAATAAAAATGAGCTAGCAACTGCTTGCTATGGAAGAGTTACATTCTTTGACATAGTTAATAATAAAACAAATCAAAAACTCGAGTGGCAAGGATCATTGGTCTCTATGGAATTAAGTCCAGATGGAGATATAGTCGCCTGCGGGAGTCAAGACAATTCAGTTCATTTTTGGAGAAGATCAACAGGAATGGATGCTGAAATGACTGGATACCCTGGAAAACCAAGTCACCTTTCTTTTGATGACAGCGGAAAATTATTAGCGACTAGCGGCAGTGAAAGAATTACAGTATGGAGCTTTATAGGCAATGGTCCAGAAGGGACTATGCCAGGAGAGCTATGTCACCATACAGAACCTATTTCGAGCTTAGCCTTTTCAAATAAAGGTATGCTCGTAGCCTCAGGATCTAGGGATGGTTCTGTTGTCGCAAGTTTCTTAAAAAATGACGGCAATGGAGACCCAGTTGGGGCTGCATTCGCCGGTGATTTGGTAGGGGCAATATCATGGAGACCTGATGATTGTGCACTTGCAGCAGTTAATGCAAAAGGTGTTGTGAATGTATGGAAATTTAAAGTTCGTACTAACCTTTTTTCAAAGGGATTTAAGTAAAAAGTAGAAATTTATTTATTACCAATAGTTAGCTTTTAAATGTCTTTCCATACAAATGACCTCACAGTCATTATCTATCCCTTTTGGGTGAATATCGCAATATGAGAGACATTGAAAATATTCGTCTATGGGATTTGATTTATCAGTTTTACTAACTTCTTTTGAATGATTCATAAAAGATTTCCTCAATTATTTAAAATTAAGATAGACGAATTAAATATCAAAAGAAATAAGCAAAACTTACTAAAAATATCTCAAAAAAATTAGCACGATTGATTACTACTCTCGGACATTTTTAATTAAAAAGCAATGCGTATAAAAACGGATTGTCTTTAGAGAAATATTTTCCTAATTTTATATTGTTGAGTTCTAGGAGGTCTTTCAAAATGATCGATAGCCTGCCTGAAATTTCGGAATAAGCCGAACTAATTTAATTAACTGCTCCAATTATTTTTTATTAATGTCTAAGCTTCCTTCTTCTGCATCGTTTAGGTGCCCTTTAAGAAACAAGCTTAATTCTAGAGTTTTTGCCCCAGTTAAAGACAATTAGTTAATTTTGGTGAGCATTAGCTTAAAAGAAGTTAGCAACAAGGATCCATGATTTAGGTGCGTTAATAACTTCAGTAAAAAATATAAGTAAGAGATAAAAGAGGGCTTAAATTAGCCCTCTTTTTTTTTAAGATGACTTTCTTGTAGTTTTATAGATAATGATAAAAACAATAAAATTTAAAAAATGGTTCGATATTATTGCCCATATTGCAATCCTAAATATCAATTTCAAAAACAATCATTAGAAGGTAAATTAATTTGTGGATTATGCGGAGAGGATCTCGTAAAAAAACCATATATTAGGTTAAACCAGATAATCGCTTTAGTTGCTGCTTCATCATTACTTCTACCGTTGATTTATACTTTTATTTTTTTAATTAAAAATCAAATAAATCCTCCTAATAAAAATTATCAAGCAAATGGTAATTTAATAATAATTATCAAAGAACAAACTTCATAAAACAATTAAAAAAATCTCAAGAGGTCAACCTCTACAAAGTGATTTATTTAAACAAGAATTTTTACTTTCAATATTTATTTGATCATCAATATTTTTTAATTTGTTTATATTAATAATTACTTTAACTTTTTCCCCACAATGTTCTTTGCAACCACCATTAAATAAATTATGTGCATATAAGCTGGAACTATTCGTAAGTAATAAAAGAAAAATTATTTTATAAATTTGATTAAAATAAGAATTCATTTTTTATTATGATTTTCCCAGAATTAGTAAATAAATAATATCAGTTAATTCCAAGGAGTGTTTATAAGTCCCCAGATATCGAAGAAGAAAAATAAAATTGCAATAACAACAAGATCCCATGCTCTTTCCCTAAAAGCCCAAGGCGCAATAAAAACTTCTCCAAGTCCGTGAAGTGCCGCCCCTACTGGTAGATGATCAAGAACCAACAAACTATGAGAGAGGATAAAAAGAAAGCTTGCGAAATATCTAAAAAAAACAAATTGCCAATTACTAGAACTCATGCTTTTTAGATTTTTAAGAAATATACTTCAATGATCAAAATAATGATATAGATCGAGTAAAGAGATATTATTTTTGGTAGCCATAAATACGAATAAAGATATAAAGCTAAAGTAAAAGTTACTAAACGATCAAATATATGTTTACAAGTTATCAGCCTAAAAATAGTTTTGATGAATACTTTAAGGACAATGTTAACTCTGCTAGAGAAATATTGATTCCACTTCTTTCATCTTTAGATAATATGGGACTTGAAGAATTAAATAGGAATCACTCTGCCGCAAAAAAATTATTACTAAGACATGGTGCGACTTTTAGATTAAACGATACTGGTTTAAAAGGTACTGAGAGAATATTACCTTTTGATCCACTTCCCAGAATAATTAGTAAAGATGATTGGGTAACGTTAGAAAAAGGCCTAAAACAAAGGCTTGAGGCAATAGATTTATTCCTAGATGATATTTATAATTCTCAAAAAATAATAAATGATGGAATAATTCCAAGAGAATTAATAGAGAGTTCAGAAGGTTGGAGACCTCAGATGATAGGTTTCAAACCTCCACTAAAGAAATGGTGTCAAATTTCAGGACTTGATTTAATAAGGGATAGAAAAGGAGATTGGCATGTTTTAGAAGATAATTTAAGATGCCCTTCTGGGGTTGCTTATTTTTTAGAAAATAGATTAGTTATGAAAAATATTTTTCCTAATCTTTTCTCAGGAAGAATAGTAAAACCAATTGATGAATATCCATCATATCTTTTAAAAACGCTTCAAGAACTTGCTGTTTGGACTGACACTCCCAAGATAGTTCTACTAACTCCAGGAATTTTTAATAGTGCTTATTTTGAACATAGTTATCTAGCTCAAGAAATGGGCATCCAACTAGTTCAAGGTCATGACTTAGTTTGTAATGATGATTATGTATATTTAAAAACTACCTCTGGATTAAAAAGAGTAGATGTCATTTACAGGCGAATTGATGATGATTTCTTAGATCCTCTAAATTTCAGAAAAGATTCCTGCCTTGGTGTTAGCGGATTACTTGATGTTTTTAAGGCAGGTCATGTTGCTTTAGCAAATGCACCTGGTACTGGAATAGCAGATGACAAAATGATTTATTCTTTTGTTCCCAAAATGATTAAATATTATCTTGATGAGGATATTATTATTAAAAATGTAAAAACTTATATTTGTCATTATCAAAAGGATCGTGAATATGTTCTAGAAAATTTATCAAAACTTGTTATTAAGTCTGTCGCAGAAGCTGGCGGTTATGGAATGTTAATTGGCCCTCACTCAACAACGAATGAGATAGAAGAATTTGCTAATAAAATTAAAAATAATCCTAGAAATTTCATAGCTCAACCAACCTTAGAATTATCTACTGTACCATCGTTATGTGATGGAGAACTATATCCATGTCATGTTGATTTAAGACCATATATCTTAAGAGGTAAAGATTCATGGGTTAGCCCAGGCGGGCTAACGAGAGTAGCATTAAAAAAAGGATCATTAGTCGTAAATTCTTCTCAAGGTGGAGGATGCAAAGATACATGGGTTGTAGGTAAATAATATGCTTTTAAGTCGTGTAGCAGAATCTCTTTATTGGATCAATCGTTATTTAGAACGTGCAGAGAACATATCTCGTTTCGTTGAAGTTAGTGAAGCAATGTCATTAGATTGTCCACCAGGAAGTGCAGAACCTTGGCTCCCCTTAATTGATGCTTCAAGTGATAGAGAATCTTTTGATAAAAGATTCCCAGAGAAAAAACCTGATGACGTTATTAATTTTTTAATAAGAGATCGTTTAAACCCAAACAGTATAATTTCTTGCATTCAAATGGCAAGAGAAAATGCACGCCAAATCAGAGATGTCATGACCACCGAAATGTGGGAACAGATAAATATTTTATATTGGAATATGCAAGAAGGAGAGGCAATATGGAATAAACCAAGACAAGAACAATTAAGTGAGATAAGGAAGGAATGTCAGCTTTTTTATGGAATTACAGATGCGACACTAAGCAAAGACCTCGCCTGGAGATTTAGCATTCTTGGAAGATTGATCGAAAGAGCTGACAAAACATCAAGAATTTTAGATGTTAAATACTATTTACTTCTACCCAGCTTAGATGAGCTTGGAGGAGTTCTTGATGAGCTGCAATGGATTGCACTTTTACGTTCAGCTGGAGCTTATCAAATGTTTAGGAAAGCAGTACAAAATTCTATAAAGCCTAATTCAGTTGCGAGATTTCTCTTACTTGATCCAATTTTTCCTAGATCAGTAAGGTACTGTCTTGATGGGATAAGTAATACACTTAAAACGATAGATACCTCACCATTTACTGAAAATCCTTCAGAATTAGAATGCATGAGAGGTTTGCTTAAAGCAAAGTGGAGTTATATCAGAATTGAAGATATAATCAATGATGGTTTACATGAGGCAATCGATTCATTGCAAATGGATTTAAATAAATTAAATGATCTCATTCAAGAAAAATATTTTATTAATTAATAAGTTTATTAATGAGAATTAAATACATTCACAAACTTGAATACAAATACGAATACCCTGTTCAATTAGGCGAGCATAGATTATGTATTAAGCCAAGGTCAAATGGCTTCCAAAAACTAAAGAATTTTGAATTAAAAATAAACCCAGAACCAGAAATTATTTATCCATTACTTGCTGCTAGCGGAGAGGAGATTAATAGAATTAGATTCAATGGATTAACAGATAATTTAATTATTGAATCAATCAGCGAAGTTGAAACTATAAAACATCCAAACATTATTGATGGAGTTAAAAATAGAGATTTAACATTACCTTTTTGTAGAAGCATTATTAACAGAGATTTACAGGGAGCATTAGAGGGATGGATGCCAAATGGACAACACGATCCCTCTGCCGTAGAACTTGCCCAAGAAGCCTTAGCAGGAAGCATTAATAACGCATTATCATTTACCTACCAACTTATAGAAATTATTCAAGATCGAGTTAAATATACCAAAAGACATACTGGTCCAGCATGGCCGGCTAGCAGAACACTTAGAGAACGTATAGGTTCATGCAGAGATTTAGCAATGCTGATGGTTGAAGCTTGCAGGTCTATAGGTATCCCAAGTAGGTTTGTAAGTGGTTATCATTTTGAAGATCCGTTACCCTCTGAGTTGGATTTACACGCTTGGGCTGAATTATATATTCCAGGGGCTGGTTGGAGAGGTTTTGATCCAAGTGGAAAAGGATTAATAGATGATAGATATTTAACATTGGTATCCTCTTCAAAATCTAATTTAACTTCTGTAATTACAGGAAACTTTATAGGAAAAAATAATTTAGAAAATACTTTATCCTGGGAAATCAAACCTCTTGAAATTAAATAAACACTAAATTCTTAATCTTTTAAAATAAGAGAAAAATTTAAATAATAATATGTTTCTTTTTTAGTGTTAATTGATACGTTCTTAGATATATATATCTGTTTTCATTTGTTTAATCTTTAAAGAAAATTGAACTCAAGTTTAGAAATTCCAGTTATCAAATCAAATAAATCAAAAATGTTTGAATTGATAAGTTATGAAAAATTTCGCGATACAAAAGATGTCAGATTTTTTGATATTAGTGTTAATGAATCAAATTATAGAGATCTAGTTATTCACAGTGGTCCTGCTGTTAGTCCTCCAAATGATGAAGATTTTAATAATTGGCAATTTTACATACATCACAATCAAGAAGATAATCTATTAGCTATCTCTGGGGGTAGAACATTTTTTCTTGTCAATTTTGGTTGGGATTATCCTTTTTATAAAGTTAGATTAGAATCTTGCGGATATATTCTAAGGATACCTAGAGGAACTTTTCATAGATCGGTTTCTGACGAAAACGGTTCAATAGTTTTAAATCAAGCTATTAGAGATAAAGGCGGTACAGTTGAATCTGAATTCAAAGTTACCAATAGCAAAGATAATAAAAAACTTTTTGATTGTATAACTAATTTAGAGCCTAGATTTAAAATTTATAGTGTTAAATAATCTTAAAAAGGAATTCTAAATTTATTCATAGATTTAAAAAATTATCTAATTGTTATAAAATAATAATATTCGATTTATATAGTATGAAATTTTTCAGATTTTTAAAATATTTTTTATGCATAACTTTTTCTTTCTTAGTTTTATCCTCTCCAGTTTTTGCTGGAGCAAATGTAGCTGTTAAGGGCGAGGGAGATGAAGTTCCAAGTTATGTAAGATCTAATATTACAGGATTTGATTTCCATGGAGAGGATCTTCATTTGTCATCTATAGCTGGAGCAGTGGCAAGAGATGCAGATTTTAGTGACGTTGATTTACATGGAACAACCTTAACCCTATCTGATTTAAAAGGTTCTAATTTAAATGGAATCGACCTGACCGATACTCTTTCTGATCGAGTTAATTTCCAAAAAACAGATCTTAGAAATGCTGTTTTAATAAATATGATCGCATCAGGTAGCAGTTTTGCAGGAGCTCAAATAGAAGGAGCAGATTTTTCTTACGCTATTCTTGACAGCGAAGATCAAAGAAATCTTTGTGAAATTGCTGATGGGATCAATCCCACAACAGGCGTTTCAACCAGAGAAAGTCTTGAGTGTAGTTAACACAAAAACTATAAGTAAACTTTTTATAAATAAACTTTCTTACCATTATTTAATTTATAAATCCTTTGTTCATCATCTTGAAATATCATTTCACCATTTAATTTGGATTTCTTAAATTTTGAAAGCCTTGCTCTGTGAATATTAGATTTCCTATTAATATTTTCTTCGTTATCATAACTCCCAATATAGATATTTATATTAGGGTTTGAAAAGGTTTTTTCTTCCTCTCTTAAAAAAATTCTTTCAATATTGGTTTGCGTGCTTTGAAGTTTATTTTTAAATTTGTTTAATTTTAAGTTCTTTGGTTTTTTATATTTAATTTTTTTGTAGACAAAAAAAATAACTCCTAAAATTAGAAAAAATAAAAATATATTCATTAACTATTTAATTTTTATTTTAATATCTACGCCTAAGTTACTTTTAGTAGTTAATATTTCTTTTCTTAAGATTCCATAAGTAAAAATTCTAGATAAAGTTTTCAAAGATTTAAAAACCAAAAAAACAGTAAATAAAAAGAAAACAATAATGTTTTCTACAAGAATATTTTTATTTTTATTATCTAGATTGCTCATGTAAGTGTTGATTCAATTATTTTTCATCATTATTTGCATATGGTCCGAAAAACTCACTAGCGTCTCTTCCCATAACTTTAGCAAGATTTAAACTTTTATCTATATCCCATTTAGATGCCATTCCATAAAGAATGCCCGCGGCAAAAGAATCACCACATCCATAAGAATCAACCTTTAATTTTTTGTTTTTAAGAGCCTTATATCTTCCTCCTGGTAATATTATGCCTCCCTTTTCTCCTTCGGTTTTAACAGTATATTTCGGTTTTAAAGATAATTCAGAAAAAGAAAAAACTTCTCCGGGATCAAGATTACTGCCTATTAATCCATCTAAAAGAACATTTGAATTATTAATTGTATTTAATCCTACCCTTGGTGTTGTACACAGTATTGAAGCTGATCTAGCCATTTTAAAAATCTCTGAATCAGATGCAGTAATAAAAATTCCGTCCATTTTTTTTAAAATGTTCCATTCTAAATTGTCTTTATGAGTTGGAGCCAACCTTTCTCCAATAACTGTTATTGCTCTTTCACCTTGAGAGTCAATTAAACTAAATCCTCTTCTAGTTGGTTTATCACGCCAAGCTACATGCAACTTAATTCCCATATTTGAGAGAATCTTGAAACACTTATCTCCATAATCATCATTTCCTAATGACGTAAAAAAATGAATTTGGTTTAAAGTTAAATCAGAAAGTATTTTCGCGATAATAGATCCACCACCAGCTGGATACTCAAGGGACTTTTCTGAATGAGAAATAACTCCGGGTTTTGGTAATTGATCAACCTTTAAAAAATTTATCCACTCAACATGACCAATAACGGCAAAATTTAAATTTCCTTTTTTAAATTTATATTCTTCAACTTTATTATTCTTTTCAACAACCATAAGCTTTTAAATACTATTATTAAAAGAAATAATTTTGACAAGTGAATTCATTTAACATTTTAAAAGATAATAAACAGATACTATCTTTTCTTTACCTTTTTCTATCAATTTTGGGATCTGTTCTGCCTATGTTGGCAAATTTCGAATTTGCTAGGGAATATGGAAACAGCTTTGATATAAATAACTTCATTTCTTTAGCGAATGCAAACCCTGCAGCTCAGTCAATTTCTAGAGACTTATTAGTAGGTGCAAGCGCTATTTTTATATGGATAGTAAATGAATCAAAAAAACTAAACATGAAGAATATGTGGGTTGTATACATTGGAACTTTTCTTATAGCCTTCGCATTCTCTGCACCTTTTTTCTTATTTCTAAGAGAGAGGAGAATTATTGAATTAGAAAAGATTAATTAAAATAATCTCTTATATAGAACTGTAAAGGCAATAAAGCAACAACAAGAAATTGAAAGCCAGATTATTGAAGCATAACCAAATAGATCTAAAATGCATCCTGAAATAAATGGTCCAAAAAAATAACCCATAGCGAAACATTGTGATAATAGAGCGAGTGCAAAACCTTTTTTATTTGAAGGAGCTATTCTGAAAACGACATCTGTTGATGTTGGAAGAAATGAAGCAGTCCCTAAACTTACTAAAATCAATGCCAAAGAAATTAAATAAAACGCTGGGATATTTAAATAATTAGAAATAAATAATAAAAATGAAGCGAAAGAGAAATTTATTAAACTAAATTTCAAGCCATATAATCTTTCTTTCTTAGATATCCAAGAACCGACAGGCCATTGTAAAAACAACAATAAAATTAACTGAATAGAAATTATAAGACTAATAATTTCTTTGCTCAATGCATTGCGATATACTCCACCTTTGACAAGATCCAGAGGCAAAGTTACTTGTATAAGAGCTAAGGAGGTAGTTATCAATAAAATAGATAAAATTATTATTGTTGAATTTTTATTCCATTTCAATTGTCCCTGATTAATTGGATCTACTAATTTTTTTTGGAAATTTTCTAAGATTCTTTTAATAGAAGAACTATTTCTGGATATTAAATATATGATTACTATCATACAAAATATATCATTAATAAAAATTGATTTAGAATACAAAAAATTTGTCATATAACCCCCTAAGAATACCCCTAGAAATATTCCTAAAGCCTCTGAACTTCTAACAAGTGCATAAGCTTTGCGTGTTTCGATAGGATCACAAAAATAGGGTACCCCAAACTCGGCAGCAGGCCAATATATTCCTGCAGCGGCCCCAACAAGTGATTGTCCAATTATGTACAAAAAAGTATCTTTAGAAAAAATGAGACATAAGCTAGCGGAAATACTTAGTATTGAAGAAGAAATTATTGGAAATTGTATTTTCCCTGTTTTATTAAGATAATTGCCTGTAAAGAGTCTTGTTAGAGTTCCAATTATTGCTGAAATGGTAAACCCCAAGCCAATATCTGTTGCCGATAATCCTAGGTTATTAAAAATAAGTGATGTTAAATAAATAACACCTCCTGCTCCAAATGCAGCGAAAAATCTTATCTTGGTTATTAACCTCAAATGATATGGAAATTGAATCCACCAATTTTTGCTAATTTGTAAACTATTTGGACTAATCACTAGTGAAATACATTTTTATAATTTTTTTTAGTTTTTGTGGTTTATTTTTTAATAATGGTTTAAAAGCTGCTGAAAAGATAAATATTAAGTTTGAAGAGATGGAAATCCCTCTTACTATAGAACAATTATCAAAATTAGAAAAATACAAAGATGATTCAACAGAATTATTAGATTGGTTAAAAAAAAATGGATTTATAAGAGTTTTTGAGTTATCAAAATTTTTAGAATTTCCAGTTTTCAAAGAAACGGGATTAAATAGAGAAATATTAAGAAGTTGGATAGGGCGTAAAATTCTTACAGAATTAAGCAAAAGCATTAAAGTTCCAAATGACAATAATGGAACAGAAATATATAACACTATAGAAAATTTATTAGATCAAAAAAAAGAAGTTTCAACTTTAGAAATCATAAAGGCATTACCATCAGAAGAAATTTCACTAGATATTGATAATTTAATTTTAATAATTTCATCTTGGAAAAATGAATTATCGATGCAACAAGAACTTTTATCCAAATTAAATAAACTTGAAAAAACAAACCATAATTCCTTTAAAAAAACTGAAAAAGAATCAACTCAAGATCTAATAAAAATTGATAAAAAAATTAATGCCCCACACCGAGCAAAACCTTTTGAAATTGAAATATGGAAAAACAATAAAACAAATGATGATAAAGAACTGGTAATTTTTATGCCAGGACTTGGAGGCGAAATTAATAATTTCAAATGGATAGGCAACGAATTGGCTAAAAGAGGTTGGCCAATATTATTCATAGATCATAGAGGGAGTAATTTAGATTCATTCTTAGAAGTTCTTGAAGGTAAGGGAACAATACCAGGAAGTGCAGACTTTTTCTTATATAGAATTAAAGATTTAGATGCTGTATTAAAAGCTCATCAAAATGGAGAATTTGATTTACCAAATGATTCTTATATTTTAATGGGGCATTCACTTGGTGCTTTAATAGCACTTTTATATGAAGGCAATAAACCTACTGATCAACTAGAGGAAAATTGCGATTCGGCATTAAAAGACTTTGCAGTAACAAATTTATCTAAATTACTTCAATGTCAGTTGAGCGAAATACCATTCCCTAAGAAAAATAACACTAATAAGGCCAGTGCGATTATAGGTTTTAATTCATTTGGCAGTTTAGTATGGCCAAAAGAAAATAGTACAGGCATTAAAACACCAACTCTTCTAATAGGTGGTACGTTTGACCTTATTACACCATTAATGAATGAACAATTTAGTGTCTTTTCTGCTTTAAATAATCCATCAAATAGATTTTTAATTATTGAAGGGGCAAGTCACTTTTCTCCCATAAGAATTAATAAAAGCTATGAAGAAAATAATGACCTCTTCAAAATAAGTGAATCTTTTATTGGTTCAGAGCCAATATTAGTTCAAGATTTATCTAAGAAATTTATAGTTGAATTTTTAAAAAATATTAAAGACCAAAAGATCCCTACAGTAGTTAAAAACCAAAGAGATTTAGGACTTGATTTCCATCTTTTAGATCTTGAAACAATAAAAGAAATTTCCAAAAATTAGTACTCTATTCTTGGATCTAAATATGCGATTAAAATATCTACAAAGAGATTTAAAGAAACTATGAGCATAGAGGTAAAAATTACAATTCCTTGAACCAAGGTATAGTCTCTTTGAGAAATAGCTTCATGCAATCTTAAAGCAATACCTGGCCATGAAAAAGTTACCTCGAACAATAGAGCACCTCCTGCTAATGAGGCCATAGTCAAGCCAGAAATAGTGACAATTGGCAATAGAGCATTAGGCAATGCATGGTTTAAAAATATTTTTTTCCTTGATATTCCTCTACATATAGCAGCATTTACATAATCACTTTTTAATGTCTTATCCAAATTTACTCTTAATGAGCGGCTGAATATACCACTTAATAAAAAGCCAAGGGTAATCGAAGGAAGTGCGAGATGATAAAGACTATCTTTCAAGGCAATAATATTTTTTGAAAGAATACTATCTAAAACTAGAAAACCTGTAATTTGAGGTTGTTGTTGAAATATTGGAAATCTACCTCCAATTGGGGAAATATTAAAAAATACAGAAAATAATAATTGCGCTAACATTGCGCCCCAAAAAGGAGGGATCGCATATGTGGCAATTCCTAATATTCTCGTAAAATAATCAGTCTTTTTCCCTCTATTTCTTAAGCCAAGTAATCCCAATGGGAATCCTATTAGTGTGGCACTTAATATTGAAAAGAATCCAAGCTCAAGACTTGCAGGCAATGACTTAATAATAATATTAAGGACTGGCTCTTGGGTACTAAGAGATTGGCCAAAATCTAAGTGCAATATATTTTTAATATATGAAAAATATTGATTTATTAAAGTTTCATTTAGCCCCAATTTATTTCTTAGAAGTTCCCTAGAAACCTCATCTGCACCGGATCCAAGTATTGCATCGACAGGATCGCCGGGAGCAACTCTTAATAAAATAAAAACTAATGAAGAAATTATCCATAACATTAAGGGTATTAATGAAATTTTTAATAGGGAATAATTTAGTAGTTTATTTAAATTTCTACTCATTAATTAACTCAAGGTCACTCAATGAAATTATTCCTGCACCATTAAAAATAGGTTTTGATATTTTATTTTGTGACCATGCTTTTTGAGAGGATATCCAAATAGGAATATAAGGTATTGAACGTGCTGCTATTTTTTCAATTTCAACAAGTTTTTCTAATCTTTTAATTCCACCTATTTTTTCACTCTCAAGAAATAAACTTTCCACTTTATTAGATCCCCAAAAACTACCGCTGTAAACTGATTCTCCTTTTTTACATATGCCATCAACTATTTCATTACAACTTAAAAGAGGGGTGAGATAGGCTTCTGGATCTGAATAAGCTCCAGTCCAATCCAGAAGAACTGCCGTATAAATTCCTAAACTTAAATTCTTATAAACTGTTGTAGATTCAACCCCATTGAGTTCAATATCAATACAATCTTTCAAAGAACTTTTAATTTCTTCTTGCCATGTCAGAGCAATAAGCTTGTCAGCTGGTACATTCGATCTATATGTAAGGGGTATTTTTAGAATATTTCCATTGCAATAATTTTCTTTTTGCAATAACCTTCTTGCTTCTAAATAATCGTATTTAGGCCACAGTTCTTGATTATCTTTTTTTAATATTGGTGGAATAATTGACCTAGAGGGCTTCCTTAATCCATAACTTACTTTCTCACTAATCAATTTTCTATTAAGACTTTTTGCCAAAGCAATTCTTAAATTAAGATTATTTAGTGGATAAGAACTAGTTTTAAGGCTTATAAAACTTAATTCAGTGAAAGGGCTATTACCTTCATTAAACTGTTTATTTTTGCTTAAATTATTTAAACTTTTTCTCTGACTATCATCAATTGAATTTGATAAAAGCACGTCAATTTGTTTACTTTTTAAAGCCCCAAAAAGAGATGATGAATTTGAATATCCCACAAAATTAACGCCGGAATTTAAGGGCTTTTCACCCCAATAATTCAAATATGGATCAATTGATTGAACTTCATTAGAAAAACTAGTCAGCACATACTTGCCAGTGCCAACGAATTTTTCATTTAGAAACTTATCAGAATATTGTTTGTAAAATGTAGGAGATATTGGAGTTAAATTTACTGATGTTAGTAAACCATTTAAAGAACTTGATGGTTTATTCAAATTTAGTTTGACTGAATATTCACTTGGCGTTTCTATTGATTTAATCTTATTTCCTAAAATATAGTTCATAGTTCCAATTCTTTTGAATCTATCAAAGGTAAACTTCATAGCATTTGAGTTAAATGCAGTTCCATCGTGAAAAAAAACATCCTTTCTTAAATTGATAGTTATTTGAAGTCTATCCTTTGAAATAACTGGCATCCCCGAGGCCAATTGAGGGATTAATTCTCCATCAGAATTTAATTCATATAATGTATCTCCAAGAGAACTGATTAATTGAATTGCTTTAAGAGTATTTGCTCTAGCTGGATCTAAAGATTCAATTTTTCCAGAACTTGCTACTATGATTTTTTTAGATATTCTTTTTGAGCCGCAAGAATTCTGTAAAAAAGAAATTAAAATAATAAATATTGATAAAACAACTTTTTTTTTCATATTTTATGATTACTTAGTTTTTTTGAAGAATTATTTGAGCAGAAAATTTGTAAGATAATTTGATTTATTTCTAAAGCAAATGTTTTTTTAGAATTACAGGCAAAAGGCCACTCTCTCACCCAACAAATTTCTTTACTTATATTTAAACCAATTACTTGAAAAGTCTTATTGCTATTTTTAATTTTTACACAAGCACCTTTATAAAGGTTTTCAGAAGAAATTAAATTATTATTTTCACTGTCTAAAAGTTTTGAATGAATCATTAAGGTGTTAAAGCCAAACACTTACTTTCTTCGGTTTACCAAGCTATAAAGAAATTTGCAAACTATTTTTTTAAATACAACTTAATTGACTTGCAATAATTTTGACTTCATTTAGCGAATTTATTTCATCTTTCGATTTCTCAAAATCTCCATTATTCACCTCATGAGTAATAACGACAATTTCTGCTTTGTCCTCACTTGCATCAAGTTGAACAATTGATTCGATTGATACATTATTCTTTCCAAAAATATCTCCAATCTTTCCTATGACGCCTGGACTATCAAGACAAATAATTCTAAGGTAATTTTTTTTGTTTATTTGTGCAGATTCTATGATATGACAAGTTCTCCAGAAATCAAAAGATAACAATGGGTCGACTGAATTATTATTTTTTACTGAGGTGGCATGCAGATTTAATATATCTGATACTACAGATGCAGCAGTGGGGCCACTCCCCGCACCTGGACCATACAACATTATCTCTCCTAGAGGATCAGCCTCTATCAATAAGGCATTGTTAACTCCCTTAACTGTTGCCAATGGATGAGATTTTGGAATCAAAGAAGGTCCTACCCAAATATTCAATGCAAGTGAATCATTACTATTTGTTTGTCCCCTCTCTGAGAGCGCTAAAAGTTTTATTTCAAATCCTAATTTATTGGCATATTCGATATCCTTGAGATTAATTTTACTAATACCCTCAGAATGTATCTCCTCTCTTTTGATTTTCCCTCCAAATGCGAGTTCACTAAGGATTGAAATCTTATCAGCAGCATCATGGCCCTCAACATCTGCAGTTGGATCAAATTCTGCGTAACCAAGGCTTTGTGCCAATTTTAAAGTCTCCTTATAATCAGCTTTTTCATTTGCCATCTTTGAAAGAATAAAATTTGTTGTGCCATTTATTATCCCAACCATTTTTTTTATACTGTTACTTTTTAATGATCTTTTTAAGGGTTCAATTATTGGAATCCCCCCGCAAACAGCGGCTTCTGACAATATATACACTCCTTCTTTAGATGCAGTTTTATATATTTCTTCTCCATATCTTGCAATAACTGCTTTGTTTGCGGTAACAACAGATTTACCTAATTTTAATGATTGCAGAATAATTTCTTTCGCTAAATCAACCCCACCCATTACTTCAACAATTACATCTATGGATGGGTCATTAATTAATTTAAATGGATCATCAGTTAATAACTTATTATCTAGCTCAATATCTCTTTTTTTATTGAGATCTTTAACTGCTATTTTTGAAATTTCTATTTCTTTTAGAATTGGATGTGAATCAAATTCAGAAGTTAATATTTTATAAATCCCTGTACCTACAGTTCCAAAACCTACAATACCAATTTTGCATTTTCTCATTGTTTATTTCTTTTTACTTTGAATTTAATTTTATATTATTAGATCTACAAAAATTCATTTGCTTGAGACTGCATTTTCAGTAATATATTTAAAAAACCATTTGATCGTGAAGGAGTTAAGCTTGCTTTCAAACCAGTATCTTCAATAAATTTCTTATCTATTTCAACAACTTCACTTGGTGTTAATTCATTTAACCCAGTAATTAAAAATGCTAATAAACCCTTGGTTATTAGAGCATCAGAATATCCTTCCCAAAATAATTTCTCTCCTTTAATATTTGCCTTAACAAAAACTTCTGAAACGCATCCCTTAACTTTATTCTCCTCAACAAGGATTTCACTAGCTGGTTCTTTCAATTTTTTGCCTAACCACAAAATGTATTCATATTTTCTTTTTGGATCTTCTGATTTCTTTAACTTATCTACTAATTTGGATAAATTATCGTATTTTTCTTGATTTTCCATTTTTAAAAATATAAATTAAACACTTTATTAGTCTTCTATTATACAAATATTTCTTTTTCTGTGATAAAGCCAGATAAAGGAATATCCCACTTAGCTCTTGTTAATGGAATCGTACTTACACAATTAGAAGTTAATACTCCAATGCATGGAACATTTCTCCAATCATTATCTCCCCTTAATTTATCAAAATAACCTCCTCCATAACCTAATCTTGTTAAATTTTTATCAACGGAAAGACATGGAACAAATATCATGCTTATCTGCAAATGACTTAATGGGCAAGAGTTATTTGGACTTAGTATCCCCTCAAAATCCTTGGTAAGAGGTTTTCCATCCCATGGATAAAATAACAACTCTTTTTTTTCTTTACATCTGGGCAAAGCTAAAGTAAATTTTTCCTTAAGACTTCGTATATCTACTTCATTTTTTAGAGGCCAATATATTGCTATATAACCAATATTTTTATGTTCTTTTACAAATGAATCAACATACAAACTTACATTCTTTTCTACATTTTCTCTTTGATTAAGAGAAATCCCATCTCTTAGTTTTCTAAATGTATCTCTCTCCAATTTCTTATTTTCGAAGATTTTCATATCAAATTTTCAGTTAAAGCCATCTTCATTTAATTTTGTGAGTGCTATCGCCAATGCATCTGCCGAATCATCAGGTTTTGGAGGTTTATTAAGATCTAAGTTATTCATAACAGCGTCAAGAATATCTTTCTTAGATGCCTTTCCAGAACCAGCAATTGTTAATTTTATCTGAGCAGGTGCATATTCACTAACATGAATTTTTTTGGATGCCAATACCATCATAATCACGCCTCTAGCCTGAACCACACTAATGGTAGTGCTTGACCTGTAAAAGAAAAATTTTTCTACAGCTGCTGCAGTTGGGTTCCAATGATTTATTAATTCATTAAGATCTTGGAATATCTCATAAAGTCTATCTTCTTCTTTTTTATCTTTACCTGTTTCAATAATGCCGCAATCTAATAATTTCTTGCTTTCATTTTTAACTTCAATTATTCCATAACCTACTCGAGCCAACCCAGGATCAATCCCAATTATTCTCACTGTTATTAAGCTTCAGCAGACAATTGAAATTTTGAAAGATTCTCTTTTTCATCTAAATCGAATACTTTACAAAAAGCTTGAATGACTCTTTCACCTGAATCAACTTGTTCTAGAGGATCTTTTCTTAGTCTATGTCTTAATGAACAAGAAATAACCCTTGCTATGTCATCTTCTTGAACTTCAGTTCTACCCTCAAAAGCGGCAATTGCCCTTGCAGACCTATTCGTAACAATATCTCCACGTAAACCATCAACATCTAGTTCTCCGCAGATTGCAGAAATATTCAACCTTAGGTCATCGTCCATCTGTACAGAATTTAATATTTCTTGTGCTTTAATAACCTTTTGTTGAAGTTCATCCTGTTGCTTCTCAACACTTAATGAAAACTCATCAGGATTATCGTCAAACGAAGTCCTTTGATCTACTACTTGAACTCTTAATTCAGCATCTCTAACTGTCTTAACTTCAACACTCATTCCAAACCTGTCCAATAATTGAGGCCTTAATTCACCTTCTTCTGGATTCCCTGAACCAATAAGGACAAACCTCGCAGGATGTCGAACTGAGACCCCCTCCCTTTCAACTGTGTTCCATCCGGATGCGGCTGAATCTAAAAGTACATCAACTAAATGATCATCAAGCAAATTCACTTCATCAACGTATAGTAACCCTCTATTAGCTTTAGCTAACAATCCAGGCTCGAATGCCTTAACACCTTCACTCAAAGCCTTTTCTATATCAATGGTTCCACAAAGCCTGTCTTCAGTAGCCCCTAAAGGCAAGTCAACCATAGGTACTTGTTTTTGAATACTCTCTAGATTTTCTCCTTGAGTAATTTTTTCCAAAACTTCTTTACTTTGTAAATCAGGATCCACTAGGGAACTATTATATGGATCGTCTTTAACAACATCGATTGCAGGCAACAAATCAGCTAGAGCCCTAATTGTAGTAGATTTTCCAGTCCCTCTATCACCCATTATCATCACTCCTCCAATTCTTGGATCAATAACATTTAACAAGAGAGCCAATTTCATTTCTTCTTGACCAATTACAGCTGTAAAAGGGAAAACTCTTCTTTTCTTGGTTGTAGGCACAGTTTTAGTTTTCTTTAATATTCAAATAATCAATAGATGCTACTTCAGAAAATGTTTTTAGTAAATATTCCTATCAAATTAAAACAACAGATAAATAATAAACTAATCAAATTTATATTACTTATTTATTTTTTGAATTATTCAAAAACCAGTTTATTTGATGAACAATTCCCCTTAAAACATTTATTTCGTGCATTGATGTATTTGCCCTCAGAATAAAATTCTTAAATTTACTGATTTTTGACTTAGAAGTATGTTTTAAGAGATATCCAACTCGCAAAAGCATTTCATCTATCTCAACAAATGTATCATGTATTTTTTTAGATGATGCTAGGTTAAAAACCTTTAATTCTTGATCTAAGTTTCTTTTTGAAGACTTTTTTAATTCATACAAAGCTATTGAAACTGCGTGAGAAAGATTTAAAGAGGGATTATTCATAGATGTAGGAATATTAAAAATCTTATTTGCCAGAAGTAATTCATCATTAGTTAAACCATTATCTTCTCTTCCAAATATGATTGCTAAATTATTTATCTTTTTAAAAGATTTAGTCCAATTAAATACATCTTCTGAAGATTCAAAAAATAAATCTTTACTTATATCAATCCTTCCAGAAGATGCAAGAACCAAATCACAATCAAAAATAGCATTTTCAAGATTATTAAAAATCCTACAATTATCAAGAAATTTTTGACCTTTAAGAGCCATTTTTTTTGCATCTAAAGATAATATTTCGCATTTTGGAGAAACAATTCTTAATTCATCAACTTCAAAGTTGGAGCATAATCTAGCAACGCTACCTACATTTAAAGGGCCATTTGGTTCAACTAATATTATCTTTAAATTAGAAAAATTTTCCCCCAAAATCATTAAAGGCTATGAAGATATTTTAATAAATTGGACATATTTTCAGGATCGATTTCAAAACTTGGCATAGGAGGAGTTAGGCCTCCAGTAACTTGTTTTATTATCTCTTTATCATTCAATCGTTGAGTTATTGAGTGTAAGTCTGGCCCCACTAATCCTCTTGCTGTAATTCCATGACATCCAACGCAATTTATCTTAAAAAGAGCATCACCTTTCTCAACAGAGCCATTAAGCTCAAGAGTTTTAATAATATAGTTGTTATTTTCTTGATGTTTTACGAAAATTATTAAAAAACAAATCAATAAAACTCCAAATACAATAAAAACAATTTTTAAGAATTCTCTTTTAAAGTCTCTTTCTGCTGCAGTTGATGAAGATGTTGACACAAAAAATAGTCTCTATGTAACAATTGTGAGTAAGAAATTCAAAAAAGGCAAAAAAATGATCGAGCCTCTTCTATGTGGAATTGTTTTAGGTTTAGTTCCAATAACTCTTCTTGGATTATTCGTAAGTGCATGGAATCAATACAGAAGAGGTTCAGGGATGCTGGACATTGATTAAAAATGTTAATCTTGACTGCCCATAATTTCTTACATCTATAGTTTCCCACAGATTACTTTTTTTAATAAATAGGTTTGGAGAATGTTCACAAATAACTATTGAATCTTTTTTTAAAAATTTACAATTGAATAATTGATTTAAAACTAATTCATGGAAATCTACATCGTAGGGAGGATCTAGATAAACAAAATCAAATTTTAATTTGTTTAAATCCATATTTCTAGATGATAAGTTTCTCTCATGATTTGGTTTTGTCCATTTCAAAACGTCTTTACAAATAACTTCGATATCATTTCTCCTTTTCTCTACATTCTCCAACGAGAGTAAATTTTCTAAGCAAATTTTTGAGTTGATTTTGTTTTTTTCAATTGCAATTATTTTGCTTGCCCCATGATTATAGGCTTCACAAGATATGGCCCCTGTTCCACTAAATAAATCTAGCCAGTTACTATTTTCAACTCTATTGTTCAATATATTAAATATGGCCTCTCTCACTCTCAAAGTTGTAGGTCTGGTAAAAGAATTATTTGGACTTTGGAGTTTTTTACCGCCTATTAATCTTAAGTTAGTCTTCATCCCTAAGCATCTGTTATTGAATATTACTCAACCATCTTCTCAAAAGTTTTTCGCCGGTTTTTCCAGATTTTTCCGGATGAAATTGACAAGCCAATAAATTATCATTCTCAATCATTGCAGTTAATTTTTCAGAGCCATAATCAACCTGAGCTGCAATAATATTTAAGTCATCTGGGATTGCATGATAGGAATGTACAAAATATACCCAATTATTTAATTCTTTAATCCCAAATAAAGTATTTTTTTTTGTAGGTAAAAGTTGGCACCAACCCATGTGTGGGATTCTTTGGTTAGCAATATTGGGTATTTTTTGTATTTTTCCTTTTAAAATTCCCAGCCCTTGAACTTTTCCTTCATCACTAGATTCAAAAAGGAGTTGTAGACCTAAACATATCCCAAGAAAGGAATTCCCACATTTAATCCAATTTTTCAATTCATTTATCAAATCAGTATTAATGAGATTATTCATCGCTGGATCAAATGCTCCAACCCCGGGAAGTATTATCGCCTTACAAAGCTTGGAATCATTAAAGTTTTTAATTAATATAATTTCTTCTCCAAGACTTTCTAGAGATTTTGTTACGGAATGAATATTACCCATTCCATAATCTATTAGTCCAATTTTATGCAAAACTTTTGAATTTATAAATGCTTAGTTAAGGTGCTCGAAAGAGTTGCTTTTGGCACAGCTCCAACAACGGTATCAACCTTTTGACCTCCTTTAAAGATCATTAATGTAGGGATACTTCTAATTCCGTATTGACTAGCTACATTTGGATTCTCATCTGTGTTTAATTTAAAAACTTTAATTTTCCCTTCAAAGTCTTTGGAGATTTCTTCTACAACTGGAGCGACCATCCTACATGGACCGCACCATGGTGCCCAAAAATCAACCAATACTGGTAGATCACTTTGCAGTACATCCTTGTCAAATGAAGAATCAGTTACGGCTGGAGCTGATGACATAATTTAAGTATTCCTTTTTGAAAATTTAGCAGGCAATTCTTTTAAGTGATGATTTCATTACAGATAAAATAATATAAGTAACAAAATATCTAAAAAAGCCCGATTAATCGGGCGATTTAGTGTGTGAGGAGTATGGGGTTTCCCCCATCATTTTATAATAACTCGTAATTAGAAAATTTTTCAATTTAATACTTAATTCACCAAGGTTTTATAATTTTGCTCTAAACGAACTACTTACCCATCCCAAGCTGCTGAGCTTTTTGGTAAACCTTACCCTCTGTAAGAAGCGATGGTGCAATAACTATTTCAACTTCTTGCATTTCCTTAATGTTTTTTGCCCCAAGAGTACTCATTGATGTTCTAATGGCCCCTAATAAGTTATGTGTCCCATCATCAAGTAGGGCAGGGCCTTTAATAATTCTTTCTAAGGATCCTGTAGACCCAACTTCAATTCTTGTGCCCCTTGGCAATACTGGACTTGGGGTAGCCATACCCCAGTGAAATCCCTTTCCTGGGGCGTTTGAGGATTTAGCTATGGGAGATCCAATCATTACAGCATCTGCTCCACATGCTAAACATTTACAGATATCTCCGCCAGTTACAATTCCTCCATCACCAATAATAGGAATATAACGACCACTTTCTTTAAAGTAATCATTTCTTGCCGCACTACAATCAGCAATTGCAGTTGCTTGGGGAATTCCAATTCCCAATACTCCTCTTGATGTACATGCCGCTCCAGGTCCTATCCCAACCATCAGTCCTGCAACTCCAGCATCCATGAGAAGTTTTGCAACTTCGTAAGTAACACAATTTCCGGCTACAATTGGTACATTCATTGCTTGGCATAGATCTTTAATATTTAATGTTTCCTTACCTTCCATACCAAGATGTTTAGTTGAAACAACTGTTCCTTGAAGAAAAAATAAATCTATTTTGGAATTATTAAGTGTTTCTTTAAACTTAATGGCAGCTTGAGGAGTCCCACTAAAAGCAGCTATACCTCCTCCTTCTTTGACCTCATTTATTCTTTGTAAAATTAATCCCTCTTTGACGGGTTCACTGTATATCTTCTGCATTAACGGAACGAATTCATTCTTCCCGACTGATGCTATTTGATTCAATATTTCATCAGGATTTTCATATCTTGTTTGTATGCCCTCCATATTAATAACCCCTATGGAACCTAATTTTGTGAGTTCTACAGCCGTATTGACATCGACAACACTGTCCATGGCACTAGCTACGATCGGAACTTCTCTTTTGATATCACCTATTGTCCAAGAAGGATCAGTCAAATCGTAATCAAGTGTTCTATTACCAGGGACTAAAGCTATTTCATCAATGCCATAAGCCCTTCTGACTTTTTTATTTAAACCAAGTTCAATATTCACGGAATTTTTCTCTATTTTTTGAATAAATTAACAACTAAAGGGGTAATAAGCCAAGGTTTATTCAAAAACAACAGGTTTTATTTTGATTTGTGTGTAAATGTGAGTATTTGGGAATTAAATAAATATTTTTTTTTATTCATTATGACAATCAGCGATTATTATTAAATAAAGGATTTTTATATGTCTGATATTTTAGATTCTGATAACTCAGGATTAAGTGAAAATAACGACAGAATTATTCAGACTGACCTAAGAAACGAGATGTCTCGCTCATACCTTGAGTATGCAATGAGCGTTATAGTGGGTCGTGCTCTTCCAGATGCAAGAGATGGATTAAAACCTGTTCATAGAAGAATTCTTTATGCAATGTATGAACTTGGTTTAACTAGCGGTAGACCATACAGAAAATGTGCAAGGGTTGTTGGAGAAGTCCTAGGTAAATACCACCCTCATGGCGATACTGCTGTATATGATGCTTTGGTTAGGATGGCGCAGGATTTCTCTATGAGGATGCCTCTCATAGATGGCCATGGAAACTTTGGTTCTGTTGATAACGACCCTCCAGCAGCAATGAGGTATACAGAGTCTCGTTTACAGTCTCTTACAGATGAAAGTTTATTAGAAGATATTGAATCTGAAACTGTGGATTTCGCCGATAATTTTGACGGTTCTCAGCAAGAACCAACAGTTTTACCTGCTAGAATTCCCCAACTACTACTAAATGGATCATCTGGAATAGCAGTAGGAATGGCAACTAATATTCCACCTCATAACTTAGGTGAATTAATAAATGGTCTCAAATCAATCATCAATAACCCTTCGATAGAAGACAGAGAAATTTTTGAAATAATTAAGGGTCCTGATTTTCCTACTGGTGGTCAAATCTTAAGCAGAGATGGTATCAGAGAAACTTTCAAGACAGGGAGGGGTTCAATAACCATGAGAGGTGTAGCAAATATTGAGCAAATTAAATCCAGTGGTAGAGCTGAAAAAGATGCAGTAATAATTACAGAGCTCCCATTTCAAACTAATAAAGCGGCATTGATAGAAAGAATTGCTGACTTAGTTAATGAAAAAAAATTAGAAGGTATATCTGATATTAGAGATGAAAGTGATCGAGACGGAATGAGGATTGTTATTGAACTTAAAAGGGATGCCTACCCACAAGTAGTTTTAAATAATCTATTTAAATTAACACCTCTACAAAATAACTTTAGTGCAAATATCCTTGCTTTAGTAAAAGGAGAGCCCACAACACTTTCACTCAGGAAAATGCTAGATGTATTTCTAGACTTCAGAGTGGAGACAATAAGGAGAAGAACAGGATTTTTATTAAAAAAGGCCGAAGAGAGGGATCATATTGTAAAAGGTCTTCTATTAGCATTGGGTGCTATGGATGAGATCATTAATCTAATTAGATCAGCAAAAGATACAGTTTCAGCCAGAGAAAAATTACAAACTGATCATGAGTTATCTGCCAAACAGGCAGAAGCTATTTTACAAATGCAATTAAGAAGATTAACAGCATTAGAAGCAGATAAAATCAAAGGAGAACATGATGAGTTAACCAGAAAAATTAACTCATATCAGCAAATATTGAATAGTAAAGAAAAAATTTTTGAAATTATTCTTGAAGAACTTAATAAAATCGATGAAAAATTTTCTTCTCCAAGAAAAACAGAAATACTTGATTTAGGCGGTGGTCTAGATGATATTGATCTTATCGCTAATGACAGATCTGTAGTTTTATTGACTGAAGCAGGTTACTTAAAAAGAATGCCTGTCAACGAATTCGAATCTACAAGTCGTGGGTCCAGAGGTAAAGCTGGAACAAAGACACAAGGAGATGATGAAGTAAAATTATTTATAAGCTGTAATGATCATGATACTCTTTTGCTTTTTAGTGATAGAGGGGTATCTTATGCTCTGCCAGCATATAGAGTTCCCATGAGTAGCAGAACAGCTAAAGGTACTCCATCAGTTCAACTTCTCCCAATACCAAGAGAAGAAAAGATAACATCGCTAGTTGCAGTAGAGTCTTTTGATAACGATTGTTATCTATTAATGCTAACCAAGGCTGGATTTATAAAAAGAACTTCACTTTCTGCTTTCTCAAAAATTCGATCAAATGGTTTAATAGCAATAAATCTTGAGGATGGAGATGCTTTAACTTGGGTTAGATTATCAAAAGAAGGTGACAGTGTTTTGATTGGATCAAGAGCAGGGATGGCGATTCATTTCAGATTAGATATTAACGAATTAAGGCCACTAGGCAGGACGGCAAGGGGGGTTAAATCTATGAACCTCAGAAAAGGAGACAATCTCGTATCTATGGACGTTTTAACTTCTGATTTAGTTGATCAATTAGCCCAAAGTGAAGATCTCACCAATGAGTCTGATGACAATCTTGAAGTTAACTCTTCTGAAGGTCCTTGGGTACTAATAGCCAGCGCATTTGGACTAGGTAAAAGAGTACCTGTAACTCAATTTAGATTACAAAAAAGAGCAGGCATGGGTTTGAGAGCGATAAAATTCAGAATTAAAGATGATGTATTAGTTGGTTTGAAGGTCCTTGGAGAAGGGGAAGAATTACTTTTTGTGACCGAAAAAGGCGTGATTGTGAGAACAAACGCAGATAAAATATCCCAGCAATCTAGAGCCGCTACTGGAGTAAAATTACAAAGATTAGATGAGGGTGATCATTTGTCAGAAGTTGTATTAGTTCCTCATGAACAAACAGACCAATTAAACGAAGGCAAAGAAAATTAAAATAAAATGGCTTATTAGATAATATGGAAATACTTGATATTCTAATTTTAGGTTCCGGACCTGCAGCACTATGCTTGGCTTCAGAATTAGCCAAGCAAGATCTAAATATTAAAGGAATATCAACTAAATCTCCAAATGAAAAATGGGAGAATACATATGGTATTTGGGCTTCTGAATTAGAGGAATTAGGATTAGAATCCTTGTTATCTCATAGGTGGTGCAAAACAGTTAGTTTTTTTGGAAATGGCGAAAATAAAGAGGAAGATAATCCTACAAAACATAATTACGATTATGGTTTGATAAATCAAGAAGCTTTTCAAAATGAACTTTTAAAAAAGTGTAAAGGGATTGAATGGTTGAATGAAACAGCAAAAGATATTAAAGAAAATAATAAACTATCGGAAGTGATTTGTTTTTCAGGGCTTAGAATAAAGGCAAGGTTAGTCATTGATGCAAGTGGTCATAAAAGTAATTTCATAAAAAGACCAGTCCAAAATGAAATCGCTCAACAGGCTGCATATGGGATTGTCGGTAAATTTTCATCACCACCGGTTAATAAGGATCAGTTTGTTTTAATGGATTTTCGTCCAAATCATTTAAACATTGAAGAAAAGTTATCATCTCCTTCCTTTCTCTATGCAATGGATCTAGGAAATGAAACTTTTTTTGTTGAAGAAACATCATTAGCTAGTTATCCTGCCTTATCCCAAGAGAATCTCAAAAAAAGACTTTTTAAAAGATTGAATAGCAAGGGTATTCAGGTAAGTGAAATTTTTCATGAAGAGAATTGCCTTTTCCCAATGAATTTACCCCTCCCATTTAAAAAACAATTTGTGCTTGGTTTTGGAGGGTCTGCAAGCATGGTGCATCCTGCATCAGGATACATGATCGGATCTTTATTAAGAAGAGCTCCACTTCTTGCAAAAAAATTAGCAATCTTTTTAAAAGAACCTAATCTCAGTTCTCTTGAACTAGCAACAAAAGGTTGGGAGATCCTATGGCCTTATGAGTTAATACAAAGGCATAAACTTTACCAATATGGTTTAAGAAGATTGATGAGTTTTGACGAAAGTAGATTAAGGAGCTTTTTCTCAAATTTCTTTAGATTATCGACCAATGAATGGGTAGGTTTTCTTACTAATACACATCCACTTCCAAAATTAATTTACGTGATGAGTAAGATGTTTATAAATTCACCTCTTAAAGTAAAACTAGGAATGCTTAAGTTAAATTAGTATTTTTTTACTTTCGCCAATCATCAATATTAATATCTGGGAAAACTTTATCTTCTTCCTCAATATCTTCAAGAAATTTTAAATTAATATTTGAATGATTTTTAATCATTTCAACTATTTTCCAAAACCTGAACAAATGTCTTTCTATCCTCTCTTTTGCAAGTTCAGTTGTAGTACCAGCTCTTAGTATAAAACTCCAATCAGAGGACTCAGAGAGAAGTAATTCTCTTGCAGCTTGCTTGAAAAGTCTAAGAGATAGGTCATTTTTAAAATTTTTAGAGCATAAATCAACAAAAGTTGAGCCTGCTTTAGTGATTTCCGGAACAATCCACGCATTTGCGTCATTAATCCAGTAGTTATGGTAACCTCCTTGTCCCCAACTTGATGGCGAGGGATCGCAAATCTGAAGATTTGGCTTTTGAATTAAGAATTCTTTTAAATTTGTAAGCTTAATTGAATATTTACTAGAGTTTTTTAAAATATTTTCAATAAACAAAGGTCCCTCATACCACCAATGACCAAATAACTCTGCATCAAATGGAGCTACCAATAAGGGCTTGAAGGAAGAGGATAATGTTAATTTTTCCAATTGTTTGGATCTC
>QCEK01000003.1 GCA_003280655.1 Prochlorococcus sp. AG-355-O17
AATTATATTTAAATAATTTTTATATTTTGATAAAAACAAGTCCTAATAAAAAATTTATTTCATTAAAAAGACAACCACTAATAGTACTTATTTTTTCTTCTATTTCCTTTTTATTGATTCTATGTAGGTTAATTTTTTTACAACTTTTAAATTATGAATCTTTTAAGAAGATGTCAGATGAGAATAGGATCAGACTTATTGCTTCACAGCCAATAAGAGGAAAAATACTAGATAAAAATGGTTATGTTTTAGCAGATAGTAGAGTTAAATATTCTTTAATAATAAAGCCTCAATCTGTTAATAAAAGTAATTGGGAAAAACATAAATCAAGTATTTCTAACTTGTTAAATATTGATAGTAATGCAATTCAAAAAAAATACTCTGATGGTTTAAAAAATCAGAAACTTTCAGTAATTATTCTTGATGATTTAAATGTAGATCAATTAATAAAATTTAAGGAGAATGAAGGTAATTTAATTGGTTTTGAAATAGCTACCAAATTAATTAGAAATTATCCTTATAAATCCCTTGCTGCCCATGTAATTGGTTATACTCAGCCAATTACTGAATTAGAATATAAATCCTTATCTAAGAGAGGTTATAAGTTAAATGACCTAATCGGTAGAACGGGAATTGAATATGTTTACGAAGATTTTATAAGAGGTGAATGGGGCGGAGAAATGGTTGAAGTAAATTCATTAGGAAAATTTCAAAGATCATTGGGTATAAGACCTCCAGTACAAGGTAATGATATTGAACTAACAATCGATCTTAATCTGCAGTTAGTTGCTGAGGAAGTTCTTAAAGATAAAAAAGCTGGAGCGATAATTGTAATGGATCCAAGAGATGGTGCAATAAGAGCAATGGCAAGTAAACCTACATTCGATTTAAATTTTTTTTCAAAGGATTTTAAACCTGAGAAAGAATATAATGAACTTTTTAATTCTCCTGAAAAACCCTTATTTAATAGAGCATTAAATGCCTACGATCCAGGAAGCGTTTGGAAAATTGTAACGGCTTTAGCTGGCTTAGAAAGTGGAAAATTCCCTAGAGAAACAATGTTAGATACGAAACCATGTATAACTTATGGGAGCCAATGTTTTAGAGAGCATAATGATTTAGGCTTTGGGTTAATAGGTTATGAAGATGCTTTAAGAGTTTCTAGTAATACATTTTTTTATCAAGTAGGTTATGGAGTAGGAGTTGATGAAATACATAAGGTCTCACGAAAGCTTGGTTTTAATTCTTTATCTGGAATTGAAATTTCTGAACAAGAAAATATAGGATTAGTAGCTAGTAGTGAATGGGCTAAAGAAGGCAGAGGGTGGGGTCAACCAGGAAGAACCCCTTGGGTTCCAGAAGATATTGCGAGTATGTCTATTGGACAATTTGTTGTACAAGTCACCCCTATTCAAATAGCTAGAGCATATGCTGCAATAGCGAATGGAGGTTATCTAGTTACTCCCTATTTAGTTAAAAAAGATGAAGAAAATCTATCAGATAAAAAACTTATTAAAGTCGATATCGATTCAAATAATATTCAGTTGATAAAAAGTGGTCTCAGGAAAGTAGTAGAGTCTGGCACTGGAGTATCGATTAATTATGGAGTTTCAAATTTACCTCCAGTTTCAGGAAAAACAGGAACTGCTGAAGATGGTGCAGGTGGCTTAGATCACGCTTGGTTCGTTTGCTTTACTCCCTCTGAAAAAAGCGAATTACTTGTAGTTGCTTTTGCACAAAATACTCCTGGTGGGGGATCTGTTCATGCACTGCCTATGGCTAGAGAAATTTTAAAAGTTTGGAATGAAAAAGAATGAAATTTTATTAGGTTTAAAACGTTTATGTTTTTAATTTTTTCATTTGTAAAAGTCTTTGAATAATATCTTCAATAGTTTTTGTATCTATAGGTTTACTATATGAGGACAAAAGTTGTCTGCCTAATACTTGACTTCCTAAATGCACTAATTGAATGCGTAATGAGGTCAGCAGTTCTAACCCTATGCCACCAGAAAATGTTGCAATTGCAATCGGTTGACCATTAAATAAATTCCTAAAGTCATCTCCCGAAATAGAAAGCCATGCTATGAAGTTTGAAAGAATGGGAGGTATCGATCCATTATATTCAGGCGCACAAATCACCCATCTTTCAATTTTGAAAAGCTTTTTTTTTAATTCTTTTATTTCATTTGGAATATTTTCTTTGCTGTGAATTCTTGGATTAAATAATGGAATATCAAGAGTGGTAAGATCTAAAATTTCAGAACTTATTTTAAGTTCATTACTTTTTTCAAGAAATTTTTCAGAAAGTTCTAGATTTTTACCACAACTAGCCGTAATGATTATTAGATCTTTTGGTTCAGTCATAAATTAGATAAATAAATTTAATAGTTAGCGCCTGTTTTGCGGTGATGAACTGCCGTTAGACTATCGGATTTTAGTATATTACCGTGTAGTACTTCAGCGTAAATTACCCAATGATCTCCACATTCCATTCTCTCTTTTACTGAAGCATCTAGCCATGCCAGTGATTCAGGAATAATTATCTGTTCATTAGGAGTTAATTCAATATTCATTCCTATAAATCTATCTTCTCCAGGTGAAAAGGGCTTTGTGAATCTTTTCAAAGGTTCTTTAAAATCTTTTTCACTAAGAATATTTAATGCGAATGAATCTCCTATTTGCAGAAGAGACTCTACTGATCTATCTTTTGCTACTGCAATACTTAACCCGGGAGGAGAAAAACTTGCTTGACTAACCCAAGATGCAAGCATAGCTCCTTTAATATTATTCTCATCTTTGCCTTTAGAGGCTGTCAGGACACAAAGTGAACCAATTACTCTTCCAAGAGCTTGCAGCTTTGGATCTGTTTTGCTTGTAATCATTCCAGTATCTGATTTCCTGGGATTTTTCTTTACTTTTTTTATAATTTTTCTTCCAAAGTGAGTTCCTATTTCTTCTAGCTCTTTAATCTTTGGTTTATTTGGGCTGAATTTAATCCTTATAGGGTCAAAACTAAACTTGAAACCACCGTCTTTTAATTTTGTTTCAAGTAAATCTATAGCTTCGCCGCTCCAGCCAAAACTACCAAAAATTCCTACTGGCTTATCTCTATTACCCTCTGCTAACAATGTTCCTAATGCACTAACTATCGGAGTTGGGGCGTGACCACCCAATGTGGGTGAACCTATTAAATATCCATCAGCATTTTGGATAGATTTTACAAGTAAATCATTGGGTGTAAATTCACAATTAATACTTTCAACTTCTACTGAGGTTCTATTTATCCCTTTAGCCAATGCATCACCTATTGAGGCCGTATTTCCATATGCACTTGCATATATTAGAGCGATCTTAGGATTATTTGTTGAGGGATTTTCTCCCCATCTAATATAGTCATTTAAAAAGCTTTTTAAGCTATATTCGATCGCGGGACCATGTAATGGTGCAATAGTTTTAACGTCATAATCTGCAATTTTTTCAGTTATTGATACTACTTGATTAGACATTGGTGCCATCAAGCAATCATAAAAATGTTTCCTATCAATTTCTGTACTCACTCGATTTGTTTCAGACCAATCAGTAGAAGCAATGTGAGCAGAGAAAATTTTTTCACTAAGAAGTATCTCTTGATTACGTTCATAAATTATCAGGCCACCAGGCCAACGTGCTGTTGGAATAGGAATTAACTCTAGTGAAATGTTATCTAATTCTAAATTAAGTTCTTTTTTGATTATATTTATTTCAGGTAATTGAATTTCAATAAAGTTTTTTAAGGTAGGATTTCTTTGATTCCAAAGTTCGCTAATAAGTTTATAACCTGGATTAGAGCAAGTAATAGTTGTGTTTTGAAATTGGGTGCTTATATTCTTTATAGTTTCAATAATTTGGGGATTAATATGACCAGAAATAAAGTTGATTTTACCTAAATTAAATTGATCGCAAAACCTAGAAATTACTTTATTAAACGAATCTAAATACTGCTTCTCAGGTGGATGAATAATAAAAAGTTCCTTATGACTTCTAATGAAAAAAGTATTAAAAGAGGTTCCTTTTTCAAGGTTGAATTCAAGTTCAAATCTTTCTTTATTTTGGTCTAAGAATCTTACACAAGAAAAATTTTCAGTAATTTCAAATTCTGTTAAATTTTGATTTTCTGCAAGTAAGCCTATATTAATATCTGACATTTCAAAGACTTTTTTCTAATAGTGATTAGCAACTTTTCTGTGATGAACTGCTGTCTTGCATGATAAGTCAGAAACATTACCATTTTCAACAATTCCGTAAATTATCCAATGGTCTGGAGTCTCTAGCCTGGAACTAACCTTGCAATCTAAAAAGGCGAGTGAATCTGAAAGAACTGGCCCTCCTTCAGCGATGTTGCTAATTACATCTACATCAGCAAATCTATCAGCTCCAGGGGCAAATCTTTTTAAAAAATGTCTGAACATTTTTTGATAGTTATCTTCTCTCAGAATATTCACAACAAAACCCTTCTCAACTTGCATATATGATTCAATAGCCCTATCTTTTGCTACTGCAACTGTAATACCTGGTGGAGAAAAGCTTGCTTGACTAACCCAACTCGCGACCATTGCACTTTGTCTAAATGTAGAACCTTCGCCTTGGCTCGCTGTAACAACATATAATCCACCACTTAATCTACCTAAAGCTTTATCTAAATTTGAATCAAGGCTCTTCATAGAGGCAATATTCTTCTTTTTATTGATCAATTGACCCAAGTCAGTTCCAGCTTCTTCGAACTGTTGATAAAGAATGGGATCTGGAATATTTTTAACTCTTAAGGGAGAGAAAGCTTCTTTTTGACCAAGTTCTCTTAATTTATTTGCTAAAGAATCTATAGGTTCATCATT
This sequence comes from Prochlorococcus sp. AG-355-O17, assembly GCA_003280655.1. Taxonomy (GTDB): domain Bacteria; phylum Cyanobacteriota; class Cyanobacteriia; order PCC-6307; family Cyanobiaceae; genus Prochlorococcus_A. The sequence continues at coordinate 4,872 of QCEK01000003.1, forward strand.
TCCACCAAATGCATCATAAACTGCAGTAAATTGTTTTGGTTTTAGTGCTGCAAATAAAGTACCGAGAGATTCTTTTAATTCGTTATCAGAGTCTACTGGCCATGTTGGAATGACTACTGCTTTTGATTCGGAAATTAAACTTGTTAATTCTTGCGGGTCAGAAGATCTTAAATCAATTAACTGAACCTGAGCATCTGCTTTGCTTATTCCATGAGATATCGCTTGACTTAGTCGATCACAATATCCATAGTCGCTTATGTAGCAAACTGACACAAAATCATTGCCTTTGCTTTTATTACTACTCCATTCTAGATATTTTCCTTTCCAAAAATTGACCTGATTATGGAGCAAAGGCCCATGACCAACAGCTATTGTTTTTAATTCAGGTAGCTTATCTATTCTTTTAATTGCCTGCATAACGCTTCTAGCGTTTGGACCCATAAGGCAATCGTAATAAAAACGGAAATCATCGTATATTTCTTTTTGATCAGTGTCAAAAAATTCGTCAGAACAATAATGGAGTCCAAATGCATCACATGTATAGAGAACATTTGTACTATGATCATATGAAAATATGGTATCTGGCCAATGTAAATTTGGTGCACTTATAAATTCAATATTGTGCTCTAAACCACTATTAGGATTAGTTCCGAGATTTAAAAATTCTCCACTCTTAACTTCTAGACGTTTAAAGGGAATATGTATTTGGTCTTCAATAAATTTAAGTGCTAATTTTGATCCAACTACTGTGATGTTTTGGTTTAATTCTAAAAGATTACCTATTAAACCAGAATGATCAGGTTCTGTATGGCTAGTAATTAGATAATCAACTTCTTGCGGATTTACCTTTTTCAGTAATTCTTCAAACCATAATTCTTCGAACTTTGCGTGACTAGTATCAATAATTGCTAGTTTCTCGCCTTTAATAATGAAACTATTGTAAGTAGTTCCATTTCTTAAACCAAATTCAATATCAAATCTACTGCGATCCCAATCCAAAGATCTTATGGCACAAGAATCATCAGCAAAGTTTTGAGATTGAACCGTCAACTTGTTATTAGTTTGTGCCAATTTAGAATTACTTGTTTGGGCAGAGGTTATCATAGAGTAATTAGCTTTATAAATTAACTTTAGTTATATAGAATATAAATTCGCGTGATTATTGTTGCGAAATAACCGAAATTACGCTTTTCTTTTATTTTTAATCTTCTTATTCTGGATAAATGACATCTCAACTAATTAAAAAAATAGTTACTGGAGATGAGATAAGAAATGCTTTTTTAAAATTTTACAGTGAAAAATTACATAAAATCATTCCAAGTGCATCTTTGATTCCAGATGACCCTACGGTTATGCTCACAATTGCTGGAATGCTACCTTTTAAACCAGTTTTTTTAGGTTTAAAAGAAAGACCATCAAAAAGGGCTACATCTAGCCAAAAGTGCATCAGAACAAACGATATAGAAAACGTTGGAGTTACAGCTAGACACCACACTTTTTTTGAAATGCTTGGTAATTTTTCTTTTGGAGATTATTTTAAACGAGAGGCTATTCAATGGGCTTGGGAATTAGTTACTAATATTTATCAACTTTCTGTTGAAAATATAATTGTGAGTGTTTTTCACGAAGACGAAGAGTCTGCAAAAATTTGGAGAGATGAAATTGGTATTCATCCAGATAGGATAGTGAAACTAGGCGAGGAAGATAATTTTTGGTCATCTGGCAAAACAGGTCCTTGTGGACCTTGTTCAGAACTTTATTATGATTTTCATCCTGAAAAGGGTCTGCAGAATATTGATTTAGAAGATGGAGATCGTTTTATTGAATTTTATAATCTTGTTTTTATGCAATATAATCGTGATCCTAATGGAAAATTGACAGATTTAAAATTTAAAAATATTGATACAGGAATGGGTCTTGAAAGGATGGCTCAGATACTACAAAAAAAGCAAAATAATTATGAGACAGATTTAATTTTTCCTATCATTCAAAAAATTTGTGAGATTGCAAATATTGATTATTTTTCTTCAGATGATAAAAACAAAATTTCTTTAAAAATCATTGGTGATCATACAAGAGCTGTTATTCATTTAATTTCTGATGGAGTAGCAGCAAGTAATCTTGGCAGGGGATATATATTAAGAAGGCTTATTAGAAGAATGGTCAGACATGGGAGATTATTAGGTATAACAAATGAATTTTTACCTCATATTGCCACTGTTGGGATCAATTTAATGCAAAATAATTATCCTGATTTAAAAAATAATAATGATTTAATTTTGAATGAGATAAAAATTGAAGAAATAAGATTTAGGGAAACTCTAGAAAGAGGAGAGAAATTGTTAGATGAGTTAATTTCTTCAGGGCAGAAATTGATTTCTGGTTTTAAAGCTTTTGAACTTTATGATACTTATGGATTTCCTCTGGAACTTACTGTAGAAATTGCAGAAGAAAATAGTATCACTGTAGATGTAAAGGGTTTTGAAGAAGAGATGAATGCACAAAAAGAGAGAGCTAAAGCTGCTTCAAGTAATATTGATTTGACATTAGAGGGATCATTAGAACGAGAAATAGATCTTTTTAAAAAAACTGTTTTTAATGGTTACAATTCACTCCTTTCGGAAGCTGAAATAAAGGGCATATTCTTGGATTCAACATTAGTTAAGCAAGCAAGTGAGGGGCAGAAAGTTTTAATTGTTCTTGATCAGACAACTTTTTATGGAGAATCTGGCGGGCAAGTCGGTGATATTGGAACGATATTTTCAAAAGATGTAGAGGTCTTGGTTGATAATGTTATGCGAAAGAAAAAGGTTTTTTTACATTACGGAACTATCAAAAAAGGAATATTAACTATTGGACAAAAAGTTAATACTAATGTTAACCCCTCTAATAGAGCTAAGGCTGCTGCAAATCATACAGCTACTCATTTATTACAATCTGCGCTTAAATCAGTTGTTAACGAAAGTGTCGGACAAAAAGGTTCATTAGTAGCCTTTAACAAATTACGATTTGACTTTAATTCCTCTAATCCTATTTCTAAAGATCAAATTTCTAAGATTGAGACTTTAGTTAACTCTTGGATTATGGAAAATCATGCCCTGGAAATAAAAAATATGTCTAAGAGTGAGGCTCTTGCAAAGGGTGCAGTCGCCATGTTTGGAGAAAAATATGATGATGAAGTGCGCGTTGTTAATGTACCAGGAGTTTCAATGGAACTTTGTGGTGGCACGCATGTTAAAACTACATCCGAATTAGGTTCTTTCAAAATAATTAGTGAGGAAGGAATCTCAGCAGGAGTAAGAAGGATCGAGGCATTATCAGGTCAATCAGCATTAGATTATTTCAGTAATAGAAATTCTTTAGTAAATCAACTAAGTGATTTGTTAAAAGCAAATCCTAATCAACTTTTTGAAAGGGTTAATAATTTGCAAGCAGAGCTTATTAATAAGAATAAAGAGATACAAAAAATGAAAGATGAAATTGCATATTTTAAATACTCTTCTATAAAATCATCCGCAGAAATAGTAAATTCTTTTTCAATTTTAGTAAATCAGATTGATGGCTTGGATGGGAATTCTTTGCAATCTGCAGCACTTAATTTAACTTCTCATTTGGGAAATAAAGCAATAGTGATTCTTGGGGGAATACCAAACCCAGAAAATAGAAAGTTGTTATTTGTAGTTTCTTTAGGTGATGATGCAGTAAAAATAGGATTGCATGCAGGCAAATTAATTAATGAGATTGCAAGAATTTGTTCGGGAGGTGGAGGAGGAAAGGCTAACTTTGCTCAAGCAGGTGCTAAAGATATTGATAAGTTAAGTGATGCTTTAGATTATGCTAAAAATTATTTGCAAAAAACATTAGATAGTCATTCTGATAAATAACTACTTTTTCTGAGACTAATTTCGATTTGATCCATTAATTTCCTTGCTTCTTCAATAGTTAATTTTTTTTGATCAATTGCTGATTCAGTATTAATTCTTATAGATTCGACCAAAGAAGCTGAACTGTAATCTAATAATTGTAAAATTTCAGATTTACTGTCCTCTTTAATAATATTTTTGACCTTATATGAATTATCTTGATTTATGTCTATATGAACAACGTTTGTACTGCCAAATAAATTGTGCAAGTTTCCTAGTGCTTCTTGATAGGCTCCAGTCATAAAAATTCCAATTAGATAATCTTTATCTTCCTCTGGCTTATGTAAATTTAGTAATGATTTAATTTTTCCATCATCAATAAAATTATTTAGTTTCCCATCTGAATCACAAGTTAAATCTGCAAAGTTACCTTTGCAGAACGGCTCCTCTAAGTGCCTATGTATTGGTACTATTGGGAAAATCTGATTTATTGCCCAGCTATCGGGAATAGATTTAAAAATAGATAAATTTGCATAATAAGTTGATGCTAAAGTTTCTGTAATTTCAGATAAATCAGGGTGATTGATTTCATCATTATTCAGGTTAATAGAAATTTCTTTTGCGCAAGCCCAAGTAAGTTCTTCGGCATAAGCTCTTTCTGCTAAACTTAAAAATCCTAACCTAAAAGCGACTAAGCAATCTTCTTTAAACTTTTTTGCATCATTCCATAGTTCAATTATTTGAGATAAATTTATTTTTTTATTTTTAAGTTTTTTTAATTCATAGAAAGTTTCAAGTAAATTTGAAATTATTAATTGTTGATTTTTTTTATCAAAAATTTGTAGTTTGGAACTGACATGGCTTGTTCCTAAGACATTAAAAATTAAAACTGAACAATGACTAATTATTGCTCTTCCACTTTCTGAGATTATGGTTGGATGCTTTATATTATTTAATTCACATGAATCCTTAATAGTTGCAATTACATCGTTAGCGTAATTTTGAAGAGAATAATTAGTAGAGGTGTTGGAGGAGGTTTTAGTTCCATCAAAATCTATTCCTAATCCTCCACCAACGTCGATATATTGCATTGGGGCTCCTAGTTTGCATAGTTCAACATATATTTGACTCGCTTCTTGTAATGCGTCTTTGATCACAGCAATATCACTTATTTGACTGCCTATATGAAAATGGAGCAATTTCATTTCGTTGATAAGATTTGCTTCTTGTAGTTCTTTTATTGTCAACATAATTTCTGGGATTGATAATCCAAATTTGGAATTATCTCCAATAGATTTACCCCATCTACCACTACTTTTACTTGATAACTTTGCTCTAATTCCTATCAATGGAGTCGCGTTAAGTTCTTGAACTGCTTGAATAATCCTTTTTACCTCATCTCGTTGTTCAATAACTATTATTGGATTTTTGCCGAGTTTTCTGGCCAAAGTAGCAATCTCAACATATTTTTTATCTTTATATCCGTTGCATATTAATAACGAATTTTGGTTTTCAAGAAGTGCAAGGCCAATTAATAGTTCTGATTTACTCCCTACTTCTAAACCAAAATTCCATTGGCTACCAAACTCTATTATCTTTTCTAGGACATTTTTCTGTTGATTACATTTGACAGGAAAAACGCCTTGATAAATGTTCTTATACTTATAGGTTTTTATTGCTTTTAAAAAAGATTCATGTAATGCATTTAGTCGATCTTTCAAGATATCATTAAATCTTATGATCAATGGAGGATTTATTTCTCTACTTTTAAGTTCTTTGACAAGCTTAAAAAGATCAATCTCATTTTCAGATTTTCTATCTTTAGTTACTGATATATTTCCTTTGGAATTTATAGAAAAATATTTATCTCCCCATTTGTCTATGTCATAAGTCGAAATACTATCTTCAATAGTCCAAATATTCTTTAATTTTTTCGGCTCAAAATTGGTCAATTTATGTCTTAGTGATTAATAAATGTTTTTGAAATTAAATCAAAACAATATCTTTTATTTTAATGATTACTTGCCAAGTTACCACCTAAAAGTTGAATATACATAGAGTGATTATTAACTAAATGACAAAAGAGAGAACCTTTATTGCAATTAAACCTGATGGAGTTCAAAGAGGATATATTTCTGAGATTATTGGCAGATTTGAAAAAAAAGGATTTAAATTGGTTGGATTAAAGCAATTAATTCCTTCAAAAGAACTTGCTCAAAATCATTATGGAGTTCATAGAGAAAGACCCTTTTTTGGTGATTTAGTAGACTTTATTTCGAGTGGTCCTATTGTAGCAATGGTGTGGGAAGGCGAAGGAGTTATTTTGAGTGCTAGAAAACTTATAGGTGCAACAAAACCTCTGGAAGCAGAGCCTGGAACAATTAGAGGTGATTTAGCTATTGATATTGGGAGGAATATAATTCATGGTTCTGATGGAGAAGATACAGCAAAGTTTGAAATTGATCTATGGTTTAACGAAGAAGAATTATGTGAGTGGGAAACTTCTGATTCGAAATGGCGATCTGAAAATTAAAATTTAAATCGCAAATCTATCTAAACTAAATTTTTCTAAAAAGCTTTTTTCTATTTCATTGAGATTTTTATTTTGAACTATTTTCAAAAGAAGATCACTTGTTATTGCAGCAAATAAAACTCCATTTCTGTAATGTCCTGTAGCTATAAAAAGATTTTCAATTTTTGATTTTCCAATTATTGGTTTTAGATCTGGTGTGCAAGGTCTAAATCCCCACCAATGTTCCATTTGTGGCCAATTAATAGCTTCTGGCAATAAGGAGCGAATGCCTTCTTGCAGTTGTTTTATTCCATTAGGAGTATTGCCTTGATTAAATTTTGAATCTTTTTCAACTGTCGCTCCAACTATGATAAGTCCATCATTACGGGGCACTAGATAAGTTTTTGGACCAAACATAACTCTTTTCAAAAAATTTGTTGGACCCTGTATTGATAGCATTTGTCCCTTTACAGGAAAGACTGGAATCTTATTAAAAATTTTTTTACTCCAAGCACCGCTGCATATAATTGCTTTTTCGCAGTTAATTTTTTTTATTTCCCCAGTGGCACATAAAACTGTTGCTCCTGTAATTTTGTTTTTTTCGAATGTCAAATCCTCTACTTCTGATCCCTCTTGAAATTCGACTCCATGCAAGGAGCATGCTATCTCAAGAGCACGCATCAGTCTTCTTCGGTTATCTATTTGACCATCTTGTTCAAAAAGTAAACCATGTTTCCAAATAGAATTAATTCCATTAATTTCTGTTTGAAGATCTTTGTGATTTAAATATTTTCCATATTTTAAAGTGGGAAACTCTTCAAGATCTTCTTTGTTTTTAAAAGGTACTATAATGCCACATTTTTTTAAACCGCATTTAATATTACTATCTTGTTCAATACTTTTTATCCATTTTGGAATTAGACTTTGACTTTCTTGGCCAAATTTAAGTAATTCATCTTCGAGCCCTTCGGCATGAGTAGCTAACATTCCTGCAGCAACGAATCCAGCAGATTCATTTCTGTTTTTGCTTAAAACTAAAACTTTGAAGTTATTTCTAGAAAATTCATACGCAATAGATAAACCTAAAAGTCCACCGCCAATGATTAAGATTGAATTTTTGGTTTCTTGTGCCATTTAATAATTAATATTTTTATTTGTGTTTTGGTCCTCTTTTCCTTTATATCCAATAATATTAATAAAGAGACTTTTTATAATGAACAATTTGGAATCTTGGGAAGCTGTGATCGGTTTGGAAACTCATGTACAGCTTGATACGAAAAGTAAAATATTCACATCTGCGTCAACAGCTTTTGGTGATGCACCTAATACTCATATAGATCCTGTAGTTTGTGGGTTGCCAGGAACTCTTCCAGTGTTGAACGAGACTGTTCTTGAGTATGCTGTTAAAACCTCGTTAGCATTAAATTTGAATGTTGCAGAACATTGTAAATTTGATAGAAAACAATATTTTTATCCTGATCTGCCTAAAAATTATCAAATTTCACAATTTGATGAACCACTAGCTGAAAATGGCTGGTTAGAGGTTGAAATAATTGAAAAGGATAAAGAACCTTACATCAAAAAAATTGGCATAGAAAGGCTTCATATGGAAGAAGACGCCGGAAAACTAGTCCATTCAGGAAGTGATAGATTAGCTGGCTCTAAGTATTCTTTAGTTGATTACAATCGTGCCGGAATAGCACTTTGTGAGATTGTAAGTAAACCAGATATTAGATCTGGTAAAGAGGCATCTGAATATGCTTCAGAGATTAGAAGAACAGTTAGATATCTAGGAGTATCAGACGGAAATATGCAAGAGGGTTCATTACGGTGTGATGTCAATATTTCAGTTAGAAAAGGACCTAACGCTCCTTTTGGTACCAAAGTGGAAATAAAAAATATGAATTCATTTTCTGCAATTCAAAAGGCTTGTGATTATGAAATAGCCAGACAAATAGAAGTTTATGAAAATGGAGGAAAAATTTTCCAAGAAACAAGATTATGGGATGAATCTAAGCAATTAACGAAAAGTATGAGATTAAAAGAAGGTAGCAGTGACTATAGATATTTTCCTGATCCTGATTTAGGTCCAATTGAAATAACAAAAGCCCAACAAGAAATATGGTTTAAAGAGCTACCAGAATTACCTTCAAACAAAAGAAATAAATATGTAAGTAAATTTGGGTTGTCTGCATATGATGCAAGGGTAATTTCTGATGAAATAAGCATGGCAAACTTTTTTGAAGAAACAGTGGCAAATGGTGCCGAGGCTAAACTAGCTTCAAATTGGGTAACAAGTGATATTGTGGGCTATTTAAAATCAAACAAACTAAGTTTTAGTGAATTAAAGCTTAGTCCTGCAAATCTAGCTGAAATGATTAGCATGATTTCAAAAAATATAATTAGTGGAAAAATTGCAAAAGAAATTTTACCTGAACTTATTCAAAAAAATATCTCTCCGAAAAAATTAGTTGAAGAAAAAGGGTTGGCCATGATATCTGATTCTTCAAGTATTTTACCAATAATTGATGAACTTATAAATGAGCATTCAAATGAAGTTCAAGCATTTAAAAATGGCAAAACTAAGTTGCTTGGTTTTTTTGTTGGTCAACTTATGAAAAGAACCAAAGGTAAAGCTGACCCGAAACTTGTAAATAAACTTCTTATGGAAAAATTGAATAGCTAAAGCCTAAAGATGCGCTTTTATCGTATTGATCCATTTATTTTGATCATCCGAATTATCTAAAATAATATCTGAAAATTTTCTTTTTTCTTCGAAACTTAATTGAAAATTTATCAATTTATATGCTTCTTTTTCGCTAATTTTATCTCTTGTGATAAGCCTTTTTTTTTGTACTTCTTTAGGACATTTGACTAACCATATTTCAGTGCAAATATCTTCAAATTTTGCTTCAAACAATAATGGAATAACCAATACTATACTTTGATTATTTTTGTATTGACTGCATTCTTCTATCATTTTTTCTTTTATTAAGGGGTGAAGCAGTTTTTCAATCCATTCCTTGCTTTCTGAATGTTTAAAAATAATGTTCCTTAAAAGTTTTCTGTTTATTTCCCTTTCTGAATTGTTCTTATTATCAATAATTTTATTTCCAAAATAATCTAAAATTTTCTTATATCCATAGGTGTTTGGTTTGATTAATTCTCTTGATAAATGATCTGCATCTAATATTGGTATGTTTTTATGATTTCTAATGTAATTAGTTATGGTTGTTTTCCCACTTGCAATACCACCTGTTAAACCAATTCTTCTTTGGTTATTTTTTGATTTTTGAAGAATATCCATATAATTAATAATAATCTAATTACTTAGTTTCTTTAGTATTAAAGAGTAGTTAGTATGAATTAAAATACCAAAAAGTTTGAGCCAGTTAGCCTCCAATTGGTCGTTTGTTGATGACATTAAGGTAACACCTAAGGGGTTTCTTTTTGCTGGGATATCTGCTGGCTTAAAAGCTTCTAATAAAAAAGATTTAGCACTAATACTCGCTCCAGAAGGAAGTATTTTTAGTGGGATGTTTACCCAATCAATAGTTCGAGCTTCTTGTGTGGATATTTGTGAGGAAAGGATTCAAACAACTTCAGGTTTTGTAAGAGCAATACTAATTAATTCTGGTCAAGCAAATGCATGTACAGGAAATCTTGGCATTCAACATTTTCAAATTGCTACAGGCAAGATTGCGGAACTTTTAGAAATAAAAGAAGAAGAAGTTTTAATGTGCTCAACTGGTGTAATTGGTGTTCCAATACAAATCAATGATTTAGTAAAAAATCTACCGAATTTAGTTAGAGATTTAAAGGGTAATAATTTTCAAAATGCAGCAGAAGCAATTTTAACTACTGATTTGACTTTGAAAAAAGTTTCAATAGAGACGATTATTCAAGGTAGAAAAATAAAAATAGCAGGATTTGCAAAAGGTTCAGGAATGATTTACCCCAACATGGCTACAATGCTTGCTTTTATAACCTGTGATGCGGGTATTGAAAAAGAAGATTGGGACAAAATGATTGCTATTGCAGTTAAAAAATCTTTTAATGCAATATCAGTTGATGGAGAGACAAGCACAAATGATTCTTTTGTTGGAATAAATGCAGGAGAGAAAATTGAAAGAAGGTTTTTCCCAATTATCCAACAAGGGATTGATATCGTATGTCAAAACTTGGCAAAAAAAATTGCACGTGATGGAGAGGGAGCAAATTGTTTATTAGAAGTTTTGGTTCAAGGAGCAAAAAATACTGATGATGCAATTGTCATCGCGAAATCTATTTGTAATTCTGCCTTAGTAAAAACTGCGATACATGGTTGTGATCCGAATTGGGGACGAATCATTTCTGCCGCAGGCAATTCTGGAGTTAAATTTAATTTATATGAGGTTGACTTGTATATAGGAAACGCTCAGATTTTGGAAAAAGGCAAGTTAAATAAATATGATCCACAAAAAGTCACAGACTATATTAAGTCCAGAATGAGAGGAAGATATTTAGTTGATGATATTGTAAAAATTATGATCAATTTAAATTCTGGTGAATCGAAAGGCACTGCTTGGGGGTGCGATCTTTCTAAAACGTATGTTGAAATAAATAGCGAATATACTACTTGATTCAAAACCATTGCAGGGCAATGGATTCTAGCGATTTAAATTATATATAACAGTGTTATAACCCTTGATTTCTACATATTTTTATTTTTTTGATATCTAATATCTTGAACTATCAATTAGATTTGATACCCTCTTGATTGAATAAATTGATTTATATATCTATTTTCAGAGGATGGAAATTCAATCTTAATTTGTTTTTTTAGTGAATTTATTATTTTATTGCCTAATTTGCTCTGATATTTAGAATTCATACATTTTGAATACCAATTACTTAATTCAGACAAAGTTATGATCGACTGAATTTGAGATTTTATTCCAAGTTGATTAATTATTGATGAAATAATTTTATGTTCTGCATCTTTACAAACGATTATTATTCTATCTGCTTGAATTGATTGATTAATATCAAAAGCAATCTCTTCAGTTAAAGATATGTGTTTTATTTGTATGGCAAGGCCAAAGTTTGCCCACATATCAAGACCTCTATCAGCAGCATTTGTAATTCCAACTCGAAATAGTTTTGCAGGGTATTCATTTGATGCAAAGGGATTATTTAATCCAAATATTTTTTTAGTGAAGTCTTCAAAATCATTAATTAACTCTTTTTTATCATTATTGATTTGCAACTTTATTTTTATTCCCATTTCTTCAATTAAATTCGAAAAAAGAGAATAAACAGTAATTTCATAGATTTTATCAATACTTCTTTTTAGGCCAGGTTTTGATGAGAAATTATTTAGAAATTCATTCAATTTAAATGTTAAAGAATTATTTTGGTCGCAGTAATTTAAAGCATCTGAAAGATCTGAAAATTTGTTTTTAAATCTTTTATAGATATAAGCTTCAACATTCCCATTATTTTTTTTGTTTTCAATAGCAAGTTCTTTAAGCAACTCTGGAGGAATTGCGTTTTTGTTGAAGAGGTCATCTTGATATTTTTGCGATGAAGTTGATATCCTTCCTACTAATAATTTGCAAATTTCATCTCTCCATTTTTTTGATTCATTTCTGTAGGTTTCTAAATCTTCTATTTCGAAATCACTAAACACTCTATCTCTAAACAATATTTCAGCAATTTGTATGGGTTTGTAAAAATGAACTCTACTTTTTTTTATTAACGAATCTAAGGCAATTTTACTTGTTGAATTATCAAAATTTTCACTCATACTGCCATTGGAATTTGTTCGAATCTATTAGTGCATTTCCTTTGTTCTTTTAAACTTTCTATCATTTGATGAGCGATTAATTTAATAACTGGAACTGTTACTGAGTTACCTGCTATTTTTCTCAACTGAGAGTAAGGAACATTAATAATATAGTTTTCGGGAAAACCTTGTAATCTCATCATTTCTCGACTAGTTAATCTTCTTATCCCGTTGACAACTAGATAGTTATAACTTCCACCTGCCCTTAAAGCACAAGAGTATGGAAGCGCAGATATGTTACCTCCAATGTTTTCGTGCCAAATTGAAGGTATTGGTGCTTCTTTTTTTAATCCATTAAGTCTTTTTTGTTTAAGTCTTTCTGATAAAAAGTAATTTGATGGAACATTACTATCGTTTTCTAATACTTCTTCAAGTGATTTGAATTTTCCAAGTTTGGTCGGAAATGAAAAATTAATGCGGTTTTTAAAACCAACTATGTAAATTCTTTCTCTTTTTTGGGGAATACCAAAATCTAATGAATTTAAAATTTGGTAATAAATTGTATATCCTAAATCTTCTAAACAATTTTTTATTGTTTTAAAAGTTTTACCTTTATCATGATTTTTAAGTCTTTTTACATTTTCTAATAAAAATGCTTGAGGCCTTTTTTCTTTTAATATTTCATGAATATTAAAAAATAAAGTTCCTCTAGTATCTTTAAAACCAAGTTCTTTTCCGGCGATACTGAAAGGTTGACATGGAAATCCTGCCAAAAGAATATCGTGATCAGGAATGTCTTTTGGGTTGATTAAATTAATATCTCCGAAAGGTATTTCTCCAAAATTTGCCTCATATATTTTTTGTGCATATGGGTCTATCTCACTAGAAAAAACATTTTTACAACCAAAAGACTCAAATCCCAGTCGCAACCCTCCTGCTCCAGCAAATAAATCTATTGTTTTGTAATTTTGCATATTTGAATTATAAGTTTTTTTTCTAGTTTGATAACTTATTAATTTCGAAGAACAATATTTTTCATTAAAAAATATTTATTTTCCAACTGTTGTAGCACTTTTATAACACCACCTTAGTAATAGCAGTCGCTTTGACCCTGTCAAAAATGGTTTGTAACACCTATATAACACTAATCTTAGAACAAAGAACCTAGTGATACCAATGGATTTGCCGGTATATTTGTATCAATAGCGAATATACTACTTAAATTTTAGTAAATCTAATGGTAGATATTCATTAATATAGAGAAAAAGTATTGTAAAAGTTCCAATTACCGAGCCTATAAAACCCCCAAAAAAATTAACCAATAATCCAGATTGTCTAATTATTGTTTCTTCGTTTTCTTCTTCATCAAAATTAGGAGAATCAACTACTTTTAAGCGCTGATTGGTTGTTGGTTGTTTAAGTTGTTGGTGTCGGATGAGTGCTTCGAAATCAGGCATGGAATTTGTGAGGCAATTGAACAATAAGCAGACCAGCCCGTCATTCGACGAGGATCTGATCTACCTAAATCGTCTACAGCTTCAAATACAGCATTGCCCGAAGCTTCTGCTTTATCAAAAGCTGAAAGTAATGGTATAAATGTATCAAAAACATACAAACCAAAATTTTCTAGAGCTGCTTTGGCTTGTTGCGCTGCTTTTTGCTGTCTAAAATCAACTTTTACTATTACTACTGCATGGTTAACTTTTAAGTTGCTTAATAAATTAGCTAGTTCAACAGTTAATTCTACTGATCTTGCTTTTGCAGTGGTAGGTAAGATAACTAAATCTGAACCATACGCTAAGTGTTTTAGTTCTTCTTGATCACTACTAGCCTGGCCATCAGTTATTACAATTTCTGATGATCGTGATGCTTTAGCAGCTGAACTAACCGGGAAAACTGGAAATGGAAGATTGCCTCTTGATGCGTACGCTAGAGCAGATCTATTTTTGTCGGCATCGACTATGCAAACTTTTTTACCTTCAGAATGCCAAACACTTGCAAGGTGAATACTCGTACAGGTCTTGGCCACCCCCCCTTTTTGTCCGCAAACGGTAATGAACAATTTTTTATTTTTATTTCTTCTACTTTGGAGAATAATTTCTTAATGTCAAGAGAAATTGATTTTTAATGCTTTAAAACTTATTTTTTGAAATATTTTAAAGAAGTTAATATTTTAGATAACCTTATAAAGTTCCTTATTTAAATTGGCTAGTGAAGAAAAGAATTGGATTAGGTACGTGGTCTTGGGGGAATAAGCTTTTCTGGAATTACCAATCTACAAATGACGATGATTTACGTGAGACATATAATGAAGCGTTACGAAGAGGTTTCGATCTAATTGATACTGCAGATTCTTACGGTACTGGGAATCTTGAGGGCAGAAGTGAATTGTTGATAGGAAAATTTTTACAAAATACTCCTTCAGCAAAGAAAAAAAGAATTCAAGTAGCAACCAAACTTGCACCTTACCCCTGGAGAATAGGTAATAGAGGTTTTAATAAACCTTTTTTGAAAAGTTTAGAAAGACTTAATAACAAATTAGATATAGTGCAATTACATTGGTCAACTGCAAAATACAATCCTTGGCAGGAATTAGGGCTGTTGAATAATCTTTGCGATTTAAAAGATGAAGGCTTTGATTTTCAAATAGGCTTATCAAATATAGGCCCTAAAAGATTGATGAATTTAATTAATTTCTTAGCAAAAAGAGATCAGAGCATAAAGAGTGTTCAAATACAGTTTTCTTTGCTTGCTCCCGATTTAGGAAAACAATATCAGGTAAAAAAAATTTGTGAAGAAAATAATATTGATTTTTTTGCTTATAGTCCTTTGTCCTTTGGAATACTTTGTATTGATCCAGATAAAGAACAGAATAAAGAAAAAAGTTTTATTCGCAATGCATTATTTGAAAACTATAAAAAGCCAACATATGAATTGCGGAGGTTTTTAAAAAGAATTGCAAATCAAAGATCAGTTTCCCAAGCGCAAGTAGCAATCAATTGGTGTTGTTATCAAGGAGCTATTCCGCTAGTTGGAATGCGAAAAAAATCTCAAGTTATAGATGTATCGAATGTATTCAAGTGGAATTTAAATAAAAATGAATTTAAAGTACTTCAGGAATTGTCAAAAAAATGTTTAAAAAAAATGCCTAAAAATCCTTTTTCAAGCATTTAATTAAATTTTTAGCTAGATATGTTCTTATTTTTTTTTATTTGACAACCACTATTCCATAGTTCATTGGGAAATTTTTCGCCAGTGAATCTAATAACTTTTGGTTTGAGATTTATTATTAATTCATTCAGTTTTTTATTAGATTCCATTTTGCAAGATTCGATTTTTAATAAGATAAATTAATTTAAAACTTATCTTCTTAGTATTTATACTTATAAAATTAAAAAAATTCTTTTTAATACAAGCATTTGCAGCAATATTTACACACTAAAAATTATCTATTACAACTTCTTTGTTATTTAAAAAAGTGGAGTCCTTCCAGACTCCTCGTATCATTTGGTTGATAAGGCTGATATAACCCCATCTCCTTTAGGATCAAGCAGCAACTGGTGCTGTTTGACGGGAGAAACTAACGATTTTGTTAGCATTTGTGTTTTTGCTCTAACCGAGCCGGCTTCAGTCACCTTCCTTATGCCCCGTCGAAACCATTACAACCCCAAATAGTGGAGTTGAGCGGAATCGAACCGCTGTCCGAAACATCGGTTGAGATCACCTAGTCCAATTGGACATTTATATTCTGACAGGCAAAATGGTTATTGAATAGTTTTTTTACTAAGTTTTATCGTATATGAATGTAGTGGCATCATCTCCGGAGGGACTAGAGAAATCTTTAGCAGAAGAAATTTCAAATTTAGGCGGATTTAATATTAATACTTATAAAAGATTTATTAATTTTGAATGTGATTTTGAAACTTTTTATAGAGTTCATTTCTATTCCAGATTAGCTTTTCGTTTTTACAGAGAAATTGCAAGTTTTAATTGCTATGACAAGCAATCTTTATATGCGGGGGTAAGAGATTCATTTGATTGGTTAAATTGGTTGCACTTTGATAAAACGTTTAATGTTCAAGTAACTGGGAGAACATCTTCTTTAAGTCATACTCATTTCACAGCGCTTGAAGTAAAAAATTCTATAACTGATTTGCAACAGGCAGTTTGGAATAAAAGATCAAATATTTCTCTAAATAATCCTGATTTTATAATTCATCTGCATTTAAATAATAATAAAGCAATTCTCAGTCTTCAAAGCAGCGTAGAAAGCTTACACAAAAGAGGCTATAGACCCGCAATTGGAAATGCTCCATTAAAAGAAAATTTAGCTTCTGGATTGATAAATATGACTGAATGGAATGGCAAAGTTCCATTAATAGATTTTATGTGTGGCTCGGGTACTTTTTTAATTGAGGCAGTCAACCAATTCCTTGGAGTTCCCATAAATATTGATCAAGTATATCTTTTTGAGAATTGGTTGGACTTTAGGAAAGATATTTATCTTAATGAAAAAAATAAGGCAAAAAATAAAATTATAAATTATGAAAAATTACCAACAATAATAGGGTGTGAAATTAATAAAAAGGTTTTTGAGCAGGCGAATGTAAACTTATCATTAGCTGGACTTGAAAATTATATTGAGCTTATAAATAATGATTTTTTAGCACTCCAATTAAGTTGCAAACCTGGGATAATCATATGTAATCCTCCATACGGTAAAAAATTAGGCGATGAAAATGAATTGATTTGTTTATACGAACAAATGGGAATCTTCCTAAAGAACAATTTTTCAGGTTGGGAATTTTGGCTGCTAAGTGGAAATCCAAAACTAACAAAATATTTGAAAATGAAATCTTCATTGAAAATTCCCGTTAGCAATGGGGGAATAGATTGTAGATGGATAAAGTACTTAATAAGGTAATTTATTTTTTGCCTAAAACGGCCTTTGTTGTCTTGCCTAAACCTTCTAATGTTTGAGGAAGATAAGGTCCTTTAGCTAATTTTCCTCCAAGTTTTAAACTTAAGCCTGCAAGAAATAAATCGATAAATATTATGAGTAGTAAATTATATTCAATATTCCAGTTATTATAATTTTTTAGAAAAAGGTAAAAAATAATATGAATGCAAATTAGTACTAATAATAGTAATGTGCTTCCAATTGCCAGAAATATTCCACCACTAATTAATCTTCTTTTTTCTCTATCCACTTCTTGAAGAGCTATTCTGACGTGTAAATCCATCACTGAACTTGCGATAGCCGAAATTCTAGAAGCTGTATTTGCAAAGTTTTTATTTTTGGGTTTTTCCATATTATTTTCTGCCGCTGTTTAGGAGAGTTCCTATTAGTAAACCAATACCAGCCGCAATAGCAATAGATAATAGTGGTTTTTTTCTTATTGGACTTTCTATTTTGGGTCTAAGTGTATTGTTCAGTTCTTCTAATAATTCTTCTAATTGACTTTCTATAGGCTCAATTTTTTCTGATATTTCCCAATTGTTTTCTCTTATAGAATCAATGATTTCAAATAGTTGGCTTTTTATTCCAATTGCTGAGTTTCCACTATGGCTAGCTATCACTTCAACCAAATCATCAATACTACCTTTTGTAGCTTCAAGGGTTTGTTGTGCAATGTTAGGCCATTTTTCTTTAATTAACGGTATTAAACTGTCAATTTTTTCAAGTAACCATTGTTCTGATATAACTTCTTTTTCAGGAAGATCAGAGTTATCTTTTTTTTCTTCTACTTCTTTGGGAGGATGGTAAGTCTCCATATATTTAAACTTATTTATTTTAAGATTAGACCCTATTTTCTTAATTTGGAACCCTTATCTAAAGAATTTTGCGATTTATATAGAATAAAAACATATAAAAGTTTATTTACATTTTATTGATCTACTCTGTTCTGTAAGAAGGTTTTGTTAAGCTATTACTGAATTAATTAAATTAGTTTAAATTTCATCATGGATATTACATTTGCATCATTAATTTTTGCATCTCGCACAATCCCTACAGATTTTGGATTAGTAGCTGCAGCTATTGCAGGAGCTGGAAGTTTGCTATTCATTGCTTTACGATTTGTTCCTGATGCAAGTAATTAAATAATAGGAACCATCTATAAGAAAATATATCTTTATCTCAACTTTATTTTGAAAATAGATTTGCTTTATTTATCAACTAGATAATGAATAAATGGGTTCTGCTTGAACATAAAGTTTATTTTCCTAACTCTGTAGATATTCATTATGATTTTCTTGTTGAAAATGGAATAGATTGTTTAACTTGGAAATTTTTAAAACTACCTCTATTAAATCAAGCTTCAATAGAAATTTACAAGCAGCCAAATCATAGACTTGTTTGGCTATCCAGGATAGAACACGTACTTTCTGATAATAGAGGGTTAGTAAAAAGAATTGATCATGGAATATTTAAAAACGTTTCTGATAAACTTGACTCTGAATATTATAGATTCATTTTGGATGGTGAACTTCTTTATGGTTTGTTTGAAATTTCAGCTAATTCTTGCCGATTGAGCAAAAATTATTAATATTCATTTATAAATAAACGTAATATTTCTATTGAGAATTTTTGCAAATTAGTTATTCTTATTTAGCTATTGAGACTTGAGATTGGTACATATCAATCAGGTCGAGTTTGAAAATTTTAAATCTTTTGGAGGAAATGTAAAAATTCCTCTTGAAGAAGGTTTTACGGTGGTTACGGGTCCTAACGGTTCTGGGAAAAGTAATATTTTAGATGGAATTTTATTCTGTTTAGGTCTAGCTAATAGTAGAGGGATGAGGGCTGAAAGATTACCCGATCTAATAAATAACTCCAAAGTTAAAGAGGGTAAGTCATCAGAAACATCTGTATCGGTAAAATTTAATATTCAAGATTGGTCTCCCAGAGAGGACCTTCCGCCTTTGGAACTAGAAGAAGAAGAAATTGCCCTTAATAAAGGTCAAAAAGAATGGTTAGTTTCCAGAAAATTAAGGCTTATGCCAGGTGGTTCTTATGCTTCTACTTATACTTCTGATGGAAAACAATGTACCTTGCAACAAATACAGAAAATATTAAGGGATATTAGTGTTGATCCTGAGGGCAGCAATGTTGTTATGCAGGGTGATGTGACAAGCATTGTATCAATGAATAATAAGGAGAGGAGAAATCTTATTGATGAATTAGCAGGAGTCGCACTTTTTGATACAAGAATAGAACAAACTAATGCAAAATTAAATGACGTTTTCGAAAGACAAGAAAGATGTGAAATTTTAGAAAATGAATTGCAATCTAGTAAAAATAAGCTTGAAAAAGAATGTGAAAAAGCAAAGCGATATAAAGAGTTAAAGGAAAAACTATTACAAATAATGGAACTTGAGAAAGTTCTTATTTTTGAAAAACAAGTTCTGCATTTTGAAGCTATAGAAAAAAAAGAAAGTGAAATTGAAAAAAATAAAATTTTATTTAATAAACAAAAAGAATCTATTAGTAAAGAAATATCAGTCTTAGAAGATGCTTTGAAAATACTTGTTGATGAGCTTAAGGAGAAAGGAGAGGATAAATTAATAAAAGTGAATTCTGATATTGGAAGTATTAATTCTAGCTTGAGAGAACTTGATAGGATATCAAGTCTGAATAAAGAAGAAGGTATTAAATTACAAAAGCAGAGAGATGAAATTGCAATTTCTAAGAGGAAGATCGAGTCAGAAAAGATGAGACAAGAAAATTTCGATGATAATTTTTTAAATCAATTGAACTCGCAAATTGATGATGTTACTTTAAAACACAAACTATCCAGAAAAAAACTTTCTGATGCGGCTGGAGAATCTGGAGAATTCTCAAAACAAAGTATAAAATTAAATGCTGAGCTTGAAAGTATAAAAAATCAAATTAATCCTTTGGAAATCAAAAAAAGGAAAATTGAAGAAGAAACTATTCAAAATAATATTCAAAAAGATGAGATATTGTCTCAGATCGACTCCTTAGAAATAGAAAAGCAGAAACTTTTTGAGGGAAATGAAAGAAAAAAAGAGACATCCGATACAAAGAATAAAAATTTGGCAAGTAATAGTGCAGAAATTAATTCTTTAAAAAATGAAATTGATTTGTTAATTAAAACTAAATCAAGGCTAAATAACGAGCAATTAAGGCTTGAAAAGGATTTATCTAGATTCGAAAGCAGGAAGGAAGCTTTAAACGAATCTAGAGGTTCATATGCTCTCAGAATTCTCTTAGAAGCAGGTTTAGAGGGTATACATGGTTATGTAGCTCAACTTGGAGAGGTAAGTGAAAAAAATAGATATGCATTAGAAATTGCTGCTGGAAATAGATTAGGACAAATTGTTGTTGATAATGATCATATTGCTGCTAAAGCAATTGAAATTCTCAAAAAGAAGAAAGCGGGAAGATTAACTTTTTTACCTTTAAATAGAATTAACAGTAAAAAAAAGAATTATGCAATTTCAAGATTTGACAATAACAGGGAGAATGGGTTTATTGATAAGGCTATTAATCTAATTACTTTTGATGAAGTTTATTCAGATGTTTTTCGATATGTTTTTGGGGATACTTTGGTTTTTTCAGACTTATCCTCAGCTAGGTTATCTACACAAAAAAATAGGTTGGTTACCTTAAGTGGTGAATTATTAGAAACAAGTGGTGCTATTACAGGAGGTAGTAAGTTAAACAAAGATTTGGCCTATAGGTTTGGAATTAATAATGATATTGATGATTCTAGTCCCATAAAAGAAAGATTATTAGTTATCGAAGAAGCTTTAAAAGAGTCAAATAATGATTTGATAATAAAAAATAATAGACTTAGTAAATTAAATTCTAATCACAGTCAAATAATTGAGGACTGTGCCACATTTAATACAGAAATTGAGGTCAATCAAGATTCTCTTAAGGCTGTCTCGCAAAGAATTGAAGAATGTAAATCGAGAGTAAATAAGCTTGATACTGCTAATAACTTACTAGTTAACGAGTTAGATCATTTAAAAAGTGAATTGAAGCCTTACCATGATAAGTTTGATCAATTACAAACCATTCAAAAGGCAAATCATGAAAAAAATCAAAAATCATCATTAATAGCTTTTAATAATGATTTTAATAATCTTGATAAAAAACTTGAATTACTAATTAAGGAGAGAGATACATTAATAGATAAAAAGAATCAATTTGCTTTAAATAAGGAGCGCATCAATAATTCATTAAAAATTACTTTGCTACAAGAAAAAAACTTGCAGGAATCTATTAAACAACTCGCAATTGCTCATAGTGAATGGATAGATAAAAGAGATCAATTTAAAAAAGAGCTTTTAGATCTCGATAATCAAAAAAATTCTCTAGAAAAGGATTTAGGTTTGTTGAGAAGGAAGAGAGATGAATTGAACTCTTCAATTTCAAATAAAAGGCAAGAATATAATAACTATCTGTTGAAGCTTGAATATCTTGAAAGGGATATGCATTCTCTTAAAGAAGAGATGAGGAGCGAGAAAATAAAATTAGAAAATTATAAAAAAGATCTTCCTAATCCTTCCCCTGAGTTTGGAGAATATGAAGGGAAGAGTCTTGAATCTTTGCAATCAGAAATTTCGATCATAAATACAAAACTAGAAAGCCTAGAACCTGTAAATATGTTGGCTCTTGATGAATTAGAAGAATTAATTGAGAGATTAAATGGTTTGCGAGAAAAATTAGAAATTCTATCTAATGAAAGATCCGAATTATTGCTGAGAATAGAAACTGTATCAACGATGCGTCAGGAGGCTTTTATGCAAGCATTTACAGAAGTTGATAAACATTTTAGAGAAATTTTTGCAAATTTATCTGATGGAGATGGCTTTCTACAACTTGAAAATCCTAATTCTCCTTTAGAAGGAGGATTAACTTTAGTAGCTCATCCTAAAGGAAAAAATGTCAGAAGATTAGCCTCTATGTCAGGTGGTGAGAAATCTTTAACTGCTTTAAGTTTTTTGTTCGCTTTGCAAAAGTATAAACCTTCACCTTTTTATGCATTAGATGAGGTTGATAGTTTTTTAGATGGTATTAATGTTGAAAGGTTGTCAAAACTAATATCGAATCAGTCATCAAATGCTCAATTTATAGTCGTAAGTCATAGAAGGCCTATGATTAGTGCGTCTGAACGAACAATTGGGGTTGCGCAAGCAAGAGGTGCACATACTCAAGTTCTTGGGTTACCAAATGCTGCATAAACACACTTTTTTAAATTTATACGTCAGAATGATAAAAAGGAATTTATGAGCTTGTCTAACACATCTGCTAATAAGAATCTGCCTAACTCAGTTCCTAGCGAACGTTTATGGTTAAGGTCAGAATTAATGGGAACACAAGTGATAACTACTGATACTGGGAGGCGGCTAGGCGTAGTTGGCGAAGTTGTTGTTGATATCGATAGAAGAGAGGTTGTTGCTTTGGGACTAAGAGATAATCCACTTACAAGATTTTTACCAGGTTTGCCAAAATGGATGCCTTTAGAAAGTATAAAACAAGTTGGAGATGTCATACTAGTTGACTCCCTAGATTCTTTGAGTGAGAGTTTTTCTCCAGAAAGATATGGAAAGGTAATTAATTGTCAAGTGATTACAGAATCTGGACAACTTTTAGGAAGAGTTCTTGGCTTTTCTTTTGATATTGAGACTGGGGATTTGATATCTCTTGTTATGGGTGCTGTTGGTGTTCCGCTTTTAGGTGAGGGAGTCTTAAGTACTTGGGAAATACCTGTTGAGGAAATTGTAAGTAGTGGTACCGATAGGATTATTGTTTATGAAGGTGCGGAAGAGAAATTGAAGCAACTTAGTAGTGGATTACTTGAGAAACTTGGAGTTGGGGGTTCTTCATGGGATGAAAGGGAAGTAAATGGATATTCAGCAAATCTTGTACCTGTTGAGAATCAATTACTTTCAGGTTCTGAATCCGAACAGCAAAATAATTTGGTCGAGGAATATGAAGAAGTTATTGAACAAGATGATTATGAAGATGATTACGAAGATGATTATGAAGATGAACTTGAATATGTTGAAATAAAGGGTTCAGCAGAGGAAATTAATAACAGAAAAAAGCTATATATGGAGAATGATGAGTCAGATCAGATGGAGAATCAAAAGAGTTTTAATCAAATAGATGAAAAAAACAACATTGATATTAAGCAAAAGAAACAATCAACTACTAATTTAGCTTCGAAAAGACCAAGTCAAAATGCAACTGAAACTTTAGATATTGAACCACTGAATGAACAAAATTTAGTTCAAGATAATAAAAAATCAGAAGAGTTCGAAATTGATGATCCTTGGTAATAGTTAAAGTTTTTTTATTGACTTAACTATTATATAAGCAAGTTTTTGAGCAGCACCTTTATCCCCTCTTTCTTTTTTAAGATTATCTTTAATACGTTTTAATTGAGCTCTATTTTTAATAAGAAATAATACTTCTCTTGCAATTTCTCTGGGAGAAATATTACCTATCCTTTCTGGAACAATCATTTTTTTAGCTTTAATATTTGGCCAAGCAAAAACCTTCTTTTGTTTAAAATAAAAATTTTTAATTATAAAAGTTAGGAATCTATTTATAAATGAAATTTTCCCAATTACTCCAAAAATCCCATCCCAGGCATTCATCATATTTAAATGTTGAGTTGGTAGAACGACTAACATTGGAAGGTTAATTGCTGCTAATTCTGCAGTATTTGCTCCTACAGTTGTAATTGCAAGATCACATTCTTTTAATATTTCATAGCAAGGATGTTTCTCAATTAGATAAATTTTTGTATTTTTTGATGTTTCAACTACATAATCAAAACAAGAGTCTTTGAAGTTTTTAATTGTTTTGATTTTTGATGAGTAATACTTAGCAATTGGATTTTTGTTGCTTTGAAAAAATAAATATTCACTTTTATCAGTAGTTGGAGCAATTGGAATTATAAAATTTATATTTTGATTTTCTTTAGCAATATGATCTGCAACTTCTAAGAAGAAAGGAATTCCAACAGAAAGTTTTGCCTTTTTAGAACCAGGCAACAATGCAATGTAGTTTTTTTCTTTCTTTCCTAATGATATTTCACTTGTAAGTTTGATATCTGCCATCAAATCGCCAATGACTTTACATTTATATTTATATCTTTTAGGTATTAGATCTTTTACTTTTCCATTCATAGCAGCAATTGTGTTGGTCCATTGAGGCCATCGCGAAACCCATTCAGCATATGTGATATTTAAATAACCAAATCTTTTAGCTAATAAAATGCTCCAAAATTGATCTCCACCAAGGAAAATAACCACTCCTTTTTTTGGCCATTTTGCAAAAGAATGTGGTTTTATTAATAATTTCCAAAAACTTTTGGATTTTATAATTAATTCGAATTTATTCCATGAATTTGCAACTAAAGATTCTTTCCCAGTGGCATTTGGGCAAGGAACTAGGACTAACCTAAGATTGAAATTGAGTTTATCTTCATCACGTAGTGATTTATTTATTTTGTTAAGCTCATCCACTACAGGATTTACCCACGTAGTTAATTCACCAGGACCATTGGAAACTATAACTACTGCAACTGATTTTTTTTTCATTGCAGTTAAACAACAATACATTAAATGCGGACGGCGAGACTTGAACTCGCAAGGCCGAAGCCACACGCTCCTTAGACGTGCGCGTCTACCAATTCCGCCACGTCCGCAAAGGGTTTTCAGCAACCGGGGGAAACCTAAACCTTAAAAATATCATACATTATTGGCTGAAATAAGCATGTAGTTCTGAAAGAGTATTTTTGAATATGATGAATAATTTTTCTATTGCATAAAACAAATATTTGTACATATATAACGTTCTAGGTTGTATTGTAAAAAATGTCCTCTAATCACTAAAAAAATTTTGTTAATTATTTTGGCAAATAATTTTTTATTTTAAGTCATTTTCATTTCTTCAATTTAATTTTCATAATGGTTGAAAAAGTTTTAATTGCTAATCGTGGAGAAATAGCTTTACGAATTGTCAGAAGTTGTAGAGAACTAGGTATTGCAACAGTTGCAGTTTTTAGCACTATAGATAAAAAAGCATTGCATGTTCAGCTTGCTGATGAAGCGGTTTGCGTTGGGGATTCGTTAAGTAATAAGAGTTATTTAAATATTCCAAATATACTTGCTGCTGCTACATCGAGAGGAGTTGATGCTATTCATCCTGGTTATGGATTTCTCGCTGAAAATGATAAATTTGCTGAGATGTGTAACGATCACGGTATAGTTTTTATTGGTCCATCTCCTAAAGCTATTAGATCTATGGGAGATAAATCTACAGCTAAAGAAACTATGGAAGCAGTTGGAGTTCCAACAGTACCTGGAAGTAAGGGCTTGTTATCAAATGTTGATGAGGCTTATAAATTGGCAGAAGATATTGGCTATCCGGTAATTATTAAAGCTACTGCTGGAGGAGGTGGAAGAGGGATGAGGTTGGTTGAAAACTCTGATAATCTCGAAAAAATGTTTAAAGCAGCTCAAGGCGAAGCAGAAGCAGCTTTTGGTAATGATGGTTTATATATGGAGAAATTTATAAAGAAGCCAAGACATGTAGAAATTCAAATTTTGGCGGATAGGGCGGGCAATGTTGTTCATTTAGGAGAGCGAGATTGTTCAGTGCAAAGAAGACATCAGAAGTTACTAGAAGAGTCTCCTAGTCCTGCAATTAATACTGACCTAAGGAAAAAAATGGGGAATGCAGCTATTGCTGCTGCAAAAAGTATCGGCTACGAAGGAGCTGGAACTGTTGAATTTTTAGTTGATGATGATGATAATTTTTATTTTATGGAAATGAATACCAGGATTCAGGTTGAACATCCTGTTACAGAAATGGTTACGGGAGTTGATTTAATAGCTGAGCAAATTAAAATCGCAAGCGGAGCAAACTTGGAATTTGATCAGGACGATATACATTTAAACGGTCATGCCATTGAATGTAGAATCAATGCTGAAGATCCCTCTCACAATTTCCGACCATCACCTGGAAAAATAACTGGGTGGCTTCCTCCTGGTGGTCCTGGTGTAAGGGTGGATAGTCATGTTTATACAGGTTATGAAATACCTCCTTTCTATGACTCGCTAATTGGTAAATTAATAGTTTGGGGGAAAGATCGTAATACTGCAATTAAACGTATGAATAGGGCTTTAAATGAATGCGCAGTAACTGGTATTCCTACAACAATCAACTTTCATTTAACCTTGCTGAATAAATCTAAATTTAAGGAAGGTAAAATACATACTAAATACGTAGAAGAAGAATTATTGCCAAATTATTGAGAAGTAATTAAATGATTTCTATTAAATATGTGTATGCAAAGCAAGTTTTATAAGTCCTTGCTGACCGACTAGGATCTCTCTTAAAAAGCTTATAATCCCAATCCAAATTACAGGTCCAACATCAACTCCTCCAATAGGAGGAATTATTTTTCTTGTTAAATTAAGAATAGAACTTGATGGTAATGAAATTAACAACCATAAACCTTTATTTAAGTCAATTTTTGGGTACCAAGTAAGAATTAATCTTATTAGAAAAACTATAGTTAGATATGAAAGAGAAATTCCTAAACTAAGATCTAAAATTTGAAGAGAGTTAACAAGCAAGGAAATCACAATTATTTAATTCATCTTAATAAATAACCCATTGAAACGTATTTAATTCGTATTATAAATTGAGAATTTAATATTTAAAAAGTGTTTCAAATCTCAAATTTATTACTAGTCGCAGATTTTTCTGCTGAAGTTGCAAATAATTCCGCAGTTGGAATGATAGGTAGTTTTATTGCTGCTGCTTTACTTATCGTTATTCCCGCTACTGCATTTTTGATTTTTGTCAGTCAGAAAGATTCTCTCGATCGTACTTCTACGGGAAGACGCTAGTTTTTGTAGAAGTTTTAAGTACACTATATATATGGGGTATTTAAGTAACCCATTTAAAAAATAAATTTTGGAGAAAGAATGTGGTCAATGCTAGTCTAAATTGGGCCAGTATTGTTGGTATTGTCCTCGCTGTATGTGGTGGAGGCCTTTATTTTTTAAGGTCTTTTAAACCTGCATTAGCGCGAGATTATGATGTTTTCTTCGCAGCTATAGGACTTTTGTGCGGTGGAATATTATTTTTTCAAGGCTGGCGATTAGATCCCATCCTTCAGTTTGGTCAGTTTTTGTTAGCAGGCACTACAGTATTTTTCGCATATGAAAGTGTGCGATTGAGGGGAGTGGCTACTGATCAAGCTCGAAGGTCATCTTATTTTGATGACGAACCTATTTCTGATGTACCCAGAAATTCTAGAGGTCGATTTAGTGACGATTACGATAGGTTTGAAGAGGCTGAAAGACTTTCAAGAAGATTTAAACCTCAAGAAGATGAATTTGAGGAAGACTATATGGAGGGAAGATCTCGTAGGAGGAATGTTTCAAGAGCTATACCTTCTTCGGCTGCAAGCAAAAGTAGGGAAGCTACAAGAGAAGCAGATCAGTTTAAAAATGAGGAACCTTTAAGAAGAAGAAGAAAGAATCTTCAAGATAAAAATAGTAATCAATCAGAAGGAAATAATTTTGGTGAGAGACGCAACTTATCCCGCAATGAAGTCAAAACAGGATCAAGACCTAGAATGAATCGGACAGTTTCTAGGCAAGATAATATTTCTTCGCCTGATGATTCTTCTTCATTAAGAAAGAAACCTACAAGATCTCCTATCAGGCAGCAAACTTCAACTGCTCAAGTAGAAGATGCTTCATTTAAAGATACTAATCAAATAAAGAAAACTCGTGATACTCGTAGAGTAAGTTCATCAGCTAGATCGAGTTCAAAAAATCAAAATGGTAGATATACCGTTGGAACAAACAAAAAGAAACCCAGAGATAACAGTTCTAGGTTTGATGATTAATTATAAGATTCCTGCCCATTTCAAGAAAGATTGTTGACTTAATAATTCAATTATAATTATTGCTAAAAAACCGATCATTGCAAATCTTCCATTAGTTATTTCAGAATAACTACTCCACCCGAATTTATATTCATCTTCAATATCAATTAATTTTTCATCTAATTTAGTTTCTTCAGTTTGTTCATTGATGTAATTTCCATCTTTCTGCTGTTTTACAAAACTTTCATTTTCTAAATTAGTGTCTTCTGAGTTAATTTTTTCTTCTTTAGAATTCATGTTTTTTGCTAATCCTTAAAATTATACTTATCAGAAGTCAATAATTTCCAGTCTCCTTTTCCATTTAATTCTAAAATATTTTCATGAAAATCTTTTAAACTAGGTCTATGTCCAACACTTATAAGAGAAAGTTCTCGTTCCTTTAATAAATTATATAGTTTTTTTTCAGTGTCAATATCTAAAGCACTAGTTGCTTCATCAAGTACTGCAAATCTTGGAGAATTTAGCAAGAGTCTTGCAAAAGCCAATCTTTGTTGCTCGCCTAGAGAAAGAATTCGCGGCCAATCTTGTTTGATATCAAGATTAGGGTATCGATCTACTAAGGTTTTTAAATTCACTTCATGAAGTACAGAAGTGAGGTGTTCATCACTAAATTTACTAACTTCTGTGGGATAACATAATTGTTCCCTTAAAGAACCAAGCAACATATAAGGTTTTTGAGGGATGAATAACAATTCCCCAATTTTTGGTTTTTTTATTACTCCATGGTCGGGTTCCCATAAACCACTAATCATTCTTAGTAAAGATGTTTTTCCACATCCAGAAGGTCCTACAACCAAAAGTGATTGATTATTTGCAATGCTTAAATTTAAATTTTTGATTATTGTTTTATTTGATCCTGGTGGGCAAAGATTAGCATCATTAATCAAAATTGAGGGATAATCAGATACAACGTTTTGATTGCTTGTGGGGTTATTTTGACTAATAGATTCGACTTTTGATTGGAATCCCTCTAATCTGCCGATCCCAGCCGTAAATTTTGCGAGTTCTTCTATCTGATTAACAATGAAAAATAATGAACTTTCCACCATTCCAAACGCAAAGCTTGCCTGAATAAAGCGCCCATAATCAATATCACCTTTAAAGTAAGGGATTGCCATTATTAAATAAGGAAAGAAATTTCCAGCATAATTAATGGATCTTCTCATGACATCAATTATTACTCTCCATATAATTAGTAAATTAAAGTTTCTTACCACTTCTCCTAAGCGTCTTTCAGTTTCACTTCGCTCAGGATTCTCCCCAGAGTAAAAGGCTATTGATTCTGCATTATCTCTAATATGTACTAAGCCATATCGAAAATCGGCTTCATATCTAAGTTGATCAAAATCAATCTTTACAAGATTTTTTCCAGCAATTAAAAGGATAGAAGTTGCAAATGCAGCGTAACCAAACAAAGAAAAAGTAAGTGTTGTACTAATACTCCATAAAATAAGAATATTAAGTGAAAATGTTAGTAGGGCATCAAAAATACCTAATGTAAAAGAGAGACTTTGTCCGGTAAAAGCTCGGGTATCATCCGTGATTCTTTGGTCAGGATTATCAACATCGGTTTGTTCTTCATCATTGGGATTTAATTGGTAATAAGCTTTATTAGTCATATAATCTTTAACCAAACTTTTTGAAAGCCATTCTCTCCAAATTATTCCTAACTTATATGTAAAAAATATTTGGGAAACACGTATTGGTAGAGCCACAGCGAAACAACAAGCGTAAATCCCCAATATCCGATAAAAACCATCTTCTTGTTTTTCTACCAAAGCATTTGTTAAATCTCTTGCAATGAATCCAATACCTGCGTTTATTCCGTTTACAGCTAAAAGCATTAATACAATTATCGCAAGGAATAACCAATGTAACCATCTACGGTTTTTTAATTGACGTCTTAAGCTAAAAAAGCTCCCTGAGCCAATTAGAAATAAGGCAGAAAAAAGTAATCCCCAGCTACCAGCCCAAATTGAATTGACAGTACTTACTACACCTCCGAAATACTTTTCAAGAAAAATTGGTTGAAAGCTTTCAAAAAAACTAATTATTCCTGTAAGACCAACAAGTACTACTCCTCCGACACAAAATAAAAGAGAAATCAAAAGCCATATGAATTGAAAGCCATTACATTGATCTATGGGAAGAAAAAAAGGTTGAGATAGCTTCCTTAATTTTTGTAATTGGTAGAATATTTTCGTTTTATTATTAATTGCTTTATTCATTACTCGACTATTTTTATAAGGTAAATTATAACTTTTAGCAGTCTATTGACCAAAGCTAATAAATGAAAGTGCCCAGTCAGGTAAATTTAAGTAATTCAAGATTGTCATATCAAATTTATGAACTTTTGGAAAAGATTTATCTAATACCCACCATAAAAGAAAAGGGAGATTAAATAATATTTGTAGTTGCCATTTATAAGTTAAAACCTTCCAAATTTTTAATAACTTAGTTTTGAGTGAATCGTCTAGATCTTCCCAATTTTTTGAAATTAAATTGAATAAATTTTTGGATTTTGTATTTAAGGAATCTGGTGTATTCATTATGTTTTTTACTTATTTATAACCCATAAACTTTTCTTTCGAGAGTTTTAACCTGGGGGCCAATTCATTTTTCTTCCAGATAAAAAATGAATATGCAAATGAAAAACTGTTTGTCCGGATTCTGCTCCAGTATTAATTACTGTTCTCCAATTGGTTAAATTTTTTGATTTAGCTATTTTACTACCAACAAAAAGTAAATGCCCTAATAAATTTGAATCTTTTTCAATACAATCTAATAAACTAATAATTTGCTTTTTTGGGATCACTAAAAAATGTACTGGTGCTTGTGCTTGGATATCATTAAAAGCAATACAAAACTCATCTTCATAAAGCTTATCGCAGGGAATTTCTTCATCAATTATTTTTTGAAATATTGTAGTTTTAGTCATTAAATTAATTAATAGATATTACGTCTTTTTCGTTGAACCCTTCCTTAATAAGTTCTTTTTTCAAATCATCTTTTGATGTAACTCTATCAACAAATAATATTCCGTTTAAGTGATCCATTTCGTGTTGAATACACCTCGCCAGAAGTCCATCTGCTTTCATTTTACGTGGTCTACCCATTTCATCTCTAAATTTTAATTTTATAGTTGATGGTCTTACTACATTCAAATATATGCCAGGTATACTTAAGCAGCCTTCTTCGTATGAATTAAGAGTTGTTCCAAAGTCTGTAATTTCTGGATTAATTAATATTAGAGGTTCTGCTGCTGAATTTTCAAAATTTACATCTATGACAAGAAGCTCTTTGTTGATACCAATTTGAGGTGCTGCAAGTCCAATTCCTTTAGCTGCATACATGCTTTGAAGCATTTCTCTAGCAAGTTTTCTAATCGATTCGTCAACCTTAGTTATTCTTTTGGAATTTTGTCTTAATACATCATCACCAAGTTTATAAATATCTAGAGATGGCTTACCTGTTTGTTCTTTTGCAATTCTTTCTGAGCTTCCATTTGTTTTTGACTTTTTTGCAAGTTGTGAAAAATGGTTTGCCACGTTAAAAAAAGTTTTTAATTAAGAGTTTAGCTATAAAAATACTAGCACTTTAATTTACTTTCTTTATATTTTTTTAAATGAGTAATGATCATAAGTTAAAAGTTAGGCAAACTGAATCTAAAAAAAATGCTTTCAAGGAATTAACTATTATTAGGGATACCATTTTTTGGATTGATGTTGTTGGCGAAGGTCAAAATGAAAATGCCATTTTTGCAAGACCATTTAATGTTAAAGAAGCGTTTCCCCAGCAATTAACAAGTAAAAAATATAATATTAAAAATAATTTTCATGGATATGGTGGTAAATCTTATAAATGTATAGACTTTAAAAATAATTTTTATTTGATATGGATAGATCAGATTACCAAGGCAGTATGGTTTCAAATTTTTAAAGAGGCAGCTTCAACTTTTAGAAGCCAAAATAAATATCTCGTTTCAGTTCAAGAACCTCATCAACTATCTAAATCAATTGATGGAAATTTTGATTCTTCATTTGTCATTTCTGAAAAAAATTTTTTGTATGGAATTTGCGAAATAAATAATAGAGATTATTTATTTTCTTTAAATTTAAAAAAGACTAAACAAGATATTCATCGAATAAAAAAATTTAAAAATTTTGCTGGAGAATTATCTTCTAATACATCTGCAAACTTACTTTCTTGGATTGAGTGGGATTCTCCATATATGCCCTGGGAGAAAAATGAGCTGTTTTTTGCTCTAATAGATTTAAATGGCGAGATACAAAAAATAAAAAAATTCTCAAATAAGCTGATAAATTCCAAAAAAAACGTTTCTTTTTTTCAACCCTATTGGATAAGTGAAACACATTTGGTATGTTCTGAAGATAGTTCTGGGTGGTGGAACTTATTGTTTTTAGATGTTAGTGAAATTGAGAATATTCTGATTAAGAAAAGAGTAAAGAGAAATTTTATTGAATATGGAGAACCACAATGGGTCACTGGAATAGCATTCTTTTCAGGGACTATAAAAAATTTATTTTGTGTAGCAAAAAAAGAAAATAGTTTAATAGTTGAACAATATAAAGATCTTGAATTTGTAAAAGAATTTTCTACTCCTTTTACCTCAATAAGTGATTTCAGTGTTTTTCGGAAAAAAGTTCTTTTAAAAGGTTATGGATCTGATTTTTTGGGAATTGTATTTGAAATTGATTTTGCAAAAAAAGTTTTATCAAATTTTTCTGAGCATATATTTTTTGATCATATAAAAGATTGTTCAAAACCTGAAACATTTTGGTTTAAAGGTTTTGAGGCTCAATCTACTCATTCTTTTCTTTATAAGCCGCTTGTTGAAAATTTTAAAAAGCCACCGCTACTTGTTAGAGCACATAGCGGACCAACTTCATGTTTTGATGGATCATATAATTCTGAAGTTCAATATTGGACGTCGCAGGGATTTTTTGTTGCTGAAGTTAATTATGGAGGATCATCAGGATTTGGTAAAGAATATAGAGAGAGGTTGAATTATAAATGGGGTATTGTTGATTCTTATGATTGCGAAGCACTAGCTCTTGAATTGATTAAATCAAATCAAGTTGATAGTGAAAAAGTAGTAATTTTTGGGAATAGTGCTGGTGGGTTAACTGCCCTAAATTGTTTATTATATGGGTCTATTTTTAAAGCAGCAATTTGTAAATATCCTGTTATTGATTTGAAGGATATGCATTACAACACTCATAGGTTTGAAAAAGATTATTTAAATTCTTTGGTAGGAAATTATGCGAAAAACCATGATGATTATATAAATAGATCACCGATAAATAATATTAACAAAATAAAAAAACCTATTTTATTGTTTCATGGAAAAAAAGATACAGTTATTTCTTATAAACAAACTTTAAAAATTCAAGAAATTTTGATTCAGAATAATAAATATTCAGAAGTTATTTTTTTTGATAATGAAGGGCATGGTTTTAGAAATATTGA
This sequence comes from Prochlorococcus sp. AG-355-O17, assembly GCA_003280655.1. GTDB lineage: Bacteria > Cyanobacteriota > Cyanobacteriia > PCC-6307 > Cyanobiaceae > Prochlorococcus_A. Next base: position 38,457 of record QCEK01000003.1, read on the forward strand.
AAATAAAGAAGTAGTAATGCAAAAATCTCAGGAATTTTTAAAAAATGCTTTTAATGTTTAAGAATTGATTTTTAGAAAATCAATAGTATCTTTTAATTTTTCTATAAACATATCAATTTCTTCCTTATTAGTTGTGAAATTCATGCTGATTCTAGCTGAGGATTTAATTCCAATGTATCTATGAAGAGGTTGACAGCAATGGTGGCCACTTCTGATGCAAATTCCTTTTGAATCAAGAATTTCAGCAATATCATTTGAATGTATATTTTTTATATAAAAGGTGGCAAGTGAGGCTCTGTCTGGATCTATCTCCGGCGATGGACCTATGATTTCAATATTGTCTATTTGATTTAATTTTTCAAATAAATATTTAGTAATAGTCTTTTCGTATTCATGAATTTCATTCAATCCAATATTGTTAATATAATTAATTGCTTCTGCAAGACCTATTGCTTCTGCAATGGCTGGAGTTCCAGCTTCAAATTTGTGTGGTAGCTCTGCCCAAGTACTTGTCTCTTCAAAAACATCTTGAATCATTTCGCCACCTCCAAAGAGAGGAGGAATTTTTTCTAGGATTTCTTGTCTTGACCAGAGGAAACCAATACCTGTTGGACCGCATAGTTTATGTCCTGATCCAGCTAAAAAATCTATATTAAGATCAATCACATCCAGTTTTTGATGAGCCAAACTTTGGCATGCATCTATTAACACTAAAGAGCCTTTTTGTTTAGCTAATTTAGTTATTTCTTTGATTGGATTACAGCAACCTAGAGTATTACTAACATGTACTAGGCTAACAAGTTTAGTTCTAGATGTTAGTTTTAATTTAAAGTCGTCTATATCTAATTTCCCGTCTTTATCTATACCTATAAATTTTAATTTGCATTTATTTTTTTCTGCAACCATTTGCCATGGAACAATATTACTATGATGCTCCATTATCGATAAGAGAATTTCATCGTTTTCTTTTAATGAATATTCGCCCCATGATTTAGCTACTAGATTGATTGCCTCAGTGGCATTTCTTGTGAAAATAATTTCTTTTGCTGAATTCGCTTTTATATATTTGCTAATTAAATATCGTGAATTTTCGAATTCTTCTGTTGCTTTAGCACTTAATTGATGTGCCCCTCTATGTACATTGGCATTAAAGTTTTTGTAATATTCATCAATTTTTTTTAAGACTTGTATTGGTTTTTGTGTGGTTGCAGCATGGTCTAAATAAATAATTTGCTCATTACTTTTTTGGTTCTTATTTAAAAGAGGAAAGTCTTTCTTCGTTATTTCAGGAAAATTTTGAATCGTTTCCATTAATTCTCATTTAAAAGTTTATCAAGCAAATCCCATTTATCTTTTGAAATGGGAATAAATGAAATTATTTCTTGAAAGTAAGAACTTAATTGTAGTTTACTTGCTTCTGTTAATGTGATCCCTCTTGTTCGCATATAAAAAAGTTCTTCTTCATTTAGTTGCGAAATTGTAGCTCCATGTTTGCATTTGACATCATCAGCAATTATTTCTAGTTGAGGTTTGGTATCTATTTGTGCGAGATTTGATAAAAGTAAATTTCTGCTTAATTGGGAAGCATCAGTTTTCTGGGCAATTTTCGGAACTATTATTGAACCTTCAAATATTGCATGTGATTTATCATCTGCAAGGGATTTATTAATTTGATCTAGAAATCCATTTGGACCATTAAATTCTATTTTTGTATAGGTTGAAATTTGCTCATCTTTTTTTGTTATTTGCATACCTTTGATATTTGTTTTAGCGTTTCCCGCAGTTTGTTTAATACTAATTTCAAATCTCGCGTAATTGAATTTGAAATGTAAAGATCCCAAGTTGTATGCACTATTTTTTTGTTGAATTACATTTAGTGAATTTAATAGATTGGATTTGTTTTCACCGTAAGAAACAACACCATGATTTACGGAACTATTTTCTTTCAAGCAAAAGAAAGTTGATTGAGATAATGAAGAGTTTTCTTTACCAAGATTTACTTGTAATAATTCAACATCACAATTCTTTTCTAAAAATATTACTAGGGTTTTTGCGTTTAAAGAATTACTTGACGCATGACTAAAAATTTCAATAGGAGGAATTTTTGATCCATTTATTTTTAATCCCAAAATATTATTTTTACAACTTAAAGATAGATTTAGTAGGTCACTCCAATTTTCGTTTTGCTTAAAAAAAGATACCTGTTCCTTGATATATTTTTGTAATTCATCCTCACTTAATTGCTGTATTGAATAATTTTTCTCTATTAATTTAATTTTGCAATTCTCGCCAATTATGAATCTAATAATACTTTGAGAATTTTTCGGATATGGTGTCTCAAATTTTGAATCTTTTTCATTAATTGAGTAATTTAAAAAGTTTGACAATTTTGATTTATTTGAAAGTCTCCATAGTTCATTTTTAGGATTAGGGAGAGGGCTTGATTGTAATTTATGAAGACAGATTTTTTGTATTTCTGTTAGGTTATCGTCCGATTTATTAGTTTTTATTTTTTCAATAATTTCCATTTGTTTAGATCTCTTTTATAAAGTTATCAGTCCATTCATACCCTTTTTCCTCAAGCTCTAGAGCAAGATCACTTGCACCAGTTTTTATGATTTGTCCGTCTGACATAACATGGACATAATTTGGTTTAATTTCATCTAATAATCTTTGATAGTGGGTAATAAGTATAATTCCAGTTTGTGCATTAGATATTTTTTTAATTCCTGATGCCACTATTCTTAGAGCATCGATATCGAGACCAGAATCGGTCTCATCTAATATTGCTATCTTGGGCTCAAGTAAAGCCATTTGCAGAATCTCATTTCTTTTTTTTTCACCTCCGGAAAAGCCTTGATTTACACTCCTTGATAGGAATGCGTGATCCATTTTTACAATTTCTAATTTTTCTTTAACTAATTCTTCAAAATCAAAAGTATCCAATTCTTCTCTATTGAGGAATTTCCTTCTAGCATTAGTTGAAACTCTAAGAAACTCAAGATTACTTACACCTGGAATCTCAATAGGATATTGAAATCCAAGAAAAATTCCTGATTGAGATCTCTCTTCAGGTTCTAGAGAGTTGATGTTTTCACCTAAAAATTTTATGTCGCCATTTGTAATATTATACGAGGGATGTCCTGCAATGATTTTCGAAAGAGTACTTTTGCCACATCCATTTCTTCCCATAATGGCATGGATTTCTCCAGGATAGACAGTAAGTGAAACCCCTTTTAAAATTGTAAGATTATCAGTAGATGCAGAAAGATTTTCAACTTCTAAAATTGGATCTGATTCTTTCATTTTACTTTGCATTTCAGTTTAGAAATTGATTAATTAACCTACTGATCCCTCTAGTTTAAGTGCCAGTAACTTATCTGCTTCAGCAGCAAATTCCATAGGTAATTGATTAAATACATCTCTGCAAAAACCGCTGACCATCATAGATACTGCCTCCTCAAATTCTATACCTCTGCTTTGGAGATAAAAAAGTTGGTCTTCTGAGATTCTACATGTGCTTGCTTCATGCTCAATTTCAGAATTGGGTTGTTGAGATTTGATGTAAGGGAATGTATTTGCAGAAGCTTGATCCCCTATTAACATTGAATCACATTGACTGTAATTTCTTGATCCTGTAGCTTTTGTTCCCATTTTGACAAGACCTCTGTAGCTATTTTTTGAGTTACCTGCACTAATACCTTTGCTAACAATAGTTGATTTAGTCTTAGGACCAATATGGATCATTTTTGTGCCGGTATCTGCTTGCTGAAGATTATTGGTGAGAGCCACTGAATAAAATTCTCCTACAGATTCTTCCCCTAAAAGAAGACAGCTAGGATATTTCCATGTAATTGCAGACCCAGTTTCAACTTGAGACCAGCTAATTTTACTTCTCTTACCTAAGCATTTTCCTCTTTTGGTGACAAAATTAAAAATTCCGCCAATACCTTCTTCATCACCAGCATACCAATTTTGCACTGTTGAATATTTTATTGAGGCGTCGTCTAATGCTATAAGCTCTACAACTGCTGCATGTAGGGTATTTGTATCAAACATTGGAGCTGTACAACCTTCTAGATAACTTACAGAACTTGATTCTTCAGCAATGATTAGTGTTCTTTCGAATTGTCCTGAATCTCCACTATTAATTCTGAAGTAGGAAGATAGATCCATAGGGCAGGTAACTCCTTTTGGGATATAAACAAAAGAACCATCACTAAAAACTGCAGAATTTAGCGCTGCAAAATAATTATCACTAGCTGGAACTACTGTACCTAAATATTTTTCAATCAAATCCGCGTGATTTTTTACTGCTTCACTAATTGAGCAAAATATAACTCCATGTTCAGCAAGTTCTTCTCTAAAAGTTGTGGCTATAGAAACACTATCAAAGACAGCATCAACTGCTACATTTGTGAGTTTTTTTTGCTCCGTGAGGGGTATTCCTAATTTGTCAAAAGTCTCAAGAAGTTTGGGATCGACTTCATCTAAGCTGGAAATTTTCTCTTTTTGCTTAGGAGCAGAGTAATAAATAATATCTTGATAATCAATTTTTTTATATCCTAATGCTGCCCAATCAGGCTCTTTCATTTTTTGCCATTTTTTAAAGGCTTTTAATCTAAAATCAAGAAGAAATTTTGGCTCTTCTTTTTTCTGTGAAATTAATTTTATGATATCTTCATTTAATCCCTTTTCTATTTTTTCAGTTTCAATATCAGTAACAAAACCATATTTGTAAGGCTCTTTTACTACATCTTTAACTAAATTTTCGTTGACCATGTTATCAAAAATAACTTATTACAATTAGCTTTATATACTTTAACGAAAGATACCCCCAATATTGAGTTTTTTTCCTTTATTAAAACTAAAAATTAATGTCTAATCAACTTGATCCCTTGTCTAACCCATTAAACATAGAAACTATTCAAGAAATTGATAACCTTGATCTACCTATAATGCAGAAACATCATTTAAGAATTCTCGCTCATTGCCTCCAGATTTTAAAAATTATTAATGTAGATAATAGTTTGGAATATCAAAGTAAAAATTCACTGAGAGAATGGTGTGATAACCAATCCAAAAAATTTGATGATAAAAAATTTAGTGATCTTTTTTATGAGCAGTTAGAATCAACTTCGAAAAAATTAAGTACTTTTTCAAAAAAAATAGGTAAAAGTATTGAGGATTTAGAGATAGATGATTTAGTACTTCTAGTTGAAAAACGCTGAATTCTCTTTTTATTTAACTGATCCCGAAGAAAAAATATATTTTTGTTGAGTCGTTAACAAATTCAGGTAATAAAATTTAAAAAAAAAGAAAATTAATTTACATTTCAAAAAGACCTGAAAATTAATTAATTTCTTTGATACCAACAGTTTTGAAGAGAAATATCAATTTTTAAAATTTTTTAGTAGTCAGAGGATCCTGACGACAGGCTAAAAAGACACACAAATCCTCAAAAAAAAGAACATACTGATCCCAAACAAAAACGGAGAATTTAAAGTGGCTGATGGGATCATGAATAAAGATCAATTACTCTCACTAACCCTCAGACAATTACGTCAAGAAGCAAGTAAATTATCGGTCCCGCTTTACAGTCGCAAAACAAAAGCTGTTTTAGTTGATTTAATCCTTAAATATCAAGAAAAATCTACAAAAAAAATATACACTTCAACCCCTGAGTCCAAATCTGAAGAAATCTCCGAGTCCAAGTCTTTCAACACTGGTGAAGAAGTTAAAACAAATGTAGTTTTCCTACCCCGAGATCCAGATTGGGCTTATGTTTTTTGGCAAATTTCTGATGCAGATAGAGAAAAAGCACAATCTTTGGGAGCCAATAAATTATGTTTACGATTATTTGATGCATCTGGTTCTGAAGGAAGAAACTTGAATCAAGGAACACTAAGGGAGATAGCAGTTGATAGTTACAGTACCGAATGGTATTTGCCAATCCCGCTTGCAGATAGAGATTATAAAGTTGAATTAGGTTACAAATATGGTTTTAACTGGATGTCATTGGCATTTTCTTCGATAAGCCATGTTCCTGGGTCTCATCCTTCTGAGCAAATTCTTGATAAATTTGTACCTTTTAATTTAAATTCTACTCCTGAGTCAATCCCAGATATTTCTAATCCTGTCGTTTCAGAACAAAATGGTATGCATGAAAGGTTATACCAAGCAGCAACTAACATTCCTCTAATAAGAACAGTTGGTTCAGAAGAATTTATGGAAAAAGTAAATTCAACAAACCTCAATGATAACCTTTCAGACTCAGGTGCTGGTAAATGGTCATCAGGTTTAAATGATTCTGGAAGTGGAATTGTTAAAAATAGATCTTTTTGGCTCGTTGCTGACGCTGAATTAATTGTTTATGGAGCTACGGAGCCTTCTGCAAAACTGACAATAGGTGGAGAAGATGTACCTCTTGCTGCAGATGGTACTTTTAGAATTCAAGTTCCATTTAGAGACGGGACTCAAAAATATGATATTAAAGCTGTTGATGTATCTGGTGAGCAAGAAAAAAGTATATCAATGAAATTCGATAGAACTACACCACTTGACGATACTAATGAAAAAGATAATGCTGAGACTGAATGGTTTTAATAAATTAAATTAATGCTGAAAAAAATTGTCGCTTTTACTCCATTGTTTGGGGCATTAACGTTTCCACTAATAGTTCCAATTACAATTTCTAAATTTGGTGTTAACTATGGAATTCTTAGTGCATTATTAATTTCTTCATTATGGTTTATCGCTATGTTAAGAACTTCCGAAATGCCTCATTAATTTAGTTAGATTTTTGGAAGTTTCTTAAAAATATGTATCAAGTTAGTGTAATTAATATCAATTCTCCTTTTCTAGATCAAAAACCAGGTACCTCTGGATTAAGAAAAAGTACTTTAAAGTTTCAGGAAGAACATTATCTAGAAGTTTTTATTGAAGCAATCTTACAATCATTAGAAGATTTAAAAGGTTCAACATTAGTAGTTGGTGGTGATGGCAGATATGGCAATATTGAAGCAATAGAAAAAATTGTCCAAATATGTATTGCTCATAAAGTTCAAAAGGTTATTGTTCCAAAATACGGTTTATTATCCACGCCTGCAACATCACATTTAATTAGAAAAGAAAACGCTATCGGTGGAATTATTCTTTCTGCAAGCCATAATCCTGGTGGGATTGATGGCGACTTTGGAGTGAAATTGAATATCTCTAATGGTGGCCCAGCTCCTGAGATCATTACTAATAAGATTTTCAAGGCTTCACAATTACTAACAAGTTACAAAATTTGTAAAATTCAATTACCTGATTTTAGTGAATATGGAACTTATCCTTACGATGAAACTACCTTAGAAATTATTGATGGATTAACAGATTATTCTAATTTGATGGAGAAAATTTTTGACTTTGATCAAATTAGTGATTTTTTAAAAAAAGACTTCTCGTTAATCTTTGATGCAATGAATGCGGTTACAGGCCCATATGCAAAAAATATTTTTGTTGAAAAAATGGGTCTTGCACCTGATTGTGTCATGAATGGTAACCCTTTAAAAGATTTTGGAGGTTTACATCCTGATCCTAATCTTACTTACGCATCCCACTTGGCTGATTTGTTATTAAATAAAAAATCTTATAGTTTTGGTGCTGCATGTGATGGAGATGGAGATAGGAATATGATTTTAGGAAGTGGATGTTTTGTAAATCCTAGTGATAGCCTTGCAGTTATCACTGCTAACACAAAATGTGTCCCTGGTTATAAAGATGGTATTACAGGTGTGGCACGATCCATGCCAACCAGCTCAGCTGTTGATAATGTTGCTCGAGCATTAAATATACCTTGTTTCGAGACACCTACTGGTTGGAAATTTTTTGGAAATCTTTTAGATTCTAATTTAATTACTTTATGTGGAGAAGAAAGTTTCGGAACAGGTAGTAATCATGTGAGAGAGAAAGATGGACTATGGGCAGTTTTGTATTGGTTACAAGTTTTAGCTGAGAAACAGTGTTCGGTAAGTGATTTGATGCAGAATCATTGGAAACAATTTGGTAGGAATTATTATTCAAGACATGATTATGAGGCAATTCCTTCAAATATTGCTAATCAAATCTTTGGTAATCTAACTTCTATGCTCGATAATTTAAAAGGAAATAGTTTTGCGGGCCATTTAGTTAAAGTTGCAGATAACTTTTCATATTTAGATCCCGTTGATAATTCCATAAGTGAAAATCAAGGTTTAAGATTGGTCCTCGATGATAATTCTCGAGTAATTGTGCGCCTTTCTGGAACTGGAACTAAGGGTGCAACATTAAGACTTTATTTTGAGAAATTTTTCGATCCTAAACAGAATCTTTCGTTAAATCCTCAGATCGCTTTGAAACCTCTAATAGATGATTTAGATGCTTTATTGAACATTTCAAAACTTACTCAAATGGAAACTCCTACAGTAATTACATAGAATTGAAAGTAATGATTTTTCGATTTTATTTATATGCATTCAGAAAATTTATTTACTAATTATTCTCAAATAGAAAACAATGCACCTTTGGCAGATAAATTAAGACCAAAGAATTTGGAAGATTTTTTTGGTCAACAACCAATCCTGAATGAGAATTCGCTCTTAAGAAGTGCAATATTAAATGATAAGATTAGTAATTTTATTTTTTCTGGTCCTCCGGGTGTTGGAAAAACTACTCTAATTGAAATTATTTCTTTTAATACGCGGTCAAAATTAATAAAGTTAAATGCAGTATTATCAAGTGTTAAAGAATTAAGAAATGAAATTGCTAATGCAAAAGATAGATTAATAAATTCAAAAAGAAAAACAATTTTATTTATCGATGAGGTTCATAGATTTACATCAGTTCAGCAAGATGCTTTATTACCTTCAATAGAAAATGGAACTATAACTTTTATTGGTGCTACAACTGAAAACCCCTTCTTTGCAGTTAATAAAGCGCTTGTTAGCAGATCTCGTATTTTTACATTACTTCCTTTGGCAGAAAATGATTTGCAGAAAATAATACAAAAAGTCATTACTTATTATTCAAAACAACAAGATTCAAAAAAGGTTTATTTAACTCAAGATGCTATAAATCATTTAATTAAATTTTCTGGCGGAGATGCAAGGACATTAATCAATGCGCTAGAGATGGCCATAGAAATAAATGCTGAAAATGGTGCTAAAGAAATCAATATTAATCTCTCAATAGCTGAGGACGCACTACAAAAGAAAAATATTGTTTATGATAAAAACGGACAAAATCATTACGATGTAATAAGTGCTTTTATCAAGTCCATAAGAGGTTCTGATCCAAATGCAACTTTATTCTGGCTTGCGAATATGCTGGAGGCTGGTGAAGATCCTAATTTTGTTTTTAGAAGACTACTTATATCTGCCAGTGAAGATATTGGAATAGCTGATCCTAATGCCATAGTAGTTGTACAATCCTGTTGTGATGCTTTTGATAGAGTTGGTTTTCCAGAAGGATTATATTTTTTAACGCAGGCTTCTTTATATTTAGCTATTTCTCCAAAAAGTAATAGTACGAAAAGTATTTTTAAAGCAATTGAAACAATTAAATCTACTAATGCTTTTGATGTTCCACTTCATTTAAAAAATAACTCTAATGGTTATGTCAATCCTCATAATTATCCAGGTAATTGGGTCGTACAAGAATATCTTCCTAAATCTTTAAGAGGTTTAAAAATATGGGAACCAAATAATAATGGATGGGAAAAAACTCAATATGAAGAACTGCTTAAAAGAAAAGAAAATTAAAAATTTTTCGAACAACAAATAATCTGAGGATTAAAAGAAGTTTTTTCTTCGTAGGCTAAAGCGATAGTCCAATTATGGAAGTTAATCTGTGAATAATTTAAATGTATATTTTTCTTCTTATGAATTAACTCTTTTGGCTTTTCAAAAAATTGCCAATCTTTAATGTCTTTAGCTATTTTTCCATGATCCCATTTTATAGCCGCTTCAACGGCACACCATTGATTTAATATTATATTTTTTGTTAAATAATTATTATGGTTTGATTTGTTGGTAAGAAAAAAATATTTTTTTGCAAATTTTATGTGGTTAAAATTTCTATCTGTTCTCTCAATATCAATCCCTATTTTGCCTTTATGCCAGACTATAGTAATGGCATCTTTACAATGACTTAAACTGATATTTCCCATGCCAGATGGTAAAGTTGGAGGTTCTCCAGGTTGAGCATTAATTGGTATTTCGAGGGGGTCTAAATCAAAAAGTGTTGAAAGTGATTGTCGCAAATACGCTCTTGTTTCTAAGAAAATCTTTGATCTTGAATTTGTTAGGTTTTTTGCAGTTTTAATTTCTTCTATAGTTGCGACATCTTGCACACCTTTAATCTCATAAAACCAAATTTTTGGTATTTTATATTCATACTCATTCAATAATTTCAATGGCTCTTAAGGTTGGCGACAAAGCACCAGAATTTAAATTAAAAGATTCTTTTGAGAAAGAAGTTTCTCTTAGTAATTTTAAAGGTAAAAGAATAATACTATATTTTTATCCAAAAGATAATACTCCAGGATGTACTAAAGAAGCATGTAATTTTAAAGAGAATTGGGATTTACTCCAAAAAAATAACATTGTTGTGCTTGGTATTAGTAAAGATAATGCATCCTCTCATCAGAAGTTTATAGAAAAATTTAATTTACCTTTTATTCTTTTAACTGATCCTGAACCTTTCAAAGTCTCTTCTGATTATGATAGTTATGGACTGAAAAAATTCATGGGAAAAGAATATATGGGGATGATGAGAAATACTTTTTTAATTGATACTGAAGGTAAAATCGAAAAAATTTACTTAAAGGTAAAAGCAGCAATAATGGCTGATCATATAATTGCAGACCTTGGGTTAAGCTAATTTTTATATAGATAGCTGATGAATAATCATCCCCTCCATAACTAAATTAGGAGCATTGATAATATTTTCTTTTTTAGTTTTTAGAGATTTTGTGAGTAATTGAGAGTCTCCTCCACAGATTATTAAAATATCCTTTTCGGGATTAAATAAACTATTAATCACGCCAATAAGAGAGTTGATTACTCCTTTTAAGATTGCTTCTTCTGTATTAATTAAAAAATCTTTGCTAGGAATATCATATTTTTTGGGAACTTTAAGATTTTTTGTATTTTGTTCCATTGATTTTAATTGTGTTAGAAAACCTGGCAGAAGTTGACCTCCAATAATAGATCCATTTGAATTCAATTTTGTTATTGATAATATTGTGCCAAAATCTGCAATTAGCAAATCTTTTTTGAAAGGGTTTTCAATAATTTTTAAAGCGGCAATACAGGCAAGAGCTCTATCAACGCCAAAATAATCAGGAAGATTTGATAATTGGATATCTTTAGTTTTTATTTCATTTTCTTTTTTCAGCAAAAAATTTGGTAGTTTTCCAACAGAAGCCCAAATTAATTGATCAAGATCTAAATTTTCGGGAAATTTTTGCTCTTTTTTGGTATGGAAGAATTTAGATTGATTTTTAGAATATTTAGCCCAATGAAGTCTACTATTACCAACTAGTAAAAAATTCATATTTGATAATCATTGACATGGATACCACATTCTTGTTTAATCCCCCCAAATCTTGTATCCCTACCTTTTGTTTCGATACCATCGGGATTGCTTGAATGCCAATCTCCTACAGAAGAATAACCTTTGATAAAAAGTGGATGGGCAGGTAAATTATTCTCTTCCATATAATAAAAAATATCTTTATTTGTCCAATTTAATAAAGGTCTTAAAGAAAGTCTTTGACGAATTATGTCTAGGAATTTCATTTTGTTTCTGTTCTCTGTTTGACTTGATCTAACGCCGCTTGCCCAGCAGTAAATATTGTATTTTTCTAGACCATTTTCTAAAGGCTTTATCTTTCTTAAATCATGATATTTATCTAAATCACTCGCTTTATTTGTTTCCCAAAGTTTGCCATATTTAGCCTCCATTCTTGCTGGAGATAATTCACTTTGTAGAACTTCTACTTCTAGGGATAACTCTTCAATAAGCTTTTCAGCGTAATTGTATGTTTCTGGAGGTAGATAACCTGTATCTATCCAAAATATTTTGATTTTTTTTTGTAGACATAATTCACTAACCATTTTTAAAAGGACTGATGACTGTATGCCAAAACTTGTTGTAATAGCAAATTGATTATTAAACTTTTCATAACCCCAAGTAAGCATTTCTTGAGGCTTCATATCTAATAGCTCTTGATTATATTTCCTTAAGTTAGGTTGAATATCTTTTTGGATTTTTTCAATCATTCTTCAATTTGACTATGAGTTTAATGTTATTTCGCTCAATTTAAAAATTAATCGTATAGTTTAATAATACATTTACGAATAACAATATTTAGCTAATGAAATCAATACAAAAACCAATAGTAATAGTTGGAGCAGGTTTTGCAGGCATGACATTTGCTTTAAATTTAAAGAATCTTAATCCTTCTTTACCGATTCTTGTGGTTGATTCTGAAACTAACTTTATATTTAAACCTTTAATGTACGAAGTTTTAAGTAAAGAAATAAGAAGTTGGGAAGCTACCCCAAAATTTGCAAATATTTTTTCTGATGCAGGAATTACTTTTTTAAGGAATTGTTTAACCAAGATTTCTTTCAAAGAAAATATTCTAAAATTTAGCGATGATTTAGAATTAAGTTATCAATATCTTGTTATCTGCACAGGGTCTATTTCCAATAGTTTTTTAATAAAAGGTGTAGATGAAAATTGTTATTTTTTTAATGATGTGCATGATTTAAATAAATTAAATTCTTTTTTAAAAAAATCACAAAAAACTGCGCTTCATAAAAAAATATTTATAGTTGGAGGTGGCCCTTCCGGCATCGAGTTGGCATGCAAAATTAAAGATATATTTACAGATTTATTTGAAATTAATGTAATAGAAAAATCAAATGAAATACTTAATAAAAACAAAATTTTTAATAGAGAACAAGCAGAGAAGGCATTAGAAAAAAGAAAAATTAAAGTTCTTTTGAATTCCACAGTTAAAGAAGTCTCAGAAACTAAAATTAGTATTTCTAGTGAGGTTGGAATAACTTCTTTGGATAAAGATATTGTGATTTGGACTGCAGGTGTTAAACCTAATTTGTCGTACTTAGAAACTGACGAAATAACAAAAAAATTTGGACGAATTTTAGTTAATAATAATTTGCAAATAAAAAACCATAAAAACTGTTTTGCTATTGGCGATATTTCAGTTATTGATGGAATGGAGGATTTACCTATAACTGCACAGGTCGCTATGCAGGAAGGAAGTCATCTAGCTAATAATTTAGAACTTTTAATTCAAGGAAAAGATCCTTTACCATTTCAATTTCAAGACAACGGAGAAATGATTAGCTTAGGAATAGGCGAAGCTTCAATTTCTGGGCTTGGGGTTACTTTATCTGGGAAATTGGCTTTTGAGGCAAGAAGACTCATATATGCTTCCAAGTTGCCTGATATTACAGAAAGCTTAAAATCTGCATCTTCATGGATATTCCAAAAAAAAACTATTTTTAAAAAGTTTCTTAAAAAAGATTATTCCAATTAAACTTTTTTGAAAGATTGTTTTTGGGTATATTGAGTAAAAAAAGTTTCGTATGAATTTAATTGCAGTAGTTAGTAATAATTTTGATGCTTTTATAACGGTAGTTGTTTTAATAATGTCAATCATTTTGTTTATTAAAAATACTATTGCGCCAGAATTGACTGGTTTGTTATGTGTCGGAATATTTATAGCAACTGGGGTTCTTTCTCCTGAAAAAGCTCTAGCTGGATTTGGTAGCCCGTCTTTAATTACTCTTATGGGCTTATTTGCAGTTTCCTTTGCTCTATTTAAAAGTGGTGCCTTAGACAGAGTAAGAGAATTAATTTCTTCTGAAAGTATTAGAACTCCAAGGAAATTAATTTCTTTAATAGCTTTTTTGATTGCTCCAATATCTGGAATTGTACCTAATACTCCAGTAGTAGCATCTTTGTTACCTTTAATTGAAAGTTGGTGTGAGCGAAGAAATATATCACCATCAAAAGTTTTATTACCTCTTTCTTTTGCTACTTTACTCGGTGGAACTTTAACATTATTAGGTAGCTCAGTAAATCTTCTCGTAAGTGATATTAGTCAACAATTAGGTTATGGGGGTTTGGAATTATTTAGTTTGACTTCAATAGGGATTCCTGTATGGCTTATAGGTACAACCTATATGATTCTAGTTTCTGACATCCTTTTGCCAGATAGAGGGAGAGATAAGGAATTTATTAACAATGTTGATATGAATATATATTTTACTGAAGTTACTATTCCCTCTACTTCAGAATTAGTTGGACAATCTGTCAAAAATAGTAGATTGCAAAGAAGATTTGACGTTGATGTTCTGGAATTGCAAAGAAATGGAAAAGTTATTCTTCCTCCTTTGGCTGATAGAAAGATTGAACCGGATGACCGATTAATAATCCGCGTTACAAGGGCAGACTTATTTAGATTGCAGCAGGAACATACCATTTTGTTAGGAGAAAACAAAACATCTTTCGACGGTGCTAATTTTTTCTCAGATGATGAAGGTACTAAAACCTTTGAAGCCCTTTTGCCAGCTGGCTCCACTCTAGCTGGTGCAAGTTTGAGAGAATTAAGATTTAGGCAGCGTCACAATGCAACAGTTTTAGCACTAAGGAGAGGTCAACAAACTGTCCAGGAGAGATTAGGTCAAGCTGTTTTAAGGGCCGGAGATGTTTTATTATTGCAAGCCCCGTTAGATTCCATAAGAGGTTTGCAAGCCAGTAACGATTTGCTTATTTTAGATCAATTCGAAGATGATTTACCTTTCTTGATAAAAAAACCTATATCGATTGGAATTGCAATAGTTATGGTCGTTTTGCCTTCGGTTTCTAATATTCCATTAGTAGGTTCAGTCCTTTTAGCAGTCATTGCCATGGTGGCTTGTGGATGTTTAAGACCTGCAGAGATACAAAAATCAATTAGATTAGACGTCATTTTATTGTTGGGATCTTTATCATGCTTTAGTGTAGCTATGCAAGTGACAGGATTAGCAGATTTAATTGCAGTCAATCTAAACTTTGCCCTTAATGGAATGCCTCTGTATTTTGCACTAGTCGTAATTTTTGTAACGACAGTTATTCTTACACAATTTATAAGTAATGCTGCTTCAGTTGCTTTAATTTTGCCCGTTGCTATTGAATTCTCCAATGTTTTAGGCATTGCACCAAGTGCTTTAATAATGCTTGTTTTATTTGGCGCAAGTCAATCTTTCTTGACTCCAATGGGTTATCAAACAAATTTAATGGTTTATGGTCCTGGAAGATATAGGTTTTTTGATATTGCAAAATACGGAGCTGGATTAACGCTTATAATGTCATTTACTGTGCCAGCATTGATAATTTTAAATTACGGATAAATAACGTGAAATTCGCAACTAATGTTTATAAGTTAAAAGATGCTTACAAAAAGCTATCTGTACCACAATTTACTATTGTTACAGGCTTATTTGTTATTTGCGTTGGAACTTTAATTTTGAGTTCTCCATTATGTTCATCTTCAAAGGTTGGTTTGTGGGAAGCATTTTTTACATCTACTTCTGCTATTACAGTTACTGGCTTAACCATAATAGATATTGGCGTTGATTTAAATTTCTTTGGCCAAGTTTTTTTGGCTTTTATGCTTTTATCAGGTGGTCTAGGATTAATGGCTATTACGACATTTTTACAAGGATTTGTTGTAAAGGGGACAAAGCTAAGAACTAGATTAGACAAAGGAAAGACTCTAGATGAATTTGGTGTTGGAGGAATTGGTCGAACTTTTCAAAGCATCGCTATAACTGCGATAAGTATCATATCCTTCGGCGCAATTATTTTATATTCTTTTGGATTTGTAGATATTCCAAATAATTGGGAAAGACTTTGGTCCTCGATTTTTCACAGCATATCTGCATATAACAACGCAGGATTTTCTTTAAGGTCAAATAGTCTCCAAGACTATAGAACAAATTATCTGGTTAATATTGTTTTTGTTTTTCTCATTGTAATGGGTGGATTGGGATGGCGTGTCATTGATGATATTTGGAGTAATAAAAAAAATCTCTCTTATAAAAAATTAAGTCTTCATTCCAGACTAGTTATTAGGACAAGTTTGTCTCTAATATTATTCGGATCATTAGGATTTTTTATCACTGAAACATTGCTTAATAGTCAATTTTTTAATGATTTGAATTTGTTTGAACGTTTATTATCATCAATCTTTGAAACAGTAAGTGCAAGAACTGCAGGATTCACAAATTACCCAATCTCTTTGAGCTCTATATCAGATACTGGCCTATTGTTATTAATGACTCTAATGTTTATTGGAGCAAGTACCGGAGGTACTGGTGGAGGCATAAAAACAACTACATTTATTGCTTTAATGGCTGCCACTAGATCAACTTTAAGAGGTCAGAAAGATGTAATTATTAGTAATAGATTAATTTCAGATAAAGTTATTCTAAAGGCAGTTGGTATAACGGTTGGATCTTTGCTTTTTGTTC
Source organism: Prochlorococcus sp. AG-355-O17 (assembly GCA_003280655.1). Classification (GTDB taxonomy): domain Bacteria; phylum Cyanobacteriota; class Cyanobacteriia; order PCC-6307; family Cyanobiaceae; genus Prochlorococcus_A. The sequence goes on from QCEK01000003.1 coordinate 55,031, forward strand.
TTTTAATGGCAATGCTGCTAAGTACAACTAATACTTTTATTGAGAAAGAATCTTTCACATTCTTAGAAATCCTGTTCACTTGCATCTCTGCATTCGCAACGGTTGGGTTTGATATTGGTTTAACTGCAAAATTAAATCATTTCGGCCAATTTATTCTTATAGTTGGAATGTTTGTGGGCAGACTTGGCATCCTTTTGCTTTTAAGTGCACTTTGGCAGGCTCTTTATAAGAGTAGAATAGATAGACAAAAGAGAATTGGCTATCCTAGGGCTGATCTTTATGTTTAGGATTCACTGAGTTTAATTATGGCTGATTGGTGGCAGTGGTCTCAAAAGAGAGAAAAAGAAGCCCTTACTTTTGCAGTTGTTGGCGTTGGGAGATTTGGTACTGCTGTTTGTAGAGAACTTATAAGTAATGGTGCAGATGTTTTGGCTGCAGATTATTCGGAAAAAGCTATTGATGATTTGAGACAATTAGAACCTTCTATAGAAGCTAGAGTTGTAGATTGTACTGATGAGGAGTCTATGAAGGAATCTGGAATTCTTGAAATGAATACTGTTGTAGTAGGTATAAGTGAACCCATTGAAGCAAGTATAACTACGACACTTATTGCTAAAGATAGTGAAGGTAGCAAAGTGAAAAGAGTAATAGCAAGAGCTACGAGTGATTTGCATGAAAAAATGTTAAAAAGGGTAGGTGCGGACAAAGTTGTCTTCCCTTCCAGAATGCAAGGAGAAAGATTAGGTTTAGAACTTGTTAGACCAAATCTAATTGAAAGATTAGAACTTGATAACCAAACTGGTATCGACGAGATAACTGTTCCTGAAGAATTTATTGGAAGATCTTTGAGAGATTTAAATTTGAGGAAAAATTATTTAGTGAATGTTCTTGCAGCAGGACCTGCTGAAGAGTTGACAGTTAATCCTCCAGCAAAATATATTCTGGAAAGAGGAAATATTTTAGTAGTAATGGGTAAAACTGCAGATTTACAGAAATTGCCTCAGAATTAAACATTTTAATCAGATTTTTTATAGTATCTAATCCTTTGAGGAGCTTTTTTTAATCTTCTTACGTTTTGTTTTTCAAGTTCATCTCTAAACTTATCGGTATTTAGATTTTTTTCAGAGAAAAATGATTTATCCTCTTTCTCGAAGTATTTTTTTATACCCTCTTGAATTAAAACTTTTGCCATATTACTAACTGTTCTAGATTCACTGTTAGCTAAAATACTTAATTGCTCACATATTAATTCTGGAAGAACTACTTGAATTCTTGGAGATTTAGGCTTCCCATTAGTTGAGTTTTGCCGGGTAGCCATGAGTCAAAGTTGATAACTGTTACTTATAAGTATACACAGTTAGTCAAGGATACTATCTTTGTGTATATTATTAATAAGGAAATTTATGCCCGTATCAATTAATTTTTTTATTGTCCCATGAAAAATTCAAGAAAAATTGATTCTCCTAAAAGGTCGATAATTGATAAAAAGAAAAAAAGATTAGTTAATTCTGATCCGCACGATACTGAAAATAGTGATGTTTTGGTATCAGCTGTAATTAGTCCATATTTGTTAACTCATCTTCATCACATTCTTCAGCAGTCTGAGTACTATGCTAAAAAAGATGGTAGAAATTCTCACGCAGCTAACTTTGCGAAATTAAGAAAAGTTTTATGTTTAGACGCGAGAAGTATGGCAGATGCTTCAGCAAAAGAAATAAAAGATGCTGATAATGATTTATCTATAAATAAATATAATGAACAAAATGTAGCTTGAAGTAATAATCTATTAATAAATCTATTTTAAAAACATGTTCAGTAATGCTGAAAAGCTCTATGAGTTAATAGCCAACGATTCCAAAAAGAAACAAAGTTTGTTTATGACAGCCTTAACAAATCCCAAAAAAGCCTTGGATAAAATATGTGACATTGGAAAAGAGTTAAATATTTCTGTGACCAAAGAAGAGGTTATTGAATATTTGAGTACTATTGATGATGAGGCAACTAAAATGTGGTTAATTAAGGCTCGAGGAGGTCTTTAGGGACAGGTTTCGAATAATTATTATTTTGATTAGACATAGGTTTTATTCTTTTATTGTATCCACCTCCACCAGCTAAAGTCCAAAAAAACCAATAACTTGGAATTGCCAGAGCTGCAGCTATGAAAATCACTACAATTTGTTCTATTCTTTTCATAGTTTAATTTTATTCCACAAAATATTTTTTTAGTAAATAAGCCACAGATTTTGTAAATTCTATTTTTAAAACAGTGATTAGATTTGAAGGTGTAAGCAAAATTTATTCTACAGATGTTGTTTTAAAAAATATTAATTGGGAGATTAAGAAAGGAGAAAAAGTTGGCTTAGTTGGTTCTAATGGTGCAGGCAAATCAACCCAATTTAAAATTTTAATTGGCGAGGAAGAACAAACAAGTGGAACGATCATCAAAGAGGGAAATCCTAAAATTGCCCATTTAAAACAGGAGTTTGATTGTAACTTGAATTTTTCAGTGAGACAGGAATTAGAAAGTTCTTTCAAAGATATACAAATTGTTGCCATTAAACTTTTAGAAATTGAGAACAAAATGAAATTATTGGATATAAAAAAACCTTCCAATGAACTTGAAATACTTGTAAATCAACTCGCAAGATATCAAGCAAAATTTGAAGCTTTAGGTGGTTATAAAATGCAATCTGATGTAGAAAAAATATTACCAAAATTAGGATTTTCTATAAAGGATGCTGATAAATTAATTGGCGATTTTTCAGGTGGTTGGCAGATGAAAGTTGCACTTGGAAAAATAATCTTACAAAAACCAGATTTACTTTTACTGGATGAACCAACCAATCATTTAGATTTAGATACTATTTTCTGGCTGGAAGAATATCTATCTTCGCTTAAGATTGCAGTAATCATAATCAGCCATGATAGATATTTCCTAGATAAATTATGTAAAAAAATAATTTTTGTAGATAGAGGCACCTCTGAAATATATAATGGGAACTATTCCTATTTTGTCGAACAGAAATCTTTAAATGAAGAATCTCAAAATAAGGCATATCAATTACAACAAAAAGAAATTGAGTTACAGAAGAGGTATATAGATAGATTTAGAGCTAGTGCAACTAGAAGTTCTCAAGCGAAGAGTAGAGAAAAACAATTAAAAAAGATTTCTAAAATTGAGGTCCCCAGAACAAAATCAAAAAGTCCTGTTTTTAATTTTCCAGAGTGTCCTCGCTCAGGAAAACTAGTTCTAAATATCAAAAATTTGTCTCATAGTTTTGAGGATAAAATTATATTCTTAGATGTTAATTTAAAGATTTCTTCGGGGGAGAAGATAGCAATATTGGGACCTAATGGCTGTGGTAAGTCAACATTGCTTAAAATTATTATGAAAAAAATATTTCCTGAAATTGGGGAAATTAATCTTGGTAAACATAATATAATTACTAGCTATTATGAACAGAATCAAGCTGAAGCACTTTCACTTGAGGATAGGGTAATTGATTTAATATGTGATAAGTCTCCAGAATGGTCTCAAAAAAAAGTAAGAACATTTTTAGGCGGTTTTGGCTTTCAAAATGAAACTGTTTTTAAATATGTGAAACAACTTAGTGGGGGAGAAAAGGCAAGATTAGCATTGGCGCTAATGATAATTAATCCTAGTAATTTTCTTCTTTTGGACGAGCCAACCAATCATTTGGATCTGCAATCTAAGGAAAACCTAGAATTAGCAATTAAAAATTATAAGGGTTCATTATTAATCATTTCTCATGATCGGTATTTTATTTCAAAGGTTGCAAATAGAATTATCGAAATTAAAGATTCAAAGTTATTTTCATATGATGGTAATTACGAATATTTTTTAGAAAAAACTCAAAGCCCCAAACAAATTTGATTACTTTTAATAAAATTGAAATTTAGCTAGGTAAGATCACTTATTTATCTTTACATTGTTTATCGTTTTTGATTAGTTTTAAAATATAAAAATAAGTTTTAGTAATTTACATGGAAAATTACGATTTCCAAGAAAAACAGTTTCAAATTTTTGATCCTATTGAAAGTTATTTTGAATGCATTACTACTTGTGATATGAGGGATGGTAGGTGTATTTCTAAGTGTGTGGAAATACTTAAACGAAATGACAGTTAAATCTTTTAGTTATTTTGTAGATTAGTTATATCGGTTGGGATTACTTTTAATCTAATAAATTTATTTCCACGCTTCAATAAAATATTTACTTCTTTATTTATACCATTTTTACTTATTTGGTCTATAACGTCTGAAGCGGTTTCAATATCTTTACTACCAACTTTTATTAAAATATCATCTATCTTTATTCCACTTTTTTCAGCTGGACTGTTCGGCACTATATATCCAACTTTTACGGCATTATTTTTTCTTTCAGAATTACTTTCTTCTATTAAACTAATCCCAATCATAGGATGTATTACTTTTCCATTTTTTATAAGTTGATAGGCAATTTCTTTGGCTTTATTAATAGGTATTGCGAAACTTAAACCTGCTCCTGGACCTGATCTTATCAAGGTATTGATACCTATTACCTCTCCATCGCTATTCAACAGTGGACCTCCAGAATTGCCAGGATTAATAGCAGCGTCTGTTTGTATCAGTTCAAGTTTTTTATCATATATTCCTAATTGAGTGACGTTTCTATTTAGATTACTAATAATACCAAGCGTAACTGTGTTTTCCAGTCCGAATGGGTTTCCAACTGCTATAGCCCAATCACCAACTTTAATCCTTGCAGAATCGCCCAATTTTGCTTTTGGCCAAGGTCCTTTACCTTCAATCTTCAGTACAGCTAAATCAGTAAAAAAATCTTGTCCTATAAGTTTTGCGTTTAATTTTTTGCCATTTGTTAAACCAACAATTACCTTATCTGATCCATTCACAACATGAGCATTCGTCATTACAAGTCCATCTGCAAATATAAATCCACTTCCTTGGTTTTGCTCTATCTTTTGTCGATTGTCATTCGGTAAATCTAATCCAAAAAATCTTTCAAAATATGGGTCTAGGAATAGTTGAGAATTTCTTGGAAATTTCCTTTGTTTTACATATCTTTGAGTATCAATAGTCACTACAGCTGCACCGGTTCTTTCTACAGCTCTAGTTATGAAAGATTTGTTTGAATATACATTAACTTCATTAATTTTTGGTTTACTTAATGGTTGGGAAATTACTTTTGTAGGACATGTAATACCCACCGTGATTAATGAGGCGAATAGTAATAGCTTTTGGATGTATCTTTTCAATTGATTTCTTATATTCTGCGAAAGATTTGATACCCTTATACTACTGTAATTTAAATATAACTAATAAGAAAAAAAAATTAATCTAGAGAATAATTTATTAACTCAAATTAGCTAAATTTCTTTTTTTCGGGCTATGATACTAATCATATATCTAAATCAATTTATAAGCTTAATGACTATTCTATTCCCAATCATATACTCTGCTGCCTTAACCTATCTTGTTTGGAAAGCCTTTAAAGTAATGTCTAATGGTTGGGGTATATCCGATAATAAAAATAAGCGTTTCACTACATCTAGTCTTAAACAAAAAAAGTACACAATACATCCAGAGCTTCTAGATAAATCAGGAAACATAACAGAGGAGGAGCTATTAACCGTCAGATTTTCTAATGACAATGACTCTACATTAGAAGAAAAAGGTTCAACAACTGATTAATCAAATTACATCTAAGGAAAAAATTGGAATTAAGAAAAAAAATTGTCTCATCTGTAATAAGATCTCTCAAGTTACCTCCAAGGTTTCGTTTAAAAATGGTTAAAGAAGATCCAGTAAGACTTGAATTAAGTCTTACTCCTTCTTACGGTAAAAATCCAGTAATTGTTGGTATAGTTGAATCTCTAGACCTAGTTGCGCGAAGAGATAGAGAAGGTAGATTACCCAGAGATCTTCAAGGTACTTGGGACTGGACGGTAAGGCATGGAAAAGTTAGTACAGGAGGTTGGAATCCTATGTTAAAAGAAGCATTGCAAACAATGTTTGATACAGGATTGCCAGCCATTGTGTATGAGGAATTAACTGGAGATGAATATCGACCTGTTGATGGTATGAGACATGTTAAGTAAATAATTTATCATTTATCATAAATTCTTCCTCAAAACGTTAAAATAACTTGAAAGATAATCTAGTTAATTATGAATAATGACAATCAACCAAGATTTGGCTTCGTAAATTTTGCAGAAACCTGGAATGGCCGTATGGCAATGATGGGTATTTTGATTGGTCTTGGTACTGAATTAATTACTGGACAAAGTATTCTTCGACAAATTGGAATAGGATAGTTTTTTTAATTTACTTCTTCTGCTTGCACTTCAATAGTACTTTCACTAGGCTTTTTATCAAATTGATTATTATTACTCATATTTTCTAGATTTGCTCCACAATTCATGCAGGTTTTACTTAAGCCTAATGATATAGCACCACATTTATTGCATGAATTAATTTTTGATTTGTAATAGTTAAAACCTATAAAAACTAAAATTACTAATAGTAGAGGAATTAAAAATAATAGGAGAAGGATATTACTAAGAAAGCTTAAGAAAAAGTTTATTCCAAAAATTGGAATTACTATAAGTATAATTAATGAGTAAGTAAGAAGATTTTTATTAGCTTTAAGAAAATAATTCATCTTATTTATTGTTATTTATAATTTCTTTTTTTATTTAATAAAGTCATACTAGCAATAACTACGCTCCAGCACTGTCCAAAATATAAAATCACTCCTAATAGCCATACCCACACAGTAAGTACAAGAAAACCTCCAATAAAACCATATGCTTGAAATCTTGATCCAAGTGAGAGAATACTTTTACTTACTGCTAGGTTCAAAGTGGTTAGGCCAATTCCAATAAGAAAAGATCCAGGTAAAAGTGGTTTCAATGGAACTTTTCGACTGGGTAAGAGAGCCTGTAATAAAAGAGCCATTAAAGAAAATCCGATTAGTGGTATTGCAAACTGACCAACCTGTAATAGCGGCAACTTTAATAATAAATCAGAAATAAGATTATTAGATTTTGAAAGATTTTCTAAAACGTTACTTGGGATCATCCTAAGATTTGCGCTAATCTGATCTAGTACCATTAAAAAACCAATAAAGAATACTATTAAAAAGGCTTCAACTCTATTCCTAAGAAACCTCGAAGCTTGCACTCTCCAAGCAGCATTTCCTTTTTTAGAAGGAATTTCGTCTTCCCAAAGCCTATCCGAACCTCTTTGAAGAGATAGATATGCATTTCCTGCTGTAAAAAGCAAAAACATAGCCCCTAGAATACCTGCCCCAAAACCTTGATCTATCAAATTAAATAATGTTGTTTCTACTAACTCAACTACTGAAGGCGGTAAAAGCTGAGCAGCAATAGCAATTATTTGTTGATCTAATCCCTCTTGTTTTCCTAGGAACCAAGAAGCTATTGAAAGAGAAATTAGAAGAATAGGAAAAAATGATTGAAGTGTGTAGTATGCAAATGCAGCACTTAAATCAATACAATCAGATTTGCTCCATCGCTCACAAGCTCCCCATAAACTTTTCAGTATCCATGTTGAACTTCTCTGCATATTAATTTTCTTCAAATATTTTATTTATTTACTTATTTTTTATTGTATCTGATTAAGAAATTTTTCAAGCAATATTTTATTTATGATGCAACTATTTTTCTAATAATAAATTGCCCCATGGCTTTAAAATTTCAACTTTTTCTTTAGATCTACAAGCAATTAATGGAAAATTAACATCGCTCAAGTCTTGTCCTGAAACTAAATTTAAAGGATCTTTTTCTAACCACTCTATAGAACAATTGAGTTCTTTTAATAATAGCCAGGCTGCTGCAATATCCCATATCTTCGGGGTTGATTCTATTGCTCCGAAAGTTTGTCCCATCGCTACGCTGGTAAGATTTAAACTCGATACACCTAAGAGTCTAATTTTGCCAGGAAATACTGAGTTTGGTTTTTTTTGTAAAATTTTGATTGATCTACTACATAAAGAAATGCATTCACTTTGACGGTTATTTTGCCTGGGATCTATTTTCTTGTTATTTAACCAAACCCCTTTACTTTTAATTGAAACAAACTTTTTTTTCAATGTAGGAATTATTAAAAAAGAAGATTGTGGTTTACCATCAAAGAATCTTGCTACAGATATAGACCAGTAAGGAATACCTGCAGCAAAATTTGTTGTTCCATCGAGTGGATCGACCACCCAATAAGCTTTTGAATTTGGAATTAACTTCTGCCCTTCTTCACTCAGGACGCCCTCACCTGGAGCTATTGAAGTTAAGCCATCTACGATTGTTTTGTCACTCCATAAATCACAACTTGTTAATAATGATCCATCTGCTTTATTGCTGGCGCTAATATTTCCAAAATCTTTTTTTTGACGTTGACTAACTAATTCAAATAAAGAATCTAATTCACTTAATTGCTTATTAGTTAAATTTGGAGGATTCATCTTTATATATTGCAAATAGATTTTGTTTGTTTAATCGTATTATCGTTATCTAAACAGTTATTACTAATTTCAAGAAAAGTTAATCTTTCTAATTCATCTAAATTCAAATTGTAATTATAAATTGCATTGATATTCTTCGATTTCGCATCACTTAATTCTTTTTGTCTCACTAATACAGCCTTTAAAGTTGATATCCCAACATCGTATCTCAGTCTTGCTAGCCTCAAAGACTCTTTAGTAGATAATATTTCTTTTGAGGTTGATAAGATTTTTTCTTCATTTAATTTTAAATTTAAGTAAGCTTTAGTGATATTTGTTTTTAGAATACTTTTAAGATTGTTGTAGGAATATTCTTCGCCTTTTGCTTGAGATTTTCTTGATTTGTATGATTTTTTGTTTTTACCACCATTAAAAATATTCCATGATAAATTTAAGCTTATTGTATTTGAATAAGAGGAACCATATTCGTTAGGATCTATGTCAATTGCGAGAGAATCACCTTTGGTGAATGTACTTGATAATGAGTTACTGATATATATGCTTGGCTTATTTGAATTCAGGTAACTATTTGCCTCATTATCTTTTATTGATTTTTGAAGAGAAATGTTTTTTAAGGAAAGGTTACTTTCAAGACCATTTTTTATATTTTTATTTAATTTATGATTCCAAAAACCCAATAATTTTTGTTCTTTTTTAATTTCGAAATCTTTTTTGAGATTAAGAATTTCTTTAAGTGATATTTTGTTAATTTGATGTTCAATTTTTTTCTCGTAAAGTGCTTGTTTGTCTCTCGATAGTTGAGCATCGGCTTCAAGTACTTCAAATTTTGTTCCGATACCAGCATCAAATTTAGCTTGAGCATTTTCTAGACTAGTCATAGATAAATCAAGTGCTAATTTCTTATTGACAATATCCTGAGATGACTTCTGGTATTTATGGTATCTATTACTAGCTTCTTGTATTAAGTCTTTTCTTTTAATCTCATAATTATTTTTTGCAATTTTTAAGTTTTCTCTGGCGATTTTAATTTCTGGACCTCTCAGCGGATCGATTAAATCCCATCTGATAATAAGTGAGGGGTTAACGGAAAATTGCGAAGTTTTTGTATTACTTGAATTACTATTATAATTTCGACCAGCAACATATTTGGGTAATCCATTCGCTTGTAAATCTATTGAAGGGTACCTCTTAGCAATTTTGCTTGAAAGATTAAAACTCGAAGCTTCTATTAATTCCTCTAAAGATTTAAGTTCATCATTATTTAAAATGATATTTTTTATTTCCTGATGATCAATGAATATTTTATCTTCATTTATTCGTATAATTTCATCAATAAAATTCTTATCTTCGCTTAGTAGGGATTGTTGAAAAGTAACAAAGAAACTCAATGGTAGAAATAAGGTTGTGTTTATTATCTTTCTAAGCATCATTTAGAATTTTTTTCTGCTAGTTATTCCAATTAGATTATTAATAATATCATTTGAATCATCTAGAACGTGAATTTTGGTATTTAATTGATTTGCAACTTCTTTAATATTTTTATCATCTAAAAATAAATCAGTATTAATTTTTAACATAATAGATGGTATGTAAACAGCTTCTCCTAAATCCTTATTTTTCAGCCCGTGAATTAGATCTTCTCCAGTAAGGAGACCTGTAACCACTTGATCCTGCCCCCAGTAAATACTTGGTAAACCATATAAATTAATTGTTAATCCATCAATTAAGTTTAATTTCTTAACTGTAGGAATTAGGGCTTCATAAACTAATTTACCAACAATCCAACTAACTTTCTTTGGCTTTTTTACTTTTTTGGGGAGGTTTTGAGTCTTTTCTCTTAATGTTTCTAGAAAGTTTCTAATAGTCCCAACTCCATTAGATTCTTGTGGCATATTTTCGTAGGTTTTGTAACTAGGTAAATTTGTACCAGCAATTAAATACCATTCGTCTGCTAGCCAGCAAAAACGAGTCCCAAGAGTATTTTGTAGAGAGGCTTGAATTCTCTCTACTTGTTTAATAGTTTTTTTTGCGTATTCTGGGCTTATTGATTTCAATCCATCATTTTCAGGTCTAAATTTTGTAAGTCCTACGGGCACTATTGCAACTGAAAGTACTGTCTGAGAGGTTTTTTTGTAGAATTCAGCAAGTTCCAAAATTGATTTCTCAAGAACATCTCCATCGTTTATATCTGGACAAACAACAATTTGAGCATGTATTTGAATAGAGTTTTTTTCAAACCACGAAATTTGATCAAGTATCACTCCTGCTTTTTTATTTTTTAATAATTTTTCTCTTGTGGCGGAATCAGTAGCATGAACTGAAATAAAAAGTGGGGATAGTTTTTGCATAGCAATTCTTTCCCAGTCTTCTTTTTTTAAATTTGTAAGAGTTAAATAAGAGCCATACAGGAAACTTAATCTATAATCATCATCTTTTATATAAAGGCTTTTTCTTTTACCACTTGGCTGTTGATCAATAAAACAAAATGGACATCTATTATTGCATTGCTTGATTGAATCAAATAATGCATCTTTAAAATTTATACCTAAATTAACGTCTTGATCTTTTTCAATATTTATATTGTGAATTTCATGATTTTTATCTAAAACTGATATGTCTAAAATTTCTTCACTAATTAGAATCTGATAATCAATTAAATCCCTTGGTTTTTTCCCATTAATACTAATAATTGAATCACCTGATTCAAATCCTATTTCTTGAGCAATGGAATTAGCTTCAATACTTTCAATTTCTGCAGGATTTATTCTATGAGTAATGTTAGGAACTAAAAGATCATTGGGATCTTCTTTGTAATTAATTTCTTGCCACACAATTAAAGGCTAGATACTTTTACTAATATTTATTCTAAACTTATATATGACTCAAAGTGTATTAAATACTTTTAAAAAACTAAATATAGGTGTGAAACTATGGGCCTTTAATTTATTAAAATATGGCATTCGCAGTTTTCTAAAACACGATTTAGATTAATTAAAATAACTATTTTCATTGAAAGAATTAATTACAAAAAATTTAGAATTAAAAGATAAATTCAACTATGAATCTCATAAAATAGTTGATTCATACGAAAATAGTTTTTTATCAGATCCTATATCTTTAAGATTGTGGTCTTCTTTTTTTGTAATTTTACCTATTTTTGTTCAAGCCCCTTGGGTTAGATTAGAACCAATAAGTGCTCTTTGTTTTACTTTTGTTATTATCCTAATTGCAATTGTTTTGAATCAGAAAGGATCAAATAAGTGGTTTATTGTCAGTTCATTATTACTTGGTGTATCAGGTAGTTGGCTTGGTGGATGTTTGTTCTGGGGATGGTTAAGCCCATTTCCTATCCTACACATACCTGTTGAAGCTGTAGTTCTCCCATTAGCTTTAATTGGATTTGGTACTAATTGGAAAATAGGTGCAAGTTTTTATATCTCTTCTTTATTTGGAACTGCAGCTACCGATATTACAATATTTTTAATCGGAATCATGGATCAATGGAGACAGGTTATTACAGCAGATTCTGAAACTGCTCCGCAAATTCTCCAAAAAACCTCAGAGAATCTTATTCAATTCAAATCATTATCTATTATCATTTTTGTTGCACTTATACTATGGTTTATTTCAAAAGAAATTTTAGATTCTGCCACAATTAATACTACTAGTGGTAAAGCACTTTTAGTTTCTTGTTACGTAATTCAAACTACATTAATTGTTGATGGTATTTTTGTTGTTTTAGCAATTCTGCAACCAACTTTAAGTGGATTGGTTTAATGTTAAGGCCTCCATTTTCGCAAGAACCGATACCAATAAATAATTGGGATGTAATCGTTATTGGCGCTGGAGCTGCTGGCCTTATGACTTGTCTTGAATTACCCTCAAATTTAAAAGTGCTTCTTTTAAATAGAAATACTAGTAAGGTATCTTCCAGTAGATGGGCTCAAGGAGGAATTGCATCTGTTGTTAGACAAGATGATTCATTTGATCTTCATGCTGAGGATACTTTAAAAGCAGGTGATGGACTATGTGATTTTCAAGCTGTAGAAATGCTAGTTAAAGAAGCTCCTAGTTGTGTAGACCGGTTGCAGAATTTAGGTATGATTTTTGATCAAAGTTCTGATCAACTAGCTACTACCTTGGAAGCAGCCCATTCACGAAGAAGAGTCTTACATGTTAAAGATCGTACTGGACGAGCATTAGTTGAAGTTCTAGAAGATCATATTGAGAATCAAAAAAATATTCTTCACTGTAGAGGTGTACGAGTAACTGAACTTTTTATTGATAATGAAGAATGTAAAGGAGTTCAGGTTCTTGATGGAGCAAATTTATATTGGATCCAATCAAGAGCTGTCGTTTTAGCTACAGGTGGGGGTGGACATTTATTTACTAATACAACAAATCCTGCTCAATCTTCTGGAGAAGGTATTGCTCTTGCATGGAAGGCAGGCGCTGCTATCGAAGATTTAGAATTTGTTCAATTTCATCCAACTGCTTTAAAATTTTATGGTGCACCTTGCTTTTTAATATCTGAGGCACTTAGAGGAGAAGGCGCTATTTTAGTTGATAAAAATGGTGAAAGCCCAGTTAAAAATCTTAAAAATCGTGATTTAGCTACTAGAGATCAGGTAAGTAGAGCAATTATGAAAAATATGCATGATAATGATGTAGATCATGTTGGTTTAGATCTTCGGTATATTGATCCAGAAAAAATTGTAGAGCGATTCCCCACTATCATAAGTCGATGTCAGGATTATGGGGTTAATCCCCTAAATGAGGTTATTCCCGTAGCACCTGCAGCCCATTATTGGATGGGAGGTGTAAAAACTGATTTAAATGCATCTTCTACACGAAAAGGATTATATGCCGTTGGAGAAGTTGCATCTACAGGCGTACATGGTGCTAATAGATTGGCAAGTAATTCTCTGATGGAATGTCTTGTTTTTGCAAGAAAAATGTCTTCAATTGTCTTGAATGAACCGTCTAAATTTAAGAAATTTGATAGATCATTCAGAGAGTTTGATTTTCAAGATCCAAAAGAAGATCAGATTTCTCAAATCTCTGAAAAAATTGATGATTTAAGAAAACTATGTTGGTCAAATCTAGGAGTATCTCGAAATAAGGTAAATATGAGTAAATTTTTAAATTACATTCAAAATGATATAGATAAATTAAATAAAAATGATTTACTAAATAGTCTTGAAAAAATAAAATTTGATCAAAAAATAAAACTTAGTGAACGCAATAGAAGAGCATTAAATCTTTTACTTGATTTAAAGAATAGACAAATAACCACTATAACTTTATTAAAAGCTTGTCTATTTAGAGAGGAAAGTAGAGGAGGGCATTATAGAGATGATTTCCCTGATAAAGATAAAAATTGGGAATGCCATACTAGACAACAGTTAGATCAAAAAATTCAAAAAAGATTTATTAAAAATTAAGATCTCCTTGATAGTCGGTTTTTGTTGCTAATCCTTTTAAGTCACGCGTACCACTAATAATTTCTCCATTTATTTCCCAAGAAGGAAATCCACTGATTCCTTTTGCTTGGCATAGCTCATACTCATTCTCTTTACCATCTTTAGCACACTCAACTACTTTTAATTCTTTAACTGCTTCCTTACCAAATAATTGTTTCTGATCGTGGCAATGCGGGCACCAGTATGCACTATACATAACAATATTGTTTTCACTTAAAAATTTTGCAAACTTTATCTTTTGGGGAGAGCTTGAAGTGGTAATTGTTGGCGATACATTTTCAGTAGGATTTGCAACATCAATAGCATTAGAGGGGTCAACGTTTGTTGACCAAATTAGGCCCCCCAGCAGGACACTAATGGCTACAATGAAACCTCTAAAAATCATAGGTTCTCTACTTTCGAACTTTGCTCCAATCATAGAAATAATAAAGATAGAAAACGATAAAATTGCTGAAAGTATACAAAAAAAACAATATGCTTGAATCTTAAAAAACATTATATTTATCAATAAAAAGCTAAATGTTGATGACCCACAAGAAATTAGAAATACTAACCACCATAAAAGCTTATTTAGTTTTTCTTTTGGGGAAATTAAATTAAGCGAGAGTACTATTGTGATAACTAATATTGATAAATATGTTATAAATCCAGCTAATGATAGAGGTATATTAACTTGATTATTTTCAAATAAAGTACCCCAAGGACTATTTAAAACTGTTTCACAACCATTTTTTATCCCTGGGCATGAAAGCGAAGTAAATAATCCCCAGTTTTTTAAAGTAATCGATCCTGTATCAACTATGCCTATAGTGCTAAGAATTGCGATTATGATTTTCGGCCATTTCAAATCTTTTTTATTTCTTCTGTTTAAAGTCTTAAGGGCCATACAAAAAGAAGGTTTGTTATTTACATTATCTATTCTAATATTATCTTGGCATGAGAGTTATATACGAAATGCTGTTTAAATTTTTAAATTCTTATTTTTCAAGTTGTGAAACAAAATAGTCTCAATGTAAAAGAAAAAAAACTAGCTAAGATTGCATTCAGTCATGTTGGTTGTGAGAAAAATCTTGTTGATACTGAACATATGCAAGGTTTATTAGATAAAGAGGGTTATGAAGTTGACAGCAATATAAATGATGCAAATGTTGTTGTTGTAAATACTTGCAGTTTTATTGAAACAGCTAGAGAAGAATCTATTAGAAAAATTCTAGAATATACAAATCAAGGAAAGGAAGTCATAGTTGCAGGTTGTATGGCTCAGCATTTTAAAGATGAGCTTATAAAAGAAATCCCTGAAATAAAAGGTCTTGTTGGAACTGGTGATTATCAAAAGATAGTCAAGGTTTTAGACAGAGTAGAAAAAGGGGAAATCGTTAATGAAGTTTCAAAAATACCTGAATTTATTGCAGATGAGGAAATGCCACGTTTTGTAGATAAAAACAAATTTGTTGCTTATCTTCGCATTGCTGAAGGCTGCAACTATAATTGCGCTTTTTGTATTATTCCTAAGTTGAGAGGTCCTCAAAGAAGTAGAACAATAGAATCAATAGTTTCAGAAGCCAAAAGTCTTGCAAAAAAGGGTATTCAAGAAATTATATTAATTAGTCAAATAACAACTAATTATGGTCAAGATATTTATGGAAAACCATCATTAGCCAAACTTTTGAATGAGCTTTCTAAAGTTCCAATTCCCTGGATAAGGATACATTATGCTTATCCAACGGGTTTAACTGATGAAGTTATTAGAGCTTTCAAAGATGCAAAGAATATAGTACCTTACTTTGATTTGCCACTTCAGCATAGTCATCCAGATGTATTGAAGAGTATGAATAGACCTTGGCAATCTTCTTTGAATGAATCAATTTTGGAGAAAATTAGAGAAGAAATTCCATTTGCTGTATTAAGAACTAGTCTCATTGTTGGTTTCCCAGGAGAAAAAAAAGAACATTTTGACCATCTTCTCGAATTTTTGGATAGGCATAAATTTGATCATGTGGGAGTGTTTATTTTTTCTCCTGAGGAAGGAACTGCAGCTTTTAATTTGCCAAATAAAGTATCTCCAGAGGTTGCAGAGGCAAGAAAAGATAACGTTATTTCAGTGCAACAAAATATCTCTAAAGATAAAAATCAGACATATGTTGGTTCAAAAATGAAGATTTTGGTAGAAAAAATATCAGACAATAACGAATTAATAGGTCGGTCTTACAATTTCGCTCCTGAAATTGACGGAACTGTAATTTTATCCGTTAAAGATAAAATTGATTTGAAAAATTATATTGGTAAATTTGTTGAAGCAAATATTTCTTTTGCGGATGAATATGACTTGTATGGAGAGACTATTAAAATTTTGTAGTTTTTTTGAATTATTTTAAATTAATTTAACTGCTCTTAAGAGCTTATCTAATGCGAAAGCAGCTCCAAAACCAAAACCAATAAATGCAAAATAGAAAATGATGTTCATTAATTTTTTTACTCTTATTTAATTTAACATCAGAGGAAAGGAATAGATTTTTTCGTTTAATTTCTTAATCTTGGATATATGGCAATCTTTTGTATAAACATTCTTCTGCTTTTTGTAGTTCCCGGCCTAAATATAGAGCATGATCGAATCTGGTTATTAAGTCATTTCTTTCTTCAGTGATCATTATTCCAAGTTGTTTCGCACTAATACCTTTAAAAATTTCATTACTAACTCTTTTATTTTGAGAGTCGCATTTAATTGGTTCATTTGTTTCTGGGTCAAGCGCATATCCGTCATCATTAATATTATTTAGAAAGTGCTCTAAAATTATATTATTTTCTTCTAAATCTACTTTGATAATAAAATAACCGTTTGGATCTAAATCTATATATCGGTTGGATAGGTTATTATCAATTATTGTTTTTTCATCAAAACTTTTCTTAGAATCCATTCTTAGAAGTTAATAAAAAACTATATTACTAATATAATCTTTGGTAAAGCTAAATAATTTTTTATTTAAAGGGTATAGATTTATTTTCAAAATCAATTTCCATCTCGGTTTGTTTATTCACTTCATTTAGCCAAGGATAAATTATATTTTCCATATTTTTGTCAAACCACTTATGCATGCTAACGGTGCTTTTTGCATAAAACCCTCTCCGTCTTTTATGTTTACCACCCGCTCCAGGATCAAACAAATGGATTCTATTTTTTATTGCCCATTCAATTGGCTGGTAATAGCATAATTCAAAATGTAAATTAGATATTTCTCTTTGACTACCCCAATATCTACCCCATAAGTTGTTTTGATTTTTAACACACATCGACATAGCAAAAATTTCATTTGAATCATGTTTTGATGCACTAAAAAGTAAAAGATTTTTTTTATTGTCAATCAGTGTTTCGAAAAATGTAGATGTTAGATATTTACTTCCCCAAACTCCCCATCTCGAACAATGCTGTTCATAAAAATTATGCATTTTTTTGAGGATTTCTTGGTTGATATCATCTTCATTAAAAATCTCTACTTTAATGTCTTGTTTAGTAATTGATTTCCTCTCTTTTTTTATATTTTTTCTCTGATTGGAGTTAAATCTAGATAGAAAATCGTCAAATGTTTTTTCTCCATTACTCCTCCATTCACTGCTGGAGTTTATCCATTCATAGTATCCCAAAGATTTAAGATGGTTGCCCCAGCTTTCATCAATATATAAAAAATTACAACTTAGGATTTTGTTTGTAATCGCAAAGCTTTCGATTTGGTTTATAAGTAAATTTGTAATTTTTTTCTTGTCTTTATTTTTTTTATAAAGAAATTGATATCCATTTACAGGACTATAAGGACTCATTCCAATTAATTTAGGGTAATAATTTAAATTTAGCTCTTGAGCTAATCTTGCGAATGATTGGTCAAAAATGAATTCTCCATAGCTATGATTTTTTAAAAAAAGTGGGGCAATTCCTAGTATTTCTTCATTTTTATAAGCAACAAAATATAGAGGCTGCCAACCAGTTTCTCTTGAAACACTCTTAGACATCTCAAGGTTTTTAATCCAAGTCCATTCATAAAATGGATTATTAATTTCATTTGCTAATTCATTCCATATCTCCTTGGAGATTTCTTTAATTGACAATTTGACTTCAACTTTATGTATTTTTTGGTTCATTTATTATTGAAACTATTTCAAATCTTTTTGTAATGAATATGGATTTCATTATTCATTAAATTTTTAATTGATTTTATCTCCCATAGCCTTTTGAGATTAAAAATCGCATTTGTTTGTTCTGGAGGGATCCATGTATATCTACCTCCAATAATTCGTGGAATTATTGTAATTTTTATATCTGTTATTAGATCCTCTTTTATGAATGAATTTATAAGTTTTGCACCTCCTAGCAGAGCTAAATCATCTATCCCTTGTTTTTTAAGTGAAATTAATGTTTTTTTCCATGAATCTTCGAAAAAGAGTTCTTTTTCGAATTCATTATTCGACGAATTATCAACTTTACTTGAGCTTATTAGCCATCTTCTAATTGGTTGACGAAAGTATTTCCAATTACTGTTAAATTTTTTGCTATTTGAAGCAACTATAGAAATTGGTTGGCTTTTTAATATATTTACTTCATCATTATCAGTGAGATTTTTAACTAGGTAAGTTGATTGATGAGCTATTAAAGTTCCTAAACCAAAAATGGTGGCGTCAACCATTGATAAGTTTTGATTTAATATTTTTTTATCTTCATCGCTTCCAAGATGCGATTCTCCACCTCTAGGAAATGCAATTCTCCCATCAAGACTTGATGCTATAACAATTATTACTCTTGGGATATTCAAGTTTGAGTGACATAACTATTTTCCAATTTTAACTTCAACGAATTGGTTAACTTTTGATCAACATAAATTTCTGCAGCATTATTTGGACTCTCCTGTAGTCTTATTTTGTGTAATTTTGCACCAAGATTATTTATTGGTTTTTTAAGAATATCAGAAATATATAAAGCTATATTTTCAGCAGTTGGAACACAATTATGGAAAAATTTGATGTCTTTATTAAGAAAAGTATGATCTAGTTGTTCAACAACTAAATCGTTAATTATCTCTTGGAGGGCAGATAAGTCGCAAACCATTCCTGTTCTTTTATCGATGTCTCCTTTTACAGTTATATCGACAAGATAGTTATGACCATGTCCATTAACTCTGGCACATTTCCCATAGATTTTTTTATTTTCATCAAAGGATATCTCTTCTTTTGCAAGTCTATGAGCTGCTGCAAAATGAGTTTGTAATGTTAAAAATGCTTCCATGTTTTTTCCAAAATAATCTGCCCATAAATTTGGGTTTTCATAAAGTCTTAGACTTGTAAGAGGTAAATCATCCTTCAGACGACTCCAAATGACTTTTACTAATGCTTCAGTTGTGGGAAGTATACCTTCCTGATTATTAACATTAAATTCAGGCCAGACATCGTTTAAAAAACGAAAATCTAATTGTCCAGTAACCTTATCTTTAATAGAGTGTTTTACATCAGAGAGATTAAGTACCATTCCATCAGAGTCTAGTTCTCCACCCATTGAAACAATAAGTTCATAATTATGACCATGCCCTGGTGCAATACTGCACTTTCCAAAAAGAGATAAATTTTCTTCTGGGCTTTTTTCAGGAAGCCAGTAACGGTGACTAGAACTAAAGCAGGCACGTCGAGTTATGACGCATTCACGTCCTTTTCCATGAGATGGTTTGGATTGTGTAGAAGTCATACCTGTCTGCGATAATACTATCTTAAGGTTTTATATACGCTTTTGTCTTTATGGAACAATCCATTATCAAAAAAACAGTTCATGCTATTAAGGGCAGAAGCATATTTTTAATAGGAATGATGGGTTCTGGTAAGTCACAAACTGGTTTGAAGCTTGCTGAATTATTGAAGTATAAATACATTGATTTAGATTCATTAATAGAGAAATTGGCAAAAAAATCTATCAATCAAATTTTTAAGGATGAAGGAGAAGATAATTTCCGCGAATTAGAAGCAAACTGCCTTAAAGAAACTATCAAAATTCCTTCATTAGTAATCTCAACTGGGGGAGGAATAGTTACCAAAGCGGAAAACTGGGGAATCTTAAGACAGGGAATAATTGCTTGGATAGATCTCGACAAAGATATAGCAATTGAAAGATTGAAAAATGAAATTGCAAATAGGCCACTTCTGCAGAAAAAGAATCTAAATGATCTATATATGAGCATTTTTCAATCTAGAGAAAATTTGTACTCTCAAGCAGATTTAAGAATTCAAGTAAAAAAAGAAAATATTGAAGAAGTGGCTATGAAAATAATTAATGCAATTCATAAAGAAATAATCAGTTAATCTGGTTCAATTCTTACTGCAAACCATTTTATAACGTATCCTAATTTTATTTCTAACTCATAAGTGCTTTCCAATAATTCTTCAAAAAAATCCTGATCAGGATCTTCTATACTTTGATATATTGTTTCTGTCTTACTAAGCCAATTCTTCAACCATAAAATTGCTTCTTGTTTTGATACAATTCTTTCCTTTGAATCTGGCTCTAATAATACATAATGATCTGATGCTCTTATTAGTGGATTTGACATAATGAAAATTCTTCTTGGATTAATTCTTTGCTTGATTGTTCAAGGAATTTTTTTAGAAAATTCTTTTGCTCTAGTAGATTCTAACGTACGAGAGTTTTTGGAAAATCGTGTAAATCAATGGCCAGAATTATATTTGCCAAATTTTAAATTATCGGATACTTCTAAGGATTTAATTTATCCTAAATGGTTCGAGGGGAATTGGCTGGTTACTTCTCAAGATATAGTTAATGATTCAGAAGAGCCAGTTATTTATAAAGTAAATTTCTTTAAGAATGATTCAGATTTAATTGTTGGTAATCGTGCAAAAAATTCTGAATCTATTGGAAAAGCAATATTTGGTAAAACCTTAATCAAGGTTGTAAATGATCCTAAATCTATTAATAATCAAATTACTTATTTAAAAGATGATTTCTATATTGATTCAAGAATTACAGGGAGAAATCAGATTCAAGATAATGATATTTTTTTCGCAGATGAGCTAGTTATACAAACAGCACATAAGCCAGGTGCTTCAAGGATTAATCAGGTAGAGACCATTAGTAAATTTCAAAAATGTTCCGAAGAAATATTGGAAGTTGATAATTCAATCAAACCATCAATTTGTGGAGTGCAATATGTTGCTTCTTATGGTTCAAAAGTTGGTGATCCTTCTATTCATGCTATAAAAACAAATAAATATAAATTGAAGTTTGAATTTATTGAGAGTTAGCACTAAAAAGATATTCTTCTAAGTTGTTCCTCCACATAAAAAGATTTTCTAAATAAGGGTTGTTTATGTATTCTTGGCTCCCCTCTCCTGATAAAAATGGTCCTGCAGACTTTGGAAATTTAATAAGGGATAATTGAGCAGCAATTGAAATATCTGCAATTGATAAACTATCTCCAACTAAATATTTTTTTTTGATCAAGGATTTTGATAAAGCTTCCAGTAATTTTTGGAGTTCTAAATTATCTTTAGAAGACAAAACTACATTAGAAATTTTACTAAGATTTTCAAAAGGTAATTTATCAACGATACTTTTAACTGAAGAAGGCATTTCATCTGGAAGTAATGCAGTTCTTAGCTGTGGATTTTCTATTGCAGATTTAATTAAAGCTTTTCTACAAGTTGTAGCCATTGTAGTATCTGCCCAGTCTTCAATTAGTTTGCATTGTGCAAATAATATTGGATCCTCCGGAAAAAGTGGATTGTTTTCATTTTTTTTATCTATATATTCGCAAATAGTTGAAGAATCATTAATAACTTGATCATTACTATCGACTATTACAGGTACTTGTTTTTGACCTGATAATTTAAAGATTTCAAATTGGCCAATTCCAGGTGTTACTTCTTCAACTCGATATTGTAGTTTTTTTGCATGAAGAGCCATTCTTGTTTTTAAACAAAAAGCACTATGCCTAAATTGATATAATGTAATCATGCTGTTTAATGTTTGTTAAAACTTAGCTAAAAAAGTAATCTATTTGTGGAGCTGATGGGCGAATTTTTCTCTAATGTTGCGAGATATCCAAAGTATTTGATATCTATCATTGTTGGGGGACTTGTTGCTTTGCTTGAACCTTTATTCAAGAATAGATCAAATCCAATCACAATAGTAGGTTTGATATCTTCTGTCTTAAGTGCTTTCATAACTGTTTATTTTGTCTTGCAAGCGATGACAAACCCAATAAATTTACAACCATAATGCCAAATAATTACCGTCTTGCAAAAGTTTCCTCTCTTTTGAAGAAAGAAATAACCCTTATTTTGCAGAATGATTTAGAAAATGATCTTATTAGAGATCATTTCGTCAATATTTCTAAGATTGATTTATCAGGTGATTTGCAACACTGTAAAATTTATATAACTTCAACTGCTCAAGAGAAAGTGAGGAAAGAAATTGTATCAAACTTGAATACAGCTAAAAGCTCTATAAGGCATAGTTTAGGAAAAAGAATTGAGATGAGAAGAGTTCCAGAGATAATTTTTAAAGACGATGTTGTTCTTGATAAGGGATTATCAGTCTTGAAACTTCTAGATGAATTAAAAAATAAAAATCAAAATCATAATGTTGAGGACAAGGATGCCAAAAGTTGATCTACCCCTTGATCAAAGAAATATAATTATTACTCGATCAAAAGAAGGGATATTGGATATAAAAAAGATATTCATAAGAAAGGGCGCTAATGTATTTGATTTACCTGCAATAAGCATTGCTGATCCTGATGATTTGAATCCTCTTGATGAAGCATTAAATCATATAAATGATTTTCATTGGATTATTTTTTCCAGTAGTAATGGGATCAAATTTGTGGATAAAAGACTTAGATACTTTAATAGTTCATTAAAAGAATGTTCTAAAAAAACAAAAATCGCCGTAGTCGGAGAAAAAACCTCAAGAACTCTTGACGATTTTGGGATTAAGGCTGATTTCATACCTCCAGAATTTGTTGCTGAAAGTTTAATTGATAATTTCCCAGTATCTGGTTATGGACTTCGAGTTTTTGTACCAAGAGTTCAAACAGGTGGAAGGGATTTAATTGCAGATCAATTTAGAAAGGCTGGTGCTCGTGTATTTGAGGTTGCTGCATATGAAACCAGATGTCCTGAATCAATTCCGGAAGAAACAATTGATATTATTTCTAATCGAAAAGTCGATGCAATTCTTTTCTCAAGCGGTAAAACCGTAGTAAATGCTGCTTTTTTACTAGAAAAAAAACTTGGTAAAGAATGGTTAGAATATTTTGATCAAATTAAGTTATTGACTATTGGACCTCAGACAACAAAAATATGTAATAAGATTTTTGGAAGAATTGATTGTCAGGCAAAAAAATATACTTTTGAAGGACTACTAGATGTAGCAATTAATATTTTTAATTAGAAAAATTTTTTGTATAGTTCTTTTCAACTAAATCTTTGAACCTATCAATATTGGATTGTAATTCGTTTGTAACCATTTTTCCTAAAATATTTTCTTCCATAAACCGAGCAATCATTTTTGGTAGTTCATAAGTTATTGCTAAATTTACCGTTGTGATTTGATCATTTTTACTTTCGAAAACTACTGATCCTTCAGTTGGTAAACCTCCTATTGATTTCCATTTAAGTTTGCTTTTTTCAACCCTTTCTGTAATTTGAGCTTTCCATTTAAACCTAAAGCCATTAGCAGCTAAAGTCCATTCTGTTAAATCTGGTAACGTATTAGTTTCTTTGTCAACTGTTTTTACAGATTCAATCCAGCTCATCCAAAGTGACATTGAGTCTAAATCGCTCCATGTGTCCCATACATTTTCAAGAGGCGCATTAACTACTGTTATTACGTCATGTTTTAGCCAAGTACCCATTATTTAACTTACTGCAAGATTTTTTGCTAATTCGGCTTTTTTCTCTAAAATTGCCGCGGCAGCTAAATGACCACTCATTGTAGCTCCCTCCATAGAGTCTATATAATCTTGTTTTGTATAACTACCAGCCATGAAGAAATTAGATATAGATGTTTTTTGATCGGGTCTGAAAGGTTCCATACCGGGAGCTTCTCTATAGAGTGATTGTGGAATTTGTACCACGTTACTCCAAAGCAATTTAAGGTTTTTTGAGGATGGGAATAGACGGCGAACCTCTTTATCAATTTCTTTTGTAATTCTTTCTGTGGATCTTCCCATCCATCTATCGCCAGGAGTTAAAACACATTGGAGAAGCGATCCCATATCTTTTTTTCTATAGTCTGCTGGACTTGCTAGTGCTAAATCAGCAAAACAACTGAAAGAGGCATCAGCAGAATAAAGAAGGTTATCTAGTCCAATTGGTTCGTTTCCAGTATTATCTTTTTGTAATTCAGTAACCCAACCATCATATCTTAATTGGATTGTGGCAACAGCTACAGCTCTAAGTTTTTTTAAACCTTCAAATTCTTTAAATTGATACCATTCTTTTGGAATTATTTTTTTTATTCCAGGAACATCACAGGCAGCTAGAAATTTATCTGCAAACACTGCCTTTATTCCTTCAGGAGAAGATATTTTTAATTGATTTACTGAGTAAGAGGAAGATTCCTTTTCATAAATGATTTCTTCTACCTTATGGTTAAGATGTATTTTTGCTCCTTTGTTTGTGATGTAATCGACGATAGGTTGCGTTAACCACTTATGTGGGGAACCTTTTAAAAGATTAAGTTTTGAGGCTTCTGTTTTTGAAGCAAACATCATGAATATAGTTAGCATGCATCTTGCTGAAATATCTTTGCAATTAATAAAACCTAATGCATATGCGATAGGATCCCACATTCTTTCTAAACTTTTTTCACTTCCACCATGGTTTAAAAACCATTCTTTGAAACTAATTCTATCTAGATCTCTAATTATTTTCATTGCCCCTTCATAGTCTATCAATCCTCTAACGATTGGACTTGTTCCTAAAGCTAAGGCATTTCTGAACTTATCTACCCAAGTAAGTTGTTCGGTGGTAAAAAAAGCTTTAAGTCCGTTAAATGGAGCACCTAAAGGGAATCTGAAGTCTAACGATTTCAAATTACCACCATTATTGATAAATAGATGAGTATGATCTTTCGGGAGTAAATTGTCTATAGCTCCTACTTTTTTCATTAATTTAAAAAGATTTGCATAATTGTAAAAAAATACATGTAAACCCATTTCTATGTGGTTGCCATCCTTATCTTCCCAACTTCCTACTTTACCTCCCCAAAATGACCTGCTCTCGTAAATTTCTACTTCGTGACCTTCATCAACTAAATTGACTGCTGCTGTGAGACCAGCTAATCCAGAACCAACTATTGCAATTTTCACTTTTTCTTAGAATTATAACAAATCAAGTTTGGATAACGTTTGTACTATGCATCCTATCGATTAAGTTTTTATATTATAAATAGTAGAAATCCCTTGTTTATGGAAAATGTAGAAGTTAAACAGGAAATTAAAAATTCTGATGATGGCAAAGGTATCTTAATTACGAATGATGCTATAGAACAAATTGCAAATTTATTGAAGGGCCAAAGTGATAAAAAAGCACTTAGGGTAGGAGTAAGATCTGGCGGTTGTAGTGGGATGAGTTATACGATGGATTTTATAGGAACTGATGAAATAAATTCCGATGATAAAGTTTATGATTATTCATTAAAAGCTGATCAAATCTTTCAAGTTGTTTGTGATCCTAAAAGTCTTTTATATATTTATGGAATGCAGTTAGATTTTAGTAAGGAATTAATTGGAGGTGGCTTTAATTTTGTAAATCCCAATGCTTCTCAAACTTGCGGTTGTGGAAGCTCTTTTGCAGTTTAATAAATAATGAATAACGAAATTAAACCCATCGAAGAGGATTTTAATGCAGCTTTATCAAGATATAAAGCAGGGCAAGATTTAATTCCAATCGTTCAAGATTTTCAAAAAATTATACATCAAATTCCAAATCATTTTGCTGCTTGGACTTGTTTATCATGGCTTCAATTACTTTTGAAAAATAATGAAGAAGCTTTGTCAGCTGCCAGACAAGCTGTTCGATTAAATCAGCAAGATCCACAAGCAAGAATGAATTTGTCTTTAGCTCTTTTGGCTACCAATAATAAAGGTGTAAGGGATCATATTGAGATAATAAAAAAAATGTCCATAATGATGCCGGATGTGAAAAGTGAGTTGAAAGAATCTGTTGAAGACGGATTAAGTAGATATCCAGATTGGCCTGAGTTAACCAAAGTAAAAAAATGGTTGGAATTTTAAATTGTTTAAGATTTTAATTTTAAGTAATGGCCATGGAGAAGATCTATCTGGCAGTCTAATAGCCAAACAATTCGTAAAAAGTGGTTACTCTGTTCATGCTTTGCCAATTGTTGGTATGGGAAACCATTACGAAAAAGAAAAAATTAAGATTATCGGGAAAACGAAGGAATTTAGAACTGGAGGAATTGGTTATAATTCTTTTAAGGGAAGACTTACTGAAATATTTGGAGGAGAAATATTTTATCTTCTAAAAAGATTATATTTAACTTTTAAAATAAAAAAAAAATATGATTATTTTTTTGTAGTTGGAGATATTGTGCCAGTTTTTTTTGCATGGGTTTGTAAGAAAGATTTTTTTACATATCTAGTTGCTTATTCCAGCCATTATGAAGGGAAGTTGAAATTACCATGGCCTTCTAAATTTTTCTTGCTATCACAAAAAGCAAAAAAAATATATGCGAGAGATTCCCTTACAGCTAATGATTTAACTTTGCAGTTAAAAAAGAAAGTGTCTTTTTTAGGCAACCCATTTATGGATAAGTTTTTTCCTAGGAACAAAGAATTAAATAAAGATGAATTTAGTATTGGATTATTTCCAGGCAGTAGATTCCCTGAGATTTTAGATAATTTTGTTTTGATTTTAGAGGTATTAGAGGCATTGTCAGATTTAAGATATTTTCAAAAAATTCAGTTTAATTTTGCAATAGTTAATGCTCTATCTTCATCAAAAATAAAGGAGATATTTCAAAAAAGAGGATGGTTAAAAATAGAAAATTTAATAGATAATAATCTCTTGAAATTCCAATATAAATTTTTAGAAGTGAATATACATTGGAATAATTTTGACAAAATATTATTGAAAAGTAGATGCTGTATTAGCATGGCAGGAACAGCAGCAGAGCAAGCGATTGGATTAGGAAAACCGGTTATTCAGATTGAAGGTAAGGGTCCACAATTTACAAAAACTTTTGCAGAAGCGCAAAGACGTTTACTTGGGAAATACATTTTTTGTGCCAGTGATTTTAAAGACAAAAATGATCAAATCAATCAGACAATTGAATTGATCATAAAAATAATATACCTTATACAGATAAATAAGAAGTTTATGATCTCATGTAATGAAAATGCTAAAAAAAGACTGGGTGAAAACAAAGCTTGTTTTAAAATGGTTGATGATATGAATATTGTTATAAAAAATGACTAAGGCGAATAATCAAAATGAGTTAAAACAAATTATCGATAATTTGTTATTAATAAATTTATTTACAGTCATTTTTTTTGCAATATTTTTTATTTTTGCAATCATAATGCAATTTAATGGGATATTTATTTTTATTAATTTTATTCAGATAGTTTGGAATCCTCTTGTAGTTCCATTGATAACAATTCTTATTATTGGTGCTTTAGTAAACGGTATTAATTCTTGGTGGAGGCGTAAATTGCTTTCTCAAGAAGAGGATACTTAAAATTAAAATTTTTGATTTTACTGCTAATTACTTTTTGTCCTTCTAAAACAACTTTCGCTCCATCTCCTAACAATATTTTTAAAACCGCTCCAGGCACTGGAAGTAAATTAGGTCTATTAAGACATTTGCCTAAAGTCTGAGAAAATTCTTTCATTAATACTGGATTTGGTGCAACAGCATTAAATACTCCCGAATACTTTTTATCAACTAATGCTTGAATAATTAATGCACATAAATCAGTTCTATGAATCCAACTCATCCATTGCTTACCATCTCCAATTGGTCCCCCTAATCCAACTTTAAAAATAGGAAGCATTTTTCCTAGTGCTCCTCCGTCTTTCTCTAGAACAATTCCAATTCTAAAAATTACTAACCTTGAGAAAAATGGTTTTTCAGCGGCGACCGCTTCCCATTTTTTGCAAAGATTAGATAAAAAGTCTTTCCCTCCAGCACTATTTTCAGTAAATTCACTAGATAAACTTGTACCGTAATAACCTATAGCTGATCCATTTATAATGACTTTTGGGTTTATTTTTAAATTTTTAAGGGTCTCCATCATAAATTTCGTGGTGTTAATACGACTATTTTCAATCTCCTGTTTGTGTTCAGAAGTCCATTTTTTTTCTGCTATGGGTTCTCCCATCAAGTTAATAATTCCATCTGTCTCACATAAAATATTTAGAAGATTTTCGTTATTCCAGTTTTTTTCTTTTGATAAATCTATTTGAAAAAATTTAAACTTATTGAAATCTAAATCAAGCTTTAATTTACTAATGGGTTTTCTACTTACAATGTATATTTCATGATTTTCATTGAGTAATGTTGGTACTAATTCTTTACCAACAAATCCAGTACAGCCAAGTAGTAAAAGACGCATATCTTATAAATGTTAATCATTTAAGGCTATTAAATTTTTTAGAAGTTTGTAATTATTATTCCGGTATAAATTTTTTTCAATAGTTTTCAAACAAGTTTTTGTATAATATATTTCAAATAACTTTCTTGAATTTATTATGACAGATTCTATTCCAAAGAAAACTCTCAAGAAAGGAAGCTTAGTTTTTGTCGATAGAGAAATTTATATAAAAAGTATCGAAGCGCTAGCCAGTGATGATGATCTATCTAATTATGTTTTTGAAGGCCCTGGAGAGATTCTTTCAGTCAAAGATGAATATGCTCAGGTTCGATGGCGCAGACCTGTTCCAGATGTTTGGTTGAAATTAGATCAACTTAAAGAATATACTCAATAAAATTTTTATATCTAAAAGTTTTTATTTTTTTTCTCTTTAGACATCTTTGATTGTATCCTTTTTGCTTCTTTGATCATTTCTTTGCCATCAAATAAGTAATTATCTACGTATCCTTGCGTATATCTATCAAATTCTGATAGCGCATCTTTAACTTGTGAAAAACAATGATAAAGATCGAGGCCTAAAGCTGAAATAGACTTTGGAACTATTTTTTTGTTATAAATTTTTTCAACTTTTTCTATTTTTTTTTGTGAAAGAATAATATAACTGCAAAAATTTTCCATTAGTTCGTCATCATATGGATCCGCAGATAGTTCTTTTATTTCGTTATTCAAAGGTTTAATGATTTGACTAATTAATCTATTTATCGGACTATAAATTTCTTTAATCCATGTTTCAACTTCTTTGTCCTTAATTGAAGAATTATGTTTTTTTGAATTAAATTTCTCTTCCCAATTTTTATTTAATGAATCAAATGATGAGCTGGAAAAGGAAAAACTGCTATCGTATTGTTTTTTTTTGATAGGGTCATTTAGAGTTTCCCAAGCATTTTGTATTGCAAGAAATCGTTCTTTCTTGCCACCTGCATCTGGATGATGTTGCTTAACTAAAGAGCGATATGAAGATTTAATTTCACTTCTGGTTGCATTTTGTTTGAGACCTAATTCTTCATATAAATTTTTTTCCATTTTTATAAATTATGCATTAAAGATAACCATCTTTTCTGGCTTGAATTGAAGTATTAGATTCAAACATTGCTGTTGATAAATATCTTTCTCCAAAACTTGGAAGAATAACTATCAATCTTTTTTTCATTAGTTCTTTTCTTTTACCGATTTTTATAGTTGCTGCTAAAGCTGCACCGCTGCTGATACCAGATAAAAGGCCTTCCAATCTAGCTAATAGACGCCCATAATAAAATGCTTCATCGTCATCTATTTTTATAATTTCATCAATTAATTTAGTATTAAGAACTTTTGGTACGAAACCCGCGCCAATTCCTTGAATCGAATGAGATCCTGCTTTTTCTCCGGAAATTACAGCACTTTTTTTGGGCTCTACGGCATAAATTTTGCAATTTGGATTAACTTTTTTCAGAAAACGTGCACAACCAGTAATGGTTCCTCCTGTGCCTACGCCTGTAACTAGTCCATCTAAATTGTTATTGGATTGGGACCATATTTCTTTAGCCGTCGTTCTTTCATGAATATCTGGATTAGCAAAGTTTTCAAACTGATTAAATTGATAGCTATTTGTAATGGTTGAAGACAACTCATTAGCTAAATCTAAAGCTCCTTTCATTCCTTCTTTCCCTGGTGTTAGCTGTAATTCAGCTCCATATGCTCTCAACATTGCCCTTCTCTCGATACTCATCGTATCCGGCATAGTTAATATTAATTTATAGCCTTTTGCCGCAGCAACCATTGCTAATGCGATGCCAGTATTCCCACTAGTTGCTTCAATTAATGTTGTTTTATCTGGCGTTATCAATCCTTCTTCTTCAGCTTTACATAACATTGAATAAGCGATCCTATCCTTAACGGAAGCTGATGGATTGAAACTTTCTAGTTTGGCTATTATTTCTGGATAACAATCAAAATACTTTCTGATTCGGTTTAATTTAACTAACGGGGTATTTCCAACTAGAGAAGTTATATCATTTGCTATTTCCATGAAATGATTTTTTAAAATGCAAAATAAAATTTTCTAAACTCATAATAATTGTATTTAAAGATCTTTTATATAATTTTCTCAAAATAATTTAATTGAAATAACTTCCTGCGTAAAAATATTTATTATCATAATAAGTAGTTTTATGATTATTATGTATACGCTAGAACTAAGTCTGAGATATTCACCTTTTCCACTTTTAATTCAGAAGAAAGAGTTTGATGATGTTAAAGGAATTTTTGATGAAATAAAAAGTTCTATGAATGAAAATTTAGAATCCTCAAACTTGATTGAATTAAGATGTGACAAAGTGCAAGATAAATTAATCGCTGTAAGAACTAAAGAAATCATTTCTGTTCAGATATATGAAAAATCTTCAGTAGCAGGAGGAGCTAAAAGACCAGGATTTTCTCTCAACATAGATTGATAGAATTAATGCTAGATTCCCTTGAAAATGAAATACCTCATATTAAATTCAATGATGTTTCTTTTTCATATCCTGGAAAAAAAGAAAATTTAATTTTTAAATGTAACTTCTCAATAAAAAAACCTGGATTTTGGATGGTAGTTGGGAAAAACGGGAGCGGAAAAAGTACTCTTTTAAAATTAATTAATGGAATAATTAAACCAAAACATGGTTTCATATCTTCTAAAGCAAATATTGGCATGGTGTTTCAAAATCCTGATCATCAAATATTGATGCCAAATTGCAGGAGTGAACTGCTGCTAAATATTAATCAAAATATTTGTCGAAATGAAATTAATAAAAAAATTGAATATGTGCTTGATCAGGTAGGAATGACTGGGTTTGAAAAAAGGCCAGTTCATACTTTGAGCGGTGGACAAAAACAACGCTTAACTATTGCATGCGCTCTTATTAGTAATAGAAATTTTATTCTTTTAGATGAGCCTACAGCGTTACTTGATCAAATCAGCCAATTAAAAGTTTTACAAACTATTAAAAATCTTACAAGTGACCATAATAAACCTTTATCAGCTTTGTGGATTACGCATCGTTATGAAGAATTAACTTATGCTGATGCAGTAGCAGAGTTGAAAAATGGTTTTTTATCTAGCTGGCAAGAACCATCAAAATTTCAATATAATTAATCTTTGTACTTGTCATAAGGTACTTTAAAGAGCTAAATTCGTTTTATATTCCTCGGTAGCTCAGCGGTAGAGCGATCGACTGTTAATCGATTGGTCGCAGGTTCGAATCCCGCCCGGGGAGTTTATAAATTCCAAAAAATTATCCTAAGTCACCCTAAAAAGGTGACTTTTTTATTTCTTTGACCTCTTTTTTTGTCAAATATTGGTTTGGCAAAGATATAATCAAGAATATGTAATAAATATTAAGAACAGTAAATAGAACATTAAAATAATCAAACTATTAAAAAAATGATACGTTTAGAGATTTAAAAATTGTTTTTTAGAACAGTAATTAGAACATTTATTTTATTCTCCACAAAAATGAAAAAAATTACGCTCTTTGATTGATTTTCATTTTTTTAAAATTAAGACATAAATTTTTATATATTTTGCATTACTAAACCATTCAGGAAATTCTAGTCATCCCACATATCCCTTTTCTCTTGATCCAAATTATTCCTTTCAAGTAATTCTATTCTTTGCTGCTGAGAATCTATTTCTGTTTCAATTACGTTTTTATCGTCAATATATTTTGTTTGTATTTCTAAGATATTTATTTCAAATTGTTCTCCAAAAAAATCTGACATTTCTCTCCATGCTTCCAGTTCCTCTTCTTTGCCAATAGTATCGTTTATCTGATGAGAAATAATTTCTAACACATATTGTTTAAGTTCTTGATGACTCATCGATTCAACTTTTTTTTGAATGTAAAGTTCTTTAAGAGTTTCTAGTTGTTTTTTTGATAAATCAGAATAGATAATAGACTTCTTTTTCATAGATAATTATATTTTTTTTAATATAGACAAAATTTATGATTTTAAATATTTTGGAGAAATTAAAAATTTTAAACTTAGTTAATTCTTATTGGAAAACTGAAAATCTCTATTTAATTCAATTTTTTTAAACTTTATAGTGGCAATCTGAATTAGATATTCTTTCAATTTGAACCATTATTTACTTCTAATAATCCATAGATTATTAAGAAAAAGTGAATAAAATCAAAAGAAATTATAAAATTTCAACTTTTGTAAAATTCCAATTTCTATCTAATCCTTTGTTAACACTAGGTTATTTGATAATTTTAATTGATAAAATTGTTTACAGTAATTCAGCAATCTTTATAAATTCTTGAGAGAATCATAATACTAAAACTTAATTTTAATTTAATAGTTATAAATATGAAAATTTCAGTCCTTTTAATAGAAGACGATCGTGATATGCGTGATTTGGTGGCTACGCATTTAGAACATTCAGGTTTTGATGTCCAAAAAGCCGAAGATGGCATCAAAGGTCAAGCCTTAGCTCTTCAATACTCACCAGACTTAATACTTTTAGACTTAATGCTGCCAAATGTTGATGGATTAACTTTATGCCAGCGACTCAGAAGAGATGAAAGAACTTCAAATATCCCAATTTTGATGATAACTGCATTGGGCGGCCTTAAAGATAAAGTGACTGGGTTTAATTCTGGAGCAGATGATTACATTACTAAACCATTTGATCTGGAAGAATTGCATGTACGCATAAAAGCATTACTAAGAAGAACCAATAGAGCACAATTAAACTCTAGTAATCAGCAAGAAATATTAAATTATGGCCCTTTAACTCTTGTTCCAGAAAGATTTGAAGCTATCTGGTTTGAATCTCCTGTTAGACTAACTCATCTTGAATTTGAATTGTTGCACTGTCTATTGCAGAGACATGGTCAAACTGTATCGCCAGCATCAATTCTTAAAGAAGTATGGGGATATGAACCTGATGATGATATTGAGACAATAAGAGTTCATATTAGACATTTACGCACCAAACTAGAACCTGATCCTCGTAAGCCTACTTATATAAAAACTGTATATGGTGCTGGATATTGTCTTGAGTTACCTATTGGTTCTCAAGTAGAAAATGCCAAACAAGAGTTTATTCAAGCAAGAAATCCTGATTTGATTAATTCTGCTGTCGATTAATCTCATATATCTTCCATTGAAATCTTCAAAAAAGTAATTTCCCATGCCACTTTTGGTTGAATGTTATTTCTTAGAAGATATTTTAAATTTTCAAGTTTTTTCACTAAATTAATATTTTTTGTTTTTTTCCACCAAATAGTTTGGATTAAATTGACCAAACTAATCTGTTGATAAATTTCTAATTTTTCAGATATTAATTTTGAGCTCTCTAATATTTCCTGACTATTTTTTATTGGAGAATCTAATTTAGTAATAATTTCATCCGAAACAGAATTCAAAATTTCGATATTTTTTAATAATTGATTTGGAGATCCATTTGCAGAGTTTATTAAATCTTCCAATTTTAATTTTTTATTAATATTAACTTTATAAGTATCTAAATAATCTTCCAAAATAAACTTTATTTGTTTACTAGAAAAAGATCGAAATCTGACTAATTGACATCTTGAGATGATAGTTTTTAAGAGGAGGCTTAATTTAGAAGTTAGTAATATAAAAATGCCATTACTAGGTTCTTCTAAGGTTTTTAAAAGGCAATTTGAGGCTGCTTCGTTTAAGAGATGTGCATCAACAATCAAAACAATTTTTTTTTCTGAGTTAATTGATTTTTGACTAAGAAAAGTTTTGATATTACGTATTTGAGCAATTTTAATAATCTCAGATCCACTTTTTATTGTTTTTTCAAGATCGGAACTTCCTGAACTTTTAGTTGCTAAAAGAGAATCAGGTTTAATAATTAAAAAATCAGGATGGTTATTGTTTGTAATCCTCTCTTCAACATTTTCGTTTGGTGAAGACTGTTTGAAAATCTCTGTTATAAATTGAATAGCAGTTTGCTTTTTCCCTACTCCTTCAGCACCATAAAATATATAACCATTGGCAAATGATTTGTTTTTAATAATGGTGTTAAGACAGGTATTGACTTCTTCATGCAAGCAAAAATTATTTTTTTTAACCTCAATCATTTGTTATTAGAAAAATTGTTTAGTAAAGTTTCTTTAATTTGATTAGAAATAGTTTTAATATTTTGTGAAGCAGATATTACTTTCCAGTTTTTTTGTTTCGCAATTAGTTTGAATCCTTCATTTACTTTTTCTAAAAATATAATACCTTCTGATTCTATTCTGTCTGGAATTTCATTTTTTCTTCGGAATATGCTCTCTTCTGGAGAAATTTCTAAGAAGAAAGTGAGATCAGGAGATACTCCTTGACACACGATAGATTCAATATTTTTAATTATTTCTAAATTTATATTTCTTCCATAACCTTGATAAGCCAGGGTGGAATCTGAAAATCTATCACTTATTACCCAATCACTGTTATTTAAAGCAGGTGAAATAATTTTGGAAACGTGTTCTGCTCTATCCGCTGAATAAAGCAATAATTCCGCAAGAGAAGAAGGCTTGTTATTTTCATTATTATCAAGAATCATTCTTCGAAGTTTTTCCCCTAAAAGACTGCCTCCTGGCTCTTTAGTTGTGATTAATTTAGACCCTTTCTTTATTAAACCACTATTGGGAAGCCATTTAGATAGTTCATCTATTTGAGTAGTTTTACCACATCCATCGATACCCTCAATAACGATAAATTTTCCTTTCATTTATTCCAAAGATAAAGCATTAATTACAACTGTAATAGAGCTAATAGCCATCAACAATGCTGCTATTGATGGAGTAAGAAGAATACCGTATTTAGGGAATAAAATGCCTGCGGCTAAAGGTATAGCTAGTAAGTTGTAACCAAAAGCCCATGTAATATTTTGCTTTATTTTTCTTATAGTTTTTTTTGCAAGATTTAAGGCGTAGGGTAATCCATTTAGTTTATCTCCCATCAATACTACATCTGCATTTGCCTTGGCTATTTGAGTCCCTGATCCCACCGCAATTCCTAAGTCTGAGGACGCTAAGGCTGGGACATCGTTAATACCATCACCAATCATTGCCACTTTATTATTAATTTTTAAATTTTCTATGGTTTTTAACTTCATTTCAGGAAGAAGATCCCATTTTACTTCTGTTTCTTTACAACCAATTTTTTTTGCTAAAGCTAAAACTGTTTGTTTTCTGTCTCCACTTAAAATATTAATTTTAAATTGGTTTTCTCTTAAATTTTTAACTGTTTTAATTGAATCATCTCTGAGTAAATCTCCAAGGAAGATGAAGCCTAATAACTTATCTTTGATACTTACTCCAATGATAGTGTTCGATTTTGTCTCTTCATTTTCAATCAATTTTTCTGAATCACTATCAATAATTATTCCTTTACTGAGTAGCCATGCAATATTTCCAATATTAATTAGTCCATCAATTGACTCTAGTTCTCCAGAAATACCTCTACCTGAATAAGTGAAAATTTTTTTTATTGGAAATAAACTTAAATTTTGTTTTTTTGCCTCTTGAACTAATGCATCTGCAATTGGATGTCTGCTTTCCTTTTCTAAACTTGCAGCTATTCTTAATAAAAATGAATGATCATCATTATTTTTATAATCAACAATGAAAGGCTTACCTTTTGTTAAAGTACCTGTCTTGTCAAAAATAATAAGATTAATTTTTGAAGCCATCTCTATTTTGTCCCCGCTTTTAAATAAAACTCCTTTTTTTGCTGCTTTACCTGATGCGACAGTTATTACTGTTGGGGTAGCTAAACCTAATGCACAAGGACAAGCTATTACTAAAACTGCGATTGACAATTGAATGGCTAAACTAAGGAAATTCTCAGCATTACTACCAAGGGAACTATGAAGTGTATGGCTTGAGTGAGTGATGAATTGATGATTATGAGTTAATAAATCTGGCCAAATGTTTCTTGCCCCTTTCCACCAAAAAAAGAAAGTCAGAGTAGCAAAGATAAGCACAAAGTATGTAAATTTGCCTGCAATTTCATCGGCAATTCTTTGAATGCGAGGTTTTCTAGCGTTTACAGACTCAATAAGATTTACTAGTTTTGCAAGAGAAGAATCCCCTCCTACCTTCTGTACTTTAAGTCTAAGAGTTGAATTAAGATTTAAAGACCCACTAGATAGATTTTCGCCTTCTTTTATCTCGATAGGTTTGGATTCTCCAGTAATATGAGAAACATCAACATATGAATTACCTTTAGTAACAATGCAATCAGCAGGTACTCTGTCTCCAGCTAAAACTTGAATCTCTTGATCAGGTTTTAAAGTGTTAACTCTTATTGATTTTAATTGATCATTTTCTGTGTAGATATTTGCCATTTCAGGTTGAAGATCTAATAATTCTCCAATGGATGATCCAGTTTGATATCTTGCTCTTTCTTCTAAGTAACGCCCAATTAGTATGAAGCCTAACAGCATAACTGGCTCATTAAAAAAACAAGGAAAACCAGTGGCGGGAAATATCAAGGATAGAAGACTTGTTGTATATGCGCTAATTACTCCAAGAGCTACTAAAGAATCCATATCGGGATGGTTCTTAATAAATGATTTAAATCCATTAATAATTATTCCTCTGCCAGGAATTAACAGAGCTAACGTTGCTAATGAAGCGTGAAAAACTATATTACCTAATATTGGAAAATTTATATATCTTCCTTCTGCCAGGTGACCTAATCCTGAAAATAATAAAAGTAATAGGGCAAAAGTTAGTTTTTTCCATTGATTATTCCACTTCTTTTTTTTTTCTAATTCTGCTTTATTTATTTTTTTTGAAAAATCATTTATGTAAATCTTTGATGGGAAACCATTCTCTTTTAGATTTTCGAGAACTGATTCTATTTCTATATGTTTCTGCGTAATTTCAAAGTAAGCACTTTCAGTAAGCAAGTTAACAGAAACATTTTCAATACCATCAGAATTATTCAATATTTTTTCAACAGTACTAACACAACCTCCGCACTTCATTCCTTTAACGCTTAATTGAATGCTCTCCATATTTTTCACGATAGAAGCAAATTAATGCATGACATTATATTTAACTATAATAAATGTAATAGACTTTTTAAATAGTTATTTTTTAAATTACTATATTAATTTTATTAGATTTTGATCAGTGCCTAGTAATCAAAACAGAGACAATTTTATTGATAAAGCTTTTACAGTAATTGCTGAATCTATTGTAAAAATAATGCCTATCGCTGAGAAAGAAAAAAAGGCATATATCTATTATAGAGATGGCTTAGCTGCACAAAATAATGGGGATTATTCGGAAGCATTAGAGTATTACAAAGAGAGCTTACTACTTGAAGAAAATAAAATTGATAGGGGTGAGACATTAAAAAATATGGCAATCATATATATGAGTAACGGTGAAGAGGATTTATCTATTGAAACTTATGAAAAAGCATTAGTAGAAAATCCAAAACAGCCATCATGCTTGAAAAATATAGGTTTAATTTATGAAAAAAGGGGAAGATATGCTGAGCAAAATGGTGATTTAGATCAGAGAGATATTTGGTTTGATAAAGCTGCTGAAGTCTGGTCTAAAGCAGTGAGACTTTACCCAGGTGGGTATCTAGATATTGAGAATTGGTTGAAAAATTCAGGCAGAAGTTCAATTGATATGTACCTTTGATTTTTTATTTTGATAAAGAATAATCAACTGCTTCTTTAATATTGGATATCTCTTTGATATTTATTAAATTTTGAAAATTATTATTTAGTTCCTCCTCAAGTTTTGGAACTATGATATTTTTGAACCCTAGTCTTACAGCTTCTTCTATCTTTGTCCTGAGGTTATTCGATTTTCTTACCTGACCGCTCAAACCCAATTCCCCAATAAATGAGCTATTCGCCAAAGGAGGAATATTTTTTAAACTTGATAAAATTGATATTGCTACACCTAAGTCAGATGATGGATCATTAATTTCAAAACCCCCACCAGTAGCTATATAACAATCAAATTCAGAAAATTTTATCCCTACGTGTTTTTCAATAACAGCTAGAATTTGATGCAATCTATTTATGCTTATTCCAGTTGTAGTTCGTCTTGGGTTACTGTAGAAAGTTTTATTTACCAGTGCTTGTATATCAACTGCTAATGGTCGAGTGCCTTGATTTGTAATAGTAGTTGTTACACCTGAAATGTTTTCTTTATTTGTAAAAATTGAACTTGGGTTTTTTATCTCTCTTAAACCCTCTTCAAGCATTTCAAAAATTCCAATCTCGAAGGTCGATCCAAATCGATTTTTTATACTTCTTAGTAATCTATGTGAGGAAATATTATCTCCTTCAAAGTTTATTACTGTATCAACTAAATGCTCTAGAGTTTTAGGGCCAGCTAAAGCACCATCTTTGGTTACATGACCAATTATTAGAAGAGCAATATTCTTTTCTTTGGCAAGATTTTGCAATTCAGATGAACATTCTCTAACTTGAGAAACCGATCCTGGAGAACTTTGCATTTCATGATTATGGATGGCTTGAATGCTATCAATTATTGCGAAACTTGGATTTATACGTTTGATCTCTGCAATAATTAAGGATAAATTGGTTTCTGCAAAAATTTGTAAATCAATACTATTTTGATTTAATCTTTCCCATCTAATTTTTACTTGTTCTAAAGATTCTTCTGCAGTTATATACAAAACTTTCTCATTAAGAGATATTTTTCCTGCTGATTGAAGAACTATTGTGCTTTTACCTATACCAGGTTCTCCTCCTAGTAAAACAACAGATCCAGGTACTATTCCACCTCCAAGCACTCGATCAAATTCTCTAAAACCACTCGTAAATCTTGATATTTTTTTTGATGAAATCTCGTTAAACGGTGTAGATTTTTTATTATTTTTTATATTTATTATTTCTTGATATTTAGATCTCTTACTTTTTATTTCTTCAACAATAGAATTCCATGAGTTGCAATTAAGACATCTACCAAAGTATTGGGAAGTTTCAGATCCGCAATTCTGACAAATAAAAGTAGATAATTTGCTAGACATTTAGTCTCTGAATGAAGTAATAGAACTAGAATGTTTGGGATATGGCCCCTCTACAAGTTAGATTAGGTTAATAATAAATTCTCTTACTGATTAGCTAATAGAAACAAATGGCTCTATCTAGTCAAACTAAAGAAACTATACTTGTCGCAGATGACGAGGCAAGTATTAGAAGAATTTTGGAGACACGTCTCTCCATGATTGGCTACAAAGTTGTAACTGCAAGTGATGGCAAAGAAGCACTAAAGTTATTTAAAGATTATGAACCTGATTTAGTAGTGCTTGACGTAATGATGCCAAAACTAGATGGTTATGGAGTTTGTCAAGAGTTAAGGAAAGATTCTGATGTTCCAATTGTTATGTTAACTGCATTAGGAGATGTTGCAGATAGGATAACAGGTTTAGAATTAGGGGCTGATGATTACGTAGTAAA
Source organism: Prochlorococcus sp. AG-355-O17 (assembly GCA_003280655.1). Taxonomy (GTDB): domain Bacteria; phylum Cyanobacteriota; class Cyanobacteriia; order PCC-6307; family Cyanobiaceae; genus Prochlorococcus_A. Next base: position 95,129 of record QCEK01000003.1, read on the forward strand.
ACCATTTAGCCCAAAGGAGTTAGAAGCTAGAATTAGGTGCGTACTTAGAAGAATCGACAAAGAGCAAATTCCTGGGATGCCTAATTCAGGATTAATTTTGGTTACGGATATAAAAATCGATACAAATCGAAGACAAGTTTTTAAAAGTGATGAGAGAATTAGATTAACTGGTATGGAATTTAGTCTTTTAGAGCTTTTGGTAAGTAGGTCAGGAGAGCCATTCAGTAGAGGAGAAATTTTGAAAGAAGTTTGGGGATATACCCCCGAGAGACATGTAGATACCAGAGTTGTTGATGTTCATATATCAAGATTAAGATCCAAACTGGAGGCTGATCCAGCCAATCCAGAATTAATATTGACAGCAAGAGGTACAGGATATCTTTTTCAACGGATTGTCGATATTGCTCCTTTTGATGGTAAATAAATGGGGAAAGAAACATCGCAAAAAATTAACAAGCCCAGAGCTATTAGAAGATTAGTTATTTGGTACAAAAGAAATTCGGCTGTGACTTCTTTAGTTGATACTGCTGCTAGTTCTGCGGTAACGGCTAGTAATGTTGCTGGTAATGTAGTTTCTGGTGCTGGTTCTGTTGTGAGCACAGCTAGTAATGTAGCGAGTAATGTTGCAGGTAATGTTGCTGGTAATGTAGTTTCAAGCGCTGAATCTGTTGTGAATACTGCCAGCAGTGTTGTTTCAAATGCTAGTTCACTAGCTAAAAATACATTACAGCCATTAGTTTTTGATCCATTAAAAAGGTTACAAAATAACGATAATATTTTAGATAGAGTGGAGGAATCTCAATCTAGAAGAATTTGGATCGCAGTTGATGGTATGGGTGGAGATTATGCCCCTGGTCCAATTCTTGAGGGTTGCCTCGAAGCAATAAGTAGATTCCCAATAAATATAAAGTTTGTCGGCAAAATTGAAAAAGTTAAAGATGCAGCAGAAAAAACTGGTTTATTAGGATTATTAGAAAATGAAATTGATAATAATCGTCTTGAATTAATTGATAGCGGAGAGCCTATTGGGATGAATGAAGAAGCTACGGCAGTTAGAAAAAGGAAAAATGCAAGTATAAACGTTGCGATGGATTTAGTGAGAAATAATCAAGCTGAAGCTGTCTACTCAGCTGGTAATTCAGGTGCCATGATGGCTTCTGCCATATTTAGAATTGGAAGATTGAAAGGGATTGATAGACCAGCTATAGGAGCATTATTTCCAACAAGGGATCAAACTCGCCCTGTATTAGTTTTAGATGTTGGCGCGAATACTGATTGTAAGCCATCTTATCTGCATCAATTCGCACTTCTAGGTAATATTTATGCAAAAGATGTCTTACAAGTAAAAAAACCAAGAATTGGCCTTTTAAATATTGGAGAAGAAGAATGCAAAGGTAATGATTTATCCCTAAAAACATTTGAATTATTATCTTCTGAAAAAAGTTTTGATTTTGGAGGTAATTGTGAAGGGCGAGATGTATTATCAGGCAGTTTCGACGTAGTAGTCTGTGATGGATTTACTGGAAATATATTATTGAAATTTCTTGAATCTGTGGGAGGAGTTTTATTAGATATTTTGAGATCTGAGCTGCCTCGTGGAAGGCGGGGGAAAGTTGGTTCAGCTTTTTTAAAAAGTAATCTACTTAGAATTAAGAAAAGGTTAGATCATGCCGAACATGGAGGAGCTTTGTTACTTGGGGTGAATGGTATTTGCGTTATTGGTCATGGAAGTAGCAAATCTTTATCAGTAGTTAGTGCTCTTCGCTTGGCCCACTCTGCAGTGAATCATGGTGTTATGGACAATTTGAATCAACTGCAAAAGCTTCAAGTTTTAAATTCATAAAACATATTGAGTCAAATTTATGTTTGACTAATATAAGTAATTAAAAAACTCTTTTGGAAGGAATAAATTTTAATCAGATTGGAGTGTCATTCAAGGGAAGTGGAAGTTATGTACCTGATCAAATCCTAACCAATCAAAAAATTAGTCAAAAGGTTGATACAAGCAACGAATGGATACAAACTAGAACTGGTATTTCTGAGAGAAGAATCTCTAGTGTAGAAGATAATGTTACTGAGATGGGTTATAAGGCTGCTCTAACTGCTATAGAAATGGCTAATTGGGATATTAAAACGATTGATTTGATTGTTTTGGCTACTTCTACTCCGCATGATTTATTTGGATCAGCCCCATCCATTCAAGCTAAATTAGGGGCAGCTAATGCTGTAGCTTTCGATTTAACTGCAGCTTGTAGTGGCTTTTTATTTGCCTTAATAACAGCCTCACAATTTTTAAAAGGGGGAAGTTTTAAAAGGGCTATTGTTATTGGAGCAGATCAATTATCAAGTTTTGTTGATTGGAATGATAGAAGAAGTTGTATTCTCTTTGGAGATGGTGCCGGTGCATTAGCAATTGAAGCCACAAATGAATTTGATAATTTTATAGGTTTTGATATGAGAACTGATGGGGGGAGGGGTTCTTTTCTTAATCTTCCATCAAAAAATAATAAGGATTCAATAGTGGATGAAATTGACTATTTAAGTGGAGGTTTTTCTCCAATTCAGATGAATGGTCAGGAAGTTTATAAATTCGCAGTTAAAGAAGTCCCTCTAATTCTTCAAAAGTTGTTAAAAAAAATGAAATATAATTCTGATCAAGTTGATTGGCTCTTGTTACATCAAGCTAACCAAAGAATATTGGATTCCGTGGGAGAAAGATTAAAAATTCCCAGAGAAAAGATTCTTAGCAATTTAGAAAAATATGGTAATACTTCAGCAGCAACAATTCCACTAATGATGGATGAGGCTGTAAGAGATTATAGAATTAAACAAAATGATATTATTGCTATAAGTGGTTTCGGTGCTGGGCTAAGTTGGGGTGCAGCCCTAATTAAATGGGGTTAAAAACAAAATAGGAACATTATGACAGTTGCATGGGTATTCCCTGGACAGGGTTCGCAAAAAATTGGAATGGCAAAACAAATTGAAAATCTGCCGATCACAAAAGAAAGGTTTACTTATGCTTCTGAGATATTTGAGAGAAATTTATTTGAAATTTGTGAATTAAATACTGAACCAACAAATGCTCTTCTTGATTTGAATAACACAAGGAATACACAAATTTGTCTTTTTTTAGTTGAATCAATTTTATTAGATGCATTAAAGGAAAATGGGTTTAAACCAACTTATGTTGCGGGACATAGTCTTGGAGAAATCACTGCACTATATTGTGCGGATGTTTTTTCATTCGAAGATTGTGTTTCTCTCATAAAAGAAAGGTCTCAATTAATGGTCAATGCTGGGCAAGGATCTATGGCAGCAGTGATTGGTTTTGATAGAAATCAACTTGATTTATTAGTGCAAAAAATTGATGATATTGTCATTGCTAATGACAATAGTTCTTCCCAAGTTGTCTTATCAGGATCTACTGAAGCCTTAGATAATTTATCGAGATCAATTGCTTGTAAAAGATTCTTGAAATTAAATGTTTCAGGAGCATTTCATTCGCCATTTATGAATGAACCTTCATCAAAATTTTGTGAGTATTTAAAAAAGATTAAATTTAACAATCCCTCTTTCCCTGTAATAAGTAATTATGAACCTTCACTGTGTAGCGATCCAAACGAGCTTAAAATTAGATTAGAAAAGCAAATGTGTAATGGAGTGAGGTGGCGAGAAACTATGGATTTAATGGCAAAAGATAGTGATCTTCATATTGTAGAAATTGGCCCTTCTAATGTACTAAGCGGTTTAGGAAAAAGACATCTTAAAGATGTAAAAATTTCTCAAGTTTCATCTTCTGATCAAATATCTTATTAATTTGTATGAAAAATCATACTATTCAAAAATTAATCTATGAATTAGTAAGCAAGCTTTTTGTATTTCCAATTTATAAATTTGTATTTAAAGGTCATTTAATAGGTAGAGACAATATTCCACAAAAAGATTCCTTTATCATGGTTTCTAATCATGGTTCTTTACTTGACCCTCCTTTGTTAGGACATGCCATTGGACGTAATATATCTTTTATGGCCAAGGCAGAGCTTTTTAGAATCCCTTTTCTGGGCTTTATTATCAAGGCTTGTGGAGCATATCCTGTAAAAAGAGGAATTGCTGATAAAAACACAATTAAAACAGCATGTAAGAAATTATCAGATGATAATTGTATTGGAATTTTTATTGATGGCACTCGTCAAAAAAATGGTCGAGTGAATAAGCCCAAACAAGGTGCAGCATTATTAGCCTTTAAAAATCAAAAATTATTATTGCCTGTTGCAATAGTTAATTCACATAGACTAATAAGATTTAGATGCTTTATTCCTTTGTTTTCAAAAATAGTTATTAAAGTGGGAAAACCTGTTCAACCTCCACAAAGTTCATCAAGACATGATTTGAATTCTGTAACAATGCACCTTCAAGATAAAATTAATAATTTGATTGGATGAATATTTAGTTAATTGGAGAAATAGGGTAAAGAGGCAAAACTTTTTTCCAAGAATCTATATTTGAATTTAATAAATTTTTATTTGATAAATCTAAAAGTTCTTTCAAATCTTTTTTATCATCATAAGTAGCTTCAAAAGAATCTTCTTTACTATCAAGTTCTTTGACAAACTTTGGTAAAGTTGTTTCTCGAATGAATAAATTCGAAGAGTTTTTTTCGTTACCACAAATTTCATATTTACCTGCAATAAAACCCTTACGTTTTAAATTTTTGAAAATCCAAAATGATTTTTTGTTTTTTAAGATATTATTTTTTGATGCAATTCTTTTTGCCATTATTTCAAATGAACTAAAACTGCTTAGAGGGCAATTTATTTGTTGTGAAATAGTTCTTGCTAAAACTACAATTAGTCGTGAAGCATTAAAATTTGCTGGCCCTATACTGACAGATAACTTATTTATTTTTTGTAAATTTTCTTTAGATATGAATTTGTTAAGATCATTTATTAAGTTGTTGCAAAGGTCATTATCAAATTTCTTGATAAATAATTCATCAGATTCGAGGTCATTGTTTTTTCTATACCCAAAGCCAAAAGAATTATCTGTGCTATGAATCACTAATGTAGAGTAATTTTCTCCTTGATTGAGTTTATTTGTCATTTATTACCTTTAAACAGGTAATTCCATACCTGGATTAAACTTAGACCATTTACCAAATTCATTTTCAAAACTTTCACAAGATTGAACATCCCAATCAGTTTTATAATCACCATTATTATCTTTAACTATATTGACATGAATGAATGGTTTTTTTGCTTTAAAATCAGGTAGATCACAAATATGATCAACACCATGATTATTCTCAACATCATGATATGTGATACATCTATCAACCCATTTACAGTTGATGCAAATGCACATAATTAATAAATAATATGAAAAATAGCTTTCACACAGATCATACACTAATAATTGATGAATTAGAAACAAGTATAAAATTTCATAATTTAGATTTAATCTTAGGTTTTTTGCCTAAAGGATCATATTTGGTTGGAGGTTATATAAGAGATATTATTTTGGGAAGAAAAACTGAAAAGTTAGATGTTGATATTGTGGTACCTTTAAATGCAATTGAAATTGGTAAAAAGATTGCAGATAATATTGGATCAAAATTTATAATTTTAGATAAAAAAAGAGAAGTAGGAAGAATTATTCTTAATAATATTTATATTGATATTGCTAATCAAGTTTCATCTTCCATAGAAGGAGATTTATGTTCTAGAGACTTTTCGATTAATTCAATTGCTTTTTTATTTGATAAGAAGAGTTTGTTTGATCCATTAAATGGTCTTAAAGATATGGAGATTTCTTTGCTTAGAACTCATTCTGAAAACAATTTATTAAATGATCCTTTACGAATTTTAAGATGTTTTCGATTTGTTTCAGAATTCAATTTTAAAATTGATTTAAAATTAGTTGATTATATAAAAAAAAATAAAGGGAACTTGTATCTTGTCGCAAAAGAGAGAATTACTAATGAAATAAAGAAAATAGTAAATGGAGCAAATGCTCTTGATGCAGTATTGTTGATAAAAAAATTAAATATATTTAATACTGAAAATTTGTTTGAAGATTCTTTTTTTTTGGATTTAGAGAAAATTAATTATGGAGAACTTGATCAGGAAGAAAAAGATAAATATTTACCATCATTTTTTATCGCTCAAATCTTAGATGTTGTAACTTTAGAGAAACTGAAATTTAGTAAAGCTGATATTGCAAAAACTAAGTTATTGAGAAAATGGTACCTTTTCTTGAAAAACAAAAATATCGCTCAGTTAGATGAATTTGATAGATTTAAATTACATCAAGAATTAGAAATGTTTCTGCCATCTTTTATTTTTTATTTACCTCAAAACTTACAATTAGATTGGCTTCATAGATGGCGTAATAAAGATGATAAATTATTTCATCCCTCAAACTTAGTGAATGGTGATGTACTTAAAAAAAGTTTGGAAATCAAGGATGGACCTATCTTGGGAGAGCTTTTACAGTATCTTTCTAAGGAACTTGCATATAAGAGATTGAATAATTTTGATGAAGCTATTTATAAAGCAAAGCGATGGATTGAACAAAATGCGCCAAAATGTGATTAAATACACATAGCTTAGTTTTGTTTAGAAGTTCAGACTTCAAAATCATTTTTAAAAATTTATGAGTATTCGCATTTACATTGGCAACTTACCACAAGGATTTAATCCAAAAGAATTTGATACACTTTTAAAGTCAGTTTCTGATTCGATTAGATTTAAAGCAGTTTTAGATAAGGAAACTAAGGAATGCAGGGGGTTTGGTTTTGCGACTTTTAATAATGAAGATAATGCTAATTTATTAATTCAAAAGTTAAATGGTTTTGAATTTAATGGTTCTAAATTAAGAGTAGAGCTATCAGAAAAGAAAGATTCTTCTTCAAATAAAAGGAATAGCGGAAAATTAAATAAGAATAAGAAGAGGAAAGACTTTAAGAAAATTGTTCACAGTGATGCTCCTAACTTAGAAGCTCCTGATCCAAGATGGGCAGGAGAACTATCAAAATTAAAAGATTTGTTGGCTAATCAGAAGACTCCTGCTTAGTCATTTAATTCTAGAAATTAAAAAAGATATAGGAATTTCAAAAGCTTTTACTGAATTTTTTACAAAAGCTCTATTATTAAAGACATCATAGTCTAGCCTTTCTATAGAATCTAATATTCCTCTGTAAAGACGTAAGGATGTCCAAACTGGCCATCTTGCGTCAGAAGATAACCATTTGATTCCATCTTCAGATTTTTGGAACCAATCGCGAGCCCTCGTTAATTGAAATTTCATTAGTGCTTTCCATTGTTTGTTTATTTCACCTTTTAAAAGTTTTTCTTCAGAATAATTAAATTTTTCAATATCTTCTTGAGGAAGATAAATTCTACCTCTTTGCCTATCTTCGCCGACATCTCTTAATATATTTGTTAATTGATTAGCTATACCTAAAGCTATAGCCGCTTCTGAGGGGTCAGGTTTGGCACTCCATGGGGCTGATGTATAAGCGCTATCAATCCCCATTACATTTTGAGTCATTAAACCTACAGTTCCTGCGACTCTATAACAATAGAGTTTTAATTCATCAAAATCTTTGTATCTAAATTTATTAAGATCCATTCTCTGGCCATCTATCATGTCTAAATAAGGTTGAATACTTTGTGGATATTTTTCGATGGTGTCTAGTAGAACGGCATCCAATTCCGATTTAATGTTGCCTTTAAAAACATTCTTTGTATTTTCTTCCCATGCATTTAAATTTTCTGCAAGTTCATCTTGCGATTTAGTTGAGGCTTCTAAACTATCCATTATTTCATCTGTTCTTCTACACCAAACATAAATAGCCCAAATAGCTTTTCTTTTCTCTACAGGTAGTAGAAGGGTTCCCAAGTAAAAGGTTTTAGCCCATTTTTGGGTTTCTTTTCGGCATATCTCGTATGCTTTATCTAGTTGAGAAATTGAATTTTTCAAAAAGGTTTAGATAAATTTTTAAATTACTGGAATGTAAATCTCATGAAGAAACATTTTGAGAAGTTTTGGAATACTCCTTATTGATTGATTCCGCGCATAATTTACCACTTAAGACAGCTCCTTCCATAGATGCTAAATATTTTTGCATAGTATAATCACCTGCTAAAAAGAAGTTTTTTATAGGAGATTTTTGACTAGGTCTGAACTCTTGGCATCCAGGAACTGCTTTATAAACAGATCTTGGAGTTTTGACTACTTTATATTTTCGTAAGTTTGTTTTATCGTCTCCCATGAAATGCGTTGGGAATAATTTTTTGAGTTCTTCCATAGTTGCATCAACAATATCCTGATCACTCCTATTTATCCAATCTTTTGCTGGTGCAAAAACCAATTCAAGCATTGATCTATTTGGATCTTCATATTCTTTGCAGGTGATACTCATATCTGCATAAACACTGAGGAGAGGTGATCTGCTGAATAATAAATGATCAATATCTGTTAATTTTTTGTCAAACCATAAATGGATATTAATGACAGGCACACCATTTAAACCATCTAATTTAGAAAATGCATCCAACCCTTTCCATTGTTTTGGGATCATTAATTTAAAGAGATCTACGGGCATTGCACTTACATAAGCATCAGCCGTTAGCTCTTTCTTTTCGTTTTTATCTAAAGAGGCTACAGTAAAACTCTTAACAGTACTGTCCTCATTAAGATTGATTTCCCTTAATGGACTATTCATGTGAACTTCACCACCACGAGCAGTAATATAATCAACCATTGGCTGGCATAGTCTTTCTGGAGGAGCTCCGTCGAGGAATGCCATTTTAGAACCATTTTTTTCTTGTAAAAATCTGTTTAATGCTGTTAATAAAACTGTAGATGATATTTCATCCGGTCCAATGAAATTAAGAGCTTTACTCATCGCTATAAATACTTCATCATTAACTCTTTCCGGTATATTGTGTTCTTTTAGCCAATCTGTCCATGATTTTGTATCACATTTATCTAAGTACTTTTGGCCCCTTAGCATTGCAGGCACTAAACCTAATCCAAATAGAATCTTTTCATTCCATGAAAGCATATCATTATTGCTTAGTATTGCTGATACACCATTAACTGGAGCAGGTATATCGGGAAAGTCGAATCGACTATAAGTTCCAGGCTCTGATGGCTGATTAAAAATCATTGAATGACTTTTCCATTGAAGTCTGTCTTCAATATCTAATTCCTTAAAAAGTTGCAACATATTTGGGTAGGCTCCAAAAAATATATGTAATCCAGTTTCATACCAATCTCCATCTTCGTCTTTCCATGCAGCAACTTTCCCACCTAAAACGTCTCTAGCTTCAAGTAGAATCGGAATATGTCCATTATCGACTAAATATTTAGCGCAAGATAAACCCGCTAAACCAGCACCAGCAATTACAACACGCATTATTAAATCAAGAAATAAATTAACACTTACTAATAAGCTACATTAAAGTTAGAACATAATAGTTTTTTTCGTTGATTATTTTGTAAAATTATGGAAAAAATGCTTTTAAAATCGACTACTAGGCATGTAAGAATTTTTACGGCCGAAGTGGTAGATGAGGAATTAAAGTTTCATCCCAATAAACTAACTCTTGATTTAGATCCTGATAACGAATTTATTTGGAACGAAGATTCTCTAAATAAAATAAATAAAAAATTCAATGAATTAATAAAAGAGAGGGCAGGAAAGGATTTAGATGATTATGAACTTCGAAAAATAGGATCAGAAATTGAAGGTTTGATTAAATTTTTGCTTCAAAATGGTAAGCTTAGCTATAACCCTGATTGTAGAGTAATGAATTATTCAATGGGTTTACCAAAGACAAATGAAGTGCTGTGAATAGATCATCCTCAAATAGAAGGCCAAGAAGAAGCTCAAATAGAAGTTATTATCCATCAAATCCAAAGGACATGAATCCGTATGGTCAAAGAAGCAATAGATTGCCCGCTACTTCTGAACAAAAGATCAATTTTAGTACAGGAACTATTGCCGTACTTGCTGGAGTACTAATTTTAGGAGTTGGTATTGGGAGTGCTATTACTAGCACAACAGATGGAGGACAGGGAAACATAGCTAGTCAACAACAATTAGATATGGCTGTTCCGGACCCTGAATTTTGTAGACAATGGGGAGCTAGTGCTTTTGTAATTGATGTTGAAATGTATACAACTCTGAATCCATCTACGAGTTTTGTAACGCAACCAGCTCTTCAGCCAGGTTGTGTTATTAGAAGAGAGAATTGGACAGTATTACAAAAACAGGGCGCAATTAGTAACGAAGATGTAAGGGAATGTAAGCAAAGGATGAATACTTTCGCTTATATTGGGTCTATAAGAGATAAGCCAATAGTTAAGTGTGTTTATCAGACCGATGTAAACGAAAATAAATTTATTATTAAAGGCGATGGACAAGCCGAGGACGGAGGAGTTGGAATTAATAAGGAAGCAATTCAGTTTTGATCAAAACTATATATGCCTTAAAGGGCTTTCTAAACTAGCAAATTGTGGCAGAATATTTTTCTTAAAGACTTCTGATGCTCTTGATGTATATCTTGAAGGATTGGTAATTAATTTAAGTTCCCTTTTAACCTCTAAGTCAGCGATAAATGCTTTGTGGATTGTTCCGGCAGATAATTCTCTTTCAATAGAAACAACAGGTAAAAAGGAAGCACCTAATCCTGATTGAACTGCATTTTTGATTGCTTCAAGAGAGTTAAGTTCCATCTCAATTTTTAACCTTTGAACATCAAGCCCAGAGTCTTGAAGAAGTTTGTCAACAACTTTTCTTGTTGTAGATTGAGAGTCTAATGTTACAAAATTTAATTTGTATAAGTCTTCTTTTAAGAGCTCTTTTTTGGTCGAAAGTGTGTGTTTAGAGGGTAAAACTAATGCCAATTCATCTGTGGCATATGGAATTACTTGTAGCAAATTTTCTAAATCTCCAGGTAATTGTCCGCCAATAATAGCTAAGTCAATTTGTCCATTTGCGACACTCCAACCAGTTCTTCTAGTACTGTGAACTTGAAGTTTAACAGATACATCGGGGTATTTTTGTCTGAATAGTCCTATCATTCTTGGCATTAAATAGGTTCCAGTTGTTTGGCTGGCTCCAATTACGAGAGTTCCTCCTTTTAAGCTATTTAAATCTTCAATAGCTTTACAAGCTTCGTCGCATTGATTCAAAATTCGTTCGCAATAATCAAGCAATAGTCTCCCTGCTTCAGTCAATAGAGCTTTCCTACCACCTCTGTCGAAAATTGTGATTTCAAGTTGTTTTTCTAAATTTTGTATTTGTAAACTTACGGCAGGTTGGGTTACATATAAGAGATCTGCAGCTTTTTTAAAACTTCCTTGAGCTGCTATAGCTTTTAATATTCTTAATTGGTCAAGTGTAAATGGTAATTCTGGCATCTATTATGCCTACAATTTCTTATAATTCTAATGCTTAGGAGTATTCTTGTTAAGAACAAAAATTATTTGAACAATTTAAATATATGGAGACTCATAAAACTTCGCTAATTATTTTAGTTTTGATTTTGATTTTTGCGGTCATTCATAGTGGGGGAGCTGCTTTAAGAATCAAAGCAGAATCTATTATGGGTCCAAGATTATGGCGGTTATGTTTTGTTTTTTTAAGTTTGCCATCTGCAATTATCTTGATTAGTTATTTTTTGGCTCATAGATACGACGGAATCAGATTATGGAATTTACAGGGCAATAATTTTGTTTTTATGGTCGTTTGGTTCTTAACTGCAATAAGTTTTTTATTTTTATATCCCGCTACTTACAATTTGCTAGAAATTCCTTCCGTTTTAAAACCTAAAGTACGAATCTATGGAACTGGGATAATGCGAATCACAAGACATCCACAAGCATTTGGTCAGATAATTTGGTGTTTTGCTCATACTTTATGGATTGGTACATCATTCACTTTAGTAACTTCTATTGGCTTAATTTTGCATCACCTTTTTGCAATCTGGCATGGCGACAAGAGATTAGCAAATAGATTTGGAGAAGAATTTGAAAATTTTAAAAAAAATACTTCCATAATCCCTTTCTTGGCGATACTTGAGGGAAGGCAAGAATTTAAGATTAAAGAATTTTTTAGGTTATCTCAAGTTGGCATATTAATTGCAATAGGCTTACTTTGGTGGTCTCATCAATACATAAATGTTGCTGTTAAAACATTTAATTCATCATTTTTGTCTGAATTTTTTAATTGACAGTTTAAAATCAAAATATAAGTTTTTTAAAAAATGCCACAAGCTTCAGAAATTGCCTGGTTAATTCCCGTTTTCCCACTTATTGGAGCAGTGCTTTCTGGCTTAGGACTAATAAGCATTAATAAAAAAATTAATAATTCAAGAGAAATTGTTTCTGTAGGTCTGATTTCTTTCGTTGGGATTTCTGCTGTAATTAGTTATAAAGCTTTAATTGAACAAGTTAATGGTTATCAATCAGTAGAAAAATTATTTGTATGGGCCAATGCAGGGGACTTCACAATTCCAATGGGATTTGTCCTTGATCCTTTGGGGAGTGTAATGCTTGCGTTAGTAACTACAATAACTTTACTGGTAATGATTTACTCTCATGGTTACATGGCGCATGACAAAGGATATGTCAGGTTTTTTACATATTTAGCATTATTTAGTAGTTCAATGATGGGATTAATAGTTAGTCCGAATTTACTAGAAATTTATGTTTTTTGGGAATTAGTTGGGATGTGTTCTTATTTATTAGTTGGTTTTTGGTATGACAGGGATGGCGCTGCACACGCTGCACAAAAAGCATTTGTTGTTAATAGAGTAGGAGATTTTGGTTTATTACTAGGAATTCTTGGCTTATTTTGGGCAACAAATAGTTTTGATTTTAATGAAATAGCTACTGGAATTTCTCAATCAATATCTGACCATTCGATACCCATTTGGGCTGCTTTATTACTTTGTTTTTTAGTTTTTCTAGGGCCAATGGCTAAATCCGCTCAGTTTCCTCTTCATGTGTGGTTGCCTGATGCCATGGAAGGGCCTACACCAATTTCTGCACTTATCCATGCTGCAACAATGGTTGCAGCAGGAATCTTTCTTGTAGCAAGACTTCAACCTTTGTATTCAATATTTCCCTCTATTCAGTTCATTATTGCTTTAGTTGGCACCATAACTTGTTTTTTAGGAGCTTCTATAGCTTTGACCCAAATGGATTTAAAAAAAGGTTTAGCATATAGCACAGTTTCTCAGCTTGGGTATATGATGCTCGCAATGGGTTGTGGAGCACCAGTTGCAGGAATTTTTCATTTGGTAACTCATGCTTGCTTTAAAGCAATGCTATTTTTGGGATCTGGTTCAGTAATACATGCCATGGAAGAAGTAGTTGGCCATCAGCCTGTATTAGCTCAAGATATGAGATTGATGGGCGGTTTAAGAAAAAAAATGCCATATACATCAACAACATTTTTAATAGGTTGTGTAGCAATTAGTGGAATTCCCCCATTGGCAGGTTTTTGGAGTAAAGACGAGATACTCGGAAATGCTTTTATATCATTTCCAGCTTTTTGGTTCGTAGGACTTCTAACAGCCGGTATGACTGCTTTTTATATGTTTAGGCTTTATTTCTTGACATTTGAAGGAGATTTCAGAGGGGAGAATAAAGAATTGCAAAAACAGCTTCTAATAGCTTCTAAAACAAACCTAGATGAAGAAAATGAAGAAGAGCATGAAGAACATGGATCTATCCATGAGTCACCCTGGTCAATGACATTTCCCTTGGTATTTCTAGCTGTACCGTCTGTAATAATCGGTTTTATGGGACTTCCATGGGATAGCAAAATTGCAAATTTACTAGATCCTGAAGAAGCAGAGACTGCTGCAAAAGCCTTCGAATTAAAAGAATTTTTGCCTTTAGCACTTGCTTCAGTACTTATTGCATCAGCTGGAATCATTATTGCTTATCAGGCATATTTTGTGAAAAAAATTAATTTATCAGTTTTATTTGCCGAAAAGTTTCCTAGCATCAATCGGTTTTTATCCAATAAGTGGTACCTAGATGATATTAATGAAAAACTTTTTGTTAAGGGTAGTAGAAAACTTGCCAAAGAAGTTTTAGAGGTTGATTCTAAGGTTGTTGATGGAGTTGTAAATCTTACTGGACTTGTTACTTTAGGTAGTGGAGAAGGTTTAAAATATTTTGAGACCGGTAGGGCTCAATTTTATGCGCTTATTGTTTTTGGAGGTGTAATTTTACTAGTTGCTATATTTGGTTTTCAATCTCCTCAAGTTTCTTAATTACAATTGTGTGTCTTCACTGTCCATTGGGGTGAAAAAATACAGAAAATTTCTAGACTTTATTTAAGATAAATTTCTTATTAAATTGAGTACTTATTTTTATACACATTTTTCGACACAAATGTTGGGAACTTTGGGAGCTGGATTGTCTAATTTTCCTTGGTTATCTGCTTCAATTTTATTCCCAATTGGTAGTGCATTTGTGATACCTTTTTTTCCAGATAAAGGGGATGGCAAAGAGGTGAGATGGTTTGCATTGTCTATTGCATTAATTACTTTTTTAATAACTGTAGGTTCATATATAAATGGCTTTGATATTAGTAATGAAAATGTTCAACTTAAAGAAAATATTAGTTGGCTCCCTGATTTAGGTCTTACTTGGTCTGTTGGCGCTGATGGCATGTCTATGCCTTTAATATTATTGACTAGTTTTATAACTGCTTTAGCAGTTCTTGCTGCATGGCCAGTCAAGTTTAAACCTAAGTTATTTTTCTTTTTGATATTAGTTATGGATGGTGGGCAAATAGCTGTGTTTGCTGTACAAGATATGCTTTTATTCTTTCTAACTTGGGAACTTGAGTTAATTCCTGTTTATTTATTACTGGCTATATGGGGTGGCAAAAATCGACAATATGCAGCAACAAAATTCATTATTTATACAGCTGGTAGTTCTATCTTCATTCTTCTGGCAGCGTTAGCAATGGGTTTCTATGGTACTGAAATTCCTAACTTTGAGTTTTCTCACTTGGCAGCTCAAGATTTTAGTCAAAAATTCCAAATATTATGTTACGTAGGGCTTTTAATTGCATTTGGCGTGAAGCTACCTATAGTACCTCTTCATACTTGGCTTCCAGATGCTCATGGAGAGGCTACAGCTCCTGTTCACATGCTTCTAGCAGGAATTTTATTAAAGATGGGAGGATATGCTCTTTTAAGATTTAACGCACAATTATTACCTGTTGCACATGCTCAATTTGCCCCATTACTAATAGTCCTTGGGGTAGTCAATATAATTTATGCTGCATTAACTTCTTTTGCTCAAAGAAATCTTAAAAGAAAAATTGCATACAGTTCGATAAGTCATATGGGTTTTGTTCTTATTGGTATAGGCAGTTTTAGTAGCCTTGGAACAAGCGGAGCTATGCTGCAAATGGTTAGTCATGGATTAATAGGTGCAAGTTTATTTTTTCTTGTTGGTGCTACCTATGACAGAACAAAGACTCTTAAACTTGATGAAATGAGTGGTGTAGGACAAAAAATGAGAATTATGTTTGCCCTATGGACTGCTTGCTCCCTGGCTTCCCTTGCTTTACCTGGTATGAGCGGATTTGTTTCCGAATTGATGGTATTTACAGGATTTGTTACAGATGAAGTGTATACACTTCCATTTAGGGTAGTTATGGCTTCTTTAGCTGCTATCGGTGTAATTCTGACTCCTATTTATCTACTTTCAATGTTACGAGAAATTTTCTTTGGTAAAGAAAATCCTAAATTAATCGAAGAACGAAAACTTATAGATGCAGAGCCAAGGGAAGTTTATATTATTGCTTGTTTACTTTTACCGATTATTGGAATCGGTTTGTACCCAAGATTAGTTACTGAAAGTTACATTGCATCTATCAATAATTTGGTCGATAGAGATTTAACTGCAGTTAAAGGTGCTGTGAAAACAAATATTTTTTCCGGAACTAAAACAAGTGATATCCTAAAAGCTCCAAGAATATAATTTTTTAAATTAATGCAATATTGTTTGGCATTAAATAAATTAAAAGATATCTTGTGAGTAGAATTTATATATCTTAAAATAACTTATTTAAATCCTATTGATAGGGAACAATTAGGCCCTAGATTGTTGATTAAGTTTCTTCAAGACGCCGCAGGTAAAGGTGAGCTAGATCCATGGGATATTGATGTAATAAGTGTAATTGATAGTTTTTTAGAGCAATACTCACATACTTTTAATCAATCTTCAAATAGTCAAATCTCATATCATAAGGATTTAGCTGAGACCAGCGAAGCATTTTTTGCAGCTTCCGTACTAGTTAATCTTAAGGCTCAGGTGTTGGAATCTGATGTTTTCAAAGAAAATTCTTCCGATTATGAAGATGTATTTGATTTGGATGATCAAGATTGGATTGATAAAGAATTTGATATTCCAAAATATCCTGAAAAATATCTAAGGAGAAGGTCAATTGCACAACCAATTCTTAAACGTACAACAACATTGGGAGAACTTGTAAGTCAGTTAGAAGCCATAGCAGAAGTTATAGAAACCCAAGATCTTCTTCTCATGAAGAAAAAAAGAAATAAAAAATATTCTGATAAGGCTTTAATTTCTCAAGTAAAGTCATTAGCGCATCGCGAGAAACTTCCAGAAACAACCAAAGCATTAGGGAAATTTATTGAAGGATGGGAAAAAGCATTGCAGTGGACAGATTTTGAATATTTAGTTAAGAAATGGCAAACAGTAGTAAAAAATGATTTAGATAAAGATCGTTTAGGAGTTTTTTGGGCTTTGTTATTTTTATCATCTGAAAACAAAATTGAAATTAAACAAATTAATTACTTATATGGCCCAATTCAAATTAAAAGAATAATACCTGATGGTGGCTTAGCTCAATTGCCTATAGAAAATCTTGAGATAAGTAATGCTTCTTCCTCGGCTGCATAGAAGCTTCATAGTAATAACGTATAATTTTAAAAATGGTTTTGAATTCATGAAGGCAATGATACTCGCGGCAGGGAAAGGCACACGTGTTCAACCTATTACACATGTTATTCCAAAACCGATGATTCCGATTTTGCAAAAACCTGTTATGGAGTTTCTATTGGAGCTTTTAAGAGAACATAATTTTAAGGAAATAATGGTAAATGTTTCTCATCTAGCCGAGGAAATTGAAAATTATTTTAGGGATGGACAAAGATTTGGAGTAGAAATTGCTTATAGTTTTGAGGGGAGAATTGAAGATGGAGAATTAATAGGTGATGCTTTAGGATCCGCAGGAGGATTAAAAAAAATTCAGGATTTTCAAAATTTCTTTGATGAAACTTTTGTTGTTTTATGTGGTGATGCTTTAGTTGATTTAGATTTAACTCAAGCTGTTAAAAAACATAAGCAGAAAGGAGCTATTGCGAGCTTAATAACAAAGAAGGTAACTAAGGATCAAGTCTCAAGTTACGGTGTCGTAGTTTCTGATGAAAATGGTCGAATAAAGGCTTTTCAGGAAAAACCAAAAGTTGATCAAGCTTTAAGTGACTCAATAAATACAGGAATTTATCTTTTCGAACCCGAAATTTTTAATTACATACCTTCAGCAGAGAAATTTGATATTGGAGCTGATCTTTTTCCTAAACTTGTTGAAATGGACTTACCATTTTTTGCATTACCAATGGATTTTGAATGGGTAGATATTGGAAAAGTTCCTGATTATTGGAGTGCTATTAGAAATGTATTGCAAGGTAAGGTAAGACAAGTGCAAATACCAGGTAAGGAAATAAAACCAGGAGTTTTTACTGGTTTGAATGTAGCGGCTAACTGGGAAAAGGTTAATATTACCGGGCCGGTTTATATAGGAGGCATGACTAGGATCGAGGATGGAGCAACTATTATTGGCCCTTCCATGATTGGCCCAAGTTGTTGCATTTGTGAGGGCGCAACTATAGATAACTCAATTATTTTTGATTATTCTAAAATTGGTAAAGGTGTAAGACTTATGGATAAGTTAGTGTTTGGTAAATATTGTGTTGGGAAAAATGGAGATCACTTTGATTTGCAAGATGCATCTTTAGATTGGTTAATAGCAGATTCAAGAAGATCTGACTTAACTGAGCCTTCTCCTCAGCAGAAAGCTATGGCAGAATTATTAGGTACTGATTTGATTAATATTCCAGACTAAGATTAGCTTTTTCAATAATTTCAGGAATTAAATGCTCTGTTTTTACGGCCATTAAATGAACACCATTTGCGATGTTAATAAAATCATGAGCTTGTTCAGCTGCAATTTTAATACCCTCTTGTAATGGGTCTTTAGCATCTTTAAGACGATTTAAGATTGTTTCAGGAATGTTTGCGCCTGGAACGTATTTATTTATAAAAAGAGCGTTTTTGTAAGACTTTAATAGGAATACACCTGCAATCACAGGAATTTCAAGAGGCTTGCTGATTTTTTCACAAAACTCTATCAAATTTTCTTTTTCCATAACCATTTGAGTTTGTATAAATCCAGCTCCAGCCTCTTTTTTCTTTCTCATTCTATTTTCTAGACTTCTTTTATTTCTACAATTTGGATCAGCTGCAGCACCTGCAAAAATCAATGTTTTTTTATCGGAAAGTTCTCCTAGAGTAGGATCAATTCCTTTATTGAAAGCCTGAATTTGTTGAAGCAATCTTACTGACTCAAACTCATGTACGGCCTTGGCATCTTGTTGATCCCCAGCTTTTACTGAATCACCGGTAATGCATAAGATGTTTCTGATTCCTAAAGCATTTGCTCCCAGAATGTCTGATTGTAAAGCAATTTTATTACGATCTCTGCAAGAAATTTGCATTACTGGTTCTATCCCATTTTCCAGTAATAGTTTGGACATTGCCAAGCTGCACATTCTCATTACAGCTCTGCTTCCATCGGTAATGTTAACAGCATGTACCTTATCTTTCAAAAGTTGTGCTATCTTAAGAGATCTTATGGGGCTTCCACCTCTTGGCGGCATTAACTCTGCCGTTATTACCTTAGATCTTTTTTCTAAAGTCTGCTGAAGTTTCGATTTCAATTGCTTTTGTTTCCTAGTTGGTTAACAAGTGTACTGAGATTGCTAAACTTAATAAATATAAAAAAGGAACTGTTTAAATGCAAATGGTTGAAGAAGAAGTAAACAACATTGATATGATGGGTCTCTCAGCAAGAGAGATGGAAATCATTGATCTTGTCGCTGATGGACTCACAAATCAAGAAATTGCGGTAAAACTAACTATTAGTAAAAGAACTGTTGATAATCATGTAAGTAATATGTTTACAAAAACTGGTTCTAAAAATAGAGTAGCACTTTTAAATTGGGCAATGGACAACGGAAAGATTTGTAGAGATGGTTTTAACTGTTGTTCACTCCCAGACTCTGATCAAGATTAGTATCACCCTTTACTTTATTTGTATCACGAGCCAAATCCATTAAACAATAATTTGTGGAGCCTAATTCGAAAAGTTCCGCATATGCAATACATGCATCTTTGTCTGAATCAACAAATCTCAATATTCCTTCTTTGTCATAAAGACCATACATTTGAAGAAAAAAGTTATTTTGTTTAAATATAAAGGAAATATAAAGGATGATTGGTTCTTTTGACTAGTTACTTTCGAAAGTTGTCAAATAGGCTTCATCCCATTCTGAAAAAGGATTATTAGTGAGACTGAAGTTGGAGTAATGGGTCAGCCCAGTAATTTCTTTTGAAATGAAAGATGGAAGAAGTAAATATTCATCTTCATTTGAAAGTTCAATTTCTGCAATTTCAAGTGGATAATTATTGTCTTTAAAGCAATCTATGATCCAAGATTTTTTTTCAACTTCTAAAAAGAATCTTTCTTTTTTAATTGTACTTGAAAGATTTGACATTATAGTTTCAGCATCGCTTCGTGGAATGGAGTATTCAAATTCAAAGTTGGTAAAGCCTTTGATATGTTTTTTGAGTGTAATTTTAGAGTGTTTGCCTGTACATCTTATCCTTGTGATCCAACCATCTAAACTTTTGCTTAAATATCCTTGTTCAATATAAATTTTTTTAGTTATGAATTCTTTCCAATTATCATTTTTTATAAGAAATCTTCTTTCTATTTCAAAGGCCATTTAATTTTTTGGATTTTTTTGAGATAAATCACCTTTCCAATCCAGTTTTTTTATTAGGGTATTGTAATAGTTAGTGCTTTTTTTAAACTTTATTATCTTGCAGGGTGATTGCCCTTTTTTGATCTCACAATAATAATTTTCCTTAATAGTCATACATTTTGAACCATCTCTCCATAATTTAATTTCTCCTTTACTTTTTTTTACAGGTTTAATAATTACTTTACTTGTATTAGGTATAACTATTGGTCTACTAGCCAAACTCATTGGGCATATAGGGTTTATTATCATTGCACCAATACTAGGATGCACTATTGGGCCTCCTGCAGCCATTGAGTAAGCTGTGGAACCAGTAGAGGTAGATATGATTAATCCATCGCCTTTATATTCATTCACCTTTTCGTTATCTATTTCAATTTGTATTTGGTTCGTAGGAGAAATGTCTTCTTCAACAGATTTAAAATAAAAATCATTTAAAGCGTCGTAGCTTTTTATAATCTTTCTCTCATAACTTGTTCCGTTCATACAAACATTACAAGTTAATCTATTACGAAGGTCAATTGTATATTCTTCGTTTTCAAGAATCTCGATAAAAGATTTGTCGAACAAAAAATCTTTTTCTTGAGTAAGGAATCCCAGATTACCCCCAATATTAATGCTCAACAAAGGAATATCATAATCAGCTAAAGCATTTGCACATTTTAGGAAGGTTCCGTCCCCACCAAGAACTATGCCAATATTAGGTTGTAATTCTGGATTACAAAATTGGTTTTCAATTTCATCTTTATGAAAATCACTTTCAATTATTTTTGATTTAATATTTTTAGCTATTAGGACTTTTTCACAGAACTTAGAAGCCTCTTCAGCTATAGAACTATCTGAACGATATATTATGAGCACTAATGAAAGTTTCATTTAATGCTTTTACCATTTTAATAAATTAAAGTTTTCCATATCTACAGTCACTCTATTCCTGTAAAGAGATAAAAGTATAGCTAATCCAACGGCTGCTTCTGCGGCAGCAACAGTAATCACAAAAATGGCAAAAACTTGTCCTTGAATTAAATTATTATCAATATAGGAAGAAAATGCCATCAAGTTTATATTTACAGCATTGAGCATTAATTCAATGCTCATAAGGACTCTGACTGCATTTCTGCTATTTAATAATCCCCAAATGCCAATGCAAAATAGAACTGAAGATACTATCAAAAAAGCTTGAAGAGGAATTGATTCTAAATTCATAATAAGAAAGTCGAAAGTTTAATTTTTATTTGTAAGTAATGGTTCTGATGATTTTTCAATTAACTCTTGATCAACAGGTAGTCCTGTCGAAATATCTTTGCTCATTACATCTCTTCTAGCTAAAACAATAGCGCCAATCATTGCCATTAAAAGTAAAACTGAAGCTACTTCAAATGGAAGTAAATAATCACTAAATAGATGTTCACCAATCCTAATAGTTGATTCTTCTCCAATAGAAGTTTGAGGACTTGAGAGGCTCCACACATTGGTCAAGTCAACTCTTATTAAGAGACTTAGTAAGGTTAAACATATCGATGTTGATATAATTCTTCTTGATTTAATGTCATTGATAGGCTTTAAATCTTCTTTTTTATTGACAAGCATAATAGCAAAAATTATTAATACATTTACTGCGCCCACATAAACTAAAACTTGTGCTGCAGCAACAAAACTTGCATTTAAAAGAAGATATAATCCTGCTACACTCATGAAAACTCCTCCAAGGAGAAAAGCTGAATAAACAATACTTTCGAGCAATACAACACCAAGGGCTCCAGTAATCACAACTAAAGATAGAACTGTAAAACAAATAAATTGCGTTGTTATTGCGATGGACATAAATTAAGGGGATTAATTAGTTGGGTTAGAAATTTTATCTTTATTTTCATTGGATTCAGGCTTCATCCAATCATAGACTTCTTCAGGTAATTTACCAACTCTGATATCTGAAGCTGGGATTTCATGAGGGTCCATTACTCCTTTAGGAAGATAGGCAAGTTCTCTAAGAGGTTTAACTGATGGATCTGTTGTGACGTTTGTAGGTAGTCTACCAAGTGCTACATTATCGAAATTTAGATTGTGTCTGTCGAAAGTAGCTAATTCATATTCTTCGGTCATTGATAGACAATTAGTTGGACAATATTCAACACAATTGCCGCAAAATATACAAACTCCAAAATCTATTGAATAATTTCGAAGTTCCTTTTTTTTGGTTTCTTTATTCATTACCCAATCAACTACTGGGAGATTGATGGGACATACTCTCACACAAACTTCGCAGGCAATACATTTATCGAATTCATAATGTATCCTTCCTCTATATCTTTCAGAAGGTATTAATTTTTCATATGGATACTGAACAGTAACAGGTCTTCTTCGAAGATGATCAAAAGTTACAGCTATACCATTGTATAAATATTTACCAGCATTAAATGCCTCTTTGATATAACTATTTATTTGTTGAAGAAAATTGTTCATGTTGAAAAATTTACTTTGTTCTTTTATTTTAGTGGATTGATTTTAAATTTAAGTATTTTTACTTAAATTTAACCACCAAAGAATTGTGGAAAAGCAAGTTTTAATCCTGCAGTTATCAAAAGATTAGCAAGAGAAATTGGAAGAAGAAACTTCCATCCTAGATCTAAAAGTTGATCTATTCTTACTCTAGGAGTTGTCCAACGTAATAAAATTGCAATGAAAACTAAAAGATATGCTTTTAAAACAGTCATTACAATACCTATTGATGCAGTGAAAACCTGAATGAAGGGTGCATTAATGGGCAAATTTAGAAACTTAGCTATTAATTCAACTGGAATAGGAAACCCCCATCCTCCCAAATAAAGTATTGATACCAATAATGCTGAAAGAATTAAATTAATGTAACTACCAAGGTAGAACAATGCGAATTTCATCCCTGCATATTCAGTTTGATATCCTGCAACTAATTCCTCTTCAGCTTCAGGTAAGTCAAATGGAAGTCTTTCGCATTCTGCAAGAGCACAAATCCAAAAGACTATAAAACCAACTGGTTGTCTCCAAATATTCCAACTTAAGATTCCAGCACCACTTTGTTGGTTAACAATGTCGATAGTACTGAGAGAATTTGTCATTAGTACTATGGCTAGTACAGATAAAGCTAAAGGTATTTCGTAACTTATTGATTGTGCTGCTGCTCTTAATCCTCCTAATAATGAATATTTATTGTTTGATGCATATCCGCTCATAAGAAGTCCAATTGGCTGGATACTGCTTAAAGCTATCCACAGGAAAATCCCAATACCAACGTTACTTATTAAAAGGTTTTGTCCAAAAGGGACAATTAACCAGGACAGAATCACTGGGATAAGAACTAAAATTGGTCCTGCAGTGAAGAGAATCCCATCCGCTTTAGCAGGAATAATATCCTCTTTGACAAGTAACTTAAGACCATCTGCAATTGGTTGGAGGACACCAAGCGCTCCCGCATATTCTGGGCCTATTCTTTGTTGAGCAGCAGCAGATATTTTTCTTTCAAGCCAAACTGTTACTAAAACGCCAACCACTGCCGCTACTAAAACCAAAAGCATAGGTAGAGGGAGCCAAATTATATGAGCGATTTCACTGGAAAGGCCAAAACCCTTTAAGAATTCATTAAAACTATATTCGAGATCTAATCCGTATTCCAAAATTTTTTATGTTATTTACTTAATACATTAACTCCTCACAAACAATATGTGTGTTTTTTATGAAAAGCTGCAAATATTATTCTCTACTTTCTAGGCTGATCCAATCTCTTGGTGCTGAACCTGTATAGATTTGCGAAGGTCTAAAAATTCTATTTGCCCCAAGTTGCTCTCTCCAATGAGCTAACCAACCAGCCACTCTAGATATGGCAAAAATTGGAGTAAATAAATCACGAGGAATACCAAGTTTTCTATAAACAAGACCAGAATAAAAATCCACGTTAGGGAATATACCTTTAGGTCCAAGTCTTGGTATTGCCTCTGCCTCAAGTGATTTAGCAACTTCATACATTTCATCTGCTCCAAATCTAATAAAAAGCTCTTCTGCCAGTTTTTGAAGAATTATTGCTCTTGGATCTTTAACTTTATATTCTCTGTGGCCGAAGCCCATTATCTTACTTTTATTTTTAATTGCATTATCTAAAAAAGACCCAGCATTTTCTGGAGTTTTAATCTCTTCTAACATTGCAATTACATCCTCATTTGCTCCTCCATGCAGCGGGCCAGCTAGGGTTCCTACTGCAGAGGCGATAACAGCATATGGGTCTGTAAGAGTGCTTGCAGTAACTCTAGCGCTAAATGTACTTGCGTTTAAACTATGTTCGGCATGTAAAATTAAACATCTATCAAAAACTTTTGCAGCTATTGGATCTTGTTCTTTTTCAGTCAGCATGTAAAGAAAATTTGATGAATAAGTTAAATCATCTCTAGGTTGAATAGGGTCTTGTCCTTTTCTAATAAGTTGAAACGCAGCAATCATTGTGGGAATTTTTGCTATTAGTCTTATTACTGCGTTGTAAATGTAATTAGGATCATCTATTGCTCTACGTGAATAGAATAACCCCAAAGAAGCTGCACTAGATTGAAGAGCATCCATAGGATGACCTGTCGCAGGGAAACATTTCATCATATCTCTGACTCTAAAACTCAACCTTCGGTGCATCTGAACTTCTTGTTCAAAATCTCTAAGTTGAATAGCTGTGGGCAATTCACCCCAAATTAATAGGTAAGCAGTTTCTAAAAAACTGCTTTTTTTGGATAGTTCCTCAATGGAGTAACCTCTGTATAACAATTTACCTTTGTTGCCGTCAATATCACAGATAGATGAATTAGTAACTGGGACGCCCTCTAATCCTGGTTTTAAAATTAGTTTGTTACTATCCAATTGCTTAATTCAATATCAAATACTTATAGATTAAAGATAGTCAAATAATTTTTAATTAACCACAAGATATTAATTTCACAAAAATTTAAAATGATTGTGTCTGAAGCTTGTTTGAATAACTTTAATTTAAAGAATTTTTAATATTGTTTCTTTATAAAGAATTGGATTTTGATCAGGAATAGATTGACTTATGATTTCTAGCGATTCTTCATTTGATATTTTTAAAATATTTCTAATGAGAAAATTAAGGTCCTTCAAATTAGAAAAATATTCAATTTTATTAGAATTACCATTTTTGATATCAACTTTTGAATAAAGAACAGCAGATTTATCTTTATTACTTTTTAGGTTAAAAAATTTTTTTGATATTTTCTCTAGTTTTTTACCATCAATTAAATGATTACTTATTACTTGTAAACCTCCTGATTCTAAAGAATAGATTTTTTCATAAGTTAATTGTTTTACAACATCGTCTTTTTCTTCAAGAATATCTTTAGAATATATCGAATAAATATCTTCATTTTGTTTCAAAGTATATTTGTTGAAATCTTTTAGTTTTTCAAAAGCACTTAAATCAAATTGATCTTCATTATTTTTTTCAAATGTAATAAGCCAATCTTTATTTGAATTGAGAATTAAAATGTTTTGATTATCATTTTGATTAAACTCTTCAAAAAAATTGAGTTCAAAATCATTTATTAAAGGTTTTAGATATTTTTCAAAATTTTTGATATCGCTAAAAATTGAAATTTCAGTATTATCTTTATTAGTATTCTCTTGATTTATTAACTGATCGTAAGTAAGAATATCAATATTTTTTTTATTATTTAGTAAATAGGATTTTAAAATTAAATATTTATTTTTTAAATCAAATGTTGTAGCTATAACATCCTCTTTGTTCTCAGTAAAAATTTCTTTATCAAAAAATATACTTTCCCAAAAATTATTTGTGAGTAATATATTTTTTTCGTTTTTTAGTCCAAAAAGTTCTTCCTCATATTGAAATTTTTTTTCTTTAAAATTATTGCTGGAGTTAATACTATTTTTGATTAATTTTTTATTTGATGAGGCAATTATGTAATTATCCTCTGTTCGGTATATATAGTTAAGGAAATTTATTTTGTTTTCTCTATTAATTGAAATTATCTCATCAATTTGATCAATTTTTTTTGGTAAATTTAATAAATCGTCTATTGTTTTTTCTGGCTTAATTTTAAAAATAATCAAAATATCATCTTTAAGCTTTTTATTATTTTCAAAAAATGAGATTATAATTTCATTGTTATAGATATCTTCTAATTTATTGTGGCCTAGATCTATACCTAAGTAATCTAATATAGAGTCTTTTATTAAAACAAAGTCATCTTGGTTTGTTGAATTTTTATCTTTTTCATTATTATTAACAATATGAAAACTATCTAAATTTGAAATAAATAATAATTTATTGTTTTTAGGAATATATCTTAAGATATTTAGTTGCTCAATATTTCTACTTTGCTCATTATTTTTATTAGAAGAAATTTTTTTAAAACCAAAAAAAAGTAATAAAGATAATACTAGTATTATGGCTATTACTTTAAGTTTCATTATCAATGTTTATTTTTATTTTTAACAATAAACTTACTACTGCAACTTAATTTATTAAATTGTAAATAACACATAATTTGTCCTATAAATTGGGAAGTTATCCAAAATCTATAAATGCTTCTAGTCTCAATGATTGGTTTAATTCTGAGAAAGAAGATCCAGTTATAATTGATGTAAGAGAACAGTCAGAGCTTGAAATAGCTCGTTTCTCAAAAGAATTTTTACATATACCAATTAGTAAAGTCACATCTGAATATGTTGAAGAAATATTTGCTGGTTTAATAGACAGAGAAATTGTAGTTACCTGTCATGCAGGAATAAGAAGTTATAACTTTTCTCAATGGTGCTTGGATAATAATATTGTGCGCGAAATATGGAATTTGGAGGAGGGTATTGATGGATGGAGTAGATATATTGACCCATCAATCCCAAGGTATTGATTAAATATCTAATGAAGATGCAACAGTATTAACATCTTTGTCGCCTCTACCAGAGCAATTGATAACTATATGAGTATCTTTTTCAAGAGTAGGGCATAATTTATCTAGCCAAGCAAAGGCATGGGAAGTTTCAAGTGCAGGTATAATTCCTTCTAGTTCACTAACAAGTTTTAAAGCGTCTAAAGCTTCTTGATCTGTGACTGATCCATATTCTGCTCTACCTATATCTTTTAAATGGCTATGTTCAGGTCCTACTCCAGGGTAATCTAAACCTGCACTTATTGAGTGAGCTTCTTGCACTTGACCATTATCATCTTGCAAGAGAAGACTCATTGATCCATGCAAAATTCCAACTGACCCTTTAGTGATAGTGGCAGCATGTTTGTCAGTATCAACTCCGCTTCCTGCGGCTTCAACTCCAATAAGACGCACAGAAGTTTCTTTAACAAAAGGATGGAAAAGCCCCATTGCATTTGATCCCCCACCTACACAAGCAAGCAAAATATCTGGCATAGATCCAAATGATTCCAAACATTGTTTTTTAGTTTCTTCACCTATAACTGCATGAAAATCTCGCACAATCTTTGGAAAAGGGTGTGGGCCTGCAACAGAGCCTAAAATGTAGTGTGTGGTTTCGACATTAGAAACCCAATCTCTAATGGCCTCACTAGTAGCATCCTTAAGTGTTGCAGTTCCAGAATTTACAACTTTAACTTCAGCTCCTAGAAGTTTCATTCTGAAAACGTTAAGGGATTGCCTTTTTATGTCTTCAGCACCCATGTAGATAATACATTTCAAGCCAAATCTCGCACAAACAGTAGCAGTAGCAACTCCATGCTGACCTGCTCCAGTTTCTGCAATTATTCTTTTTTTGCCCATTCTTATTGCCAATAACGCTTGACCAAGAGCATTATTAATTTTGTGAGCCCCAGTATGATTTAAATCTTCTCTTTTAAGCCATATTCTAGGAGTTGCTTGTTTATTTTTGTAATGTTCAGTAAGTCTTTTGGCTTCATAAAGTGGTGTTTCTCTTCCTACATAAGTCTTAAGTAGATGATTTAATTCTTCTACAAAAAGTTTATCTTTCCATGCATTAGATGCAGCGTCTTCAAGCTCAAAAAGAGCGGGCATTAGCGTTTCAGGAACATATTGACCACCATATTTTCCAAATCTTCCCTCTTTGGAGGGTTGATTTAAATCTTCATTTTTATAGTTTTGATCTTTGCGAGAAAATGTACTTACCACTTTTTCTATAGAATAAGTATTAACTAACTATAGATTATATTGAAAATAATGGGAAAAAAGAATTGGATCGAATTTGATAATCAAGAAAATAAATCTGAAGAAACAGCTAAGGTAGATACTTTTAATAAAAGATCAAAAATAAATATTTCAAAACAAAAAAAAGGTAAAAAGGGCAAGACTATAACTTTAATTAGAGGTTTAGGCACTGAGGATGAAATCTTATTAAAAGAATTACTAAAAAAAATTAAAGTTTTTTGTGGGACTGGAGGAATATTAATTGATAGAAATATCCAGTTACAGGGTGATATGGTATCGAAATCAATTGAGTTTCTTCGTAAAGAAGGATTTCATAATTTGTGAAGCAAGGGTTAGGATAGTTTTTTAATCATGATGAAGTAAAAAATGAAAGAACAAAATCAAACAAAGTCAACCAATATAAAGTGGCATAACTTAACTATTGATAGAGAAAAGTTAGAGAAAATGAGAGGTCATAAAGGTATGGTTATCTGGTTTACAGGTTTATCTGGTTCTGGTAAAAGTACTTTGGCCAATGCTTTAAATGAAGTTTTACACTTAGATGGTTTTTCGACTTATGTGTTGGATGGAGATAATATTAGACACGGTTTATGTAAAGATCTTGGTTTTTCGGATGAAGATAGAGAAGAAAATATAAGAAGAATTGGCGAAGTTGCGAATTTATTTATGAATGCTGGGATAATAACTATTACAGCATTCGTTTCGCCATTTATTAGCGATAGAGATAAAGTGAGAAAAATTATTGGATCTAAGGATTTTATTGAAGTTTATTGTGCTGCTGATATTACAGTTTGCGAAAATAGGGATACTAAAGGTCTTTATAAGAAAGCTCGTTTGGGTGAAATTAAGGAATTCACAGGGATTTCTAGTCCATATGAAACTCCTCTTAATCCCGAAATTGTTGTTGATACAGGTTCGTTAGAATTAAATGATTCAGTTGAAAAAATTATTAACTACCTTAAAAAAGAAAACTTTCTTAACAAGGCCTTATAGAAAAATATTAGTTCAATTATTTTGAAGATAATTGTCAGCTCCAATATTTGATAACTTACTATTTTTAGTTCTTACCTGTGAATGTAGATTTTCTCTGAATTCTTTCAAATTTTTCTTTATGGATTCATCAAATAAACTGATCATCTCTATTGCCAACAATCCAGCATTCTGACCTCCATTAATTGCAACTGTTGCAACTGGAATTCCAGCGGGCATTTGAACTATTGATAAAAGAGAGTCAATCCCCTTAAGTGTCTTACTCTCTACTGGTACGCCAATTACAGGAATGCAAGTTATTGATGCCAGCATTCCAGGAAGATGAGCAGCACCCCCAGCACCGGCAATTATTACTTTTATGTTTTCTGATTCTGCATTTTTTGCATATTCCATCATTTCAATGGGTGTTCGATGTGCAGAAAGTATACAAACTTCAGTTTTTATTCCAAATTCTCTTAAAATATCAATGGCAGGTTTCAATGTTTTTAGATCTGAATCACTACCCATTACGACAGCAATTTTATAAATATCTTTAGAATTCAATTCTGACAAAATAACAAATCAATTCTTTCCCATAATGGCGTGCAATTAATTTGGCGCCAGTTAGTTAGTATAAAAAGAATAAATTTTCATAGAATATTATGACGTCAAATAAGATTATCGAAAAAAGTGAAGTAAGAGAGTATTTTAATGGCACTGGCTTTGAAAGATGGAATAAAATTTATAGCAAATCTGATGAAATTAATACGGTTCAGAAAAATATTAGGAAAGGACATCAAAAAACTGTAGATGATGTAGTCTCATACATCAAAAATTATCCTGAATTAACAAAAAAAAGTTATTGTGATGCAGGCTGTGGTGTAGGAAGTCTTACCATACCTTTATTAAGACTCGGTATAAAAGAACTACTGCTGAGCGATATTTCATCTGAAATGATTAAAGAAACAAAAAAACGCATTCATGAATTAGGTTTGAGTCAAGGTAAAATTAAGTATGAAGTCTGTGATCTGGAAAAATTAAAAGGATTATTTGACGTTGTAGTTTGTTTAGATGTATTTATTCATTATCCTCAACCGGTCGCAGAAGAAATGGTTCAACATCTATGCGATTTAAGCAAAGAAAAACTAATCGTTAGTTTTGCTCCTTATACTCCAGTTCTTGCTGTTCTAAAAAATATTGGAAAATTATTTCCTGGGCCAAGTAAAACTACAAGGGCATATACATTGAAAGAAAGGGGTATTATTAATGCTGCTAAAGAAAAAGGATTTAAAGTTGTTAAAAAGAAATTAAATCAAGCTCCTTTTTATTTTTCAAAACTAATTGAATTCGAAAAAATTAAATAATTTATCTTACTAAATGATTTTCAAGCGCATAACGAACTAATTCTGTTCGGCTAGATGTACCTGTCTTGATAAAAAGTCTACTTACATATTTCTCAACATTTCTAATAGATGTTTCAAGCTTTCTAGCAATTTCCTTGTTCATCAGTCCCTCTGCTACTAGTTGAAGCACACTTGCTTCTCTAGGAGTAAAACTAGGAAGATTTATTTTATTTTCTGGATTAGTCTGGTTTTGGTCTGTGAGCATAGATTTTATTTCATTAATTTGTTTTGCCATTTTGCTTACGTCAATATCTGCGAATCGTGCCGCTTCTTTTAATAGCCGTTCTTGTCTGTTGATTACATTTTTAACTCTTGCAGCTAATTCATCGGGATCGAAAGGTTTGGAAATATAATCATCAACTCCTGCAAGATAACCCTCTGTTCTGTCTAGGGTCATTCCTTTTGCAGTTAGAAAAATAACTGGAGTCCCTCCTAATTTTTCATCCTCTCTAATTTTTTCTAATAAATCATAACCGTTGGCCCGTGGCATCATAACATCACTAATTATCAAATCGGGGAAAATTGTTTGAGCTTTTTCCCAACCATCCTCGCCATCAACTGCAATAAATATTTCAAATCCTTCGTCTTCTAGAAATGTTTTAACAGCTGTTCTTAAACCAGGCTCATCATCAACTAATAAAATTCTTGATTTTCTTACCGGTTCATTATTTATTTGATTAATTTCATTCATTTTTTAAATTCTTCAATTTGATTTTCTAGTAATAAACAGAATTTTATATACTAAACATAATGCTATCAACTCCCATACTACTAGACTATCAATCTTCGACTCCTTGCTATAAAGATGTTGTTGATTCAATGAAACCTTTTTGGAGTGAGATATTTTCTAACCCTGCAAGCAAATCTAATTTGGCGGGGATTAACGCAAGCGCTATATTGGAAGCCTCAAGAGAAAAAATAGAACAAAATTTATTTCTTAAGAATAAAAAAGTTATTTTTACAAGCGGGGCAACTGAATCTAATAACTTAGCCTTAATAGGTTTTGCTAGAAATTTCTATAAAAAAACAGGAAATTATGGACATATTATTACCTTGAAAACAGAGCATAAAGCTGTTTTGGAGCCCCTAAACCAACTTAAAAAAGAGGGATTTATGGTTACAGAAATTAATCCTGAGAAAGATGGCTTAATTTCAGAAGAAAAATTCAAAAAAAATATAAGAGAAGATACATTTCTGGTGAGTGTTATGTTGGCAAATAACGAAATAGGAGTTATCCAGCCTATAGAGATTATTTCAAAGATATGTAAATCGCGAGGGATAACTTTTCACTCTGATTTTGCACAATGTTTAGGTTATATCGAGTTAGACAATCTTTTATCAGATGTAAATATGATTACGATGAGTTCTCACAAAATATATGGTCCTAAAGGGATAGGACTTCTTATGATTGATGAAGAAATGAATCTTGAGCCTTTGATTGTTGGAGGAGGTCAGGAATATGGTCTCAGGTCTGGTACATTACCTCTTCCTTTAGTAGTTGGCTTTGCTAAAGCAATAGAGATAGCAGTTTTTAATCAAAAAAATAATGCTGAGAAATTACTTTTGCATAGAAATACCCTTTTAGAGGGTTTGTTAGAAAATAATTCTGGTTTATTAATTAATGGCTCCATAGAAAAAAGATTACCTCACAATTTAAATTTGACTGTATTGGGTTTAAACGGAGCAAAGTTTCATAAACTTTTAAAATCTAAAATAATTTGTTCTAGTGGATCTGCATGTAGTAATGGTGAACCATCTCATGTTTTACTAGCCTTAGGTAGATCTTTTAAAGAAGCAGAATCTTCAATAAGGTTAAGTATTGGATTAAGCACTAATTCAAAAGATATACAAAAAGCAATTCATATTCTTACAAATACGATCAGATCATTACGCTAGAAATTATTGGCTCTTATTTTAATTGAGCAATTCTTAATTTTCCACTTCTAGCTCTTTTATTGAGTTCGACTTCTTGTCCGGAAGGAGTTATTGGCTTTTTTGTCAGGTTTTTTAGTCTTTGATCATTCTTAAAAGAATTTTTAACTAACCTATCCTCCAGGGAATGAAAACTAATAATAGAAATAATACCTCCTGGCAAAAGCCATTCAGGGACAACTTGCAAAAATTTTTCTAATACTTCAATTTCTTTATTGACAGCAATTCTTAGTGCTTGAAATGTTCTTGTTGCTGGGTGTATTTTTTTATATCTTTGTTTTGGTGGAAAGCAGCCTGCAATAGAATAGGCTAATTCTTTTGTCCCAGAATACTTCCCATTTTCCTTCAAATCCATTTTTATTTTCCTAGCAATCTTTCTTGATAATCTCTCTTCTCCATATTTATAAATTAGGTTAGCTAGTTCTTTTTCATTTAAAGCCTCAATTAATTTCTCTGCATCAACCTCTAGAAAAGGATTCATGCGCATATCAAGCGGACCATCTTTTTGGAAACTAAATCCTCTTTTAGGGTCATCAATTTGGTTGCTATTTACTCCAAGATCTGCAATAACAAAAGAAACTTTTTCTTTTGGGATAAAATCCGCAAAATTTGTAGCTCTAATATCAAGCCTATTTTTAAATTTATCAAGTTTTTTTGTTGCTGATTTTCTTGCGAATGGATCTTGATCAAGTCCAATTATATTTAAATCCGAATATTTTCTCAATAAATGATAAGAGTGCCCGCCTCCGCCTAAAGTTGCGTCTATTCCTTTAAGTTGGTTGTTATTGATTAATGGGTAATGCTCTAATGAGCCCATAATCTCATCTGTCATAACTGATTTATGATTGAAAAAAGATGAATCAGATAGGTCAGTTTGCATAACTTTCGACTAAGATTTATTTAGAAGTATAATTTCGAATGGCTCAGTTAGAGACTAGAACAGAACCAATGGTGGTCAATTTTGGCCCTCACCATCCCTCAATGCATGGGGTTTTAAGGTTAGTTGTAACTCTTGATGGTGAGAATGTCATTGATTGTGAGCCAGTAATTGGATATTTACATAGAGGAATGGAAAAGATAGCTGAAAATAGGACAAATGTAATGTATGTCCCTTATGTAAGCAGAATGGATTATGCAGCAGGAATGTTTTATGAAGCTATTGTAGTAAATGCTCCTGAAAGATTAGCTAATATTCCAGTCCCTAAAAGAGCTAGTTACATCAGAGTTCTAATGCTAGAACTCAATCGTATTGCTAATCATCTTTTATGGCTCGGCCCTTTTTTAGCAGATGTAGGAGCTCAAACTCCATTTTTCTATATTTTTAGAGAAAGAGAAATGATATATGATCTCTGGGAAGCTGCTACTGGACAGAGGCTAATAAATAATAATTTCTTTAGGATAGGTGGTGTCGCATGTGATCTTCCATACGGATGGTTAGAAAAATGTATAGACTTTTGTGATTGGTTTGGACCTAAGATTGATGAATATGAAAAATTAATCACAAATAATCCAATTTTTAGAAAAAGAATTGAAGGTCTGGGAACAATACAAAGAGACCAAGCAATTAATTGGTCTTTGTCTGGGCCAATGCTTAGAGCTTCTGGAGTTTCCTGGGATTTAAGGAAAGTCGATAGTTATGAATGTTATGACGATTTTGATTGGCAGATTGCTTCAGAGAAAGAAGGAGATTGTTATGCGAGATATCGAGTGAGAGTCGAAGAGATGAGACAATCACTAAGCATCATTCGCCAAGCCTGTAAAATGATTCCAGGAGGTCCAACAGAAAATTTGGAAGCTCAAAGAATGGCGACGGAAGATAAGAAAAGTGAAATATTTGGTATGGACTATCAATATGTAGCTAAGAAGGTTGCTCCAACTTTTAAAATACCTAACGGAGAATTGTACACAAGATTAGAGTCTGGTAAAGGAGAAATAGGTGTATTCATTCAAGGAAATAATGAAGTTACCCCATGGAGATTTAAAATCAGAGCAGCTGATTTAAATAATCTTCAAATATTGCCTCATATTCTTAAAGGTGCCAAAATCGCCGATATTATGGCAATTCTTGGCTCAATAGATGTCATTATGGGATCCGTTGATAGATAAGTTCTTTAAATGAAACCCGCTGACTGGTTGATATTGCAGAAGAAGGTAAGATTCGGTGATTGCGATTCTGCAGGTGTAATTCATTTCCATAACTTATTAAAATGGTCGCACGAAGCTTGGGAAGAGAGTATTGAAATTTATGGGATTCCATATCAAGATATTTTCCCAGATTTTTCTATAAGTAAAAGTCAAATTATTTTTCCCATAGTAAACTGCGAAGCAAACTTTCTTGCGCCTATAAAAATTGGAGATTTGTTAAAAGTAAAAATTGCCCCTCATAAAATCAATACACATTTGTTTCAAGTAAATACCTTTTTTATAAAAAATGGAAATAAAGTAGCAGAAGGAAAAATAATACATTGTTCTTTAGATTTTGATTCAAGAAATAAAATAGAACTTCCAGATCAGTTAGAAAGATGGATAGAGGCTTCTAATGTGAGTAAAAATTTAAAAGAATGCTGATTATTATTTTTTAAATTTATAGTTTATTTTTTCTGCAATGGTATTTTTTTTAACAATCCACTTTTCAGGTTTTTCATGTTTAGGCCAACTTTGAGAAAATTTTTTTAATAAATTTAATGAATTTTCAATATTTTTATGATTTGTATGTTCTTTATATTCCACAATTATTTTAATTTTATTTCCCCATAATTTGTCGGACACTTTTGAAATATTGAATTTATTAATTGGGATATTTTCTTTCATAATGAAATCATTTAATCGAGATTCAATTACTTTTGGAAAAACGATTTCTCCTCCTGAATTAAAAGCGTTATCACTTCTTCCAAGAAAGTTTAAATATAAAGAATTATTTATTTGATTAATTTCACCTAAATCTCCGGTTTGCCACCACCCATTTTTATTTTTGAAATTTTCAGTTTTTGAAGACTCTTTTATTTCGATTCCAATTCTCGCTGATTTTATCTCGATTAATCCTAGTGCGTTAATTCTTATTTTTGTATCAGGTAGTATTTCTCCAACATTTTTAAAACCCATTAAGAATTCTTTTGGTTTTAAACTCGTAACCATTGCTGCTGTTTCAGTTGAGCCGTAACAAGGTGCTAATTTTATTTTTTCTTTTATACATCGTTCTGCAGTTTCGTCTGAAATTGAAGCTCCACCTACCCAAATTAGATCAAAAATTTTTAGCCAACTAATTCCATCTTTTTGAGCTAAGAGTCTTTGTAATTGGGTAGGTACTAATGACGTAATCAAGTGTTTTTTGTTTTTTTTAAATTTAATTGTGAAAAGTAAAAGTTCTCGAGTTTTTTTTATCAAATTCGGAGAAATATTAATACAATCACATCCCCAAGTTTGACTTCTAAAAATTGGCATTAATCCACTTATATGGTTCAGGGGTAAAGTATTTAAAATTAAGCAGTTTTGTAATTCAAATCCTTGCTCTATTAGCCATTGACCTGATGTAGTTGCAGATAATTTAAGATTATTTAAATGGTGAAAACATTGTCTCGGTTTTCCAGAACTCCCACTACTGTTTAAGATAATTGCTGGACCACTTTTAGTAATTGAATCTAATACATCTTCGTCTTCATAAAATTTGTTTTTTACATAAATAATTTTATTATCTCTAATTTTTTCAATAATTTTTTCTACAGATTGAGTTTCGTTATTTTCAACTTCAATAGTATGAATTTTATTTTTCATAGTTGATCCCATATCTTTTTTGCTTCATTTAAAAATAGAAACGAATTAGGGAATTTATTCATTGCTAAACCAGGAACTTTTGGCGTTGGTCCTTGTAATTGTAGAGAAGATAAATGATGGAGCCATCTCTTTCCTATTCCAGTTTCAAATGAGGTACTTATAGATATTAAAGCTTTTTTATTTTCTAATTCTCTTAAAAGCTTAACTGGATTATTTTCTTGAGAAGGCCTTCTAATTTGCCAACCCTTCCACTCATCAATCAAAGTTGGAAATTTTAAAAGTGATTCGTCTAAAGCTATTGGAATTTTTTTGTTTAGTTCTGTTAGTCCATCAATATCATCAACACAGAGAGGTTGTTCTAACCAATCTATATTTTTATTATCTTTCAAAATATCAGCCCATCTATTAGCTATGTCTCTTCCCCAAGAACCATTAGCATCTATTCTTAACTTAATATTATTACCTATTTTGCTTAAAATTTCTTCTAATTTTGCTTCTTCCTCATGGTTATTTTTTAGTGCTACTTTCCATTTTAAGGTTAATGATTTTCCAATATCACAATGTCTTTTTTTAATATCATTTAGATCTGAAACTACATTTTCATGATTTAACAATATGGCTGTTTTACCAATTTCATCAAAGTAGTAGTTTTCTTTAAAAATTATTTTTCCATTGATCTCAGCTAATGCAGAATTTATTGCAGATTGAATGCATGGGTGAAAAATATTTATTTGCTCAGATAAATTAAATTCCTCTATATACTCAGGGATCATATCTAGTTGTTTCGCACACTTTTTTAAGTCTTTTATATGTAGCGGTGAAACTTCTCCAAACCCTATTTTTTTATCATTACTTATTAATTTAATTATCCAACCCGATTTTGTATGGTAATTGGTTTTAGAATTTTCTACTTTGGCCGATAACTTAAAGCTGTAAGATTTTTTTTGAAATATTAAGTTCATTTATTTAGCAAGTAATCAAATATTAATCCTGTGATTAAACCAATTCCATTAAGAGTTTGAAATTTTATTGCGACGAATTTGCAATTTTTTATTGCAGAAGGTCTCGCATACGAAGATTTTAATAAATTTATAAGTCTTATTGCTTGAGGGAAACTAAGCAAATAAAGGATGCAAAACACTGGAATAAATCCATAAACTATTGTGAAAAGTTGGAAAATATATATTGTAAAAATTATCCAAGGCACAAATTGAGAACCTTTTTTTGCCCCTAAGCGAACTAAAGGTGAATTTTTCCCATGCTTTTTATCTTCAGAAATTTGATGAAAATGAGAACAAAATAATACAAGAGTTGTTGCCAAGGAAGGTCCTGAACCAAGTAATAAAGAAACTTTCCATGGAATATCTTCGAAGTAAATATTAGACGGATTTAACGCAATTAAGACTGCAGAGTACGCAAAAGGTCCAAATGCAAGCCAGCATAATGGTTCTCCTAAACCTTGATAGCCCAATCTAAAAGGAGGACCTTGATATAAATATCCTAAGAAGCAGCATGCTGCCACCAAAATAAAAATGTTTATACTTGTTGATACTGAAATAATTAAAATTATTAATAAACCAATAACTAAAGATGTATATGCAATAAATGAAATTATTTTTTTATTTTTTACAAGATTTACAATTGAATGGAATTTAAATTCATCGATTCCTGTTTCTGCGTCGTATAAATCATTAGTTAGATTTTCCCAAAGTAATATCAAAATTGCAGCTAAAGTAAATGAAATCAAATTATAAATTTTTACCTTTTCATATTGATTGAGCAAGTAAGCCCCTGTTATTAAAACTGGAAGTATGGCAACAGAATAAAGAGGCCATTTTATTGCTTTTTTCCATAATTTTTTTTTATCTTCGTCCATTTTTAATTAACACGCAAAATTAGATAATTATTGAATGTAGTTTATAAATTGAGTTACATTTTTTACTTTATTGCATCATTTTTAGTTATTTTCAATAAGTAATGAAAAATGATTTAAACTTAACAGATTTTTTAAAAGATGTATTTTCCTCTTTCGATAAGAAAGTTGAAAATTCTGGATTAGTAAGTATTTGTGTTGAGATTCCTTGTATTGATTTATTTCAAGTTTATGAATTGTTAGTAAATAAATATCCGTTTTCTTCATTTTGGGAGGAATCTGATGGCATTTCATATATAGCTTTCGAGAAGTGTAAATATGTTACTCTGGATGGCCCAAAAAGATTTGAGGTAGCAAAAGAGTTTAATTCTGAGAATTTTAAAAATTTAATTAACTTAACTAATGAATCGCATAATTCTGCACTGTCAAAAATAATTTATTTGTTTTCTTTCTCTGAAAATTTAAATAATAAGAATTTACCTTCAGATATCCCTAGTTTGGAAGCCATTTTGCCAAAAATATTAATTACTAAAAGTGGCAAGAATTGCTGGTTAAGAATCAATGGTCATGTTGAAGGTAAATCATCATTAAGAATATTAATTGAAGAAATATGGACAATTAGAAATCAAGTTATTAATTCTGGCTCAGAATTAATAAAATCATCTGGCTTAAAAACTAGTTTTGATTCCCCTTTTATTGATGATTTTTCACGCTCCTTAGAAACTTCTAAAACAAACATGAAAAAAGTAGTAAATAGAGGCATTCAATTAGTAGAGAAAGATATTCTCGAAAAGATAGTTTTAGCGAATAGGATAAAAATAAAACTTAAAAATAAATTAGATTTAGTAAAAATTTTAAAAAGATTTAAAAAGAAGCAACCAAATACATGTAGATACGTTTGGAAAAGGAATAGTAAGGATATTTTGTTTGGAGCATCTCCAGAAAAATTATTTTCTTTCTCTAAACCTAATTTAACTTTAGAGGCTCTTGCAGGAACTATCTCTACTAATTCAAATTTTAAGAAACTCCTAAAAAGTACTAAAGACTTAAAGGAACATAATTATGTAATACAACATTTGATTAAGTCTTTAGAAGTTTCAAAAATAACAAACTTTAAAAAAAGTGATATCAAGGTAAATTCATTTGGAGATATTTCTCATTTGCAAACACTCATTTTCTCTAAAGTTGAAAATATTTGTCCTTTTGAATTGCTTAAAAACTTACATCCATCTCCAGCTGTTTGTGGATACCCAAAAAATGCAGCATTGGATTGGATAAATACTCTTGAGTCTTTTCCTAGAGGAAATTATGCTTCTCCAATGGGTTGGGTTGATTCATCAGGCAATGCTTCATTTCTTTTGGCAATAAGAGGCGCAAGATGTATTGAAGAAAATATTGAATTTACTGCAGGTTCAGGTATAGTTTCTGGCTCCATTTTAGAGAAAGAAATAGATGAGATTAAATTAAAATTTGAATCTATAGTAAAACAGATATTTTGCGCTAATAATCCTAGATAATTTCTACTAATTTTTCAATAACTTCCTCTGAAACATTTTTATTGGATAAATTTTCTATTTCTCTTAAACCTGTTGGACTGGTTACATTAATCTCGCTAAGCATTCCATTTATTACATCAATACCTACAAAAAATAAACCCTCATCTTTGAAGTGTTGAGATAATTCTGAGCAGATACTTTTTTCTTTTTCTGTTAATAATGTAGGTTCAGCCTTGCCTCCCATCGCTAAATTACTCCTAAAATCGCCTCCTTGAGGAATCCTATTTATTGATCCAATTGCTTCTCCGTTTACGATAATTATTCTTTTATCACCCTCTATGACTTCAGGAATAAATTTTTGCATCATAACGGGTAATTCTTCTTGAGAAGTGATTAATTCAATGATTGATTTAATTCCTGGAGAATTTTTATTTATCCTTATAACACCTAGACCACCTTTTCCTCCAAGAGGTTTTATGACTACTTCATTATTTATATTCGCAAAATTAATAAGATCTTTTACCTTACTCGCAACTATTGTAGGTGCCATTAAGTGGCTGTATCTTAAAGCACCTAGCTTTTCATTCCACGCTCTTAACGATGAGGGTTTGTTAATTACTTTTACTCCTTTTCTTTCGGCAACTTCTAAAAGATGGGTTGCATATAAATAAGCCTCATTTACAGGAGGATCTTTTCTCATCCAAATGCAATTAAATTCGGCGAGAGGGATGCAATCATTCTCTTTGAAAGAAATCCACGGAATTACTTCAACTTTTACGGAAGATGCCCATACTTCATCACCTCTAGCCTCCAGGTCTTGAGGAGTACAACTCCAGATTTCAATATTTTTTTTTGATGATGCTTGCATTAAAGCAGCAGTTGAATCTTTTAAGGGATTTATATTTTTAATTGGATCTATTACGAATAGAAATTTCATAAGATCTAGTTTAATAATGCTTCTAATTTATTTTCATTTTCTAATTCGTAAAGATCATCGCAGCCTCCGATACCCTCATTATCTATAAATATTTGTGGTAATGTTCTTCTACCATCAGCTCTTTCAATCATCAATGCTCTGGCATCTTCGTCACCATCTATTTTGTATTCTGTAAAATTTACATTTTTTTTCTTGAGTAGTGATTTTGCTCGAATACAGAATGGGCAATATTGCCAAGTATAAATTTCAACTTTGGACATTTTTTTAAAATAATACTTAGTTTATACTATTAAACAAAAGTGCTTGTTAGATTATAAATAACGATTAAATTCTATTTTGATAGATATTACAGATTTCAAAAAAGATCTTTCGGAACTAACAGAGCGCCTGGGTAATGCTCAGGATTGTCTTTGACGTTCCAAGATTAAAAGCGAAAAGGAAAGAGTTAGAGCAAATTTCTGCTCAGCCTGAATTTTGGGAAAATCAAGAAGAAGCTAAAAAGCAAATGTTAATCCTTGATGATGTCAAAGCACAACTCGAATTGTTAGATAAATGGAAAACTTTTATTTCTGATGCTAATGCCTCTCTTGAGCTTTATTCTCTAGAACCCGAAGAGGAAATGATTTTAGAATCGCAGCTGGGATTAAAGAAATTAAGAGAGAATTTGGATAAATGGGAATTTGAAAGATTGTTATGTGGTGAATACGATAAGGAAGGAGCAGTAGTTTCTATAAACGCAGGTGCGGGTGGAACAGATGCGCAGGATTGGGTAGAGATATTATTAAGAATGTACTCAAGATGGGCCGATAATAATCAAATGAGCCTTGTTATTAATGAATTATCTCAAGGAGAAGAAGCAGGTATTAAAAGTGTAACGTTCGAAATTGATGGACAATATGCATATGGCTATCTGCAACATGAAAAAGGAACTCATAGATTAGTAAGAATTTCTCCTTTTAATGCCAATGGCAAAAGACAAACCAGCTTTGCCGGGGTAGAGGTTATGCCAAAATTAGATGATAATATTTCACTTGATATACCTGAAAAAGATTTAGAAATTACAACGAGTAGATCCGGTGGAGCTGGAGGACAAAATGTTAATAAAGTAGAAACAGCAGTGAGAATTGTTCATTTGCCTTCAGGGATTTCAGTAAGATGTACTCAAGAAAGATCTCAATTACAAAATAAAGAAAAAGCTATGTTACTTCTAAAGTCTAAACTATTAGTGATTGCTAAAGAACAACGAGCTGCTGAAGTCGCTGATATTAAAGGTGATATTGTGGAAGCTGCATGGGGCAATCAAATAAGAAATTATGTTTTCCATCCCTATCAAATGGTAAAAGATCTTAGGACTATGCAGGAGACTAACGAGTTAGATAGTGTTTTAGATGGTGGACTTGAACCATTTATTCATGAATTATTACGTATGAATATTTCTTCTAATGAATCTATTGAATAACTAATGGAAAATAAAAACGAAATTTTAGAAAAAAAAGTTTCTCCTCCAAGCTTTATAAAGCTTGCTATGAGAAATATGGTCAGGAAAGGCTCAAAAAGTATTTCTCATTTTTCAATAACCTTTCTAGTTTTAATTGGGATATTAATACTTGTGGCCACAATAGGTAAGCCCAATATTCCAGTTTAAGAATGTATGAAAGAAAAAATTATTTCTGAAATAAATTTAGATTTGGTTTTTCAATGTAATGATTTCTCTCAATTTTCAAATAAGTTAAAAAATACTAAAACTCATCTTATTTTTGAATCTATTTTTTGGGAGAAAGTTTTTTTATCTTGGATAAATACAATATTAAAAAAAGAGGATTATGAATTACCAAATTATATTTTTGAAAAAAAATCTTTTTCATTAGGCTTACAGATAATAACTAATCAAGAAATTGCTTCTTTGAATAAGAAATGGATGCAAAAAAATGGTCCAACTGATGTTCTATCTTTTCCAATTATTTCTGATGAATCTCTAAATAATTTAGATCATATAGAGTTGGGAGATATTTTTATATCATTAGAGATGGCACTTGAGCAATCTTATGAATATAAACATTCAATTTATAGAGAGATGATCTGGTTGGCTAGTCATGGATTTTTACATCTTTTGGGATGGGAACATAATAATGAGCATGATTTAGAAAATATGTTAAATTTCCAAGAATATTTAATTACTCGATTAGATTAAAAATCAATGGAAAAAAAAATAAACTATTTAGAAAATAGAAAAGAATCATACAAAACTTCTAGTAATGTATTTATAAGTTTTAAGTATGCTTTCAGTGGTATTAGTTATGTATTAAAAACTTCAAGAAATTTTAAAATTCAATTAATTTTTGCAGTTACAAGTTTAATAATTGGTTTTTTACTCAAAATTAGTCTAAGTAATTATGTTATTTTGATTGCAACAATAATGTCTGTTTTAATATTAGAAATATTGAACACATCTATTGAATCAATCGTTGATTTAGTAATGAAAAAAGAATTTAGTATTTTGGCTAAAATTTCAAAAGATACTTCTGCAGGAGCAGTATTATTAGCTTCCATTAATTCTGTTATTATTGCTGTATATATCTTTGTTCCTAAAATAAA
The DNA here is from genome assembly GCA_003280655.1 of Prochlorococcus sp. AG-355-O17. GTDB lineage: Bacteria > Cyanobacteriota > Cyanobacteriia > PCC-6307 > Cyanobiaceae > Prochlorococcus_A. The sequence continues at coordinate 138,459 of QCEK01000003.1, forward strand.
GTTGTTATTTTAAATCCATATAAATATGTTTCTTGTTATTGATAATTACGATAGTTTTACTTATAACCTTGTTCAATATTTAGGAGAACTTTCAGTTGACCATGAAATAACTAAAGAATTAATAGTTAAAAGAAATGATGAAATTACTCTAGAAGAAATTATCAAACTAAATCCTGGTGGAATTCTCTTATCTCCAGGTCCAGGTAATCCAGATCAATCTGGAATTTGTCTGCCAATTCTAAAAAAATTATCTAAAAATATTCCGACCTTGGGAGTTTGTTTAGGTCATCAAGCTTTAGCCCAAGCTTTTGGAGGTAAGGTTATAGTTGGGAAAGAACTTATGCATGGTAAGACATCCAAAATATTTCATAATCAAAAAGGATTGTTTAAAGATATCGAGACTCCATTTGTGGCTACTAGATACCATAGTCTTATAGTTGATTCAAGATCTTTACCATCTTGTTTCGACATAACTGCGACTTTAGAAGACTCAACAATTATGGCTATCTCTCATAAAGAATATAAACATTTACATGGGGTACAGTTCCATCCTGAAAGTGTGTTGACGCAATTTGGTCATAAATTAATTAGTAATTTTCTAAAAATGGCTGAACAAAAGTAAAATAAAAAAAAATTAATATTATGATTTCTCAAATTAAAAACTTTTTATTTTTGATATTAGTTAGCTCCTTTTTACCTACCTCATTATTGGCAAGGAACTTAGGAATAAAAAGTTTGGGACATAGTAGTTTTTTAATTACTAGTGCAGATAAATCTATTCTTATAAATCCCTTTAAAGCAATAGGTTGTGCAAGTAATTTAAAGGAGCCAAAAGAAGTCAATGTAGATTTTATTTTGGCTAGTTCTAGGCTTCCAGATGAAGGATATAACCCTAATGATCAATTAATGTTCGTTGAGCCAGGAATCTATCAATTTGAGGATATTTTATTAAATGGAATTTCTGTACCACATGACAGAGTAGATGGAAGAAGATTTGGGATGGCAACTGTTTGGAGTTGGGAGCAGAATGATCTTAAAATTGTTCATATGGGAGGAGCTGCTGGTGATATTGATATAAACAGTCAAATTATTTTGTCTAGTCCAGATATATTGTTTATTTCAATTGGAGGAGGAGTAAAATCTTACAATGGTAAAGAAGCCTCAAAAATAGTTAAGCTTCTAAAACCTAATGTAGTTATTCCTGTTCACTTTGAACGCGGCAAAAAAATTAATAAAGAATGTGATTTCTCAAATGCTGATTTATTTATCGAAAATATGAAAGATTTTAAAGTAAAATATGTTGGAAAAGATTTTCAAATAAAACCTAAAAGAATCGATCAAAATACAATTTATATTTTCAGTAATTAATTTTTTAAATCTAATATCTTGTAATTGTCCCAGAAAAAAATCATTTGTTCTTTAGTTCCAATACTAACCCTTATAGAATTACCGATATCTTTTTTGTTTTCCATACTTCTAATAAGAATACCTTTTTCTCTCATCTGTTGTATTAAGATTTTAGGATCTTTTTTTGGCCAAATTAAGAAATAATTACCTCCACTAAAGTGAGTTCTGATTTTTGTTGATTTAAATTTATTTAAAATCCATTCCCTCGCCTTTTTTACTTCTAAAACATAATTATCAATATATGATTTGTCTTTAAGTGCTGCTAATGCAGCTGTTATAGCAAAGCTGTTTACATCATATGGTCCTGTAACTTTATTAATGTACTGAATTAAACTTTTATTGCCAAAAGTAAAACCTATTCTTAAACCAGCTAGACCTGCAGTTTTTGAAAGAGATTGGATTATTAGTATATTTTTATTCTTTTCAAAATCTATCGATTCAAGAAGACTATCTCCATTAAATTTTTCGTATAGTTCATCAACAACTATTAATGAATCGTTATTGATATTGGCTAAATTAATTATTTCATGAGAGCTTAGAACAGTTCCTGTTGGATTATTTGGATTACAAATAAATATTAACTTTGGATTATGCTTTATTATTTTTCCCCTAAATTCTTCGATGGGGAATAGAAAATTTTCTCCAATGTAAGAACAACTTATTTTTTTCATTCCTCGGATTTCTGCACAAGGAGAATAGTAACCAAAAGTTGGATTTGTGGTTAGAAATATCTGATCTTTTTCTCCAAAGCAATTGAAAATTGCATTTATTGCTGCATCTGCTCCATTGAAAATTCCGATTTCATCATTACCAAATTTTCTTGAATCAAGATATTTATCACATAAAAATTTTTTTAAAAAATTATATTCTGGATAAATTGAAATCTCATCTAATTTTATCGCTTGTAATGCCTCTAAAACTTTAGGACTTGGACCTAAAGTATTTTCATTAAAGTCTAAGCGGAGTAAATTTCTTCTATTTTCTAAAGGTGCAGAGTAAGACTTCATATTTATTATTTCTTCTCTTGGTTTTGGGAAAAGATTATTTAATGGATCAAAATCATTCATTACATTCTTTCTAAAGTTTCAATTCCTAAAAGCTCTAAGCTTAATTTTAGTGTTTTTGCAGTTAGGTCACATAAATTAAGCCTAGAGATTTTTATATTTTTTTCTTCTTTGAGGATTGGAACTTGATCATAGAATCTATTAAATGTCTGACATAGCTCGAACAGATAATTGCATAATCTATTTGGCATCAAGTCTTTTTCAATAGAAATTATGACTTCATCGAACCTAAGTAATTTTCTAATAAGTTTCCACTCAGATTTATGTTCATAATTTACGTACTGAAAATCTTTAGATTCATAAACAAAATCATTTTTTCTTTTAATTCCTAAAATTCTTACAAGTGTATATAACAAATAAGGAGCAGTATTACCATTAAGGGAAAGCATTTTATCAAAGCTAAATTGATAATTAGTAATCCTATTTTGACTTAAATCTGCATACTTAACAGCTCCTAATCCAATAATTCTTGAAGTATTTGCTATAAACTCTTCGGTCTCATAACGATCTTCATCTTCTAATCTTTTCAATAAATCTTCTTTTGCTCTTCTAACTGCTTCATTTAATAAATCTTTTAGGCGTATTGTTTCACCTTCTCTTGTCTTTAGTTTTTTGCCATCAATTCCTTGAACTAACCCAAAAGGGACATGGTCTACTTGACAATTTTCTGGGATCCATTTTGCTTTTTTTGCAACTTGAAAAACTCCAGCAAAATGATTTGCTTGCCCATGATCAGTTACATAAATAATTCTTGAAGCATCATCGCCATTAGGAGGTTTATTGAATCTGTATCTTATAGCAGCAAGATCTGTGGTGGCATAATTAAATCCTCCATCTTTTTTTTGAATAATTAGCGGTAAAGGTTTGCCTTCTTTATTAGTTATCCCATCTAAAAATACACATTTTGCTCCTTGATCTTCTACTAATATTTTTTCTAAATTCAAATCATCAATAACTGATTTTAAGAAGGGATTATAAAAAGATTCACCTCTTTCTTCTATTTTGATTTTTAAATTTTTATAGATTTCATCAAATTCTTTCCTTGATTGATCACATAATAATTTCCAAGCTTTAATCGATTTAATATCTCCACTTTGTAACTTAACCACTTCTTCTCTAGATCTTTTTTGGAATTCAGGTTCGTTATCAAATCTTTTTTTTGATTCTTTATAAAATTCAACTAAATCACTTATCTTGATCTTTCCTATTTCTTCTAGATCATTTGAATATAAATCTTTGAGCTGAGTAATAAGCATGCCAAATTGTGTTCCCCAATCACCAACATGATTGAGTCTTAATACTTCATAACCTCTTAACTCGAAAATTCTAGATATTGAGTCACCTATTATTGTTGATCTTAAATGCCCTACATGCATTTCTTTAGCAATATTAGGGCTAGAAAAATCTACAATAACTTTATTGGAAAAATCACTATCTAAATCTTTTCTAATTAGAGGTATGCCAGCCCTATTGCATTGAATATTTGACTTAATTTCATTTATTAGAACCTCATCTTTTAATTTTATATTTATAAATCCAGGTCCAGCTATTTCTAGACTCTTACATAATTTTGCTATGCTTTTATTTTTATTTAAAAGGTTAATAAAATCATTAGAAATATCTCTTGGATTCTTTTTATATATTTTAGATAAACTTAAACAAACATTACATTGATAATCACCAAATTCCTCTTTTGATGATTGTGTAATTAAATTCTTCCTAAGAATTTTGAATTCTCCTTTTTTATCATTTTTTTCAAGACTATCTAAAAGAGATTGTTCAAATTGTTTTGTTAATTCTTTAAAAATGATTAGCATTAATTATTCAATTATTTATCTATATGATTAATTAATATAACGCATACTCAAATCAATCCAATTACTTTTGGTGATTGAAGAACTTGTTGAAATCAAATCAATACCTTTTATTAGATATTTACTAATTTCTTGCGGGTTTATTCCAGAAACTTCTATTATTAAATTTTTATTGACTTCTTTTTGTAGACTATTAATTGATAACTTTCTTAATTCTTTAACGTTTTTTTTGATTATTTCAGGACTAAGTTCATCTAATAAGACACTATCCGCTCCTGCTAATACTGCTTCTTTTGCCTGGTCGATATTCTCAGCTTCAATTATGATATGAGTTGTAAAAGGCGAATTTAGACGAATATTTTGTACTGCATTCTTAAGATTATCTGTCCATGCAATATGATTTTCTTTGATCATAGCAGCATCGTATAATCCCATTCTATGATTCACCCCACCTCCGCATTTGAAAGCATATTTTTCAAATATTCTTAAGCCAGGAGTCGTTTTCCTAGTATCTGCTAATTTTATATTTGTGCCTTCTAATTTATCTGTAAGATTCTTTGTATATGTTGATATTCCAGATAAATGCATTGCTATATTTAAGCTGATCCTTTCACTAGCGAGTAAACTTTTTGAAGGCCCATATATTTCTAAGAGTTTTTGATCTTTAACAAATTTATCTCCATCAGAGATATTAAATTTTGGACTGATTTTTAAATCAATTTTTCTAAAAATTTCTTTTATAATTTCAACCCCGCAGAATATACCCTCTTCTTTTGCAATCCAATATGCATTACCATTCTCTTCTGTAATAGAGGAACTTGTAAGATCTCCCCTACCTATATCTTCATCGATCCAATTATCAATGATTTTACTTATTATTGGAGTATTTAAATCCACTAAACTAAGAAATAATTAATTAATAAAAATTAAACTGAAGTTAGAGAATCAACTATATATCACTATGTAATTTAACTCAAATTTATTTACCAATACAAAACTTAGAAAAAATATTATCTAGAAGTTCCTCTGTTAATTCTTGACCAGTTATTTTAGATAAGTTTTGAATTCCATCTCTCAGTTCAATTGATAACAAATCAAATGGCAATTTATTTTCAATAATTTCATCAGTATCATTTAAATTAGATAAGCAAGCAGACAAATTTGTTAGATGTCTTTCGTTTAAAAATATATTGATATTTTCTACTTGTTTTAATCCGCATTTTTTTGTAATTGTTTCTATTAATAATCTTTCACCATCATTATTCTTAATACTCATAAGAATTGTGTTTTTTAACTCATTTGAATTAATATTTTTGCAATCAATTAAATCTTTTTTATTGCCCAAAATAGTAATTAATTTTTCTTTGGGAATTTCTTTTATTATTTTTTTGTCTTCTTCATTAAATCCTTCTTCAAGACTATAAATATAAATTATAAAATCTGACTCTTTTATTTTCCCAAAACTTTTTTTAATTCCAATACTTTCAATTTGTTCATGAGTTTCTCTTATGCCAGCAGTATCAATTATTTTCATTGGAATATCATTAATAGTTAAATTAACTTCAATAACATCTCTAGTTGTTCCAGGAATATTAGTTACGATTGCTTTCTCTTTTTTTGCAAGCAAATTTAATAAAGAGCTTTTACCAACATTTGTTTTACCTATAAGCGCAATGGATATTCCATTGTGAATATATGAATTTCTTTTTGCATTTTCTATAAGTAATTCTATTTTTTCTTTGACTTTTTTAATGTTTTTTAGATATTTGGTGTAATCAAAATCTGTGAAGTCTTCTTCAAAATCAACTCTCGCTTCTATTTCGCAAAGTTGATTTATAAGGTCATTTTTAATATCATCAATTTTTTTCTTTATTTCTCCTTGAACCCCGCTAAAGGCTAACTCTGCTGCTCTGGTATTGCTTGCATTAATTAATTGATTAATCGACTCGGCTTGAGTAAGGTCTATTTTTCCATTAAGAAAAGCTCTTTGACTAAATTCTCCTGGGTTTGCAAGTCTAACTCTTGAATTACTAGATAATAATATCTTTAAAACTTTATTTACTATGATAATTCCGCCATGGCAGTGAAGTTCAACTACATCCTCTCCTGTGAAGCTATTTGGGGATTTCATCACTAAAATTAAAACCTCATCTATAAATTTATTTTGTTTATTTTCCTGAATAAAACCATGAAAAACCCTATGTGATTCCCATGCACATTTAGATTTAGTTTGAACAATCTTTTTGCAAGAATTTATTGCGTCTTCCCCTGATACTCTTATTATCGCAACTCCTCCCTTCCCAATACTTATAGCTGAAGCAATTGCGGCTATCGTATCTTCTGTAGTAACTATCGAATCCATCTCTCGCTTTGTTATGGATAATTAAGTAAGATTGTCAAGAATTTAATTTTGAAATTTTCTTTCTGAATGAGATTTAAAAGAGATATTACCTATAAGAAAATTCTATCATTATTTAGGAGTCAGAATGGAAGTCCTTTTTTTAATGCTAAAGGTTTAGCTATAGGGGTATTTAGTGGTTGCTTTCCTTTTTTTGGTTTTCAGACTTTAATGGGAGTATTTTTTGCGAAAATAGCTAAGGGAAATATTGTTCTAGCTGCAATTGGTACCTGGATCAGCAACCCTTTTACTTATATTCCACTTTATTATTTTAACTATAAAGTTGGTTCGATTTTTTTAAATAATCCTTCTAATAAAATTCTTGAAAAAAGTTTAGTTATTGATGACTTATGGAAACAAGGTAGAATTTTTTCCCTAAAATTACTCTTAGGTTCATTTTGTGTAGGTATTTTATTAGCTTTGATTTGCGGCAGTATTGTTTTCTTTATCTACAGGATAAAAAGTAAAAGATAGATTGATCTGATTTTAAAATTAACTTTGTCCAACTCTGGCAATATCTAAAACATCTGCCATTGATTTAATTTGTTCAATTGTTTTGTGAAGTTGATTATAACTTTCAAGACCTACACAAAGATTTATAATAGCTGGTTTACCATAAGCAGTTTTAACATTGGCATCGCTAACGTTTATACCTTTATCAGATAACCGCATAAGAATATCTTTAAGAACTCCAACTCGATCAATCACTTCTATTCGTAGCTGAATTGGAAACTTATTATCGCCAGTTTTATTATCTTGATTCCAACCGACGGGTAATCTTCTCTCTATTGGAATTGGTATTACATTTTCACAATCTTCCCTATGTATAGTTATCCCATGGTTGCCGAGCGACACAGTTCCGATAATATCCTCTCCTGGGAGTGGGGAACAGCATTTACCTATTCTGTAATCAAGACCTTCTATTCCGGAAATTGGTGATTTAGCTGCTGTATTAGATTGATTAGTGGATAAATTATTATTACTTTTAAGAGATTTTGCTATTTCAGAGTCAGAATCATTTTTTACATCTTCCGTCTGTAATTTTATTTCTTCTCTTAGTCTGTTTAATACTTGATGCAAAGTTAAACCACCAAAACCAAGAGATGCAAGAAGGTCTTCAGTAGTTTTTAAATTGCATCGATTTGCAACTTTTTTCATGGCTTCACTAGAAAGTAATGCTTCAAAACCGTTTCTACCTACTTCTTTTTCAAGTAAATCTCTACCTCTTTTAATCGTTTCATCACGATGGCTTTTCTTATACCATTGTCGAATTCTATTTTTAGCAGTTGGCGTAACTACAAAGTTCAGCCAATCCAAGCTTGGAGTAGCATTATTACTTGTCAAAATTTCTATGAAGTCACCATTTTGAAGTGCTGTAGATAATGGAGAAAGCTTTTCATTAATCCTTATTCCATTACAGTGATTTCCAACTTCAGAATGGATTCTGTAGGCGAAATCTATCGCGGTAGATCCTTTCCTTAAACCAACAACATCTCCTTTTGGAGTGATTACAAATACTTCTTCATCAAATAAATCTTCTTTAATTGAAGCTAAATAATCATTATGATCTCTTTCATTACCTTCTTGTTGCCATTCTACTAATTGTCTTAGCCAATTAAATCTCTCGGCATTACTTTTAGCAGGAGAACCACCCTCTTTATATTGCCAATGAGCGGCAATACCATATTCAGCAATTTGATGCATCGAAGTAGTTCTAATTTGAACTTCAATAGGTCGATGTCTTCCAATCACAGAAGTGTGTAAGGACTGATAGCCATTGGGTTTTGGTAATCCTATATAGTCTTTAAATCTACCTGGAATTGGTTTGAAAGTATCATGAACAACTGCTAAAGCTCTATAACAACTATCTGAATTGTCCACGATAATTCTTAGGGCAGCAACATCATAAATCTCGTGAAAATGCTTTTGTTGTCTTTCCATTTTGCTCCAGATGCCATAAAGATGTTTTGGCCTTCCTGTTATTTCAAAATTTTTCAAACCTGCTGAAATCAAGTTTTCCTTCATAAGATTCAAAGTTACTTTTAATCTTTTTTCTCTGTCACTTCTTTTAACAGCGATTTGATCTTTAAGATCTAGATATTCTTTAGGCTCTAGGAATTTAAAAGCTAAATCTTCTAATTCCCATTTAAATCTGTTTATTCCTAGTCGATTAGCTAATGGTGCATAAATCTCTCTTGTTTCTCTCGCTATTCTTAGTTTTTTCTCATCATTTAGCCATTCAATTGTTCTCATGTTATGAAGTCGGTCTGCAAGTTTAACTAAGACAACTCTGATATCGCTGGCCATAGCCAAAAACATTTTCCTAAGATTTTCAGCTTGTGCTTCAGTCCTGTTGTTAAAGTGAATGCCGCCTAATTTTGTTACACCCTCTACAAGTATTTTTACTTCTAATCCAAAATTTGTTTCTATTTCGGATAAATCAATGCCAGTATCTTCAACTACATCATGTAAAAGGCCTGCAGCAATAACAGATGAACTAGCACCTATTTCTTTAAGGAGATTTGCAACAGCAACCGGGTGGATAATGTATGGCTCGCCGCTCGCACGGAATTGTCCATCATGAGCTTTATAAGCAAGTTTAAAAGCCTTTATTATAAGGTTTTGATTCTCATCATTTTCTTTATTTGATTTTTCAAAATTATGAATATCTTTAAGAAGCCAATCGGGAATGTTTATTTGATAATTCAAAGATTCACTTTCATATTTTTTATTTTCAGGCAAAATAGTTTTGGAAACTTCAATTTCGTTTTTTTCTTTTGAATTTGCAGCTGCCTCGGACATTTTATATTGCTTTAGATGTATTTTATTTATGTCTAGAAAAATTTGCTATAAAACATGGAAAAAAATAAAGAAAAAATTATTCTAGTTAAAAATCTTACTGTTAAATATGGTCTAAAACAGCAACCTATTATCAAAAATTTTAATTTGGAAATAGATAGTGGAGATCATTTGGCCATAATAGGACCTTCTGGATGTGGAAAGACCACTTTTGCAAAAACATTAGTAAATATATTGCCTGCAAAGGCCACTTCTAAAGGGTATCTATCGATTTCTAATGTAGATCCTAGGAAAATAAACAACAAAGATGCACAATTATTTAGAAGAAAGAATTTTGGATTTATTTATCAAGACTCTATAAAAAAACTTAATCCGCTAATGAGAGTTGGGGATCATTTATATGAATTATTTAAAACACATGATCAAACTAAATCATCTTTAGCTATTAAAACATTAGTAAGAGAAGTTTTTCAAAAAGTCGGAATTGAAGAAAGTAGACTTGATTCTTTCCCACATCAATTTAGCGGCGGAATGAGACAGAGAGTTTCTATAGCAATGGCACTTGCTTTAAAACCTAAATTATTAATAGCTGATGAACCTACAACAAGCTTAGATACCAAAACAAGTTTTGAAATTATGCAAGAAATAATTCATCTATGTAATGAATTTGATACAACTTTAATTTTAATTAGTCATGATATTAATCTTGCAGCAAAGTGGTGTAAAAAAGTTGCAATAATTGAAAAGGGATCGATTGTTGAAAAAGGGAATATATTAGATATTTTTCAATCACCAAAATCAGATATCGGGAAAAAGTTAGTAAATGCTTCAAAAATAGTATTAGAACCAAATACTAAAAATAATGCTCGAGATGAGGTCGTTCTAGAGGTAAATAACCTAAGACATTGGTATAAATTAAATTCTTCAATTTTCATTAATAAATGGAATAAGGCTTTAAATGAAGTTAGTTTCAAGTTATATGAGAATGAGGCTCTTGGAATAGTTGGTTCTTCAGGGAGTGGTAAAAGTACATTATGTAGGGCTTTAATTGGACTTCTTAAAGTAAGAGGTGGTGAAATCAAAATTTATGATAAAAATCATTCATCGAAAAAAAATAAATCTTTTAAAAAGAACAATAAAGTGCAAATTATTTTTCAAGATCCTTTTTCAAGTTTGAACCCGAAAATGACAATTAAAAGTATTTTGGAAGATATATTTTTTATTCAAAAAATTTCAGATAAAAGAAAAATCGAAAAAGAAATAAGATTAATGTTAAGAAATTTAAATCTTCCCTTAAATAATGATTTTTTAAATTCTTATCCTAACCAATTATCTGGTGGTCAATTGCAAAGAATTTCATTGGCCAAGGCGCTATTGTTGAAGCCAAAAATTTTAATTTGTGATGAGAGTGTAAATATGTTGGATGCTTCAGTAAAAATAGAGATTCTTGAATTACTGAGAGTCCTTCAGGAAAAAATGAATTTAACGATTATTTTTATTACCCATGATTTAGGGATTGCTAAAAGATTTTGTAATAGGTTACTAGTTATGAATCATGGAAAGATAGTTGATGAAGGAGAAAGTTCTAAAATATTCACAAAAACTCAAAACCCGTATACAAAATCGCTTCTAAATTCCTCTTTAAATCTCATTTAACTTTAAGAACACTTAGTAATTTTTGAAAATCTAATGGTAATTCTGATTTAAATATCATTTCTTTACCATTTATTGGATGTATAAGTCCAAGCTTGATGGCGTGTAAAGCTTGGCCATCTAATTTACAGGGTAGTTTTTTACATCTTCCATATAATGGATCACCCACAATTGGGTGATTAATGTGAGCGCAATGAACTCTTATTTGATGAGTTCGACCCGTATTTAGTTTGAAACTCATTAATGAGTAATTGCCAAATCTTTCTTCTAATTTCCAATAGGTACAGGCATACCTTCCTGAAGTTTCTTCAACTACTTTATATTTCAATCTATTTAATTTATCTCTGCCAATGTGTCCCACTATTTGGCCTTCTTCAGAATTAGGTGCTCCATGAATTACTGCAATATATTCGCGTGATGCTATTTTTTCTTTAATTTGTTTCTGGAGATTTACTAATGCCTCTTGGCTTTTTGCAATCACCATACATCCGGAGGTGTCTTTATCTAATCTGTGAACAATCCCAGGTCTTAATTTCCCATTAATTCCAGGCAGATCTTTACAGTGAAAAAGTAATCCATTCACTAAAGTCCCGGATTTGTGTCCAGGGGCTGGATGAACTACTAGACCTGATTGTTTATTGATGACTATGATGTGCTCGTCTTCAAAAAGGATATTTAAATCTATTTTTTCAGGTTTCAAATAAATAAGAGGTTCTGGAGGAGGCATCCATATTTGAACATTGTCGCCATTTTTTAATGGGGTCTTTGCTTTTGCGATCTTATAGTTTACAAGTACTAAACCTGAATTTATAAAATGTTGAATTCTTGCTCTACTTTGTTCTGGCCTTTTACTTACCAACCATCTGTCTAGCCTCATAGGCAGAGGTTGTTCATAAATAATTTCTATAAGCTCACCTTCTCCAATGCCGAAAGAATTTTGATTATTTAATTCCATAGTGGGACTTCTAAAGCAATTTTACCCAGCATTTGATTTCTATAATCTTCCAATAACTTATGAGACATTCTCCTTTTATCACCTGAGGTATGTTTTGAAGCTGCTTCGTTGATCCAAGCAGAAGGACTCTTAAAGCCTTTGGTAATATCAACTCCATATCTGTTAGATATTTGTTTAACTGAGATATTCGCATTCTTATCTTTGTTGAGAGTGGCTATGATTTTGATAAACCCAATTGCGACACTCTCTATTTCATAAGCAGCTTCACCAATATCGTCACACAGTGCAAGATTAAGTGCTGATTTTTGATCTTCTAAATTTGGAGGTATAACACCAGGAGCATCTAGCAGATCTATACCACTTTCTAATTTTATCCATCTTAAATTACGAGTCACGCCTGCTTTCCTAGCGCTATCTACAACTCTTTTTTTTGCAATTCTATTAATTAATGCTGACTTTCCTACGTTTGGAAAACCAAGTGTAAGGGCTCTAATTGGCCTAATTCGCATTCCTCTAGATAGTCTTCTATCGTCGATTGACGACCTAGAATCTTTGGCTGACTTACAAATTTCTTTAATCCCCATTCCTCTTTTAGCATCACACCAAAGAGGATATTGATCTTTATCATTAAACCATTTGTTCCAACTATTGATTGTATGAGAGGAGATCATGTCTGATCTGTTAATAACAAGAATATGTTTTTTATTATTTATCCATTGATTTAAGTGTGGATGTCCTGTTGACAAAGGAATTCGTGCATCTCTAACTTCTATGACTAAATCTACTTTATTGATAACTTCAGATAATTTCTTTTCTGCTTTTGCGATATGGCCTGGGTACCATTGGATTTTGGGTATGTCCACTTCAATAAATCAAATAAAATTTTGTATTCCTTTTAGTTTTTATAAGTTTCAAAAGTATTTACTTCTAAAGTTTAGTATAAATTTAATGACTAAAAAATTTTTATAATCGTTAATTTTTAAAATTTATTAAGGCATAGGTAACAGTTACTACTTTTTAACCCAATAAGCCCAAATTAACGTTAGGGTCTTGGGATTATAAATATAGCTTGTTTAATGTCAAAATTATCTCTTTCCAATCTTGATAAGACACATTTAGAAGGAAAAAAAGTTCTTGTAAGAGTAGATTTTAATGTTCCATTAAATGAAGATGGTCAAATAACCGACGATACGCGTATTCGTGCAGCGATCCCAACTATTGAATATCTTATTAATCATTCAGCAAAAGTTATTTTAGCTGCTCATTTTGGTAGACCAAAGGGTCAGGTAAATGAAAAAATGAGATTAACTCCAGTAGCAGCAAGATTAAGTGAATTGTTGGGGCAAAATGTTGCTCTTACTAATAGTTGTATTGGTGATGAAGCAGTTGCACAATCAAATAGCTTATCTAATGGAGATGTTCTTTTACTTGAAAATGTTCGTTTTTTTGGTGAAGAGGAAAAGAACGACCTAGAGTTTGCTAAAAAATTAGCATCACATGCAGATATGTATGTAAATGATGCGTTCGGTGCTGCTCATAGAGCGCATGCTTCAACTCAGGGTGTTACAAATTATTTAAGTCCCTCAGTAGCTGGATTCCTTTTAGAAAAAGAATTGAAATACCTACAAGGAGCTGTAGATTCCCCAAAGCGTCCATTGGCAGCAATAGTTGGAGGATCAAAGGTTAGTAGCAAAATAGGAGTACTTGATTCTTTACTAGATAAGTGTGACAAAATCATGATTGGTGGAGGTATGATTTTCACTTTTTATAAAGCTAGAGGTTTAGATGTCGGAAAGAGCCTTGTAGAAGAGGATAAACTCGAGCTTGCTAAAGATTTAGAAGCAAAAGCAAAAGCAAAAGGAGTAGAATTATTATTACCCACTGATGTTGTTTTGGCTGATGAATTTTCTCCTGACGCCAATAGTAAAATATCTCAAATTGATGCAATTAGTGGGAATTGGATGGGTCTAGATATTGGTCCAGATTCCATTAAAGTTTTTCAGAATGCTCTTGCAGAATGTAAGACAATTATTTGGAATGGTCCAATGGGAGTTTTTGAATTTGATAAATTTGCAGACGGTACAAATGCAATAGCTACGACTCTTGCGGACTTAAGTGCTTTTTCTGAAGTTTGTACAATAATTGGTGGTGGAGATTCAGTTGCAGCAGTTGAAAAAGCAGGATTAGCTGAGAAAATGTCTCATATATCTACTGGAGGTGGGGCTAGTTTGGAACTTTTAGAAGGTAAAACTTTACCAGGTGTGGCTGCGTTAAACGAGGCTTAGGCTATATTTCATCAACAATATCAATACTCTTTGTGAAAGTAATCATTCCTTCAGGATGAGCTATGATTCCTGACCAAATTTGTATCCCTGGTTTTGAAGGGGCTCTTGTTATTTTAAAAATCCCTCCAGAAGCCAATGGCTCCAATAATATTTCTTGTTCAAACAATGAATTCACTTGATAAGGTTTTATAGCTCCAGCAATAATTACTTCTTCAAGAGGCTGATTTAGAATTATATCGATATCGTATTTTGAACCAGTAAGAACTCTATCAGGAATTTTAAAACTAATTTCTATTTTATTATTATCATTTCTTATTGTGGTGAATAAATTTTTGATAATCCCTTCATCTATTTTCTCATTTACGATTGAAAATAAATAATCAAATTTGGATTCGAGTATATATATTTCTCCATTAACTAGTTTTTTACCAGAAACTTTTATTCGCAAAATATCTTCATCTGGAATATTAGATTTTAATCTTTTGATCTTCCATTTGCTGTTGGGGAAATCATTAATAATCTTTGAAAATTGTTTTGGTATATTTTGGCTTTCTTCATTGCTAAAATTTTTTCTAATGAATTCTAAATCTCTTGCATTTAGGGAGTTTTCTAGATTTCTTAGAAA
>QCEK01000004.1 GCA_003280655.1 Prochlorococcus sp. AG-355-O17
TCTATAAGTAAATAATAAAAGAAATTAAGATAAAATAAGTGATAGTAATAAATAATCTCTGTGAAAATGAGAAAATTAATAGGTAAACATAAAACTCTTATAAATTGGTACCAAAAAAAATTTAAATTGAGTGATTATCAATTACTTTGGGTAGTTTTCTTTAAAGGAGTATTAATAACAATAATATTTTTCAAAATTTTTTAATATTAAAAAAGCTATTCCAAGAATGAAATTTTCACATGATTTGACTATATTTAATAGTAGATTTCCTAATTAGTTAAATAGTTATCAGTTATGAATATATTTGGTGTAGGTTTGCCTGAAGTTACTGTAATACTTATCTTAGCTCTTTTAATTTTTGGTCCCAAAAAGCTTCCAGAATTAGGAAAACAGCTTGGCAAAACTTTGAAAAGCCTTAAAAAAGCGTCGAATGAATTTCAAAATGAAATCGATCAAGTTATGAACGAAGAAGATAAAAATGAATCTCTTAAATCTATAGAAAGCAATCAAACCAATGAAATTAATCAAGAAAAAATAGATTCAGAAAACAGCAAAAAATAATATTTTGGATAGGCCCATAACCCCCATAGACGAATTTGAAAGAGCATTAGATAAAGCAGCTCTTACTAAAGAAGAATATGAATTAATAGACTACATCCGCTATACAAGTGTTTTTACGCAGCCTAGTCTTATTAAAGATTTAAAAAGGCCATCAAAGCCTCCTCTTTTGTCAGTTCTATGTCAAATTTGCAGAAAAATTGGTTCGGAGATGCCAGATCATTTCAAAAAAGTAATTGAGTGGTCAATTGAAATAAGTGATCACAACGCAAAATGGGATGCTCATTTAATTTGCGCAGAAGCATTGAATATAGACAAAATCCCATTAAGTCCTATTCATGGAACAACTTTATTTGATGTTCTTGTTGTACACAAAGAATTATTTCTTGGATTTGATTAAATTAATCATCTAAAGGCACAGAATCAGTATCTATAACTTCCGAATCATCATACTTATTTATTTTATTTTCAATCCAGTTATTTATATAACTAACTAAAGGCAATGAACCTCTAAAAATAAAAATAGAGGTAGGCAAAGCGCTTAATAAACCGACTACAGGACTTTTAAAAAGTAATCTTCCGGCTTTTATGTTAAATAAAATAATAAGCGCTGAGGGAACTATAACTTTAACTACTGTTTTGAGCGCCTCAAGCCAACCGACACGATATATCCACCAAATTAAAATTATGCCAACTATATAGAGGAATAAGTAAGTCATAAAAATAGTATAATGATTATCTATTTATCTTGTTCTTGCTAAGAAAAAGATTTTATAAATTTCTTTAACATCAATCAATCAAATTCTTGTAATGAGTTTTTCTGAAATAAGAAAATTTTTAATTAAGATGCAATCTGATGAAGAATTAAAAAAGCAGGTTACTACATCCTCTACAGCAGATGATGTAGCCCTAATAGGTCAACGCTTAGGTTATGACTTTTCAGGAGATGATCTCTTAAGATTTAATGGACAAAAAGTTGATAAAGTTACCGTAAGAAAGGTAGATCATCCAGGAGAATACCACTAAATTAAGACTTAACCCATATTGCAAGCCCTCCGCCTCTGCCCCGAGCACATAACCAATTATCTTTAGTGCTAATTCCTACAAGTGAGAAAAAAGGCATTTTTTTATCTTCTGGTTTTTTTAATTCTTTATTAAATATAGGAAAATTACTAATACTAATTTTCAATTCTTCAAAATAGAAAGCCAATAGAGGTCTAATCCCTTTTAATTCTGCGCTACCTATAAAAGTAATATTTAATAATCCGAAATTAATTGAATTTTTTATTTCATAATTTATTTGATCCTCTTTATTTTTACTTTTCAATTCGAGTCTTGCCGACAATACTTGGAGAATCGAACTGGGTATATTTTTGATTTCATCTGACTCCTTGCCCCATACATACTTAAACTTCCATATTCCTAACAATTCCTCATATACAATTCCACTACCATTTTTTTGGGAATTTTTTTCTAATAGTTTTATCTCATTAATATCAGGAAAGTGTTTCATAATAGATCTTAATCTAAGAATCAAATACTAAGATAACTTCTTAAAAAATGTTCTTAGTTAAAAAATCTCTCCAAAAAGATTTCTTTATTTCAAAATATTTCCAAAAAAATAATTTTATGGCACACATAAGGAACAAGATCCCGTTAATATGTTTACATATAGTAACTAAATCAATGGATTTCATCTCTAAAAGTCAAGGATACATCCCTCTAAAAGCAGTCCCTTACATATTTTTCCTAGCTGTTATACTAAGTATTACTACTTCAACTAATACATTTGTCTAAAACTAATTAGTTTTGGGAGAAGAGTAAAGTAAATAATTAATGGAAAAGTACGATGTTGTAATAGTAGGTAGTGGAATAGGTGGATTGTGTTGCGGTTCGATTCTGGCTTTAGCAGGCAAAAAAGTACTTATATGTGAAGCTCATAGCCAGCCAGGAGGTGTTGCTCACAGTTTCAAAAGAAATGGTTACACTTTCGAATCAGGTCCTTCGTTGTGGAGTGGAATAGGTAAATGGCCGACAACTAATCCCCTAGGGCAAATTCTTAAATTACTTGATGAAGAGGTTGAACTATTTCAATACAAAGGTTGGCAAGTAATTGTCCCAGAAGGCGATTTTTATCTTGATGTGGGGGAAGAACCTTTTAAACAAACAATTAAAACTTTAAGAGGTGAGAAATCTGTTCAAGAATGGGAATCATTTATTTCCGGAATAAAACCTCTTAGCCAAATAATAAATGAAATACCTTTACTCTCATTTTCTCCCGAATCGATAAATTTCTTCGATCTAATAAATTTAACCTCAAAATTTTTACCTAATATCAATCAAATACCAAAAATTAATAAAGGCTTTGGGAATTTAGTAAATAATCATCTAGATGATCCTTTTCTCAGAAATTGGGTTGATTTATTGAGCTTTTTGATAAGTGGTATGTCAATGCATGATACAAATACAGCTGCGATGGCTACTTTATTTAACGAATGGTTTGAACCAAATTCATACCTTGAATACCCCAAAGGAGGTAGTGAATCTATCGTAAAAGCCTTAGTTAATGGATTTAAAAAAAATGGAGGAGAATTAATTCTTTCTTCAAGAGTAAAGACAATTAACTTCAATAAAAATTTAGCTACAGGTATAACTCTTAATAATGGTTCTAGTTATAGTTGTGAATCTGTTGTCACGAATACTGATGTTTGGAATTTAAAAAAGTTAATTCCAAATGAAATTTCAAAAAGATGGAATACAAAAGTTTTGAACCCTAATAAATGTGATTCTTTCCTTCATATACATCTAGGTTTTGATGCTGATGGTCTTGAAAATTTGCCAATACATGCCATACATGTTGATGAGTGGGAAAAAGGTATAACCGCAGAAAGAAATATAGCTGTATTTTCAATCCCATCTGTTTTAGATAAAAATATGGCCCCTGAAGGGAAGCATGTTCTTCATGGATATACTCCCGCAAATGAACCTTGGGAAATTTGGGAAAACCTAAATCCAAAGGAATTAGAATATAGAAATTTGAAAGAAGAAAGATGTTCAATATTCCTTAATGCAGTGCGAAAATTCATCCCTGATATAGATGAAAGGATTGATTTAAAGATGCTAGGAACCCCAATCACTCATAAAAAATTCACCAATACCTATTGCGGTAGTTACGGCCCTGCATTATCTGCAGCAAAAGGTCTTTTCCCAGGCTGCAAAACTCCAGTTAAAAATTTGTTTACTTGCGGTGCAAGTACATTTCCAGGTATTGGAATTCCTGCTGTTTCAGCAAGTGGCGCTTACGCAGCTGAAAAAATTATTGGTAAAAAAGAGTTTAAAACTCTTCTTAAGAAAATAAATTTATGAATCAAGTTATTTTTTATAACTCTACAAATACTTAGTTAAGAAATAAGAATAAAGAAAGCAAAAACGTTCAATAATGATAATCTTTATCTGAACATAAACTTAACTTATAGCTCTTATATGTTTTTCTTATCAATTCCTCAAGCCTGGCATTTAGTTGGCACTTGGTCAGAACAACTTCCAAACGAGTCAAATCTTATAGGAATGGGCCAAACAGAATTAATGATGACTTTGCATTCAATATTCGTTCCCCTCTTACTTGTAATTTCATATTACCTATTCAATAGACTTAACAAAAACGAATCAAAGAAAATTAAAGGATGATCGTTTAAAGTTTATTTAGCTGAACTTCTTCTAACTACTTTTCTGCCTGTAGATGTATCAACTCCGCTTGAATCTTTAGTTTGTGAATTAGATTCAACATTATCAACATCACTTTTATCCATTTCTGCGCAAACACCTACTACCATGGCAGCTTGCATTTGATCTGGTAAATCTCCAATAGTTAATAAGGCCTTTAAAACTAATTGAAGTCGAGTTTGCCGATCTATTTCAGGTCTTAGTTTTTTTACGGTATTCCAAAGTTCTTGGGTAACTTCTTTTAAAAGTTCTCGATCAACAGCCAAATTAAATCCTTCTTGTATTTCTACTAATCTAACAAAAAATTGGATCTCGTAAAATAATATTCAATAAAAAGATTGTTAGTTAATATTTTTCTATCCGAATACGAGTTGCATTTGTTGGTGTAATTCATTCTTCTCTTGCAAAAGTTTATCTTTTACAATCTTTTTTAGAATAAAAGTTCTATAAAATTTTTTTTGAATCTTTATTGGAGTATTTTCAAACTTTACATTTTTGCTTATTAGAGAATTCCACTCTTTTGAATTAAAAGGGGCATAAGGAGAAGATGAAATCACTTTCATGTCTTAACAATACATCTGTACTAATAGTAGTACAGATTTACTATTATGCAACAATTGAGTCGACTTTTCTTAAATTTTAGAGTGTCTTTGAAAATGCATTGATTTTTTTTATCTAATTTGTGGGAATTATAAGTTTGATAAATGAATAAAAGTATCATAAATAACTTATTGATCCCTTTTTTTAGTGTCTTAAGACTTTTATTGCTTAAAAACCTTTTAAAATAGTTAATTTGTTGAAATTAACATTGACAAGATATGTTTAGTAATCCTTCCTATAAAAAGAATAATAAATTGATCGCAAAATGCTTCTTAGTAATTCAAAAAGACTAAAAATCCAAGGAATAATTAAAAGAATTGCTCAAGATAAATCAATTACATTAGAAGAAAGAATATATGTCGAGAAATTTGCACACCATAACTCTACAATTTCTCTTTGGCTGAAAAAAGCTAACAGTTTTAGAAGGAATGGTACGAAAAATGATGGGGGGATTGATAACCTCTTACAATCATTTGGGATAGATGGACTAGATAAAGAAAATCATTTCAACCCTAATGAAGATGATATATCGGATTGGTTTGGCGGTGCCCCTGGTTGGCTAAGGAGAAGCTAGATCCATTAATTATTCAATTTACCCAGGCTATCTTACACAAATATAAGCTCATAAAAGATATAAATACCCAAAAAACCCATGGTATAAATTTAATCGGAACTAAATATTTTTTTGAAAAGGTTTTCATATTTATTTTTCTTTTAGATTATTTCTTCCTTACAGTTTTTGAAAATAGGTTTAATTGCTCTATTTATAAATTAAACAATATTCGAAACCTCAAAGATATTAAATCACTTTGAGTAGATAAAGTTAATTAGCCTTAATCTTCACAATCTAAGCAACTTTATTTTCAATGTTCTTTGAAAAATTTACTATTTTTGACTCATCATGGTCTGAATCATTCCAAAATTTTATAAGTCTTTCTAATTCATCAATCCTTTTTTTGGCATTTGCAATTTTTTCAGTAGTTGTCATATAAAATTTTTATCTATCCAATTAATGCATGAAAAAAAAATATTTCAATGGAAGTAACAATTTTTAGACTATAAATATTAATTTTTGGTTAATTACTTAAATACATCATAGTCCTCGAACGGGTGAGTAATTATACTTAAAGAAAAACTAAATCCATGAAGAAATTAAATTCTTTGATTTTGAACAGCACAGTTAACTTCTTAGACTTCATATACTCTGGTAGATCTTTACAAAGATTTTGGGTTTTAGAAGTTATAGCTAGATCACCTTATTTTGCATTTCTTTCTGTTCTTCATTTTAAAGAATCTCTAGGAATTAAAAATGAGAAAACTATGATTTTAATGAAAGAACATTTTTATCAAGCTATTAACGAAACTGAGCATCTTAAAGAAATGGAGAAAAGAGGAGGTGATAGGTTCTGGATTGATAGATTTTTTGCGAGACACCTTGTTCTTGTCTATTACTGGATCATGGTTTTTTATTATTTCCTCTCTCCAGCTAATGCTTATGATGTAAACATAAAAATCGAAGAACATGCATTTGAAACTTATTCCAAATATTTAATAGATAATCCAAATGATCAAAAAATAAAAGAAATTGCCCAAGATGAATTAAATCATGTCCAAGAACTTAACGAAGCTTTGTCAATGCTTACAACAGTTTAGATTAGTGCTGAGAAATCTATCAGCAATATTGAGAGTATCACCGAAGAAGAAATTAATCCTAGGCTGATCATTAATGAGACGTAACCTTTTTTTCTAGGCAATTTATAAAAAGATATTCCAATAATTAATATCATTATTAATGAGAAAAAAATTATAATCTTTTCATTTACTAAATTGAGATGTATAACTAAATTTTTTTCTTCAAAAAATTTGAGAAATTCAGATAAAACTAATTCTTCTTCTATTTTCTTAAAATAGTCAAATAAGCTTATAAAAGCAGAACTTAATAAAGATAATGCAACCAGTGCAGTAACTGGTTTTGTTAACCTGTTAAGTGTTCTGTTAAAACTTGCCAATAAAATAAGAATAAATAAAGAGGTTATTAAAGGTATTAAAGGTATAAGAGTTGTTGAATTTATGAAATTTCCCACGGAAAAAATATGTATCTAACTTAAAATTTTATATTATTTCGACGCGTTATTTTATTAAATAAGATTTTTTAAAATCTAGAATGTAATTAGTACCTATTGCATTCTGTGTAAATTGATACCAAAATTAAATTAGTATTGAAAAATAAAATGTTAGCCATTTCTGAAATTATTATTGCAAGTGCTATCTTCCTGGGAATTGTATATTGGGAAGTTAAATTCCTATATACCAAAACTACTGTAGCGAAATAAATTCACTCAAAACAGGAAAATTAAAAGCGTAGAAAATTTAAAAAAAATTTAAGAATTTAAGTTGACAAAAAAAGCTTTAAATATGAGAGAATAAACACAATTATTCAGCCCCTCTAATGAGCGAAGTCCAAAATCCTAATACTAACTCAACTCAGCAGCAGCAGCAGCAGCAGCAACAATCCTATTCAGACAGCAAAATTAACTCTGCTGAGAGTGAGAGACTTTATCTTGAGATGAAAGAAGCTTGGCTTTAAATTTAATTCGTGCTTTAAATAATATTTCTATAATTTTTTTTTAATTTTGAAGTAATCAATACTTTTTTATTTTCTATACCCTTTAAATTTTATTTAACCGCAAGGGTAACTTTTGAGAAAACTAAAGCAGTTAGAAAAAATTAACGGAAGGCTTGCAATGGGAGGGTTGATATATTTAGTTTTTACAAAACTAGTTTCCAACCGTGCCGACATATTAGACCAGCTTAAATCTTATTTAATTTAAGAAATGAATTAGAAGTATTTATTATCCAGGAATATTTCGTTCTATATAAGCG
This sequence comes from Prochlorococcus sp. AG-355-O17, assembly GCA_003280655.1. Lineage (GTDB taxonomy): Bacteria > Cyanobacteriota > Cyanobacteriia > PCC-6307 > Cyanobiaceae > Prochlorococcus_A. The sequence continues at coordinate 7,765 of QCEK01000004.1, forward strand.
TCAGTTAAAGCTAAAATTAACCCCAATAATGTTGAAAATATTGCAATTTCAGTTGATTCCATTTTATTTTTGAATTACCCCTAGTTTGCTAAATAATTCAAAGTTCAGCAACAAAACTAATAACTTACTATAGTACGTATATACTATTAGTTATTTATTGTGAGCTCAGAAACTCCTGAGTTTCTTTTCGTTAGGCCTGGTGATTATGTCGCAATTAAAAAAGAAAATTGCGAAGATACTAAGGAAAAGAATGAAAATTATTGGGTCGGTCAAGTTATCGACTGTATTGGAGGAGCTAGAAATCCAAATTCATGGACCTTGTTTCAAGTTGCCAATATTGACAATGGAGAGATCACTATAGTCAACGCCGATATTGTAGAAAAAATCTTGAAACCTTCTGGAAGTTAATCTTAATTAAACAAACTTCTTTCAGTATTACAAAAAAAGGGGAAATGAACGTTTTAAAGGAAATCATCCCAGTTCCAAGCAGGCAAGTCCATATACTTGATTCATAGGGCAGGGAGGTTGAATACCTTTATACATTCTGTAAGTTTTTGATATTTCCTCAAATCCCAAACTTGATAAAAGATAATTTGCATAAGGGTTCAGATTAGAGCAATCCAAAAAGATTTGAGCATCTAAATCACCAACTAACTCCCTTATTAATAATTCAGCAAGTGGTGGAGTATCCGCTAAAAGTGGGCCAATTCTCCAGCCTTGCTCATTATCCTCCAATACACAAGGTCTTATCCTGCCAAATCCATGGCACATCCCATTATTATCGACAATTGCGCTGACATTACCATGAGAATTTTTCAACCAGTCATTTAGAAAATGTGGTCTGGGACTAGGTTCTCTTTGATCATCATAAATTAAGACTGCTTCAGAAGAAATTTTATTACCCGGGACAACTTTAAAAGAATGAAATTGATCTTTATAGAAATTTCTCAATGGCAAATCTTGAGAACCATTTAATTTCCATCGATTTGTAATGGAAGATTTTCTAAACCCCCATTTTGCGTAATCATTTAATCTATCTGGGGCAGCCTCAAGACCAATACAATCAATATTTTTCAAATATTCGAGGGCATGTTTCCATAATCTCACTCCATATCCATTATTCCGGAATTCTTTTTTAACGATAAATAAACCTATAAAACTATACGAGGAATTATATTTTATACACGCAATAGAGCCTATGGGATTATTGTCTAGGCAAGCTACCCATACCCCTTGTTTATCTGTATTTCTATAAATTGATAAATCATCCATTCCAGGAGAAAATCCTTCTAACCTTGCCCAGTTTGTGACTTCTGGTATTTCATTTATAGATATCAATCTAATTGAAAAATTTTCCCTCATAGAAATATATTAACCAAGAAAAATTTGAATTTTTAATAGCAATATTAATAAATTTGATTATTTCTCATAAATAATTCGCTTTGATTGAACTGCCTAAAAACCTTAGTTATTTACAATTTATCCTCTGATATATTTAATACTATTCAAAGGTAAAAAATGAAAATTTCTGATAAATTTCATTTAGAAGACATCTATAAATTAAAAAATACAGTTCTCACTGGTAAAACTGAAGATATAAAATGGCGGATCCATCATATCAATATAGTTTCTAAACTTTTGGATGAAAATAAAAAAGAGATAATTAAATCACTTTTTGTTGATCTCGGCAAATCTGAAATTGAAGGGCTTTCAGAAATACTTTTAGTGAAAGAAGAAATTTCACTTATAAAAAAGAAACTCAATTCTTGGATGCGACCAAAAAAGATTGATACACCTTTTTATCTTTTTCCATCATCCTCCAAAGTTATTTATGAACCTCTTGGGTGTGTCTTAATTCTTGGTCCTTATAATTACCCATTACTTTATATTTTAAAGCCATTGGTAAATATTTTCTCAGCAGGAAATACTGCAGTTATAAAACCCTCAGAGAAATGTCCTGCGACCTCAAAACTTATTAAAAAGCTTACTTCCAAATATTTCCGTAAAGATGTCCTAATGACAGTAGAGGGTGATAATAAACAATCCATAAAATTAATTGAACAAAATTTTGACCACATTTTTTTTACAGGAAGTACTGAAACTGGAAAATCTATAATGAAATTAGCTTCAAAAAACTTAACTCCATTAACTCTTGAGTTAAGCGGAACAAATCCTGTAATTGTTTTCAAGAATGCAAATTTAGAAGTGGCTGCAAAAAGAATTGTTTGGGGTAAATTTTTTAATTCTGGTCAATCCTGCATGGCTCCGAATCATATCTTTGTAGATAAAGAAATTGAAAATATTTTTATAGAAAAATTAAAAAAATACATCGTAAGTTTTTACGGAGATAATCCAATTATTTCCGAAAACCTATCAAAATTGGAGAAAAAACAATTTACATCAACTGTAGAAATTCTCAAACAATATGAAAAAGAAAAAAGAATTTTATTTGGGGGGACTTTTAGTAAAAAAAAGTTGAAAATATCTCCTACAATTTTGAGAACTAAATTAAATGAAACAGATATTTTGCAGAAAGAATTATTCAGTTCACTACTTCCTATAGTTGGAATTAATGATAAAGAATCAGCTTTAAAACAGATTAGTCAAACATCAAAACCCTTAGCAATCTACTTATTTGGAGGCAATAAAAAAATCCATAATCATATTTCAAAAGTAACCAGCTCTGGAACAATTTGTATAAATGATGTGATGTTGCCAGTCCTTATTCCAAATTTACCCTTTGGAGGCGTTGGGCAAAGTGGTATTGGTAAATTTCATGGAGAAGAAGGTTTTCGAAATTTTTCAAATCAAAAATCTATTACTTTTAAAGGTTTTTTATTTGATTCAAATCTGCGGTATCCCCCCTATGAAAGAGTAAAGAAATTTTTAAAGTTTATTTTTCAGGTTTAAATTACTTAAATTGTTTTCAAAAACCTAGCGATTTTAAATTTAAAGATTATCTTTAAATAAATAGTGAGTTTTATGAAATTTGCATTTTTAGTAATTGCCATATTTATTAATTTTTTTAATCACTCATTGATAAAATCAGAAGAAAAAATATTTTCATCAAAAAACAAAATTGAGAATATTGCTAGAAAAGAATCAACTACTGAAGAAAAAACTGAAATAAAAAAAATTCATATTGTAAAAAGTGGAGACACAATATCAAGTATTTCAAAATTCTATTCAATTAATAAAGATTTAATTATTAAATTGAATAACTTAAAAGATGAAAATTATATCTTTGTTGGCCAAAATCTTATGATCTCCGAATCTTCTGAAAATCTTACAAAACAATCAGATTTAATTAAAAATTATCATATTGTTCAAACTGGTGAAAATCTTACTGACATATCGAACAAATATAATTTAAAAGTAAAAGAACTGATAGAGATTAATAATATCAATAATGCTGATTCAATAAAAATTGGTCAAAAGCTCACAATAAGAAAAAAGAACACAATTAATTCAGAAAAATATGAAACAACTGAAAATAAAAAAAATAATGACTTAATTGAGTTAGATAAAAAAATTTATGGTCCTATAATTACCCAAAGTAAAACATATAAAGATATTAAAGGTAGAAAAGTTTTAAACGTTCTAAATCAAGAAAATAAAAAACTGATTATTTCAATCAATTGTGATAAAAATGAATTAGATGTAAGAATACCTGGCGGGAAATGGAAGGGAAGTAAGCCTGCTAAAGAAAAATTCGAAAATAATTTAATAAATGATTTTTGTTAAAACTTTAATTAATATGTGTGAATAATTTGTCTAAGAATATTAATGATGAGTTATTCTACAAAAAGTTAAATTAATAGTAATGGCTATTTCAAGAGGAGATCTCGTAAGAGTAAAAAGACCAGAATCATATTGGTATAATGAAATCGGTAAAGTTGCTTCAGTTGATACCTCAGGCATTAAATATAACTGTGTAGTCAGATTCGATAAAGTAAATTACGCTGGTATAAGCGGAACTGATGGTGGAGCAAATACGAATAATTTCGCTGAAAGTGAATTAGAGAAAGCCTAAATAATTGCCTGAATTACCAGAAGTAGAGACAGTTCGCAGAGGTTTAGAGCAAAAACTTAATAACTTTATTATTAAAAAAGTAGAAGTCTGTAGGGATTCAACTGTAGCATTCCCAATCAACAAAGAAGAATTCATTAAAGGACTTCTGAACTCACTTATTTATAAATGGGATAGAAGAGGAAAATATTTAATAGCTCAATTAAAAGAAGTTCAAAATGAGAATGCCCAATTTCTTGTAGAAAATTCAAAAAATAAAGGATTTCTTGTAGTTCATCTAAGAATGACTGGATATTTTAAATTTATTGAAAACTCAAGTCATCCTTGTAAACATACAAGAATAAGATTTTTCGATAAAAATAATAACGAGCTTAGGTACGTTGACGTAAGAAGTTTTGGTCAAATGTGGTGGATTAACAAAGGCCTATCGCTTAACAAAGTAATTAAAGGACTAGGATCATTAGGACCAGAACCATTTTCTAAAGACTTTGATGCAAATTATCTTAAAAAAGTTATTTCAAAAAGAACAAAATCTATAAAAGCTATCTTATTAGATCAAACAATAGTGGCAGGTATAGGTAATATTTATGCTGATGAAAGTTTATACTCTGCTGGCATCTCACCTTTTAGAGAAGCTCGAACAATAAAGAAGAATGAATTAATCAAGCTTAAAGAGTCAATTGTAACTGTATTAAAAAAAAGTATTGGTTCTGGGGGAACGACATTTAGCGACTTTAGGGACTTGGAAGGAGAGAATGGAAATTTTGGTTTACAGACAAATGTTTATAGGAGAACTGGAAAAGAATGTCGTAAATGTGGAAATTTAATTGAAAGACAAAAAATTACTGGAAGAAGTACACATTGGTGTCCTAAATGCCAAAAATAAAAAAGGGCTTACTCAATAAGAGTAAACCCTTTTAAATATTTTTACCTGGCATCGAGCTATTTTCTCAAGGGGCTACCCCCTAAATATTTTCGCCGCTGATGCGTTTCACAACCGAGTTCGAGATGGATCGGAGTGGTTCCACATCGCCATGAACACCAGGATAGTGTGAACCTTGAGAACTGCATAGAAAATTATATAAATTAAAAACAATAAATTAAGTTTATTTGGTCAAGCCCTCGGTCTATTAGTACTCCTCCGCTGCACTTGTTACCAAGCTTCCACGTAGAGCCTATCAACGGGTGTTCTTCCCGTGACCTTACTGGCTTAAGCCATGGCAATACTCATCTTGAGGTGGGCTTCCCACTTAGATGCTTTCAGCGGTTATCCACTCCGCACATGGCTACCCAGCGTTTACCGTTGGCACGATAACTGGCACACCAGAGGTGCGTTCCTCCCGGTCCTCTCGTACTAGGGAGAAATCCTCTCAATATTCCTGCGCATACACCGGATATGGACCGAACTGTCTCACGACGTTCTGAACCCAGCTCGCGTACCGCTTTAATGGGCGAACAGCCCAACCCTTGGGACCGACTTCAGCCCCAGGTTGCGATGAGCCGACATCGAGGTGCCAAACCTCCCCGTCGATGTGAACTCTTGGGGGAGATCAGCCTGTTATCCCTAGAGTAACTTTTATCCGTTGAGCGACGGCCCTTCCACGCAGAACCGTCGGATCACTAAAACCGACTTTCGTCCCTGTTCGACTTGTAGGTCTCACAGTCAAGCTCCCTTCTGCTTTTGCACTCAACGACTGATTTCCAACCAGCCTGAGGGAACCTTTGTGCGCCTCCGTTACCTTTTAGGAGGCGACCGCCCCAGTCAAACTGCCCATCAGATACTGTCCGCTTCCCGGATAACGGGTAAGCGTTAGAACCCTAGCTCTAAAAGAGTGGTATCTCACCGATGACTCAATAGTACCCACAAGCACTATTTCAACGTCTCCCACCTATTCTGCGCATTCAGAGCCCGAGCACAATATCAAACTACAGTAAAGCTTCATAGGGTCTTTCTGTCCGGGTGTATGTAGTCCGCATCTTCACAGACAATTCTATTTCGCCGAGCCTCTCTCCGAGACAGCGCGCAAATCGTTACACCTTTCGTGCGGGTCGGAACTTACCCGACAAGGAATTTCGCTACCTTAGGACCGTTATAGTTACGGCCGCCGTTCACCGGGGCTTCAGTCGCCAGCTTCACTAAAAGCTAACCAGCTTCCTTAACCTTCCGGCACTGGGCAGGTGTCAGCCCCCATACATCGTCTTGCGACTTAGCGGAGACCTGTGTTTTTGGTAAACAGTCGCTTGCGCCTCTTCACTGCGACCAGCTCTCGCTGGCACCCCTTCTCCCGAAGTTACGGGGCCATTTTGCCGAGTTCCTTAGAGAGAGTTATCTCGCGCCCCTCGGTATTCTCTACCACCCCACCTGTGTCGGTTTCGGGTACTGGCATTTGTGTCTTAACGAGTATAGGGCTTTTCTTGGAAGCATGACATCACCAACTTCGCTGCCGTAGCAGCTCGTACTCACGCCTTAGCTCAAGATGTTTTCTCCATCTCTCAAAGCCTCGAACGCTTGAACCAGTAACCAACATCTGGCCTGGTTAGCCTTCTCCGTCCCCCTTCTCAAAACACATCTGGTACAGGAATATTGACCTGTTATCCATCGACTACGCCTTTCGGCCTCGCCTTAGGTCCAGACTAACCCTCCGCGGACGAGCCTGCCGGAGGAACCCTTAGGGTTTCGGGGCATGGGATTCTCACCCATGTTTTCGCTACTCAAGCCGACATTCTCACTTCTATGCTGTCCACGTCCGCTTACGCTAACGCTTCACCCTACATAGAACGCTCCCCTACCATAAATAAATTTATCCGCAGCTTCGGTATAACGCTTAGCCCCGTTCATTTTCGGCGCAGGATCGCTCGACCAGTGAGCTATTACGCACTCCTTTGAGGATGGCTGCTTCTAGGCAAACCTCCTGGTTGTCTGGGCAATCCCACCTCCTTTATCACTTAGCGTTAATTTTGGGACCTTAGCTGGCGGTCTGGGCTGTTTCCCTCTTGACTATGGAGCTTATCCCCCACAGTCTGACTGCCTAGTTACACACAGGGTATTCAGAGTTCATATCGATTTGGTACCGCTTTCGCAGCCCGCACCGAAATGGTTGCTTTACCCCCCTGCTGGAGCACTAGACGCTACGCCTCAACGTATTTCGGGGAGAACCAGCTAGCTCCTGGTTCGATTGGCATTTCACCCCTAACCACAGCTCATCCGCTGAATTTTCAACTTCAGTCGGTTCGGACCTCCACTTGGTATCACCCAAGCTTCATCCTGGCCATGGTTAGATCACCAGGGTTCGGGTCTATAAACACTGACAAACGCCCTATTAAGACTCGCTTTCGCTGTGGCTCCACCATTTCCGGTTTAACCCGCCAGTGCCTATAAGTCGCCGGCTCATTCTTCAACAGGCACACGGTCACCCGATTAGTCGGGCTCCCATTGCTTGTAAGCTCACGGTTTCATGTTCTATTTCACTCCCCTCCCGGGGTTCTTTTCACCTTTCCCTCGCGGTACTGTTTCACTATCGGTCACACAGTAGTACTTAGCCTTACGAGGTGGTCCTCGCAGATTCACACGGAATTCCACGTGCTCCGTGCTACTCGGGATACAGCTAGGTCAACTTATCTTTCGATTACGGGGCTTTCACCCTCTATGGCACGCCATTCAAACGTTTCTTCTAGACTTATTGATCCATATTGCTGTCCCACAACCCCGATAGTCAAGACTATCGGTTTGGGCTATTCCCCGTTCGCTCGCCGCTACTGAGGGAGTCGTTATTTACTTTCTCTTCCTCCAGCTACTAAGATGTTTCAGTTCGCTGGGTTAGCTCGCACCAACCTATATATTCAGTTGGCCGTACATGGGGTTGCCCCATTCGGAAATTCCCGGATCAAAGTGTGCTTCCAACTCCCCGAGACTTATCGCAGGTAACCACGTCCTTCATCGCCTCTGTGTGCCTAGGTATCCTCCGTGAGCCCTTTGTAGCTTGACCAATAACTTCATTAAATTGAAGCATCAGCTTAATAGAATTGTTATTAATGCATTCGCACAAATAATAAATCTGCATCATTAAAGATGCTTATTGTCTTTAAAAATAATCTATGCAGTTGTCAAGGTTCTCTGAAAACAATGAAAATTAATTCAATGAGTCCAGCATCTTAATGGATTCATTAGGAAGCTAGATTCGTTCAGAATTTGATCACAACTCAAAAAATTTCCTTTCTTCAAATTATGGAAGAGGTGGTAATCAGTGGAGGTAAGCGGACTCGAACCGCTGACATCCTGCTTGCAAAGCAGGCGCTCTACCAACTGAGCTATACCCCCAACATAGAGATATGGGCCATCCTGGACTTGAACCAGGGACCTCACCCTTATCAGGGGTGCGCTCTAACCACCTGAGCTAATGGCCCAGGAAAAATAATGGGTGTGACCTAGAAAAACTTAGGAAATGAAATTCTTAATAAATTAAAAACGTGAGATACCGATCGACCTAAGGTGACAAAATAATAATATTAAACATTTTGTTGTCTCCCTGTTAGGAGGTGATCCAGCCGCACCTTCCGGTACGGCTACCTTGTTACGACTTCACCCCAGTCATTAGCCCCACCTTCGGCGTCCTCCTCCACAAGGGTTGGAGTAACGACTTCGGGCATGGCCAACTTCCATGGTGTGACGGGCGGTGTGTACAAGGCCCGGGAACGTATTCACCGCAGTATGCTGACCTGCGATTACTAGCGATTCCTACTTCACGTAGGCGAGTTGCAGCCTACGATCTGAACTGAGCCACGGTTTATGGGATTTGCTAGCTCTCGCGAGTTTGCTGCCCTTTGTCCGTAGCATTGTAGTACGTGTGTAGCCCAGGGTGTAAGGGGCATGATGACTTGACGTCATCCACACCTTCCTCCGGTTTATCACCGGCGGTCTTTCTAGAGTGCCCAACTAAATGCTGGCAACTAAAAACGTGGGTTGCGCTCGTTGCGGGACTTAACCCAACATCTCACGACACGAGCTGACGACAGCCATGCACCACCTGTCACTGCATTCCCGAAGGCACCCTCAAATTTCTAAGAGGTTCGCAGGATGTCAAACCCTGGTAAGGTTCTTCGCGTTGCATCGAATTAAACCACATACTCCACCGCTTGTGCGGGCCCCCGTCAATTCCTTTGAGTTTCACACTTGCGTGCGTACTCCCCAGGCGGAACACTTAACGCGTTAGCTACGACACCGAAGGGGTCGATTCCCCCGACACCTAGTGTTCATCGTTTACGGCCAGGACTACAGGGGTATCTAATCCCTTTCGCTCCCCTGGCTTTCGTCCATGAGCGTCAGTAATGGCCCAGCAGAGCGCCTTCGCCACTGGTGTTCTTCCCGATATCTACGCATTTCACCGCTACACCGGGAATTCCCTCTGCCCCTACCATACTCAAGCCTTTCAGTTTCCACTGCCATGATGGAGTTAAGCTCCACGCTTTAACAGCAGACTTGAAAAGCCGCCTGCGGACGCTTTACGCCCAATAATTCCGGATAACGCTTGCCACTCCCGTATTACCGCGGCTGCTGGCACGGAATTAGCCGTGGCTTATTCCTCAAGTACCGTCATATCTTCTTCCTTGAGAAAAGAGGTTTACAGCCCAGAGGCCTTCGTCCCTCACGCGGCGTTGCTCCGTCAGGCTTTCGCCCATTGCGGAAAATTCCCCACTGCTGCCTCCCGTAGGAGTCTGGGCCGTGTCTCAGTCCCAGTGTGGCTGATCATCCTCTCAGACCAGCTACTGATCGAAGCCTTGGTGAGCCATTACCTCACCAACTAGCTAATCAGACGCGAGCTCATCCTCAGGCGAAATTCATTTCACCAATAGGCATATGGGGTATTAGCGGTCGTTTCCAACCGTTATCCCCCTCCTGAGGGCAGATTCTCACGCGTTACTCACCCGTCCGCCACTAACCCGAAGGTTCGTTCGACTTGCATGTGTTAAGCACGCCGCCAGCGTTCATCCTGAGCCAGGATCAAACTCTCCGTTGTGTTCAAATCCTTTTGTAGATAAATCTACTCAATATGAATTGCATTCTCCAAATAAAAATAAGATTGACTTTATTTATTTAGGTTCAGCCTCCTTAAATAATTAAGGATTACTTTGAGTGCACATTAAAAAAATTTTAAGTGACTTTCCAAGATCTCAGATCCGTTGGTTTTCAAAAACTATAAAGTTAGCAATTGAAAACAATTTTATATATTCTTGACGGGACCTCACACCTTTATTGCAAATACATCTCCGATTTACCAAATTAATTTGATAAAGTTTTGACGCAATAAAAGCATCAGTTCCTAAGTTTTTAAATTTTCTAGGTGCAGAGTTAAACAACAAGTGAATAACTCACTTTGAAGGAAAACCCTTCTTCTGGCTGAAAATAATGATCGAAATCAAATCTCCAGATAGTTCATTCATTTACCAAAAATCAGATTTAAGATAACTGTTTGAATAATGCAAAAAATAAATTTTTGCCCAGAAGGAAATACTAAACCATCCGACTGTAATTGTGCAACCTTTTATACAAAAATTTTTTATTAATTTTTTATTTGTTCAAAGTCTCTTTAAACAACTAGGCTGAAATAAAGGGATATAAACTAAATGGCAGAAAGATTTAGTCAAAAAAATTTAAGAGTAAGACCAAGTTCTGAAGAGGAGAAAATTGTTACAAATGCAAAAAAACACTTCGAAAAGACTTTAGTTGAAATATCGGGAGAGTTAGTGGGAAGCGTTGCTGCACTAGAACACCCAACAAAAAATCAAAAATTAAATTATGGAGAAATATTTTTAAGAGACAACGTTCCTGTAATGATTTACCTCATTACTCAAAAAAGGTACGAAATAGTCAAAAAGTTCCTAAGTGTTTGTCTTGAGTTACAAAGTACTAATTACCAAACACGTGGAGTATTTCCTACTAGTTTCGTTGAAGAAAATGGAAAGCTTATTGGAGACTATGGTCAAAGATCAATAGGGAGGATTACTTCAGCTGATGCAAGTTTATGGTGGCCCATTTTATGTTGGTATTATGTCAATAAAAGCGGCGATTATGCTTTCGGAAAAAGTCAAAGCGTTCAAAGAGGTATTCAACTCCTATTAGATTTAGTTCTACATCCAACATTTGAGGGTACTCCAGTTCTGTTTGTTCCAGATTGCGCATTTATGATTGATAGACCCATGGATGTATGGGGTGCACCTCTAGAAGTTGAAGTTTTACTTCATGGATGTTTAAAAAGTTGCATAAACTTAATGGAATTAAGTAGAGCAGATCATGTTAGTAGACTTTTAGACCAAAGACTTATTCTTACAAATCAATGGGTTAAGGATTTAGGAAGTTTTCTTTTAAAACATTATTGGGTCACAAGCCAGACAATGCAAATTTTAAGAAGAAGGCCAACTGAGCAGTATGGAGATGATCAACACTTCAATGAATTTAACGTGCAACCTCAAGTAGTTCCTTCATGGCTACAAGATTGGTTAGAGAATAGAGGCGGATATTTGATAGGAAATATTAGGACAGGAAGACCCGACTTTCGATTTTACAGTTTAGGGAATTCTTTAGCATGTATGTTCGGAGTACTTCCTCCTGTGGAACAAAGAGCTTTATTTAGATTAGTTCTACATAACAGACAACATTTGATGGCTCAAATGCCCATGAGAATTTGTCATCCTCATATGGATGTCGAGGAATGGCAAAATAAAACTGGGTCGGATCCAAAGAATTGGCCTTGGAGTTACCATAATGGTGGTCATTGGCCGAGTTTACTATGGTTTTTTGGTACTGCTGTTCTTTTGCATCAAAAAAATTATGGTTCTGATGATGTAATTCTCATGGAAGAGATGAATTCTTTAATTGAGGAATCATATTGGTGTCAACTTAATCAATTGCCTAAACAAGAATGGGCAGAATATTTTGACGGTCCTACAGGGACTTGGGTTGGACAACAATCAAGAACTTACCAAACATGGACGATTGTTGGTTTTTTATTAATGCATCATTTTCTAAGAAATGAATATAACGATCTAGATATGTTTAAACTTTAAACCTAAAATAGTCCTAAAGTTAATGATTTATCGATTGGCAAGCATGCTCCTATACCAAGGTATATCGTTAAGAAAGTTCCAAACAAGAAAACTGACATTGCTATTGGTCTTCTAAATGGATTGGAAAATTTATTAACGTTTTCGATAAAAGGTAAGATCATCAATCCAAGTGGTATTAATGTTTGGAGTGCGATACCCAAAAGTTTATTGGGGACTACCCTTAGTATTTGAAAAACGGGATAGAGGTACCATTCAGGAAGTATTTCCAGAGGAGTTGCGAATGGATTAGCTTTATCTCCCAACATTGCAGGATCAAGAACTGCAAGTCCAACTACACATGCAATAGTTCCTAAAATAACTACTGGGAATATATACAATAAATCATTTGGCCAAGCTGGTTCTCCATAATAATTATGGCCCATTCCTTTAGCTAATTTTGCTCTTAACTTTGGATCAGATAGATCTGGTTTTTTTAACGTAGACATATAAGAATCTGATAATGAATTAATTATAAGGGTTTATAACGGCCCTGAAATACCCTGTTTACGAATCATCAAAAAGTGCATCAACATGAAAACTGCTAATGACCATGGCAAGACGAAAGTATGCAAGCTGTAAAATCTGGTAAGTGTAGATTGTCCAACGCTTTCTCCACCTCTAAGTAGTTCGACCATAAAATCACCAATTACTGGTATGGCTGCAGGGACACCTGAGACAATCTTGACTGCCCAATAACCTACCTGATCCCAAGGTAAAGAGTAACCTGTTACTCCGAAAGCGACAGTAATTACTGCCATGACAACACCTGTAACCCAGGTTAATTCTCTTGGCCTTTTAAAACCTCCGGTAAGATAAACCCTAAACACATGAAGGATTAACATTAAAACCATCATAGATGCACTCCATCTATGTACAGATCTGATTAACCATCCAAAACTTACATCGGTCATTAAATAACTTACAGAATTATAAGCTTGTGTAACCGTTGGCTTATAGTAAAAAGTCATTGCAAAACCTGTTGCAAATTGAATTAAGAAGCATACTAAAGTTATGCCTCCTAAACAATAAAAAATATTAACGTGAGGGGGTACGTACTTGGAAGTAACGTCGTCAGTTATGTCTTGAATTTCAAGTCTTTCTTGAAACCAATCATAAACAGATGAAGAATTCGCCATCCAAAAAAAAATTAGCTTTGATATAAAGAGCTTACTTAAAATTCTTATACTTGGTGTTAACACTTAACCCAATGAATTCATCTTTTAACAAATTTTTAATATTCAAAACACTGATGATCGTATTAATGATCAGTGTTTTTTCTACAAATTTTTTATTCATTCAAAGAGTCGATGCTCTCAGTGATAGCAGGCAATTAATCCTTGATGCTTGGACCTTAGTAAACGAAGGTTTTTATGATCCAGAAAAGTTTGATGAAATCCAATGGAAAAGAATTAGACAAAAAACATTACAGAAACAAATTGAAACAAGTGAAGAGGCTTATTCTGCAATTGAAGACATGTTAAGGCCTCTGGAAGATCCTTACACAAGAGTTTTACGACCAAAAGATTATGAATTACTGAAATCAAGTAATTTTGGTAGTGAAATTAATGGTGTTGGGCTTCAATTAGGAGAAGATGATGAAAGTAATAAAATTAAAGTTGTATCTACTATTGGCGGTTCGCCAGCTGAAGAAGCTGGAATAGTTAGCGGAGATTTTATAGATACAGTGGACGGAATCTCATCAGAAAAATTAGGACTTGCAAGTACTGCCTCCAAATTAAGAGGCGAATCAGGCACAAAAGTTTTGGTTGAAATATCTTCGGAATCAGGAGAAATTAGGGAAATTGATTTAGAAAGGAGATCAGTAGATCTAAGACCAGTTAGAACAAAAAGGTTAAGAGACGAATCTCACACGATAGGATATTTACGGATAACTCAATTCAGCGAAAGCGTACCCAAAAAAGTTGAGGAGGCACTTCAAGAGTTAAAAGAGAAAGAAGTTGAGGGTTTGATCCTAGACCTTAGAAATAATTCAGGAGGACTAGTAAGCTCAGGAATAGCAGTTGCAGACTCATTATTGAGTGAAAGACCTGTTGTCGAGACGAAAAATAGAAATGGAATCAAAGATGCAATAATTTCTCAAAAAGAGACAATGTTTGATGGACCAATGGTGACCTTAGTAAACAAAGGTACTGCGAGTGCCAGTGAAATACTTGCTGGTTCTTTACAAGATAATCAGAGATCAATTCTTATGGGAGAACAAACTTATGGGAAAGGTTTGATTCAATCCTTAAAAAGTTTGGGAGAAGATAGTGGTATCGCTATAACAGTTGCTAGTTACTTAACTCCCAAAGGTAATAATATCCAAGGGCAAGGTATGACGCCTGACAAATTACTTGACCTTCCAGATGCTAGTGAATATGGAAGTGCTGACGATAAATGGGTGAGGAATGCAGAATTATATCTGGGGTCGCTTTTAGAAAAAGAAGAAGTATCAGTTCCAACTAGTGAATTAAGTAATGAAGGATTAAATCCATAAAATGGCAAGAAACTAAAAAGATCTTAAAAAAAATATGAGTATTAAAAGAGTTTTTCATGATCCAATTCATAAAGAAATAGTCTTTGACTCAAGGAAGCCAGAAGAATTAATGATTCTGGAATTAATTGATACAATTGCTTTTCAAAGATTAAGAAGAATAAAACAACTTGGTGCGGCATTATTACTTTTTCACGGAGCAGAATCCAGTAGATTTACCCACTCAATTGGCGTTTTTTGTATCGCAAGAAAGATCTATAAAAGATTAATTGAAAGCAAATCTTCATTTTGTGAAAATAAATTTGTTCTTTATGGAGCAGCTCTATTACATGATTTAGGTCATGGACCTTTAAGCCATACCAGTGAAACAATATTTGAGCATAACCATGAAAAATGGTCTCAAAACTTAGTTATAAATTATTCTCCAATAAATTCAATTCTCAAAAAGTATGACAACGAATTACCGAGACAAATTGGAGAATTATTTCAGTCAAAGCAACTATTTTCTCAACCGTTAAAAACATTAATTAGCAGTGAGATAGATTGCGATCGTCTCGATTATCTTTTACGCGATAGTTACAATACAGGTACTAACTATGGCTTAGTTGATTTAGAAAGAATTATTTCAGCTCTTACTTTTTCACCTGATGGAAATATAGGAATCAAACCAAAAGGAGTTATCGCTATTGAGCATTTCCTAGTGCTAAGAAACTTTATGTATAAGTCAATATACAATCACAGAATAAACGAAATATCAACATGGATTCTGGAAAAAATAATTTATACAATAAAAGATAATTTTGAAAAGAAAATTTTTTTAGATAATTCTCTTCATAAATGGATATTTTCCCCTGAAAAAGTTGATTTTGATGATTTCATAAGAAATGATGATATAACCTTTTACTATCATTTGATGAGATGGAAAGATGAATCTTTTGAGCCACTTTCTACACTATGTAAAATGTTTATTGACAGAGATCTATTAAAAGCATCTGACATAACTTTTTTAAGTAAAATAAATAGACTAAAAATCCTTGCGTTTACGAGAAAATTATGTGAAAAAAATGGTTATAATCCAGAAATTTTTTGTGGGATTAAGGAAAAATCTATTAAAGGTTTTGAATCTAACAATGCACTTAAAATATGGGATGGCACTTATCAACGCTCATTAGAAAGTAGTTCTGCATTAATAAAAACTTTAATGAGATCTGAGGAAAGCTCTTTAATTATTTATCCAGGTATGATCAAAAATAAAATTAAAAATGAAATTTCATTAATAAAAAATAATTCCTAGATTTACTTCCATGGAAATCGTTTTAAGTAGCACTGAAAGTAAATATCTAGAAATTTGTTCTTTGTTTGATTTGGATAATATCCATGAAACTTTCAAACAATTTTCTTCTATGAAGAACCCCCTGGAAGCAAAAATTTTCGCAGTCAATGAGTCAATAAGTTCTCATCAATTATCAAAATTAAAAGATCATTTTGACAAAATTAACATTAGTTCACTACATATTTACTCAAATAATAGAGATACAGTATTGAGTGGAAAGTCTTTAAAAATAGATTCAACTTTTTATAAAGATCAAGAGATTAAAAATAAGTTACTCTCATTTAAGTCAAAAAACAAAGAAGATATTCTTCACGAAGGGACAGTTCGATCGGGTGACAGAATATCTTCAAATGGAAACCTATGCATTATTGGTGATGTTAATCCAGGAGCAATAGTTTCCGCTAAGAAAAACATTTACGTTTGGGGCAAATTACTGGGGATCGCATTTGCAGGGAAAAATGGAAATAAAAATGCCACTATTGCCTCACTTTATCTAAACCCTTTACAATTACGCATTGCAGATGTAATAGCTATTGGACCAAAGGATAAACCCAAAAATTTTTATCCAGAAATTGCCGTCATAGATAAACAAAGGATAATCATCAAACCACATGTAATCGAAACTAAAAATTAATTAATTATTTGCAATAATTTAATCCACAATAGATAAATTTAAGAATTACTTAATCTTTAAAATATTTAACTTTCTGCAAGTGGCTTTATTATTTGGAAAATCCTTAAAAAAGTGGGGAAGAATACGCGCACAATATTAATTTGTTCAGGGAAAGGAGGGGTTGGTAAAACCACTTTAACTGCAAACCTTGGCATAGCACTTGCTAATAGCGGGGCATCAACTGCTGTATTAGATGCAGACTTTGGATTAAGAAATTTAGATCTTCTTTTAGGATTAGAAAATCGCATCATCTATACTGCTCAAGATGTTCTAGACAAGAATTGTCGTCTTGACCAAGCATTGGTTAGACACAAAAAGGAACCTAATCTTGCACTTCTACCTGCTGGGGATCCAAGGATGTTGGATTGGATGAAGCCCGAAGATATGAAAAAAATTAGTGAAATGCTTAGTGAGAAATTTGATTATGTCTTAGTAGATTGTCCTGCTGGTGTAGAAGATGGATTTAAAAATGCTCTTGCAGCTTGTAAAGAAGCTATTGTTGTAACTAACCCGGAATTATCGGCAGTACGAGACGCCGATAGGGTAATTGGAATTCTTAATACTTCTGAAGTTGAGCCCATTCAGCTTGTAATAAACAGAGTTCGTCCCAACATGATGGCAAGTCAAGAGATGCTATCTATCGATGATGTCCAAGGAATACTTTCTTTGCCTTTATTAGGTATTGTTTTAGAAGATGAACAGGTAATAATAAGTACAAATAGAGGAGAGCCACTGACACTTACAGATGGTAGATCTCCTGCAAAAAAATGCTATTTGAATGTTTCTCAAAGACTTACAGGAAAAGATGTGCCAATTATTGACCCAAAAAAGGAAGGTAAAAGCCTTAAAGATAAATTTATGAGATTAATGCAAACAAAGGTTTTTTAAAATGATGACACTCAGAGACCTTATAAACAAGTTACTAGGCAGAGAAACGGCTAGCGCAAATACAGCTAGAGAAAGATTACAACTTGTACTTGCTCATGACAGAGTTGATATGAGTTCTTTAACAACTGATCTTTTAGATAAAATGAGAAAAGAAATACTAGATGTTGTTGCTAAATATGTTGAGATTGATTTTGAAGAGGTTGCTGTAAGTCTAGAGACGGAGGACAGAATGACTGCATTAGTAGCAAATTTACCAATCAAAAGAACTATTACAGGAGATATAAAGTTTAAAAAAAATGATAAGGAAGATAAAATTCAAAAAGATATCAAAAAGTAATAAATTTTAAAAACCCCCAAAATATACTAAGTTTGATCCACCTTAATTGTAAGATGGTTATTATGCCGGCTTAGCTCAGCGGTAGAGCAGCGCTTTTGTAAAGCGAAGGTCATCAGTTCAAATCTGTTAGCCGGCATTTTTTTATTTAATTTTGTTCAATATTCTTTGCTGAAAATAAAAAGATCAAACCTATCAGAGCAATGATAGGGAAAGATTTTATTTCGAGAACATACTCTAAAAAAGATGCAAGGGGCTCAAGTATCCAATAACTTAGAAATTGAATTAATAAAACAAAAAATAATAATAAAAACATCAATACAATTCCCTAACCAATAATTCTCCTTCTCTAATCATTCTCCAATCTCCTCTTTTCTTCCAAAATATAATAGTACTAGCTTTTCCACTACTTTTTGGCCAGGGGATAGGTCCCAAAATTTTTAAAGAGGGGAAGTCTAGAGCAATACCTTCAGCCGTAATTGATCCTTTAAAACCTGAAATATTTGCACTCGAAGTTAACAATGGTCCTGTTTCTCTCAAAAGTGATTGTGCCATATATGAGTTTGGAATTCTCAAGCCTATAGTAAGATCATTGCTGGTTAGGTTTGCAGCCTGCTTTTCTGAAGCAGGAATAATAATTGTCAGAGGTCCAGGCCAATATTTTGAAGCTATATTTTCGTAATCTTCTTTAACTGATTCGTGAACATAATCAATTAAATGTTTATGTTCTGACCCCATAAGAATTAAAGGTTTATTTCTATTTCTTTTTTTAAACTCATAAATAATATTTGGGAATTTTGGTAAGCATCCAATTGCAGGTAAAGTGTCGGTCGGGAAAATTATAGGCAAACCAACCTTAAGAGTCTTCAAGGCATCTTTGCCGTCTACTAAATTCATTTAGATTATCAATCTATAATAATTTATTTATATCTCCCAATGGTAAACCTACCAATACCTGAAAGATCTTTAATAATTTCTATTGATGTAAATTTATTTTTAATTAGTAGTTGTTTTACTTTTTCGCTTTGATCAAAATGATTCTCTAAAATCAGCAAGCCATTCTCTTTTAAGAATAATGGAGCTTTTTGTATAATTTCCCTGATATGTTTTAAACCATCTTCGCCGCCTAATAAAGCAACCTTAGGTTCGAAATTTTTAACTTCTTTGGGTAATTTTTCATAGGTATCTTGAGGAATATATGGCGGGTTTGAAATAACGAGTTCTAATTTTCCTTTGAAACTTTCAAGAGGTGACCACCAATTTCCACAATAAAATTTTAAATTTAATTGTTTAGAAGAATTTATAAAATTTTTAGCGGCTATTTTTAATGCATCTTGATCTATGTCAGTTGCTACTCCCTGGCTCAATGGATAAGCCAACGCCAAAGCAATACTAATAGCACCTGATCCGGTTCCTAATTCAGCAAAAAATAATTTTTCTGATTTCTTTCGAAATATATTGAAGACGATATCGACTATGAGCTCTGTTTCTGATCTTGGAATAAGTACTTTGTTTGTAACATTTAATTTTAAGTCTCTCCAATAAGTTATTCCGCAGAGATATTGAATTGGGCAAGATTTTTGTAAATGACGGTCCCAAACAGATTCTAAAAATTCTAGATTTTTTTTTAAATGTAAATTTCCCTTAGGATTTATGATTTTCAGGTTTAGATCACTAGTCGGTATACCTCCTATACAATCAATTAAAAGAGAAAAAGATTGTTGATCGCCTCCTTTAGAAAGTTGCCTTTTTTTCCAAAATAAGAATTCTTCTACAGAAATGCGAAGCATTTATTAAAGCATTAGCGTTTTGGCCCAAGTCTACCTTTACTAGAGTCAGAGTAGAAGCTTGATTTTTCTCCATCTTGTGTAGAAATAAATAAACCTATGAGGAATATTGTTGGCACCCCTACAAATAAAAGACTTGCTACGAATCCAAAGTTAGTTGTTTCCATTTAATTGGTTCTTTATTAGGTATTAAGACTATAGACGTATAAACAAGAATAAAGTGGAAAAATGAACAAATTTTATAAACTGATTAACAGTCTTAAACAATTTAGCGAGGTAATTTTTTATTTTCACTAATTTTTTTTAGTTCTTCCAAATTTGAGGGAGGGGATTGTGGTTTTGTTAAAATTACTGCTGATGATTTTATCAATGTTTGGCATGCAAGGCGCCAATTTTCTGGTCTATTTTTGAGTTTATCTTCTTCAACAGATGTAAGAGGGCTCAAAGAATTTTTGTTTCCACCTTCAACTGAAATAAAACAAGTACTGCATTGTCCCGCACCTCCACAATTTCCTAAAATGCCTTTTAATCCATAAAGCTGTAGATTCTCTCTCATAACAAGTTCCCTTAAATTTTCACCTGGATTACATTGGATCTCTAAATCCTCACGAATAAATCTGATAGTTGCCATTTTTTTAGTTATTTTTCTTATTTTGGCGTTTTACTTTGAGAATTGTGACCAAAATATTAACAGTTTTTAGTCAAAAATTCCTTATAAACTCAGTTCTGCTTATTGATTTGCCCAGTTTTTGCATGAAAATAAATTTATTTACAAAAATCCCTCAAAGACTAAAAAACCCTTACTATCGTGATGTTTAGCTGTTTATACAGCATAGTTACTAGAAATTAACCGATGGGATTGCCTTGGTATCGAGTTCACACAGTAGTTATTAATGACCCAGGTCGACTACTTGCTGTGCATCTTATGCATACTGCATTATTAGCCGGCTGGGCCGGTTCAATGGCTCTTTATGAATTAGCCATTTTTGATCCTTCTGATGCTGTTCTCAATCCAATGTGGAGACAGGGGATGTATGTTATGCCTTTTATGGCAAGACTAGGTATCACAAGTAGTTGGAACGGATGGGATATTACAGGCGCTACTGGAGTTGATCCTGGATTCTGGAGTTTCGAAGGGGTTGCGGCAGCGCACATAGTATTTAGTGGCCTATTGATGTTGGCATCTATTTGGCACTGGACATATTGGGACCTAGATTTATGGGAAGATTCAAGAACTGGTGAGCCTGCTCTTGATTTACCAAGAATTTTCGGGATTCACCTTCTTTTAGCTGGACTAACCTGTTTTGGTTTTGGAGCTTTTCATTGCGCAAACGTAGGGATTTGGGTTTCTGATCCCTATGGTTTAAGTGGTCATGTAGAACCTGTAGCACCTTCCTGGGGAGTTGAAGGATTTAATCCTTTCAATCCAGGAGGTATTGTAGCTAATCATATTGCAGCAGGACTTATGGGTATTATTGGAGGTATTTTTCACATTACCAACAGGCCTGGGGAAAGACTTTACAGAGCATTAAAACTTGGAAGTCTCGAAGGAGTTCTTGCTAGTGCTTTAGCTGCTGTACTGTTTGTTTCTTTCGTTGTTTCCGGAACAATGTGGTACGGTTCAGCAACCACCCCAATAGAGCTTTTTGGTCCTACTAGATATCAATGGGATTCAGGCTATTTCAAAACTGAAATTAACAGAAGAGTACAAGCTGCTATTGATGATGGTGCAACTAAATCAGAGGCATATGCATCGATTCCAGAAAAATTAGCCTTCTACGATTATGTAGGTAATAGTCCAGCTAAAGGGGGACTATTCAGAGTTGGAGCTCTTGTTAATGGTGATGGTTTACCAACTGGTTGGCAAGGTCACATTGCTTTCCAAGATAAGGAAGGTAACGAATTAGAAGTTAGAAGAATTCCTAATTTCTTTGAAAACTTCCCTGTCATTCTTGAAGACAAAGAAGGCAATGTAAGAGCAGATATACCATTTAGAAGAGCTGAAGCAAAGTACTCATTTGAGCAAACTGGCATTACTGCAACTATCTATGGAGGAGACCTAGATGGTCAAACATTTACAGATCCTGCAGTAGTGAAAAGATTAGCAAGAAAGGCTCAACTTGGAGAAGCATTCAAGTTTGACAGAGAGACATATAAATCTGACGGTGTATTCCGAAGCTCTCCAAGGGCGTGGTTTACATATGCACATTTATGCTTTGGATTGCTATTCTTGTTTGGCCACTGGTGGCACGCTTCAAGAACTCTTTACAGAAATTCTTTTGCTGGTATTGACGCTGAGATTGGAGACCAAGTTGAATTTGGTTTATTCAAAAAACTTGGTGACGAAACCACAAGAAGAATCCCAGGAAGGGTTTAAACTAAACTTATTTACTTAATCTTATGGAAGCTTTTGCTTACGTTCTTATTCTAACTCTAGCAGTTGTTACATTATTCTTTGCTGTCGCCTTTAGAGATCCACCTAAATTCGATAGAAAATGAATTTTTAAAAAACCTCTTGTTAAAGAGGTTTTTTTTTACTTTTCATAATTAAAATATTACTCTACTATTAGAGTTGAAGTACAGCTTATTTCACCACATGCAGTGTCCAACCTGTCAAAACACAGATAGCAGAGTTTTGGAATCAAGATCTGCTGACAGTGGTAAAAGTGTTCGAAGAAGAAGAGAGTGCTTAAATTGCAGCTTTAGATTTACAACTTATGAAAGAGTGGAATCAATGCCAATTTCAGTTTTAAAAAAAGATGGAAGCAGAGAATTATTTGATAAACAAAAATTATTTACTGGTATATCAAGAGCTTGCAAAAAGACTAACTTCAGTAGTGAAGCAATTATTAATTTCGTAGATGGGATTG
Organism: Prochlorococcus sp. AG-355-O17; assembly: GCA_003280655.1. Classification (GTDB taxonomy): domain Bacteria; phylum Cyanobacteriota; class Cyanobacteriia; order PCC-6307; family Cyanobiaceae; genus Prochlorococcus_A. The sequence continues at coordinate 30,274 of QCEK01000004.1, forward strand.
AATCTCAAATCGTTCAAGAATTTAACAAAGATATTAAATCTTCACAAATCGGAGAATTAATACTTAAAAATCTTAGAAAAGAAAACGAAGTAGCTTATATAAGATACGCCTCAGTTTACAGAAAATTTAATGGGGTAAAAGATTTTATTTCTACTCTTGAATCTCTTAAAGGAAGTTCAAAAAACCAATTAGCTTCAATTTCATAAAATTCAGCATCTTAAAGTGTAGAATACATATCACAAATGTTTTTTTGCTATTGGTTTGCAGGCTAGTAGCATTCCTTTCTAACTACCTTAGGTAGTCTGCGATATAACAAATGAACGAGAATCCTTCCCAAACCGTTAAAGAACTTTCTGAGGAACAAGAAATTAAAAATTCGTCTGAGTTAGATAATGATGCAGCCTCTCAAAATGAGGAAGATCTATCATTCGATAAGAGCGATATACCTTCAGCAGACTCTTCCTCTAGCAGAACAAATACTGATTTTGACAACGCAGGATTCACACAAGAAGAATTTGCATCACTTTTGGGTAAGTATGACTATAATTTCAAACCAGGCGATTTAGTTAAAGGTACCGTTTTTGCTCTAGAGCCAAAAGGGGCCATGATAGATATAGGGGCAAAAACAGCTGCTTTTATGCCTGTTCAGGAGGTTTCAATAAATAGAGTTGAAGGACTTAATGATGTCTTACAACCTTCAGAAAGTAGAGAATTTTTTATAATGAGCGAAGAAAATGAAGATGGCCAATTAGCTCTCTCCATTAGAAGAATTGAATATCAAAGAGCATGGGAAAGGGTTAGACAACTCCAAAAAGAAGATGCGACTATATATTCTGAAGTTTTTGCAACAAACAGGGGCGGAGCTCTTGTTAGGGTAGAAGGCTTGAGAGGTTTTATACCAGGCTCTCATATAAGTGCTCGAAAAATCAAAGATGACTTAGAAGGTGAATATTTACCTTTAAAATTTCTTGAAGTTGATGAAGAGAGAAATAGATTAGTACTGAGCCATAGAAGAGCTTTGGTTGAGAAGAAAATGAACCGACTTGAGGTGGGTGAAGTTGTTGTTGGGTCTGTAAAAGGTATTAAACCTTATGGAGCCTTTATTGATATTGGTGGAGTTAGTGGTCTATTGCACATTTCTGAGATTAGTCATGAACATATTGAAACTCCTCATAATGTTTTGAATGTGAATGACCAAATGAAGGTTATGATTATTGATCTTGATTCAGAAAGAGGACGAATTTCGTTGTCTACTAAAGCACTTGAACCTGAACCAGGGGATATGCTAACGGACCCTCAAAAAGTTTTTAGTAAAGCTGAAGAAATGGCTGCGAAATACAAACAAATGTTATTTGAACAAACTGACGATAACGAAGAGATTCCCACATCTTCAGCTGAAGCAGTATAAATTCACTTATTTATTTTGCACAAATTTCTTAACTTAAGCCTCATTATTCTTGTACAAGTATTGTTTAATTTACAATAATTGATTTGTGACGATGGTCTAATTTAGGATAAAGTCTAATTCAAAATTATTTGTAAATGAGTGACTTCATTTTTACTTCTGAATCCGTAACTGAAGGTCATCCTGACAAAATTTGTGATCAAATTAGTGACGCAGTATTAGATGCTTTGTTAACAGAAGATCCAGAAAGCAGAGTTGCATGCGAAACTGTCGTCAACACAGGTCTTTGTCTACTTACTGGAGAAATAACTTCAAAAGCAAAAGTCGATTACATAAAACTTGTTAGAAATGTAATTAAAGAAATTGGATATGAAGGCTATAGAGCAGGTGGTTTTGACGCGAATAGTTGTGCTGTTTTAGTAGCACTTGACGAGCAATCACCGGATATTTCACAAGGAGTAAACGACGCAGATGATGTGAACGAAGATTTGGAAGATAATACCGGAGCTGGTGATCAAGGCATAATGTTCGGCTATGCATGCGATGAGACGCCTGAATTAATGCCCCTACCGATTAGCTTAGCTCACAGATTAGCCATTCAACTTGCCAAAGTTAGGCATGAAGAAGTCCTTAATTATCTTCTCCCTGATGGTAAAACTCAAGTAAGCATTGATTATGAAAAAGGCTTACCAGTCTCTATTAATACCATTTTAATTTCAACTCAACATAATCCTGAGATTGATGGAATAATAAATGAAGAAGAAATTCGTCAAAGAATTAAAGAAGATTTATGGAAGCATGTTGTGATTCCTGCTACTGAAGATTTAGAAATCAAACCAAACATTAGTAAAACAAGATTTCTAGTAAATCCAACGGGAAAATTTGTCGTAGGCGGTCCTCAAGGAGATGCAGGTCTGACTGGCAGGAAAATAATTGTAGATACTTATGGAGGATATGCAAGACACGGAGGAGGGGCATTTTCTGGTAAAGATCCCACAAAAGTAGATAGATCAGCCGCTTATGCAGCACGTTATGTAGCAAAAAGTATAGTTCAGGCAAAATTGGCGAAAAAGGCAGAAGTTCAATTAAGTTATGCAATTGGAGTAGCAAAACCAATTTCCATTCTCGTTGAAACCTTTGATACAGGTGTTATTTCACAAGCTAATTTGACTGAGCTCATTAGAGAGCACTTTGATTTAAGACCCGCAGCAATAATAAAAGAATTTAACTTAAGAAATCTACCCAAAATAATGGGAGGTAAGTTTTTTAGAAAGACTGCATCCTATGGACATTTTGGCAGGAGAGATCTTGAGCTCCCTTGGGAAAATGTAGAAAATAAGGCCGCCGAATTAGCAGAGGCTTCCAAAATCTTTTTATAAAATATTTTTCTCTATGCCTGATAATTTTTATGGAGGGTTAGATTTTGGAACCAGTGGAGCAAGAATATCCATAATTAATCTTCATAAAGAATTAGTTTACTCTAATTCAGTTAATTATCTATATGGATTTAAAAATCCATATTCTTGGATCAATTCTTGTGAAAATCTCTTATTAAGTTTACCTATTGAGGTAAAAATTAACCTTAATAAATTGGCTATCTCTGGCACCTCAGGGACTTTAACAGCATTAAGTTTGCAAGGAGAGCCGATAGGAGAAGCAATACCTTATGATCAAGCATGTAATGGACATAAGATTCTTCTTGAATCATTAACTGCTGGAGAAGATCATCTGCGAACTCCATACAGTAGTATCGCTAAAGCATTAAAACTAATAGATCAGTATGGGACAAATATACTTTTACGACATCAATCTGATTGGATCACTGGATGGTTTTTAAAAGATTGGACTCATGGTGAAGAAGCTAATAATTTAAAACTTGGTTGGGATCTTAAAAAAGAATCATGGCCAAAAAGCTATCTCAATACTTCATGGCAAAAATGCCTACCTCAAATAATAAAAAGTGGGAAAATTATTGGACAAGTGAATTTTGATTTAGCAGAGAGATTTAACTTGAATAAGAAATTAATATTAATCTCAGGTACCACTGACTCTAATGCAAATGTAATAGCTGCAGGTTTAGGAAAAGAAGATGGTCTCACAGTTCTAGGAACAACAATTGTGGTCAAAAAAATTATTGATAACCCAATAAAAAAACAAGGGATTACAAACCATAGAGTCAATGGCGATTGGATATGTGGAGGAGCATCAAACGCAGGATGTGGTATCTTGTCTCAGTTCTTCTCTGATTTAGAAATAAAGGAGCTCAGTCGACAAATAAATCCATCGAAAAACACTTCTTTAAATCTTTTGCCTCTTAATAGTAAAGGAGAGAGATTTCCTGTTAATGATTCTAATTTAAAGCCGATACTTGGTCCAAGGCCAGTAAGCGACTCACATTATTTACATGCATTATTCGAGGGTCTAGCTAAGATCGAATTGAAAGGATGGGAAAAGATAGGCGAACTAACAGGTTCGCTTCCAAAAAAAATTATTACTGTTGGTGGAGGTTCAACAAACCCTCAATGGAGAAAAATAAGAGAAAAAATTATCAATATACCAATAGTTTCATCTAAAAAAACTACTTCATTTGGTACTGCGTTGTTAGCTATTAACTCAAAATAAAATCTTTTTTGGATATTTGATGAAGATATAAAATTTTCTATTAAAAGGGTTTCACAAACTACACATCTTAATTTAGAGTATATAAGTTAGAGCCGGGATAGCTCAGTTGGTAGAGCAGGCGACTGAAAATCGCCGTGTCCCCAGTTCAAATCTGGGTCCTGGCACCTTTAAAACCCTGTCTAAGACAGGGTTTTATACTTTGAAATCATTGAGAACTCGTTATTGTTTTCATATTTTTTATAACTTAAAAATTTTAGTTTTCAACTCTGCAGACTTGACCAATAACACCCAAAATCAGTTTATCTCCATTTGGATCTTGCCAATTAGCTAAATCATTGAAATTACTATTTGCTTCATCTATTGAGACATCAACATCTCTAAATGATTTTTCAAAACAATTTATATCCATTGTATAGAGAATATCCTTAGTAATTTCACTTTTTGTTTTGGGAATAAATTTACTCAATACTCTTACAGAACCATCCTCATTCCTTTTTATACTTTGCCTATCCCATAACTGCTCTCCGTATTCACTTTTAGGGACTCCAACCCATTCATGAGGCAAAGCTTCTGATTTTTTTATTGAAATACAAAAGAAAAAGATAATCGAAAGGACTAAATTAATGATATTTCTAAAAAATATTGAATTTACTTTATTCTTAGAATTAATCATGACTACTTATGTAATACAAAAATTTTTTAGTAGTAGGAAATATAAGATTAAAAATTTGTAAAAATTTTTATTGATTAGTATTTCTATTATAGATAGAATCAAATATTAAATTAAGAATTTACTTCCAATAAATTTATTAGAAAAATAATGAATAAAATACAGAAATTTCTCTCAGTAGTTTTTTTTATAGCAATATTTGTAGTATTGATTTATTTAATCCAAAATTATGGGATTGAACCTCTAAGGAACAAAATAGAAAGTATGGGGATTTGGGCTCCTTTTGGAATATTCATACTTAGAGGAGTAAGTATTATTTTACCTGCCCTTCCAAGTTCAGCTTATTCTCTGCTAGCTGGTTCATTACTAGGATTTCAAAAAGGTTACATGACAATAATCTTTTCTGATATCGTTTTTTGCCAAGCTGCTTTCTTTATCGCAAGAAATTATGGTCGGGTTCCTGTACGTAATTTAGTAGGCCCGAAGGCAATGCAAAAGATTGAAAGTTTTAATCAAAACCAGCTAGAAGAAAATTTCTTTCTTATGACAGGTCTACTAATGACTGGCCTTTTTGATTTTCTAAGCTATGCAATTGGTATTGGAGGAACGCGATGGAAAATATTTACTCCTGCATTATTAATAAGTCTTCTAATCAGTGACTCTATACTAGTAGCAGTAGGAGCTGGAGTTAGCCAGGGAGCAGGATTATTTCTAGGGATTGCTCTATTGGGAATGTTTGCTTTAGCGACTATTTCAGGATTAGCAAAAAATAAAATGCCTAAATAACAAAACAGTTGATAATTCTGTAATCAAAGAAGAAAGATATGACATTTTCGCAAACAAAAACTATATAAATAATGATTCATGCAAGAATAGATATCGATTAATTTTTAAGATTATTAGATGACTCCATTTAGACCAACTTCATATAATCGCCCTGGAGAACAAATATCAACTACTCCTTCTGGATTAAAAGTAACTTCTGCAAAGAGATTAATGGTGGATTCAATGGTAAGAATGATACAAAAAGCAGAAAATCATTCCGTAGAAGATAAACTTGACGAAGAAACTAACAATAATTAATCAATTCATTGATAAAAGTATAGGAGAGTGGAAATCTATTAGAAGTACTCACACTTTAGCTTTTCAGGAATTTGAAAACTCAACTAGTAGAATATATATAAAACATATAAACAAAAAAAATAAAAAAGTCGTTGAAATTTTTAAAAATTATAAATCCAGTTTAAACCTAGAGAGCATAGCCATTTCTATAGACTGGCAAGCTATTAGTGATTGGGACAATGAAAATATCAGTGAGGGAGATGAAACTATTCTGATTTTTGTACCCAAAGATGAAAATTCAGGAATTGTTTTTAGAAATAAAGGTTATACAGAATCCTTTATTTCATCATCCAATTATTTTGTTGATGAACAAAATAATTTACACATTAAAACTATTTATAAATCAACAGTTTCCGAAGAAAGAATTTCCTTTTTATCCACTCATGTAAGATCCAGATTTTCTACTATTAGAAATCTGGAAAATAATTCAGTTATACAGACTTCACATACTTCAGAGATAAGGAATTTAGCTAGTTTAAAAGATTAATTATCCTTTCAAATTGAAACTCTGTTTCAGATATTAATTTAGGAAGAAAGCCTTTGTTTCCACGCATATTATTAACTGTTGAATTCAAATCAGAGATAGTTGCATCTCGCATTAATTGAAAAACCCTTTTTGCATTTCTTAAAGGTACCCCAAGAGCAAGATAAGTATTTTTAAGATCCTTCAAACAACTTTTTTCTAAAACTGATTCGTCATTAGAAATTAAAAGATAGGCAACAATCCTTAGGATTATTTCTCCATCTCTTAAACAAACGGACATCTTGTTAGTTGTATTTAAAGATATTTTTGAATTAAGTGAATCTTGATTTTCGCAAATCATTGCTGTTACAGCGTCTGCTGCGATTGCATGTGAATTGTTGGTTATTGAGGTTATTGCATCTAATCTTGAGTTTGCACTATTAATAAATTCTTTTATATTGCTTAAATCATTTAATTTCTTATCGGCTGACAATAGTTGATTATTCTTTGAAACTGACATTCCTCAAGTAAAAATTTAAAGGCCGATCTTAAGAATAATATAAAGCTAGTAAAAACAGTAAAGATTCAATCTTAACGCAACGCTTCTTAATTTATAACTTCATTCCAAAGTGATAGTTGAAATAATTCAAATAAAAATTTTTTTTCCGCTAGTATAAAACTAAATTTTTATTAAAGTTTTGGATCAACAGGATTTAAAATTATCAAAGAAACTTATTTCCTCATATAAAAAGAGATTGGAAAAAGAAATTCTAGACAGAAGTATGAAATTAAAGATGCCTCAAAATAAATTTGAAGAAATAATTAATAACAATAATGAACTTATTAATTTAAAAAAAACGTTAGAAGATCTAGAAACGGAATCTGAATCTCATAGTAAAGTCTGATTTTTGAAAAACCCTTCCAAAAGTGCCTCAAACCAACAATTTCCTTTTTAAGTCCCTAAACAATCAACAACTTCAAGCAGTAAAACATGTTTTTGGGCCACTATTAGTTGTAGCTGGTGCAGGTAGCGGGAAAACTAAAGCTCTTACACACAGAATTGCAAATCTTATTGAAAATAACTCTATAGATCCCTATAACATTCTCGCAGTCACTTTCACTAACAAAGCTGCTAAAGAAATGAAAGCAAGATTAGAGGTTCTTTTAGCCCAAGAATTAGCTTTTAATCAATTTGGTCAGCCTTGGACAACTCTCAAAGAAATTGATCAAAATCAATTAAGAACAAACGTTCACCAAGAAAAGCTTCAGAACCTTTGGATCGGTACTTTCCATTCCTTATTTTCAAGACTTCTGAGATACGATATTGAAAAATATTCTGATCCAGAAGGCCTAAAATGGACAAGACAATTTTCAATTTATGATGAAACAGATTCTCAAACATTAGTAAAAGAAATTATCAGTCAAGATATGAATCTTGACCCAAAAAGATATGATCCCAAAAAGATTAAAAGATTAATAAGTAATGCTAAAAATCAATGCTTAACTTCTAATGATCTTTTAGAAAAAGCAGATAATAATTTTGATAAAACAGTTGCAGAAGCCTATAAGAGATATAGGATTTCGCTCTCAAAAAATAATTCGTTAGACTTTGATGATCTTCTACTTTTGCCTGTTTTCTTATTGAGGCAAAATGATATGGTCAGAGATTACTGGCACAAAAGATTTAAACATATTTTAGTTGACGAATATCAAGATACAAATAGAACACAATATGAACTTATAAAATTAATTACGGCTGGAAATACTGAACCAAAAAAATTCTTCAATTGGCAAGATAGGTCAATTTTTGTAGTTGGGGATGCTGATCAAAGTATTTATAGTTTCAGAGCAGCTGACTTCAGAATTTTAATTGGTTTTCAAGAAGATTTTAAAACTTCAATCAACGACGATACAAAATCATCTTTAATTAAATTAGAAGAAAATTATAGGTCATCTTCCAATATCCTTGATGCTGCAAACTCACTAATTGAAAACAACTCTGAAAGAATTGACAAAGTTTTAAAGGCTACTAAAGAAAAAGGGGAACTTTTAACGTTACTCAGCTGTGATGATGAAATTTCCGAGGCAGAAGCAATTACCAATAAAATAAAATCACTTAATAACTATAATCAAAACCCAATTTGGAAAAATTTTGCGATTTTATATCGAACCAGAGCTCAGTCGAGAGTACTAGAAGAATCTCTTGTAAGGTGGCGCATTCCTTATACAATTTTTGGAGGATTGCGTTTTTATGATAGAAGAGAAATTAAAGATGCAATAGCATATTTGAAAGTTCTGGTTAATTCTTCAGATAACGTTAGTCTTTTACGAATCATAAATGTTCCTAGAAGAGGGATTGGTAAGACTACTATTCAAAAGCTTAATGAACTATCTAATAGGTTAAATATCCCATTATGGGAGGTTCTTAATGATAAGCAAAGTCTTGAAGAAACAATAGGTAGATCATCAAAAGGAATTAATAAATTTACTGAAATTATGAATGATCTACTGTGTTACCTAGAAAATTCAGGTCCTGCTCAACTACTACAACTTATATTAGAAAAAAGTGGTTATTTAAGTGATTTGCTCTCTAGTGGGACTGAAGAATCGGAAGATAGAAGAAATAATTTACAAGAACTAATTAATGCAGCTACTCAATATGAAGAAGAAACAGAAAGTGGTGATGTAGAGGGATTTCTTTCTACAGCAGCCTTAACAACTGATAATGATACGAAGAAAAATAATCCCAACTCTGTAACCCTCATGACTTTGCATAATAGTAAAGGTTTAGAATTTCAGAATGTTTTTATCACTGGGCTAGAACAAGGTCTCTTCCCTAGCCATAGATCAATAGATACCCCCTCACTTCTTGAAGAGGAAAGAAGATTATGCTATGTAGGTATTACAAGAGCTAAAGAAAGAGTTTTCTTAAGTCATGCCAGAGAAAGAAGATTATGGGGTGGCATGCGTGAAGCAACAATTCCTTCAATATTTCTTTCGGAAATACCGGAAGATTTAATGGATGGCGAATTACCACAAACTGGTGGTGCTTCAATTAGAAGAGATTGGCATCTTGATCGTTTAACTAGAGTTGATCGAAACAATCCAAATGAATTTGTTAACAAACCAATAAATGCAGTAAGGAAATTATATTCAGGTCCCAGCAAAGGGAAAAGCTGGATAGTTGGAGATATGCTAATTCACTCAAAGTTTGGGAAAGGTGAAATCATACATATTTTTGGGAGTGGGGAAAAAATATCTTTAGCAGTAAAATTTGGTGATAAAGGAAGTAAAATTCTCGATCCCAGATTAGCTCCAATTCGTTATGTAAGTTAAAACTCATGAACGATATCTCTGATTACATCCAAGGGGAATTAATCAAAACTCCATTTAATCTATATAACCTAATTGCTAAATACATAGAATCTAACAACAATACTAAAGTAGCTTTTGTTGGCGGTTATTTAAGAGATTTATTAATTAGTAAATTCCACAAAAAATCTTTTTCTAAACCTGTAGATATTGATCTTGTTATTGAAGGATCCTCTATTTCTCTTGCGAAATTTATAAAAAAAAATATTGTAAATGTAGATTTATGTTTAATCAAAGAATTTAATTTATACAACACTGTAGAAATAAATATTAATGACTATAAAATTGATATTGCTTCTGCAAGAAAAGAAATTTATTCTGCTCCAGGCTTAAATCCCACGGTAAATAAAAGTACTATTGAGGAGGATCTCAAGAGGAGAGATTTCACTATAAATTCAATAGCCTTCGAGGTCTCGACAAGGAAAATCTATGATCTTTATGGAGGAATTTCTGATATAAAAAGTAAAAGATTAAACTTACTTCACAGTAATAGCATTTCAGATGATCCAAGTAGATTAATTAGATGTGCAAAATATGCTTCAAGGTTAGATTTCAATATTTCAAATAATTCTCTCAAACAATCTCAAGAAACAGTTAGAAAATGGCCATGGAAAAGTTCAGAAACTCATCAGAAAATGATTTACCCTCCCGCACTAGGCATACGAATAAGGATGGAACTATCTGAAATACGCAAACACGATAATTTGACTAATGTGATTGAGATAATTCATAAATGGGGAATTATCTCAATCTTAAATGAAAATATTAAAGTCGATAAAAGATTTTTAAGAGGACTAAATTGGATTAAGAAGTTAAAGGGAAATCATATGCTTTACTTATTAAAAGATTCAGAAAATTTAGAAAAAGCATATCAAAGATTTTTGGTAAATAATAGTGAGATAAAAATATTAGAAGATTATATAAATATCAAAAAGATATTTAATACAAACCAAAAAAATTTCAATCATTTTTCTCCATCAAGCTGGACAGAATTTATTGAGGACAGAAACCTTAATGATGAAACAGTCAAATTATTAATTTGTGATGGAGGACCATACTGGCGTAAATTGTTTAAGTGGTTATTTATTTACAAATTCATAAAATCAAAAAAAGATGGAGAAATATTGAAAAAAGAAGGATGGGATCCAGGGAAGGAGATGGGAAAGGAAATCAAAAGATTAAGATATTTGGAAATTGACAAATTAAATAGAAATTAATTACATTTTTACAACCTCTCCAACCTTGTACCATTTATCCTTTAGAACATTTTCATATTTACGATTGCAACTAATCAACAAGGGTCCACATGTTTGAGGATCTAATAGTAATGATATTCTCTCGTTAAAAGTCTCTTGATCTAATGAATTTTCGTTTAAAAAATTAATTATTCTTTTTTGCTTATTTACTTTATAAATTTTTTCAAAAATTTCTTTATTAGATTCAAAGAAAGTACTTTTAACATCTTTTTTTATTAAATCAAATACTCCAGGATAAGCTTTAAATGCAAATAAATCTAATAAAACTTTTAGTGGCTCAAGATTATTGCTTCGCCTATATATATTAGATGATTCAACCATTTCTTTAAGATGTCCAATAAATCCATATCCAGTAATGTCAGTCGCAGCATTGACTAATGATTCTTTAAATTGATTTTGAAATAGATAAATTTCATCAAGCAAATATTGCTGACTCTTTACTAAATTATTAATTACTCCAGAAGAACTACCTAGCATATTAATATTTTGCATTTGACCAGCAAAGTAAATCCCAACGCCAAGAGGTCTAGACATCATGAGAATATCTCCAATATTCATTCCAGATTTAAGCCATGGTTTTGCTCCATTTTTTAAAATACCTTGAACTGTTAAAGAAATATCTATTCCTAATGAATAAGGTTTATTTACTAAACTTCTTGCCTCGAAAGTATGGCCTCCAAGTAATTTACCTCCATGATCCTCAACTGTTGATTTAATACCTTGAAGTGATTGAGAAAAGAGATAACTCTGAAATTCCCTTTCAACTTTTGGTAATGAAATTAAAGCCTGCGCGGATGAAAGTTTTGCTCCGCATGCCCACAAATCTGAGCAAGCATGCAAAGTAGTAATTTTTGCATTAAGCCAAGGATCACTTACCAAAGCAGGAAATCCATCTACACTTTGCAAGATAATATCTTGACCATTTTGATATATCTCAACTGAATCTTCAGGTGAAGAGGCAAAAGAATTTAAATTAGAATTTATTAATGATTTATTCAAAACAAACTGAGGAATTTTAGCTGCACATCCTCTGCAATCATTCAATGAAATATTTTTTTCACTACTTTTCATAATTTGCCTTTTTGATCTGAACTTTTTAATAAAGTTGAGATCAATTTTATTCTTTATAATCCAAAAAATAAAAGAAGGACCAAAAACAAAATTGCGATAAATAGCAAAAGCCTTTAAATGATGGCTTGGAAATGTATTAACTATTTGCAATCCAATCCTTTGAGGAAACCACTTTTTTAATGATCCCCCTTCTATATCCTTTTTTAGATTTTGGACTAATGTATTTACAACTTTTACTGCAAAAACTCCCGATGCTGGTCTTTCTGCTGAATCTACAACTGCGCAATCACCCGCAGCAAAAATTCCGGAAAAACTTTTCAACTGCAATTTCTGATTTGTGATTATTCTGCCATGAGAATCCGAATCTAATAATTTTTTATGTGCCCATAAAGGAGATGTATTACCAGTACATAAAAGAATCTTTCCATAATCGAAATTAAGATTTTCAACTAAATCAATATTGGATTTCCGTAAACTTTTTAGGATTGAATTATTAATTTTTCTTGAATCACATAATAGTTTTAAAGGTCTATATCTCCATCTTTTTCTCAAAGCATATGAGACTTCAATTGCAGCAAGGCCACTCCCAACAATTACAAATGGAAGTTCACTAACTGAATCAAAAATATCCTCTTTTTGTATTGAGCCATAAGCCCTTAAAAAAGGTTTAATTGAAAAAGCATTTCGATTTTTAACTAGTGACTCAAATTCTTTTGAAATTATTGTTTGACTTCCATAATTAAGCACCAACTTTGAATAATTAACTGAAGGTCTATTACTTAAAACAATTTTCTTTAGATTAAAATCAATATCCTTTACTTCTTCTTCAATAAAAGATACTTTTGCATTTTTTGCTAAAGATTTTATATCAATTAAACTCTCCTCTAAAGTGATTGATTTTGAAATCACCGATGGAAATACCGCCGAATAAACCAAATGAGAATCTCTAGATATAATTGAAACAGGAATTTCTGGCATTAATTTCGGACACATTAACCACTTCTTCAACAAAAGAACATTTGTGTGTCCTCCTCCAATTAGTACCAGATGATTAAAAGTCATTTACATCACTATGAATAAAGAACATTTATTACCAATTGAAAAATCAAAATTAGGAGTGATTGGTGGGAGTGGATTTTATTCAATGGATCAATTAGAGTACTTAAGAGAACTAGAAATCAATACTCCCTATGGTAAACCTTCTGACTCAATAAATGTATATAATCTTGGAAATCTAGAGATAGCATTCATTCCAAGACATGGCAGAACACATAGATTAAATCCTTCTGAAATACCTTACAAAGCTAACATTTGGGCTCTAAGATCAATAGGAGTAAGATGGATTATTGCCCCATCAGCAGTTGGTTCATTACAAGAACAGATAAGGCCACTTGATATAGTAGTTCCCGATCAATTTATAGACCGAACAAAAAATAGACCTTCAACCTTCTTTAAAGAGGGAGCTGTGGCACACGTAACTATGGGAGATCCCTTCTGCACAAATTTATCACGTATATTATGTGAAATCGGAGAAAAAAATATTCCTGGCGGTAGACAATTGCATAGAGGTGGTACTTATCTGGCAATGGAAGGTCCCGCTTTCTCAACCAGAGCAGAATCTAATTTATATAGAAGTTGGGGATGTTCAATAATTGGAATGACGAACCACACAGAAGCAAGATTAGCTAAAGAGGCTGAAATAGCTTACTCCTCATTATCTATGGTTACTGATTATGATTGCTGGCATCAAACTCATCAAGAAGTTTCTGTAGAGATGGTTTTGGATAATCTTAGATCAAATACTGAAGTGGCTAATAAAATAATACTAGAAGTAGCTAAATTAATTGAAAAAGAAAGACCAAAAAGTAAGTCTCATTTTTCATTAAAAGATGGATTGATAACCCAAAAAAAAAATATCCCAAGCTCAACAAAAGAGAAACTAGGGATATTTACTGATTCTTATTAGGCTTATTATTTGTAAATGATTATCAGGTCCGTAGTAAGGATTGATTAGCCTCCAGCTCCAACTCCTTGGTATGAGCCATAGAAGAATATTCCTAATACGAAGATTACTGCAATTCCACCTGCAGTGGCAACAAGCCATAGAGGCAGAGTTCCTTCAGTCCATCTTCTTTCCCATGCAACTGCTGGTCTACCGTCAGGAAGTCTATCTGGAATTCTTCCATCAGGTCCTTTTAATTTACTCATAATTTTAATTTAATTGAAAAAGTAACTGGAAAATAAAATTCCCAATACAAAAACTGATAATAAGCCTAAATAAAGGCTTGTACGATTTAGTTCAACTGGAACTTTGTTTGGATTTTCGTTTACTTGCATGATTGTCAAATTTATCGGGCTACGAATTGCATAGCAGCAATAGAACCTAAAAAGAATACTGATGGAATAGCTAGAGCGTGAACTGCTAGCCAACGAACAGTAAATATAGGATAAACGCGGACTTCCGCAGCCTGCATTGGAGCTTGAGAATTAGTCATTGTTATTTTGTTCTTAAATCTAGTTGAGATTTAGCTTCATATCTTTGTGTTACGACAGGCGCTTTAGATTCAGATGATTGGAAATAACTATCCGGACGAGGAGTTCCGAAAGCATCATAGGCTAAGCCTGTATATACAAATAAGAAGCCTGCTATAAAAATAGCTGGTAATGTTACTGCATGAATAATCCAGTACCTAATACTGGTGATTATTTCAAAGAATGGGCGTTCACCCGTTGAACCTGCGGCCATAATCACAAATGTTTACCCTATGATCTTACAGTGTAAAATCATAAGTTCGCGAAGAAATTAACAGGTTGGTTACAGACAGTTGCTAAATATGTCAAAAATTAATTTTTTTTTTACTATTAACTGAAGTTATTTAAAATTAGCTACTCCATTTAAGGATATAACCACGCTCTCCAAGAACAAATCCTTTTTGATTATCTAAAGCCTCCTTATCAATAAAAACTATTTTAATGTAGTTTGTTGGCAATTCAGAAGCGATGGGATCTTTATTCCAAGTTTTACCTTGATCTTTACTTACTATTAAAGTTCCATTACCCCCACCAGCCCATATATCACCATTTGGATCCCAACCCATGTCTAGATAATTGTATCCATTAAGAATAGGTATGATGGGCTTTGACCAATTTTCAAGGTCATTAGTATCTTCATTAAATCTAATTTCTGCTCCTCTGGAAAGCATCCATAAACTTCCTTCCGGATTAAAACCAATACTTTGAACTCTTTTGCTACTGGCTCTTTGATGAGCTATCCATGCATCACTATCCTTTTCCAAAGTAGAAAAGAAATTACCAAGACTACTTACGCTGACATAATCTCCGCTATTAGTTCTTCTTAAATCTCTTACACCTCCAGAACCAGATGCATCTACAACTTTTGCGTTCCATGATTCACCATTATCTGATGTTTCATAAATAGCACCTGCAGTGGTAGCTAATTCTGCAACACCAGAATCGACAGTCGTTATTAGAAATGGTTGACCTGGTAATTTATTACCTAGAGATAAACGTGTCCAATTCTTTCCTGCATCAAGTGTATGCATAACTAATGAAGGCTGACCTATTAACCATCCCTCTTCACCTTTAAAGTCAATATCTAGGAGACGAAAGTTCTCTTCACTTGGTAAATCTAAATTTCTTCTCTCCCAAGTTTCTCCTCCATCATTAGATTCCATAATAAGTCTATTAGAACCTACTAAAAATCCATTTTTATCATCTATAAAATCAACATCTAAAGCATTAGCCTGGTCCTCAAACTGAATTGTTTTCCAAGGGCTGCTATCACTCATTTTTACTCCTGTAGATGAACAACTGCTCAGTACAAAACAAAGAAGAATAGATAAAAGAAGATTTGGAATACTAGTAATAAATTTTTTCATTTGTCTATATTAATGCAAAGAGTACAAAGAAAGGAACACAGCAGCAGCAAACGCCAGCCCTCCAAAAATCAATATATTTTTTTGTCCAGGAGGCAAACTATTAAAACCAAACCCATAAACTAAATTTTCTTCAAAACCACTGGGTTTAGATTTAGGTCCTATATCCTTATAAAAGTTTTTACCAGCTCTACAAACTGGGCAAGCGAAGGTATTCCCATCTAAATCAGAAAAAGGTGTGTTTTTAGGTATGTTTAATTTTTTATTTCCTTCAGCCGGATCATAAATATATCCACAACTTCTACATTCGAACCTATTTTGTTCTAGATTAAGGGCAGATTGTTCAACATTTACTCCTGAGGAGTTTTCAGAGATTTTTTCTTTCTCAAAATCTTCAACTATTTTGTTTTCATCAGAGGCTGGTTGAATGTTTTCACTCACGGTTTATTATTGTTCTTTAAGAACTTTAAAAGATTTTGCTTAATTAAGCGACTTTTATTCAAAATTAATTTTTAAGATGTTTTTATTAACTGGCTATGAATATTTTTTAGGTTTCCTTCTAATTGCTGCAGCTGTTCCAGTTTTAGCTCTAGTTACTAATATCATCGTTGCCCCAAAAGGCAGAACAGGTGAAAGAAAACTTACATATGAATCTGGAATGGAGCCTATAGGAGGAGCATGGATTCAATTTAATATTCGTTATTACATGTTTGCTCTAGTTTTCGTTATATTTGATGTTGAGACAGTATTCCTTTATCCTTGGGCTGTTGCCTTCAATAGATTAGGCTTATTAGCCTTTATTGAGGCCTTAATTTTCATTGCAATACTTGTTATCGCTCTTGCATACGCATGGAGAAAAGGTGCTTTAGAATGGAGTTAAAAAATTGAATCCACAACTATCCCCAAAAGCAATAAGAGAGATCCGAGAAGGAACTTGTAATCCTCTTGGTGCTCCCCAAGTTACTACAGATTTAAGCGAAAATATTATATTGACAAGTTTAGACGATCTTCATAACTGGGCCAGACTAAGTAGTCTATGGCCTCTCTTGTACGGAACAGCTTGTTGTTTTATAGAATTTGCTGCCTTAATAGGATCTAGATTTGATTTCGATAGATTTGGATTAGTACCAAGAAGCTCGCCAAGACAAGCAGATTTGTTAATAGTTGCAGGAACAGTAACGATGAAGATGGCTCCAGCCCTAGTAAGACTTTATGAACAAATGCCTGAACCAAAATATGTGATTGCTATGGGTGCTTGCACAATCACTGGGGGAATGTTTAGCGCAGATTCTACAACTGCTGTAAGAGGCGTAGATAAATTGATACCAGTTGATTTATACCTTCCAGGATGCCCTCCAAGACCAGAAGCAATTTTTGATGCTGTCATTAAATTAAGAAAAAAAGTTGGTAATGAATCAATTTTAGAGCGCACAAAAACAGAGCAAACTCACAGATACATAACCTCTGATCACGAAATGAACCTTGTTTTCTCAGAAAATACAGGTGAATATCTAAACAAAAATTCAGCAAACGTTATTCCTTCCTCCAAAAAAGAAAAAATAACCGAATTACCTGAAAACTTCGAAAAAACTGAAATTATTAATCCTGTAGAAGATTAATGGAAAAAGACGGTTTAGCTAAATCCACAGATACTTCAATAGAAAAAGAAGGGTTTATAAGCCAATCTTTGTCTAAAGATGGTATTCCAAATCAATCTTTGTCTGATGATCACTTAGGAATTGAAAACATTTCTGTGGAGCCCAACAAATTATATGAAGCAGTATCTGCCTTGAGAAATTACGGTTTCAACTATCTCCAATGTCAAGGAGGATATGATGAGGGACCTGGCAAAAATCTGGTCAGTTTCTACCATTTTATAACTGTTGATGATTTACAAAAAATTGAAAAAATTAAAGAAGTTAGACTAAAAGTTTTCTTAAAAAGGGATTCTGATTTATCAATACCTAGTTTGTATAAAATTTTCAAAGGAAGTGATTGGCAAGAAAGAGAAACTTTTGATATGTATGGAATTAATTTTATTGATCATCCCAATCCAAAAAGACTATTAATGCCTGAAGATTGGAGAGGATGGCCATTACGAAAAGATTATATTCAGCCAGATTTCTATGAACTTCAAGATGCTTATTAGTTTAATTTTTTTAATTTGCGGTAAATAAACATTACTGCCCTTGCTAGTCTCCTTGGATCATGTCTAAGAGTTGGAGTTATTCTTTTTGAATATAATGGTGCTTGCAAAACATAATAACCCTCAGATAATAATTTTTCTTTATTACATAGAACAGGCTCTGCCCCTCTACTTTCGTAATAGTCTACTAATGGAGATTTTTCAAATTGAATCTGAGATAAGATAGAGTTAAAAATTCGAGTATTAACTCCAAAATTTGATAATTGTTTTTCTATTGCTTTGATATGTTGATAGACATCAAGTCCATCTGTTTCTCCAGGTTGTGTCATCAAATTACTTATATAAATTTTAGGAGCATTACTTTGCAATAAGGCATCTACTATCTCTGGTACTAACAGATTAGGCAATAAAGAAGTGTATAGGCTACCTGGGCCGAGAACAATTAAATCAGCTTCCTTTATAGATTCAAGAGCACTTGGAAGAGCTGAAGGATTTTCTGGTAGGTAACCAATCCTCGAAATTAATTTTTTAGATTTACTGATCTTGCTTTCACCAAAAATTTTTTCACCATCTTCTAATTCAGCCCATAACATTACATCAGTATTTGTTGCAGGTAAAACTTGACCTTGTACTGCCAAAACCTTGCTAGAGGCTTGAACTGCTTTTTCTAAACTGCCAGTAATTGTTGTTAAAGCTGACAAGAATAGATTTCCAAAACTATGGCCTTCCAGACCACTTCCCTCTGAAAATCTATACTGAAATAGTCTAGTTAAAGTAGGTTCTTCGTTTGATAAGGCTGCCAAACAATTTCTAATATCTCCTGGAGGTTGCACACCTAATTGTTTTCTGAGTATTCCACTACTTCCACCATCATCCGATACAGTTACTATTGCTGTAATGTTGCTACTATAATTTTTTAGGCCTTTTAGTAATGTAGATAAGCCTGTACCTCCCCCAATTGCAACAATATTAGGACCTCTGTTTAATTTACTCTTAACTCTTAATGCATCAACTAAAAATGTATTTTTTTCTGGAACGAGCGCTTTTTGAATAGAATTAATACTTCTATTTTGTCCAATCCCTATTAATATTATTCCAATAACAAAAATTAATGGCCCCAGTAATGAAACTGGTAAGACTTTTGTTAAACCTGTTAATAACCCAAAAAATATTTCAGTAAACCAATAAAGGGGGCTTAAATTTGTCCAAATTGAAAGGCCTAATAATGAAGTGAGAAATCCTATAGCAGATGTAAGCATCCATCTTTTTATTACCAGTCCTGGCAAAAGCCAACTCAAAATTCTTGAAATTTTGTTTAAGAGATGAAAGTTATACTTTTTATGATATTCGTACAATCTTCTAACTCTTTTTTTTCGCTTATTCATTAAAAACCTCTTTAATTATTATCTTCAAATAAAAAAATTAATTAAATTGATTATAAATCAAATTCATACATACTTTTTTTATTTCTAAAAATAGGCAAAATGAAATGATAGATGTTTTTAAATAAGTTTTGAAGAAATCAAAACATGCAGTGGAAACTAAGAACCTCTCAATAAGCTGGGGGGAGGTTAATGTGCTTAATCAAATAAGTTTTGAACTTAATAATGGAGAGAAATTAGCTATAGTTGGTCCCTCAGGTTCTGGGAAATCAACCATATTAAAAATATTAGCAGGACTCATTTTACCTACAAAAGGAGAATTGAGAATATTTGGTGAGAAGCAAACATATTTGAGATTAGATCAAAATAATCCACCCGATGTAAGACTAGTTTTTCAGAATCCGGCTTTATTAGGATCTTTAACCATTGAAGAAAATGTTGGCTTTCTCCTTAAGAGAAATAAAAACCTATCTAAAAAGTTAATTCACGAAATAGTATGTGAATGCTTAGCTGAGGTGGGATTATTTAATGTTGAAAATAAACTTCCAAATGAATTAAGTGGAGGCATGCAAAAAAGAGTGAGTTTTGCAAGAGCTTTAATTACTGATCAAACTCTTAATGCAAAAACTAATCCTCTATTACTTTTTGATGAACCAACTGCAGGCCTAGATCCAATTGCCTCATCAAGAATTGAAGATTTAATTAATAAAACAAATGATAAAGCTAAGGGATCATCTATTGTGGTTAGCCATGTTCTTAGTACTATAGAAAGGACTTCAGATAAAGTTTTAATGCTTTATGGGGGTAAATTTAGATGGGCAGGTTCAATTGATGAATTTAAAGAGAGTAATGATCCCTATGTATTTCAATTTAGACATGGAAAACTCGATGGTCCAATGCAACCCAAAGACATTTAGATATCATGCGTAGAAGCTTACGAGATTCAATAGTTGGTTTTTCCTTATTAGGGGGAATTTTAATATTCACATTTTTTTCTTTTTGGCTAAGAGGAGTAAGATTATCTTCAAAAAATTGGTACCTTTTTGCAGAATTCAATAACGCAAGTGGTTTATCAAAAAAATCACCAGTTACTTACAGAGGAATTTTAGTAGGATCGATAGAAGATATCTTGTTTACGAATGAATCAATTAAAGCAAAAATAGTTTTAAATAATCCTGAAATTATTCTTCCAAGACCAGCATTTGCAAGGGTAGTTACAAATTCTTTCCTTGGAGGAGATGTTCAAGTCGCTTTAGAAACTAGTGATAAGACAATTCCTAAAAACATTTCAAAACCTACATCCGAAAAATGCGATGCCAAGTTAATTATTTGTCAGGGAGATACTATTACAGGTAAACAACTATCAAGTCTCTCAAATATAACTAATAGAATTAGCCAACTTCTAAAAGAAACAAATCAAGAAAACTTAATTGAGAACGTAGTCAACTCAATTGACCAATTTGACAGAACACAAGAAAATCTTGATGAATTAATTTTTTTATCAAAACAAGAACTACAAAGAGTTGAACCTTTAATAAAAGAAATGACAATTGCTGCTAATCATTTGAATAACATTTTGTCTACTATCGATGACAAAGAAACCCTTAAAGACATTAAGTTGACAATAAATGCTGCTAGATCTATCTCAACCAAAATAGATAATATGAGTGATGATTTTGAAAAATTAACACAAGATAAAGAATTAACTAAATCAATAAGAGATTTAACGATTGGACTTTCAAAATTCCTTAACGAAATTTATCCCTGAGAAATATTTAGAATTCATTTATAGCATTTAAAGCCATAGCTGCGATTGCTTTATCTGTGGCTTTTGGCAGTTGGACATATTTCCCTTGAGCTGCCTCTGCTAATTCTTTACCAAATCCGCTTGCTATAAATTTTCTCTCTGTATCAATTACTAAGAGTTTTATCCCAAGCATGGGATATTTTGCAGCGATATCTAGAACCTCCTGTTTTAAATTGACATTTTCATTATCTTTTCCTTCAGCATCATTTTGTCCTAGAGATAATCCCAATGGAACATTTCCCCTGCCATCGGTAATCCCAACAACAATCACTTGACCTATATCTCCAGTAGAAAGAGCATTTTTTGCTACTTTGGCTGATTGTGTTAGTCCATGTGCCAAAGGAGATCCTCCACCACAAGGCATTGTTTCCAATCTTCTTTTTGCAGCAGTTATTGATCTCGTTGGAGGTAAAAGCACTTCGGCCTGATTCCCTCTAAAAGGTATAAGAGCTACTTCATCTCTATTCTCATATGCCTCTGTCAAAAGTCTTATCACTGCACCTTTAGCACTTTGCATCCTATTTAAAGCCATTGAGCCACTAGCATCAACAAGAAAAATAACTAAAGCACCCGCCTTTTTTTGAAGAAGCTTTGCCCTAAAATCATTTTCTTCTATAACTATTGATTTATTAGGATTCCTTAATCTTCTGGATTTTTGATAAGGAGCGGCAGCTCGAAGAGTAGCATCTACAGCAATTCTTTTTACTTTTCCTCTAGGAATTATAGGTTTCACATATCTGCCTCTACTATCACTAAATATCACTGATCTACTTCCACTATTTCCTGCTTTTGCTTTAGCTGATGAAAAAAGTAATAAATCAGGATCAACCATACATGCCTCAGGATCTAGTATAAATTCTTCTGGTATTTCAGGAGTAGATTCTTCTTCTCCATCAGAATTATCTTCTTCTTGTTCTTGGTCCTGCTCATTATCATTTTCATTAGTATCAGGTTCAGACTCTTCATTGTTTGATTGGGGAGGAGGTGGAGGACTCTGATCCTCTGGAGGGGGGGGTTGAATATCATCATCGTCTGGAGGTATTTGCATTGCTCGTGGAAGAATAACTAACCTTACTGCGACTTTTAGGTCTTCAGAATTTACATTCTCATCGCCTCGAAGAGCTGCATTAGCCTTTGCTACTTTTACTGCAAATAGTTCTGACCTATGCCCTTCTACTCCTCCCCTAAGAGCTTCATTCACTAAATAGGTTATTTGCTCTTTTGTAATCTTGACATCCTTTAACCATTGTCTTGCCAAAATTAATTGAGTAGATAAATTATCGGATTCTTCGGACCATTTTTCTGAAAATTTAATATTATTTTCTGCGTGTGATAAAACAGATTTTGTAATCTCAACTCTTTGAGCATTATCAATAGATTGATCTGCGGACAGCACAATAGCAAAACGATCTAAAACATGATCTCGTAAAGCACCTTCTTCAGGATTATAAGTTGCTATTAAAAGAGACTTACAAGGATGAGAGAGGCTCAAACCATCTCTTTCAATATTATTTTGCTCTCTTCCTATAGCTTCAAGAATTAAATTTACAATTCCATCATCTAATAAATTTATATCGTCTACATACAGAACACCTCTATGAGCTTCTGCTAAAATTCCAGGCTGAAACACTTGTTCTCCCGTACTTAATGAGGCAGCGACATCAATTGATCCAACAAGTCTATCTTCAGTTATACCAATGGGAACTTGAACAAATGGTGCCTCTTTTACTTTTTTTGGAATTTCATCAATTTGATTCAAATAATCACTACCAATGGTCTCCTCTAACAATTTATTTGTACTAATATCCCATTCCTCTGGTTTATCTGGATCTAGGTTCCTACCAATAGGTCTTAATGAAGTATTACTATTTCTCTTAGATAGTGTTTCCAGTATTGATTCATTATCTAATACTTCTACAGGAGGGAGTAAAGTATGCAAACCCCTTGCTAATACTGACTTACCGGTACCTCTTCCGCCAGCGATAATCACTCCTCCTAAACTCGGATCAACTGCTGCCAAAAGCAAAGATAATTTCAATAAGCTATGACCCGTAATTGCCGCCAAAGGAAAAGCTCTAAAAGAATCCTTTGAGTTCATTAAATCTTTTATTTCTCCTTTTTCTTTTAACTCGGGGTTCAAAATCACTTTTAAAATGCCTGATATAGAATTTATCCAATAACTTTGTTTTTTGTAGTGGAATTATCAAATCTTAATATCAAAAATGGACTATGTATATCCCTCGGAGCAAATATTGATAGTAAATTCGGACGACCTCTTGAGTCACTATTAATTTGCAAACCAAAAATAGAGGAAATAATAAATGAGTGGGGAGATAGTTTCAACAAAAAAAAAGAAGAGAAAAGCAAATTTCATGCAAACTTTTTTTGGTCTTCAATTTATGAGACATTACCCCATGGTGTTGAAAATGAGCAGCCAAATTATTTAAATACTCTCTTACTTATAAAAAGTAATTCTTTTCCTAAACCATCAATTAAAAAAGCCAAATTACTTTTAAAAGAGCTAAAAAAGTTAGAGAATTTTTTCGGACGAGAAGAGACGCCAAAAGGCAAAAAATGGTTATCAAGATGTCTCGATTTAGATATTCTTTGGTGGGAAGATTTTCATACGGTGGACGAGGAATTAACATTACCTCACCCTAGATTCATGAATCGGAATTTCGTTATTACACCACTATCTGAAATCTTAAGTAGAAGCCAAAAAATCACAAAGTGTGATGTCCCAAAATGGTCTATATAAATGATTTACAAAACCAAAAAATAACTGTTAGGCTATTTTTATTTAAAAATTATGGGCAACAAAAACCTTATAAAAAGATCCATTTTTAAAGAAAAAATATCTGAGTTAAAGTCAAAAAAATTTAGTTTCGAAATAAATAGAATTGAGCTTCCTAATGGACATGAAGGTGAATATGGATACATTAGGCATCCTGGGGCAGCATTAGCCGTACCTATTACAAAAGACAATAAAGTTATCATTCTTAGGCAATATAGATTTGCTGTTTCGAGGTATTTATTAGAATTTCCAGCAGGTACATTAGAAATAGGTGAAACACCTATTAATTCAATTCAAAGAGAAATACAAGAAGAGGCTGGATTCAGTGCAAACAAATGGGATGAACTAGGCACTCTTGTCCCTGCTCCAGGTTATGCAGATGAAGAAATTTATTTATTTTTAGCTCGTGATTTAAATAAACTCAATTTCGAGGTTAAAGGAGATTTAGATGAAGATATAGAAGTATTAATTTTAGATCCAGACGAACTTGATAATCTTATTTCTAGTGGGGATGAAATTCTTGATGCAAAAACTGTGACGGCTTGGTTTAGAGCTAAACAATTTTTAGATAAATTATGAATAAACCTAGAATACTTTTTTGGCATAGAAAGGATTTAAGAATATTTGATAATCAAGCTTTAATAAAAGCATTTTCATTATCAAATGCTATTACTTCAGTTTATATATTTGATCAAAATTACTCACACGATTTCAATGCAAGTTCAAGAGCTTGGTTTCTGGGAAATTCACTTCAAGAATTAGGAAACAATTGGAAAAAAATGGGTAGTAGATTAGTTATGGAAGAAGGAGATCCGGTATTAATAATTCCTCAATTAGCAAAGAAAATAGATGCTAAATTTGTTTTTTGGAATAGATCAATTGAACCTTATGAAATTAATCGCGATTTACAAGTAAAAAAAAATTTAAAAGAACAAAATATTCAAGTTATTGAAACTTGGGATCACTTATTACTAGAACCTTTAAAAATATTTTCCGGAAATAATCAACCTTATTCAGTTTATGGGCCTTTTTATAAAAACCTTAAATCAAAACTGAATTTATTAGGTCCATATGACCAAGATAAAGTTGTTTTCCAGTTAAAAGATATAGATAATAAACTCAAAGAAAATAAGATAATAAATTCATCTGATTCGGTTCTAGAGAAATTTATCAAAAATATCAAATTTCCTGGTTCGAATATTTGTCCATGTATACCTGGAGAGAATGCTGCAGAAACATTATTAGAAAACTTCATTAACGAAAAAAAAATATATTCTTATAATTCTGCACGAGATTTTCCTTCCCATAATGGGACATCTTTTCTAAGTGCATCTCTCAGATTCGGCACCATAAGCATTAGAAAAATTTGGAACGCCACTTTAAATTTAAATTCAGATTTTGCAAATCAAGGAAATTACCTATCAATTGAAACTTGGCAAAAAGAACTTATTTGGCGTGAATTTTATCAACATTGCTTATTCCATTTCCCAGAGCTAGAGAAAGGTCCATATAGAAAAAAATGGGATCACTTTCCATGGCAAAACAATAATGTATGGTTTCAGCATTGGAACAACGGAGAGACCGGA
Source organism: Prochlorococcus sp. AG-355-O17 (assembly GCA_003280655.1). Taxonomy (GTDB): domain Bacteria; phylum Cyanobacteriota; class Cyanobacteriia; order PCC-6307; family Cyanobiaceae; genus Prochlorococcus_A. The sequence continues at coordinate 55,866 of QCEK01000004.1, forward strand.
GTACCTATAGTTGATGCTGCAATGCGTCAACTAAATAGTACTGGCTGGATGCATAACAGATGTAGGATGATAGTCGCTTCATTTCTAGTAAAAGATCTTATATGCAATTGGCAAATGGGCGAGAAAAAATTTATGGAGACATTGGTTGATGGAGACTTAGCTGCAAATAATGGGGGATGGCAGTGGAGCGCCAGTAGCGGTATGGATCCAAAACCACTTAGAATATTTAATCCATATACCCAAGCAAAAAAATTTGATCCTATTTGCGAATATATAAAATATTGGATTCCTGAATTATCTAAAGTGTCAAATTCAGAATTATTAAATGGGGAGATATCTAATTTAGAAAAAAATAATTACTCAAGCCCTATTGTAAATCACAACATTCAACAAAGATTATTTAAATCACTTTATGCTGAAATTTGAATTTCCTTTATACAATTCTTTAAAACTTTATTTAAATTTTCTACTACATAAACTTGCTCTTCATAAGAAATTTCAGGAAACATAGGAAGACTAAGAACTTCTGTACAAATTCTTTCTGTATTAATGAGTTTTGTTCTAGAAAAATTTTTATTTTTGTATGCTATTTGTGCATGTATTGGAATTGGATAATAAATAATTGAATTAATACCTTTTTCAAAAAGTTGTTGTTTTACCAAATTCCTTAATGAATAGTATTTGTTGCAATCAGTATCAAATAAATTTAAAAAATCTTCATTTAAAAAATATTTATCGTTTCTTAATTTGATTACAAATTGATTCCAAGAATGGGAAATTGAATCAGAGCTAATTTTTGGAAAACTAATAAATGGATTTTTTTCTAATAAATTAAGATAATTATTAGCGATTTTTTGACGATTACTAATCCACTTCGAAATATATTTAATTTTGATATTTAATATGGCGGCTTGAATGGTATCAAGTCTGCTGTTATATCCAATTTGAGTATGGTGATATCTTAATGGGCTGCCATGAACAGCTAATTCTCTAATTTTTTTTGCAATATTCTGATCTGAAGTTGTTACTGCTCCACCATCTCCAGCAGCTCCTAAATTTTTAGTAGGGAAAAAGCTAAAACAACCTATATCACCGATACTACCAACTTTGGAATTTTCCCACATTGTGCATGTTGCCTGAGCACAATCTTCGATTACTTTTAAGTCATATTTGTTGGCCAATGTTTTTATAAAGGTCATATTGACTGCGTTCCCAAATAGATGAACTGGCATAATTGCCTTGGTCTTAGAATTTATTTCTTGTTCTATTAGTTCAGTATTAATGAGATAAGTTTCAGGATCTATATCTACCAAAATAGGATTAGCACCAACTGCACTAATAGCCTCTGCAGTGGCAAAAAAGCTAAAAGATGAAGTAATAACTTCGTCACCCACGCCAATGTCTAATGCGCGCAAAGCCAAAACTAAAGCATCAGTTCCACTATTACATCCAATAGTATTTTTAACACCAATCAGATTAGAAAAACTCTCCTCAAATTTAGCAATCTCTTGTCCTCCAATATACTGGCCCCCTTTTAAAACTTTAAAAACCTCACTCTCAATTTCAGAACCAATTTCTTGGAACTGCCTATCTAAAGTAAATGGAGGTATTTGCATAGTGAATATATTAACCCTAAACCAGATTTGTATGGGTAAAAAAAACATTTTAATTCACTTAAACCAACTCGGTTCTTTGCCAGGAGTCCATTTTATATTGCAACCTAAAGAAGGAATCTGATTTGCAGGATAAGAATTATTTTGATTCAAATCTTTAACAGCAGAGCGCAAATCTTTTCCAGATAGAGGGATGTCATTACCTGGTCTACTATCGTCTAATTGGCCATGATAAAACAATAAAAAATCACCATTTCCTTCATTTGAAAAAAGATAAAAATCTGGGGTGCAAGCCGCTTTTAATTCCTTAGCAAATTTTTGATTTTCATCATATAGATAAGGAAAACTCCATCCCCGTGATTGTGCTTGTAATCTCAAATTTTTAGGAGAATCTGAAGGATGAGTGACAATATCATTACTAGAGATTGCAACTGTTTGAACTGTATTTTCAATTTCTTTACTTAAAGTGAAAATTTGATTCTCAATATATTTAACAAATGGGCAATGAGCACAAATAAACATTAAAAGTAAATGCCGATTATCTAGATTATGAGAATTAAAATATTCATTTTTTGTAGAATTAGCATTTAACATTTGGAAATTAGGCAATTGAAAACCTAATTCCAAAACCATAGAATTTGTTCTGACCATGTTCAAATTAAAAATTCTTTGATATTTGAAAATTATTGTATATTTTGCAGTAATCCGTAAAGATAGGTACTTTTATATAGGAGAATAATAGAAATAATAAACAAAATGCTTCTAAATCTAACTGGCAAAAAAATTCTTGTTACAGGAATTGCCAACAATCGTTCAATAGCATGGGGTATCGCTCAACAACTTTCAAAAGCTGGCGCAGAACTTGGAATCACATATTTGCCTGATGATAAGGGAAGATTCGAATCTAAAGTTAGAGAACTAACTGAACCTTTAAACCCATCGTTATTTTTGCCTCTTGATGTTCAAAATCCAGCTCAAATTGAAGAAATCTTTAAAAATATAAAAGACAATTGGGGGCAAATTGACGGATTAGTCCACTGCCTAGCATTTGCAGGACGAGATGAATTGATTGGAGATTATAGTGCTACCACTTCAGAGGGTTTTGATAGGGCTCTTAATATAAGTGCTTATTCATTAGCACCTTTATGTAAAGCAGCAAAACCACTTTTTAGTGATGGTGCTGGCGTTGTCTCATTAACTTATTTGGGATCAGAAAGGGCTATTCCAAACTATAACGTGATGGGAGTCGCCAAAGCAGCTTTAGAAGCTTCAGTCAGATATCTTTCTGCAGAACTTGGTCCAGAAAAACAAGTTAGAGTTAATGCAATAAGTGCTGGACCTATAAGAACACTTGCGAGTTCTGCTATAGGTGGCATTTTAGATATGATTCACAATGTTGAAGAAAAGGCTCCTTTACGCAGAACAGTCACTCAAACAGAAGTAGGAAATACTGCTGCTTTTTTATTAAGTGATCTCTCTAGCGGCATTTCAGGCCAAACAATTTATGTTGATGCGGGTTACTGCATTAATGGAATGTAAACTAAGTTTTTTTCATAAAAATGTCATCTCTAAGGCAATCTGAAATAAAAAGGAAAACGAATGAAACAGATATTTCTGTATTTATAAACTTAGATGGAAATGGAATTTCTGAGATTGATACTGGGATACCATTTTTAGATCATATGCTTCATCAAATATCCAGTCATGGTTTGTTCGATTTAAAAATAAAAGCAATTGGAGATACCCATATTGATGATCATCATACAAATGAAGATGTAGGAATCGCATTAGGCAAAGCATTTTCAAAAGCCTTGGGAGAAAGAAAAGGAATTAGCAGGTTTGGACATTTCTTTGCACCATTAGATGAAGCATTAGTTCAAGTCACTTTAGACTGTTCTGGGAGACCACATCTATCTTATGATCTTCAATTAAAAGCTCCAAGAATAGGAAATTATGATACTGAATTAGTAAAAGAGTTTTTTGTTGCCCTTGTAAATAACAGTGGTATTACTCTGCATATAAATCAAATACAAGGTAGTAATTCACATCACATAGTTGAGGCTTGCTTTAAAGCTTTTTCAAGAGCAATGCGAATGGCTACCGAAATAGATCTTAGAAGATCTGATTCAATTCCAAGCAGTAAAGGAATACTAGAAAAAGAATAAAATAGGAATTTTTTCGAATCAGCCACAATTCAGTTGATTTTTGGAGAAAATAGGTAGAAGATTCCCTTTTATAGTGACTAATTTACAAGATAAAAAAATCAAGAAATTTCAAAGGTTTAATAAAGAAGATTGGTCAAGTGCGTATCAAAATGTAGAAAAGGAGCTAACCAAGGCGCCTCTGAAAATAAGCAGAGGTAACAATATTAAAAATTTAAATGGAACATTGTTAAGAAATGGACCAGGGATATTAGAAAGAGGTGGACAATGGGTTCATCATCCATTTGATGGTGATGGAATGATAACATCTATAAAATTCGAAAATGGTCAGCCATTCTTAACAAATAGATTTGTTAAAACTAAAGGCTATTTGGAAGAAGAAAAAGTAGATAAATTTATTTATAGAGGTGTTTTTGGAACACAAAAAAATGGAGGAATTTTAAATAATGCATTAGATCTAAAATTCAAGAATATCGCTAATACACATGTCATTAAATTAGGAGATGAAATCCTCGCATTATGGGAAGCAGCAGGTCCACATGCAATGGATCCTGATAGTCTTGACACTATTGGTTTAACAACATTAAAGGGGGTACTCAAGCCTAACGAAGCATTCAGTGCTCATCCCAAAACAGACCTAAACTCAAATGCATCTTCAGATCTTTTAGTCACTTTTGGCGTACAAACCGGGCCAAAAAGTACCATTAGATTAATGGAATTTGATAATGCTGGTACAAATTCTGGAGAGCTCATTTTTGACAGAAAAGATACCTTTAATGGCTTTGCATTCCTTCATGATTTCGCAATCACAACTAATTGGGCAATATTTTTACAGAATGCTATTGATTTCAATCCTCTTCCATTTGTAATGGGTCAAAGAGGAGCAGCGCAATGCCTAAAGTCAAACCCAAATAAAAAGGCAAAGTTTTTTATCATCCCCAGAGAAAGTGGATTATTTAGGGGACAGCCTCCTTTAACAATAGATGCCCCAGAAGGATTCGTTTTTCATCATGTAAATGCATTTGAAAAAGATTCCAAAATCGTATTAGATAGTATTTTTTATGATGATTTCCCATCAGTTGGTCCGGACGAGAATTTTAGAGATATTGACTTTGAGAAATATCCAGAAGGAAAACTGAAAAGATCAATTATCGATCTAAAGACAAAAACTTGTGAACTTGAAACTTTCAGTGAACAATGTTGTGAATTTGCTGTTGTTAATCCTAAGAACTTAGGATTAAAAGCAACTTTTAGTTGGATGGCAAGCACATCTCAAAAGCTGGGGAACGCTCCACTACAAGCAATAAAAAAAATAAATTTAACTTCTAAGGAAGAGATGTCTTGGCCAGCAGGTCCAAGTGGATTTGTTAGTGAACCAATTATGGTCCCATCAGAAAACTCTTCAAATGAAGATGATGGGTTTTTATTTATTCTTCTATGGAACGGAGAAAGAAGAGGAAGCGATTTAGTGATATTAGACGCAAAAGACTTAAAAGAATTAGCTGTTTATGAATTGCCCATTTCAATTCCTCATGGCCTTCATGGATCTTGGGTTAATTGAATTTAAGAAAAAATTTCAATTAAATCTGGAATAATTTTTTTTAATGCTTTACCTCTATGACTACAAGAGTCTTTAATATCATTATTCATTTCTGCGAAAGTTAATCTGGTAGAAATCTCCTCAAAAATTGGGTCATACCCAAAACCACCTTTTCCTCTCGGTTTTAAAATAATATTGCCATGACATTTGGCCTCAGATTCAATAATCACTTCACTATTTGGGGAACATACACAAATATTTGCAATGAAAAAAGCACTTCTATTTTGTACTCCATCAAGTTCTTTTAAAACTCGTTCAATTCTCTTCTGATCATTTTCTGCATATCTTGATGAGTAAATGCCAGGCTTACCATCTAGTGCTTCAATACAAATCCCTGAATCATCTGCTATTGAAAAATTATTTGTTTTTCTCGAAACTTCACTCGCTTTTTTAATCGCATTATCTCTAAATGTCAGTCCATCCTCTTCAACTTCTAATGATTCTGGCTGGAGTAATAATTTACAATTAACTCCAGCAAGCAATTTCTTATATTCTTCAATTTTACCTTTATTCTTACTTGCTAAATATAAATTTTTCATCCTTATTTTCCTGCCAAATTTATAAATTCTTGACCCCACTTTAATAACTCATCTAAATAAGATTCTTTTGGTGCTTCACAATACAACCTTAAAAGAGGTTCAGTTCCTGAAAACCTAAAAAGAAGCCAAAAATTTTTTTCAATTCTCAACTTTATTCCATCAATCTTTGAGATACTTTTTAACTTATGATTATTAATCTTCTCAGGAATATTATTCATGATATATTCTTTTACGTTATTTTTTTCTGACTGATTTGGAAATTTAATATCAATTCTTTTATAAAAACTTGGCCCAAATTCTTTTTGTATTACATCTAAGGTTTCGTATAAATATTGAGATTTTTCAGCAATTCCATTTAATAAAACCATTGCTGCATATAAAGCATCTCTTTCAGGCATAAAGTCACCAAAACCAACTCCCCCAGATTCCTCTCCTCCAATAAATATTTTCTCTTTAATCATTTTTTCAGCAATATATTTAAAGCCTACTGGAAGTTCAAAAACTTCTCTATTTTGACTCTCTGATATATTTTTAATAATATCTGAACCGCTTACAGTCTTTAAAACTGGATAAGAATTATTGTTAATTTCGCCCAAATAGCTAATAAAGTATGGGAGTAAATCTTGCGTACTAGAATATCTTCCTTTTTCATCAATTGCTGCAATTCTGTCACCATCTCCGTCAAATATAATTCCTAGAGTTTTCACTTCATTTTTTGAATTTTTTATTAGTATTTTATTTAAATCATCTACATAATTTAAAAGAGGTTCAGGAGGTTTTCCTCCAAAAAAAGGATCAGCATCTTTTCTAATTTCTGAAACAACTTCTGAATCATCAGAAGCAAAAATCTCAGCCATACAATTTGCCGCTGAACCATGCATAGAATCTACAAAAATTTTCATTTTCATTTTTTTCAATCTATTGGAAATAAATTCAATATCAAAAAGAGATTTAATTCTGTCCAAATGAAACTGCTTAATATCTACCAATTGATTGACACCCTCTATTTTTTCAATTGAATTTCCAAACATTAATCTTTTTTCAATTTCACTTGTAAAAGATTCGTCAACAGAACATCCATTAAAGCTTTTTATTTTCAGACCCAGCCAATTATATGGATTATGACTTGCTGTAATTACTAATGCTCCAAGACAACCGACTTCTTTGGCATAGAAACTACAAGATGGTGTTGTAACAAAGCTATTAGATAAGATCGGCTCGAAACCACATCCTCGTACAAAAGGAACAATTTGCTTGGCAAATTCACTTGCCATAAATCTACGATCATATCCAATTATAATTTTCTTTGTATTAACTTCTTTATAGTATTGATAATGCAACTCCTGGCATGCAGCAACTACAACTCTTGACAGATTGGATAGATTAAAATCAAATCCAATTATTCCTCTCCATCCATCAGTTCCAAATTTTATGTTTCCTAATTTATTACCTGTCAAATTTAAAAATTCCTTAATTTCTTATATTTGTCTATATTAATTTGTATAAGTAAATTTTCAAACCGACTTTAAACAATAATTTGAATTCTCTTCATTTAAAAAGTTTTATAAGATGCAAAAGAAAAGCATGGCTAGATTTTAAAGGTGAAAAATCTTGTGAAGTTTGGTCTCCGCATAAAGCTATTGATAAAATAAATCAGTTTAAAATTTTCTCTCAATTTTGTAATGGTGAAATATATACAGGATTAAAAGGATGCGAGAATGGTTATCAAGGGGTAATCGGATTAAAAGTCAAAGAGAATTTTTTCAAAAATATTAACGCAGAAATACGTCCACAATTACTTGTGAGGACAAAAGGGAAAAGTAAATGGGGACCATATAAATATTTACCTGCTGTTTATAAGTTAGGCCATAAAACCACTAAAGAACATTTATTCGACCTAGCTTTTAGTTCTATTAAATTGGGGACTTTTCAAGAATCTAAAATTGAAAAAGGATTAGTAATTTCAAATTTGGGTAATAAAATTAATGTTGAAGAAATATATTTAAATAAAAAATTAAGAAAAAAAGTTTTAAATGTTTTATTAAGTTTGAATGAATGCTTGGAGGGATTTATGCCAGAAATAACTCAAGATAGAAAAAAATGTACTATTTGTTCATGGCAGAAATTTTGTGACAAAGAAGCAAAAGAAAATGGATATCTAACAGACATTGATGGAATAGGATCCAAAACGGCCTCGATACTTAAAACAAATGGAATATCTAATACCCAAACATTAGCTTCTTATAGCGAAAAAAAACTTGGAGAGAAATTATCTACATTCAACAACCAAAAGTTTGAAAAAGCCTCAATATTTATAAAGCAAGCACAAGCTTATATTTCTGGTGAACCTTATTGCATTTCCAATAAAAATGTTACTAATAGTCTATTAGAAAAAACATCTTCGGGATTTTATATATTTGATATTGAGTCAAATCCAGACGATAAGCATGACTTTTTATATGGTTTTTTAAAAATAAATAATTTGTATACAAAAAAAGAAGATCTTTCTTATGAGCCAATCTTAAATCTCAAAAACAATAAAATGGAATCTTACAGGCAAATTATTAAAATACTTTTTTCACACAAGGAATGGCCAGTTTTACACTATGGAGAAACTGAAAAAATAGCAATAATTAATATTGCTAAAAAACTAAATTTAAGTTTTGAAGAAATTGATTCACTTATCTCAAGATTTATAGACTTACATATCTTAATAAGAAAGTCTTGGATATTACCAATAAAAAACTATGGCTTAAAAACCGTTTCTAGTTGGCTTGGATTTAAATGGATGCAGAAAAATGTAAGTGGCTCGAAAGCCCTTTATTGGTGGATTCAATATCAAATTACAGAAAATGAAATATTTTTAAAAAAAATTATCCAGTATAACAAAGATGATTGTTTGGCAACTCTACAAATTGCAGAATATTTACTCAAAGATCAATTAAAGAAAAATTGATCCTACAGATTTATTAATAATAATTTTTCCAAAAATTTCTGAAAAAAAATAACTTCCTTCTTCTAAATATTTTCTTTTTATCATTGCTAAGCCTTTTATTTGAGAATCTGATTTAAAAATACTAGTGATTTTGCCTACAGAAATATCCTTGGCAGAATTTATATATAAATTTTTATCTTCAACGTCAAAATTCAAATTAGATTCAAATGATTTCCAAATTCTTATTTCCTGCTTTAAAGAAGAAACATTATTTATTTTTGACATTGTTTCTTGCCCTAAATAACAACCTTTATTAAAATCTACAAGATCTTTTAATCCAAGCTCAAGAGGATTATTTTTTCCGTTTATTTCCATTTCTAATGAGGGTATTGCTTGATTGATCTTCCAAAGTTTTAAATCATTGGGATTTAGTAAATTTAATTTATTTTTGTATATTTCAAATTCTTTATCTTCTGTTTTGAAGAAAATAGGTTGGTAAGTTCTCCATGAACTAGATTCATCAATTTCCTGAATTCTATTTATCAAGAAAGGTTCACTCAGAAGTACATCGTCAGCTGGAAAAATAATTTGATTAAAGTAATCAATTATTTCATTAGTGTTACCCGCCAAGATAATTACTTCTAAGTTTCTTTCTAAAAAAATAATTTCAATTAGTGACCTTAGAACCCCATTTGGCGTTAACCAACAAGTTTTGATAACTTTATTTTCTGAATTAAGAATATTACCAGTTGTTACTCCATTCAAAAATTTTCTGGCATCTTTTCCAGTAATAGAAAAACAATCAAATTGTTCGAGCCAAAAAATTTTTTTTTTATCTTGCATTTTAGAATAATTATAAAAAGTCTTTTATTGTAAAAAGACTCTTTAATTTAACATTTTCATTTTCAAGGGCTTCTAATCCCCCTTCTTGCCTATCAACTATAGACAAAACTTCTTCAACAACATAATTATTTTCGCGCAACTTTTTTATAGCTTTTATCACTGAACCAGCAGTTGTAACGACATCCTCTAAGACAGTTACCAAAGTTCCTTCTTCTAATATAGGGCCCTCTATTCCAGCTTTGGTGCCGTATTTTTTGATTTCTTTCCGAATTATTAAACCATCAAGGTCTAAGCCATGCAAAGCTGCTTTGACAATTAATCCACTTACTATAGGGTCTGCACCTAATGTCAATCCTGCTACGGCTTTTGACCTTGAGTCTTTTAACTCTAAAAATAAATCACTTATTAAGTTTAAGCCTTCGCCATTTAATGATACTGGTTTACAGTTAAAGTAATGACTGCTTTTTTTTCCTGAAGATAAAGTGAAGTTTCCTTTCTTGTAAGATTTTTCAATTAACTGTTTTAACAATTTTGCTTTATTTAAATCATACTTAACCGAAAATTTGTCCATTAGTAGAAGTTAAATTTATATTTAAAGATTAGAAGAAAAAAAAGAAATCTCACAAAAACTTCCTAATGAGGTGTTTTTTGAAATATTATTTTTATATTGTATATTGAAATTCAATGTAATTAAAATTACATAAATTTTACTGGGGGTGTAGCAATCTGGTGAATGCACCAAACTCATAATTTGGCTAAGGCGAGTTCGATCCTCGCCACCCCCATTATTCATTTGTCATTGAATGAAAATAACTCTACTTTTATTTCTTTTATTTTTACCAGCTTTCTTCGCAGCGAGCGAACTTTCTTTTTTATTAATAAGGCCAAGTAAAGTTTTAAGGTTAATAGAAGAAAAAAAGAAAGGAGCATTTTCAATTTTAAAAATTCAAAAACGCTTTAGATCTTCATTAATTGCTTCTCAATTTGGAGTAACAATTTCATTAATTGCGATTGGATGGCTAAGCAATAACTTGGCTAATGATTATTGGAAAAGCAATATTTTGTCAAATAGATTTTATGATCTCCTATTATTTATATTTGTTGTTTTAGTTGTTACCCTAGTTTCTGGCCTAATTCCTAAAGCCCTAGTAATTAATAATCCAGAATCTGCTGCATTAAGGTTAACCACAATATTCGATGCCGTAAGAAAGGGGATGAATCCTATAGTTAAGATAATAGAATTCTTTGCTAGCGCCTGTTTAGGCTTTTTCAATTTAAATAACAAATGGGATTCTTTAAACTCGGGTTTATCCGCAGGAGAATTAGAAACTCTTATAGAAACAAATAATGTAACAGGTTTGAAACCAGATGAGAAGAATATTCTTGAAGGAGTTTTTGCTTTAAAAGATACACAAGTTAAAGAAGTAATGATTCCAAGATCTGAAATGGTAACTTTGCCAAAAAATATAACCTTTTCAGAGCTTATGAAACAAGTAGATAAAACTCGACATGCTCGCTTCTTTGTGATTGGTGAGTCTTTAGATGATGTATTAGGTGTATTAGATTTGCGTTATCTAGCTAAGCCAATATCAAAGGGTGAAATGGAAGCCGATACATTATTAGAGCCATTCCTTTTACCAGTAACAAAAATAATAGAAACATGTTCACTAGCAGAAATATTTCCAATAGTAAGAGACTACAATCCTTTCTTACTAGTAGTTGATGAACACGGTGGAACAGAAGGTCTTATAACTGCAGCTGATCTAAATGGCGAAATAGTTGGAGAGGAAATGCTTAATAATAGAATTTATTCAGACATGAGAATGTTGGATAATTTCTCTAAAAAATGGTCAATAGCTGGAAAATCAGAAATTATTGAAATTAATAAAAAGTTAGGATGTTCTATTCCAGAAGGCACTGATTATCATACCCTTGCTGGATTTTTGTTAGAAAAATTTCAAATGGTTCCAAAAATTGGCGACGTTTTAGATTTTAATAACATTAAATTTGAAGTTATTTCTATGTCAGGTCCAAAAATTGATCGTGTTAAAATAATCCTTCCCAAAAGCTAAATGTGACTACCCATAGAGGATAATGATAATAAATATATGGATTTGAAATTATGCAACCAACCTCATCACCCGTAAAGGTTGGAGTCATAGGTATAGGAAATATGGGCTGGCATCATGCTCGAGTGCTAAGTTTACTCAAAGATGCAAATCTCATTGGGGTCGCAGATCCAAATGAGGATAGAGGCAAATTAGCTATTGACCAATTTCAATGTGAATGGTTCAAAAACTATAAAGACTTAATTCCAAAAGTTGATGCTATCTGTATTGCTGTCCCAACACTTCTTCATCACAGAGTAGGACTAGATTGTCTCAAGGGAGGTGCTCATGTTCTCATTGAAAAACCAATTGCAGCTAACGAGTTGGAAGCAAAATCTTTAATAGAGGCAGCTAATTCAAGTAACTGTCTATTACAAGTTGGGCATATTGAAAGATTTAATCCTGCTTTTAGAGAATTAAATAAAATAGTAAATAATGAAGAAATTGTTGTTTTAGAGGCAAGGAGGCATAGTCCTCATGCAGACAGAGCAAATGATGTTTCTGTAGTAATGGATTTAATGATTCATGATATTGATCTTATTTTGGAGCTTGTAAACTCAAAAATACAAAAATTAGCAGCAGTTGGAGGAAGAAATAGCGAAGGATTGATAGATTATGTCAATGCTACATTAGTTTTTAAAAATAATGTTATTGCAAGTCTAACTGCAAGCAAAATGAGTCACAAAAAAATTAGAAATTTAAGTGCTCACTGCCAAAATGGCCTAGTAGAAACTGATTTTTTAAATCACTCTTTACAAATTCATCGAAAGTCTCATGAATCATATACAGCTGAGCATGGAGAATTAGTTTATAGAAATGATGGATATGTCGAAGAAGTTAGCACAACCTCCATAGAACCTCTTTATGCAGAACTGGAGCATTTTCTTAAATGCGTTCAGGGAAAAGAAACACCTGAGGTAGATGGTGAGCAAGCCTCAAGAGCATTAAAAATTGCTGATTTTATAGAGAGTGCTGTAGATAATTCTGGAGATGCAATTTTACTTGAAAATCCCTTCTAATACAAAAAATCTAAACTAAAAGAATTTTATTTAAATCCAACTGCAGCTTGCCAAACAAATACCAATAAAAAGAAAAATAAAGGAATAAGTGGAAGAACATCAACAGTTGGAGCAAAGGCCTTGTAAGCCTCGGGCAATTCAGCGAATGTATTGAATAGAATGAGCACCTTTTTTGATAATTTAATTAATTATGATAAGACGTTACCACGTATAGTGAGCATTAGAGGATGTTTTCCAAGGAGCGAAATCATTTGTAAAACAATTATCTCTAATTGCAGTAGAAATTGCATTGGTAAATCTTATTAAGTGAGCAATATTATGCAAACTAATGAGGGTTAGGCCTAATATTTCGTCATTCCTAATTAGATGATGCAAATATGCTCGAGAATAGGATTTACATGTCTCGCATTTACAAGTTTTGTCAATTGGAGAAAAGTCATTTTTAAATCGAGCATTTCGCAAATTCAATCTTTCATCATTAAAAAATGCAGTCCCATGTCTTCCTAGTCTTGTAGGCAAAACACAGTCAAATATATCGAATCCATTTGCAACAGCTAAAGAAATTTCTTTTAAAGAACCAATGCCCATTAAATATCTTGGTTTATTTATTGGTAAGAATTTCGGGACGTAATTAATTACACTGTGTATTTCTTCGACTGCCTCACCAACACTTACACCTCCCACTGCTATTCCAGGTAGATCAAAAGAACTTATATATTTTGCGCTATATTCTCTCCATCTCGGATACTTACCACCTTGAACTATACCGAATAATGCTTGATTAGATTTCTGATGAGTCTCGACACATTTTTGCAACCATGAATGAGTTCTTTGTAAAGAGTCCTCAATATCATTTTCGTTAGCTGTATGCGGAGGACAATGATCAAAAGCCATCGCAACATCTGATCCAAGATCCATTTGAATCTGTATTACTTTTTCAGGTGATAAAAAAACATGACTACCATCTCTTGGATTTTTAAATTCGACTCCTTTATCAGAAATATTGTTTAATTTAGCCAAACTAAAAACTTGATATCCTCCTGAATCAGTAAGAATAGGCTTAGGCCAATTCATGAACTTATGTATTCCTCCAGATTCTTTAACTAATTTTTCTCCAGGTTGTAAATGAAGATGAAAGGTATTTGAGAGAATCATTTCTGATCCTGTAGAGGCTAACTGCTTAGATGAAATTCCTTTAACCGTTGCCAAAGTACCCACAGGCATAAATTTTGGTGTATTTACCTCACCATTTGGTGTATGAAATATACCAGTTCTTGCCCTTGTATTACTGCAATCCGATGTAATTTCAAATTCAAACACGATAATTTATAAAAAATTTTTTATTCTTTTTTATTAATCTAGCCTATTATTTAATATTGAATCTATTTTTATCTCATCAAAAAATATTTAATAAAAAATTTGGCAGGGTCTTGGATTTTTTATACGACATTTCCAAAGATACCTTTAATTAATCCCGAATTTAAAAATATTGCACAATTTGCGCCGCCTTTAGGATTTTTTATTGGAACAATACAAAGTTATGTTTTTCTTTTTTTAAGAACAAACTCTTGGTCAATTTATGCATCTACATTAATTTGTTTGGCTTTGGGATATTTAATTACTGGTGGTCTACACCTCGATGGTTTAATGGATACTTTCGATGGTATTTTTGCAGGTAAAAAGAGACGTTTAAAAGCCATGAAAGACAGTAAAGTTGGTTCCTTTGGAGTTCAAGCTTTAGTTTTTATAACTTTAATTCAAATTGCTTGCATACTGAAAATTCAAAGCCTAATAATTTTTGTTTTACCTATATGCTTATTTTGGGGAAGATTTTCAAATTTATTTTTTATAGAAAAGTTTAAATATATGAGTTATAAGAAAAAATCTATTAGTCACAAAAAGTTTTGGAATGGATTTAGAAAAGAATCTTTGATCTCTATTATTTTTCTTTTAATTTTCATTACATACCAATTTGTTTCAATTACATCCCAAGCAATATTAATTAAATTTTTAATTCTTATTTTGATTGGTATTTTTCTAAGCTATTATATCCCAAACATACTGGGTAATAAAATTGGAGGCTTCAATGGAGATGCATGCGGTGCAAGTGTTGTATTAGTTGAAACTGCAATGTTGTTTATGCATGCAATTCTTTTATAGGTAGTTCTAAATAGAAAATATTTTTCTTCTTAAGATTTTTTAATTTCTCATTATTATCAATCGAATTATTTGCCAGCAATCGCAAATCTCCTCCAATTTGTTTTGCTAATTTCCTCGCCAAAAAAAGTCCCACACCAGTGCCGTCCTTCTTTTTAGCGGCAGATCCTCTAAAACCTTTTTCAAAAATTTTCTCGTTTTCATTTTTGGTTATTTTTTTACCATCATCAAATATACAAAGTCCATTACTCGTAATTGTTATTCCAATTTCAGCATCTTTTTGGGCATATTTAAACGCATTTTCTAATAAATTGGCCACAATTTCAGCAATAACAGCATATTTTGCTTTTAATGGCGAAATAGTCCAATCTGGCCAAAGAGCAGGTTCAGTCCAATCTCTATTCTCTAAGTCCGCATTAGCTTTACCTCTTTCTAATATTGGCCTCAATAAACTCTGAACAGTTATTACCTTTTTATTATCTAAATTTGGTGGTAATAATAATCTTTCCTCTCCAATTTCCAGAGGAAGTTGAATAGGTGAATTTAATTGCGCAAAAGAATCCATATATTGATTAATTTGTTTTTGCTCTATTATCATGCGTTCGACTATTTCAATGGAATCATCATCTGAACCAAGTCTTTTTATTAATAATTTTGCATATGTCCTAATAGCAGCTAATGGATTCCTTAATTGATGAATTATGACATTGATCTGATTTTTTAAATAATTGACTTCTTCATTTTTATTTTGACGATCTAATTCGATAGAGACACATTTAGCCAAAGATATTGAAAGCGCTTTTAATCTAGAATCGAGAGATACTGGCCAATTCCCCCCTTTCAAATCAGTTTCTACCCGGAGGACACCAAGTAGAATATCGTTTTCTTGTAGCGGGTACCATCTTCTATTAGGCGATGAAACCTTAAGTGAAGGATCATCTTCTATTGAAGTAAGTAGCTTATCAATTTGTGGCCATTGACCAATCATTTCAAAAGATGCTTTAGTTCCTTGTTTAGCTGAGGCAAGATACATAACTAAATTGGTCACGCCCATTGAGCAGCCAAAACTCTCTAACTGTTTTAAAATTAATTCTTCAAATTTTTTTGAAAGATTCATAATTATTGAAATTTTGAGAAATTTTTTAAAAAAAACTTGAAAAAGGGCTTGTAAAATATGAAAAAAGTATTAAGATATATAAAGAGGTCTGACTTAAGCCAACCTTAAATATGAATATTAATTCATATTTTAAGCTACATCAGGGGTTGATGGGTCCTCTATGTAAATTGAAGTGAATTTAAAATCACATATATAAGATTAGTAAAAAAAATAAGACTAATCTCATTAATAATTTCAGGAGTACCAATCAATGTCAAAAAAGAGAAAAAGAATCAGCAGAAGAAGATTGGCTGGCCAAAGAGTAATGGCACATGTACCTATTTATCATATCGAAACTGGCAAACATAAACCAGTTACAGCAGCGAGAAGGTTCATAGCTGAAAATGCTCTCACTGCGCCTTCAGTTTTCAATGTCAGAAGAAATGAACACACAACCGATAGATTTTTTTGGGGTGAAAAAGGGTTATTTAGCGCCCAATATGCTGAAGAAAATCATTTTCTATTTCCATCACTAAAAGTTGTAGTTGAAGGAATTGGTGAAGAAAAAATATTTGAGGGTCTAGAACTTACTGCAGATGATTGGGAAGAGATTGAAGAGTATGAATATGCTTTTGTTTAAAAAATATTACTTATATTAGAACTTATAAAATTAATTAAATTTGAATCAATTTGATGAAATCCATCAAATTCTAATAATTCACAAAACTTAGAAGACTTACTCTTTACCTTTTCATAAATAGTCCTAGAAGCATCTATAGGCACAACGTCATCGAATAAACCATGACTAATAATCAATGGCGAGAAATTTCCCCCCGGGGCCCAGTTGGGGTGTGGATACCCACTACAAGCAACAATTAATCCAAAATTTAACCTAAATCCCGCATCAATTGCCATTGCCGCCCCCTGGGAGAACCCCAACAAAATTGTTTTTCTTAGTGGAATCTGATCAGTATCAAATTTTTTTAATGTAACTAAAAGTTTATTTACTTCAATCTCAGCTCCATTCCAATCATGTGGGTATAGTCCATACCACTGTCTTCCCTGACCGCTTGGGTGTAATCCTGGAGCCCTCAAAGAAATTACCTCAAAATCAAGATTTATGTTTTCACTAATCTCCTTTCCAAATGTTAAAAGGTCATCTGAATCAGCTCCCCAACCATGCATCAAAATAATTCTATGAGTTGCAATTTGAGAGCTAATCGAGACAAATTCATGATTGATAGCATATTTCATGTTTATATTCTTAAGTAAGTAAACTTTCCCATAATGTCTCCATTAGCTTTAGTTAGTGTCTCTGATAAAAAAAATATAATCCCATTTTGTAAGGAATTGGTAGAGCAATTTAATTATAAAATTCTATCAAGTGGAGGAACTGCCAAACATCTTATGGAGGCAAAAATTCCAGTTATTAAAGTTGCAGATTTTACTAATTCTCCAGAAATTCTTGGAGGAAGAGTAAAAACTTTACATCCGAAAATACACGGGGGGATATTAGCTAAAAGAACTGATGAGGGACATAAAAAAGATATAGAAGCTAACAATCTTGAGTTAATTGACTTAGTAGTTGTAAATTTATATCCTTTTAAAAAAACTGTAGATCAGGGAGCCAAATGGGAAGATGCTATTGAAAATATCGATATTGGAGGGCCATCTATGATTCGTTCTGCAGCTAAAAATCACAAAGATGTTTCCGTTTTAGTAGATCCTAGTCAGTATCAAAATTTTCTTGAAGAAAGTAAAAAAGGTGAATTAAAAGACTCATATAAAGCAAAATTAGCTCTTGAAGCTTTTCAACATACAGCAGACTATGATACTGCAATATCTAATTGGATAAGAAAAGAAAGAGATTTACAATCTTCAAAATATATTGAATCTTATCCTCTAATCAAAACCTTAAGATATGGGGAGAATCCACATCAAAAAGCTTTCTGGTATGGCTTAAGTAACATTGGATGGAACTCAGCAGAACAATTACAAGGAAAAGACTTAAGTTATAACAATCTATTAGATCTAGAGTCGGCACTTTCAACAGTTTTAGAATTTGGCTACACAGAAAAAGATGAACTTTCAACAGACATGTTTGCCTCTGTTATTTTAAAACACAATAATCCTTCTGGTGCCTCTATAAGTAGTTCAGCTTCCAAAGCATTCTTGAATGCTTTGGAATGCGACTCTGTTAGTGCATTTGGAGGAATAGTTGCTTTTAATTCAAATGTTGATAGGAAGACTGCAATTCACCTCAAAGATATTTTCTTAGAATGTGTTGTCGCTCCATCTTTTGATGAGGAAGCTTTAGAAATTTTAAAAGTTAAAAAGAATTTAAGAATTTTAAAGTTTTCAAAAGATAAACTTCCAAAAAAGAATCAAAATTCTACTAAATCAATAATGGGGGGATTACTAGTTCAAGATAATAATGATAGTGAAGAAATAACTGAAAATTGGATTTCAGTAACTAATAAAAATCCTAGCCATCAAATTAACTTAGATCTAAATTTTGCATGGAAAATTTGTAAACACGTGAAATCTAATGCCATTGTTATTGCAAAAGGCCAAAAAACCATTGGTATTGGAGCTGGACAAATGAATAGAGTTGGAGCAGCAAAAATTGCGTTAAAAGCAGCTGGTAGTTTATCTTCTGATGCTGTATTGGCCAGCGATGGGTTTTTCCCATTTGCAGATACTGTAGAACTAGCAAATGAGTATGGAATAAAAGCTATTATTCAACCCGGAGGAAGTCTTAGAGACCAAGAAAGTATTGATTTGTGTAATTCAAAAGGAATCTCAATGGTATTTACCCAAAAAAGGCACTTTTTACATTAAATTATGTTGATTTTGGATAATATGTAATCTTGTTGGTTTTTCTGAATAAAGATAACCTGCCTGGACCTGCACATAGAAAGTAGAGAGAAATAGCACCGTAGATGAAAGACAATTCAAAGGCATAATTGTGACCTTCAACTACTGCCAGAGGAAAACCTTCCAGTCCAGTGTCAAGGAGATGAAAATAAACAGCAAATGCCATTGTGGAGAATAAACCAAGAGAAGAAAGTCTCGCAAAAATTCCCACAGCCAATCCTACTGGGCATACTAATTGAGTAATTGCTGCTCCAAAAGTCCAAATAACAGGGTCACCTGGCAAAAATGGGAAGTACTTACCAACTACAAACTCAGCAAAACCCTGAGGATCCTGAAGTTTCTCTAGGCCATGATGAATCATCAAAGCACAAAAACCTATCCTTAACACAAAAATCGATAGTTCTCCTAGGATATTCACTTCAGATCCTGAGGATGAATTAGCAACTACAACTTCAACCTTTTGAGGCGCTTTAGTTGTATTCATACTTGCGGTTTGAACCTGATTAGTTTGTGCTTTGTCTTCCATACTTCATAAATTTTTTAATATTCTAGTTAATAAAGTAGATATTTTGGAATTATCCGACTAATTAATTAAAGAAACTAAGCAAATTTATAACTGATTAACAAATTCAGGAAGCAATATCAATTAACTTTTCAATAACATCTGCAACGACCTTATCAGGAGTGGATGCACCTGAGGTAATTCCAACATTAATTTTTCCACTAGGTAGAAAATTATTTTTAAGTTCTAATTCTGATCCAAGTGGTTTATGAAATATTGAGTTTTCTTTAACTGATATCCTCTCTGGTGTATCAATATGAAAAGAAGAAATATTTTTATTAATTGCTATTTCTTGTAGATGAGTAGTATTAGAAGAATTGAAGCCACCAATAACTACTAAAATATCAAGGTCTTCATCAACCAAAGAGAACATTGCATCTTGCCTTTCTTCAGTTGCATCACAAATAGTATTAAAAGCTAAAAAGTGACTATTTAAGTTTTCTGGTCCAAATTTTTTTAACATCGTTCTCTCAAAGACCTTTCCAATTTCCTCAGTCTCGCTCTTAAGCATAGTTGTCTGATTTGCAACTCCCACTCTATCTAAATCTTTATCAGGATCAAATCCATTAGAACAAGCTTTAGCAAATTTATTCATAAACTCATTTCTATTGCCTCTACCTAAAATATATTCAGAAACGTAGTTCGCTTCTTCTAGATCAAGTACAACTAAATATTTACCTGCGAATGAACTTGTAGCGAGAGTCTCTTCATGTTTAAATTTTCCGTGAATAATAGATGTGAAAACATGTTTTTTATGTTTTTCAACTGTATGCCAAACTTTAGAGACCCATGGACAAGTTGTATCAATGATATGACAACCTTTCTCATGCAAAAGTTTCATTTCTTGAACAGTAGCTCCGAAAGCAGGGAGTATCACAACATCCCCATTAGAAACTAAAGAAAAATCTTTAATTCCATTTTTAGCTGAGATGAATTTTACATTCATTTTTCTTAAATGATCATTAACCGAGGGATTATGAATTATTTCGTTTGTTATCCAAATATTCTCATTTGGGTAATGTCTTCTAGTTTCATAAGCCATTGCAACAGCTCTTTCAACTCCCCAACAGAAACCGAAGGCTTGGGCCAACTTGATATTTAGTCTGCCTTTAGTGTAAGTAAAATCATTATCTCTAATAGAACTTATCAAATCACTTTGGTAAGCTTCTTCTAACGCTTGAGCTCTTTTTGTTGGAGAATCGAAGCCCCTTCTATTGTATCTATCAGAATGATGAAGGGATCTTCTAAAAGCTTGAGTATCCATTTTCTTATATTACAACGTTTTAAATAATTTTTTGTAAAAAAAAAGAAACCTGACATAAGTCAGGTTTCTTAAATCAATTTTAAGTTAGATTATTTAGCAGATGCAAAGTCTGGATATGCTTCCATTCCATGCTCTCCTATATCTAAGCCTTGAGTCTCTTCCTCTTCAGATACTCGGATTCCACCGAATAATCCTCCAATTACAGACCAGGCAATCCAGCAAGTAACTAGTGTCCAAATAGCATAAGCTGCGGCACCAAGAGCTTGAACTAGAAGAAGGGTAATACCTCCACCATTGAACAATCCCATACCTGCTCCATCACCTTGTACAGCTGTACCCCAAAGACCGATAACTACAGTACCCCATACACCACAAACTCCGTGAACAGAGAATGCACCTACAGGATCATCGATCTCAGCGGCATCAAGTGCTGCAACAGAA
This sequence comes from Prochlorococcus sp. AG-355-O17, assembly GCA_003280655.1. GTDB lineage: Bacteria > Cyanobacteriota > Cyanobacteriia > PCC-6307 > Cyanobiaceae > Prochlorococcus_A. Next base: position 77,082 of record QCEK01000004.1, read on the forward strand.
AATACAACTATAATTCCCCCTACTAGTCCTGCGAACCAGGCTCCAGCGAGAGTCATATCGCCACAACCAGCAGTGATACTAACCAAACCAGCAAGGATTCCGTTAATTATCATTGTAAGATCAGGCTTACCAGAAGTTAATGTTGAAACAATAGTTGCACCAATAGCACCAGCTGCTGCTGCCAAAGTAGTTGTTACAGCAACATATGGAACCCATTGATCCATAGCAAGTTGAGAACCGGGGTTAAAACCATACCAACCTATCCATAGAACTAATGCACCTAAAGTAGCTATAGCCATGTTGTGTCCTGGCATAGCCTGTGGTTTCCCATCAGAGTATTTGCCAATTCTTGGTCCAAGAAGCATAGCTCCTACAAGACCCGCCCATGCTCCAACTGAGTGAACAATTGAAGAACCAGCAAAGTCTACAAAACCTAAAGAATCAAGCCAACCACCATTCCATTTCCAGCTACCAGCAATTGGATATATAAATGCAGTTAATACGACAGCAAAAACAACAAATTCTCCAAATTTAACTCTTTCAGCAACAAGACCGGATACGATAGTTGCCGCAGTTCCTGCGAATGCAGACTGGAACAAGAAATCAACTGTTGGGACTAATCCAGCATCAGTTACCATATCTGCAGTAACTGTTGGATCAAAAAATAAGCCTCCAAAATAAAGCCATCCGTCAGCAACACTACCTCCGTACATTAATGAATAGCCGATAAACCAATAAGAGGTTACAGCCAAAGCAAATACGAATAGGTTTTTAGCAAGGATGTTTACTGCGTTCTTAGAACGACACATACCTGCCTCAACCATAGCGAAACCAGCGTTCATAAAGATCACTAAAATAGTAGCGATCAAAAGCCATAAATTGTTAGCAAGAAAAGCTGCATTCAACTCAGGTAAATCAGCTGCGTGAGCTGAAAGATTAAAAATACCTAAACCAAACAAAGCTAAAGGAACAGTCGCAAGCCACAACATTGAGCGGTTTGAACTAAATCCTCGAATACTCCTCAAAAGGAGCATAGGTCCATTAACAAGACTTGAATCTTGAAGTTTGGACCTAGAGCGCCTTTGAGGCGTTTGCAAAGCAGTGGTCATAAAAAAAAATTAGATCTGCAAAAAAACAGTTTGTGCTGTTTCCTTTCATATTTAATTTTGCTCAAAAAACTTATTAGTGTCTAGTAGTCGTTGTTACCAATTTTGTAGTTGCACCTTAAAACTATATCTGTTAAATTTAAAATTTTTTTTTTTAGAAGTTTCAAATTATCAAGATATTATTTATTTCAAAGGTTTAATTCCTCTCCATGATACGTGGTCTTTATGAAATTCAAAGGAACAAGGAATCGTTATCATTCCTGCACTTAAAGATTCTCTAAAAAGATTGCCGTATAAGGGATCTGCCTCATCTCCGGGAGCAAAAAAACAAGCGTCTTTTCTTGTAATACAAAGTACTAATACACTTTTACTTGCAGGAATTAATTCCTTTAATTCTATGAGGTGTTTTTGGCCTCTTTTCGTTACTGTATCAGGGAATAGAGCAACATTTTCTTTAATCCAAGTCGTATTTTTAACCTCTATGTAAATGTTACGTTTATCAGGATTTGAAGATTTTGGAGTTAAAAAAAAGTCAATTCTGCTTTTTTTATCTTTTCCATAAGGAACTTCAGATTTAATTGTCTCTATTTCTCCTATTATCTCATCAAGCAAATTTTTCTCAATAACCTTTTTGATTAACTTGTTTGCAAATAGTGTATTAATACCTACCCAAACCTCCTCATTTTTTTCATTAAAAACACATATCTGTTCCCAAGTAAAAGGTAATTTTCTTTTTAGTGAAGAGGAAACACTTATTCTTACTTTTGCTCCCTCACTCAAAAGTCCCTTCATTGGGCCAGTGTTAGCACAATGCGCAGTTACTACCTCTCCACTCTCTAATTCAATATCTGCAAGAAACCTTTTATACCTCTTAATTAAAACCCCTTCAATTAATGGATCAAAATCAATTAATCGATCATTCATAAATATGTCGTTAGTTAGAAATCAAATATAATTGAAACTTAAACTTATTGAAAAATTTAGACGATTCCAAATGCATTCATTTTTAAAAAATAATGTTTTTTCAATTTCGTTTGGTACTAGTCTAAGTAAATTAGCTGGATGTATAAGACAAATATTGATAGCTGCTGCTTTTGGGGTTGGTGTAACGTACGACGCATTTAATTATGCATATATAATTCCTAGTTTTTTGCTAATAATCATTGGGGGTATTAATGGTCCCTTGCATAACGCAGTCGTTGCAGTTTTAACTCCGCTTAACAAAAAAAATGGAGGCATTGTTTTAACTCAAGTAAGCATAAAAATTTCAATATTATTAATAATTTTAGCCATATTGATTTACTCGAATTCCAGTTTATTAATTGATTTATTGGCTCCGAATTTAAGTTACGAAGCAAAATCTATTGCTACTTACCAATTACAAATACTTACACCTTGCATCCCTTTATCCGGCTTCATAGGTTTAAGCTTTGGCGCCTTAAACTCCCAAAGAAAATTCTTTTTATCAAGTATAAGTCCTGCAATAACAAGCGTAACTATTATTTTTTTTATTTTATTTAGTTGGATTTTCAACCAAGAAAATACATCTTCCAATTTCTTTACCTACACGGGATTACTGTCATTTGCAACTTTGACAGGAACTTTAATTCAGTTTTTTGTTCAAATTTGGGAAATAAATAAAATTGGTCTCTTGAGATTAGAGTCAACCTTCAATTTATTTAAAGATGAAGAGAGGAGAATTTTCAAACTAATTATTCCAGCATCTATCTCATCAGGTTTAAGTCAAATTAATGTTTTTATCGATATGTTTTTTGCTTCAAGTTTTCAAGGCGCAGCATCTGGACTAGCTTACGGAAACTTTCTTATACAGGCCCCCTTAGGCATATTATCTAACTCCTTGATTCTGCCATTACTTCCAAAATTTTCCAAACTAAGAAGCGAAAAAGACAAAAGAGGGCTCCAAAAAAAATTGATATCTGGGGTAGAGTACTGTTTCTTGACCGCTATTTTTTTAACCGGATTTTTCATAACATTCAATAATCAAATCGTTCAATTAGTTTTTCAAAGAGGATCTTTTGATTATTCAGCAACTTTAAAAGTAAAAAATATATTAATTGCTTATGCAGTTGGCATACCCTTTTATCTCTATAAAGATTTATTAGTAAGAACTTACTATTCAATAGAAAAAACAAAATTCCCTTTTAAGTCTTCATTTGCAGGGATAATATTTAATATTTTTTTTGATTGGTTTTTAATTGGTGCCCCAATTAAGAATTTTGGGAATCTTTCTCCATATAATTTTGGAGTTGTGGGAATAATTTTATCTTCAGTAATAGTCAACCTTATAGTCTGTATTTTGCTTTCTTTTAATCTGCGAAATGAAGATATCCATTTACCTAACTTGGATTTATTGAGGAAGATTAGCCTCATGTCATTAGCAGCATTTATAGACAGCACACTTTGTTTTACTATTCTCCAAACTACGAATAACTTCAATTCAAATCTCGCAAAATTTTTGTTATTAATATTTGGAACTCTAACTTTTATTGTGATTTATTTTTTACTTACAAAATGCTTGAAAGTAAATAAATTTAAAGTTTCAAAAAAAGAGATTTAGTTTCTAAAAAAAACTTTCCAAAATCTCTTTTAATTCTAGAATTTGTGAGTTAGTGATTAAATTAATCAGTGGAATACTATTAACACCATCCCCTACTTTTACATTGATTGCTTTCAGACTTAATTTTGCAGCCTCCAATGGGCCTTGATCTTTATTACTGATACATTCAATAGCAAGATGCCTAGCTAGTCCAGCGTCTCCAAGATACAAATTCCACTTTTCTATTTTTATAAAAACCTTTTCGGAAATAACATTTTCTAGATCACTTATACTTATCTGAGAGTCCATAAATAGAAATTAATTTAAGTTGATTGTTTTGAAGTATCTTTAGGTTTTTTTATAATTACGAAAAGTAAATGGGAGGCCAAAAGAACTGACCAGACAATTGCAAAATTATTAAAATAGCTGATTTCATATTTAATCTCTTTTAAAAGCCACGTGCCACTTACGATCGCAGTAAATATCATGCAGTGAATAACAAAATTTACTATTCGAGAAAAATGTTTATAGATAGGATCTTCTGAATCACCATTTCCGTACCACTTTATAGGCATATTAATAATTAGATTGTTAATAATAGATATTTTACCCGAAATCTAGTTGACTAAGAGACCCTGAAACAGAGATATTACATAATTATGCGCCTGTAGCTCAGTGGATTAGAGCACCTGACTACGGATCAGGGTGTCGGGAGTTCGAATCTCTCCAGGCGCGTTTAAAATTCTGAAATATTCTTTTTATATTTTTCTAAAAAATATCGTCTATATTATGGGTATTACTTATCAAATTCAATGAATATCCTTCAAAATCTTAAAGAAAGTGATCCAGTAATATCAAATTTTATTAACTCTGAAAAAAATAGGCAGGAAACTCATCTTGAGTTAATAGCGAGCGAAAATTTCACGTCAATTGCCGTTATGCAGGCTCAAGGTTCCGTTCTTACAAATAAATACGCCGAGGGATTACCCCAAAAAAGATATTACGGGGGATGTGAATTTGTTGATGAAATCGAGGAATTAGCTATTCAGAGAGCGAAAAAATTATTTAATGCAAATTGGGCTAATGTTCAACCCCATAGTGGAGCGCAGGCAAATGCTGCTGTTTTCCTAAGTCTCCTGAAACCTGGCGACACAATCATGGGAATGGATTTATCTCATGGTGGACACCTAACTCATGGGTCTCCAGTAAATATGAGTGGTAAATGGTTCAATGCAGTTCACTATGGTGTAAATAAAGAAACTAGTGAATTAAATTTTGATGAAATAAGAGAGATAGCACTTGAAACAAAACCAAAATTAATCATATGTGGATATTCTGCTTATCCAAGAATAATCGATTTTGAGTCATTCAGAAATATTGCAGATGAAGTTGGTGCATTCTTAATGGCTGATATTGCACACATCGCCGGTCTTGTAGCAAGTAAACTTCACCCAAATCCAATACCTTATTGTGATGTAGTAACCACAACTACTCATAAAACATTAAGAGGTCCTAGAGGGGGACTTATCTTGTGTAAAGATGCAGAATTTGGAAAGAAATTTGATAAATCTGTTTTCCCTGGAACTCAGGGTGGGCCTCTCGAACATATAATTGCAGCTAAAGCAGTAGCATTTGGAGAAGCCTTGCAGCCAGATTTCGTTAATTATTCCCAACAAGTAATAAAAAATGCAAAAGTTCTAGCTTCAACTTTAATAAATAGAGGTATCAATATCGTCAGTGGAGGCACTGATAACCATATTGTTTTACTCGATTTAAGAAGTATTAATATGACTGGTAAGATTGCTGACTTACTTGTAAGTGAAGTTAATATCACTGCAAATAAAAATACTGTTCCATTTGACCCTGAATCACCTTTTGTAACCAGTGGACTAAGGTTGGGAACTGCTGCTTTAACTACTAGAGGCTTTAATGAGGATGCTTTTGCTGAAGTTGGCGAAATTATTGCTGATAGATTACTTAACCCAGACGATTCACTGATTGAAAGTCAATGTAAAGAGAGAGTATTAACCTTATGTAATCGTTTTCCTCTTTATGAAGGCAAACTTGAAGCATCAATTAAATGAGTCCTAACTCCAAGGGAGTTGAAATTCTTTCTATTGGAACAGAGCTACTCTTAGGAAATATTATCAATACAAATGCTCAATGGATTTCTGAACAGTTATCTCAGTTAGGCTTAAATCACTTTAGACAATCAACTGTCGGTGATAATTCTGATCGAATTATAAAAATAATTCAAGAAATATCGAAAAGAAGTAATCTTCTAATTACAACTGGTGGCTTGGGACCCACCCCAGATGACTTAACTACTGAAGCAATAGCCAAATCTTTTAATGTATCTCTTCTTGAAAGAGCGCTATTATGGGACGAAATTAAACAAAAACTTTCAAACTCAAAACTTAAGGACGATTCCTCTAGCTTAAGGAAACAATGTTTCTTCCCAGAAAATGCTCAAATTATTAATAACCCTAGGGGCACTGCCCCAGGAATGATTTGGGAACCAGTAAAAGATTTTACTATCCTTACTTTCCCAGGAGTACCCAGTGAAATGAAAACTATGTGGGAAGAGACGGCGTATGATTTCATTAAAACCAAATTCTCAGATAATTATTCCTTTTTTTCAAATACTCTTAAATTTGCGGGTATTGGAGAATCAAGCGTTGCTGAAAAAATTAATGATCTATTAAATCTTAAAAACCCTACCATTGCTCCATATGCAAACTTAGGAGAAGTTAAACTCAGAATAACCGCGCGAGCTAAGAACGACCAAGAAGCAAAAAATATAATTAAACCTATTAAAGAAAAATTAAAAAAAGATTTTTCAAAATATATTTTTGGAGAGGATAACGAAACTCTTCCTAGCGTTTTAATAAAAGAATTAACCAAGAGGAAAGAAACTATAGTTTTTGCTGAATCCTGCACCGGAGGCCTTCTATCTTCATCACTAACCTCAATATCAGGCTCATCTCAAGTTTTTCAAGGTAGTATAGTTTCATACAGTAATGAACTAAAAAATTCATTATTAAATATTTCTGAAGAGAAGCTGACAAAATACGGAGCTGTTTCTAAAGAAGTTTGTGAGTCCATGGCAATTAATGTAAAAGAGAAATTAGGCGCAGATTGGGCAATAGCAATTAGTGGAATAGCTGGTCCTAACGGAGGCAGTCAAGATAAACCGGTTGGACTAGTCTATATCTCAATTTCAGGCCCGAATAATCACATAACTAATATAAAAAAACTATTTAACTCCACCCGTAATAGGATAGAAATTCAAACACTAAGTGTAAATGTGTGTTTGAACAGCCTCAGATTAATCCTATTATCGAATAGTAAGTAACTATTTTTACAAGTTGAGTCAAGATACCCTATTTGATAAAGTTTGGGATTTACATAAAGTTTCAAGTCTTCCTGGAGGATCTGATCAATTATTTATTGGTCTTCATCTTATCCATGAAGTGACGAGTCCCCAAGCATTTGGCGCTTTAAAGGACAAAAACTTAAAAGTAAAATTCCCTGAAAGAACTATTGCTACTGTTGATCATATTGTGCCAACAGATAATCAGAGCAGGCCTTTTAAAGATAATCTAGCTGAACAGATGATTAAAACACTTGAGATGAATTGCTTAGAACATAAAATAAGATTTTTTAATATTGGTAGTGGTAATCAAGGAATAGTTCATGTAGTGGCCCCAGAATTAGGGCTAACTCAGCCAGGAATGTCAATTGCTTGTGGAGATTCTCATACTTCAACTCATGGAGCTTTTGGGGCAATTGCTTTTGGGATAGGTACAAGTCAAGTAAGAGATGTTCTTGCTACCCAAACCATCGCGATGAATAAATTAAAAGTGAGGCAGATTTGGTGTGATAATAAATTATCTAAGGGTGTTTATGCTAAGGATTTAGTACTTCATATTATTAATGAACTTGGTGTAAAGGCAGGCGTTGGTTTCGCATACGAATTCGCAGGACCTGCGATAGATGATTTATCAATGGAAGAAAGGATGACGATATGCAATATGTCTATTGAAGGAGGAGCAAGATGCGGCTACATTAACCCTGATGAAAAGACTTTTAGTTACATTAAGAATAAATTATGTGCTCCCAAAAATGAGCATTGGGATAAAGCTCTCACATGGTGGAAATCATTAAAAAGTAATGAAAATTCAATCTATGATGATGTCATTAAATTAGATGCTTCTAAAGTAGAACCAACTGTAACCTGGGGGATTACTCCCGGCCAAAGTATAAGCATTAATCAACAAATCCCTCTTTTAGAGGATTTATCTCCAAATGATAAATTAGTTGCAAAAGAGGCTTATGAATATATGAGTTTCAAACCGGGACAATCAATAAAAGATACTCCCGTAGACGTTTGTTTCATAGGTAGTTGCACAAATGGAAGAATCAGTGACTTAAGAGTTGCAGCCAAAGTATTAAAAGACAAAAAAGTATCCAAGAATGTCAAAGCATTTGTAGTTCCAGGTTCAGAAAAAGTGGCGACTGAAGCAAAACAAGAAGGTATTGATCAAATATTTAAGGATTCTGGATTTCAATGGAGAGAGCCGGGCTGTTCAATGTGTTTAGCAATGAATTCAGATAAGCTAATAGGCAATCAAGTTAGTGCTAGTTCCAGTAATAGAAATTTCAAGGGTAGGCAAGGATCTCCCAGTGGAAGAACTCTTCTGATGAGTCCAGCAATGGTTGCTGCTGCTGCAATTAATGGCAAAGTCAGTGACGTTCGAGAATTTATAGACTGATGAAATCAAAAATTACACCACCAATTGGGAAAATTTCAAATATGAGCGGTCGATGTATCTCATTGATTGGTAATGATATTGATACAGATCGAATAATTCCTGCGCGTTTTTTGAAGTGTGTTAACTTTGATTCATTGGGAGAATCCGTTTTTGAAGACGATAGAAAAACTTTAAAAGGAAAGCATCCTTTTGATTTAGAAGAAAACAAAAATGCTTCAATACTAATTGTTAATAGCAATTTTGGATGTGGTTCAAGCAGAGAGCATGCTCCCCAAGCGCTTATGAGATGGGGTATAAAAGCAATAATAGGCGAGAGTTTCGCAGACATTTTTTACAGTAACTGTATTGCGATAGGAATTCCATGTTTTACGCTACCTAAAAAATCCCTAGAAGAAATTCAAAATTATTGTAATAATAAATTTTTATTCTTAGAAATTGACCTGAAAAAATCCTTTGCAAAATCAAAAGATTTAAATTTCAATCTTGAGATTAAGGAAAGCTCAAGAAAAATGTTTTTGTCTGGGGAATGGGATGCTACTTCCACATTACTTGAGAATGAAAATTTAATAGAAAATAAATTTATCCAATTACCTTACATCAAATTTACAAATAATTTGTTATAGCTATTTAAAACCAAAGAGACTAAAAGAAATACCTCCGGCTTGATTATGAGGCTGATAAAAAATACCAACTTCATAGGATCTTTTTTTCCAATTTAAAGAAATTTTAGAATCTATAAATTCACCATAATCATTAGAATCATTTGTTAAGTTCAAAATCCCAAAACTTTTTAGAATCACTGGTCCATATAGTTGCTGATCATAAGAAATATTTAAGGTGAAGTCCTCATAATTATGATCAAACTTAAAAACACTTTCGCCGCTATCAAATTTATAGAAAGGTAAAAGACTTATACGAGTATAGTCAAAAGTTTTATTTTTAAAATTACCAAATATTAATTCTGGGCCTATACCTAGCCCTAAATATTCTTGATGATCTCCATTTTCATATAAAGAATATGATGCTTCTAATCTTGTATTAAGACTTAAGCCTTTTGTGATTGGTTCAGGAATGTACTTATAAGAAATATCAATTGATTTATTTTTTGGATTTACAATACTAATTGGAAATTTCTGATCAAGAGAAAAAAACAAATTAAACTTCAGGCTAGTTAAAAGATTTTTAGTATTTAAAGCCTCAGCTGTGATGTTAGCCAAACCAAATGATAAAAATTCTGACTTTTTGATGCCATCAGTAATCCAAGTATTTTCTTTTTGCAATTTTGAACCATAACCAGAGTAAATTTCTGCTTCACCTAATGAACCATTCCAAACCCTCTCTCTATAAATTCCATAAAAACTTTTTTCCCATTCTGAATCTAATAAATCAATTTCTTTAATCAATTCAGTTTTAAATCTAAATGCATCTGAAAATTTATTCAAATCAAGAGAATTTAAATTCTTTTCTATTTCTAAATCCCAATTTTTTATTGTGCCTTTTATCTGGGATTTTAGTGCAAAATTATCTTCAAAACTTGAATTTCTTTTAACCCTATCTGAAGTTATTGAGTCCCCCTTATTTACAAAACTTTTTGTATACCCTTTGAGTGAGCGTTGAATCAAGAATTGAGGTTCTAAATCAAGAACAAAATCATCATTTATATCTATTGAGTTAATTCTCCTCCCGATGAAATACCCATCCTTATCTAAATTTTCATATCCAAAGTTCCATGTATTTGATGATTGAACCTTTTTAAAATCAAGATTTCTACTACCTAACCAAAAGGGGATTGATACTTTTTCGTCAAGTATTAAATAATTTAATGCAGATTTAAATCTAAGTTTTTCATCAATAGGAAAAACTTCTAATGAATTTATTGCTAATTTTGCTTGTTTTAATTCAAGTAAATCATTACTAAATATAGCCTTCTTACTTTTCCATTTATCTCCATCTATGGTCATTTTGTCTGTAAAAAATAACCAATTCTGTACATTATCAGGAGTATTTATAACTGCCTTTTTATTTAAATCAATTAAATTTTCTAACTTTATAGAATCAGATAAGCTGAAATTTGAAGATATGTCATCAATCAAGGTATTAGTATTTATAACACCCTTGACATCTAAAAGATAACCTTTTTCACTAATAAAATTGTATTCCAGATGTGAGAGTCTAAAAATTTGATCGCCTAATATGAGGGTTATATTTCCTTTTACTTCAATTTTTTTATTTAACTTGTCATATATTAAATTATCAGCTTTAAGCAGTTTGCCTCTATAAGAAACAGATACATTTCCCTCAGCATAAATGACATCATTTATTTCGGACTGTTTATCCGATTGGATTATTAAATCTTGTCGATTTTGAGCTTTAGCAACCAAAAATGAATCTGGTTTTTTCTTTAAAAATTCTAAATAATTAGGATAATCGTAAAGATTATTTCTGAAAAAATTATCTTGTGGCCGTGATGGTATATCTACATTAGTTGATTTTGTATTTAGACTATGAATGATTTTATTAATTTTTGAAAATTCAGCTGATTTTGATGGCTGTAGGAAATTAATAAATATAAAGAAGAAAAATATTACTTTTTTTGAAATTCCAGAAATCAATTTGAGAATTTAATTAAAAATTAATCTTGAGGACTTTCTAAGTCTTTTCTATTAGGTGTTCTTGTTGGGTCACTTGCTAAAAATCCGAAAAGAAATATTCCAACAAAGAAAAAGACAATTGTGTAAACAGAAATTTTTAAGGCGAGCATGGAATTACTAGTGCTGACAGATTTATATCCTATTAAATTTATAATTAAACTATGGTTAATTGTTTACTTTTTGTATTTTTGGAAAATTTTGAAATACTTTAACTGATATTAATCATCATGATCATCCCAAGGATCTGTAAGCTTTGCGGCTTTAGGTCCAAATGCGGTCCAAAGACCAAAACCGGTTAAAGCTAGAAGTAATGCCAGAATTGTTACTGCTATGGAAACTGCAGGGTCTGGAGCAGATGATAAAGTTTGCATCAATTTTGCTAAGTTAGTAAACAATTTATGTATAAGTTCTTATACAATAGCGAAATAATATTCGTTTTTGTGAATTCAAATGGGTCAAAAAACAGCCTTAGGCAGTCTTTTAAAAGCAATTGGTAATTCAGGTCAAGGAAAAGTTGTACCTGGTTGGGGAGCAGTTCCTGTGATGACTGTCATAGGACTACTTCTTCTTGTTTTTTTAGTTATTCTTCTCCAAATTTACAACCAATCACTACTACTACAAGGTTTCTCAGTAGATTGGAATGGAAACTAATGTTCTGAAATTAACTCAAAAAGTTATTTAGCTCATATGAGGATTGCTAAATAACTTTTGAGTTTTTATTAATTCGTTATATTTTGTATATATTAACTATTCTCAACAAATAGAGATTTAGAAATAAAAAATGAAAGAAATATATTTAATTGGACTTGGAAATCCTGGTAAAAAATATTACAACAGTAGACATAACATTGGTTTTTTGTTGCTTGAAAATTTTTCAAAAAAATATAATTCAAATTTTTTATTAAAAGATAAACTTAAAAGTTCCTGCTCAGAATTTCAAATCAATAATTCTAGTTTCAAATTATTTTTACCAAATACGTTTATGAATAACAGTGGTGATGCTGTACGAGCAATAGTTGATTGGTACAAAATAAATTTAGATCAGATTTTAATAATAGTTGATGATAAAGATCTGCCCCTTGGGAAAATAAGATTTAGACAAAAAGGAAGCTCAGGTGGACATAACGGGCTTAAAAGCATCATTGAACAATTGCAAACACAAAACTTTAAGAGAATAAGAATTGGTATTGGTTCACCTCCTCTACTAAAGGGGAAAAATTTCAACACTATTTCACATGTATTAGGAAATATTTCTTCGGAAGAAAAAACAATATTGGATAAAGTGTATATGAGAGTAATAGAAGCCCTAGAACAACTAAACATTAAAAAAGAAGAATATATAATTAATGAATTAAATTCTTTTGATAAAGACCAACCTTAAGAAATGCGTTCAAAACCTGAAACTATTGCCAATGTAAGTATTAAGCAGTATTGCTTTTCAAAAAAACAAATTCAGGGGGTTGTGGCAGCTAGTCAATTTAAATGGACTTTCACATGGTCCTTTAATAAAGGTTTATTGACAGTAAATCCACCTTTGGGAAGAGCATTAATTGAGGATGCCTTATTGAGATTTTTATTGAAAAAAGATTATGAACTAGAAGCAGGGAATGAATATAAGTTTACTATTTCAGCCAAGTTTTAAAATCTATATTTTGATTCAAAGTAAGCTTCATTTTGCAATAATCTTCCAAAATTATCAAAGCTGATATCGCATCAAGGTTTTTATTTAGAATAAAAACCTCTCTAGGCATTAAAAACTTCAGCCCACTAATTGGAAAAAGTTCAAAATATCTTACTTTAGCCCTATAGGTAGTATTTTTTTCTTCAAAAGTTATTATTTCTTTTTTAAAAAAATATAGTTTTTCTCTAATTTCTCTACTAGTGGTACCATTGCCAATAATAATTTGTGATACATCCTCAGCGGTGATTAAATTGCTGACATGATTCTCAATCAATGCACTGTTAATAATAATCGCTTCATAAACTTTTTTTTGACTTATGTCGGCTAAGACTAAACCGCATTTACTTTTCCCTGGATCAATAGCTATTACTCTCGACATTTAAGATGCATCCTTTAAAATATTTATTTCAACTACTATGGGTTCTGCAGTTTTACTATCTCTTAAAGATACTACTTCTAACTTAAATCTGATATTTTGATTTTCTTGAAGAAAGTCTTTAATTTTTTTTACAAAATTTCCGCGTGTATTAATTTCGCTGACTTGTGAACCTTTTGACTTAATTTCATCTCTTGTTTCTCTAAGCAATGATTTAATTTGTAAATTTATTGATTTAAGGTTTAAATCACTTTCTTTAAGAATTGAACTTGTAATAACATCCCCTTTTTTGACTATGAATTTATTCTCTAATAAATCAGGAGATACAAAAACAAAATTATCCCCTTTTAAAACATTTGTTGCTGATTTAATTAACAAAATCCAGTTACCACCTTTAGCAGCTGTTGTCTCAATTTTTGTAATATCATTAGGTCTCCACAAAAGAATATTTTTTGCTTTTTGATTAGTTGGAATAACAATTTTCCTAACAAATTTGTCAGCTTCATTATAGATTTTTGTTAAATCCATTTTTATATTGGAGCTGGAACTAATCTCAGCAATAAATAAAGTTTGTCCTCTTTTAAGAACAATATTTCCTCTCCTAAATTCTTTAATATTATTTTTTAATTGATTTAATTCCCTTTCTTTTTGAATAATTTTACCTTCAAGTGCCTTTTGTTCTTCCTGTAAAGGGATTAAGGCCTTTTTACTTTCATCCAAAGTTTTTTGCAAAAAAGGAATATCAATAAAAAGCCTTTGCCTGAATTCTTCACTAACTAAAATCAATAACCCTATCGATATTGAACTAATAAAACCTCCGGTTATTATCGTTATTATAGTTGCTGTTTTTTTCGGTCTTAATTTTAAGATGCTAAATCTTGCTTTACCGATCTTTGTTCCAAGAATATCCCCAAATGGTGCAATTAATCCCCCTAGTAATATTAAAAAAACAATTAAAATCCAAGCCACACTTTTGCTTATACCCAATACATCTTAATTTATGATGAATCAATTAAATCTTTTTGCAAGAGCAATTGGATCGAACACAGTTATCTTTTTTCTTTCAATATTTAGAAGCCCTGAGTCCTTTAAATCGCCCAATAATCTTGTAATGGTTACTCTAGTAGAACCAATAGCTTCAGCAATTGCTTGATGTGAAAGCCTTAAATCTATCGTAATACCTTTTTCACCTGCAACTCCAAAATCTCTACAAAGAACCATTAAAAAACTTACTAAACGAGAAGACATATCTCTATGTGTAAGAGTTTCTATCATTGTTTCAGTTTGCAGGATCCTGCTTGAAAGCCCCTGTAAAAGTAGTAGTCCTACTGATGCATCTTCCTCTATAGCCCTTAAAACAGAATTTGCAGGTGCTGTTATCATTTCAACTCTTGTGAATGCTATAGCATGGTAAAAACGATCCGATCTATGGCCTGTTAGAAGGGATAAAACACCAAAGAGACTATTCTCTCTTAAGAGAGCAACAGTGATTTCTTCGCCAGACTCATAAACTCTTGACAGTCTTACCGCTCCCCTTCTTATAAGATAGACCCTTTCAGCAGGATCTCCTGGGAAAAATATTGTTTTAGATCGCTCAACCATTTCTGTGCTTGCACCATCAAGACCCTTAATAACTTCCATTAAAGTTCTATTGATTGGAAAACGTTCTCCAACAGAGTTAATTTTACTTTGTCCAGACTGTTGCGGACTAAAGCGATTGAATCCTCGCGAAGCAGGTATCATATAATATCTTTAATATTAAAAAACTTAAGAAGGCACCCTAAAATATCTTGTATCAATAGTAACAATTTTCAATTCTTATTATTTTTTTAATTAGTTTTTTTTAGTCAATTTCAATTTCCTTAACCCTTTTTTAAGTAAAATTACACTATATGCAGTGTCAATAGATTCTAATTATACTGCATGTAGAAAGAATTTAAATAATGGTAATTAGTTCATCCAATATTTATTCCGAAAGTAATCTTGATGTTGCACACATAAATACTGCTAACAAAATTAATGTTAAAAGATTTACACAAAACGGACAAATTCAAATCTATCAATCTTTATACCGAGGTAGCTACCCATCTATCATTAGAGACTCTCTAAGAAATGCTGCCCTTGGCAGGAGAGTACTCTTAATACAATTTATGAAAGGAGGGGTCAAGCAAGGAGTTGATAATGCAGTAAAGCTATGCGGTAATTTAACCTGGGTAAGGCCATCACATTCCTTTGATCAATATAATTCTGAAGAAATTGAAAATAATAAAAATTTAAAACAATCTATTTACAAATCTACTGTTGAATTATGGAATTTTTGTAAAAAAGAACTAAAGTCTGGTGAGAATGACCAAATCATACTTGATGAAATTTTTTTAGCTATTGAGATGAAAATTATCGATAAAAATGATTTGATTTCAACACTTGAAAACAGATTTATATCAGGAGATGTAATCCTTACAGGTACAGATATTCCTAAAGATTTATTATTAATGGCCAACCAAATTACCGAACTTCGCTCATAAAACAATGCTAAAAAATGATCTATGGATAAATCAAAAAGCCTCGGAAGGAATGATAAATCCCTTTCAATCAAATTTAGTGAGGCATCTTGAACCTGACAAGAAAAAAAAGCCAGTTTTGAGTTACGGATGCTCCTCTTATGGCTATGATTTAAGACTTTCATCAAAAGAATTCCTCATTTTCAGACATGTCCCTGGGACTGTGATGAACCCCAAAAAATTTAATCCTAATAATTTAGAAAAAACTGCTCTTCACCATGATAATGATGGTGACTTTTTTATTCTTCCTGCTCACTCCTATGGTTTAGGAGTAGCTTTAGAAAAGATGAAAGTACCAGAGAATATAACTGTAATCTGCATAGGAAAAAGCACTTACGCGCGACTAGGAATTATTGTTAATACAACGCCGGCAGAGGCTGGGTGGGAAGGTCATCTAACTTTAGAATTTAGTAATAGTTCAGGTGCAGATTGCAGAATTTATGCTGAAGAAGGTATTTGCCAGCTGCTCTTTTTTGAAGGTGATCCATGCTCTACAACCTATGAAGACAGAAGAGGTAAATATCAAAACCAACCAGAAAAAGTGACTCTAGCAAAGATCTAAAATGAGCAGAGTTGAACTAATTTCCCTAACTCCTAATGCAGAAAAAACAATGGCTTACATTGCGAGAGTTAGTAACCCAAAAAATCAGGAAAATGAGGACTATTCGAAATTATTGAGTTACTGCATCAAAAATGAACATTGGAGTGTTTTCGAACAGTCATTTATGACTTTACAAATAGAAACTAACAGAGGGATTGCTGCACAAATTTTAAGACATAGATCATTTACTTTCCAAGAATTTTCACAGAGATATGCAGATAGTTCTCAATTGGGTAATATTCCTTTACCAGAGCTGAGGCGTCAAGATTTTAAAAATAGGCAAAATTCAATTCCTGATCTCCCTGATGAGTTAAAAAAAAGATTCAATGAAAAAATTAGTTTACACTTTCAGGCCGCTTCAGAATTATATGAAGATTTACTTGCTGAAGGGGTAGCTAAAGAATGCGCGAGATTTGTTTTACCACTAGCAACTCCAACAAGAATCTATATGTCTGGATCATGCAGATCGTGGATCCATTACATTCATTTAAGGTCAGCTCACGGTACCCAAAAAGAACACAAGTCTATAGCTGAAAATTGCAAGTCCATTTTTAAACAAAGTTTTCCGATAGTATCAAAATCTTTAAAATGGTAAAAATTATCCATGACTACGAGGACTAATCTCATTATTTTTATTATCTTGAATTGTTGAAAATTCAGCATTAATAATTTCTTCATAGGGTTTATCTTCTATTTCTAAATTCTTAATAGATTCTCTTATTTTTATTTCATCTTGTTTACCAATAAATGTAGATATAAGAATACCCTTTTTATCAAAAAGATTAACTTGAGGAATCCCATTGACAGCAAACTTCTGTATGTAATTACCCCATTTTTGATTATCAACATTTAAAAAAACGAAATTAATATCTTTTTCGTATTCATCTTTAAAAGCAGAAATTTGTGGAGCCATTTCTTTGCAAACTTCACACCACTCAGCATAGAATTCCAGAAATGTAGGCTTATTATTTGTAAAAGCTATTTCAGGGTCAACAGATAATTCTCCAAAACTTTTTAGAAGATAAGTTGATTTGAAAAAGTTATTTCTAAACAAAAGCAATGAAATAATAACAATAGATATAATCGCAATAAGTATTGTTTTAAAACTTGTCTTTAGATTGGGCTCTCGACTCTCAGATTGCACAATAAGGATATTACTAACTAAAGATATCTTAAATTAGTTGAATAAATAAAGAGAATTAAAATCTATAAGCTTTTAATCAACTGATAAAATATCGATTAACTATTAATCAAAAATTTCTTTGATTCCTGAAATCTAGTTATGCAATCAATCTTTGGAACTGATGGAATAAGAGGAAGATTTAATAAAGAGATAACTTACTCTCTAGCATATAAAGTAGGCTATAATCTAGGTTTGATTCTAGAAAAGAAAAATCCAATATTAATTGGAAGAGATACCAGAATTAGTGGAGATATTCTTCTTCAAGCCATAACACAAGGAATAAATGAAAGTGGCAAAAAATTTATAAATCTTGGAATCTGCCCTACCCCGGCTATACCTTTTTTAATCAAACAAGGGGATCTGAGCGGGGGGATCATGATATCTGCTAGTCATAATCCGCCAGAATATAATGGTTTA
Organism: Prochlorococcus sp. AG-355-O17; assembly: GCA_003280655.1. GTDB lineage: Bacteria > Cyanobacteriota > Cyanobacteriia > PCC-6307 > Cyanobiaceae > Prochlorococcus_A. The sequence goes on from QCEK01000004.1 coordinate 94,990, forward strand.
AAAATTTTTGATCATAATGGTCAAAAAATTACCAAAAATTTTGAAAGTAAAATTCAGAAATCAATTGAAGAATCAAAGCAAAATATATTAGTTTCTAAAAAAGTGAGCATCTTAAATACAAATAAAAATTTTATGGATATTTATATTAAAAGCTTAATCCAAACAATGGATGGAGAAAATTTAAGCGGGTTGAAAATAATATTAGACACATGCTACGGATCAGCGACAACCTGCGCAAAAAAAATTTTTCAGTCTCTTGGTGCTGATGTAAAAGTTATCAATAACTCTAATAATGGTTTGAAAATTAATATGAATTGTGGTTCTACTAATCTGGAACCATTGAAAAAGGCATTAAGAGAAAGTTCTGCAGATATGGGTTTTAGCTTCGATGGGGATGCAGATAGAGTAATTGGAGTAGATTCAAAGGGCAATGTGCTAGATGGAGATCACATTCTTTTTCTTTGGGGCAGAGAACTAATGGAACACAACATTCTCACAAATAATTTACTAATATCAACCCATATGGCAAACTTAGGTTTTGAAGAAGCCTGGAAGAAAATTGGAGGAATTTTATATAGAACTGAAGTGGGAGATAAATATGTGCATGATGCAATTAAGAAAAAAAAAGCTGTTTTAGGAGGTGAGCAGTCAGGTCATATACTTTCAAAAATTAACAACTTTTCTGGAGATGGAATATTGACTGCACTTCAAATTTCTAAATTTTGTAAAAAGAAAAATATTAATTTAAATGATTGGCTTAAAAGTAGTTTCGAACCTTTTCCTCAAAAAATAACCAATATCACTTTAGATTCTAATATTAATAAATTTAATCCAAAAACTAAACTCTTAATTGATCAAACTATAGAAAATTTTCAGGTAACATATTCGGAAAAATGTAGAATTTATATAAGGCCTAGTGGAACAGAACCCGTATTGAGAGTTCTAGTTGAGGCCAAAAATATAGAGGAAGTTGATTCTTTATCAAGCGAAATAACCAACAAACTCTTTTTAGAAATTAATAAAATAATAAATTAACTATAAATCAAATTTTGATATAAATCCCTTCAAAAATATCAAGTTGATTAACAAGCACATACTTTTCCCGATTAGTTTTAACTTTATTTGGATTAAAACTTTCGGAATAATTAAAATCTTTTTTATCTATTGTTTTAAAAGAAACATTACTTGATATTGTGCAGTTCATATAATCAAATAAATCCCTTACATCTGTTTTTATAAAAATTAACGTCCCTGTTCGCAAAGAATTAGAGAGAGTTTTAATGAATTCTGGCTGAATTACACGCCTTTTATAATGTCTCTTTTTAAACCATGGATCAGGAAAATTGAAAGAAATACTTTTTAGACTTTTAACAATAAATTTACTTTGGTCATCATTCAAAATATTATTAGCATTACCAAATACAAAATATAGATTATTGATTTCTCTTTCGATAACTTTTAATTTTGCATTTTTGACTAATTTCTCGCGGATTTCAATTCCCATATAATTCCAACTGGTATTTTGCAAAGCTAAATCGAATAGGAACTCACCAGCAGCACAACCTATATCCAAATGCAGATTCAATTTAGAATTACCATATATTTCACTCAAAGAAGGTATTCTCTCAACTTGATTAAAATTACTACTAAGCGGATTGACATGCTGTCTCATAAAATTATTAATATTTCCAAGCAATAATATAAGAATGCATAATATTCATAACTATGACAATAGTACGTTCAAAAGTAATAGTTTGATGTTTAATTATTATGTGTTAAACAAAAAAAGTTTTGAACGTTTTTAATCAACTTTCTATTTGGCTATCATTTCAACTTTCAATAATTTTCCTTATTGGTATTCCTGTTACTCTATCTCTTTGGTCAATTAAAAAAAGAAATAAAGCAGTTTATAAACTTCTATCAATTTATTGGAAAATATCCCTTTTATTTTTTATAAGCCTTTTACTCTTAATAGGCGAATACAATTATGCTCTTGTGATAACAAATATTTCAACACTATTAATGACAATTTCAGTTTGGTTTTGGAACGATATTAATGACGAATTGAGAGAATATGATTTTTCTTACTCCCTTGCTACAACTACAAAAATATGGAGATGGACGGTAACTTTTATATCGCTCAATTTCTTCATTCAGAGTTTGCGAAACTTTAACTGTTTTTCTTTTATTAATTCGGATGCATGTGAAATATGGCTTCAGCCTTCTTCAAATTTATATATTTTTATAAAAAATTTATTTAATTTTTTCTTCGGAGCAACCTTTACTCAGCCGACAGCAAAATTTTTAGGATTATTTTCATTATTAATTTATATTTTAGGCCTTATTCAATGGTCAATAATCAAATTCCCTAAAAATGGAAGAAACTCTTGCTATTCCGAAAATGGCAGAAACTGATTTAATAAGGAATCTTGAAAAAATAAGTTCCGAGATACCTAATAGGATTCTTAAACTAGAAGGTTTTATTTTAAAAGCAAATCACAAAGAACAATTAGAAATAATTATTTTCAAAGGTTTAAGTAGTTCTACCACTCATCAAATTGAGATAGATTTAGAAAAGAAAGTTATAACATTTAATTATGTTATTACCAATTTTAAAATTTATAAGGCACCATTAGCAGAAACTGAAGATAATTTTATCAGAGAGAATCGAAACTCAGATTTCTTTTTGAATCAAAAAAACTGGATTTAAGTAAATTCAAGATTAATAATATTTGAACATCTTTTGCATAATTTTGTATTCTGGATTCCATTAAAAGTTTCTTTTTGATAATGCCAACATCTATCACATTTTTGTCCGCAAGCTTTGATTATTTGAATCTTTCCAAAAACATTATTATCGATAATTAGAGAATTATCTGCCAAATCGGATACCACTTGGAAGTTTGACACTATTAGCCAATCCCTAAATAAATCTACTTCTTGATTCCCAAATTCTTTTAGCCAATTCAGTGAATCTTTTACAACTTTATCTTCTGGTAAATAGTTAACTTCAGTTTCTAAAGCTGCTCCAATTATTTGTTTGTTCCTACATCCTTCTATAGCCTTGTTAATTTCAACTCTCAAATTTCTTAAATTTGAAATGTGCTCATTAAGAATTTGATTTTTCCATGACTGCGGAAATATTGGCCATCCTCTTTGAAATACTGATTTTTCTTTAGTTGAATATGGAATATTTTGCCAAATATCTTCAGCCATATGACAAAGGACTGGAGAAATAAGTACGGCTAAATTTTCAACAACTTTTGACATAACAAACTGACAAGATCTTCTTCTAAATTCTGATTTAGAACTTACATATAACCTATCCTTCGCAATATCTAAATAAAAATTTGATAAATCTACAACACAAAAACTTTGTAAGATTTGGAAAAATTTTGAAAATTCATAATTTTCATAAGCATTTGATATTTGATTTGTAACCTGAACTAATCTGCCTAACATCCATTGATCTAAAAGAGGCAGTTGATCAATTTCAAATTTATCAATATTAGGATCATAATCATGAATATTCCCTAAAAGATATCTTGCAGTATTACGAACTTTTCTATAAACGTCTGAAAGTTGCTTGAGTATATTTGAACCAATTGGAACATCTACTGAGTAATCTACTGAGCTTACCCATAGCCTTAAAACATCAGCACCATAAGCAGGTTCAGTTTTTTTATTATTGCCTCCATTAATAATTATATTTGGGTCAACAACATTGCCTAAAGATTTGCTCATTTTTCTTCCGTTTTCATCAAGTGCAAAACCGTGAGTTAAAACTTTTTTATATGGAGGTTTATTATTGACTGCAACAGATGTTAGCAAAGAAGACTGGAACCATCCTCGATGTTGATCTGAACCCTCTAAATAAAGATCGGCTGGATACTTTAATTCATTTCTTAGTTCACATACTGCGGCCCAACTAGATCCTGAATCGAACCAAACATCCATTGTATCTGTACCTTTTTTCCATAGATCCGATTCTTTTGCATAATTTTCTGGTAATAAATTCTTAACGTCCCAATCCCACCAAATATCTGCTCCATGTTCACTAAAAAGTTTTTGAATATGATTAATTATCTCGCTGTTAATTAGAATATCATTACCATTTTTTTTGTAAAAAACTGGAATTGGTACTCCCCATGACCTTTGCCTAGATATACACCAATCTCCTCTACCAACAACCATTGAATAAATTCTTTTCTTTCCAGTCGCTGGCATCCATTCAACATCTTCGATTGCCTTTAATGCAGATGATCTAAAGCCATTTACAGATGCAAACCATTGTTCAGTTGCCCTAAAAATAGTTGGTTTTTTAGTTCTCCAATCATACGGGTATCTATGCTTATAGTTTTCTTGTAATAAAAGCAAATTATTACCTTTTAAATGTTCAATAATTAAATCATTTGCATCTCTCAGGACATTTGATCCTTTGAATTGACCAGAATACTCATTTAAGTTGCCTTTTTCATCAACAACACATGTTATTGGTAATTCATATTTTTGACCTACATTAAAATCATCTATTCCATGACCAGGAGCAGTATGAACAACTCCAGTCCCTGATTCTGTAGTAATGTAATCCCCCCCCATTACAATTCTGCAATTTTTATTCTTAGAAGGATGTTGATATTCAATATTTTCCAATTTAGAGCCCTTAACCTCTAAAAGCACCTTGAAATCTTTATTAAATTTCTTGCTTATTTCAGAAGCTAAATCCTTTGCAAAAAGGTAAATTCGTTTCTCTTCATCAATAGCAAAAACATAGTTTATTTTTGGATTTACTGCAACTGCTTCATTTGCAGGTATGGTCCAAGGAGTGGTGGTCCAAATAGTTATGAAAGAATTATTTTGAAAAAAATCTTTTTTGATATTAAGATTTTCTTGGATAAAATTTAATAGAATTTCCTCTGGTATTTTAGTAATTTTTAATGAAACATAAATACTTTTTGAATAATGTTCATCAGGGTATTCTAATTCTGCTTCTGCAAGGGCAGTCCTTGAACTTGGACTCCAATGAACAGGTTTAAGTCCTCGATATATGTAACCATTTAAAAACATTTTCCCAAATACTCCAATCTGAGCAGATTCATAACTTTTCTTAAGAGTTAAGTAAGGGTTATTCCAATCTCCCCATATGCCCCACCTCTTAAAACCCTCCTTTTGATTATTAATTTGGATATGTGCATAATCTGTAGCTTTTTTTCTTAAATTTAGAGTGTCAAGATTCTTCCTTTCATCAGATTTTAAATTCTGAAGAACTTTTAATTCAATAGGTAATCCATGACAGTCCCAGCCAGGTACGAAATGAACCCTAAATCCTCTTAAGGTTTTGTACTTGTTGATTATGTCTTTTAAAACTTTATTAAGGGCATGACCCATATGAAGCGCTCCATTTGCATAAGGAGGTCCATCATGTAATGTAAATATTTCGCCTGAATTACTTGAACCTAATTGGAAATCAATATCATTGTTGGCCCAGAAATTCTGAATCTCGGGTTCTCTTACAACTGAGTTAGCACGCATTGAGAAATCAGTTTTTAGTAAATTTAAAGTTTCTTTATAAGAAAAGTCTGGTTTTTGTTCTTTGCTATTTTGAGATTTCATACGACGATATAAGAAATATTGGTGATCAAAAGAATTATTTAAATAAATCTAATTCATTATATTCTTTCTTAATTGACCTGTAGTTTTTTTGGGATGTTTCAAATAACCAATATACTTGATTTCAGACTTTTATATTATCATTTTTATCATTTCTTACCCACTTTTTTTGGGTTGTATTTTTATTATTGCTACCAAAATTAAAAAAATTTGACGGTTTCTTGAAATCACCAAATCCCAAATTAATAGATTCTAATATTTTCGAAAAATTATTTTTAAACTCCAAAAACGTAGTTAATTTTTTCTTTTCGTTATCTGTTAATTGGTACCATCTAGATAAAAAAAGTTCTACTAGATAAAAAATAACTAGTACTGTTAAAAAAAGGAAAATCACAAAAAATGATTCATCTAAAGTTTTATTTTTAATTATTAATATCAATCCTATTAATAAATTTAAAAAAGCTCTTATCAAGTCTTTTGATTTACCGAGCTCAAGATAAATTAACGGGACAGTTAGATAAATGGTCCCAACTAAAATATAAAAAGTTCCCAAATAAAAAACTAAATTATTCATTAAATTAATTTCTTAATTAAAGTATAAGAGTTGATATAGATAAGCAAACTATCTATCAGAATTTCCTTAAGTGCGGTCGGGGAGACTTGAACTCCCACACCCGAAGATACGAGTACCTAAAACTCGCGCGTCTACCAATTCCGCCACGACCGCTCAAATAAAATAATAATTGAAAGAGGTTTATTTTAAAAATTTTTTTTCTTAAGATAATTAATTTGACACATTAAAATTAATTAAAAATCTCTTAAAAGAAATTTTTTATGTTTGTGCATGCAATCCTCTTACAATATTAGTTATATTATTTAAAGAATAAAAGAAACGATTTCTAACTTAACCAGTAAAAATACAACGAAAAATACTAATTCATCAAAAACATTTAATTGGCAAAAAGAGATTAAAAATTACGTAGATCCGCCAAGTTTTTGGAATCCAACATTAGGTTTATTTTTTGGCGGTTATTTTCTAGCTTTTCTTAGCATATGGCAATGGTACAGGGGTGTTTGGCCTTTACCTTTACTGGTAGCTACTGCGTTTTTAGCTTTACATATTGAAGGTACTGTTATTCATGATGCATGTCATAAAGCTGCTCATCCAGTTCCTTGGATAAATCAAGCAATGGGACACGGCTCAGCTATTCTATTAGGGTTTAGCTTCCCAGTTTTTACGAGAGTTCACTTACAACATCATATTCACGTAAATCACCCAAAAAATGATCCAGATCATATTGTCAGTACTTTTGGTCCAATTTGGCTAATTGCTCCAAGATTTTTTTATCATGAGGTGTTTTTCTTTCAAAGAAAACTTTGGCGAAGATATGAACTACTACAATGGGGAATTGAAAGATCCATATTCATAACAATTATCTTAGCAGGGTTGAAATTTGACTTTATGAATTTAATTTATAATTTATGGTTCGGCCCAGCATTAATGGTAGGAGTCACTTTAGGAATATTTTTTGATTATTTACCCCATAGGCCATTTCGATCAAGAAATAAATGGATAAATTCTCGAGTTTATCCAAGCAAATTTATGAATTTATTAATAATGGGACAAAATTACCATCTCATACATCATCTTTGGCCTTCAATTCCTTGGTTTGAATACAAAATAGCTTATGAAAAAACTAAGCCTTTATTGGATAAAAAAGGCTCCCCTCAAAGGGTTGGGATATTTGAAAGTAAAGAAGACATTTTTAACTTTATTTATGATCTATTTATAGGTGTAAGGAGTCATAGCAAAAAGAGGGGAAAAATACGGAAAATCATAAATTATTATCCAGGCTTTAAAATAAAAAAATTTTTATTAAAAATAGTCAACAAAACATTTATTGGAAGCAACTAACTTACTCATTCACTAATTATTTTTGGTACTTTAAAGTATTTATCCTCTCTCGATGGACCCAATTCTAAAAGTTCTTCATTGCAATCAGAATTTTTCTTCTCATCTTTTCTAAATACATTTACAACTTCTATAGCTCTCGTTGTACAGGGGACATCATCTGTATCAATTTTTTCAAGCTGTCTTATGTAATCCAATATCTTTTCTAATTGTTCTGCATGATTATTAATTTCATTCTCGTCAAGTTCTAATCTCGCTAAGTGAGCAACTTTTTTAACTTCCTCTTTAGTTATTTTTGTCATACCTTTAATATCTTTCTTATCAAATAATAGTTTATTAAGGATAACTTATTTATATATCCTTTGAATTTCAAATAATTTAAAAAATAATCACATTTTTTTGAAAATCAATATTAAGTAATAGCCTTAATTATTTTTCTCAGCTAAATATGTTACTAGATATATATGGAAAAATAGAAGAAGAATTATTTCCAAAACATTTTTTTTATCGGCACTCTAAACTTGTCGCTCCTGATTTAATAGGTTGTCACCTCATAAAAAAAGATAGTGAGAAAGGCCAAGTTAAAGGGATTATTGTTGAAACTGAAGCTTATTCACAGGAAGAAGAGGCCTGTCATGGCTACCGCAAAATAACTGAATCAAACAAATCATTATTTGGCAAACCTGGCACATTTTATATTTACAAATCTTATGGTATTCATCATTGTTTAAACATAGTTACTGATAAAGAAAATTTTGCGAGTGGTGTTTTGATAAGATCAGTTTTTATCTCTAGTGAGAATGAAAGATTAGCTTCTGGACCTGGCCTAGTAACTAAAACATTCAATGTAGACATTTCATTTAACTCACTTGAGGTTCTTAATAACAAATCTTTATGGATTTCTCCAAGAGACTCCACTTTAGAAGAAAAAGATCTTATTCAAACTACGAGAATTGGCATATCAAAGGCAAAAAATATAAAATGGCGTTGGTATCTCAAAAATAGTCGGAGTGTAAGTAAAAGATTAAAAGGTGACAGAACACCTAAATTTCAATAATCATTTATCTTTTTAAGCGTAATGCAAATTTGGCCTCATAAACATATCCACACACTAGCTAATTTTTCAATTAAAGATTATGAGTCAGTATTTGAATTAGCTAATAGATTTGATGCACTAAAGAATGCAGGAACAAAAAAGATACCAGCCTTACAAGGGACTTTAGTAACGTCTTTATTTTTTGAAGCCAGTACAAGAACAAAAAATAGTTTTGAGCTTGCAGCAAAAAGACTTTCTGCTGATGTACAAACGTTTGCGCCATCCTCCAGCTCTTTAACAAAAGGCGAAACAATAATTGATACAGCCATAACTTATTCTGCTATGGGGGCGGATACATTAGTTATCAGGCATTCATCAAGTTACATAACCTTTGAGATCGCAAAAAAACTTGATGCAATAAATTCCAAGACTTCGGTTCTCAATGCGGGAGATGGATTACATAGTCACCCCAGCCAAGGATTGCTTGACATCTATACATTGATAAAATTCTTTTCCCCAAAAACACTGAATCCAGAGGTTTTAAATTCCAAAAAAATTTTAATTATTGGAGACGTTAATCATTCAAGGGTTGCCAGGTCAAATCTTTGGGCTTTGAGTGCATTCGGCGCCGATATAATCTTATGTGGTCCTAAGACATTAATACCTGATGAATTTATCAATTTTTTAAAAACCCCTGCGCCAAATCAAATAGAAGATCCTGTTCAATCAAGAGGTTCCATAACAATTTCTAGATCATTGGAAGAATCAATAAAAATTGCAGATGCGATTATTGTTTTAAGACTCCAGAAAGAGAGAATGATGGAAAATTTACTAAGTAGCATTGATTCATATAGCTTTGATTATGGCTTAACCCCAGAGAAATTATCTTTAAATAGTAAAGAAATTCCAATTCTACATCCCGGTCCCATTAACAGAGATATTGAAATAAGCAGCAAAGTGGTAGATCGATATCCTAATTGCTTAATTAATAATCAAGTTGCAAATGGTATCCCTGTAAGAATGGCTTTGCTTTATCTTTTACAAAAATACAACAAGTAAATTTATAGCAACTTAAGACTCTCAGTAAAGAAACCATAAAATAATCCTAATCTTAAAGAATCTAATAAAAGTACTAAAAATTTCTTTTTCCTTTCAAATCTAAAATTTCTTCTTAGAACTATTAAAAACTCAATAAAAACTACTGCTAAAAAAGCGGCTACAGGATCCATTAGTTCCACAACGGCACTTACCATACCAAGAGAACTTCCAAAAAAGTAGCCGATTAAAAGAGTAATCAACGATATTGAATATCTTCGCCATGGATTGTTAGCCCAAATACTTAATGTCTGAATATTTTCCACAATTTTTAGCTGAAATTTTGTCTTTTGGGGTTTAACAACCATTTTGCATTAAACTTAAACTAAGCTGCTTCAGAATTTGATTGAATTTTAGTATTTCCTTCTATTAATTCAAGTAATGCTTCGAACTGAGCCATTAATCCTCTTAATTCGCCTGGTTCAGGGAAAAGTTCATCTTCTATTATTCCTAAATGCATTTCTCTGAGCTCTTGCCTTAAATAGCGTATGTGACTAATGACTTGCTCTCTTTTGGTTTGAGACATGATATGAGTTATTACACAATTATTTTAAGAAAGAATATTTTTGAAAAGGAGAGTTTGCATATTTATGACTGAGAATGAAGATAAATGACCTAACAACAATTTGAAAAGATTATGAAAATTAAAAATTATCATATCCTTGAAAATATGTACTTAATTCTTATATCAATTTTAAATAATTACTTGAGGCTTTATTATTAGAGTATATTGACTTGACTCAATATGAAATTCATTTCTGAAAATAAAATAAGTGAGGAACTAGTAAATTCTTTTGATGAAGAAATGACCCTTGAGCTCGCTAAAAGACTAGAGGAAGACAATTATAATAGCCCATTTGATGGTTTAAAAGACTGGCACTTACTGAGGGCTCTCGCAATCAATAGACCTGAATTAACAACTAATTATACCCATCTCCTTGATCAGGAACCTTTCGATGAAAACTAAAACTAAGGACTCCAAAATAAAGGTTCTTTTATTAATAACTGGGAGTATTGCAGCTGTGAGAATTCCATTATTAGTTAGCCAATTAGCGAAAGAAAATTATGAAATAAAATGCGTTTTATCAAAAAATGCAGAAAAATTAATAAAGCCGCTTTCTCTTTCTATTTTAAGTAGAAACCCGTGCATTCTAGAAAATGATCAATGGTCTGATAGTCAATCAACACCTCTTCATATAGAACTTGGTAATTGGGCTGATATTTTAATCATAGCCCCTTTAACAGCGACAACATTAGCAAAATGGATGACTGGCAATGCTGAAGGATTGATCCCCAGCATCTTAATAGCAAATATAAAGCCAATTATTGTTGCACCAGCAATGAATACACAAATGTGGCTAAATAAAGCTGTCCAAAAAAATTATGAAAATTTGCAGAATTACGAAAATGTTTTGTCTTTGCAACCAAGTGAAGGTGTCTTAGCATGTGATGCTATCGGCATCGGTAAGATACCTCCAAATGATCTAATCCAATTAGCTCTTGAATTTATAGCTTCACACAAACAAAATGAATATCGCAAAGATTTACTTAATAAAGAAATTTTAATAACTGGAGGGTGTACCTCAGAGAAAATTGACGCGGCAAGACACATTACTAACAAAAGTTCTGGAGCCATGGGCCTATTTCTTTCTCAAGTAGCAAGGTTCAGAGGAGCACAAGTAAAATATATTCATGGGCCTCTAAAACTTGATAAGAATCTTACTGATGGAATAAAAAGATATGAAATTGAAACTAGTGTTGATTTAATTAGGGCACTTAATAATGAAATATCAAATTGCGATTATTTTTTCATGAATGCAGCAGTATCTGATTTCAAGATAACCTCTGATACTTCAGCTAAAATTCCAAAAAATCAAATTAATGCTCAATTGAATCAAAACTTTGAGCTAGTCCCAGATATTTTAAAAACAATTAGTAAATCAAAAAAAGATAACCAAGTTTTTGTAGGCTTTTGTGCTTTTACAGGATCTATAGAAGAAGCACGAATGACAATTAAAGAAAAGATTATCCAAAAGGGTTGTGATTATCTATTCGCAAATCCAATTGATCTTGAAGGCCAAGGATTTGGCTTTTTGGCACAAAATGAAGGTTGGCTATTCGACACTAACAATATGGAACACTACATTAACAAAACATCAAAAATTGATTTAGCAAATAAATTAATAACCCAAATTATTTCATTAAAAAAATAAAAAAAAATTTTTTAATTTGTATTTTTTTGTAATCTTAATCATTAAAAATAATGTGATAGCTTACAATAATTCCAGTTTTTTAAAATCTAAAAAGCTACGGGTTGTTTCGAGGATTTAATAGTCCTACCTTTTATGGTCCTTTCCCTTGTAATATCCGTACTGAACTTATTAGATGACCTTTAATCTATCGTCACAGAACTTTACTGCAACTTTAATTATGAGAATTCGTTCTTTCTTAGCTTTTGTTATTTCATTTTGTATAACTTTTGCTTTCGTACCTGTTAAAACATTTGCTTTTTCTGAAAGAGGAAATGCACAATTCACAGATGTTGTTAACACAGGAAAAGCTAATGATTGCCCTACATTAGACTCATCTCTTGTCGGATCAATATCTCTAGGGAATGGAGATAGCCTTAAAGGAATATGCATGCATCCAACAGAAGTTTATGTAAAAGTCCCAGGGACAAAACGAAAAGCTGCAGAATTTGTTTCTACAAAAATTATTAGTCCTAGAAATAACACCACAGTGACAGAAGTTTATGGAGATATAGATTCAGGAACTTTCACTGAAAAGGGTGGTATTGATTTTCAACTTATTACTGTATTAACTCCTGGTGGTTTAGAGGTGCCATTTGCATTCTCAGCAAAAGATCTTACAGCTGATTTACCTTCTTCTATTGAGCCAGGCACTGAGGTTAGTGGTTCAACATTTACACCTAACTACAGAACTGGTGACTTTCTAGATCCTAAGGCAAGAGCAAAAAATACTGGTGTTGAATATGCTCAAGGTTTAGTTGCATTAGGAGGAGATGACGAAGAACTTGCAAAAGAAAATATTAAAGTTGATGTAAATGGTACTGGCGTTATTACTCTTTCAATCAACAATGTAGATTCTGACACAGACGAATTTGCTGGTACTTTTGAAGCTATCCAACCTTCAGATACAGATATGGGATCAAAGGATCCACTTGATGTAAAAATAATTGGTGAACTTTACGGAAGAAAGGCATAAATCCTACCCAAGAGAAAAAGGGGGTTCAACCCCTCTTTTTTTTTCAAAGTTTTTTCTTTATCAATTTAAAAAATGGAATTACAACAAAAAACTAAAACAGATACTAATGGACTAATACCGCCTTATGGAGGGGAACTAAAAAATCTAATTATCAAAGATAAAAACCTTAAAAATGATCTTATCTCTAAAGCTACTTATGAGTTTGAATGTAGTGAGAGAAATGCATGCGATGTAGAACTTTTGATGGTTGGAGCTTTTTCTCCATTGGAAGGTTTTATGGATGAAAATAACTACAATTCGGTAATTAAAAAAAATAGAAATATAAACGGGTTGCTTTTTGGCTTGCCTATTGTATTTGATTCAAATAATGAAAAAGTAAAAGCTGGAGAGACAATATTGCTTACTTATAAAAATCAAAAAATAGCAGTTTTAGAAGTTAGCTCTAAATGGGAGCCTGACAAATCCCTAGAAGCTGAACTTTGTTATGGCACTAATTCTTTAGATCATCCTGCTGTCAAAATGATTTTTAACGAGAGAGGGAGATTTTATATAGGAGGAAGAGTTTATGGTTTCGAATTACCAATTAGAGAATTCCCCTGCAAAACCCCAGAAGAAGTTAGATCCACACTGCCATCAAATCATGATGTAGTTGCATTTCAATGCAGAAATCCAATTCATAGAGCACATTATGAATTATTTACTAATGCCTTACTTTCAGATAATGTCTCTTCTAACTCAGTTGTTTTAGTTCATCCAACATGTGGACCAACTCAACAAGATGATATCCCTGGAAAAGTAAGATATTTGACCTATAAAGAATTAGAAGAGGAAATATCTGATGAAAGAATAAAATGGGCTTTTTTACCTTATTCAATGCATATGGCAGGGCCAAGAGAAGCCCTTCAACATATGATAATAAGAAGAAATTATGGCTGCACCCACTTTATTATTGGTAGAGATATGGCTGGTTGTAAGTCGTCATCAACTGGTGAAGATTTTTATGGTCCATATGACGCCCAAAATTTTGCGAATAATTGTGCAGATGAATTGATGATGCAAACTGTTCCTTCAAAAAATTTAGTTTATACGAAGGAAAAAGGATATATAACAGCTGAAGAAGCCAAAGAATTTAATTATGAAATTATGAAACTTAGTGGTACTGAATTTAGAAAGAAATTAAGGAACGGCGAACCAATTCCTGAATGGTTTGCATTCAAAAGTGTAGTAGATGTTCTAAGACGCTCTTAATATTGTTTTATTATTAGTATTATAAACTTATTAAAGATTTTTTATCGTGAACAAACGTTGGAGAAATGTAGGACTTTATGTTCTAGCTGTTATTACTGTAATTTTCATTGGTACTTCAGTTTTTGATAAACCCAGTACTGAAAGTTCGACAAAGACCTTGAGATATAGTGATTTTATAGAGGCAGTGCAAGATAAAGAAATCAGTAGAGTCCTAATATCTCCAGATAATGCCACAGCTCAAGTTGTTGAAAATGATGGGAGCAGGTCTGAGGTCAATTTAGCCCCTGATAAAGATTTATTAAAAATACTGACTGAGAATAATGTAGATATAGCTGTAACTCCTACAAAATTAGCCAATCCATGGCAACAGGCTGTAAGTAGCTTAATTTTCCCAGTACTTTTGATTGGAGGACTATTTTTTCTTTTCAGAAGATCCCAAAGTGGCAATGCTGGAGGTGGTAACCCTGCAATGAGTTTTGGCAAGAGCAAAGCTAGATTACAAATGGAACCATCTACACAAGTAACCTTCTCAGATGTTGCTGGTGTTGAAGGTGCAAAATTAGAACTTACAGAAGTTGTAGATTTTCTTAAGAACCCAGATAGATTTACTGCAGTCGGAGCAAAAATCCCAAAAGGAGTTCTTCTTGTTGGCCCTCCTGGTACAGGAAAAACATTGTTAGCAAAAGCAGTAGCTGGAGAAGCAGGTGTACCTTTTTTCTCAATATCAGGTTCAGAATTTGTAGAAATGTTTGTAGGAGTTGGAGCTAGCAGAGTTAGAGATCTTTTTGAACAAGCTAAAAAAAATGCCCCTTGTATTGTTTTTATTGACGAAATAGATGCAGTTGGAAGACAAAGAGGCGCTGGTATGGGCGGAGGAAATGATGAAAGAGAACAAACATTAAATCAACTCCTGACAGAAATGGATGGTTTCGAAGGTAATTCAGGAATAATAATAGTTGCTGCCACCAACAGACCTGATGTCTTAGATTCAGCTTTAATGCGCCCTGGAAGATTCGATAGACAAGTAACAGTTGATAGACCAGATTACGCTGGAAGATTACAGATATTAAATGTTCATGCGAAAGATAAAACACTTTCAAAAGACGTTGATTTAGATAAAGTTGCTAGAAGAACACCGGGATTTACTGGTGCAGATTTAGCTAATCTTTTAAATGAGGCAGCAATATTAGCAGCTAGAAAAGATTTAGATAAAGTAAGTAATGACGAAGTCGGTGATGCCATCGAAAGAGTTATGGCCGGTCCAGAGAAGAAAGATAGAGTCATCAGTGACAAGAAAAAAGAATTAGTTGCTTACCACGAAGCTGGTCATGCACTCGTTGGAGCATTAATGCCTGATTACGATCCCGTAGCAAAAGTTTCAATAATTCCTAGAGGTCAAGCTGGAGGCTTAACCTTCTTTACGCCAAGTGAAGAAAGAATGGAATCTGGTCTTTATTCTCGTTCTTACCTTCAAAATCAAATGGCTGTAGCTCTTGGTGGAAGAGTTGCAGAAGAATTAGTCTATGGCGAAGAAGAGGTAACAACCGGAGCATCAAATGATTTACAACAAGTCGCCAATGTTGCAAGACAAATGATCACTAAATTTGGTATGAGCGAAAAGATAGGTCCAGTCGCTCTAGGTCAATCTCAAGGTGGAATGTTTCTCGGAAGAGATATGAGTTCTACAAGAGACTTCTCTGAAGACACAGCTGCAACCATTGATGTAGAGGTTTCAGAACTTGTTGATGTTGCCTATAAAAGAGCTACTAAAGTTTTATCAGAAAATAGATCAGTTCTTGACGATATGGCTCAAATGCTAATTGAAAGAGAAACTATAGATACTGAAGACATACAAGATTTGCTTAACCGATCTGAAGTTAAAGTAGCGAATTATATCTAGTTTTAAAATATAAATAATTAATGAATATTAAAGAAGATTCTTTTTCTGATTTGCTGCTAAAACAATCTTTTTTTTTACTCGTAAAACCCGAAGATAATATTTACTCAAATACTTCTATAAGAAATTTATTTTTTGAAGAATTAGGAATCTTAGTAAAATTAGGATTAAAGAATATTGAAATAAGTTGGTCAAATAACGAAAAGTGGTTGGATTTTGTATCCGAAATCAAAATCAAATTTCCAAGAATTAATTTAGGCTCTGCCTCCATAGTTAATAAGCAATCAATAGAAGATTCATTAAAAATTGGATTAAATTTTTCTATGATGAAATTTTGGGATAAAGATCTTTTCAATTATTCGAAGTCAAAAAATTATTTATTAATTCCTGGAATTAAAAATTTAAAAGATCTTGAGGAAGCGATAAATTTAAATTGCAATATTATTAAAATTTATCCAATAAAAAGTAAAGCTAGTGCTATAGATATACACAACTTTGGAAGTATTGATTTCATTGCTGCTGGAGGCCTATCAATCATTGATGTAAAAACTTATAAATCTTTAGGATATAAAGCAATCGTGATTGGAGATAAATCTATTATAAATAAAAAATTTGATCCGAAAATATGTGAATGGCTCAAAAATAATTAAATCAATGATAAATATAATCTATTTAACAAAACTACTAACTATTGATTAAGCCACATTGAGCTTGATTCAGAAGTAAATGATCAGCAAGTACTAAAGCAACCATAGCATCAACCATAGGAACTGCTCTTGGTAGAACACATGGATCATGTCTCCCTTTTGCTTTCATCAAAACTTCTTTTCCTTCAGCATTTACTGTTTTCTGTTCTTTCCCGATAGTTGCTGTAGGTTTAAAAGCTATCTTCATCTCAATATTTTCCCCATTACTTATTCCTCCCTGTATGCCGCCTGAATTATTGGATATTGTTCTTAACTTCCTAATATCATCAGATTTAATGAAAGCATCATTATGTTCGCTTCCTTTTAAATAAGTTCCAGAGAAACCTGAACCTATTTCAAAGCCTTTCGTGGCAGGCAAAGACATCAAAGCCTTTGCTAAATCAGCTTCTAATTTATCAAAAACAGGCATTCCAAGACCAGAAGGTGCATTTTTTACTAGACATTCAATAACACCGCCACAAGAGTCTCCTTGACGCTTTAATTGCTTAATTCTCTCTATCATTTCTGCTGATACCTGTTCATCAGGACATCTAACAATGTTTGAATCTATTTTGTTGAGAGAAATATTTTCTTTATTTATATCAGAATCAATATCATGTATACGCTTTACCCAAGATAGTATTTCAGTGTTACAGAAGTTTTTTAATAATTGTTTTGCTACAGCACCAGCAGCTACTCTTCCAATTGTTTCTCTTGCAGAGGCTCTTCCACCACCAGAACTTGCTTGAATTCCATATTTCAGATGATATGTACCATCTGCATGAGAAGGTCTGAATACTTGCTCCAAATTATCATAATCTCTTGGTCTTTGATCCTTGTTTCTTACCAACATCGCTATTGGAGTTCCAAGTGTTAAACCTTCCTTTATTCCACTTAATATTTCAATTTTATCTTCTTCATTTCTAGGAGTTGTAATGTCACTTTGGCCAGGTCTACGCCTATCTAATTCATTTTGTATCAGGTTTATATCTACTTTTAACTTAGGGGGACATCCATCAAGGATAACGCCAACTGCACCACCATGTGATTCTCCAAAAGTACTAACACGAAAAATTTTTCCAAAACTACTACTCATAGAAATATCAAATGTTTTATTTATATATAAACATTATATGAAACCAATTGAAAATTAAACAAAAAAAAGCCTCCTAAAAGGAGGCTTGTAAATTTAAGAACTTTAAGCTTAACCGATAGCTGGAGCTGAAAGAGCTACTGTTGTAGACTCAGCTGCTGCTAGATCAAGTGGGAAGTTGTGAGCATTACGCTCGTGCATTACTTCCATACCTAGGTTTGCTCTGTTAAGAACATCACCCCATGTAGGAACAATCTTACCGTTTGCATCAACAACAGACTGGTTGAAGTTGAAACCGTTAAGGTTGAATGCCATTGTGCAGATACCCATTGAAGTTAACCATACACAAACAACTGGGAATACAGCTAGGAAGAAGTGAAGACTTCTGCTGTTGTTGAAACTTGCATATTGGAAGATCAAACGACCGAAGTAGCCATGAGCTGCAACGATGTTGTATGTTTCTTCTTCTTGTCCGAACTTGTAACCGTAGTTCTGAGATTCTGTCTCAGTTGTTTCTCTGATTAGAGATGAAGTAACAAGTGAACCGTGCATAGCTGAGAATAAAGATCCTCCGAACATTCCAGCAACACCAGCCATATGGAATGGGTGCATAAGAATGTTGTGCTCTGCCTGGAAAACAAACATGAAGTTGAATGTTCCAGAGATACCTAGAGGCATTCCGTCAGAGAATGAACCTTGACCGAATGGGTATACAAGGAATACTGCGAAAGCTGCAGAAACTGGTGCAGAATATGCAACACAGATCCATGGACGCATACCTAGACGGTATGAAAGCTCCCACTGTCTTCCCATGTATGCTGAGATACCGATTAGGAAGTGGAAAATTACAAGCTGGTAAGGACCACCGTTGTATAACCACTCATCTACAGTAGCTGCTTCCCAAATTGGGTAGAAGTGTAGACCAATAGCGTTAGATGAAGGAACAACTGCACCTGAGATGATGTTGTTTCCATATAGGAATGAACCAGCAACTGGCTCTCTAATTCCGTCGATGTCTACTGGTGGTGCTGCGATGAATGCAACGATGAAGCAAGCCGCTGCTGTAAGTAGGCATGGGATCATTAAGACGCCGAACCAACCAACATAGATTCTGTTGTTAGTTGATGTTACCCACTCACAAAACTGTGGCCAACCTTTTAACAGCGAAGAACGCTGCTGCTGAATAGTTGTCATGAGTTCGTAAAGTATGTCTCTAAAGTGAGACGTGTAAATAAAAACGGAGAATAATTCCGCTTTGAAGATTTTAGACCAAAATCGCTAAAAATGTGTAATTTTTTTTTCTTTAAGTAAACTAATTTTTTGCAAAATCAAAGAAAAGAACCTCAATGTCTTAATATTTTCTTTGTTATTGAGGTTTTAACTTGGTAATAATCGAATGGCTTCTTAACGGAAAAAGATCGAAAGAGGTAGTTTCCTTAAGAGAGGCTAAGCATAGAAGACTGCAATTAGAGGCTTTTGGAGCTGTTATTTATTGGAGCGAAAGAATTTAAGTTTTTAAGGGTTAAGACTTAGCAAAAAAAATAAAAGGATTAAATATTAAATAAACTTATCTTTTAAATAAAAAATCCTTATTAGTTTTCACCAATTTAATGTCCTTGTTTCTTAATTTAAAGGCTTTTAAACTCAAAAAACCATTGATTGTTAGAACTAATAACTTCTTTCTTCGTATAGCTCATCGCAATTTTTTTTTCCTTATAGGCGACTTCGCCAATAAAAACAGGCCAAATCAATTGTTCCCCATGATATTTATGAATTATTCCTTGGCTATCAAGAAATAATGGATCTCCTTTTTTAATCATTTTCCAATCTTGGTTTATTCTTTCAGGATGTATTAGGCCATCAATATATCCTTTTTCATCTCTTGGATAATCTATACTCCCTTGATGAACATGAACAACCAATTCCTTTGGAAGTTCTATAAGGTTGTTTTTTAATTTATCTATCTCTTCCCTTAAAGATCTAATGATTATTAAAAATCTATCTATGATTTTTGGATCATAATAATTTTGCGCGACAGCTCCTATTTCAATAACTAAACCACATGGCCAAGCTTCTACAAGAAAGCCTGTTTGGGCTTTGTCTTTTTCGTGCAAATAAATAGGCAATCCAAATTTGTTCTGCAGTAATGCAGCTAAACAAAAATCTTTAAATCTCCTCCCATATAAAACAATGCTTGTTCCCATATTTGCAGTAGTAGTATGCAAATCAATTACAATTTGACAAGGCTTAGATCCATGGATTCCAAATTGATCGACTAAAAAATTAGCTCTATTGATTTCATAAACACTATTATTGTCTTGATCATGATTTTTAATTTCTTTAAAAGATCTATTTAAATCTGCATCTATATATCTGCAACCTTTTTCATAGGCAACAGGATTTCCTATGGTGTACTCATACTCGATACCATGATTTAAACTGTTTTCCTCTCTATTAAATTTCTTAACCGCCCAAACAGGATTAATTTCATTCCCATGAGTGCCTGAAACGATAAGTATTCTTTGAACAGTCATTTTTTAATTAAAAATAAAATTTATGCAAAATAAATACCTTATAAAATCCACCAGAAAATTCTGGTTTTGGTTTTGGACCCAATTAATGAATGGCTTCGCACCATCAGATTTATATGGTAACTATAAAAGGCCTAAAGGTATAAAAATTGATAGCGAATATGATATTAATAATGAGAATGGACAAATTTATTTATTGGTAGGTAATTCTTGTCCATGGTGTCAAAGAACTTTACTCGTCCACGAAATAAAACATTTATCTAAAAAAGTTAAAGTTATTTTTTTAAAAGCAGATCTTGAGCATAGCGAATGGATTTTCAATAGAAAGTTTAAGGGATTCATGAGACTTTCAGACCTTTACAAAAAAGCTAATAAAAAGAATATTTTTAGAGCGACATTACCTCTTTTAATTAGTTTTGTAAGAGATGAAGTAAATTTTTTGTCTAATGAAAGTTCACATATTATAAGACTACTCAATTCAATAAAAATTCAATCAAAAATTCAGATATTAACTATTAAAGACTGTAATCAAAAATTTTTAGATTTAATTAATAACAACATTAATGATGGCGTATATAAATGTGGTTTCGCCAGAAACCAGTCAGCTTACGAAAATGCAAGTCAGAATCTTTTCGCAGCTATAAATGAAGTTGAAAATTTTCTACAGAAAAACAAAGGGGACTGGATATTTGGAGAAGAGTTAACCTACGCAGATATTTACCTTTTTCCAACACTTATAAGATGGGAATTGATATATAGCAAACTTTTCAAATGTACTGAACAAGAACTATCAAGTTTCGAAAAGATTATTGAATGGAGATTAAAATTCTTTAAATTATCTAACGTAAATAGGACATGCTTCGACAATGAATGGAAAAAAGATTACTACAAAGCTTTATTCCCTTTAAACCCAAATCAACTAATCCCAGTTTTACCTTCGCTCAAGGAAATAATGAAAGTAGAGACCTGAAAAATACAAAAATCAATTTCAAAAAAAAATGATGTTGTAATGAACACTTATTTAGTTCATAGATAATGCAATTTCATAAGAAATTAACTATGTTATGTATGTCTACTAAAGTACGAAAAGCTTAAAATGAAATCCATTGACGAACACATCCAAAAAGATCAATCGGAAATCGAATCTGCAAAAGCAGAGGGCAATCTTCCAAAGGTCAGACATTTAACTGAAGAGCTAAAAGAACTCGAAGAATATAAGGATCATCATCCAGAGGATAAACATGACCCTAATGCTTTGGAACTATTCTGCGATGCCAACCCGGATGAACCAGAATGTCTTGTTTATGATGATTAATTATCTTTTAATAGATAATGCACAATAAAAAAAGGGCTCTGAAAGCCCTTTTTTTATTTATTAATTCTATTAGTAATCTCTATTAAAGTCGGATGGACTTCCTGTAAGTGAACATACAACCGACTCTTCATTTTTCATTTCCTTGACTTCTACAATTGGTCTTCCCATTTTCTTCAAAACCTCAATATCTTGAATGGTTTGACATCTAGCTATTATTTTTCCTTGTTGATCAAAGCAAGTATAGAAATTCATATTGTGTTTAAAGAAGTATCTTATTTATGACTAATTTTCATAATTAAATCAAGTGTTTTTTTTTACAAAAAAATTTTAAATTCAAGTTAGATCCTTTTCCATACTTCAGAAAGTAGTGAAGATAAACCTTTTTTTAAAGATGAAGAAATAACTAAAACTTTCTTTCTAGATAAATCTTCTAACTTTTTTGAAATTATTTTCAAATAATCATCATCTACCAGCTCCATTTTATTCAATACTATTATCCTCTCTTTATCTAAAAGACCTTTTCCATATTTTTTTAATTCCTGCTCAATTATCTCAAAATCATGTAAAGGATTTTCTGCAATTGCATCAATTAAGTGAACAAGTATCTTCGTTCTTTGGATGTGCCTTAAAAAATCATGGCCCAAACCTACTCCATCAGCTGCCCCTGATATTAATCCAGGAATATCCGCGAAAAGGCAACCATTCCCATCAATTTTTCTTACCACACCTAAGTTAGGTATTAGAGTTGTGAAAGGATAATTTGCGATTTTTGGACGGGCAGATGACACAACAGAAATCAAGGTACTTTTCCCAGCATTTGGAAGGCCTATAATCCCAACCTCTGCAAGAAGTTTTAGTTCTAATTGAACCTCCCATATCTCACCATCTTTTCCTTCAGTGAATGATTCTGGGGCTCTATTTTGATTACTTAAATAGTAAGCATTACCATGTCCACCTCTTCCTCCAATGGCAATAGTTAAACTTTGTTTATCTTTAGTTAAGTCTCCTAAAATAATACCGGTTTTAATATCCCTGATTTCTGTACCGCAGGGTACTTTAAGGATTGTATCCTCACCTGAAGCACCTGATCTCTTATTAGGACCTCCTTTGCATCCATCTTCAGCAATAATTTCACGTTTGAATTTGAAATCTAATAATGTTTGCAGATTATTATCAGCCATCAAAATAACAGAACCTCCTCTTCCACCATTTCCCCCCGAAGGTCCTCCAGCAGGAACGAATTTTTCTCTTCTAAATGAAACTATTCCATTTCCACCTTTTCCAGCTTTAAGAATAATGTTGGCTTGATCAATAAATTGCACTTAATACTCTTATTAAATTGTTTTCTAGGTATTTTAAATTTTATTTAATCCACGCAATACTGCAACCAAGGCCACCCTCATTGTTGGCTGCATCTTCAATCTTATCAACATAATTTAAACCTGATAACCAATTTCTTAGTCCTTTTTTTAATTTTCCTGTACCAATTCCATGAACTATCCATAGCGGTCCATGAAATTTTCTAATTTTCTCCTCAATAATTATTTCAGCTTCATGTACTCTTAACCCTCTTACGTCAATTGTATTTTTACTCGTTCTAATTTTAGAAAAAGAAAAATCTTCTCTTGTAGACTTGATCTCAATTTTTGACTTTTTGAAATTAGGCTTTTCTCCATTAATACCTTCAAAGTCATTTACAGATAATGTGCTTCTAAATGAACCACATTTAATTTCATAAAAACCACTTTTTTTATCTAAATCTACAATTTTTCCCGTACTATTTAGACTTTTAATCTTTACAAAATCTCCTACCTGAGGGTTCCATGTTATTGACTTTTCAGATTTTTTTTGGGTTAAATGTTCCGTCTCAATTTCCTTTAATCTTTTTCCAATAATTCTCGTATCCTCTCCACTAACATTTTTATCTCTTAATTTTTTAATCAAATCTATCACTTCTTTTTTAGCTGATACAATATGTTTTGATAATTTAGACCTTTCAATTTCCTGGATTTTTTCAGCATTTATTTTTTGATATTCATAATTTCTCTTCAATTCATCATGTAATAGTTCAGTTCTTGCAATCAATTCTGCAGCAGCTTCTGCAGAATTTTGTTGTTTAATCTTCTCTTCCTCAAGTCCTTTAATAATACTGTTAATATTATCAACTTCTTTTGGCTTTAGATAATTTGCAGCTTCATTGAGTATGCTTTCATCGAGACCAATTCTCTTTGAAATTGACAAGGCATTACTTCTCCCAGGGATACCCCAGTTGAGTATATATTTTGGCTTCAAAGAATCCTCATCAAAGGCAACTGATACATTTTCAAATCTTGAGTCGTTATATTTTAAAGCCTTAATATCTCCATAATGTGTTGTTGCAAAAGTGATATCAGATTTATTTGCAAATTCTTTTAATAAAGCAATCGCAAGAGCACTTCCTTCAAGAGGATCTGTGCCAGATCCAATCTCATCTAGCAAAACAACTGATAATCCTTTCTTATAATCAAGTGAATCTAATATCTCTTTTATGCGGGATATATGCCCACTAAAGGTAGATAAATTTTCTTCTAATGATTGATTATCTCCTATATCCACATATATATTTGGACAAAAAGGGATAATAGGATTATTAGTTGAAGGTATCAATAATCCTGCTCTAGCCATAATTAAAGACAAGCCCAAACCTTTTAAAGCTGCTGTTTTACCTCCAGTATTTGGACCTGTAATAGCTACAACCTTAATATTTCTATTTATAAAAAAATCGACAGCTACTGGTGGATGGGCTCCTTTTTTCTTATGTTCCCAAATCAATAACGGATGAGAAAAACCAATTAACGAAATAATAGGACTTTTCTCAAACGTAGGAGTTTTGCCTCCAATCCATTTCGAATATCTTGAACGAGTTAGGGCATTTTCTAATCTCAGTAAAATAGATGCCATTTCAATAAGATTTTCTGAATTATCACTAACAACCTGGGACCATTTCTTAAGTAATTTAAATTCTTCTGATGTGATCCTAGCCTCTAAAGAAGCAATCTTATTACCTTTAGTTACTACACTTTCAGGCTCAAAATATACAGTATTTCCTGAAGATGAAGAGTCATGAATTATGCCTTTAAATTTATCTACATAATTAACTTTCACTGCTAAAACAGGCCTTCCATATCGATCTCCAATAGTAGTATCTTGCAAATAAGCTAAATTCTTTTGAATAAATTTCTCAACGCATATTTTTCTTTCAAGTTTCTTAGATAAAAATTCTTTTCTAAGAATAGATAGTTCATTACTAGCATCGTCTGAAATCCTTCCATTCGACTCAATGCCTTTTTTCAAAATCGTTTCAATATTCTGATGGTCAATTAAATTTTTTATAAATGATGAAATATAAGGCCTTTGTTCAAAATCTAATAAGATTTTTTTTAAATTTCTTGCTGCAGAAATTGTTTTCGCTATTTCTAACAATTCAGAAGATGAAATTACACCTCCCTTAGAACAAATCTCAATATTTCTACTAATATCAAATACACCAGAAAAACTAATTGATTTATCTAAATTTTTTTCTAGCTCATTAATTTCAACAGTTTCATTCAAAAGTCTTTTAGATGCCTCGTATTCTGTAGGAATAACAAAACTTAAAATTGATCGTTTACCCATTTCCGTTGAGGCGAACGAAGCTAAATGCGTTTTTAATGAATCCCACTCTAAAAGGTTTATAGATTCTTCTTCTAAGGTGTTATCTGAATATGATTTTTTAGAATAACTTTTCTCTTGCATAAAAAAAAGAATCAAACATTCGATTGAATCCCTTCAGGAGGAACATAAAGCATCTCAAGCCAGTTTCCTTCAGTATCCTTCATATAAAAAGATGCTGTCCCATCTCTATGCTCATGTAAAGGACCAACTTTTACACCAGAATTTTTTAAATCATTTTGAATATTTTCCACTTCTTTTTTATTTTCAAAATGAAAAGCAAAGTGAGGTCCCGCAGCTTTGTAGCTAGGGCCTAACAACGCAAGTCCATCTTTCCCTTTACCAGCTTCTAAATAAGACCAATCTTTATCATCCCAAACCAAATTCATACCCAGTTTAATATAAAAAGATTTCGCCCTTTCGAGATTCTCTACTCTAAGTGCAATGTGACCAATCCTATTTACTCCTTGTGAAAACTTCAAAACAAAGCAATTAATTTATTACTTATTTAAGAATAAACCAAATTCTTGTTAATAATGAGTTTTTAAGTATCCTCCAACCATTGAGATGCATCACAAGCATGATAAGTGAGTATTAATTTTGCTCCGGCTCTTTTAAAACTAAGCAATGTCTCTAAAACAATATCTTTTTCGTTAATCCAGTTCTTCATAGCAGCAGACTTTACCATGGAATACTCCCCACTAACGTTGTATGCAGCTATAGGTTTATTTGAAAAGGTGCTTAATCTATAAACTATATCCAAATATGAAATTCCTGGTTTTACCATCAAAATATCAGCTCCTTCATACTGATCCAATGCAGATTCAATTAAAGCCTCTTTTGAATTGGCAGGGTCCATTTGATATGTAGACTTATTGTCTGGAATTACTTTCTTACTATTTTCTCTAGGAGCCGAATCTAAAGCAGTTCTAAATGGACCATAATAAGCAGATGAATATTTTGCTGTGTAACTAATAATACCTACATCACTAAATCCTTGAGTATCAAGAGAAGTTCTGATTGCTCCAACTCTTCCATCCATCATGTCACTAGGACCAATGAAATCTGCTCCAGCTCTTGCTTGTGTTAAAGCTTGTTTTTTTAAAATTTCGATTGTTTCGTCGTTCAATATTTTTCCATTCTCATCAACTAATCCATCATGACCATCACAAGAGTATGGGTCCAAGGCAACATCCGTCATTATTGCCATTTCTGGAATCTCTTTTTTTAATATTCGTATAGCTTTAGGGATTAAACCGTCTTCATTGAAACATTCTGCACTATCTTCAGTTTTTAAACTATCGTTAATTTTTGGGAAAAGAACCACACACCTTATTCCCAATTCCCATGCCCTAGTAACCTCCTTTATTAAGCCATTAATATCCCATCTATAAGTTCCTGGCATTGCTGAAATTTCCTCTTTAAAATCTTTTTCATGAATAAATAATGGATAAATAAAATCCGATGCCGTTAGATGGTTTTCCCTAACCATTTCTCTAATTGCCTCAGTTCTTCTTAACCTTCTAGGACGAATAATCGAATTCATTTGAATATTATTTAAATTGAAAAATATTTATCTATTAGATTAATCGCTTTCCTCGCACATAAATCAATCAGAGCCTAATTTTGTTCAGGAAAATTAACTTAATTACCTTAAAGCAAGAGAAAAAAGTTACAAAAATATTTTGCACAAACTGCATTTTTCACAAATTTACGTCATTAAGAGATAAGATCTTCTAGTTAAGTATTTATTTTTAGGAGATTATCTTTGAAAATAATTAATGGCTTTCATCTAAAGAATGTAAGAGGAGATATTCTTGGGGGGATTACAGCCGCAGTAGTGGCTTTACCTCTTGCTCTTGCTTTTGGTAATGCTGCTTTAGGACCTGGCGGGGCAATTTATGGACTATACGGTGCAGTAGTAGTTGGTTTTTTAGCAGCATTATTTGGCGGAACACCTGCTCAAGTTAGTGGGCCTACAGGTCCCATGAGTGTAACTGTTGCAGGCGTTGTAGCTGGCTTAGCAGCAGTAGGAGTTCCAAGAGATCTTTCTGCAGGACAAATTTTACCTTTGGTTATGGCAGCGGTAGTAATTGGCGGCTTACTGCAAATATTATTCGGCATTTTAAAACTAGGTAAATACATTACTTTAGTTCCATATTCTGTTGTTTCAGGATTCATGTCTGGTATTGGAGTAATAATCATTGCTCTTCAGATTGGTCCTTTATTAGGAATTAGCACTCGAGGTGGAGTAGTCGAATCTTTATCTACTGTATTTTCAAATTTCCAACCCAATGGTGCTGCAATTGGAGTAGCAATAATGACGCTAGGTATAGTATTTCTTACTCCTAGAAAAATAAGTCAGTGGGTTCCTTCTCCTCTCTTGGCCCTATTGATAGTTACCCCAATATCAATATTAATTTTTGGAGATGGAGCTATTGATAGAATTGGAGAAATTCCAAGGGGAGTTCCATCTTTAAATTTCCCAAGTTTTAATCAATATTTCCCAATCATTTTCAAGGCAGGATTAGTCCTAGCAGTACTTGGTGCTATTGACTCCTTACTGACATCTCTTGTAGCAGACAATATCTCTCAAACAAAACATAATTCTGATAGAGAACTTATTGGTCAAGGAATAGGAAATGCTGTTGCAGGTCTGTTTTCAGGTTTACCAGGAGCAGGAGCAACCATGAGAACAGTTATAAATGTTAAATCTGGAGGATCAACTCCCATTTCTGGTATGGTTCACTCAGTTGTGTTGTTGATAGTTTTAGTTGGCGCAGGACCTTTAGCAGAGCAAATACCTACTGCTTTGCTTGCAGGAATTCTTATAAAAGTTGGTCTAGATATTATTGATTGGGGATTCTTGAGGAGGGCTCACAAATTATCTTTAAAAACTTCAGTTGTAATGTACGGCGTACTCTTAATGACTGTTTTTTGGGATTTAATTTGGGCAGTTTTAGTCGGTGTATTCATAGCAAATATGCTTACTATTGATTCAATAACCGAAACTCAACTAGAAGGTATGGATGAGGATAATCCTTTATCAAATGATGATCAAGCTAAAAATGCATTACCTGCTGATGAAAAAGCACTACTAGATAGATGTGCAGGAGAAGTAATGTTATTTAGACTTAAAGGGCCACTTAGTTTTGGAGCAGCTAAAGGTATATCTGAGAGAATGATGCTAGTTAGAAACTACAAGGTTTTGATACTAGATATCACTGATGTACCAAGACTTGGAGTTACGGCGACTCTCGCAATAGAGGACATGATGCAGGAAGCAAAAAATAATTCCAGAAAAGCATTTGTTGCTGGAGCAAATGAAAAAGTAAAGGATAGATTAGCTAAGTTTGGAGTTGAAGGCATTATTGAAACAAGAAAAGAAGCTTTAGAAACAGCTCTCAATGAAATAGCCTAATAATTTATGGAAATAAATCCAATTCTGCAAAATGTATTAGCCCCGCCAGTTCTTTTCTTTTTGATTGGAGCGATATCAGTACTATTTAAATCTGATTTAGAAATACCAGCTCCATTACCTAAACTCTTCTCCTTATATCTACTACTAGCTATTGGTTTTAAAGGAGGTATAGAGATACAGAAAAGTGGTTTTACAGATCAAGTATTGCCTACTTTAAGTGCTGCAATACTAATGTCATTAGTAATACCGCTGATTGGATTTTTAATTTTAAGATTTAAGTTTGATGTCTTTAATTCAGCCGCAATAGCAGCAGCATACGGTTCAATTAGTGCTGTTACATTTATTTCTGCAGAAAGTTTTTTGGAAAGTCAAAAAATTGCTTTTGATGGGTTTATGGTTGGAGCCTTAGCATTAATGGAATCTCCTGCAATAATTGTTGGATTATTACTTGTGAAATTTGCAGCTCCCAAAAATAGACCAAAATCAAGAAAAATGCATTTAAGCGCAATTTTACACGAATCACTTTTGAATGGATCAGTTTATTTATTGCTCTCAAGTTTAATTGTAGGATTTCTCACTGCTTCTAGTAATCCCTCAGGGATTGCAAAAATGGAGCCTTTTACTGGACAATTATTCTATGGAGCAGAATGCTTCTTTTTGCTAGATATGGGAATAGTTGCTGCTCAAAGATTACCGAGACTGAAGAATGCTGGTTCATTCTTAATTGGCTTTGCCATTTTTATGCCTCTATTTAACGCATTTATTGGTGTTTTCGTTGCGAGATTTTTATCTTTAGGACCTGGCAACGCACTTTTATTTGTGGTTCTATGTGCTAGCGCATCTTATTTGGCAGTTCCTGCAGCGATGAGGATGACAGTTCCAGAAGCTAAATCTAGCTATTACATTTCAACTACACTAGGTCTAACTTTCCCATTCAATATAGTCCTTGGCATTCCCATTTATATGAGTTTAGTAAATAGCATTATTCCATTATCCACTATATAAAAATGAAAAGATTAGACTTAATATTTAGTGAAAGAGAACTAGACGCAATCATTAAAACATTAGAAAAAGCTAATGTTCCTGGATATACAGTTATGAAACACGCCACAGGCAGAGGGCCTGAAAGAGTTGTTACTGAAGATATGGAATTTACAGGATTAGGAGCAAATGCTCATGTAATTGTTTTTTGCGAGCAAGAATTAATAGATAAAATGAGAGATAACATCAGGGACGACTTAAGCTACTACGGTGGAGTCGCTTATATTTCTGAAGCAACACCTCTTTAAATTAAAAAAAAATATTGATTTTTAAGAATGAATCCAATCTACTCTTATATTCTTTCGACTATTTAAATATCTATCAATTGACATTGCGGCAATACATCCATCAGAAGCTGCAACAACGGCTTGCTTAAACGGTGTATTTCTTATATCTCCAATAGCCCAGACTCCATCGGAGTTTGTAGACATAAAGTCATCCACAATAACTCCGCCGTCATCTTTTAAAGCAATTTGATCCCCTAAAAAATCAGTAATTGGCTTTGAACCACTCATATAGACAAAGACTCCATCTAAATTTAAATTAATAGGATTTTCTTCTTGCTTATTTTTTACAACAACTCCATTAACGCCCATATCATCACCCAATATTTCCAATAATCTTGTTCTACTCCAATGTTTTATATTTGAATTATCCATCAATTCCATAGCTTCTTCATTATCTGATTTAGGATCACTTGATGTAATCCAATGCACAGTTGATGCAAATTTAGTTAAAACAGTTGCCTCTTCAATTGCCTCCTTGTTCACTCCAACAACAGCAACTTCTCTATTTTTATAAAAAGCCCCATCACATGTAGCACAATAACTTACTCCTTTGCCAAGAAAATCCGCTTCACCCTTAAATGATGCAGGCCTACCCATAGCTCCACTTGCAAGTACAAGTGCTTTAGCTTTGAAAGTGCCTTCGGGCGTATAAACCATTTTCCATTCTCCACTAGCATCTATTCCAAACACTTGTGCTCTTCTATAATCTGTGCCGTATTGCACAGCCTGTTCTCTCATTAGAGTAAGTAATTTCTCTCCACTTATATCAACCGGAACACCTGGATAATTAGCTATTTGATGAGTTATTGCTAAGGCACCAACAGATGGATTTTTATCTAAAATTACTGTCTTTAAGTTTGAACGAGATGTATAAAGTGCGCAAGTACACCCGGCCGGGCCTCCTCCGATAATAACTACATCTGACTCAATGATTTCCAATTTTAAAAAACTCCTTTTTTAGTAGTTAATTACATGAGTTCTTGGTTAGAAGATATTTTTAAAGTAAATACCTCAACCTTTATATAGATATAAGTTAAAAGAAAAAAGAGAAAAAAGCTTAATATAGAAACAAACTTACATAGGAAAAACATAAAAAATTAATTATCAAAATGATCAGTTACATGAAATGTTCTGTATTGATCTATTATTAGGTCATATCGAAAAATCAATTACTGTTGAAACATTATATTTTTCATGACCAACTCTGATTATCTTTTAAAAGCTGCTATTAAGAAAGTAACCGAAAAATTTAACGAAATATTGGTTGAAAAAATTGAAGAAGCAACAAATATTGCTCAGGATGCTCCAGAAATTCTCAAAAAAGAATTTGATAATTTAAAAGAATCCATAATCGAAGAAGCATCAAGAATGGAAAAAGCCGAAAATATTCAAGAAAATGAGTCCACAAATACTTATGAAGATTCCAAAATAAAAAAAGCTTTAAATGAAATTGAAGGGATCAATAAGCAAATTGATCTCTTTAACAAAAATATAAATAATCAAATTAAATGAATTATCACATCGTTTATTATCATTTAAAAAAATTGAAGAGGGCATTTCATATTTGGATAACTCTTATTTCGCTTTTAATAAATTTATGGATAGATAATATTAGATTTATAATTTTCCAAAATAAGAAAAATGAAAAAAGTAGAGTCCAAATTAAAAGAGCTAGGTGGTTTACTAATCAATTAATAAAGCTTGGTTCAGCATTTATTAAAATTGGACAATTATTATCAGCGAGACCTGATTTAATTCCTAATACCTGGATACAGGAATTGTCTAAATTGCAGGATCAAGTTCCTAATTTTTCATTTACGCAAGTTGAAGAGACTATAAAAAATGAACTAGGGTCTAAGTTTAATGAAATAGATCAAATAATATGTGATCCGGTTGGATCAGCATCACTAGCTCAGGTTCATAGGGCGACTTTAAAAGATGGCAAGAAAGTAGTTTTTAAAGTTCAAAGACCCAATTTAAAAGAATTGTTTATTATCGATTTGGGCATAATGCAACAAATAGCAGGATTATTGCAGAAAAATAAGAATTGGAGTCGAGGTAGAAACTGGGTTGAGATTGCTAAAGAGTGTAGGAAAGTTCTGATGAAGGAACTTGATTTTAATTGCGAAGCGCAATATGCAGCAAGATTTAGGCAGCAATTTCTCGATGATGAAAATGTTGAAGTTCCTGAAGTAATTTGGGATATGAGCAGTGAAAAAGTGCTTTGTTTAAGTTATGTAGAAGGGACAAAAATAAGCGATTTAGAAAAATTAAAATCACAAGAAATTGATTTATCTAAAATTGCAGAGATAGGTGCAATCAGCTACTTAAAACAATTAGTAAATTACGGCTTTTTTCATGCAGATCCTCATCCAGGGAATCTAGCAGTTTCAAGTGAAGGTAAATTGATTTTTTATGATTTTGGAATGATGGGGAACATCTCAAATAATCTTCAAACAAGATTAGGGGGGATGGTTAAGGCTGCTGCTCTTAGAGACGCCTCATCACTTGTCAGTCAATTACAACAAGCCGGGCTTATTTCAAAAGATATTGATGTAGGACCAGTTAGAAGATTAGTCAGATTGATGCTTAAAGAAGCCTTAACTCCGCCATTTAGTCCTAATATTATTGAAAAATTATCTGGAGATTTATACGAACTAGTTTATGAAACGCCATTTCAACTGCCAGTAGATTTAATCTTTGTGATGAGAGCTTTATCAACTTTTGAAGGAGTTGGTAGAATGCTTGATCCAGGGTTTAACCTTGTATCAGTTACCAAGCCTTATTTAATAGAACTTATGACTTCAAATAATCAAAGTCCCAACGATTTAATTAACCAATTTGGAAGGCAAGTAGGTGAACTAGGATCGAAAGCTGTTGGAATTCCCAAAAGAATAGATGAAAGTTTAGAAAGATTAGAACAGGGCGATTTACAATTGCAAATAAGAATGGGAGAGTCTGATAGGCAATTCAAAAAAATGTTTACGGCTCAAAAAACTTTAGGTCATTCAATTCTCATAGGAAGCTTATCAATTGCATCTGCTTTACTTGTAAACAATAAACAAAATAATTTTGCATTGTTGCCACTTTTTTTTGCACTACCAATAAGTATTGATTGGATAAAGTGCCAATTAAGTATGAGAAAAGGCTCACGTCTAGAAAAACTTAAGCGCTAAAAAAACTATATATTTTTGGGACCTAAACCTAAAGCTCCAGCGAATCTTGCTTGATTTCCTAATTCCTCCTCAATTTTTAAAAGCCTATTATATTTTGCAATCCTTTCACTTCTGCTTAAAGAGCCAGTCTTGATCTGACCCGATCTTGTGGCAACAGATAAATCTGCAATTGTTGTATCTTCAGTCTCACCACTTCTATGACTTATAACACTTGTGAAACCAGACATTTTAGCTAATTCAATAGCTTCCAATGTTTCAGTTAATGTTCCAATTTGATTTACCTTTATTAGGATTGAATTGGCAGATTTTTCTATAATCCCTTTCCGTAATCTTTCTGTATTAGTAACAAATAAATCATCACCTACAAGCTGAACTTTATTCCCTAATTCTTTGTTTAATTCTGACCAACCCTCCCAATCATCCTCAGCTAAACCGTCCTCTATTGAAACTATGGGATAATTAGAAACTAATCTTGAAAGATATGAAATCATTTCAGAACTATTTAAACTTTTACCTTCATATTTATAAATACCATCACTATAAAATTCAGTGCTAGCAGCATCTAAAGCTAAAGACACCTGCTCACCAGGCTTAAATCCGGCTTTTTGAATTGCTTCTAATAATAAGTCTCCTGCTTCTTCGCTTGATGACAAATTCGGGGCAAATCCACCCTCATCCCCTACAGCAGTAGATAGACCTTTTTGATCAAGTAATGATTTTAATGTGTGAAAAATTTCAGTCCCCATTCTTAATGATTCACTGAAATTATTTACTCCATGTGGAACAAGCATAAATTCCTGAAAATCAAGACTATTTGGTGCATGAGCACCACCATTTATTACATTCATCAATGGGACTGGAAGGAGATTGGATAATGGATCTCCAAGATATCTATATAGGGGAATGTCTAAAGCATTTGCTGATGCTCTAGCAGTTGCAAGACTTACTGCAAGGATTGAATTTGCTCCAAGGTTAGACTTATTAGGAGTTCCATCAATTTCAATCATTAATTTATCTACTGCAGTTTGATCTAAAGATGACAAACCACATAAAGCCGGCGATATTGTTTCATGAATTTTATTAACAGCATTCAAAACGCCTTTTCCCATATATTTCGAACCACCATCTCGTAATTCATGTGCCTCATGAGCACCAGTGCTAGCTCCGCTGGGAACAATTGCTCTACCACTTGCACCACATTCCAAAAATACTTCTGCCTCTACAGTTGGATTACCTCTTGAATCAAGGACTTGCCTTGCTTCAACAGTATCAATAAGAAAATCAATAGTTTCTTTCACAATTTAATTATTACTATTTAAATCCTATTAATAGCTGAACTATTTGGCTAATATCTGAAATATATTTGTTAACCAACTATAATTTTTATTTTAATAGGAGCTGAGATATTATTTAATGTTTTTTTCATTCTAAAGTCCCCGCAAATCCTCTTATTTAAAAAATTTTCAAATTCATCTTACAATTTGAAAATTATTGGATGATTATTAATGCAGATCCTATTTAGAATATTAATTAATAATCAACTATAGTTTTTATAGTTTATGAGAGAAACACTTACATCCAGTCCAGAACTATTTAGCGATATTAGTTGGAATCTTCTTTTATTAGGAGAAGAAACCGCAAAAAAATGGGATCATAGCGAATTTAATATTGAACACATAATACATACATTGTTCTCATCAAGTGAATTCTTTGCCTTCATTGAAAAATTATCAATCGACCAAGATACAGTTTTAGACATAACAGAAGATTTTTTAGAAGAGACACCAACAAATGAGTCAGATATTTTTACTATCGGAGAAGATTTAGAAATTTTATTAGATAACGCGAACCAGATTAAAACTCAATGGGGATCTAGATTAATAGAAATCCCTCATTTACTAATTGCTCTTGGAAGAGATTTAAGAATTGGAAATTATGTTTTTGAAGAAGGAAACCTTTCAATGGAAAAATTAGAGGAAGAATTAAAGTTTTTCCCAAATATTAATCAATCAAAAGATTCTTTTAATTATGGAAATGTAATTGACATAAATAATCAATCTAATTTTGAATCAAATAAAGAGACTAACGAAACTTTTGTAAAAGAAGAAAAATTTAATAAAGCTATTGTTCCATTACCGAAAAGTGAACTTCAAATTGAAGCCAAAAAACAAGTTGGAAAAGATGAAAATGCTCTTTCTATTTATGGAAAAGATTTAACAGAATCAGCTAAAAAAGGCTTACTAGATCCCGTTTTAGGAAGAGAAAATGAGATCAATAACCTAATGAGGGTGCTCTGCAGAAGAAACAAAAATAACCCTATACTTATTGGCAATCCTGGAGTTGGCAAAACCTCAATTGCAAAATTACTTGCTCAATTAATTGTAGACAAAAAAGTTCCTGATACTTTAAAGGACTTAAAAATTATTTCACTTGACTTAGGTGCATTAGTTTCTGGGACCAAATTTAGAGGTCAACTAGAGGAAAGACTAAGCTTAATAATGCAAGAACTAAATAATCCAAACCGAGGAATGATTCTATTTATTGATGAAATTCACTCAATATTAAGTTCTGACAGATCTTCTACCGACATCAGTAATATCTTAAAACCTTTACTAGCTGAAGGAGAACTTAGATGTATCGGTACAACAACACCTGAGAAATTTCGTGAAACTATTGAAAAAGATCAGGCATTAAATAATTGCTTTCAAAAGATAGCTGTTAATGAACCTTCAGTAGAATTAAGCGCAAAAATATTACAAGGGATCAAAAAGAAATATGAATCACATCATGGCATAAAAATTTCTGAAGAGGCTGTAAACTATTCTGCAAAATTGGCCGATAGATACATCAGCGATAAATGTCTCCCTGATAGTGCAATAGATTTAATTGATGAAGCAGCTGCACAGTTGAAAATCGAGTCTAATAATATGCCTCAAATCATTCTCCAACAAGAAAACAAACTTAATACTATTGATGAAAAATTGAATAATTTGCAAGAAGATAATATTGAAGCTCAAGAAAAACTATTGAATAATAAACAACAATCAGAGGCAAAATTGAATGTTCTTTTGGAAAATTGGAACAATTTACGCGAAGAAATGGAAGAATTATCTATTTTAATGAAAGAAGAAGATAAGCTAATCAGACAAATTAAAGATAAATCAAATCGCGAAATTGAAAATGATCTAGATTATTTAGAAAAGCTTGAAGATGAGTTAAGTGAAATAGAGAGTGACATACAAAAACTTGAAGAGAACTTTAATAAAATAAAGAAAAATAGAAATTTCCCTTTTAAATATCAAGTTGAACCTGATGATATTGCAGATGTTATATCAAAAATCACAGGTATTCCAATTTATAAAGTAGTTTCAAATGAACGTAAGAAATTAGTCCATCTAGAAACAGAACTAAGTGAAAAAGTTATTGGACAAGAAAAAGCCATAGAAGCTGTTTCTGCTGCAATTAGAAGAGCTCGAGTTGGTATGAAAAGTCCTAAAAGACCTATTGGATCTTTTTTATTTATGGGTCCTACTGGAGTTGGTAAAACAGAATTAGCAAAATCTCTTGCAACAGTTTTATTTGATGAAGAAGACGCACTTTTAAGATTAGACATGAGTGAATATATGGAGAAAAATGCCGTAGCAAGACTTTTAGGAGCTCCCCCAGGTTATGTTGGTTATGAAGAGGGAGGTCAATTAACTGAAGCTGTAAGACGTAAACCCTATTCAGTAATACTTCTTGATGAGATAGAAAAAGCACATGCAGAAGTATTTAATATCCTTTTGCAAGTCTTAGATGAAGGAAGATTAACCGACTCTCAAGGAAGGACCGTAGATTTCAAAAATACGGTAATCATTATGACAAGTAACCTAGCTGGCAAATCTATATTGGAGTATTCACAAAAGATTTCTAAAAGTGAGGGAAAGTTAGAAAAAGATCAACAAACTCTTGATGATTCAATTAGTAATGCATTGTCTTCAATTTTTAGACCTGAATTTTTAAATAGAATTGACGAAGTGGTAAAGTTTGATCCATTGTCTATTGATGAACTTCAAAAAATAATCATTCTACAAACAGAAGATTTAAAGAACCTGTTACTTGAGCAGAAAATAAATATCGCTATAGACAAAAAAGTTATCAACAAAATTGCAAACGATTCTTACGAACCTGAATATGGTGCTAGGCCACTTAGCAGGGAACTTAGAAGACAAATAGAAAATCCCTTGGCTGCAAAACTTTTAGAGGATAACTTCAAAAATAAAAAAAATATAACAATTAAACTTAACCCTGCTAAAAAAGATGAGATCCTTTTCAAACCTAGCTGAGGAGTAAATCAATAAGCTAAAATAGAATCTAAAGCATAAAGCTTAATTTCAAAAAAATTTTGTGACAAGTCCTACTACTAACAAAGAACCTCTTAAAAAGGATTCTCCTGAAGTTGAAGAGCCTAAAAAAAAGAATAATTTTTTTAGATCTACCTACGATGAGCTTAAACTTGTCGTGTGGCCTAACAAACAACAACTTTTTAGCGAGTCAGTAGCAGTTATAATTATGGTAACTTTTTCTGCTGCAGCCATTGCTTCTGTTAGCAGATTCTATGGATGGGCAGCCTCGCAAATTTTTGGTTGAATTATCCCCTAATATCCATTAATAAAGATCTTAATTAAGCTTCCAGAAAAATGAGTAATGAATTAACTACAAACCTTGCTTCTTCAAAAGCAAATACAAGCATCGCAAGATGGTATGCAGTTCAAGTAGCATCAAGCTGTGAAAAAAAAGTAAAAGCGACTCTTGAGCAGAGATCAGTAACTTTAGGTGTTAATAATAGAATCATTGAAATTGAAATTCCCCAAACTCCAGGAATTAAATTAAAAAAAGATGGAAGCAGACAAACTACTGAAGAAAAAGTTTTCCCAGGTTATGTCCTCGTAAGAATGATTTTGGATGAAGATACAATGATGGCTGTTAAAAGTACTCCAAATGTAATTAACTTTGTCGGTGCTGAAGACGGTAGAGGCAGCGGAAGATCGCGAGGTCATATCAAACCTCGACCATTATCAAGACAAGAAGTTAATAGAATCTTTAAGCGCGCATCGGAGAAAAAAGCTGTAATCAAGTTAGATATTGAAGAAAAAGATAGAATCATTGTAACTAGCGGTCCATTCAAGGATTTCCAGGGAGAAGTTATAGAAGTTTCCGGAGAAAGAAATAAATTAAAAGCATTACTTTCAATATTTGGGCGCGAGACTCCTGTAGAATTAGAATTCTCTCAAATCAATAAACAAAATTAATTTCTAATTGTTCTTGTTTATCGAGTAAAATTATGATTTTCTACTCCAGCTTAAATTTTCTAATCTAATGGCAAAAAAAATTGTTGCAGTTATCAAGCTTGCTCTACAAGCAGGCAAAGCAAATCCTGCTCCTCCTGTAGGGCCAGCTTTAGGTCAACATGGTGTCAATATCATGGCATTTTGCAAAGAATACAACGCAAGGACACAAGATAAAGCAGGTTTTGTAATTCCAGTCGAGATTTCTGTTTTTGAAGATAGAAGCTTTACTTTTATCACAAAAACACCTCCTGCTTCCGTCTTAATAACAAAAGCAGCTGGTATAGAGAAAGGTTCAGGTGAATCCGCAAAAGGCTCTGTTGGGAATATAAGTAAAGCTCAATTAGAAGAAATAGCCAAAACTAAGCTTCCTGATTTAAACTGTTCTAGTGTTGAATCAGCAATGAAAGTAATTGAGGGTACTGCTCGTAATATGGGCGTCTCTATCACTGATTGAGTTCAATACACAATTTCACACCATTTAGGGGAGGTTAGTTAATAACCGTTTGTACCCAATATTACTATGAAAAAACTATCTAAAAGAATGGCGGCTCTATCAACAAAGATAGAAGATCGCATTTACGCACCACTTGAAGCTCTTAGTATTATCAAGGAAAATGCTAATGCAAAATTTGATGAAACTATTGAAGCACATATACGTCTAGGTATTGATCCAAAATATACTGATCAACAATTAAGGACTACTGTTGCATTACCACATGGTACTGGCCAAAGCATCAAAATTGCAGTAATTACAAGCGGTGAGAATGTATCGAAAGCTAAGGCTGCTGGTGCAGATTTATTTGGCGAAGAAGATCTTGTAGAAAGCATCAACAAAGGAAATATGGAGTTTGATCTACTTATTGCAACTCCAGATATGATGCCAAAGGTTGCAAAATTAGGAAGAGTTTTAGGACCTAGAGGTTTAATGCCTAATCCTAAAGCTGGGACAGTAACTAATGACATTGCTAATGCAATAAAAGAATTCAAAGCTGGTAAGCTCGAATTTAGAGCAGATAAGGCTGGAATCGTTCATGTCCGCTTTGGAAAAGCAAGTTTCACAAAAGAGGCTCTATTTGACAACTTAAAAACCTTACAAGAATCAATTGATAAAAATAAACCAAGTGGAGCTAAAGGAAAGTATTGGAAAACTTTTTATGTAACTTCAACAATGGGGCCTTCAGTTCAATTAGACATAAATGCTGTTCAAGATTACCAACCTGAAGGTTAACGCTTTGTAGTATAATTTAAATTGCAATAATACGGCCAAAGAAAGTAGGTTGATTTAGTTATTCTAAATTTTTAATTCCTACCGAGGACTCGTCTTAAATTATTTCTTTTTGGATCTAATAAAAGCGGCCTCTTTAAAAGAACTTTGCCGCATTTCCTGCTCTCCCTAAATTACGATCCAAAAAACATCAATGGGCCGAACACTAGAGAATAAGCAAAAAATCGTTACTGAGATTAAATCTCTTTTAGACGACTCGGAAATGGCTGTAGTTCTTGACTATAAAGGTTTAACTATCAAAGAGATGTCAGATTTGCGATCTAGATTGCAAGCAACTAACGGCATCTGCAAAGTTACTAAAAATTCATTAATGCGCAAAGCTATTGATGGAGATAGTAATTGGAACGATCTTGAATCTTTACTGACCGGAACAAATGCTTTTGTCTTAATTAAAGAAGATGTTGGTGGTGCTGTAAAAGCAATCCAATCTTTTCAAAAAGACACCAAAAAATCCGAGACCAAAGGAGCTTTATTTGAAGGCAGACTTCTTAGCGATTCTGAAATAAAAGAAATTGCAAGTCTTCCATCTAAAGAAGTATTGATGGCA
This sequence comes from Prochlorococcus sp. AG-355-O17, assembly GCA_003280655.1. Taxonomy (GTDB): domain Bacteria; phylum Cyanobacteriota; class Cyanobacteriia; order PCC-6307; family Cyanobiaceae; genus Prochlorococcus_A. Next base: position 135,415 of record QCEK01000004.1, read on the forward strand.
AAAATTGCTGGCGCTCTAAATGGCGTAGCAACAAAAATTGCGATCTCTATCAATGAAGTGCCTTCTGGACTTGCTAGATCACTTAAACAACATTCTGAAAAATCAGAATCTTAAATCAAAAACCCTAATTAAATTTTAAGAAAATGTCCGCAAAAACTGAAGAAATCCTTGAATCATTAAAATCTTTATCACTTTTAGAAGCATCTGAGCTTGTAAAGCAAATTGAAGAGGCTTTTGGTGTATCTGCTGCAGCTTCTGCAGGTGTAGTAATGGCAGCTCCAGGAGCAGCTGGCGGTGACGCAGATGGTGGCGCTGCTGAAGAAAAAACTGAATTTGATGTAGTTCTCGAAAGCTTTGATGCAGCTGCAAAAATCAAAGTACTTAAGGTTGTAAGAAATGCAACTGGTCTAGGTCTTGGCGATGCAAAAGCACTTGTTGAATCTGCACCAAAAACAGTAAAAGAAGGAATTGCCAAAGCAGATGCTGAATCTTTAAAGAAAGAGATTGAAGAAGCTGGCGGTAAAGTTACACTTAAATAAGAGTACATTTTTTCAAGCCGATAACCTTAATATCGGCTTCAAAAATTATGAATAGTGATAGTATTGCGATTGAAGCCGCAACAGATGGAGCCTGCAGTGGTAATCCAGGCCCAGGTGGTTGGGGCGGTTTAATAATTTTTGAAGATAACAGCGAATTAGAAATAGGTGGTTCCGAGCAAAATACTACTAATAATAGAATGGAACTCACTGCGGCTATAAAAACTCTTGAGAAATTAAAAACCTACAAATTAAAAGAGAACTTTAAACTAAGAACTGATAGTAAATACGTCATAGAGGGTTATACAAAATGGATTATTAATTGGAAGAAAAATGGATGGAAAACAAGTTCAGGGAAACCAGTTCAAAATCTTGATCTATGGCAAAAAATTGATCAATTAA
>QCEK01000005.1 GCA_003280655.1 Prochlorococcus sp. AG-355-O17
AGCTTTTGGATTTTCAATCAGATTTATATCACATCAACAAAAATAAAAAATTTGAAAGGATAAATAAATTAATAGATCAATTAGAAATGAATGATTGGATTGATCGTAAGTGCGGAACTTATTCAGGGGGAATGAAAAGAAGAATAGATCTGGCAGCTGGTCTTTTACATTTGCCCCAAGTATTAATTTTGGATGAACCTACAGTTGGTTTAGATATTGAAAGTAGAAACATTATATGGCAACTTTTGAAAGATTTGAGAAATAATGGTATGACCATTATTTTAAGTAGTCACTATCTTGATGAAATAGATAAATTGGCAGACAGATTAGTGATAATTGATGATGGAAGAGTTATAGCAAAAGGGACTCCTGCAGAGCTAAAAAATAAATTAGGAGGAGATAGAGTAACTTTGAAAGTAAGAGAATTTAGTAATCAGGAAGAAGCAAATAATATATCTAAAATTTTATCTTCAATAGATGGAATTAGTCAGATTATCATAAATGAAGCTCAAGGTTTCTCGATAAATTTCGTTGCAGATAAGCAAAAAGATTTACTTACGAAGCTAAAAGTGGAATTGGCTTTCTCAAAGTTTGAAATTTTTTCTCTTACCCAAAGTCAGCCAAGCTTGGATGATGTATATCTTCAGGCAACTGGAAAAACATTATTGGATGCTGAAATTTCTATGGCAGGGAAAAGAGACCTAAAAAAAGAATCAAAGCAATCCATGCGATAAAAAACTTTTGGTTAACTAACTATAATGAATACTAATTACTGCTAATTATGGAACTACAACAGTATAATTTATTTTTTTTATATCAAGAAACATTTGCCTTAACAAAGAGATTATTTATTCAATTAAAAAGAAGACCATCAACTCTTTTAGCAGGAATATTACAACCAATAATTTGGCTTTTTTTATTTGGGGCATTATTCTCTAAAGCTCCCGAAGGTTTTTTACCAGGTGTTGATTCTTATGGGAATTTTTTAGGAGCAGGACTTATTGTTTTTACTGCTTTTAGCGGAGCCCTAAACTCTGGTCTTCCTTTAATGTTTGATAGAGAGTTTGGATTTCTTAATAGATTACTTGTGGCTCCTTTAACCAGTAGATTATCCATAGTTTTATCTTCTTTTTTTTACATAACAATCTTGAGCTTTGTTCAGAGTATTGTAATAATGATTGTTTCATACATTTTGGGTTATGGATGGCCCAACTTATATGGTTTAGGAATTGTATTTACAACACTAATTTTATTAGTTCTTTTTGTGACATCAATAAGTTTATGTTTAGCGTTTGTTTTGCCGGGACATATTGAATTAATCGCTCTTATATTCGTAATAAATTTACCTCTTCTATTTGCGAGTACTGCCTTAGCTCCAATTTCTTTTATGCCAAATTGGCTGGGCTGGTTAGCTTCATTAAATCCATTAACTTTTGCTATTGAACCTATTAGGACTGCCTATACACAAACTATGGATTTAGAATTAGTGGCTTTACATGCCCCATATGGTGATTTAACTTGTAAGAGTTGTATATCAATTTTATTTTCTTTAACAGTTTTTTCCTTGGTTATTATAAGGCCTCTGTTAAATAGAAAGTTAAATTAGAAATTTTATGCTTTTAAAAAATCATTTAATAGAAGTTTTTAAACAAGCCTCTTTAGAAAATAATTTTTTGCTTAAAGAAAATGTTGTTCTCAAGTGGGTCCATAGATTTGGGATTGATTCACTAAATGATTTATTAATCCATAGTTCACTACAAAAAGAAAATCAAGAACATATCTCTTTAATTGATCAAGTGCATGAAGAAGATCAAGAAAAAATTAAGCTTGAATTATCAAAAACTTTTGAAAATATTGAAGAAACAAAAATGGCATCAAATGGCCTGGAAACTGCCAGAAGCAATGAAATATCTAGCAAAAATCAAAATTCTAATAAAATAAATCAATTTACTGAAACCCCAAAATTACCCCTACCTTATATTAAAAATTTAAGAAAGTGGATTAACAACGATAAAAAAGCTAGTTAGCTTTTACATCATACCCGGCATTCCCATGCCACCCATTCCTGGCATTCCCATGCCACCCATTCCTGGCATTCCCATGCCACCCATTCCTGGCATTCCCATGCCACCCATTCCTCCCATTGGATCTCCGCCTGGCCCTCCAGGCGCTGCGGCTTCGGGCTCAGGAATGTCAGCCATTGCAACTTCTGTTGTTAGGAGCATAGCTGCAATAGATACTGAATCTTGAAGAGCTAACCTTATTACTTTGGTTGGATCTAATATTCCTGAATCTTTTAAATCCTCATATTGTCCTGAATTAGCATTAAAGCCTTTGTTGAGCCTTTGAATTTCAGCGACAACTACATCACCATTAAAACCAGCATTTTTTGCTATTTGTTTGGTAGGTTCCAAAAGGGCTTCTTTAACTATATTTATCCCTGTTCTTAAATCATCTGAAGATGTTTCACTTAAATTTAAAAGGTCATCAGATATTTCAATTAAAGTTTGACCTCCTCCAGAAACAACACCCTCTTCAATAGCAGCTTTCGTAGCATTAAGGGAATCTTCGATTCTTAACTTTTTATACTTCATCTCTGTTTCTGTAGCAGCTCCTACTTTGATAAGAGCAACTCCTCCGGCTAGTTTGGCTATCCTTTCATTTATTTTATCCTGATCATATTCAGATTCAGTTATATTAACTTCTCTCTTTAATTTTTCTACTCGCGCTTTAACTAAATCTTTAGTGTCTTCGAAGGCAACAATTGTAGTTTTATCCTTTGTGATTGTTATTTTTTTTGCCTTGCCTAAATCATTAATCGATACTTTATCAAGTTTCATCGATTTATCTTCGCTAATTAACTTAGCCCCTGTAAGAATTGCAATATCTTCAAGGGCAGCTTTTCTTCTCTCACCAAATAAAGGAGCTCTTACGGAAGCTACATTTAAAACCCCACTATTCTTATTCAAAACAAGAGTGGTTAAAGCCTCTCCTTCGATATCTTCAGCAAGAATTAGAAAAGGAGAGACTGACTTCTGAATTTCTTCAAGTATTGGAACTAGATCAACTAAAGTTGAGATTTTTTGATCAGTAATTAATATTTTAGGGTTTTCAAGTTCACAGACTTGTCTTTCTTGGTCTGTTACGAAATATGGAGAACTATAACCTCTATCAAAAGACATTCCTTCAGTTATATCTAACTCTGTTTCTAGTGATTGAGATTCTTCAACAGTTATTACACCATCTGAAGTGACAATATCCATTGCTTTCGAAATTATAGATCCAATTTCTTCATCACCTCCAGCACTAACTGTTGCAACTTTTTGGATATCAGAACCACTTAATGAAATACTTTTGGAGCTTAATTTTTCTAAGACAAAAGCTAGGCCTGCCTCCATACCTTTTTTTAACTCCATAGGATTTGCGCCAGAAGCAATATTTTTTAATCCCTGCTGAACCATCTTCTGAGTCAAAATGGTTGCTGTGGTTGTTCCATCACCAGCACTCTCTTTTGTCTTGGATGCCACTTGTTCTATTAATTTCGCACCTAAATTAGAAATAGGGTTTTCAATCTCGATCTCTTTAGCAACTGTAGATCCGTCTCTTACTATATCTGGCGAACCAAATTTCTTTTCTATTACTACGTTTTTTGCTTTTGGCCCAATAGTAACCTTTACTGCATTAGCTACGAAATTCACACCTTTTTCTAGCGCTTCTCTTGATTCATTAGAAAAACTTAACTGTTTAGCCATGTTTACTTGGTCTTTAATCTTATTCTAATCTCCCATAGAATCATTTTTAAGGGATATTTAATTAAGTGGGGAAAGCCGAATTTCTTTTAATGAGAAATACAAATCAACTCAAATAAGAGTATCTTTAAGTTATGGAAGAAACAAATAATCTTATTTTTACCCTTACTGCAATCCTCGCGATTGCTATGACACTAATATACTTTCCTTTAAGGTTTTTCTTGACATTAACAGCTAGAAGTCGAAGACTTAAACTTCTACAAAAAATTAGAAGATTAAGAGATGAATTGGGCCAGCCTTATGAAAGTACATAATTAAATACTCATACCTCCGTCAATACTAATTGTTTGCCCTGTAATATAACTTCCAGCATTACTTGAAACTAAAAATGACACTAAGTTTGCAATTTGAGTACAACTTCCTAATTTGCCTAAAGGGATAACTTTAAGTATCTCTTCAGTATTAAGTTTTTCAGTCATCTCTGTTTCTATGAAACCTGGAGCTATTGCATTTACGTTTATACCTCTTGAAGCAAACTCTTTAGCGCAAGTTTTGGTGAATCCAATAACTCCAGCTTTAGCGGCAGAATAATTTGCTTGGCCGGGATTACCAATTAATCCAACAACAGATGAAATATTTACAATATTACCACTTCTTTTTTTCATCATAAATTTTGAAGCATATTTTGTACAAAGAAAAACCCCTTTTAAGTTTGTATTTAATACGTCATCCCATTGTTCTGATTTCATTCTCATCAATAGTCCATCTCTAGTAATGCCAGCATTGTTAATGAGGATATCAATGTTGCCATTAATTTTGATTATTTCTTCAAAAGCTAAACTGACAGAATCCTCTTTTGAAACATCAAATTTTAATTTATGAGCTTTACCTCCCGAATTTTTTATTGAATTTACAACTTCTTCAGCTTTTTCATCAGAAGAAGAGTAATTAATAAAAACTTCAGCTCCTAAACGGCTTAGTTCTAAAGCAATTTCTTTACCTATTCCTCTGCTAGCTCCAGTGACTAAAGCAACTTTGCCTGATAATGAATCTGTATTGGACATTATGAAATTTTATAATTTTCAATCGTAGTACTATTTGTGTAAAGATATTGATTTTATTTATAATTGTCTAGAAAATATTAAGACCTTCTATCGTGCACTTTTTAATACCTGCTGCAGGGAGTGGTAGCAGAATGAAAGCTGGAAAAAATAAATTACTTATTGATTTAGAGGGAGAATCTTTGATTTATTGGACACTTAAATCTGTATTTTCTGCAAGCTCAACAAATTGGGTTGGAATAATTGGGCAACCGAAAGATAAAAATTTATTATTAGATTCAGCAAAGGATTTTGCCCATAAAGTTCATTGGATTAATGGTGGTGATACCAGACAACAGTCAGTTTTTAATGGTTTAAAAGCGCTCCCAAACGATGCTAAAAAAGTTTTAATACATGATGGTGCTAGATGTCTAATTAATCCTGAATTGATAGACCTTTGTGCAAATCAATTAGATGAAAATGAAGCCGTAATTTTGGCTACTAAGGTAACTGACACAATAAAGATTGTTGATAATGAAGGTTTTATTAAAGAAACACCAGATAGAAATTATTTATGGGCAGCGCAAACTCCTCAGGGCTTTTTAGTAGATAGATTAAAAAAAGCTCATAAGATGGCAATTGATAAAAACTGGAAAGTCACAGATGATGCCTCACTATTCGAAATGCTTAATTGGAAAGTAAAAATTATTGAAGGAACTTATGAAAATATAAAGATTACATCCCCTATAGATTTGAAAATAGCAAAAATTTTTGTGAAGAACTCCTAGCTAAAAAGGTTTATCGATACTAAGAATGCCGTTATCACCATTTAAGGTTGCTTTATACCCCAACGGGATGCATGCATTCCCTGATATATGGCCTATTGGGAGATCAAAAAGAATAGGAAAATCATACTCTTGCAGTCTTTCAATAATGCATTTTTTTAGTAAATCTTTCCATTCAAGGTCGCAGGAATCATGTGCAAAACTTCCGAATCCAATACCCGCAATTTCAGAAATTGTTTTAGTCATCCTGAGGTAAGTTAACATTCGATCAATTTTATAAATATCTTCATTAATGTCTTCAAAAATTATTATTTTCCCTTTGCAATCTGGAAAGTGATTAGTCCCAATTAAAAAAGAAGCAATAGTTAAGTTAGAAACTATTATCTCTCCTTTCGCTTTTCCACCTCTTAAAGGGATTCCTATTATGTCCTCCACATATCCCTCAAAAAGTAAATTTCTTAATCTCTCAAGACTCCACTCTGGCTCTTTGAAAAGGCTAGTAACCATGGGGCCATGGATAGAACCTATAAATCCTTGAGAATATTTCGATAGTAATAAAGAACATGTATCTGAGAATCCAAGCATTAAACCATGCTGCCAAGAAGGTTCTTTTTCTAAAAGTCTTGCTGAGCCCCAACCTCCTTTTGCAAAAATGATTAGCTTACTATTTTGTGCTTTTTCCAGTTCTTCAAATCTAGTTAGATCATTACCTGCAAAATAACCAAATTTTTTTGATAGAGAATTATTTTCATTAATTTCCAAGCCCCAGTTTTTTAAGATTTCTATGCCTTTTTGAAAATTTTCTTCTTCATCAACAAAGGATCCAGGAGCTAGAATATCAATTAAATCACCTTTTTTTAATCTAAAAACCATTTTAGAAATTTATGAGGCAATAATAATACCTAATAAAAGAACTCCTCCATAAATTGATTGATTTTTGAAGTGATTCCCAATATTTTTTATTGATTGCTTTTCCTCAGGAAATACCTTAAGTATATCTCGCTGCATTAAGATTGCCGTTGTAAGCCAAATTGGCCAAAAAATAAAATCCATTTGATTAATAAATCCGCATAATGCGAGAAAAATAGAAGTTAATAAATAACAAATTTGAATAGTCATTTTTGTATTGTTCTGGAGGTTAACAGCGGAACTATTTATTCCAATTTTGATATCATATTTTTTATCTGCTAAAGCATAAATTGTGTCAAAGCCAAAAGTCCAAAAAATAGTGGCTAGCCAGCAAAACAATAAAACAAAACTATTTAAATTGCCTTCATTTGCGGCCCAGGGAATTAAGACAGCAAAACCCCAGCATATGGATAAGATTAATTGAGGATATTTAAACCATCTTTTGGCAGAAGGATAAATTAAAATAATAGGTAAAGCTAAAAAAGCAAGTGAAATGGAAAGGATCCTGCCAGGTTGAGGTAGTGACAAAGTTAAAAAGAAGCTACATAAAATTAAAAAGAAAAGAATTGAATAAGCTGTTTTAAGACCTATTTTATTTGCAGCTAGAGGTCTATTTTTTGTCCTAAAAACTCTTTGATCAATTTTTTTGTCCCAAATATCATTAACTACGCAGCCAAATCCACTCACTAGTAGTCCTCCCAGGATTATTCTTAGCAACATTAAAAATGTTGGATTAGCATCTGGGGTTAAATATAAACTCCATCCAGCAGGAATAAGTAAGATTATTCTTCCAGTTGGCTTATTCCACCTTAATAATTCAAAAAAAGTACTTAATTTAATTTGTCGATGTTTATTTTTCATATGACCTATTGTATTATTGTATATTTCATAACTTTAAATAATCTTACTAGGATTAAGTGATTTCTATTATTTAATAATTAATCTTGGGTATATTTATTAATGGATTAAAAATATCTGCAACTTATAAAAAGAAATGATACATAAACAAGATTTAAGATATTTTCAAGAAAAGCAAATTTTAGTAGCTTCTATAGATATTGGAACTAACTCTACACATCTCTTGGTAGCAGAAATTAATCTGGAATTAAAATCATTTTCAATAAAATTCACTGATAAATCAACCACTCGTCTTGGAGAAAGAGATGAGGAGGGTAATCTTACTGAAGAATCAATCCAAAGAGCATTAGTTACTCTTAAGCGATTTAAGGAATATTGTAAAAGTAATGGAGTAAAACAAATAGTAACAGCAGCCACAAGTGCAGTTAGGGAAGCTCCAAACGGTCAGGATTTTATTAAAAGAGTGCTTGATGAAACTGATATAAAAATAGAAATGATAAGTGGTTCTGAGGAGGCCAGATTGATTTACCTTGGTGTTCTTTCTGGTATGGCTTTTGAAGATGAGTCTTTTGTAATTATAGATATTGGAGGAGGATCTACAGAATTAATACTTGCAGATAAAAAAGATGCTATAGCTCTTACAAGTTCGAGAATTGGTGCGGTAAGACTTAAAAATGATTTTTTAAATAAAGAGTCTATAAATTCAGCAAGATCGAGCTTTCTAACAACTTTTATTAAAGGATCACTAGAATCATCTGTTCGAAAAATAAAAAGTAGATCTAATGAAGATAAGCCTTTATCTATGATTGCAACCAGTGGGACTGCAACCTCATTAGGAAATTTGATTTCAGATGATTTGGGAGAATCTAAACAAAAGTTGCATGGTTATAAATTTAAAAGGGAAAATTTACAAAATGTATTGGAAAAACTTCTTAAATTGCCAGTTTCTGAAATCAAGAAAATACCTTCATTAAGTGAGAGAAGAGCAGAAATAATTATTCCAGGTGCATTGATACTAAACACCGCAATGCAGATGTTGAACTTTAATGAATTAATAATAAGTGAGAGGGCGCTTCGAGAGGGTTTGGTTGTGGATTGGATGCTTCGTAAAGGGATAATTAAAAACGAGTTAAATATTCAAAGCAATATTAGAAAAACAACTATAGTTCATCAGGCTAGAAAGTTTGGAGTAGATAATGCAAGAGCTGAGAAAGTTATTGATATTGCCTTTCAAATCTATGATCAGACTAAAAATATCTTTCATAGCGATAATGACCCTAAAGCTAAAGAACTTCTTTGGGCCGCTTCTAATCTTTATAATTGTGGGAAATACGTAAATGTTGGTTCATATCACAAACACTCTTGGTACTTAATAAAAAATTGTGAGTTGTTGGGATATTCTGAAGCAGAAACAAATATTATTGCTTCAATTGCTAGATACCATAGAAAGACTCTACCCAAGAAAAGACATGAGTCTTGGCAAAATTTAATATCCAAAGAAGATAAAACATTAGTTCTTGAAATGTCATTAATTTTAAGACTAGCAGCATCTCTTGATCAAAGACTTGATAAGGTAATCTCTTCAGTTCAAATAAAATTGCAGGAAAATATTCTTACATTTGAACTTTTACCTTTTGATAGAAATCATGATCTTTTACTTGAAAAATGGAACTTAGGATTATGCCGTAATGTAATAAAAGAACTAAAGAATTTAGATTTAAAAGTTATTTAGTTTTTTTAATAAGTTCTTGTTTTGGAGTTTGATTTTGAGAAGAGTCTGAAAATAAATTGAAAATTAAGGAAGATGCGATTAGTCCGAGAAAGCCTGAAATTAAAATAAATATTATGAACCCTACTGGATTAAGATTCTTAGATTGCCTAGTTTTATAGTTTTTTTTGGAAACTTCTTCGACTATTTCTTCAATTTTCACCTCTTTCTTTTCTGTCTTGAATTCATCCATTATAAATTCTGTATCAAGTTTGAGCTTCTGTGAAATCCTTCTAATCATTGCTTTTACAAATACTTTTTCAGGTAGCTTTTCTTCATTACCCTCTTCAATAGCTTCAAGTTGATGAGCTCCGATTTTTAAATTAGAAGCCAACTCTTCAATAGATTGATTTCTACTTAACCTTGCCTCTTTAATGAAATTTCCAATTCTTTTTAAAGAGGAATTTTCTCCATTATTGTTGTTTCCTGAAACAGATTTTATTTCTTCCAAAGCAAATAAATTTTTACTAATTATAGTAATTAATATTTTTCTATCAACTTTAAGATTATTTATTCCTAAAGAGATGTCTATAAGATGGATTATAAAGATTAGATCTTTTTTGAGAATGACTTATTGTTGGGCTAATGATGTAAATGGTTGTTCTAATTAGTTTTTTCTCAATAGAAAATTTTTCCATATCTTTTAGTTCTATTAATGATGTCCAACCATCATCCCAAGATACTCTAAATCCAACAATCACCTTAGTCTCTGGAGGATAAAACTCTAGTAGAGTTTCTTGAGACCTTTTCACATGCCTAGCACTTAGATATAGACATATCGAGGAATTGTGTTTCGCAAGATCTTCCAGAGATTCTTTTTCGGGCATCCCTGTTCGCCCTCCTGCTCTAGTTAAAATTATTGTTTGCGTTACGTCAGGTATGGTTAACTCAGCTTCATGATATGCTGCAGCAACTTGAAAAGCACTTACTCCAGGAACAACCTCGATATCAATTTTTTCATTTTTTAAAATTTCGATTTGCTCTCTAATTGCTCCAAAAAGGCAAGGGTCTCCATCATGCAACCTTACAACAGTTTTCCCTGCCTGAAATTTTTCTATCATAATTGAGGTGATTTGCTCTAAGTTGAGCGAACTAGTTTTTATTTTTTCAGAACCTTTTTTAGCAGAATCTAAAATCTTTTCAGGTATTAGAGAATCAGTCCAAATGATGACATCTGCAATTTTTATCTTTTTTAATGCTTTTAAAGTTAATAATTCTGGATCACCTGGACCAACACCAATAAAGGATATTTTGTTATCCATTCTTTCTATTTTTCCCACTATATGTTCTCAATCTTAAAAAAAATATTCCAATTAATCCAGAAGAAAATAGAAAAATACTTATAAATTGAGCCATTCTTATACCGCCATCACAGAAAGGTGGAAGTCCACCAATGCATAATGGGTCAGTTCTTAAAGCTTCAATCCAGAATCTTCCAAAGCTATAACTTATTAAATAAAGACAGCTAATAAAGCCAGGCCTGAAAAAATCTGTTTTATTTTGTTTATTAAAGGTAATAATAAGGACGATGAAAATTAAAAGATTCCATAATGACTCATAGAGAAATGTAGGATGAAAAAATTCATAATTAAGAAATTCTAAAGGCCTATTTTGGATAGGTATAAATAATTTCCAAGGCAAATTTGTGGGAACTCCAAAGGCTTCATTATTAAAAAAATTTCCCCACCTTCCTATTGATTGTCCAAGAATAATCGATGGTATTAAAATATCTATAAAAGTTTTTAAATTAATTTTTTTCGACTTACAGAAATAGATAATAGATATTAATCCTCCAATTAGACCTCCATGGATTGCTATGCCTCCTTCCCAAACTGCAAGAAAAGAAGGTATTTGAATTATATTATTGAAGAGTTCAAAAGAAGTAAAAAAGTTCTCTCCGCTATATTGCCTCCACTCAAAAATTACGTAATAAGCTCTAGCTCCAATTATTGAAGAGATTATTAATGATGGAAGTATTTCACTAATGTACTCTGGGTTAATATTTCTTGCCTTTGCTAGTTTTTTAGAGATAAATAGGCCTATTAAAACTGAAACCGAAATAAGAAGTCCGTACCATCTAATAGTTATAAATCCTAAATTTAAAAAAGTTTCTCCTGGAGATTGTATAAAAGCTTGAAGTATAAGCATTTAGAGAAAGTTAGATACCCTCTGCTGCTTGAACTTTCTCTACTTGTTTTTTCTTTAATACTAAAAGTATTTGTGTTAAGCCTACACCAATGAAGAATGCAATCAATCCAATAACTCTATAAGGACTCTGAAGTACAACCTCAGCATCTAATTGCCCAAAGCCACCAACGTTGGGATCATTAGTAAGAGGGTCACCTACATTAATTTTGTCTTGCGCTTTTACGATAAGTTGAGGTCCAACAGGAACTGCTTCAGTAGTTATTTCACCATTATCGTTTTCTATATTGACTTGATAGCTACCATCTTCAATTGTTTCTATTGAATTTATAGTTCCTGCGGTGGAAGAAGTGAATACCACATTATTGCTCTTGTCTCCAGTTGGATATACCTGACCTCTTCCTCTATTGCCTCCAATATGTAACGAGTATTTTCCATAATGATATTCTTTATTAGTGGATGGGTCAGGGGAAAGTACAGGGAAAACGATTTCTTTATTGGTATCGCCAGGTAAAGGTCCGACAATAATGATATTATCTTTCTCTTCACTGTAATTAGTGAAATAAACACCTTCTGTCTCCTCTTTTATTTCTTCTGTCCATCTTTCTTGTGGAGCAAGTTTAAAGCCATCAGGCAGCATTACAACAGCACCAACTTGTAATGGGACTTCCGAACCATCAGCCCCTATCTCTTTTAAATCATTTTTGTAGGGTATTTTGACTACAGCTTTGAAAACACTGTCTGCTCCAACAGATTGTGGAACCTCTGCAATTGTAGGCATCTGAGCTAGATGACAATTTGCACAGACTATCTTACCTGTGGCTTCTCTTGGGGATTCATAGTTTTGCTGAGCCCAAAATGGATAAGCAAAACTGATCTTTGGATAAAATACAATGCTTGAAATGAAAAGCAGAGTACAGATAAATAAACTTGTTTTTTTCATGATTTGATTTTTAAGACCTTTCATTTTTTTATGCCCACCATGGATTTTCATTAGTTCTAAAGTCAGTTTCTGACCATTGTTTGACGAGTACAGCATCATCTTCAATATCGACATGAGCTAGAGCTAAAGATAAAGGCGCAGGTCCTCTTACTACCTTCCCGTTAGTATCGTACTGACTGCCATGACAAGGACATATAAATTTATTAGCACCACTATCCCATGGGACAACACAACCTAAATGAGTACAAATTGCATTTAAACCAAATTCTCCTATTTCCCCACCCTCATTAACTATTAAATAAGTTGGATCTCCCTTTAGACCCTGAACTAGACTTCTGTCTCCTGCTTGATGGGTAGCTAACCAACCTGTCTTAGTTATTGGATTCCCTAATTCATCTTTAGCAGAAGTTCCACCTCCACCACCGCCTGCTCTTAGAGGCATGAAATAATTCGCTACAGGGTAAAGGGCTCCTAAAGCTACACCAGTTGCAGTACCAAATGTAAGAAGATTCATAAATTGCCTTCGACCCATAGAAGGGACATCATTGGAACTTAATTGAGTCATTCGCTACTTGGTTCTGTTATTTATTAGTTATTATGGAGCAAATTGTTCAATTTCTGTTGCAAATAGATAGGACTTTTAATAATTTAAAGTAAAAGTTTAGGAAGTCTTAATTAATCGATTTAAATGAACCCATTGCTAGTAGATGAAGTTATACATTATTTGATTCATCGCTGGGGGAAAAAATATGATTTTAGACTCTTTAGAAGAGGAAAATTCGTTTATTTTCAAATGATGTGGGGATTTCTTGGGCAGGAATCATTCCCTTTAAGTGAAGATGAATATAAAAAATCGATAGCTGATAAAATCGAGATTTTAAATAGATGTGGATATTCAGAAGAAGTAAGGGAATGGCTAAAGAAAGTCAATGCTAAGCCAAGGTTAGGCAGAGCTGTAAGCTTGCAATTAGATCTTAATGAGAAGATGAAAGAGTTTTTGACTTAAGATTTTCTGATAAGTAAGTTAATCCAGTACCCACAAAAAATAAAAACACAATCGATATAGATAGCAATGACATAGTCAATGGGTCAGTTGAAGGGGTAATCACTGCAGATAATATTGCAGAGGAAATTACGACTATTTTCCAATTTGAAATCATTTTTTCTGTTGTGATTATTCCAAGAGAACCAAGAATAAATTGTAATACTGGCAATTGAAAAGCTATTGCAGTGCTAGACATTAACAAGAGAACAAAATCAAAATATCTTTCTATAGACCAAGTTGGTTCAACAATATCAGCACCGAAACTAATGAAGAAATTTATTGCTGCAGGGACTAATATCCACCATGAAAAAATTAATCCTAAAAAAAATAGAAGACCTGAACCAAAAACTGCAGGCAAGATAAGGCTTTTTTCTTGTTTTGTTAAACCAGGAGAAATGAATAATATTATTTGATAAAAAATATAAGGCATAGAAACTATTAATCCGCTGTAACCTGCAACTTTAATAGCGACAAATAAAAACTCTCCTGGAGCAAGTTGTAGTAAATGAATATCACCAGCTGGAATTTCTAAAAAAGATATTAATGGCTTTATGATAAGAAAACTAAAGAATATTGAAATAAGTATTGAGTAAATTGAGTTTAGTATCCTTTGACGAAGCTCCTCTAAATGATCACTAAAAGTCATCGAATCTGATAATTTTTTTTCACTTTGACCTGTACCTCTCATTATTAATTGATAAAAATTGTGTAAGAAAAAGGTTTAAAACTACTATTGTCAAAGTCCAATTTATTTTTCGATAAACTTAATTATTTGCTTAATTTAGGATTTGTTGGATCTGGTAATAAGAAAGGAGGGGCATCATTTAAAGATGATTCACCATAAGTTTCATATTCTCTATATCCGCCCATCTTACCATTTGTTTTCATTAAAGCGCTTACGAAGGCAAGTAGTAAGAAAACAGTAGGAGCTCCAATTATTAATGCAGCACCAAATAGATATCCAACAATAAATTCTGGAAAACTATGATTTCCTAAAAATTCATGAGTGCCTAAAAGAAAATCAAACATTTAGATTTTAAAATTTTTTTATATTATAAACTAAATTACTGTTTTAAGATTTTTTTTGATGTAATCTTCTCCTCTTGTAGGATTTCCCCAAATAATTTCTCCATTTTTAAAGGAAACGCAACCCTGTCCTCCGTTTTTGATTTTTTGCAAATCTTTAATCTTTACTAAATTAATTGGAACTTTAATGTTTCTTTTTGCCTTACTAAATAAAGCAGCTAAATCTGCAGCTATTTGAAGATCTTGTTCAGATGCTACTTGAGATGAAGATTTTAAAACAACATGACTGCCTGGTGATTCCTGTGCATGAAACCATAAATCGCCTTTTTTTGAGAACTTAAAGCTAATTAAATCATTTTGCCTCATATTTCGCCCTACCTGAAGCTTTAATCCTGTGGGAGTGTTAACTTGAATTGGTGATGACTCTATCTCATATGAACTTTTCTGATCTTCTCTTTGCTTCTTGATATTGATATTAAACTCGTTACAAATTTCTTCCATAATTTCTTCTAGTAGTTTGATTCTCATAGAAAGTTTTTCATGATTTAAAGAATTTAAATTTTCTAGAAGCGTAGTGAATTCGTCTAATCTCTCTAGGTTTGTTTTGTAAATACTTAATCTTTCTTTTATTAATTCTCTAGATCTTTTTAGTTTTTTTGATTTTTTATATAGTTTTTGTCCCTTTATAATGTCTTGTTTTTTAATTTCATGTGAGGCAAATATATTATCAGCTTTTTCTTTATATATCTCGTAGTTTTCTGATTTTGTCAGAAGATCATGTTGAATATTTAAATTCTTTTTCTCAGAATTGGTCTGTTTAAAAATTATCCCTTCAATTTTCTTTTCCAATAATTCAAGTTTTTTTTGTTTCAGATGATAATCATAATAATTCTCTAAGCTTGTGCATAAATCTATTTTATTTTCGTAATTAATTTCCTTATCAAAAAACCAAACGCAATAAAAATCTTTGTTGAATGTAGAAAAATTAAAGTTATTGCTTTTAAACCTGTTTATCCAAATCTTCCAATTTTTAAATATCTCCTTTAAGTCTGAGTTGCTAATGAAATCAATATTTTTTTCCATTATTTCTGAATTAACAGTTGCGCTAACAACCTCTAATTGTTTTGTGAGGATAGGGCTTACTCCTTGATAGGTATTTATTAAACAGTATTTCAAAGACTCAGGTACTATTGAAATTGAGTTTTTCCATGATTGAAAAGACTCATCTTCTCTTGGTTGTTTTTTGAGATTGACTGGAGGGCCAGAATAAATTGATCCTGTTGAAATTGTTCTAAAACTAGATTGACTTGATTTAATTTGTTTACCAACGGCAATTATTTTATGTTTATTATCCAGATAAAAAATATTGCTATGTTTTCCCATTAACTCAAAAATTAAATACTTATTAATTTCATCTCCAGGTTTTTTTGCAAAACTAAATTTTATAACTCTCTCGAAATCATCTTGATCAATCGAAATTAAAGCCATATACTTTAATCCGTATCTTATTTGTTTAGAAAGTGTGCTTTCTCTCCCAATCTTTTCTGGCTTATTTATCTTTAGTATTCTTGGAGAGTCTCCATTCCATGAGACTTCTAACCATGTTTGAGAATCAACTCCTCTGAAACATAATTGAATTGTATTAGGTTCTGGTTGTTGGGCAGTTTCAAACTTTGTAGGTAAGATGTTCTCTCTCAAATAATGCAAGACAGATCTAATAGATGTAATATCCATTATCTGCGGAACACCTTTTTGCATTATTCCCTTTAATTCACAAGATTTTTATTTTACTGTAAAAAATTTTATATGAAAAATCAAAAAAAACTCATTATCCTTACCGGACCCAGCGGGGTGGGTAAAGGAACAGTTGTTAAAGAAATATTAGGTAAAGAGAAAAATGTTTGGCTTTCAATATCTGCAACTACTAGAGATCCTAGAGAGGGAGAAAAGGACGGAGAAAATTATTACTTTTTAAATCAAGAAAAGTTTAAAGAAATGATTGAACAAAACCTGTTCCTTGAATGGGCTCAATTTGCCGGAAACTACTATGGAACTCCTTTGTCATCTATTAATGAAAAAATAAAAAAGGGATTTACTGTACTACTTGAAATTGAAGTAGAGGGCGCAAGGCAAATAAAAAATAAGTTTCCTAATTCACTGTCAATATTTTTACTTCCTCCGGATAAAAAAGAGTTAGAGAGAAGAATAAGAAATAGAGGTACAGAAAAAGAAGAGGCAATTAAAAAAAGACTCTCAAGGGCTAATTATGAGATTTCTGTATCAAATCAATTTGATTTTGCATTAACAAATCACAATGTTGATGAAACAGTAAAAAAAATAATCAAGTTAATAAGAACTTGATTATTTTCTTTTTATCAGCTCATTGGATGGAATAATAAATCTGGGAAAAATCTATTAAATTCAATAATTATTCCGGCTGTAAGGCTTAGCCAAATAGCTGCTACTACTGGGGCAGATCTGACAAATTTTGTGTTTAGAATTTTGAACATTTGTTTTATGAAAGTTTTTAAAGATTTTTAGCGAGGACCATTAAGTGTAATATTGTTATCTTTCTCTCTTAAATCTCCATTTCTACCTTGCTTATTAGCAAGAAGAGGCCATTGCGCTCCTTTCACAAGACATTTTCTGGCTAAGTCTAGGTCAATAATGATTTCAAGATCTGCTGGGTTCTTAGTCTTTTTTGATTCAATCAGATACTCTCTTCCTGACCAACCTATAATTCCAGCAATATAAATGAACAGTACTCCCGGAATAAGTAAATCTCCTTCATGACCTCTATTTAAAAGGGCTCCCCATGGCTCAAGAGGAGGTCCAATTATTAAATGTGGAAGACCATCATCTCCGCATGATGCTTTTCCATATCTTTCAAATCTTGCGATGTCTTTTTGAGTAGTTGCAGAATTTGCTCTCTCAATAAATTTAGGATTTTCAGAGCATTTCGTGAGGGCTGACGCAGTATATTCAGTGCTAGCTCTATCTGCGTTTAAGGCAGGCCCATTGGCAGCAAGAGCAATTGGAGTAATTCCGAGGAACAGAAAAACTGAGGTTATGATTGAAAAAAAGAATTTCATAAGTTGCAATCTTTAATTCCTTATAGTGTGTTAAGTAAGAAATTAATATTAAAATAGAACAAGTTGAATCAAAAATGCATAAAGTTTTAGCTATTGAAACAAGTTGTGATGAGACATCTGTCTCAATAGTTTCTAATATTGGCGATACTTTCAGAATACATTCAAATATAATTGCCTCTCAAATTGAAGATCATTCAAAATGGGGGGGAGTTGTGCCTGAACTTGCAGCTAGAAAGCATTTAGAGTTATTACCTTTTGTCCTAGATAAGGCTTTAGAAGAATCAAAAATCAAAATTGAGGAAGTTGATTATATTGCATCAACTGTAGCTCCTGGTTTAGTTGGTTGTTTACGAGTTGGCTCCATAACTGCAAGATCACTTTGCATGTTACATTCAAAACCATTTTTGGGAATTCATCATTTGGAGGGGCATTTATCTTCAATTCTCTTTTCAGAAAACTATCCAAAGAAATCCTTTCTTACATTACTTGTTAGCGGTGGGCATACTGAATTGATAAAGGTTGATGAAAGAAGGAAAATGCAAAGACTTGGGAAAAGTTTTGATGATGCTGCTGGAGAAGCCTTTGATAAAGTTGGCAGACTATTAGGTCTTAGTTATCCAGGAGGACCGGCAATTGAAAAGATTGCTAAAAATGGGGACCCAATGAAATTTAATTTACCAAAATGCAGGATTTCTGATAAAAAAGGTGGATTTCTTAAATATGATTTCTCTTTTAGTGGTTTAAAAACTGCCGTATTAAGATTAGTTGAGAGAATAAATTTGGATGGGAAGACCGTTCCAATTCCTGATATTGCTGCAAGTTTTGAGAGAGTAGTGGCAGAGGTGTTGGTAGAGAGAACAATAAAATGTGCAGATGATCACGGTTTGGACAATGTTGTTGTGGTTGGGGGAGTGGCTGCTAACAATACATTAAGAAAAATGATGATTAATGAAGCTCGTAAAAAATCCATTAAAGTTCATTTAGCTCCCCTTAATCTTTGTACAGATAATGCTGCAATGATTGGAGCGGCGGCGTTGTTCAGGATCAAATTTAAGGATCATTTAAGTTCCCTTAAATTAGGTGTCGCAGGAAGACTATCAATTGAACAATCAAATACCCTTTATGAAGAAAATCCTCCTTTCTAACTTCAATGAACAAACAACATAAGATCGATATTAAAGAAGCAAAAAACTTCGTTGATAAAAAGGAATTAAATTTGTGGAAAAGAGGATTTACCCCTCAAGCTGAAATATGGAACGGAAGGATGGCAACTGTTGGTATAGGAATTATTTTTATAATTATTGCTTTAATAAGCCAGTTTTCTTAATAGAAATAAAATTCATTTTCTTAAAAGTAGTCTTGAAAGATTTAAAAAAAATTACTCTTGCTCAGCTGATTAATTAAATTAAAAAGTATTGTATTTATTGGACTTGAGATTAGATTATTGATTTAATCAAAATAATTAATATTTTTATTATTTATAATTTTATATGACGCCTGAAAGGCTTGGATTACTTTGGGGGATAACTGTATTTGCGGGAGCTTTCGCTCGATTATTTTCTTCTTTTACAGGATTCCCAAGTGTTGTTATTTTGTTGCTTTCTGGATTATTCATCGGGAGATCAGGTTTAGGACTGGTTGAGCCTTTAGATCTCGGGCAAGGGCTTGAAACTATTGTGGGGCTTTTAGTCTGTTTGGTTCTATTTGAAGGGGGACTAAATTTAAAACTGCCCGAGGGGAATATAAGAAATACTGTGTTGAAAATTTCATTGGTAAGACTTTTTATTTCATTATCAGCTGGAATTTTTATTGCTCATTTGCTAGCTGGCCTCTCATGGCAAGTCGCAGGAATATACAGTGCCATAGTTCTAGCTACTGGACCTACAGTTGTCTCTCCATTAGTGGAACAAATAAAATTAGCTTCCCCACTCTCGGAAGTTTTAAAAGCTGAGGGGTTGTTGCTTGAACCAATTGGTGCAGTACTAGCATTACTGCTTTTAGAACTGACTTTAGGGGACCTTCGTGGGATTAACGATGTATTCATAGCATTAATGCAAAGATTAGGGGGAGGAGTCTTAATTGGATTAAGTGCAGGATGGTTACTATCAGAAATTTTAAAAAAAATAAAAAATGATGCCTCATTTGGTATAGAGCTTCAGGTTACCCTTGGATTTATTTTCCTTGTGTATGGAATTTGCGAGTATTTTTTACCAGAATCAGGCTTGCCGGCTTCTGTCGCCGCAGGTTTTATTGTAGGCAAAAGAGAAGTTATAGATAAGGAGAGATTGGATAATCTAATAGGTGAATTAGCTCAATTAGCAATAACAGTTCTTTTTCCTCTTTTGGCCGCTGATGTTTCTTGGGGTGAATTAAGTCCGCTTGGCTGGGGAGGGGTTATTTGCGTTTTTATGTTAATGGTAATTGTTCGCCCTCTCTCTATCTGGATTGCAACAATGGGAAAAGAATTGAACTTAAAAGAAAAAATATTTTTAGCCTGGTTAGCTCCAAGAGGTATTGTTACTGCAGCGGTAGCTTCTCTTTTCTCTATCAGATTAGAGCAGGCTGGTATCCTTGGGGCTGGCCGTCTCCAAGGGTTAGTTTTTCTTACTATTTTAATGACAGTTGGAATACAAGGTCTTTCAGCTAAACCTTTAGCGAATAAGCTTGAATTAGGCCAAAAAAAATAATTTAGATTGATTTAAGACATCTTTCAATTCGGGTTCTGTCAGTTTTACACTCTGAGAAAAGCTCCCAACTTTGAATTAAATCTGGCCCACTGAGAGATCCAAAAAAGGCTACTCTTAACGATTTCATTAATATGCCTTTTTTTACATTATGCACTTTTGAAATTTCGTTTATTATTTCTTTGGCTTTTTCTTTATTAAGTTTTTTAGTATTTTGCTCCATTAAATAATTAAAAATTAGTTTTAGAGATACTTCACTTTCCTTATTTTTCAGGAAATCTTTACCTTCTTTTTGAATTTCAGGTATTACGAAAAATGGTTTTGATTGATCAATTGAATCTTTTAAAAGAGTCATAGAGTCTCTTAGCAAAATTGATAGTTTATAAGCCCATTCTTGAGATGGCGGCACCCAACCATTATCATCCCAATATTTCTTCATGACCTCACTTAACTTTATTGATTCCATATTTTTTATATATTGTGAATTAATCCAGTTAAGTTTTTCCCAACTGAATTTAGCTCCAGCTTTATTTATGTCTGATAAGTCAAAAATTTCAGATATCTCTTCAAGTTTAAGTATTTCTCTGTCAACAGATTTTGGAGACCAACCTAAAAAGGCCATATAGTTTGATAAGGCCTCAGGTAAATATCCCATATCTCTAAATTCGTCAATTGAAGTAACACAATCTCTTTTAGATAATTTTTTCCCTTCACTATTTAGTATTAAGGGTGTATGCGAAAAAGTTGGCAAATTAAGATTTAATGCTTTGTAAATTAATATTTGTTTTGCAGTGTTTGAGATATGGTCTTCACCCCTTACAACATGGGTAATATTCATGAAATTATCATCAACTACAACTGCAAGATTATACAAAGGGTCTCCAATCTCATATCCCTTTGCCCTTCTTGACAAAACTAAATCACCACCCAAATCCTTCCCTTGCCATTTGATTTCGCCTCTTATCTGATCTACCCATTTAATTTCAATTTTTTCGTCAATCTTAAACCTTATTACTGAAGTCCTACCTTGGGATATGAATGTTTCTATTTCTTCTTTTGAAAGACTTCTGTGTCTATTATCATGCTTTGGAGGTAATCCTTTCTTTTTTTGTTCTTCTCTTAGTTGAGAAATTTCATCTTCCGTTGTGAAGCACCTATATGCAGCTCCACATTCTATTAGCTTTTTGATGTAACTTTTGTGAATCGAAATTCGGTCACTTTGCTTTATAGGTTCTTCATCCCATTTAAGCCCGAGCCATTTCAACCCCTCTAATATATTTGTCGTATATTCAGATTTAGATCGAAGCAAATCTGTATCTTCTATTCTTATAAGAAATTTTCCTCCTATTTTTTGTGCATACAACCAATTGAATAATGCTGTTCGCGCTGTTCCAATATGAAATAAACCCGTTGGACTCGGGGCTAGTCTTAAACGTTTTTCCAAATTTCTTTTAGAAAAAACGGGACCGACGGGATTCGAACCCGCAACTTCCGCCGTGACAGGGCGGTGCTCTAACCAGTTGAACTACGGTCCCAAAGTTTTGTTCTAAATTTATTTAGAACTTCATTCTTAAAATTATCAGATCATAATACTTAATTAATGGTGTTGTAATAAAAAAAATTTATTAATTTGAGGATTTACAGAAATAGTTAATTTTACAGCTGTCTTAGTATAAAAAACTATTTATTTTTGAGGTCTAAAACCAGCAGGTTCTATCAACCTAACTTGATTACCTCTAGCAGTAAACTCTCTGCCTTGATCACTTTGTACGACAACTCTCCCACCAGACTTAACTCTGATGACTCTTGCACGAACCCATCCTAAAGCTGCTGATTCGAGGACTTTAACTACGTCCCCAGGTTGAAGATCTAACTCCATCTTATGAAAAATGATTTAAATGATGTTGATCAAACGCGTCGTGGAGGACTTGAACCCCCGACATCAGGTTTTGGAGACCTGCGTTCTACCAACTGAACTAACGACGCATTTAAATGATTATAAGCGTCTTTGTGACCAATAAGTTGATTAATTTACAACTTTATCGATCAAAGCGTTGTTTTACGCGAGTAGCTTTTCCTACTCTATCTCTCAGATAGAATAACTTAGCTCTTCTTACTTTACCTCTACGTTCAACTTTTAGAGAGGCAACCTGCGGACTATGTAGCATAAATACTCTTTCTACACCTATACCCTGAAAAATTCTTCTAACTGTAATAGTTTGGTTAATACCTCCGTGCCTTTTTGCTATGACAACACCTTCATAAGGTTGGACCCTTTCTTTATTACCTTCTGTAATTTTTACTCCAACTTTAACAGTGTCACCAACATAAATTTCGGGTAATTCTTTTTTTAATTGTCCATTCTCAAATTCCTTAATAAGATTGGAAGCGCTTAAGGTTTGAGTAGTTTCAGAAACCATGTTTTTTTCTTTTTGTTCAACTTCTACATCAACTGATGCGTCAGCTTTAATTTCGGTTTCTAATCCCTTCTCTTGTTTCTCATTGGCCATTTTGGTCTTTTTTATCCTACAAGTTCTATATCTTAACCTTTTGACTCGCCTTTAGTAACCTTTTTGGTAAATGAAATTGATTTTGAAAACATTTGGAATCCCGTTATGAGCATCCATAAAACTCCAAGGGCATTCAAAAATACATATATAAGTTCTCCATTATCTCCAAGCCACTCGCCCTCATGGAGAGACATCAACCAATGGACTTGTTCTCTAGAGTACCCTAATAAATCTTTTGAAAACCTATAAAGAAGACCGGTAATTGAAGATATAAATAATGGAAGAAAAACCCATGGCGCCAAAGCCTTATGAAATTGCCTAGAATTAAATAAATTTTTCATTTTTGTTTCTTTCCTATTGTTATTGATAGATTTAGAGTAGCCAAGACCATAATGGCTATTTTGAAGATATTTGCCCATTACTATTATTTATTCCAATGAGACATTTTGCAGATCTTTTGTTAAATAAAAATAATTCCAAAACTAATGATCAAGTTCCTTTTATTCAGAGGAGAAGGGGAATTGAGATAAAGTCATCACGTGAAATAAATTTGATGAAAAAATCTAGCAGGATTGTAGCAACTGTTTTGAGGGAAATTAATGACTTAATTAAACCTGGAATGAGCACAAAAGATTTAGATGATTTCGCTGAAAAAAGGATAAAAAGTTTTGGAGCTGTGCCAAGTTTTAAGGGCTACCATGGTTTCCCTTCTAGTATTTGTTCTAGCATTAATAATGAGGTTGTTCATGGAATACCAAATAAAAATAAAATAATTAAAAATGGTGACTTAGTTAAAATTGATACAGGAGCATATTTAGATGGCTTCCATGGTGATAGTTGTATATCAATTTGTGTAGGAGAAGTGAGTCCAAAGGCCAAAAATCTTTGTGATGTAGCTTATAAAGCATTGTATGCGGGCCTTTCGAAAATTAAAGCAGGGAATACACTTCTAGATGTGGCTGGGGAAATAGAGGATGTTGTTTTAAAAAATGGCTTTAGTGTTGTGGAAGACTATACAGGTCATGGAGTTGGAAGAAATCTTCATGAAGAACCATCGGTATTTAATTTTCGGACCAAAGAATTGCCCAACGTAGTGCTTCGTGAAGGAATGACATTGGCAGTGGAACCCATTGTTAATGAGGGGACTAAATTTTGCAGAACATTAAATGATAAATGGACCGTAATAACAAAAGATGGAAAATTATCGGCCCAATGGGAGCATACGATAGTTGTTTTAAAAGATGGTATTGAAATATTGACTGATAGAGATTTCTAGATACTATTGTGTGTACTTATATATAATTTGGCAATACAAGAAATTAAAAAATTCTTTCAATGGAAAAATTAGGTAGGTTAGGGGATTTGGACTAATTATTATTAAATATTTTTTTGAATTAGCTAAATTATAAATTTTTTTAGAAACAAATTTGGGACTCATTATTCCGATGGGGTTTAGTTCTGATTTAAAAGGCCCTAAGATGATTTTCTTTATTATTAATTTTTTCTTTGTATTTTTGTCTAGAAGATTTTTTTTGAAAGAAACTAATTGACCAATAAGGGATTTACTGATCTCATATGACGGATTTAGTGCTGGTAATATTTCTGCTTCAGATGTGTTTATCCAAATCTCTTTTTTTATAAGTGAATCATTTCTTAGAGCAATATCTTCAAATAAATTTAAAAATTTGAATTTGCTTAATGCATTTATTTCTATTGAGTTTTCATAATTGGAATTTTCTCTACTCAAATCATAGATACCATGGTTCAAAATTAAAATATCTATCTTTTCTAGTTGTTTTTTTAATGACACCTCCTTCCCACATTCCCATTTAATCCATTCATTTGGAGATTCAAGATTTATTTCATAATTAGTTTTACTATGAGTAAATCCAATCACTTTGTATCCTTTTTGACGAAATAACTTCGTTAATTCTTTACCTAGCGCACCTGAAGCTCCAGTAATTCCAACAGTTTTTTCATTTTTAGTTGAATTTATCATTGTGCTTGATTTTTATCAGATACCGAAGAATTAAAATAAATTTACCAAAAAAAGATTATTTTTTTTTTAATTTGATTAAAACTCATAAATAAATATTTGTTTAGTTCTGGAAAAAATATTATCTTAAACCTATTGATAAATGGTTTACTAATTATGAGCGATATATTATTAATTGGTTCATGTGAGCCATTTAGTGGTAAGTCTGCAATGGTTCTTGGAATAGCAAAAAAACTTTTACAGAATAAAAAAAAAGTACGCATAGGCAAACCTCTAGCAACATGTATTGAGCTTACTAATCTTCCTTCAATTTCTTATGAAGGATTAATAGATGATGATGTTAAGTTTATTGGATCAACATTAAATATTGAAGAGGAGAATTTAATTTCTTCAGTAGGATTATTGGATAACATATCAGCTGAAAAAAGAATCTTTAATAAAGACTTACTCCCAGGAAAAGGTTTTGATCAGATTGAAGGATTGGTTAATGATAATTTTGAAGGCCTGAATATTTTAGAGGCAGCTGGAAGTCTTCATGAGGGTATGATTTATGGCTTAAGTCTCCCACAACTAGCTAAGGATTTAGATGCGAAAGTTTTAATTGTAAATTTATGGGAAGATTGTAAAAGTGTAGATGCACTACTTGATGCGAAAAAACAATTAGGTGAGAAATTGGCTGGAGTTGTATTGAACGGAGTTTTACCGCAAGAAGTTGAAAAGGTTAAAAATGAAATAATACCCTCTCTTAAAGATCTCGATATTGAAGTGTTTGGAGTGATGCCTAAATCACCACTTCTTAGAAGTGTCACTGTAGGCGAGCTTGTAAGAAGACTAAATGCTCAAATAATATGTTGCCCTGAAAAAGATCAATTACTTGTTGAAACATTAAGTATTGGTGCCATGGGAGTGAATTCTGCAATGGAATTTTTCAGGAGAAGACGAAATATGGCAGTAGTTACTGGAGCTGATAGAACTGATATCCAACTTGCTGCTTTGGAGGCTTCTACTCAATGCCTGATTTTAACTGGTTTAGGAGACCCCTTGTCACAATTGATTCATAGAGCGGAGGAATTAGAGGTGCCAATTTTAAAGGTGGAATTAGATACTCTTTCCTCCGTCGAAATTATTGAACAAGCTTTTGGTCATGTCAGAATACATGAATCAATTAAAGCTTCTTATGCTATTCAATTAGTTCAAGAGCATGTAAATCTAAAAAGAATTCTCGAAAAGATAGATTTTCCCTGCAATTTTTCAGAAAAATGCTAATTTCAAATATAGGAACTTTATTATTTTGAGTCGCTCTTTAGATCTACCAGCAACTGAAGGCGTTGATGCCTTAGCTCAAGAACTCGCAAAACTCCAAGATAGTGGGAAAAGAAGAATTGCTTTTTTAGGTAGTAGACACGTACCGGTTGTCGACATCCACTTAATTGAGTTAATAGCAAGGTCTTTAGCAGAGGAAGGACATAATATCCTTACTTCTGGATCTCAAGGAGTGAATGCAGCTGTTATTCGAGCGGTCCTAGATATTAATCCGTCATTGTTAACTGTTTTACTTCCACAAAGTCTTGATAGACAAATACCCGAAATAAAGGATCAACTTGAGAGGGTTATGCATTTGGTTGAAAAAAGTGAAAATGATGAATTACCTTTGCCACTTGCAAGTAGTCTTTGTAATCAAGAGATTATTACTAGGTGCGATCAATTAATATGCTTTGCTTTTCACGATAGTGAAACCTTACTAAATAGTTGTAGATGCGCTGAAGAAATGGGAAAAGTGGTTAGTTTGTTATTCTTCGATTAAATTAATCCCCCTTATTAAAAGATGGTTTATGCTAATTTTATTAAGCGCTTAATAGTTTACTATGGCAGAAAGTTTTTCCTTTGATGTTGTTTCTGATTTTGATAGACAGGAATTAGTCAATACTTTGGATCAAGTAAAAAGAGAAATTTCTCAGCGTTACGATCTTAAGGGCACAGACACCTCAGTTGAATTAGATAAAGAAAATATTTTTATAATCACCAATAGCGAACTAACCTTAAATGCTGTCAATGACATAATTAGACAAAAGGCAATAAAAAGAAACTTATCTCTAAAAATATTTGACTACGGCGAAGTTGAAATGGTTAGTGGCAATAGAATTAAACAAACAATTTTATTAAAACAAGGAATTAAACAAGAAATTGCAAAAAAAATCAGTAAAAATATTAGAGATCAAATAAAAAAAATCAATGTCAGTATCAATGGAGAAACACTTAGAGTTGCTAGTAAGAGCAAAAATGATCTTCAATTAGCAATTAAGCTTGTTAGTGAATTAGAAGAGTCTTTGAACATTCCTCTAAAAGCCAATAACTTTAGATAAGATCTTTAGAAAGATTAATTTTAAAATATGGCAGATATTCCAGATTCTCTCATTAAATCATTGATTAAGAAAGTAGAAGAATATCCTCGTTTTTCAAAAGAAGAAATAGAAAAATTTTGTTGGATGGCGGTACATGAACATAAACATGGTGTTTTACCCTCTGAATATGACATTAGGGAGATAGATGAGGAACTTTATTTGAAACTTTTGCAAGAATTAAAATCAAATTTCTACTAATAAATATCTATATTAAAATTCCAATTATTAAAAAAACATTTTAATTAAATGTCTTATTAATGCACTAATTAATCTGTTTAAATATGATTAACTATAAAGCTAAAATTTAATGTCCACATCCTTTAAAAATGTCACTCCTACAGGTCCTGGTGGGACAGCAACATTGTTGATTGTATTGTCTTTTACAGGCTTTCTTTTGCTCACCCAATCTCTATTTGTTGTCCCTTCTGGACAAGTTGCAGTTGTTACAACACTTGGGAAAGTAAGTGGCCCATCTAGGAGAGCTGGTTTAAACTTTAAACTTCCTTTTATTCAGTCTGTATATCCATTTGATATTAAAACTCAAGTTCAACCCGAAAAATTTGAAACTTTAACTAAAGATCTCCAAGTTATTAGGGCTACAGCGACTGTTAAGTATTCAGTAAAGCCTAACGAAGCAGGAAGGATATTCGCAACAATTGCAAGCAGAAATAGCGATGTTTACCAGAAAATTGTTCAGCCATCTTTGCTAAAAGCTCTAAAATCGGTCTTTTCTCAATATGAGCTAGAGACAATTGCTACTGAATTTGCAGTAATTTCTGAGAAAGTAGGTGATACAGTTGCGAAAGAACTAAATTCATTTGATTATGTAGATGTTAAAAGTTTAGATCTTACTGGATTAGAGATAGCTGAAGAATATAGAGCTGCGATTGAACAAAAGCAAATAGCTGGCCAGCAATTGCTAAGAGCAAAGACAGAAGTTGAAATTGCAGAACAAGAAGCACTTAGATATGAGACATTAAATAGAAGTCTCGACGATCAGGTACTTTTCAAATTATTTCTCGACAAATGGGATGGTAGTACACAAGTCGTTCCTGGCTTGCCAGGTTCAGAAGGAGGTAGTCCCCCAGTAATAGTTGGTGGTAAAAGATAATTATTTAGAAATAATCTTTCTAAAGTTTTTAATCATTTACATATTTTCCTTTAAGTAAGGAAAAGTAAATGATTAATTTTTTATTGCATTGAAAGATTCGTCAAAAGCCTCGATAGTTTTATCAATTTCTTCTTCGCTGTGAGCTAGTGAAGTGAAACCAGCTTCGAAGGGACTTGGTGCCAGGTAAATTCCTCGTCGGAGCATTTCTCTATGCAACTTACCAAAAAGTTCTGCATTATTTGTTTTGGCTTCATCAAAGTTCCTAACTGGCCCATCACATAAGAAAAATCCAAACATAGCACTTACACTCCCTCCATTGATAGCGATACCGTTATTTTCTGCAGATTGAATTATCCCTTCAATTAATCTAGAAGTTGTTAAATCAAGTTTATTGTAAGTACCGTCTTGTTTGAGCAGTTCAAGAGTTTTTATTCCAGCAGTCATTGCAAGAGGATTGCCGCTCAAAGTACCTGCTTGGTATACCGGCCCTGAAGGAGCTACCATTGACATTATTTCTTTCTTGCCGCCATAAGCTCCAACAGGTAAGCCTCCACCAATTACTTTCCCAAGGGTAGTTAAATCAGGGGTAACCCCAAATTTTTCTTGAGCTCCTCCATAACTTATTCTGAATCCGGTCATTACTTCGTCAAAAACTAATAAGGATCCATTCTCAGTAGTTAATTCCCTTAACCCTTCCAAGAATCCAGGTTCAGGAGTAATAAATCCAGCATTACCAACTATAGGCTCGAGTATAACCCCCGAAATGGCATCAGGATTTTCAGAAAATAATTTTTTTACTGCTTCAAGGTCATTGTATGGTGCAGTAAGTGTGTTGGCAGTTGTGGTCCGTGGAACACCTGGAGAATCTGGTAAACCCAGAGTGGCTACACCAGATCCTGCCTTCACTAAAAACATATCCGCATGGCCGTGATAGCAACCGTCAAATTTAATAACTTTATCTCTTCCAGTAAATGCTCGCATGAGTCTCAAAACTGCCATGCATGCTTCAGTTCCACTATTTACAAATCTAACCATTTCTACAGATGGGACTGCATCTATTACCATTTCAGCAAGTTTGTTCTCTAGAACGCATGGAGCACCAAAGCTCGTGCCTTTTTCAATTGCTTCCTGTAATGCCGTGGTAACTTCAGGGTGGGCATGTCCACATATTGCCGGCCCCCAGCTTCCTATATAGTCAATATATCTATTTCCATCAATATCCCAAGCAAAAGGACCTTTGACTCTATCAAAAACAATTGGCTGGCCACCTACAGACTTAAAAGCTCTTACTGGAGAGCTAACTCCTCCTGGCATTAGTTGTTGAGCCGCAGAGAAAATTTCTTCAGATTTTGTGTAATTTAATATGTCAGTCACAATTTAACTAAATGATGTTTTAAGAAAATTCTTGTCATGCTCTAAATTAGAAATAAGTAAAAATTTTGTCAATCAGATTGAAATTCTACATTATGATATTTTTGTTGCGATAGTTTGGATTGTAAATTATTTATTTTTACAGAAATCATTACAAAAAACAATCTTACTTTAGATAACTCTTTATTAATAAGCGTTTTCAGGCATTAAAGAAATTCAATTTATTTTATTTATATTTCGAAGAAATTATCCTCATCCTCAAAAAATTCTTCATTTATATCGTTTAAGTTAAGATCTATCATTACTGGAGCATGATCACTTGGACGCAAATTACCTCTCGGTAAGCTGTCTATGACACAACTTTTTAGTTTTGATGACAGTTCTTTGCTGATATATATATGGTCTATTCTCCAACCTTTATTTAACTCAAATGAGTTATTACGGTAATCCCACCAACTCCAATGGCCAGTATTTTGCTCAAAAATCCTGAATGAATCTACTAATCTTTTTTTAAGAACATTATTTAGTGCATTTCTCTCTATATCAGATGCCATGATTCCTCCTTCATATTTTTTGGGATCATGAATATCCAAGTTAGAAGGAGCAACATTAAAATCACCCATAAGACAAATTAATTCTCCTTTTTTTTCTTGGCAATCCAAAAATGAAGCTAAACAATTTAACCAATTAATTTTGTATTCGAACTTACTAGACTCTAGAGAAGATCCGTTTGGTACGTAAACGTTTATGATTTTAACACCATTAATATCAGCAGAAATCAATCTTTTTTGATCTAGGAAAATCTCGATATTTTGATCAAAGTCGGTAAAGTCGTAAAATCCTTTTTTAACATTTTCTGGCTTTATTTTAGAAATAATAGCTACACCATTGTATGATTTTTGCCCGTAGACCTCTACTGAATATCCTAATTTTTCAAAAGGTTCAATGGGGAAACTATCATCCTTTACTTTTGTTTCCTGCAAACATAGAATATCAGGATTGGTTTTGTTAATCCAATCTATTATTTGTGAAAGTCTGGTTCTTATAGAGTTAACATTCCAAGTTGCTATTAACAAATTTCTACCAAATTATGTAAGATTAAACTAGCAGAATATTTTAGTTTTAAAGAATTTTGAAATCAAATAAAATGAAAAATTATTTTTGCAAAAGCATGCCTAGACCAATAACTTTTGTAATTTTTTTTACTTTATTAATTTCCTTAAAGGGTGTTTACCTAAATGCTGAGTATTTATTTGAAGAATTAGAAATTAATACCTCAACTAAAACAGATGATGATAGTTCAGCTTTTCCAACTAATCCTTTTGAACTTGTGGAAATGATTCGTAGACAAAATAGCATGAATGACGCGACTGATCCTTCTGATGCAATTGACGATGCATTAAAGTCTTTTAATAGTTTGGAGGAAAATTAAGAAATTTAATACGATAAATTGTTCTTTTCAAATTTTTAATATGTTAAAAAACCCTATCCCAAAAGTGACTAACCAATTACAGCATAGAGCAATCGGTATTATTAATGGTAAATTTACTCCCCTTAGTAGTGAGCAATTAAATAGAGGTTTTTTAATCGACAAAAAAGACGAAAAAATTGAGACAGTAGTACTAGGTAAAGCATTATCACTTTTAAAAAAGCATATTGATTTAAAGAAAAGTTACTATTGGATTGTTTATCCAAAGAATAAAAATACTCAAAACTTGCATTTACAGGTTGCAGGCATCTGGGATCCCTATCAACTGAATGATTTCCCAAATGATTCTTCAAAAACTAACTTCTCAAAATTATTAGAAGAATTAGATCTTAAAGACAATTATTTTTCTGTTAGAGGAGAATTGGTTTTTGTTAACACTCAAAAGAAAGAAATTGTTATGAAAATCTGCCCTGCTATAAAGTCAAAAAATTTAAAAAATAAAAATTTTAAATTAGCTATTAAAGGAGAGCTTTCTCTTGAACTCATCCATAGCTTTGTAAGTTTAGATATCAACAGAGATGGAAATTCTTTGAAATTAATAAAGTACGAAGTGATTGAAAAAAATCTTTCTAGAAATAAGTAGTATGAAAGGTTGATTTCTACCGCAATTTTACCAGTCAAGAAATCTTTGAATTATGGATGATATTTTAATTGAATGTTCTCCTGGCATCTCTGGAGATATGTTGTTAGGGGCTTTTTATGATTTAGGGGTGCCTAAAAAAGTTATTGAACAGCCACTTATTGATCTTGGATTAAAGGATTTATATCAACTAGACTTTAAGGATTCAAAAAGTTGTTCAATCCGAGGCATCAAGGCAAAGGTTGAGAATACTGATTTAAGTCCTATCAAAAGAAATTGGAGAGGTATTAAGAAACTTATTTTAAATGGCCACTTAGAAGATAAATTAAAAAAATTAATTTATGAAGTATTTGAATCTTTAGCAACTGCGGAAGGAAAAGTTCATGGCATTAAATCTGATGATGTTCATTTTCATGAAATTGGAGCTATAGATTCATTGGTGGATATTATTGGGGTATGTGCTTCATTGAATTACTTAAATCCAAATAGGGTTTATTGTAATGAACCAATGTTGGGAAGTGGTTTTGTTCAAACTGAACATGGAAAATTATCTGTACCACCTCCTGCTGTAATAGAGCTAATAAGACAAAACAATATTAAGGTTTTATCAAACCGTGACTCAACAGAGGGCGAACTCTCAACGCCAACTGGAATTGCTTTGCTTGCTAATTTAGTCGACCATCTGGAACCTCCTTTAAAATTTTCTATTAACTCTTATGGAGTTGGCATTGGCAACCTACAATTTCCATTTCCTAATTTGGTAAGAGTTTATAAAATTACTTCATTTGAGGATTCTTCTATTAACGATAATGAACAAATTAGTCCAAAGTGTGAAGAGATAACTATTCAAGAGGCATGGATTGATGATCAAACACCCGAAGATATATCTAATTTTGTGGAGAAACTAAGAATTGAGGGAGCTTACGACGTTTCCTATCAGGCTATCAATATGAAAAAAAATAGAATTGGATTTTCTATTCAAGCAATCTTGCCCATTGAGAAAAAAGAATTTTTTAGGCGATTATGGTTTGATTATTCCAGTACTATTGGGGTTCGCGAAAGGACCCAATCTAGGTGGATATTACTTAGACGCAGAGGAGAATGTTCAACGTCTTTTGGAAATATAAAAGTTAAACAAACTTTGAAACCCGATGGATCAATAAATATGAAACCAGAAAATGATGAGGTTTTGAGATTAAAATTAAAATATAAAATATCAACTCACGAAATAAGGAAAATAATAAAAGAGTCAAGTAAGAAATTTAAAGCATTTGAAAACTGGAAATGAGATTTAATACAAGTAATCAACCATATTTCAAATTCCTAAATAGGATTAATTTTGGGGGTTTAAAGAGTATTTTTTTTATTTCAAGCTTATTATATTTTTGCATTTATTTTTTTTATAATATTGACCAGATTTCTTTTGATATAAATCTAGAAAGAAATGGAATAAATCTATCTTTATCATTTTTGTTTTGTGTTTTGAGTATTTACCTGAACGCTTATGCATGGAAATATATTGTTAAATGGTTCGGGAAAGAATTCAAAAGTAATAATCTAGTTTCTTTTTATGTTTTAACCAATATTCTTAAATACGTTCCAGGAGGGATTTGGCATTTTGTAGAGAGATTTAATTTTATAAAAAAAATAAGTAATCCTCAGATTGCTTTGTATTCGACTCTTATAGAGCCTTATTTTATGTTGAGTGGATCTTTTCTATTGGCATCGCTGGGGTTAATTTTTTCACCAATTTATTTTTTTTTAATTTTCCCTTTAGTTTTTTTAAACAGGAAATTAATTTATCTTGTACTAAAAAGAATAGGGTCTCTTAAAGGAAAAGTATTTGAGGTTTTAAGACTTCCAAATTCAAAAGACCAATTTGAAGAGAGAATAAATATAATTTCTTTTTTCCCTACCAGAGCTTTAATCCTTGAAATTGGCTTTGTTTTATCTAAATTTATTGGTTTTTATATTTGCTTAAATACTTTTTATACAATTAATACTCTGAATAGCATTTTTTTATTAGTAATCTTTTCTTTGTCATGGTCTTTAGGATTGGTAGTCCCAACAGCTCCTGGAGGAGTAGGTATTTTTGAGGCCTGCTTCCTTTTTTTTGTTGGCAAAAGTATTCCACAAAATATAATTCTCATTTGCTTAATTTATTTTAGGGTTATATCAACCTCGGCAGATTTGTTGTTAAGCTTACCTTTTTTAATTAGAAAACTATCTAAAAGAATTTAGTTTTTTTTCTCTAAACTTGGTATCAATGTCATTGATGCGATAAGGCCTAAAGTCATAATAAGAATGGCAGGTAATATTGCTTCTACCATTCTTTCATCTCCAGCATATTGATATATCCTCACAGATAATGTATCAAAATCAAATGGTCTCAAAATAAAGGTCATGGGTAATTCTTTTATCGTGTCTACAAAAACTAAGAGTGATCCTACGAATATTGGTCCCTGAAGGAGAGGTAGATGAATTCTTTTGATAATACCTGGCCAATTCTCTCCTAGTCCAAGTGCAGCTTCATCTAGACTAGGAGAGATTCTCTCAAGACTTGAATCAATAGAACCTTTAGAAATAGTAAGAAATCGAACAAGATAACCCCAAATGAGTAAGCAAATAGCGATGAAATTAAATCTTGAAGAAGAAATGCTTATTAAAGATAAAGCTAATACAGTGCCTGGAATTGCGTAACCTATTCCCGCAAGGTTTGTTATTATCCCTAGAAATAAGCTTTTATTTGGGCGCCTGGATAAGGAAATTATTAGAGAGAATAGCATCGTTATGAATGCAGTGAAAAATCCTAGACCTATAGTCCTGAATGATAGGGTAAGTAACTCTATAGATGATCCTTTTTGAATTTGATCGATATTGAGCAAAACCCAAAAACATGGAATTCCAAAAGAGAAAATTGGAGGAAATAAAGATATAGTTATTGCTAATAGAGCTCTGGTTTTTTTTAATTCCCAACCTTGAGAATCTTTTGATGCAGGATTTTCACTCCACCTCTTAGATTTTCTTCTCGAGAATTTTTCAAAAATAATTAAAGTGAAAATTATTAATAAGGCTACCAAAGATAGTCCAATAGCACTTTTTGGATTACCCTCAATTATCCAATTTTCGGCTATGCCTGTAGAAATACTTGGAATATTTAATAATGCAAATGTACCTAACTCATTCATTATTTCCATACACATTAAACTTACTCCTGTTATTAGTGCTGGTAACGCCATTGGAAAAGCGATTTTAAAGAAGCTCCTCCATGGCCCAACTCCTAATCCTCTACTAGCATTAATTTGATTAACTCCAAATTTATTAAAACTTTCGTTAGCAAGAATGAATACATATGGATAAGTAGAAATTGAAAGAATTAATACCCCCCACCATAAACCAGTTACTTGATACCCAAAAATACTCCCCAAATCCTGCAAAACAGCTGTTAGGAGGTATGCTGGGGCGGCTAGTGGAATGAGCTGACAAATACGGAGAATTTTTCTGAACTTAAAATCACAATTTGAAAGTAACCATCCATTTAGAGTGCCTAATCCTCCTCCAAAAAAACTTGTTAATATTAAAACTTTTAAAGTTTCTAATACCTCTTCTCCTCCAGCAATGCCTAATGAAAAACTCCCACTTACAAGATATTCGACTCCTTCAAGAAGAAAATTGGAAATTGGAATGATTACTAAAAGTGCAACAATAAACGAAGTAAAATAAAAAAGTTTTAATTCGGTTAATGCTTTTTTAAATCCTTTAATAAGTATTTTCAAAAATTAATTAAATCCTAATATGTAAACACTAATCTGTATTAAATCTACATGATGAAAGTTGATTCTTGATAGTTTGATGATCTAAGTTTTTACCAATTAATACTATCTTATTAGATTTTTCTTTTGTCCATTCTTCATCATCTAGAGAAAATCGTTTTCCAGATAGGTGAAAAATGTGTTTTCTATCACTTTCCATAAACCATAATATTCCTTTCGCTCTAAATACATTTTGTGAGATTTGATTATCTAAGAAATATTGAAACTTCCTTAAGGAGAATGGTTCAAATGTCTCATAAGAAACTGATGTAAAACCTTCTATATTATTCAAATCGTGAGAATGGGAAGAGTGATCGTGAGAATGGGAAGAGTGATCGTGAGAATGGGAAGAGTGATCGTTTGAATTTTGTTCTATATTTTTTTTGTTTTTCTCGAATTCAAAAGTATCCGTCTCAAATAGACCCACGCTCATTATTGTATGCAATGCAACTTCACTATTAGTTGATCTCAAAATCCTTGGTTCTTTTTTTATTTTATTTATAAACTCCTCTATTTTCTTTAATTGTTTTTCATTTACTAAATCAGATTTATTAAGAAGAAGGATATCTCCGTATAAAATTTGAGAATAGGCGACACTTGTATTATTAATTTCAAAATCAAAATTTTCTCCATCAATGACAGTGATTATCGAATCTAATCTTACTTTTTCTCTAAGATCACCAGCCGCAAAAGTCATGGCTACTGGTAATGGATCTGCTAATCCAGTTGTTTCAACAATCAAATAGTCTAATTTTTCAGCTCTTTCTAAAACTTTGGATACGGTATTTAATAATTCGCCATTGATAGAGCAACATATACATCCATTATTTAATTCGATCATATCTTCTGAGCCTTCTATTATTAAGTCATTATCTATTCCGATTTCTCCAAATTCGTTGACTAAAACAGCTGTTTTAATACCAACTTGATTTTTTAAAATATGATTTAGAAGTGTAGTTTTGCCAGAACCTAAAAATCCACTAATAATAGTAACTGGCAATAAATTTTTAGACATATTGAATAGTTGAAAATAAGTTTATATTTTTATTGATCAAAAATTTTGTTGATTTCCGAAGCTAATGTTTGATCCAGATTGGTAATACCTCCTAGATCATGTGTATTTAATTTAATTATTACTTTTGCATAAACATTCTCCCAGTATGGATGATGATTATATTTTTCACAGATTAAAGCAACCTTAGTCATAAAAGCAAAGGCTTCAATAAAATTAGCGAAGTTAAATTCTCTTTGGATTTGTTGAGATTTAATTTCCCAGCCAGGTATTTTGACAACTAATTCATTCAATTCTTCATCTTGCAAAATGTAGGGTTCCATTAAATAAGAAATCTGACTTATTACATTATAAATATTTTACTTTTTCTCACCAATTATATGTACATTAATGATTCTTTCCTTTTGATCAAATCGATGTTCCCATAAATAAACTGCTTGCCATGTGCCAAGCATAATTTTCCCGTCTTGAAAACTCAAAGATAAACAAGTGTTTGTTAGTGATGTTTTAATATG
Organism: Prochlorococcus sp. AG-355-O17; assembly: GCA_003280655.1. Classification (GTDB taxonomy): domain Bacteria; phylum Cyanobacteriota; class Cyanobacteriia; order PCC-6307; family Cyanobiaceae; genus Prochlorococcus_A. The sequence goes on from QCEK01000005.1 coordinate 36,843, forward strand.
TGCTGGCATATCGTCAGCCCCTTCTTGATAATGTTTATAGGATATTTCTTCTCTATTTTTTGATAAGGTTAAGTAGGAATCATAGGGAACTATCGATTGCATATACTTTTTTAGGTCCCTCAGTACATTTGGATCTGCGTTCTCATTAATAGTTAAACTGCAACTTGTATGAAGTGAAGTTAAATTTAAAATTCCGGAATCAAAATTATTTTTTTCAACACATAAATTTAAATCATATGTGATATCAATAAAACCCTCGCCATGGGTTATGAATTTTAATTTTGAAAATATTTGTTCCATATAAGTTAAAACTTAATTAATCAATATCCTATTATGGATAAAGATGCATGTTTTACTTCAGACATTAAAATTTTTATCTTAAGATAAATTTAATTTCAATTTAAATCCTTGGCTGAAACTCATTGGAATAAACTGGGTGCCTACCTCAAAGAAACACAAATATTAGGTTCAATCCAAAATACACTTTATTGGGATCAGAATACTGGAATGCCAAAGAAAGGTGCTTCTTGGAGGTCTGAACAACTTACCTATATTGCAAAAGTATTGCATGAAAGAAATTCTTCCGAGGAATTTTCTAATTTAATACAATCTGCTAAAAATGAACTAGCAGATATTGAACGAAATTCCGATAATCAATTTTTCATAAAAGATAAAGAAAGGAATATTAGTCTTTTATTGAAGGAATTTAATAGAGAAAGAAATTTAGATCCTAAATTAGTTGAGTCTCTAGCAAAGGCAAAATCTAAAGGGTATGAAAACTGGCAAGAAGCTAAGGAAAAATCAGATTTTAAAATTTTTCTTCCTTTCTTTGAAGAATTAGTTAAATTGCGGATTGAAGAGGCAAAACAAATATCAGATCAATATTCACCATGGGAAACTTTAGCCCAACCCTTTGAGCCTGAATTAACTTTAAAGTGGCTGAATAAAATGTTTCAGCCTTTGAAAGATACTCTCCCAGAGTTGATTAGAGGGATTAATAAATCTAAGAAATATCACTGGGATTTGAGTCCCGAATCTCAACATAATTTATGTTCTCAATTACTTGATGAGTTTGGGAGAGATAAAGATCTAGTTGTTGTTGGTAAATCTCCCCATCCTTTTTCGATTACATTAGGACCTAATGATTACAGGATTACGACAAGAATTGTTGAAGGTGAACCATTATCAAGTTTTTTAGCAACTGCGCATGAGTGGGGGCATTCTATTTATGAGCAGGGTTTGCCATCTCAAAGTCATCAATGGTTTGCTTGGCCTTTAGGTCAAGCAACCTCTATGGGTATTCATGAAAGTCAATCTTTATTTTGGGAAAATAGAATAGTTAAATCCAAATCTTTTTCAAAAAGATTTTTTAACAAATTTGTTTCGGCTGGATGTTCTCTTAATAATTATTTAGAACTATGGAAATCTATTAATCATTTGGAAGCAGGATTAAATAGGGTTGAAGCCGATGAATTGACTTATGGCTTACACATATTAATAAGAACCGAACTTGAAATAGATTTAATTGAAAGAGGGTTACCTGCTGAAGATATTCCAACAGAATGGAATAAAAGATATGATGAACTCCTAGGAATTAAACCATCTAATGATTCAGAAGGTTGTCTTCAAGATGTGCATTGGAGTGAAGGGGCGTTTGGATATTTCCCCTCATATTTGTTAGGACATGTTATTAGTGCTCAAATATCTTCTCAAATGGAAAGAGACATAGGTTTGATTGACAACTTAATTGAAAATGGAGAATATCAAAAGATCATCTTTTGGTTAAAAAATAATATACATAAATATGGCAGATCAGTTAATTGTATGGAGTTGGTAAGAGCTGTAACTAATGAAGAGCTATCGCCAAACTATTTTATTAATCATTTAAGGTCTAAAGTAAATGATTTTTGCTGAAACATTACTTTTAAAGAATTTGGTTAGGTGTGAGGATGTAGGATAAACAAAAATAATTTCTTGATGGCAAATCTAAATCAGCCCCCAAGCAGGGTTACCCCAAACTTATTGCACATACTAAATGCTTTCACTGATAGCTCAAATACAATAATAAACACTATTGTTGAATTGAACTCTAATACCATAAATAAATATGAATTAATTACAGAAACGGGCCATCTTAAACTTGATAGGGTAGGTTATTCATCACTTGCGTATCCTTTTGCTTATGGATGTATTCCAAGGACATGGGATGAAGATGGAGATCCGCTTGATGTAGAAATTGTTGGGGTAACTGAGCCATTGATACCCGGATCAATTGTGGAAGCAAGGATTATTGGGGTGATGAAATTTGATGATGGTGGAGAGGTCGATGATAAGGTAATAGCGGTTCTTTCAGATGATAAAAGAATGGATCATATCTCAAGTTATGAAGACCTTGGAGGTCATTGGTTAAAAGAAACAAAGTATTATTGGGAGCACTACAAAGATCTAAAAAAACCAGGAACATGTACTGTCAATGGTTTTTTTGGGATAGAAGAAGCTGTTAAAGTGATTAAAGATTGTGAAGAGAGATACAAAAAAGAAATTGATCCTAAATTAGTAAATTAACTAATTTTATTTTTCTCTAAATTTTTCAAATATTTCGCTTAGTATTTCTTCGGCACCTTGCTGCTTTAATTTTTTTGCTAGTTCTTTGCCTACTTCTTCGGGATCATTAATATTGCCAATATATTGATCTTTAATAAGCCTTTCTCCATCAAGAGATGCAACCATTCCAGTAAGGCAAAGTTGTTCATTCTGAATTTTACTATTCACACCTATTGGGACTTGGCATCCACCTTCAAGCTCTCTTAAAAAAGCCCTTTCTGCTAGACATCTTTGACTGGTGGGTTTATCTTCTAAGATATTTATAATTTCTAAAACTTTTTTATCATCAGATTTACATTCAATGCCTAGTGCTCCTTGGCCAACGGCATGAAGGGAAACTTCACTTGGGATAATCTGGTGAATTCTTGATTCAAAGCCTAATCTCTTTAAACCAGCGGCCGCGAGAATTATACAATCAAATTCTCCTGCATCTAATTTTTCAATTCTTGTAATAACATTTCCCCTAATATCTTTGAATACAAGATTTGGGTACTTATTTCTTAATTGTGCAAGTCTTCTTAGGGAGCTTGTTCCAACAATCGAGCCTTCAGGTAAGTTTTCTAATTTATAACAGTCATTTTTTTTGTTTACTACTAAAGCATCTGCAGGATCCTCCCTTTTTGTAATGCATCCTAATTTAAGGCCATTAGGCAAATTGGTTGGTAAATCTTTTAGAGAATGTACTGCTATATCTGCATGGCCTACTAGCATTTGTGCTTCAAGTTCTTTTGTAAATAAGCCTTTGTCGCCTATTTTCGCTAAGGCTACATCAAGGATTTTGTCACCTTGAGTTGCCATAGCTTCTATAGATACCTCTAAATTGGGAATATTCCTTTCTAGTTGATCCTTAACCCATAAAGTTTGAACCATTGCTAGCTTACTTCTTCTACTAGCTATTTTCAGCTTAAAATTAGTCATTAAATATTATTTTGAGTTTGAATAAAAATTAAGTCGAATTTATTTTAAGCTATTATTTTGCCAGTTTTTAAAGCTAATTATTATACTTAACTTTTTTTATTTTATATATTCTTTTAAAACCCCATTTCGATTTGGATGTCTAAGTTTTCTTAGGGCTTTTGCCTCTATTTGTCTAATTCTTTCTCTCGTCACATCAAAAATCTGGCCAATTTCTTCAAGAGTTTTCATTCTTCCATCATCAATTCCATATCTCAATCTGAGAACATCTCTTTCTCTTGGACTAAGAGTGGCTAATACTCCTTCCAAATCTTCTCTTAGTAAAGTTTTAGAAACATCTTGCTCTGGATTCTCTATATCGGCCTCTATAAAGTCTCCTAGTCTTGAGTCTTCTTCTTTCCCTATTGGAGTTTCTAAAGAAATAGGAAGTTGCGCACTTTTAGCTATAAATCTTAATTTTTCGATTGTCATTTCCATACTCTCAGCGATTTCTTCTTCACTAGGTTTCCTGCCAAATTCTTGGCTAAGAACTTTTGTGGTTTTTTTAATTCTGGATATTGTCTCGTATAAGTGAACTGGCAATCTAATAGTTCTACTTTGATCCGCAATTGCTCTTGTAATGGCTTGGCGAATCCACCAAGTTGCATATGTAGAGAACTTATAACCTTTTTCATGGTCGAATTTTTCCGCTGCCCTAATTAGACCCAAACTTCCTTCTTGGATTAAATCTTGAAATGATAAACCTCTATTCATATATTTTTTAGCAATGGAAACAACTAATCTTAAATTTGATTGCACCATTTTTTCTTTAGCTCTCCTTCCTAAGAGAAGTCTTCTTCTAAATTTGGAAAGAGGCATATCTATTAACTCGGCCCATTCTCTAACAGATGGGAAATGTCCCTTTTCTGACTCATATTGAGTTGCCAGCTCCTCTAATTGGAGTAAGTCAGCAATTTTTCTTGCAAGCTCAATTTCTTCATCTGGTCTTAAAAGTCTAATTCTTCCAATTTCTTGTAGATAAACTCTTATTGAATCTTCAGTGTAGATACCTTTTGGCCCAAGCTTTATATTTCCGAGCCCTTTATCTTCTTCTTCAGAATCACTAAATTCATTATTATTATTATTTTCAATACTGCTTTCGTTTAATTCAGAAGATGTCTGTAAATTTTGAATATTTTCTTTACCATCTCCTTCAACTACTGTTTCTAAATTTGTATTAATTTTTTTATTGACCTTTTTTTTTGAACTAGGCTTGGAATTCTTTGATTCTGCTGCGACTGGACACATAATTTACTCCTTTCTACGGTGAATTTAACTAGATAAAATTTTATTTAGGGCTAATTTGAACATTTAGTAGTAAAGTCCCCTTAATGTTTAAAAAACTTTTTCACAAAATGAGAACTAAGAAAAGTTTTCTAAATTGCTGAAAAATTTAAATAGTGCTATAGATTACCTAAAGTAAAAAGTCTTGGGATTTCTCAGACAGGCAGATCATTTTTGAATTTTCAGTCAATGATCAGAGCTTCATGTCTCCCTTAAGAGCAGGATACTTACAATGTGCAAAAAACACTTTGTGGAATGTTCAACAATCCAATACTAAGAAAAAGTTTTGAAGCCGGCAAGTAATCAGTTTTTAAATATCTCCTATAAATTGGAAATTTTGCTTGATATAGGTAGTAGTAATGAAAGCTTTTACTATTTAGATGGAAATAATCTTGGAGCAGAAGTTGGAGATATTGTAAGTGTGAGACTAAGGGGGAGATTATTGAATGGGTTGGTGATTTCCAAAAAAGACTTTTCGACAATCAATAATGATGAATCAAATATTACTGGAGGTAAAAACATAAGATATTTGTTTGTTGAAGGTATTTTGCAGAAAAAAATAATTGATGAATCTTGGAGAGAATTGATAGACTTCCTAGCTTCTTTTTATATGGTTAGTAATTTAAAAATGTTTAAAACTGCATTTCCTCCTGGCTGGATTGGTAAATATAAAAATTTCTCTAAAGGTTTTAAAGATCAAATATGGATTGAAACTAAAAAAGAATTTGATATTAAGAAAAATGGATTAACCAAAAAAGAATTTTTTTTAATGGATACTTTATCTAAAAAAGGTAATTGGCAAAGTGAATTAATAAAGTCTGGTTTTAATTACACTCTAATTAACTCAATGGTCAGTAAAAATTATCTTGCTAAATCTAAAAGAAAAAAAAATATAAATAGTAAATTAAATTCCTTTGTAAAGGATCATATTGCAACGAAAAAACCAAATTTTACAGATGAGCAAAAAATTGCATTTCAAGAATTTCAAACAATGAAACCAGGAGATGCATTACTTCTTTGGGGCGAAACAGGTTCAGGTAAAACAGAAGTGTATATGAGAATTGCTGAAGATCAATTTCTTAAGAAAAAAAGTTGTTTGATACTAGCCCCAGAAATTGGATTAATTCCTCAACTTATTGATAGGTTTAGTAGGCGATTTAATAATGTCGTTTACGAATATCATAGTAATTGTTCTCCCGATCATAGAACTTTAGTTTGGAAGAAAATTATTAATGCTAATGAACCTTTAATAGTAATAGGTACAAGGTCTGCCGTTTTTCTTCCAATCAAAAATCTGGGATTAATAATAATGGATGAAGAACATGATGTTTCTTATAAGCAAGATAGTCCTATGCCTTGCTATGACGCGAGAGAGATTGCTATTGAAATAGTAAAAAGGAATTCTGCAAAGTTAATTTTTGGGAGTGCAACCCCATCAATGAAGACCTGGAAAAAGTGTATTTTTGAAAGGAATTTTAAATTGGTAAGAATGATTCAAAGGATATCCAGTAATGAGACTCCTGAAATAAAAATTATCGATATGCGGGATGAGTTCAAGAAGGGAAATATGAAAATCTTTTCCAATGAATTATTACAATTGCTTCCTCAACTACGCTTAAAAAAAGAGCAAGCAATAATTTTGATCCCTAGGAGGGGGCATAGTGGATTTTTAAGTTGTAGAAATTGCGGATATTTAATAAATTGCCCCAACTGTGACGTTCCTTTATCAGTTCATCTCGGATCAAAAGGGAAAAAATGGTTAAGGTGTCATTGGTGTGATCATAAATCAAGATTGATCAATCGTTGCCCAGATTGTCATTCAACTGCTTTCAAACCTTTTGGAATTGGTACGCAAAGGGTAATAGAGTTTTTAAATGAAGAATTTCCTGACTTAAGAGTACTTCGCTTTGATAGAGATACAACTTCAGGAAAGGATGGTCATAGAGATATTCTTTCAAAGTTTTCTAAAGGTGATGCTGATATTCTTGTCGGTACTCAGATGTTGGCAAAAGGCATTGACATCCCCAATATTACTCTTTCAGTCGTTATTGCAGCAGATGGGCTGCTTCATCGCCCAGATATTTCAGCAGAAGAAAAATCATTACAATTATTTTTGCAAGTAGCAGGAAGGGCCGGCAGGGCACAAAAAAAAGGGAAAGTAATTTTTCAAACATATAAACCTAACCACCCGGTGATTTCGTATCTTCAAAAAAGAGATTATGAAAGATTTTTAATTGAAAACTCGAGATTGAGAAAGGATGCTAATTTATTCCCATTTTGCACAATTTGCCTACTTAAATTATCAGGTGAAAATTATGAATTAACTGAGTCAATTGCAATAAAATTAGCAAAATATCTACTCAGTTTTTGTGAGAAAAAGAACTGGAAATTAATTGGTCCTGCCCCTAGTTTAATAGCTAAAGTCGGTAAAAAATTTAGATGGCAGATATTAATACATGGTCCTGAAGGAACAAAGATACCTTTACCTGATAGATCAATATTATGGAAACTTATTCCAAAAAATGTTTTTTTAACAATAGATGTTAATCCAGCAGAGTTGTAATTAATTTGATGGAAGTTGAGGTAAATCTGAACCTAATTTAAATCTATAGAATCTTAATAAATAAGCCAATATTATAATTATTAAAATAATAGATATCCCAATCAAGAGTTTGTTGAGGCTCCAGAAAGAAAATTCAAGACTATTTATCCGCCCTTGATTTAAATCCCAAATTATTAGATTTTTTGTGATTTCTAAATTTGAATTATTTTTATCGGCAAGGATAGCTTTATTAGGGTGAATAATTTTGAAAATGAGTTCTAAATTATCAATGCCTTTAATAGAATTTAGATCCAAATCTAACCTGTAAAAGTATTTTTTAAAAAAAATAAAGTTTTTTTGAGTAGTATTAATTTCTAAATTTGTTGATTCTCCCGCTAACTTTCCAGCTGTATTTTGGGTGATTTTAAGAACTTGCTTTGCATCCTCTAAATTGAGATTTTTATGTTTCAAAGAAAAGGTTGATTCGTCTTGTTCAATTTCTGCGTCAGGAAAAATATCTTTCATCTTCTCTTCAAATTTTAATTGCCAAGGAAATTTTTTTATGTATTTACTCTCTATAACTAAATTATTAGTTATGGAATCAAGTTCACTAAGATCAAGGGTATCCTCAATTTTTACGCAGCCACTTAAAAGTGGAATTAATAATAATAGTATTAAAAAAATGATCAGTGAAAAGCCTTTCTGAAAGGGTTTTGTTTCACCAGTTGGTGTCTCAGTTATATTAATAAATTTTTTTTTCTTCAATACCTCTTTTTTTTTGCGCAGTGACTTAAGAGAGTTTTTTTTGAGTGATGGGTCGCTTTCAAACTGTACGTTCCAATTTTCTGGCTTTTTAATGTCAGGAGAGTCTATAACTTCCATCAAATATTTTGCATTTTCTCTCGTCTTATTATCGTATGATTTTAGAAGTTCTTTACAAAACCTTTTAGCCTCCTCCCTTTTATTGGTACCACATAGAGCAGTAATTAAGATTGTTCTTAAATTTACTCCCTCTTTGCTTGATAAAGGAAATGATTCGATTATGGGCAAAAGAAATTCAATGCAATAATCATACTCACCTTTAGCTAAAGCAAGTTCTACTTTTTCTAAAACTTGCTCATAAGTTTTCATGGGTTAGGCGACTATCATTGTACCTATTCCGGAATTTGTAAAAATCTCAAGAAGTAATGAATGTTCTATTCTTCCATCAATTATATGAGCTGCTTTGACTCCTTGGGCTAAAGCTCTTATACAGCATTCTGTCTTTGGAATCATACCTTCAGTCACAATTTTTTTATCAATAAAATCCCTTGCCTCTTTGAGATTAGTTTTTTCAACAAGACTATTTTTGTTATCTTTTTCTTTTAAAATTCCTTGAGTATCAGTAAGAAGAATAAGTTTTTCTGCATTTATTGCAGCAGCAATTTCTCCAGCAACAAAATCTGCATTAATGTTATGGGAAATACCCTCCATGGTTGATCCAATGCTAGAAATAATTGGGATGTATCCTTTAGAAATAAGAGGATCTAATATTTCAGGATTGATTTTTGTAACCTCTCCCACTAACCCATGGCTACCATCTCCTAGTTCTCTAGATTGAATTAAGTTGCCATCAAGACCTGATATTCCCACAGCTGAGGAACCAGTTTTATTAATCCCTTTTACAATTTGTTTGTTAACTCTACCCATTAGAACCATCTCGACAATTTCCATTGTTTTTTGATCAGTAATTCTTAATCCATTTTCGAATTTAGGAGATATTTCTAATTTCTTTAACCAATTATTAATCTCTGGTCCACCTCCATGAATTACTATTGGACAAACACCAACGGTTGATAAAAGTGCAATGTCTCTAAAAAAAGCATTTTTTAAATTATCATTCTCCATAACAGAACCACCATACTTGATAACAATTTTTCTACCTGAGAAACTTTGTATATATGGAAGTGCTTCGCTTAATATTGATACTCTTTGAGAGTCATTCATTATTTAAATTTATTAAAACTTGATTGAATTGAGAAATTAGGTTTTTACAAATATATCCCTATATTCAATAAAAGAGAATAAAATCAAATTCTTTTTTATTATGGTCGATGACAAATTCTGATTCAAGACCTTTGACGAAAAACCTATTCAATCTTTCTTGTTTTTCAATCCATTTTTCTAGAGGGACAGCGTTTAATTCAAAACGCATTCTGAGACCATTTTTTTCTTCCTTTGTAATTTCTTCTATTTCTTTTAATTGAGGTGGGTTATCCTCGTCCCACAAATTTAAAGATTCTAATGAAGATTCAAGATGAGCTTTTATCCCATACCGCCATCTTGTAACATCTTTAACTAATGCTGTAAGTTCTTTTGGTCTATTAAATTTATTTGTCGCAAAATTTGTCTTATCAAACAACTCTACAGGAGGTATTTCAGAAGTCTTTAAGCCTAATCCAATTAGAAAAATAGGTACTCCATAAAAAAAAGTAGGTACACTTAAATTCACTGAGTCTGTAAAATAAGCAGTCATTCCTACAAAAGCTAATATACCCCCAGCGGTTACGATTAAGTTTCCAGGAGATAAGTAGTTCTTCATTTTGATTTAGTAGAATGAGTTTTAATTGGGCTAACAAGTATTATGCAAGATCCTAATACTGAAAATCAAGGAGATTTGATTTTTAAACTTGATCAAGATAGAGCATGGCTACTAGAAAATCTTGATAAGGGTAAATGGCCAGAAATTAGAAGCGAACTTGCCGCGCTTGAAAGAAAAATAAGCAAATTAATCATAAGTGTACAAGAAAATAATGTTGGTATTTGATTTAAAAAGGTATTTCGTCAACTTCAGGTACTAAAGGGGAACTATCCCAACTAGATTTTTTGGTGGTTTCTTTATTTTCGAATGACTCCTTATTTTCTTTTTGATCAGAATTAATAACTCCAACTGACGAGATTTGATGAATCTTTGAAGCTGTTAGTTCTGGTTGCTTTTCTTTTGTTCCGTCTTTTCTAGTGACAGAATTCATCTTTAGACGTCCCTCAATAACAATATTTTGACCTTCTTTTAGTTCATCTACCATTTCTTGGGCTATATTTCCCCATCCTATGATCTTGAGATTCCTGGTTGGATCTTCACTACGTAATCCTTTAAAATTAACAATCATTTCTGCAATTGGAGTTTGGTTTTCTTTGGTATACCTCATTTGGGGAGCGCTATTAATTACCGCCTGAATTAAACAATGATTCATTACTTACTATTTAATTAAAGATATACTGATGCAGAATCAAGAAAATTGCTATAAAAATGTTTGGATCCTATCAGGAACTTCGGATGGACCTGTGATAGCTAATAGGCTTCTTGAACTTAATTATTCAGTCTTTGCAAGTGTTTTAACTTATAAAGCAAGGCAAGCTTATATTGAAAATCCAAAGTTACATATCATTACGGGGAAATTAAATAATAAAGATCAAATAATTAATTTCATAAATCAAAATAAAATCACATGCGTTGTCGATGCTACTCATCCGTTTGCTGTAATAATTTCTAAAAATCTTAATAATGCATGTAGAGAGATTAAGACACCTCTTTTACTATTTGAGAGGAAATCTCTAATAAATAAAACTAATAATTTTTTTTATATTGATCATTTAAAAGATATAAATAATGTTGATATTGAGAATAAGAATATTCTTCTTGCAATAGGATCAAGATTCCTTAACGATACAGCTAGTTATTATATGAATTGTAAAGCAAATGTATTTTCAAGGGTACTTCCAACTTACGAGAGTATAACTAAAGCTTTTGGATCATGTATTAAAAATTCAAACATAGCGATACTTGAACCGAGTAAAAATAATAAAAGCATTTTAGAAAAAAAACTTTGTGATTTTTGGGAGATAGATTATGTTCTATGCAGAGAATCTGGAAGTTATTCTCAGAAAAACTGGGAGAGTATAGTTTCTGGAAGTAGGATGAAGTTATTTCTGGTTAAGAGGCCGAAAGTTAAAAATGATTATTCTTACTCTTTTGATCAATATCACAATTTGATAAATCACATAATTAAAAAATATTGATGTTTAATTCATTATGGAAATATTAGTTATGATCATAACTGAATCAAGTAACGCAAATGCTTTGCAAATGGCTAAAGTACTAATACAAAATAAACTTGCAGCTTGTGTTTCGATAAAGCAAATTTTTTCAATTTATGAGTGGGATGATCATATTGAAGAAACTAAAGAGTTTGAAATTACAATAAAAAGTAAACTAGAATTGAAAGATTGTTTAATTGATTTCTTAAATAAAAATTCCACATATGATGTCCCTCAAATTATTTACAAAAAATACCATGCTGAGATGAAATATTATGATTGGTTGAATAAGACTATTTGATTAAATCTATTTTATTAACTCTTTAAGATCAATATCTGTTCTAGATCCTAATTGCGTAATTATTTGCCCCGCACAAATTGAAGCTATCTCTCCGCATTTTTTGAGGGAACTATTGTTTATTAATCCATGGATAAATCCCCCCGCATAGATATCTCCTGCTCCTGTAGTATCAATAATTTTGCCTCTTGTTATTGAATCAATTATTTCAACATTATTTTTATTAACGATCAGAGAACCATTGCTTCCAAGAGTTACTATAACTAATTCACATAAGGAAGATAGGTTTTCTTGGCAGCTTGCTAATTTATCATTTTTAAATAGACTTAACACCTCGGATTCATTACAAAAAACAATATCTACATATTCATAAATTAATTCCAAGAAACTCTCACGATGTCTATCTACACAAAATGAATCAGACAAAGAAAGGATTATTTTTGTATTAGATTGTTTTGCAACTTGGGCGGCTTTAATAAAAGCTTTTTTAGCTAATTCGCTGTCCCATAAATATCCTTCTAAATATAAGTATTTGCTTTCCTTAATTACAGTAAAGTCAATGTCTTTTGGTTCAAACTCTACAGATGCTCCTAGGTAAGTGCACATAGTTCTTTGTGCATCAGGTGTAACCAAAATGATTGAATGAGCTGTTGGAGCACCTTCAATAGTAGGAGGAGTATTAAATATAGTTTTACTTTTTTTTATATCGTCAGAAAAGAAATTCCCAAATTGATCATTTTTCACTCTTCCTATAAACTGAACATGATTGCCTAATTCTGCTAAAGCAACAACGGTATTTGCTGAGGACCCACCTGAAATTTGTTTGATCACTTTGCAATTTTCTAACAATCTCTGAGATTCATTAGAGTTAATAAGATTCATTGATCCTTTATCCAGATTATTTATCTCAAGAAACTCATCTTCAATATTTACAATAATATCTACTATTGCGTTGCCCAGACCAATAAGATCAACTTTTTTTTGTTTAAAATGTCTAAAGGATTCCTTCATTACTTTGGAACTAAATTATCTCAGCAGTGCTCTTTTAGGACCATGTATTGGGTCTTCAATTACTATAGTTTGATCTCTATTCGCCCCCAACGAGACAATGGCAATTGGTACCTCCATTAATTCAGCTAAAAATCTTAGATAATTCATAGCATTCTCTGGGAGATCAGATAGTTTTCTGCAATCTGCAGTTGAACATTGCCAACCTTTTAATTTTTTGAAGATTGGCTTACATTTTTTTAAGTCATCTGAATTTGTAGGAAAGTAGTCTATTTCCTCTCCATCGAGATCATATGCAATGCAAACTTGAATCTCATCTAATTCATCTAACACATCAAGTTTCGTAACGGCTAAACAATCAAGACCATTTACAGATACAGCATATTTACCAATAACTCCATCAAACCACCCACATCTTCTCCTTCTCCCAGTAGTGGTTCCAAATTCACTGCCTCTATCACAGAGTTGATCATTAATACTGCCTTGTAATTCAGTTGGGAATGGTCCTTCACCTACTCTTGTGGTGTAAGCTTTTGCGACACCTATGACTCTATCAATTAAAGTTGGACCCACTCCAGCCCCAATACATGCACCTCCTGAAATAGGGTTTGATGAGGTAACAAAAGGATAAGTCCCATGATCTAAGTCAAGTAGAGTACCTTGAGCACCTTCGAAAAGAATATTCTTCTTATTCTTTGAGGCTGTATGGATAGTTCTCGTACAGTCAACAACATGCTTTGATAATCTTTCCCCATAGTCAAGATATTCTTCAACAATATCTTCTAATTTAAGTGGTTTAATGCCATAGATTTTTTCTAGTAGACCGTTTTTTTCTCTTAATGGAATTTCGATTACATCACTTAGCCTTTCCTTATTAAGTAAGTCTCTTATCCTAATGCCATTTCTTTGTGATTTATCTGCATAAGTTGGGCCAATCCCACGACCTGTTGTCCCTATTTTGTTTGAACCTCTATCAGCCTCCATCGCTTCATCTAATATTCGGTGGTAGGGCATTGTTACATGTGATGTTGATGAAATTTTTAATCCTGAGATATCAATTCCATTATCAATTAACATGTCGATTTCTTTAAGCAAGATTTTTGGATCTACTACAGTTCCCGAACCAATTAGACAAGAAGTATTTTTATAAAGTATCCCTGAGGGAATTAAATGTAATTTTAAGACTTTATCATCTACGACTATAGTATGCCCTGCATTTACTCCCCCTTGATAGCGAACGACAACATCTGCCGAACGACTAAGTAAATCCGTTATTTTACCTTTTCCTTCGTCACCCCATTGGGCTCCGATTACAACAACATTGGCCAATTTTAGAAGAACATTATTTTTGTGCGAATATTTAATATATTCAAAAATATTGGTTTACTTTTAAAAAGTAAATGAATTGTATCAACTTTCTCTTAGAACCATTTTTTCAGCAAGAGAAAATTCTTTGGTTAAACGCTCTTTAAGTTTATCTGGCAAAGGTCTACTTGCAAAGTTTTTGTAATGACCTGCCATAGCATTTAATGCTGTTTGCATTGTGGTAAATGATTGCGTTTTATTCACCATCCCTCTATTTCTGTATCTGGAAATATAGTCAGTTATGAGTGTAAGAGCTTCACTTCTCACTTCATCTTTATTTGGAGAATCTTTTGGAGTATCAACAGCTGTTTGTAATGTTTTAACAACTGAAATTGTATCCTTTGTATAGTCACCTGTCATAGCGGTTTTTGCAGCTATAGAAGGGGAACTAAATAGTGTAAAAACAACAATTAAGGATATTGCAAAAGATATAGCTTTGCTAAGATTCTTATAAAATAATTTTGATGTCCATTTCAGTAACATAATTTAGCTCCCAAAAAAAATAAGCCTCAAGACTTTTTATTGTACATTATTTCAGATTCGGAAATAAATGTTTCTAACAATTTATCAGTACTAATTTTAAGCTTAGTATTATTTGTTCTGCATACAAGTTCTACTTCTTTATTAATAGAATCTCTGCCAATAATTATCTGAAAAGGAATACCAACTAATTCCGCATCTTTAAATTTCACTCCAGCTCTATCGTTTCTATCATCAAGAAGGACATCAATTTTATTAATTAAAAAGTTGTTATAGATATGCTCAGTAAGATCACTTTGAATAGGATCTTTTAGGTTTGTTGGGATAATAATAACTTCAAATGGAGAAATCTGTATAGGCCAACAAATCCCTTTTTGATCATGATTCTGTTCGATAGCGGCTTGAGCTATTCTTGTTACTCCAATTCCGTAACATCCCATCCATAAATTTTTTAGCTGACCGTCCTTATCAGAGAACTTTGCATTTAATTTTTCACTATATTTCTGACCTAGTTGGAAAATATGTCCAATCTCGATACCTTTTTTTTCTTTAAGTTCTTCATCATCATTAATACTTATTTTATCTCCTTTTTTGGCATTCCTGATATCCCCAATTAGATATTCTTTGGAATCAAAAGAAAATTCTTGAAAAACTTTATGGAAATTAACTTTATTCCCACCACTTATGAACTTTGAAAGGTCACTTGCAGAATGGTCAATTATTCTTGTCCATTTTTTTTTCCAATTAGAACTACTTTTAATAGTTTTATTATCTAAATTTGGCCCGATAAAACCTAAGGGTAAATCAACTAGATTTTTTTCGATAGTATTTTTGTCTTCAATCTTTTTAAGGTTAAGGAGATTGAAATTTTGAAGTTTATTGATTAAGTTAAAAAGCTTTACTTCATTAATGTGTTGATCGCCTCTTATGCATGCAAGAATTGGGACCTCAAATTCACCTTCAAACTGTGCAAGGAAAATTACTACTTTAATAATCTGACTAGGGTCTAAATTATTATTTTCGCAAACTTCTAGGATTGTTTTTTGTTGAGGTGTCTCCAACCATTCTGCAATATTATCTTCTAGTGGGATAGGTTGAGAATGTAGAGAAACAGCTTTTTCAATATTTGCGGCATAAGAACCACTTTGAGTAAACAAAATGGAATCCTCCCCAGAATCAGCAGTGACCATAAATTCTTTAGAGGAGGCACCGCCAATTGCTCCACTATCAGCTTCGACCCCTACAGTCTGCAGTCCACAAGATTTAAAAATATTTTCATAAGCATTGCCCACCTTTTCATAGAAAGTAGCCAGATCTTTTTCTGAAGAATGAAAAGAATAACCATCTTTCATTATAAATTCCCTACTTCGCATTAATCCAAACCTTGGCCTTATTTCATCTCTAAATTTTGTCTGAATTTGATAAAAACATTGAGGTAATTGCTTATAGGAGTTTATGGTCTCTGATGCAATACTCGTGATCACTTCTTCGTGAGTTGGAGCTAAACCAAATTCTTTACCTTGTCTATCTTTGAGATTAAACATTATTCCTTCTCCTGCAGTATATCCTTCCCACCTTTCACTTTTTCTCCATAAATCTGCAGGATGAAGTTGGGGTAATAGTAATTTTGTACAACCAATACTATTAAGCTCTCTCTCTATTATTACGGATATTTTTTCAATAACTTTAAGCATTAATGGCATGTATGCATAAATACCGCTGTTAACTCTGCGAATATATCCAGCTTTTAAAAGTAATTGATGTGAAATAATCTCAGCTTCAGATGGTGTGTCACGAAGTGTCCCCAGAGGAAATGAGGTTGTCACGCGCATGCAAAAAAATCCTTAATAATATTTAATTTTATCAATTAAGATGAAAAAATTATTTAAAGTGTCTTGAGTCCCTCAACGCGGCTAGTCTAAAAATATTGTTTCTGCTAACTTTTTCAGTAATGAAGTTCAATCTCTTTTAAAAGTTCATTATTACTAAAACATTTTCTTAAGTTTATGGAAAATATAGATTCCAATATTTCTAGCGAAGAGGAATTAGTAGGTATTGATGAAGTTCAAAAATTCTTAAACAGATCAAGAGCTTCTGTCTATAGGTATACAAATACAGATTTAAGAAATCTAAACCCTAGCTTTAATCCAAGAAAATTAAATCCCGAATTTAGAACTGATCAAAAAGATCCTTTAAAATTTCATCCTAATGAAGTAGCAAGATTTGCAAAAGATATTTTAAGAATTAAGGAAGTTACTGTAGAGGTCTTTAATACACCCTCCTCCGCGGCTCAAAATATACTGGTGCAAATATTAGACGAACTGAAATCTATTAGGTCTTTGCTGGAAAAAGAGTAATTAAAAAGATACTAGTCAATGTTTTGATTTATTGACATTTTGAATGTAGGATAATGGTGTTTAATTATCTCATTAATCTTTACCAATTAAGAGTTCTTGAGTTACACGAAATCAAAGCAGTTTATTCAAAGTAAATCAAGCGAAGAACCTTCTTATGGTTCTGCTCGAAGTGATTTTGAAAAAGATGATGATGACCCTTTAAGTATAAGGAGTTTATCAATAACATCTCTAGGTATTATTTTTGCCATTTTGACAATTTTTTTACCTTCGATAAGCATTTTAATTGGAAGACCTTTATCTCAAGGAAACGAGATAATTCATAATCACGATTTTAAAAAAGATGGACCTTAGTTCAATACCTCCATCTCCAATGAAGGGAATAGTAAATATCGTTGTTGAAATACCTGCAGGGAGTAGGAATAAATATGAATATTGCTCTGATGCAGGAATAATGGCATTAGACAGAGTATTGCATTCTTCAGTGAGGTACCCTTTTGATTACGGTTTTATCCCAAATACCCTGGCTGATGATGGGGCTCCTCTTGATGCAATGGTGATAATGGATGAGCCTACTTTTGCTGGTTGTTTAATAAAAGCTAGACCTATTGGAGTTTTGGATATGCATGATTGTGGTGCCTATGATGGAAAACTTTTATGTGTGCCTGTGGCTAATCCTAGACAGGCTAATATAGTGAGTATTAATCAAATTGCTCCTAATCAGCTTGAGGATGTTGCTGAATTCTTTAGGACAAGTAAAGGACTTGATGGAAGAACAGTTCAAATTGATGGTTGGAGGGATTTTGATGTGGTGGAAAATTTATTGAAAAGTTGTATACCCCTAAAAAAGAAAAACTTCAAAGTACTTAAGAAAGCAAAGATTAGTAAATTAAATTGAAAAAAATAATTCTTTATAGTTATTCAAAATGCTCTACTTGCCGAAAAGCAGCTAAGTGGCTTGAAAGCAGAGATTTCGAATTTAAATTAATTGATATTGTAAAAGAACCACCACTTGTTAATTATTTAAATCTCGCATTAGAACAATACTCTGATGATAAGAAAAGGATTTTTAACACAAGAGGTCAAGCCTTTAAAAAGCTTAATATTGATATTTATGGCTTATCAAGGGAAGAAATTATTCAACTTCTTTTAAGTGATGGCAAATTAATAAAAAGACCATTTTTGATTTTCGAAGAGGAAAAAGTAATATTAGGTTTTAATGAAATTGAATATGCCAAACAATTTATATAAAGTTAAAAAATTAAGACTTTATTAATTTCATGCCTGCCTCTATTAAAAGTTTTTTGAAAGAATGGGGTCTACTAATTCTATTAAGTTTTTTTGTTTCTTCTTGTAGATCTTTTTTAGCAGAACCTCGTTATATCCCTTCTGGGTCAATGCTTCCAGAATTACAAATAAAGGATAGGCTAATTATTGAAAAATTTTCGTTAAGAAACTCTTTGCCAAAAAGAGGAGATATTGTCGTTTTTAACTCACCTTACTCCTTTGACGAAAAATTAATTTCATTAAGATCTAAGCCTCTGCCAAAAAAAAGATATTGTATTTTGATGAGTTTTCCGCCAATGTCGTTTATTCCTGGTTTAAGGGATCAAGCTTGCGATGCTTACATTAAAAGAGTGGTGGCACTTCCTGGAGAAATTGTCAGTGTAAACAAGAAGGGTGAATTAATAATAAATAATAAATTAATTCCTGAACCTTACGTCTCTTATAAGTGCTTATTATCCCCCTTTAATAGATGTGGTGAATTTGAAAATATAAAAGTTCCTAAAGATCATTTTTTAGTTTTAGGAGATAATAGATCAAATAGCTGGGATGGTAGATATTGGCCTGGAAGTAAATTTCTTCATAAAAAGGAGATAATTGGTAAAGCATATTTCAGATTTTGGCCTCTTAGTCAAGTTGGCTTTTTCAATAAATAAACTCTTTTTTCTTCCTCTGACTTCATCGAATAAAATTTTAAAAAGGATTTTAATTTAAAGTGCTCCTGAAGCAGTTGAATCAATTATTCCTCCTAGGTGGGTTGTAATGTTTAGAGCGCTAATAACAGGGGGCTTATTGGGATCATTAAAAAGGTCAATAATAGTTATGCCACCATTACCTTGTTTTATCATCCAAATATTTGAATAATTAATCCCAAGGATTTTGCAAATTAGAGTTTTATTGACTGCATCATGAGCAACCAGAAGACTTAGATCATTATCCTTTTGAGATGAGCAAATTTTATTAAAAGCTTCTACAGACCTTTCTGATACATCTTTAATAGATTCACCTTCGGGCATTATTACTTCTTCAGGTTTATCATGCCAATTTTTTAGTAAAACAGGCCACTTTTCTTTGATTTCTACTTCCAGTTTGCCTTCCCATAATCCATGACTAATTTCTACAAGTGAATCTATTCTTTCTATTTTTAAATCTTTGCTATTTTGAAGGATTATTTGTGCAGTTTCATAAGGCCTATCCATGGAACTTGAAAATGCCTTGTTGAAAGAAATATTTCTCAAATATTCAAAAGTCTTTCTAGCTTGATCTTTTCCGTTTTCATTTAAAGGAATATCAATTTGGCCTTGGAATCTTCCTTCTTTGTTCCAGTTAGTTTCACCATGCCTTATAAGAAATATTCTAGAATCTCCAATTTGATTTGGAATATTTTTATTCAGATGGGAGGTTTGATTTAAGCATTCAATTTGGGTCTTAAAAGATTTATCTTTTTTTGAAATATTGAGTATAGAGAAAGACGCATTTTCTAATCTTATTTTCCTAAAACCTTGTTTAGGCTTTCCTAATAATAAGAGGATTAAACATCTGAGAATCGCATTATGTCCTACAATTAGGATATTAACATCATCTTTGTTTAGATAAATTTTTAAGATATCTTCTACAAAATTTGTTGCTTGAAAAAATAACTCTTGAATTGGTTTATAAGTCTTTTTGTCATTTCTTTTTAAGATTAGATTTTCTGGATCATTTTTCCATATAGGGTAAATTTCTGGATATTTCTTTTTTATTTCATCAATTTTTAGACCAGACCATTCACTAAGATCGACTTCTAGTAAATTATCATCAAATACAATGTTTTGTTCTTTATTGAAGGTCTTTGTAATTGTTTTTGCTGTCTCTGCCGCTCTCACAAGTGGGGAGGAATAGATTTTATCAAAGTTTATTTTTGATAATGCTTTGCCTGCTTTTCGGGCTTGTTCGTATCCTTCATCAGTTAGTATTGAATCATCAGTTCTTCCTTGAATCAATCCTTTCGCATTGAAACTGCTTAGTCCATGCCTAACTAACACTAATCGTAAAGCCATTATATAAATTTGAAAATTAAGATAATTTAATCATCTCATGGCGTGATTAAAATAGATACATAAACATAAGGAAATTCAATGATAACTAAGTATATTTTTCAACAATATAAAAAGTTATGACCTTTAAAAATATTTCTAAGTCAAAACTCACTTTAGCGTTTATTTCTATTGTCATAACTTTTTTTATATGGCAGCAAGGCTTAAGAGATAGTTTAAATAGACCTTCTGTTTCATTTGATATAAGTCAAAAAGAGCAAGAAATTGCTGAACTTTCGTTCCAATCAATACCTGTAGATCTTAAAAAGTTTTTTATCACAAATGATCCTGTTGATCAAATAAATAAATCACTATCTGAGGTCCCATTTGAAGAGCTAACAGAAAGAAATAAATTAATTCGAGTAATTTCTTTAGAATCAAATGATCCTATAATCTATAAAAATCTATCCAAAGATTTTGAAAATAAAAATTTTAAATTTCTGATTGATGAGATAGAAAAAAAATCCAATAATAATTTATATAAACCAAATTCTGATAAATTTGATTTATTTAAAGGTGATCGATTTTTATATCACCTTTTAAGCCGGAAATTTGAGTTTGACGATAGTTCATTAATAACAAAATCCTTTTCAAGGAGAATGTTTTTAAAAATATTAGTCATAAGACTAATACCACTTTTAACAATACTTATTGGGTCTATTCTGGCTTTAAAAATTTTATGGACAACCATATCTTTGAAAAAGTTTGGTTGGAAAGAAATAAAATATTTAGATTTAGAATTAATAGATATGGTTTTATTAATTGCAGGTGGATTTGTTGTTTTAGGAGAAGTGGTATCACCTTTGTTTTCTATCAGTTTGGTTGAACTTTTTTCTAAAAATATCTCTAATGAATTGTCTCAATCTTTAAAAATATTCTTTGGATATCTTTTTATGGCTATTCCCCCATTAGTGATAGTTTATTATCAAATTAAATCTTTGAATGGTGTATTTACTTTTAAAAAGGATTATATACAGTTCAATTTCTTGCCATTAAAATATGCAATTATTCAGGGAATTAAAGGTTGGTTAACAATTGTTCCTTTTGTTTTATTGATTTCTTTAATTATGAATAGTCTGATCGATAATCAGAATGGCAGTAATCCTTTGCTAGAAATTGTTCTTAATAATAATAATCACTTATCATTTTTTCTATTATTTATAACGACAACTCTATTAGCTCCTCTATTTGAGGAGATTATATTTCGCGGTATTTTACTACCAACTCTATCAAGAGATTTTGGAGTAATTTCGGGTATTATTGTTTCAGCTTTTGTCTTTGCATTAGCCCATTTAAGTTTGGGAGAAATGCCACCATTATTTGTTCTGGGGATTGGATTAGGAGTTACAAGAATTGCCTCAGGGAGCTTGTTTTCTTCAGTGATTATGCATTCTTTATGGAATGGATTGACTTTCTTAAATTTGTTCTTATTGAGGACATAAAGAATTTAATTTTTTACTTGCGAATCAAACAAAAAGATGTTTATTTAATTAATAACACTTCTTTTATTTAAATCAAAAAATCATAGATGAAACCTTATGGGAATCAACTTAATTTTAAAAAAAAAGTTTCATATGAAAGTAAAAAAAATTCTGAAAAACTATCCATAATTAATATCAAATTAATACATCAAATTTTCGACACCATTAATATCTCTCTTTTGGTATTAATTTTCACCTTATTTTTCTTGTCTTTTAATAGTCAAAGAAAATGGTCAAATACATATAAAAACTTATCTAAAACAAGAGCTATCAATAATAATCTCATTGATTATATTTCTATAATTGAGGAATTTTATATTAGTGAACTTGAGTCTATTAATACTTATAGAAAAACTAAACCTGAAGATTTAATCTATTTAGATAAACTTCCAGAAAAAAAAGAAAGTTTATTTAAGAAAAATTTTAGTAGTTTCATTGAGGGTTTTAGTGATAGCAAATATCAAAGGGGATATTGATGAAAAAATATAAGAAAATTGTTCGTCTATTACCTCTTGATCAAAGAAGATTTAAATTTCTCTATATTTTTAGCTTACTATTAATATTTTTTTTATTTGGTAGGTTAGTTAAATTGCAAGTCTTTAACGCCTCTGATTTGCAAAGGAAAGCTAGATTAATACAGTCTTCTAAAACTAACGCTTTAAAAATGAGGAGAGCGATTGTTGATAGAAATAATAGACTAATTGCTTACGATAAACCGCTATATAAATTATGGGCCCATCCAAAATATTTTAATTTTCCTGGTGATTCAATACATAGAGTTCGGAGTATTGAAGAAATTGCAGAAAAATTGTCACCTATCTTGGATATAAATGGTGAAGTACTCTTGAGTAAATTTAATAATAAAATTACTGGTATCAAGCTTTGGGATAAAATTTCCGAAGAAAAAGCAGAAAAGATTAAGAAACTTCAAATAAGCGGACTTGATTTGTTTAAATATTCGCAGAGATATTATCCACAAGGGGAGCTTTACTCTAATCTTGTCGGTTTTGTTAATGATGAGAATATAGCTTCAGCGGGTTTAGAGCTTCATTTAGATAATCAAATTAAAGTGTTTAATAAAAGTAATTTAATAAAAAGAGGAGGTGATGGAACTCCTCTGCCAGATAATTCAGCGCCAGGTGATTTTATTTCTGATTACAAAAGTTTAGGCCTAACTATTGATTCAAAATTACAGAAAGCGTCATTCAATGCAATATCAAAGCAAGTAAGCAAATGGAAAGCAAAGAAGGGATTTGCCATAGTTATGGATGTCAATAATGGTCGGATTCTCTCCTTGGCTTCAACTCCGTCATATAATCCAAATAAATTTTGGCAGTATGATTCTGAACTCTTTAGGGGTTGGTATTCTCAAGATTTATTTGAGCCTGGTTCAACTTTTAAACCTATTAATCTTGCCCTAGCGTTAGAAGAAAAAGTAATTCAGAAAGATGGATTTGTTGAAGATATTGGAAAAATTAATGTTGGAGGATGGACACTTTCTAATTGGGATAATAAAGGTAATGGATACATTGATTATCCAAAAGTATTGCAGGTTTCAAGTAACGTTGGGATGGTAAAAATAATGCAAAATTTAGACCCAGCAATTTATTGGGATTGGCTAAAAAATTTAGGTATAAATAAAAATTTAGAGACTGATTTATTTGAATCAACTGCTGGCCAACTAAAGAGAAAAGATTTATTTGTAAATCAATCAATTGAGCCTGCTGTAACTTCTTTTGGTAAAGGGTTCTCAATCTCGCCACTGAAATTGCTTCAACTTCATGCCGCTCTAGCAAATGGTGGTTTTGAAGTAACTCCTCATGTAACCTCAAATTTCAAAGAAAGAGATAATAAAAATCCAAAAAAACAATTTTTTTCACACGAAGTCTCTAAAACTGTTCTTGAATGGATGGAGAGCGTAGTTGATAAAGGTAGTGGATCTGGAGTGAAAATCGAGGGTTATAGGATAGCAGGGAAAACGGGCACTTCCCAAAAAGCCTTAAATGGTTCCTATACAAGTAAAAAAGTTTGCAGTTTTGTGGCTACCTTACCGGTTAATGATCCGAAATATGCTGTCTTAGTAGTTGTTGATGAGCCATCTAAATCTTATGCATATGGTTCAACTGTTGCTGTACCAGTTGCTAAAGAAATTATTGAGAGTTTGATAGTAATTGAAAAAATACCTCCCAAGATTAAAGATCATGGAATGATTGTTAAAAAACCCTAAAATTTTCCAATTTTATAAATATTTAGTTCATTATCTGATGATTTCATCTGGAATAAAAGCTAGTTTATGTATATATATGATTATTTAGATATGAAATCAATTTTAGAACAATTGTCCTCAATGACCGTTGTTGTAGCTGATACTGGAGATTTAGATTCGATAAAAAAATTTCAACCAAGGGACGCCACCACCAATCCATCGCTAATACTTGCTGCTGCTAAGAACCCTAACTATGTCAAATTAATTGATAAAGCTTTAGAAAGTTCAGAAAATGTATTGCCCCAAGGATTCTCCGAAATTGAATTAATCAAAGAAACTGTTGATCAAGTTTCAGTATTTTTTGGAAAAGAAATATTGAAAATTATTTCAGGGCGCGTATCTACAGAAGTTGATGCAAGACTGAGCTTTGATACCGAAGCTACGGTAGAAAAAGCGAGAAAATTGATCAGTCTTTACAAAAATTTTGGAATTGAAAAGGAAAGGATTTTGATTAAGATTGCTGCAACTTGGGAAGGAATTAAGGCAGCTGAAATTTTGGAAAAAGAGGGTATTAAGTGCAACTTGACTTTACTTTTTAACTTCTGCCAAGCGGTAACTTGTGCCAATGCAAAGATTACTCTAATTTCCCCTTTCGTTGGCCGTATATTGGATTGGCATAAAGCAAAAACTGGTAAAACTAGTTTTGTTGGTGCTGAAGATCCTGGTGTTATTTCGGTTACACAGATATACAAGTATTTTAAAGAAAAGGGATTCAAGACAGAAGTAATGGGAGCGAGTTTTAGAAATCTTGATGAAATAAAAGAATTAGCAGGTTGCGATCTTTTAACAATCGCACCAAAATTTCTTGAGGAACTGAAAAAAGAAAAAGGAGAGCTAATTAGAAAATTAGATGTAAGTACCCAAATAAAAAATTCTATTGACTACGAATTTGAAGAAAAAGATTTCAGATTAAGTATGTTAGAAGATCAAATGGCAAGTGAAAAGCTTAGTGAAGGTATCACTGGATTCAGTAAGGCTATAGAAGAATTGGAAGAGCTGTTACTAAAGAGATATTCAGAGATTAAAAATCATAAATTGATTTCTGCTAACTAAATTTAAGTTTGAATTGAAAAATAATTAAGTTCTACTTTTTGTTAAAAGTCTTCTAATAACTCTTTTTGCAATATCTTCATAACTTATTTCTCCTGATAATATTTGAGCAATACGTTTAGGTGCTGTTTTTCTTTTGACACCTAATTGGTATCCAGTTCTAGGAAATCTATAAAATACTTGGGCTATTCTCCTCCCCCAAACCATTGATTCCCCCCAAATGTTGTTAATTTTTTTCGTATAAAGATTTAAATCATCTACTTTTCCTGATAGGCACTGATCTATGTATTCTGCAGCATAAAAACTGCTAATTAAAGAAGGCCTAATTCCTTCAGCTAAAAAAGGATCACATAAAGATGCGGCATCTCCAACCGCTAAAACTTTGTCACCATTAATTGAGTGGATGCCATTCCATATTCTCAGTTTCTTACTGACTATTTTATGAGGAAAATAATCAAAACCGAAGCTTCTGATAACTTGTTTATTGATAGCTTGATTTTCTAAGAGACCATTATTTATAAAAGTGCCTAAACCAATATTTAAGCTTTCTCTTAAGGGGAATGCCCATGCAAAACCATATTTTATAAATCCAAACTCAAATCTAACTGCATCTCTAGGTATTTCACCTAACCCTTTCAATCTTAATGAGAATGTGTTAGCAAATTTAGGTTTTCTTGGACCTAAATTGAAATAACTCGCCCATTTCGATTGGGACCCATCTGCAATTACAAGAAATTCTGTAGTATATTTTTTCTTGTTATTGCAAGTAATTTCCCATTTATCATTTTTTTTTATGATTTTTTCTATCAATAATGGTCTCATCATCTGAGCTCCATTACTCAAGGATTCATCAAGTAATATTTGATCCAGCTTTTCTCTTTTAACAATCCAAAATGGGGATTCACCAGTCAGATCAGCAGTTACATTATCTGCAGCTTTCCATCTGAATTCAACATTCTTAATTTTTGATTCTATGCAATCTTCTATATTTAGAGGAAGAAATTTTTTCATTGAAGATGCCATACCACCTGCACATGGTATGTAATCTTGGGATTTTTCTTTTTCAATAATTAAAACTGAATATCCCTTCTTTGATAGGTTAAGAGCGGTGGAAGATCCTGATAAACCTCCACCAATTATTACAACGTCAAATCCTATCAAACTTTTAGAATTTCCTTCTCTTTCTCAGATAATTTAGTTTCTATTAAAGCAATATATTTATCAGTAATTTTCTGAATTTCAGATTGATTATCTCTCGATTCGTCAATAGAAATAAGGCCATCCTTTTCGCCCTTTTTTTCTTTATCAATAGCATCTCTTCTGATATTTCTCAAAGCTACTTTTCCTTCCTCTGCATATTTAGAGGCTAATTTACAAAATTCTTTTCTTCTTTCTTCTGTTAAAGGAGGAACATTTATTCTTATTACTTTCCCATCATTATTTGGAGTAATACCTAAATCACTCATAGAAATTGATTTCTCTATCGCTTGTAAACATGAAATATCGAAAGGTTGTATTGAAATTGTCTGCGAATCAACAGTGCTTATAGTGGCAAGTGATTTGATAGGTGTTTCTACTCCATAATACTCAACACTTACTCTGTCTAACAAGGAAGCATTAGCTCTTCCTGTCCTAATTGTATTAAAGTTTCTTTGTGTGGCTTCAATACTTTTATTCATATTTTCTTGAATTTCTTTTTCTTTCATAATTAAAAAAATTAAATGATCTTTAACTAATTAAAGAGCCTATTGGCTCACCAGCAACAGCTTTAGAAATGTTCCCTTTTTTGAATATATCAAAAACCATAATTGGAATATTATTATCTTTGCAAAGTGCAATTGCAGTACTGTCCATTACTGCAATTTCATCACTAAGAACTTGTTGATAACTGAGAGAGGAATATTTTTTTGCATCTTTAAATTGATTAGGATCACGATCGTATACTCCATCAACTTTAGTGGCCTTCATAACAACTTCAGCGTTTATCTCTGCTGCCCTCAAAGCTGCCGTGGTATCAGTTGTAAAAAATGGATTTCCGCATCCACCTCCGAAAACTACAACTCTACCTTTTTCAAGGTGCCTCATGGCTCTTCTTCTGATATAGGGTTCGGCAATTTCCTGCATTTCGATTGCTGTTTGCACTCTTGTTGCAACTCCCACTCTTTCAAGACCATCTTGAAGTGAAATTGCGTTCATTACTGTTGCTAACATCCCTACATAATCAGCCGTAGCACGATCCATGCCATCTGCAGATCCTTTAAGCCCCCTAAAAATGTTTCCACCACCAACAACTATTGCAAGTTGTACATTATTTTTGACTACTTTTGAAACATCCTCTGCAATTGACTGAACTATAGCAGGATCAATACCATATGGCTTTTCACCCATTAGTGCTTCACCACTAAGTTTTAAGAGAACTCTTTTGTAAGTCATTCAATAATTGTACTTTTAAGACCTTAGCAAGTAAATGCACCAAATTTATTTTTTGTTCAGATATTGCTTGCGTCTTTAAACATTTCTAAACCTGCCTAAAGAAAATTTAAATAATAATTTGCTGTAACTAAAATTCAACACACTTTTGTGCTTTTATTCCTTGTTCTTTAAAAGGATGTCTTATTAGTTTCATTTCTGTAACTAGATCAGCGTAATTGATAATTGAATCAGATGCTCCCCTTCCAGTTAAAACAATATGATTTTTTCTATTGTTTAAGCTTTTTAAAAAAGTGATAATTTCTTCTGGTGCAAGATAACCAAGTTTTGTAGCGATATTAATTTCATCAAGAATGATAAGTTTATAAGTTTTGTTTTTTATGTATTCTTTGGCTAGTTGCCATGCTTCTTGAACTAATTTTTCATCTCTTATTCTGTCTTGTGTTTCCCAAGTAAATCCTTCTCCTAATGAATGCCAAGATATGTTTGAAGACAAATTTTTAAGTGCTTTTTCTTCTCCAGTGGTCCAGCCTCCTTTGATAAATTGAATTATTGCCACTTTATAGCCATGCCCTATCGTCCTTAAAGCCATACCTAAAGAAGCAGTTGTCTTGCCCTTGCCATTTCCAGTAAAAACAATCAATAATCCTTTTTTAGTTTTTCTAATTTGTAGTCTTTCGACTTGAATATCTTTTCTTTTCTGCATTCTTTTTTTATATGAGCTCTCATCGCTATCTGGTGATAGTTTCCCTCCTATTCCAAGTTTTTTTGCTTGATTATCGAGATTAAATATTTTCTCGGAAGATGAAGTTTTTTCTTGCATATGAACCTAATTCTTTTTACTTAATGATTATAAATCTTTAAATATTTTTAGCTTTTTTAACTTTTAATAGTGCATTATTTACTGCTTGTTGTTGATCTCTTTTAGTAATCCAGTGGTGATAAGTTTGCGTGTGTAAACTAACCGAATGTCCCATCATTCTAGCTGCCACAGTATCAGGTAAATCATAAAAAATAGTTCTCACTGCCCAAGCATGCCTTAGATCATAAGGTTTTATTTGTAAAGAGTAACGCTTAAACTGATCTGTAATTTTTTTCCCAATATTCTGTAAGGTTGTGATTTTAAGGTCTCTTTTAATATTTGGTAGTAGTTCTGGATTTTCACCAAGTTTTGATAATTCGAACTTTTCTACCCATTCAGGATGAAATGGCCAAACTTGATGCTCCCCAGTTTTAGTTGTAGGTAAAACTCTAATAATTTTGTCCCCAAAATTAGTTAGAGAACTTAAATCACAAAAAAATACTTCATGATTTCTTAATCCATATGTTGCCATCAAACCAAAAACAAATTTCCAAGATTTGTTTGGTACCTTCTCCCAAAGTTTTTCTATTAACTCGTCTGTCGGGAGGTCCCTAAATCCTGCTTTGTTTAGACCATATCCTCTAGAATTTAATTTCCAATCTTCTGGTAGTTTAATGTCCAAAAACTTAGCCAAAACACTTAGAGAAGTAGCGCATTGTTTTCTACTTCTGCTTCCTTCTTTGTAACTTTCAAGTGTCTTTTGAAATGTTTTCTCTAGAGCTTCATTTTCGAGATCACTATAAACATCTAGGATTCTTTTCATATATGGCTTGTAAGAACTTCTCCAAGTAGTTTTTCTGGTGCTGTTTCTAAAATCTCCTTTTTTTTCTTTAAAAAAAAATTCCTCAAATTGATTTAATCTATTTGGGAATTCAAAACCATCTTTTATTTGCTTTTTATAGGGATTGCTTATCCAATTAATCCAATCAAATTGATTCAATTCCAATTGCAAATTGATTAATTGTAATTTTTTTTTGGCTTCCTCTAATCCAGAAATATTAGCCTTTAAACCAAGAGATATTCTTTGAATTTTAAAGTTATTTTTATCTTCTTTGGAGGGTAGTGAACCACGAATATTTAATTTCTCTCCTCTTTTCTCAATTTTAAGCTTGCTTCCTTGAGTAGCGAATTTATCATTGACATTATTAATTTCCTGAATTAAGTTCATTTACTTATATAATTGACCATATAATGACGTTTTTAATGTTTATTTTCAATCTCCATAAATTTTAGATGGATAAATTAGGCGTCTTATTAATGAATTTAGGGGGGCCTGAACGCATTAACGATGTAGGCCCATTCTTATATAATCTTTTTTCTGATCCAGAAATAATCAGAACACCTTTCCCTGTTTTTCAAAAGCCCCTAGCTTGGTTAATTAGTACGCTTAGGAGTACTACTTCACAACAGGCCTACCTTTCTATAGGTGGAGGTTCACCTATCAGAAGGATAACTGAACAACAAGCAAGAGAATTGCAATCTAAATTAAGGGAGAAGGGGTTTAATGCCACTACCTACATAGCCATGAGGTATTGGCATCCTTTTACCGAATCAGCAATTGCTGATATGAAAGCAGATGGCATAGATCAAGTTGTTGTAATACCTTTGTATCCGCATTTTTCTATAAGTACTAGTGGTTCTAGCTTTAGAGAATTAAAAAAATTGCGAGATTCTGATGATGAATTTAAGAAGGTTCCAATGAGATGTGTAAGGAGTTGGTTCAGTCAATCAGGTTATTTAAAGTCTATGGTCGAATTAATTTCTGAACAGATTTCACTTTGTGAATCACCTTCAAAAGCCCATATATTTTTCACTGCTCATGGAGTTCCTAAGAGTTACGTAGAGGAAGCTGGAGACCCTTACAAACAACAAATTGAAGATTGTTCTTTATTAATTATAAATGAGCTAGAAAAATGTTTAGGTCATAGTAATCCCCATACACTTTCTTATCAAAGTAGAGTTGGTCCTGTTGAATGGTTGAAGCCTTATACAGAAGAAGTTTTAGCTGATCTTGGAAGGTCAAATGTTAATGATCTGATTGTGGTCCCTATAAGTTTCGTTGGAGAGCATATCGAAACATTGCAAGAAATTGATATTGAATATAAGGAAATTGCTGAAAAGGCTGGTATTAAAAATTTTCGGAGAGTTAAGGCTCTAAATACTCATCCTACTTTTATTGAAGGTCTTAGTGATCTTGTGATATCCTGCTTGGAAGGGCCTCTAGTTAATCTAGAGGAGGCTTCTCAGTTGCCTGAAAAAGTTAAACTTTATCCTCAGGAGAAGTGGCAATGGGGTTGGAATAATAGTTCAGAGGTGTGGAACGGAAGAGTTGCAATGATTATTTTTCTTGTGCTTTTTATTGAACTTATTTCAGGATCTGGACCTCTACATAAATTAGGGATCTTATAAAGAAAAATTGATATTTATTTGAAAATTTTTAATCTTTTTAAAGATTTTTTTGAATACATTTCTGACATTACATTTCTAAATGAGGCAAAAGTATTTAATTGAGTTTAATATTTATAGTAAATATTGAATTTCTTTAGTGACCCTTACTTCGAGATCCTTTTCAAAGGGTAGTTCAAAACATGAAAATCCAGTTTGGATAACTGGTGCGGATGCACTAATGGATTCTTTAAAAATTCATGGAGTCAAAGTTATATTTGGATATCCTGGGGGAGCCATACTACCAATATATGACGCTGTTCATAAGGCAGAACAAGATGGTTGGTTAAAGCACTATATGGTTAGGCATGAACAAGGTGGTTCACATGCGGCTGATGGATATGCAAGATCTACTGGTGAAGTAGGAGTATGTTTTGGAACCTCAGGCCCAGGTGCAACAAATTTGGTAACTGGAATTGCCACTGCGCAAATGGATTCAGTCCCTCTAGTTGTAGTTACAGGTCAAGTCCCAAGACCTGCTATAGGGACAGACGCTTTTCAAGAAACTGATATTTTTGGCATAACTCTTCCAATAGTGAAACATTCATGGGTAATAAGGGATCCTTCAGATATCGCGAAAGTAGTTTCTGAAGCTTTTTTTATAGCCTCATCTGGAAGACCTGGCCCTGTTTTAATTGATATACCCAAAGATGTAGGTCAGGAGTTCTTTAATTACCAAAGAGTTTTGCCCGGTGAGATTATTCCTAAAGGATTTAAAAGGAACGGAGAAATTAATGATTGCGATATCAACAAAGCAATTAAATTAATAGAAGATTCTGAAAGACCCCTTCTCTACGTAGGAGGTGGGGCAATATCTTCAGGAGCTCATGATGAGATAAAAACTCTAGCAAAGAATTATCAAATACCAGTTACCACAACCTTAATGGGGAAGGGTGCTTTTGATGAAAAAGACAATTTATCAGTAGGGATGTTGGGAATGCATGGAACTGCTTATGCAAATTTTGCTGTTACAGAATGCGATCTTTTAATTGCTATTGGAGCTAGATTTGATGATAGGGTGACAGGAAAATTAGATACCTTTGCACCTAATGCAAAGGTAATACATATAGATATCGACCCAGCAGAAGTTAATAAAAATAGGCGTGTAGATGTTGCAATTGTTGCTGATGTTTCAAAAGCTGTTCTGAAAATTAATGAACAATCTCTAAAAAACAAATTTACTTTTCAGACGAAAAACTGGTTAGAAAAAATTGATTTTTGGAAACATAAACACCCTTTATATGATCCGCCTAAAGAAGGAGAAATTTATCCTCAGGAAGTTCTTTTAAAAATAAGGGAACTTTCACCAGAAGCTTATATAACTACAGATGTAGGACAACATCAGATGTGGGCTGCTCAATATCTTAGGAATTCTCCAAGAAAATGGATTAGTAGTGCAGGCTTAGGAACTATGGGTTTTGGATTACCAGCGGCAATTGGAGTAAAAGCAGCCTTGCCTAATTCAGATGTAATTTGTATTGCAGGAGATGCAAGTGTCTTAATGAATATTCAAGAATTAGGAACCTTGTCTCAATATGGTCTAAAGGTGAAATTGATTATTATCAATAATCGCTGGCAAGGAATGGTAAGACAATGGCAGGAAAGTTTCTATGATGAAAGGTATTCTTCATCTGATATGAGTTGTGGTGAACCTGATTTTGTAAAACTTGCAGAGTCTTTTGGAGTTAAAGGATGCTTAATTTCTGATAGAAAACAATTACAGAATGAATTAAAAAATGCACTTGATCATGACGGTCCTGCCTTGATTAATATCCTTGTCAGAAGAGGTGAAAATTGTTATCCAATGGTTCCTCCCGGTAAAAGTAATGCTCAAATGGTTGGATATGTTAATTGTGAAGACTAATTTTTTTAAAAATTCGTCATTTTAAAAAAATTAACTTTAATATCATTCCAAAAACTTAGATATTTCTCAATTGAAAAAATTACTAAAAATTTTAATTATATTCTTCTTGATTTTTCTTAATCCTGTAATAGTAAACTCGGCCGAAATTCTTCAAATTAAAAGTTCAAATACTATTTTGGTGGGGGATCAAAATAGAAATTTAACTATTGGATTATTTTGTGTAGATGTAAATGAAA
The DNA here is from genome assembly GCA_003280655.1 of Prochlorococcus sp. AG-355-O17. Lineage (GTDB taxonomy): Bacteria > Cyanobacteriota > Cyanobacteriia > PCC-6307 > Cyanobiaceae > Prochlorococcus_A. Next base: position 69,802 of record QCEK01000005.1, read on the forward strand.
ATGATGAGATTGAAGCAACTAATTTTCTTAAGAGTGAATTCCCAAGGGGGAGCAAAGTGAAAATAAAACCTTTTGGTTTCAAAGATAATGTTTTGTTAGCCAAAGTTTTTAATATTAAAGGTACTAAGGAGATGACGGAATTATTGGTCGCTAAAAACTTAAGTAGTGAAATTTGTCCAAGTTAATTATCTTTATGCGCAAATAAGATTCCATTGTCTCGAGATTGTTTTGCTCCTTCTCCAGGAATTAAATTCATTAATGAATTTGTAGGTGCATAAATTTGAGATATCTATATTTGTATGAGGGATTTTCTCATTTAAAAGTTGTCTATAGGCAGATCTTTTTAGATCAAGTTGATTAAAGTTTTGCTCTCTGAAGTGATTTGAATCACTAAAACAAAGATCATTATAAGTTTTAGTTAATTTGGAAGTTATGTTTTTGTTTTCGGCCTTTCTATAAAATTCTTTGAGTGTCATTGTATCAACTAAATAATGTTCCTTAGAAATCCCTGGTCCTATTGCAACAAGTAAGTCATCTCTAGATGTCCCAAAAGTATCGAAAATTTTTACCAGATTTTTTATTATTTTTTTTTCTAAACCTTTTCTTCCACAATGCAAGGTTGCTACATTTCTTGTCCTTTTATCTGCAAAAAATATTGGCATACAATCAGCTGTGTAAACCCATAAGTTTTGTCTGCATTTATTGCCAAAAAGACCATCTGCATCAGTCTTAGCTCCTTTTTGCGAATGAGATCCAAACACTATCAAATTACTGTGAATTTGATTGGAAACACAATTTATGGAATTTTCATTAAAGTGATTCCCTAATAATTGAAGAAATTTCTCAGAGCAAGACTTCGTGAAGTATGCATGTTTGAAATTATTTTGCCTAAGAATAGGTGATGAATAATACTCAAATTTTTTGTTTTGAATATAAATTTCATCTTTTGAGAAATATATTTCTTTGTAAGGAATAGTTCCTGCTCCTAAACTGAACTTATGAAATTAATTCAATATCTCTTAAAATCCAGAATCCTGCAAATTTTTCTTTGAACGGAGTTGACTGTATGGAAATAAATTGATAACCAAAAGAATTTTTTTTATTCTCTAAAAACTTTGTATTCAAAATGCTTGCATCTTTTTCTGGTAAATCGGTTACCAGCCACTTATCATCTTCTGAAGCTTCAAGTATGAGTTGGTTCTTATTTACGACTAATTTAATAGGTTCTAAACAACTAAACCATGCAGAAAGTGGCAAAGATCTATCTTTGCTAAAAAGTCTTAATCCTGGAACTAAGTAATTATCATCTAAATCTTGCTGAATTGGGAAAATATCTCCAAATTCCATAGGCCAATTTTCGGCTGATTTTAATTCGCCAATTGATATTTCAGAGATAGTTAAAGCATCACCTCTTACTGCTTCTGGTAGAGGTGTAGGAGAGTTTTCCATTTTAGAAGTAAAAGTAGGAGCTAAAACACCTCTTACATAACCTTTTTCCTTTGGATAAATCTCTTTTTCAAGAAATTTGATTCTATCTAATAAATTGTAAGTTCTCCTACTTACAATAGCCTCAATACTTAAAGCTTCGAGAGATTTCTTAATGATCGATTTCATTGAAGACCTCCAAAATCGAACTGTAGAAGGTTTCTCCCATCCTTGTTTTTTTGCTTCCCTTATGGCATCATTTAGCGCCTTAGTAAGCCACACTGAATTAACTTCATTAGCTGGGCACTTTTTATTCCAAAGAAAAACATCTTGTGTCTTATAACTTCTTGTAGAGCAGATAATTAATTCCCACCTTTTTTTTCCATTTGATTCAATAATTGGTCTTGAGTAAAAGTCTAATTCCCAATCTGAAATTTTTAATTTAATACTTGACTCCATTTTTTTATTAAAGTTCATTCTTATTGTTCTTTTTTATCGAAGAGTGCTTTAGTTTTTAGTGCTCTCTCTGTGGCTTCTTGCATAACTTTTTGCTTATCAATAATTAATTCTCCCGCAGAGTTTTCTAGGAGTGCTGTATTGAGACCAATACGACCTTTTTCGAGGTCTATTTCAGATATTAAAGCTTTTATCATTTCCCCTTCTCTAAAAACTTCTCTTAAAGAACGAATCGATCCATTTGTTAGTGAGGATTGATGAAGAAGTCCACTAGCTCCACCTAAATCTATGAAGAAGCCATATGGTTTTACTGCTAAAACTTCTCCTTCAATTAATTGACCTAATTCTAAACTTGTAAGTTTAGAGACTAATGATGCTTTCTTTTCAGAGAGAACTAATTTTCTGGATTCTGGATTCACCTCAAGAAACGCTACTTTTAGAGTTTTGCCAACAAAAGATTGATAATCTTGACCATCTTCAAGTTGGGATCTTGGGATAAATCCTCTTAATCCATCTACATCACACGTAAGCCCACCTCTATTAAATCCATTAATTAAAACGTTAATTAATTCTCCATTTTTTGCGGAATTTGATACTTTCTCCCAACTTTGCCTGAGAATTAATGCCCGAGCGCTCACTGTTACCATCCCATCAGCATTTTGTTCTTTGATAACCAAAACTTCCATTTCAAGGCCTATAGAAAACTTTTCTTTAAAGTTAGTGATGACACCCAAACCACATTCTTTTTTTGGCATATAACCAGGTGCTTTTCCTCCAATGTCAACATAAAGTCCATCACTTTCGATTGCTATAACCTTACCTGAAATTGTTTCTCCTGTAGCCCCAATTGGCTCATTTGCATTTAAAGCCTCCAAAAAAGCACTTTCATCAAAATCGAATTCATCAACTGTTCTTTCCAATTGAAAATCTGTGTTTTGCTCAGAAAAATTAAGGGGTCTATTTAAGTCTTGTTGAGTTAAATTTTGTTGAGAAATATCAAAATCCTTGGTGTTTTCATTATTGTCCTCAATTTTTTTTACCGAATCATTTTTAATAATTTGCGGTTTGATTGCGATATCTTCTTTTTTAATTTCTTCTTGCGAATTGGTTTGCTCATTAGCTACTTTTTGAGTATTTTTCTTGCTTATGTGAAGTACCTGAAGAGGTTTTTTATTGCCCTTTGGTTGGATATTATCTTGGGCATTTTTATTACTGACTCCCATCGTAGGTAAAATAAGAATAATTAATTATTAACATACTCTAAATGTTAGTACTCAAAATTAAAATTAATGAACTTTAAACCAATACCTAATAAATTTGAATATTTAAATTGGCAAGAAATTGAGTGTGTTGCCAAAAACAAAAGATCAACAGTGATATGGCCATTCGGTGCTGTTGAGCAACATGGGCCGCATTTACCTCTTGCTACGGACAGTATTTTTGTTGATGAAATTATTAGCGAAGTTTTTAAATTATTCTCTGCTGATATTCCATTAAAAAAACTTCCAACCCAATATATTGGTTTTTCTCCGGAACATAAAGGTTTTGCTGGAACAATTTCACTTTCCTCAAATTTAATAACCTCAATGATAAAGGAAGTCGGAGTTCAATTATCTGAAATGGGTTTTAAAAGATTGATATTAATTAATGGACATGGAGGTCAAATTTCACTATTAAATACAGCTGCAAGAGAGTTAAGAAGTGTCGCACCAGGTATGGCAGTTTTCCCTTGTTTCTTATGGAGTGGTGTGAATGGATTGAACGAATTGTTAACAAAAACTGAGATTGAGGATGGGCTTCATGCTTCTTTAGCTGAAACAAGTTTGATGCTGGCTTTGAAACCAGAATTAGTAGGTGATGAACGCCCAAATGAGGGAAATAAAGTAGAGATTCCTGAAGGTTGGAGTCTAGAGGGCAATGCGCCTACTGCTTGGCTTACTGACGACTTCAGTAAATCAGGTGTTATTGGAGATAGCAGAGGAGCAAATGAGTCTTTAGGGAAAAATTTAAATGAATTATTGATTAATCATTGGTTCAAATTGATTATGAATCTAATGCAATCAGACTGGCCAAACAATTCTTAAATAAGTTTAAGTAAAATATGTGACTTAACAATTGAAACTATTTTCATGATATTTAAATAAACTCTCTATAATCATGTAATATTCATGCATAATGAGCTAAAGATTACTGACATGCAAACTCTAGAATCAAATAAAAAAACTATTGAAGAATCGACTAATTCGATTTCTTTAGAATTGCCCGACTTCACTACAGATTCTTATAAGGATGCATACAGCAGAATAAATGCAATTGTTATAGAGGGAGAGCAAGAGGCTCATGATAATTACATTTCAATAGCAACTTTAATTCCAAATGAGTTAGAGGAGTTAACTAAATTGGCGAGAATGGAAATGAAGCATAAAAAAGGCTTTACTGCATGTGGAAGAAATTTAGGTGTAGTAGCTGATATGGAATTTGCTAAAAAATTCTTTTCTAAATTACATGGTAATTTTCAAGTTGCTCTTGAAAAAGGAAATTTAACAACATGTCTTTTAATACAAGCTATTTTAATTGAAGCATTTGCAATTTCTGCTTATAACGTCTACATAAGAGTTGCGGATCCTTTTGCAAAAAAAATAACAGAGGGAGTGGTAAAAGATGAATATCTTCACTTAAATTATGGTCAAGAGTGGCTTAAAGAGAATCTATCTACTTGTAAAGAGGAATTAATGGAAGCTAATAAGGTTAATCTTCCGTTAATTAAAAAGATGTTAGATGAAGTTGCAGATGACGCATCAGTTTTAGCAATGGACAGAGAAGAATTAATGGAAGAATTTATGATTGCTTACCAAGATACATTGATGGAAATAGGTCTAGATAATAGAGAAATAGCAAGAATGGCTATGGCAGCTATCGTCTAATTAATTAAGAATTTTAATAATTAATCAATCCTATTTAAGTTGTTACCTCTGTGCTATTGTTCATAACAGCGTATAGAAACCATTTATAAATTTTAAATGTTTGGGTTAATAGGCCACTCAACCAGTTTTGAAGATGCAAAAAGAAAAGCTTCGATGCTAGGCTTTGATCATATTGCTGATGGCGACTTGGATGTTTGGTGTACCGCTCCTCCTCAGCTTGTTGAAAATGTAGAAGTTAAGAGTGTTACTGGAATATCTATTGAGGGCTCTTATATTGATTCGTGCTTTGTTCCTGAAATGCTTTCTAGGTTTAAAACGGCTAGAAGAAAAGTACTAAATGCTATGGAACTAGCTCAGAAAAAAGGTATTAACATTACCGCTTTAGGAGGATTTACTTCTATTATTTTTGAGAATTTTAATCTTCTACAGCATAAACAAATTAGAAATACTTCATTAGAGTGGGAAAGGTTTACTACTGGCAATACTCATACCGCCTGGGTTATTTGTAAGCAACTAGAAATAAATGCGCCTCGTATTGGGATAGACCTTAAAAAAGCAACTGTTGCTGTAATTGGTGCCACAGGTGATATCGGGAGTGCTGTGTGTAGATGGCTTATCAATAAAACTGGGATTTCAGAACTTCTTATGGTAGCAAGACAACAAGAACCACTAGCGCTGTTACAAAAAGAATTAGATGGAGGCACCGTAACAAGCTTAAATGAGGCATTGCCTCAAGCGGATATTGTTGTATGGGTTGCAAGTATGCCTAAAACTATTGAAATTGATACAGATAACTTAAAAAAACCATGTTTAATGATTGATGGCGGATACCCCAAAAATCTTGATGAGAAATTTCAGGGTGAAAATATTCATGTTTTAAAAGGAGGTATAGTAGAGTTTTTCAATGATATTGGCTGGAATATGATGGAACTTGCAGAAATGCAAAACCCTCAGCGAGAGATGTTTGCTTGCTTCGCAGAAGCTATGATTTTAGAATTTGAAAAGTGTCATACAAACTTTAGTTGGGGAAGAAATAACATTTCCCTTGAAAAGATGGAGTTTATTGGAGCAGCATCTTTAAAGCATGGTTTTTCTGCGATTGGACTTGATAAGCAGCCTAAAGTATTAACTGTTTAAATTATGGCTAAACGTTACCTCCTTGATTTTGAAAAGCCTCTTGTTGAACTTGAGAAGCAGATAGAGCAAATTAAAGAATTAGCTCGAGATTCAGAAGTAGATGTTAGTCAACAGCTTCTGCAGCTTGAAACCTTAGCTGCTAGGAGAAGAGAAGAAATATTTAAATCTCTCACCCCTGCTCAAAAGATTCAGGTAGCTAGACATCCTCAAAGACCAAGTACGTTGGATTTTGTTCAAATGTTTTGTGATGATTGGATCGAATTACATGGAGACAGAAATGGTGGCGATGATATGGCACTAATTGGGGGGATAGGTTCGATAAATAATAGACCAGTGTTGATGCTAGGTCATCAGAAAGGAAGGGACACAAAAGAAAATGTAGTGAGAAACTTTGGGATGGCAAAACCAGGAGGTTACAGAAAAGCTCTTAGATTAATGCAGCATGCAAATAGATTTTCTTTGCCAATTCTTACATTTATTGATACTCCTGGAGCTTATGCTGGTTTAAAAGCTGAAGAACAAGGCCAGGGTGAAGCGATTGCAAAAAACCTTCGAGAGATGTTTGGATTGAAAGTTCCAATTGTGGCTACTGTCATTGGAGAAGGAGGCTCTGGAGGAGCACTTGGAATAGGTGTTGCCGATAGGTTACTAATGTTTGAACATAGTGTTTACACAGTTGCAAGTCCGGAAGCATGTGCATCAATTTTGTGGAGAGATGCTGCGAAGGCACCAGAAGCTGCATCAGCACTTAAAATCACAGGTAAAGATTTACTTAAATTAGGTATAATAGATGAGGTATTGCCAGAACCTTCTGGTGGGAATAATTGGGCTCCTTTAGATGCTGGTAACACACTAAAAGAGGCTATTGAGAAACACCTTAATGCTTTGCTGCAAATGCCTAAAGACGAATTAATTGAGGAAAGATACAAAAAGTTTAGGGTTTTAGGTAAATTTATCGAAGCAAATAATATTGAAGAGATTTATAGTGAAATCCCTCAAAAAACTGAATAACTTGAAATTAGCTTTTATAACGGGTGCTACGAAAGGTATTGGTAGATCTACCGCAATTACTTTTGCCAATGCTGGCTGGGATTTAATTTTACTCTCCAGGAATATGGATTTAATGGAGAAACTAAAGAGCGAACTATTGACCAGTAAATCAAAAATTAACCTAGTAAAGTGTGATTTATCTAATCCTCTAGAAATAGAGCATTGTGTTAAAGAGGCAATTGAGAAGTATGGGTGCCCTTCAGTTTTGATAAATAATGCCGGTTGCGCATTTAATTGCTCTTTAGTTGAAATGGAATTAGGTCAATGGGAACAAACTATTCAAATAAACCTCACAAGTGTTTTTCAAATTTGTAGTTCAATAATTCCTCAAATGAGAAAAAATGGTGGTTTAGTTATTAATGTTAGTAGTCATGCTTCTTATAATGCATTCCCTAAATGGGGAGCTTATTGTGTTTCAAAATCTGCACTAGCTATGTTTACAAAATGCTTGAGGGAGGAGGAGAGATCTAATTCAATAAGAGCGTGCACAATAACTCTTGGTTCAGTAAATACTCCTCTTTGGGACTCCGAATCAATCAATTCTGATTTTGATAGAACTTCTATGCTCTCCTCAAAAGAGGTATCAGAAACTATTCTCTATATGGCTCAAAAACCTGAATCACAATTGATCGAAGACTTGACTTTGATGCCTTCTGGCGGAGCTTTTTAAACATTCTGTTTATCTGGTTAATCTTAAAACGGTGATTTTTTTTAGTGCTATTTGAACCCGATTGAACAAGAGAATGTGATATAATATATGAGCAATTAAGCTTTTGGAAGATACAGTAAATTAAGTTGCATACAATTTTCTGTTTAGAATTTTATGACCTCTACATTACCCAACGATAATATTAGAAACTTTGACGACCAGATTACTAATAAACTAATTTCTGAAATTATAAGAGACAGAATTAAGAATTCTGGTACAAGATTTAGTGCTAACGATAATATTTCTGAGTTTATAAATCCCGGTGAATTACAAATCTTAGAAAAAGAAGTAGCCTCAAGAGTTAAAGACTTACTAAAGTCCCTCGTAATTGATGTTGAGAATGATCATAATACTCAAGAAACTGCTGAAAGAGTTTCAAAAATGTATCTAAATGAAGTTTTTAAAGGCAGATATCATGAACAACCTAAAGTTACAAGTTTCCCTAATGACAAGAATCTTGATGAAATTTATACAGTTGGACCAATTTCGGTCAGATCTGCATGCTCACATCACCTAGTACCAATTCTAGGAGAGTGCTGGATAGGTATTAAACCTGGAAATAAAGTCATAGGACTTTCAAAATTTGCTAGAGTTGCTGATTGGGTTTTTTCAAGACCTCATATTCAAGAAGAAGCTGTAATGATTCTTGCAGATGAAATTGAAAAACTCTGTGAACCTAAAGGTTTAGGAATCATCGTAAAGGCCCAACATTATTGTATGAAGTGGAGGGGAGTCAAAGAACCCAATACAAGTATGATTAATTCTGTGGTGAGAGGCGATTTTAGACACGATTTAAGTTTAAAACAAGAATTTTTTGAGCTTGTAAAACAGCAGTCCGCTACTAATAATTACTAATTTCTTCTTAAAAAATTAAAAAGATCCTCTGTTTTTTTAATATCTTTTAAACCTGGAGATATTTCAATACTACTTGAAATATCTAATCCATCTGGGTTTAAGTCAGTGAGGATTTCATCAATCCATTCAATTGATATTCCACCTGCCAACCACCATGGTTTGCTAAATTGCAAATTCTTTAAATAATTAGAATTTATTTTTTTCCCTGAACCTCCATAAGTATCTTTATTCCAAGAATCAAGTAGTATCGCATCTACAAAATCCTCAAAAGGTTTTATTTTATCTATGTCCTTTTCCGTTTTTATTCTGAAAGCCTTCCATAGCCCAAGATTGGGAATTTTTTTCCTTATTTCTTTGCAATAATCAATATCTTCATCTCCATGTAATTGAATGATAGTTTCACTTGGTTTTCCTAAGAAATTTTGAATGATTGAGTCTATTGGACAATTTTGTACAACCGATACCCTCGCGATTTTTGGATACAACCTTTCTAATGTTGTAAAAATATTTTTCTTAATTTCAGCTGATATATATCTTGGTGAGTCTTCAACCGAAATAATGCCAATAGCATTCGCTCCTAATTTAGCGACTTGAAGAGCTTGTTCTTCAGAAGTTAATCCACAAATTTTAACTAAAGGATTAGTCTTGGGCATATCATTATCCTGCATGTAAGATTAATATTATTGCTAAATATAGCGGAGATTATTTTTGAGAAGTTGGCAAATTTTTAAAATATGGGGAATTCCCTTTAAAGTTCATCCCTATTGGTTTGTTATTCTCTTTTTATTCTCATGGAGTATAAGTAATCAGGTCAATTTATCTTCTGGCGATATCTACAATAATAAAGAAGCTTGGATTATAGGGTTTTTAACTTCTTTTTTTTTATTATCTTCAATTATTTTTCATGAGGTTTTTCATACTTTTGTTTCACTTAATCAGGGAGTAAAAATAAAAAAAATTACTTTTTATTTTTTAGGAGCAGTTTTACAAATAGATAAGTATTGTCAAACTGCTTTAGGTAATATAAAAATTGCAATTGTTAGACCTCTTTTATGTTTCGCTACAGCATTTATCTTACTTTTAGTTAGTAATAATAGTGCATCTCAGGAACAAATAGCAGTTAATGTAATTTCAAGAGTAGGTATATTTAATTTATTCTTAGGCTTCTTAAATTTGATTCCAATTGGTTCTTTAGATGGAGGGAATTTATTAAAAAGTATTATTTGGCATTTCTCAGGGAGTAAAAATAAAGGAAGAAATTTCCTAAATAAAGTAAATTTATTATTATCTTTTTTTGTTTTATTTTTTGGGATAGTTTGTTTATTTAGATTTAACTTTTACTTTGGTTTTATTCTTTCTTTTTTGGGCTTATTTGGAATTAATTCTTCAAAATCTGAAAGTCAATTTTTTAAAATTGAAAACATACTTAAATTTAGTAAAGTTTCTGAGATCAAATTAAAACCTTTGAGGAAAATTGAATACGATTCAAATTTCTCAGAATTTAATAAGTTAATAAAAAATAAGAAGGATGCATCGGATAAATATTTTTTTGTTACGAATAATGGTAGATGGACCGGTTTTGTTAATGAGAATATTTTAAAAGCTGTTTCCTTAAAAAAATGGGAACAGAACTTTGTTGGAGATTTTAAGAAACCAATCGATTGTTTTGAGATTGTATCTTATAACGATAAATTATGGAGAACTATAGAAAGACTTGAAGAAACAAATGAAGGTTTTTTATTGGTTCTAAATGCTGCAAATATTCCTTTGGGGATAATTGATAGGTCAAAAATTGGAAACTTTGTCTTGAATAAATTAGGTTTTAATTTACCTTCAGATATTGTTAACAAATTAAATTTTAAAAATAATTATCCCTTAGGAATAGAATTGCCGAGAATAATTAATTCAATGAAGCAGAAAGGAGATCTTTAATAATTCTTGCCATTAAAATTTTTTATTATCTATGGCAATATTTTTGAAATTTATATTTGATTTATTTTCCAGGAATGAATTTCTCAAATGTTGAACTATTTCATCATTTGTAAGTTTTAAATTTATTTTTGGTGGAGCTTCTTCTTTGAATAATTTGAACCACAAATCTCTTGAAGGATTTGTTTGAATTTCTCCATGTTGAAGGAATGCACCTTTTTTATGAAATTGCGCACTACCTATTCTCTTATACCCATCCTGATCAACTAAATCGGAAATTAATGAAGTCCCAAAACAATTCGTTTTAATACTTGATTTTCGTAAATTACCATATTGTAAGTTTAGACCTAATTCTCCAAAACTTTTAATTAACCAATTATTAACCATTTCATAACTTAAGACTTTATAGTAAGTTTTTTTAAATGTTAATGCATATGTTATGCCTCCTGAATGCAGAACAGCTCCCCCTCCAGAGGGACGTCTAACAATATTAATTTCCCCATTTGATAATAAATTTTTCCAATGAAGAGGAATTTCCTTTTGGTGAAAGCCAATTGATAGCCAATCCCCAGTCCAATAATAGAACCTCAATGTGAGAATTATCTCGGGATTCGAAATTGTCTGATCTAAAGAATTTAAATCTAAAGCCATTTGATCAAATCCAGGTAAATTATTTGTTGAAAAAATTAAAGCCTGATTTTCAATTCCCAAAATTAACTTTGTAGGTTTATTTATGATAATTTTCAATAAATTTTTTCTTTCAATTTGTTAATTACGTAACATCATTTTGTAATAGTGTTTCAAATTTTCTCTTTTCGGTGGAGAATATAGAAAATAAATTTTTTACCATGGAGCCAACTCAAACAATAAATCTTATTGCATTAAGCCTCATAGTTGTTATGCATGCAGGAGTTTTAGCATTAAGACTAGGAATTAGTTTAGGTAGGAACTAAAGTTTATTAGAAAATTTAAAATTTATAAGGTAATAATAAAGTAAGACTGAATTAATTTATTCAGTAAATATAAAGTACTTAATTTGTCAAAATCTTTTTATAAAAATAGTATTTTCATCAAAAAATATTTTGGGACTGTATTTCTAAAAAGACAACAGAAACAGGATAATTTTGTATCATTGGTTTTTTTAATTATAAAAATTAGCTTTTCCCTTTTAGCAATAATAAGCCTGATTAAGCTTGGCTATAGTTCTAAAGTAAGGTTGACCAGATTAAGAGAAATTGAAGAATCATTTTTATACGAAAAATATAGATTTAATCTTTTAACAGATAAGTTTGATTATTTATTCTCTTCTGAAGGCGAGCAAAGATTTATGAAGGATCAGGATCAAATGATTTCTAGGGACATTATCAGAGTAATATGGCGTTGATAAGGATGATCTTTAATCATCCTACTTTTCATTTTTCAATTAACTTTTTTGCTAGTGAGTAAGAACATTAAGGGTTTAGTCCTAATAACGGGAACAACTTCAGGAGTTGGATTAAATACTCTAAAACCGCTTTTAAGATTTGGATGGGAGGTTATAGCAGTTAATCGATCAAATAAAAGAGCTATAAAAATAGCTGAGGAATTCTTGACAAAAGAGGAAGTTGAAAATGTTCACTTTATAGAAATAGATCTTTCTAACTTGAATGATGTGAGAAAAGGTTGCGATGAAATATTAGAAAGATTTAGGAAGCCAATAAATTCTCTGATTTGTAATGCAGCAGTTTATAAACCGAGACTAAAGAGACCTGAAAGGTCTGCTCAGGGGTTTGAAAACTCTATGGCAGTAAATCATTTTGGGCATTTTCTTATGATAAACCAACTTATGGAAAATATATTATCTTCTGAAAGAGAAATTGTTTTGAATGGCAAATCAACTGTATTCAAGCCAAGAATTACAGTATTAGGGACTGTTACGGCTAATTATTCAGAACTTGGAGGAAGGATTCCTATTCCTGCCCCAGCTGATTTGGGAGATTTATCTGGATTCAAAAATGGTTTTTTATCTCCAATAAGTATGGCGAATGGAAAGAAATTTAAACCTGGTAAGGCTTATAAGGATAGTAAACTTTGCAATATGGTAACTGTTCAGGAATTATCAAAAAGATATCCTGCAGAGAAGATTATTGTAAATTCTCTATATCCTGGATGTGTTGCTGATACAAAACTTTTTAGAGATACACCTTGGTTATTTAGATTCCTTTTCCCGATATTTCAAAAATTCATAACAAAAGGATATGTTTCACAAAGACTGGCAGGAGAGAGAGTCGCTCAAGTGGCAACTTATAAAGAATTTGCTAAACCATCAGTCCATTGGAGCTGGGGAAATCGTCAGAAAACTGGTAGAAAAGCTTTTTCTCAAAAGTTGTCAAAAAGAATAATTGATACGAAGACCTCTCAACAAACATATGATTTAACGCGCCAATTAGTTGGATTAGATTAATTTAGACTAATCAAATCCTAATAAATCAAAAATTTCTCTATCTTTAAGAGGATTGCCTTCTAAAGGTTCTACGTTTTCAAGCATATTTTTGGCAAGAGATAAATATTCATTTTGAACTTCAATAACATCTTCAGTAGGTTCCATTTCAAAAATTGTGCATTTTTTAAGTCTTGATCTTCTAATTGCGTCGACATCTTTAAAGTGGGCCATAGTTTTTAAACCTGTTCTTCCATTGAATTTATCAATTTGATCTGTGTCTTTCGATCTATTTGCGACTACCCCACCTAATCTGACTTTATAATTTTTTGCTTTTGCTTTAATTGCAGAGACTATTCTATTCATAGCGAATATTGAATCGAAATCATTAGCAGTAACAATTAGACAATAATTTGCATGTTGCAATGGAGCTGCAAATCCTCCGCAAACGACGTCTCCTAGGACATCAAAAATAACAACGTCAGTATCTTCTAATAAATGATGTTCTTTTAATAGTTTAACTGTCTGACCGGTTACATATCCCCCGCATCCTGTCCCCGCAGGAGGACCTCCACTTTCAACACACATTACGCCATTAAAGCCTTCAAACATAAAATCGTTTGGTCTTAATTCTTCGCTATGAAAATCTACCTCTTCGAGAATGTCGATAACTGTAGGCACCATTTTGTGAGTCAAAGTGAAGGTGCTATCGTGCTTTGGATCACATCCAATTTGAAGAACCTTTTTCCCTAATTTTGAAAATGCTGCAGATAGGTTTGATGATGTAGTTGATTTTCCGATGCCGCCCTTTCCGTATACGGCAATAACTAAAGCCCCTTCTTCGATATTTATTTTAGGATCTTGCTTTACTTGAACACTTCCTTCTCCATCAAGAGGTTTGTTTATAGTACTTGTCATTTAAAGCTTTAAAACACATTATTATTTATATTCTTGCAGCGTAAATACACATGAAATATGTTTCTAAACAAATATGTATTCAATTGTATTAAAAGCAGGAAATATGTTCTTATAACTACATTTTTAGAATTTAATCTGTTAAGTTATGAGTGAAAATACTCATGGCTAAATTAAAATTTATTAGTAAAAAAATTAACTAAAATATGCCTTGGCGTCGTAAAGAGTTTCATCGCTTATTTCTGGAATTCCTCTCAAGATTGCATATTTTTCGGTATTTGTTTTAACTTTACCTCTTACAAAAAATGGAACTTTTGTTAATTCAGCTCTACCTGATTCAGTCCAAATAATGTCCTCTTTAGGATTATTCTCTTCTTTTTCGTCAGAATTTAAAATATCCTTTGTGTTTGTCGCTGTATGTCCTAAATGGCTTTGATGACCATCGACAAACTCAAAGTCATGTTTAAACATATCGATAAGATGCTCTTCTAATCCCATCATTAAGGGATGTACCCAATCATCAAAAATCACATTTGCTCCTTCCCATCCCATTTGTGGGCTATACCTTGCAGGAACATCTTGAACATGCATTGGTGTACTTATTACTGAACATGGAATGCCAAGTCTCTTGGCACTATGCCTTTCCATTTGAGTCCCTAAAACTAGTTCAGGTGCGGCTTTTTTCATTGCATCTTCTACTTCTAAGTAATTATTAGTAATTAAAGCTTCCACATTAAGTTCTTTTGCTGTTGCTCTTACCTGTCTTGCCATTTCCCTACTGTATGTCCCAAGACCAACTACTTCAAAACCTAATTCCTCTTTGGCAATTTTTGCAGCTGCGATTGCATGTGTTCCATCACCAAAAATAAAAACCCTTTTGCCAGTTAAGTAATTAGAGTCAACTGATTTTGAGTACCAAGGAAGTTTTGATTTATTTTCTAATTCTTTCTTATTCGTCAAAGGAAGATCTAATTTCTTATGAACTTCATTTATAAATTCGATTGTATTTTTTATTCCAATTGGAATAGTGTTTGTATATTCCATTCCAAAGTTCCGTTTAAGCCATTCGCATGATGCTTCCGCAATTTCTGGATAAAGACAAATATTTATTTCAGCATCAATTAGTCTTCCAATATCATCTGGACTAGCACCTAATGGAGCAACTACGTTTGTATCTATTCCTTGCTCTGAAAGTATGCGTTGGATTTCGATTACATCATCTCTGCATCTAAACCCTAGTAATGAAGGACCAAGTATATTGACTTTTGGTCTACGCCCATATTCCTTCCACCTTAGAGGACTTATTTTCTTTGAATAGCTTACTTTTTCTTTTAAAAGAGTTCTTATTAATTGATAAAAGGTTTCTGAGGCCCCCCAATTTTCTTTCTTGCTATAGGCAGGTAATTCAAGATTCACAATCGGCATATCAAACCCCATCCCTTTCGCGAGAGCTCCAGGTTGGTCTTGGATAAGTTCTGCTGTACAACTTTCTCCGACTAAAAGAGTTTTGGGTTTGAATCGTTCAACCGCTTCCTTAATATTTTTCTTCACTAATTCAGCTGTATCGCCTCCAAGGTCTCTAGCCTGAAAAGTTGTATAGGTTACTGGAGGCCTTTGTCCCCTCCTCTCGATCATTGTAAAGAGAAGATCTGCATATGTATCTCCTTGGGGGGCATGAAGCACATAATGAATGTCTTTCATTGACGAGGCAATTCTCATGGCACCAACATGTGGTGGTCCTTCATACGTCCAAAGAGTTAATTCCATAGTTTTTAATGAGTTACTAAAGTTTTTGAAGTTAGTATTTGATTTCTTTTCAAAGGCTTGGAGAAGAGACCAGCTAAATCTGCGGCTTGATCAATTCCATGAATTGGACTGAATACCATTTCTATTGACCACTTAGTACTAATGCCCTCCGCCTCAAGAGGGTTAGCTAAACCCATTCCGCAAACTACTAAGTCTGGATTCGATTCTCTTACTCGATCTAATTGTTTTTCTACATGTTGCCCTTCGACAATTTTTGTATTATCAGGTAATAAATTTATCTCCTCTTTCATTAAATCTTTATTTAAGTAAGGAGTGCCTACCTCTATAAGATCCATTCCGCATTCATTATGCAAAAATCTTGCCAAAGATATCTCCAGTTGCGATTCAGGAAGTAGAAATAATCTTTTCCCCTTAAGTATTTCTTTATGAGATTCAAGAGCAAGTTTTGCTCTATTAATTAAAGGCGAAATAATTTCATGAACTTTTAGTTCACTAATTTCGAAAGCTTTCGCTGCAGCTAAAAACCATTCAGTACTTCCTTCGATACCAAGAGGAAATGGAGCCGAAATTATTTCACAACCACGATGTTTTAGGTCTCGAACGGTATCACTTAAATAAGGTTGAGTTAATAAAACTTTTGTATTTTTGCCAATCTTTGGTAATTCTGTTGATTGACGGGGTGGGAAGCTCTCAATATTTGTAATTCCTAAATTTTTAAAAATCTTTTTAAACCTATCCTCTACATTATTTGCAAGAGTACCAACTAATAATAATTTCTCCTCATTTGATGACTCCATTAATGGAATTAAAGCTTTTAAGGCGCCATCCTCACCTTGGGTAAAAGTTGTTTCTATCCCACTGCCAGAGTAATTAACGAATCTCACTTGACCTAAAAATCTTTTATTTAATTTCTCTGCGACAGTGGCAAGATCTAATTTGATTACCTCACTTGGACAAGATCCAACTAGAAAAAGAGTTTTTATTTCTGGTCTTCTCGCAATAAGATCATTTACAACTCGATCTAATTCTTCATGAGCGTCAGCAAGACCAGCAAGATCTTTTTCTTCGAGAATAGCTGTCCCAAATCTTGGCTCAGCAAAAATCATAACTCCAGCAGCGCTTTGAATTAAATGAGCACATGTCCTTGAGCCTACAACTAGAAAAAAAGCATCCGGCATTCTTCTGTGGAGCCAAACTATTGAAGTTAGCCCACAAAAAACTTCCCTGGGCCCAGTTTCCTTATTAAATTCAACTTTACTCATTAAAAATTTTCAAGAGCTTATATTTCAAGCTTGCATACACTTTTTAATTTAAGAAAGTAATTAATAAGTTCTCTTACAAAATGAACACATTTAAAAAACTTATATGAATGTTTAAATACTTAAATGGGAATTATGAAAAAAACTTTTGGGGCGTATTTTAATTTCTGTAGAAGGAATTTCCTTGACTTATTTTCGAAAGCTTCCACACATTTCTAGCTATTTTAGTTGCTAATAATCCTGCTCTTTCTAACTTAGATTTACCGGGCTTTGCCCCAATTAAAGCTGTCACTTCTGAAGTGGTTAAAGGTGCTCCAGTATTTATAGCTAATTGGGTTAACTCCAATCTATCTCTAAGGTTCTTAAGATTTACTTTTTCAATTTTATCTTCTTCTAACCAACTAAAAGATGGGTCTTTTTGAGATAGTTTTTGCATCAAGCTAAGGCTAACTAATCCAAGAGTTTGATCAGGAGTTAATTCTTTTTCAGTACCAGAAACATTTGGTTCTTTTTTTTGAGAAGTTCCCATAAAAATGCATATCTTTTACTTGAAGTTATCGTTTTGTTGGAAGCATGCAAGTAAATTTAATAGAAAAAATGAACCATTATCCGTTATAGTCGCGTCAATGGAACCAACTTCTAGTTTAAACAGAGGGGAACGAAAAAAAGGAAGTTCCCTAGTCACTGGATCTGAGGTGCAATCTCAGGCCAGTGGTGCAAGCTGTTTTATTACAACTGATTCAGAAAAGTCTTTGGTATCCAGACAAGCAAGTCAAGTTGAGCAAATTGAGTTGAGAACATATGTTTTTTTAGATTCTCTTCAACCTCAATTAGCTGCATATATGGGGACGGTTAGTAGGGGTTTTTTACCTATACCTGGAGATTCATGCCTTTGGATGGAAGTTTCACCAGGGATGGCCGTTCATAGAGTCACTGATATTGCCCTAAAAGCAAGTAATGTAAGACTTGGTCAGATGATTGTTGAAAGAGCATTTGGCTCTCTTGCTCTTTATCACAAAGATCAAAGTACTGTTTTACATTCTGGGGATGTTGTTCTAGATGCTATTGGAAGTGAAGTTAGAAAAAGAACCAAACCTTCAACAAGTTGGACAGAAGTTATTCGAGCTATTACTCCAGACCATGCTGTTTTAATCAATAGACAAAACAGAAGTGGATCAATGATTCAATCTGGAATGAGCATGTTTATATTAGAAACTGAACCAGCTGGGTATGTCTTAAAAGCAGCAAATGAAGCAGAAAAAGCATCAAATATAACTGTTGTAGATGTAAAGGCAGTTGGCGCTTTTGGTAGATTAACTCTCGCTGGGAAAGAAGGAGATGTAGAAGAAGCAGCAGCTGCTGCTATAAGAGCAATTGATGAAATTTCAAATTATTGAGAATTTTTTAATTTAAACCAATTTCTTTTTTGAGGTAAGGTGACATAATTCTGGCGGCTTTACCCCTGCTTCCTAACTTACTTAGTTGTGATTGTGATAGCTCACCGTAAACACAGTTAGCTTCTTTTACCCAAAAAACAGATTCGAACTCCCCATTTGGATATTTTGGAGTCTTAAGAATTTCTCCCCAGCATATTCCAGTTGAATCCTTCACTAAGTTTCCTGAAGGATCACATAAAACCATACAACTTATAAATCTCGCGCTCCTGTAAGGACTATCAGAAAGTTCATTAATTAATTTTTTAATTTTTTCAGAGTTGTTTTTGGCATATCGAGCAGAATATATGCCTGGTCGACCATCTAAAACATCTACTTCAAGTCCAGAATCGTCAGCTAATGCCCAGGTTTTTGTCTCTAAAGCAGCTGCTTTTGCTTTTAAGAGTGCATTCTCAAAATATGTGTCTCCAGTCTCTTCGACATTTAAATATTCTGGTTGCTTCTGAACCCTTAAAGACAAAACATCCAGCATTGCCGAAATTTCAGAAACTTTAGTTTTGTTGCCACTCGCAATAGTAAGGACTGGATGGTTCAAAATAATAAATAAATTTATTGAGGTTATTATCTTACTTCAAAGCTAGATACGGAGACAGGAAAGGTTGAACATTCCACACCTGTGTAGACAGGGCCTGCCTCGTACGGAAATAACATAATGTAAATTTTTTCTTAACACAACAGTATGTTTTGATGCACTAACTAATTTGCATAAGTATTGACATATCAATAGTACCAAGGGTGATAAGTTTAACTTATGAATGATAGAAAAAACATTAATGGAGATTTTATCGAAAACGCTTGACTTATAAGTACTTAATGAAGCATTCTTCGGATTGAACATTCCACATTTAGTAATTAGTAGACAATGGCTACAGAAACAATGGGTATCGCTCTCGGCATGATCGAGACACGCGGACTTGTACCTGCAATCGAAGCAGCTGACGCAATGACAAAGGCTGCAGAAGTTCGCCTTATTGGTCGTGAATTCGTAGGTGGCGGTTATGTCACAGTATTAGTTAGAGGAGAAACAGGAGCAGTTAACGCAGCTGTAAGAGCTGGTGCTGATGCTTGTGAAAGAGTTGGTGACGGTTTAGTTGCAGCTCACATTATTGCTCGTCCTCATAGAGAAGTTGAACCAGCTCTTGGTAACGGTGAATTTCTTGGTCAAAAGGACTAATAAATAAAGCAAAATTTATAAATTTTGCACAATAATTATTTTCCCTACACAGACCTAAATTTATCCTTATGAGTAAGAAGTATGACGCAGGGGTAAAGGAGTACAGAGATACCTACTGGACTCCAGAATATGTACCCCTAGACACCGATTTACTAGCCTGTTTCAAATGTACAGGTCAAGAAGGTGTTCCCAGAGAAGAAGTTGCAGCAGCTGTTGCCGCTGAATCTTCAACAGGTACTTGGTCAACAGTTTGGTCCGAGTTACTTACAGATTTAGAATTTTATAAAGGACGTTGTTATCGAATCGAAGACGTTCCTGGAGACCCTGAAGCTTTTTATGCTTTTATTGCATATCCTTTAGATCTTTTTGAAGAAGGTTCTATTACAAACGTACTAACATCTCTTGTAGGAAACGTTTTTGGATTTAAAGCTCTAAGACACCTACGTCTAGAAGATATTAGATTCCCAATCGCTTTCATCAAAACTTGCGGTGGTCCACCAAATGGAATCGTAGTTGAAAGAGATCGTTTAAACAAATATGGAAGACCTCTACTTGGTTGTACCATTAAACCTAAATTAGGATTATCGGGTAAAAACTATGGTCGAGTTGTATATGAGTGCCTTAGAGGTGGTCTTGATTTAACGAAGGATGACGAGAATATAAACTCTCAGCCATTCCAACGTTGGAGAGAAAGATTTGAGTTTGTTGCAGAAGCAGTTAAGCTTGCTCAGCAGGAAACTGGCGAAGTTAAGGGTCACTACCTAAACTGTACTGCCAACACTCCTGAAGAACTTTACGAAAGAGCTGAATTTGCAAAAGAGCTAGATATGCCAATCATCATGCATGATTATATAACTGGCGGTTTCACTGCAAATACTGGATTAGCAAACTGGTGTCGTAAAAATGGCATGCTTCTACATATTCATAGAGCGATGCATGCTGTTATTGATAGACATCCAAAACACGGTATCCATTTCAGGGTTCTAGCAAAATGTTTGAGACTCTCCGGAGGCGATCAATTACATACTGGAACTGTTGTTGGAAAACTAGAAGGTGATCGTCAAACAACTCTTGGTTACATTGACAACTTAAGAGAGTCATTTGTTCCCGAAGATAGATCAAGAGGTAACTTCTTTGATCAAGATTGGGGTTCAATGCCAGGAGTATTTGCTGTCGCATCAGGTGGTATTCATGTATGGCATATGCCTGCACTCCTAGCGATTTTTGGAGATGATTCTTGTCTTCAGTTTGGTGGAGGAACACATGGTCATCCATGGGGTTCAGCTGCTGGAGCTGCAGCCAACAGAGTTGCTTTAGAAGCTTGCGTAAAAGCACGTAATGCTGGTCGCGAAATCGAAAAAGAGAGTAGAGACATTCTTATGGAAGCTGCTAAACACAGTCCTGAATTAGCTATCGCTCTTGAAACTTGGAAGGAAATTAAGTTTGAATTTGATACCGTCGACAAACTAGACGTTCAAGGTTAAACCAGATTTCAAAATTGAGGAGATTCTTCTCCTCAAACTTCCACAAATCTCGTTCTATTACGAGTAATTTCATTCACATTTAAATTAATTATGCCTTTCCAGAGCACAGTAGGCGACTATCAAACAGTTGCAACCCTGGAAACATTCGGTTTCTTACCACCGATGACCCAGGAGGAAATATACGATCAAATTGCATACATAATTGCTCAAGGCTGGAGTCCTGTTATTGAGCATGTTCATCCTAGTGGAAGTATGCAAACTTATTGGTCTTATTGGAAGCTCCCATTCTTTGGGGAAAAAGACCTTAACTTGGTTGTAAGTGAATTAGAGGCATGTCATAGAGCATACCCTGATCATCATGTAAGAATCATCGGATACGATGCTTACACTCAAAGCCAAGGAACAGCTTTTGTAGTTTTCCAAGGACGTTAAATCTACTTTTATGTAGTAAATATCTTTCTCCAAAAAATATTTTTGGAGAAAGTTTTTTCAAAAGAGTTTCACATTTGAAGATTATGTCAAAAAAAACCAGTAGAGAGATTGCATTAGAAAGAAGAAAGGCGATGAGTGATAGCGGTAAAAAAGCTGCTGCTTATTCTTCGACTACTAAAGATAGAGTTCGATCTTCTCAAGATATACAGATTTCTGGTACTCAGTCTTCTTCAAATAATCAAAATATTACTAAACTAGTTACAAAACATATCTCAAAAACCCAGGTAAGTAGAAAGTCTTCTTCAACAACTTTATCTAGTAAAAAGTTAGTAATAGAGAGAAGAAAAGCAATGTCTACTCATGGGAAATCAGCAATCACTTCATCCGATAGAACTCGTACTGATGTTAACAAAGAAAGTCCTGTAAACACACTTAAAACTTCCATAAGCAAAAATCAGGAAGTTAAAAGCTCACATAATACAGAAATTCAAACATCAAAACCAAACGTTAAAAGAAGAATTAAACAAAAGAGAAAGCCTATTATTAATACAAGTAGAGATATTGTTTTGGCTAGAAGAGAAGCTCAATCCAAACATGGTAAATCAGCAACTAAACAAAATACCAGTGCAGCTTCTTTAGCTAGAAGGGGAGACCCAGATTTAAGTAGTAGAGAGATTTCTCAGAGAGTGAGAGAGCTAAGAAGTAAAACTGGTGCCACAGGCAAAAAAGGTAATGGTAAATGTAGACCATGTGGTCCAAATAAGAATGGAGCCAAACAAAATATTGCAGATGCTAGCTGGAAAGTTGGTAAAAGTGAAACTGATTCAGGTCAAATAGTTACTGGAACACAAGCTAATAGATCAGTGAAAACTACAGGTAATGAAGCAAGTACATGCAGGACTGTAACTGGTACTCAATATATGGGATCAGAAGTAGTTGATCAATTTTGTCAAGATAGACCAAGTTATAAACAGCCACTTAGATCTACTGTGACCTCTACAACATCAGGTAATAAAGTAACTGGAAATGAAGTTGGTAGATCTGAGAGGGTCACAGGCGATGAGCCTGGAACTTGTAAAAACCTTACAGGAACTGAATATGTATCTGCTAATCAATCACAGAAGTATTGTGGTGATGTTCCCAAAAATCCTTCAAAGGTTAAACATAGTACTACAACTGATGGATTAAAAGTATCTGGATCACTTCCTGGTAGATCAACCCTGGTTACTGGAGATGAATCAGGTTCTGGACATCAGTTAACTGGAGATCAATATCTTGGCTCAGAGCCAAATCCAAAAGGTAAAGCATTTGAAAAAGTTGGCAGTTACAACACTCTTAATGGGAATAATGTAACTGGTACAGGGGTAGGTAGATCAGACCATATGACAGGTAATGAACATGGAAGTTGCAAGAATGTAACTGGTGATGAGTACATGGGATCCCAACAATATGAGAAGTTTTGTGGTTCAAAACCAAAACCAGAAGCTAGAAAAGTAGGTTTAAGCCTTTCTTCAAAGTCAAATTTAATAAGCGGGACTATGACAGGAAGATCAAAAATAGTAACTGGAGATGAACCAGGTTCATGCAAAGTGTTAACGGGAACACCATACGCAGGCTTAGATCAGATTAATGAGAATTGTAATAATGAAACTTCTGAAGATATGAAATCACGAGCAACAGTTAATTCAGGAAATAATTCAAATGCCAGACTTACAGGACAACAACCAGGAATTGGCGGAGTAATGACAGGTGCTAAAAAAGGTGCTTGTAAAAACTTAACAGGAACTCCTTATGTTGGTGGAGATCAGTTCTCACAAGCTTGTGATAATCCTCCACATGATACTGCTTATGCGAATCCGGAAAAGTCAGCAGGTAACTCTTGGAATGACTTCTCTGTCAAGTCACCATCAAGAGATAAATATTCTGAAAAAAATACTCAAGGTGTTACCGGTAATGAATATGAAAATGGTTCAAAGGTAACAGGACCTTTTGATATGGCAGTTGATAAGGTCACTGGTACTGAAAAATTTAGATTTGAACCGAATAAAAATATTACTTATAAGCAAAAAATGGAAATTGAAGAAGCAGACCGTGCTGCAAAGACACCAGAAAAAAGACTCGCATCTAGGATTACTGGTGAAGGACAATCTGTAGGAAACGTAACTGGTGACGATTGGGATCGCGGTGATAAGGTAACAGGTACAGAAGGAGCTTCTTCTAGAAAGAGAAATCCATCTAGAGCAGGTTTCATGAGCGCAATGCCTCCAATGGAAGCTAAAAGAAATGATGAAACAGAAAAACCAGATTTCTTGATAACTGGATCTAGTGGAAATACTCGTGAAGGACAACTTGTTACCTTTTCAGGTGGTGCAAGAGGTTAAGTAAAAAATGCCTTTAAGAGGACTGGCTAAAGCCAAGAACTTCACATTGGGGCCAACAGCTCCAATGAAAACTTTTACGGAAAATATCCATATACAGACTAAAGAATCAAATAATCTCCGAAATTCTGGAAAGTCTCATAAATTAACCAACAATATTCAAAATGAAAATCTATTTAGGTATGAAAGCAAAATAAAAAGTGATTTTGACGAAATTGTTCCAACTCTAAAAGAAATTGCTCGAATTCAACATCACGAAGATTTTATAAATAAGGCTCAGAAAATATCAAGAAAAAATTTGGGAATAGATTTACCTCTCCATGTATTAGATAAATCTTGGGTTAAACCTCTTGATATGAGGGCTTTATATGCATGGTGTGCTTTCAAACAGCATGAGAAACTTAGCGACAATTTTTTTAACAATGATCCACTTGAAGGTGCTGCTGGAAGTAAGGATGCGGAAGATTTTGAAAAATTTCTCTTAGATTGTGGAATACATTTACTTGATATAACTCCTTGTTCAGATGGAAGATTAGCTCATTCAGTTGCTTATGTAATGAGAATACCTTTTAGTTCTGTAAGAAGAAGATCCCATGCTGGAGCACTTTTTGATATTGAAAATACTGTTAATCGATGGGTAAAAACTGAACATAAAAGATATAGAGAGAATGTTCCTAATGAAGCTCATAAAGATACCAGGTACTTAAAAGTAGTAACTTATCATTTTAGTTCAGTAGATCCTTTGCATCAGGGATGCGCAGCTCATGGGAGTAATGACGAGTTAGCTGCAGCAGAAGGTAGAAATAAATTATATGCTTTCAAAGAGGCTGTAGAGAATAGCTTTTGCTGCGGAGCTTCTGTGGATTTAATGTTAATTGGACTTGATACAGACACTGATTCATTGAAAATACATTTATCAACTAGTGATGGCGGTATAGATTTAGAAAAAACTATTTCTACATTAGAAATTTATAATTCAACAATAAATTTTTCAAAAGAGGATGCGGAGAGAGAAATTTGCCAGATAATTTCTAAGCAATCTTCAAAAGATAAACTCAGTGGACTGGAAAAATTTACGTATAAATTAATTGTCAATAATATTTCTCAAATTGATTATGTTAAGAGTTTTCATCATGGATCTTATGAAGATATTGGACATGCAGAGAGGTTTATTGGAGTAGGTATAGGTTTCAAAGAAGTACATCTCAGAAATTTAACTTATTTTGCTCATTTAGATACAGTCGAAGAAGGGGCTCCAGATTTAGATGTAGGAGTGAAGATTTTTACTGGATTAAATGTTTCTCAAGATCTACCTATTCCGGTAGTAATAAGATTTGATTACTCTGGAAAAGTACCCGGAGCAAAAGAGAGGGCAATAAATGATTGTGAAAGGGTAAATAATGCTATATCAATTAGATATAAAAATTTAGTTGATCGAGGTTTGTTACATACTTGCTCTACTATTAGAGATAGAGACAACATTCATTCCGCCCAAATTATTGGAATGTCTTTAGATAAAAAAACAGAGGAGGCTCACTAATTATGTTAATTTGCAAGGTTGTAAAACCACTTGTTTCTACCAATAGGATTCCTGGTTTTGAACATAAACATCTGCAGGTTGTATTAGATGGTTCTTCTAATAAAGTTGCAGTTGATGCTGTTGGCTGTAAGCCAGGAGATTGGGTTATTTGTGTTGGAAGTTCAGCTGCTAGAGAAGCTGCAGGAAGTAAATCTTATCCAAGCGATTTAACGATTGTTGGAATTATTGATCATTGGGATCCTAACAAGTCATAAAAAGGAGGATATAAATTGTGGAAATCATGAAGGTATTAGGAAGGATGGTATGCACTCAAAGAGTCGCTGGCTTAGGTCATATGAATTTACGAATTTTAGAAAATAATAAAGGAAAGAAATTAGTTGCTGTTGATCCTGTTGGAGCTGGAGAAGGTAACTGGGTTTTTACTGCTAGTGGTTCTGCCGCTAGATTTGCATGCCCTAATCCAGAAGTTCAAACCGATTTAACAATTGGCGGTATTATTGATTATTGGGAGAGTGACTAAAATTTTATCTTCAAAAATTTATTGAGAAACTTTGTTGAAGGTATAGTGTAATTAGTCTTGAATAAAGAATGTAATGTGGAAAGAAAGAGAATCACCTTTGAGGATTGAAAAAAGATTTGAATTTGATCAATACTCAAAAATTAGTAAATTTATGGAGAAAATTGAGAAATTATGCAAAGAAAAGGATATCTATCCTAATATCAGCTTCGGTAAGAATTTTGTAAGTCTTTCAATATTTTTAGATAATAAAGAAATATCAGGCAAAGAAAAAGTCTTCTCAATGGATATTGATAAATTTTATTTAGAAGATTAGTCCTTTTTAATAATTATTTGGCTTTGCAATATCTCTTTTGATTAAAGCCATTAAATATGTTGGTGCTTTATATCTACCAGGTAGACATCTATTTAAAGTTTCAAGATGACCCCAACACACTGTCTTTTCTATATCTTTAACTGAGTTTCCTTTTAAAATCAATAGTCTAAGAGCTTTGCAAAATAAAGGATAACCTGCTTCTAGTTCATCTATATTAAGCTTTGCTGCTGACATGGATCAGAGATGAATTATCAACTAATAATCTATACAACTAAGGTGCACAATTGGTTCATATTTCAAATTTCTCAATAATTAGAAATTAATCTAGAAATGCGACGCAATCTATTTCAACTAATACTCCTTTTGGTAGAGATGAAACTTCCACGCAGGCCCTTGCTGGAGGGTTCTCAATATTAAAAAATTCACTATATATTTTATTGACAATTTGAAAATTACTTAAGTCCGTTAAGTAAATAGTTGTTTTTATTACATCCTCTATTTTGGCTCCACCAGCTTTAAGAACTGCTGCGAGATTTTTTAAAACTTGAATAGTTTCCTTCTCTATATCACCTAAACATGTTATTTCATTTAAAGCTGGATCTATAGCAATTTGGCCAGAACAATATATAAAATCACCAGCTTTTATTGCTTGATTATAAGGTCCGACTGGATCTGGAGCATTTGGTGTTTTAATTACTTGTTTTGGGGACATTTGTTTAAGGAGATACCTCTCTATTTAAACCCATAAATCTTTATTTGCTCTTAAAAAAGTAAATTCTTCTAAATTTTTTGCTCTTAAGAAAAGGTTTATTTTCATCTCTTCATCAAGTAAAAATGGAATTGTCAATTCATTAAAAGAAAGTTTTTTTTCTACTTCCGAAAGTTTATTTTTTATATCTTGATCTTTTGGCTTGAGATTCAATGCCCACAATATATTTGCCTTTGTATATTCATGTGCGCAATATATGAGAGTATTTTTTGGTAAAGATTTGATTCTTTCAAGTGAGTAATACATTTGTTGATAAGTTCCCTCAAAAATTCTTCCACAGCCTCCAGAAAATAATGTGTCACCAATAAAAAGAACAGGATTTTCCCCATTCAAAAAGAAGGCAATATGTGAGCTTGTATGTCCTAATACTTCAATTATTTTTATTTCTTCACCTAAAATTTTCAAAGTTTCTCCATCTTCTACAGATACATTTTGAAAAGGTATTCTCTTTTTCTCTTTGGAGGAAGCAATCACCTTTACATTAGGCCATCTTTCGATAAGAGACTTCGTCCCTCCAATATGGTCTGAATGATGATGAGTTTGCAAAATAGCTTCTAAGTGAAAATTGTTTTTATTTATATATCTAATAACTGGTTCGTGAACAGATGGATCTACAACCACAACGGATTTATCTTTTATCAACAACCAAATGACGTTATCACTTAAAACTCTAAGTCCGATTATATTTCGAGCTTTATTAAATTCCATTATTAACTTAGAATGAAGAATCTTTGGAAGAAATTAATCTATGTTTACTATAGCTTTACCAAAAGGAGCTTTGTTAAAAGATTCAATTTCAACTTTTAAAAGAGCTGGGTTAGATTTCTCTGATGCGTTGGATGAAAATAATAGATCATTAACCTTTGAATCAAATTGCAAACGGGCAAAAGCTTTATTAGTAAGAAATGGAGATGTTCCTGTTTATGTAAGTTATGGTCAGGCTGATTTGGGTATTGTTGGGTATGACGTTTTACGAGAATCTGAATTAAAAGTCGCAAAGTTATTAGATTTAGGATTTGGTGGTTGTCATATGTCGTTGGCGGTTAAGAAAAATGGTAACTATTCAAAACCAACTGATCTTCCAGCGAATTGTAAAGTAGCAAGTAAATTTATAAAAACAGCAAGAACTTATTTTGAAGAATTAAATATTCCTGTAGAAATAGTTCATTTGACAGGATCAGTCGAGCTTGGTCCTATCACAGGTATGGCAGAGGCAATAGTTGATTTGGTGGCAACTGGAAAGACTCTTAAAGAAAATGGTTTAATTAAAATAGATGATCTTTACTACTCGACTGCAAGACTAATTGGAAATCCTTTATCTATGAGGTTAGATGATAATAATCTCAGAGATACTATTTTATCAATAGAATCTACTAATGCTTTATAGAAGATTAGCTAAATGTTTTTTAAAGATTCAAGAAGGATTAAAAAGTTAGGTAAATATTTAACTAAAGATAAAAAAACAATCTATCTAATCTTGATTGTTTTGTTACCTGTTTCTTTTTCTGGAGCTATTCAACCATTGTTAGTTGGTCAAGCAATTTCTATTCTAAAGAATGAAACTACAGATGTTTGGCTAAGTAAAACTTTCTTTGGGCAGTCAATAAATGCCATAATCCTAACTTTATTTATAACTGTATTACTCAGATTAGTTCTTCAGGGATACCAAACTTACAATATCCAAGCAGTGGGACAACGTTTGACAGCGAGAATAAGAAGAGAACTTTTTGATCATTCAATATCTCTATCACTTAAGTATCACGATAAAATGCCTGTAGGTAAATTATTAACGAGATTAACAAATGATGTTGATGCTTTAGCCGAGGTTTTTGGTAGTGGGGCAGTTGGAGTTATTGCTGATTTCGTCAGTCTGATAGTAATTTCCTTGACAATGCTTTCAATTGATCGAGGGCTTGCCATTTTATTACTTTTGACTCAAATCCCAGTTTCATATTTTATTATTTGGCTTCAAAAACGTTATAGAAGAGCTAATTATCAAGTAAGGGAAGAATTATCTCAACTCAACTCTGATTTTCAAGAAAATCTTCAAGGTTTAGAAGTCGTTCAAATGTTCAGAAGAGAGGCTTTTAATAGCAAGAAATTCTCCAAAACTGGAGTTGCTTACAAGAAAGCAGTTAATGGAACAATATTTTATGACAGTAGTATTTCCGCATTTATAGAATGGATTTCCCTTGCCGCAGTCTCCTTGGTTTTGGCTGTTGGAGGATATCTTGTTACTTCTGGAAATATTGGTTTAGGAACATTAACAACTTTTATTTTATATTCCCAAAGACTTTTTGAACCTTTAAGGCAGCTTGCAGAAAGATTTACTCAGATACAAGGAGGTTTAACAGCTGTAGAAAGAATAAATGAATTATTGGATGAAGAAGTACAAATTAAGGACTCTATTTCCGCAAAATATTTTTTAGAAAATACTAAAAATGTAAATAAGAAATTTAAGGGCAAAATTGAGTTCAAAAATGTTAATTTTTTCTACAACGAAGGAGAACACATCATAAAGAATTTATCTTTCATGATTAATCCGGGAGAACATGTGGCTTTCGTAGGGCCAACAGGTTCGGGAAAGACTACAATAATAAGACTATTGTGTAGATTGTATGAACCTCAATCAGGCCAAATTTTAATAGACGATATAGATATCAAAGATATTCCTATTGCAACTCTAAGGAATATGTTGGGAGTGGTTTTACAAGATACCTTTATCTTTAGCGGAAATGTCGCAGATAATTTAAAACTTAATTCGAATGTAGACAATCTTGAATTAGAAAATCTTTGTAACGAATTAGGGTTAGACAATTTGTTAAAAAAATTACCAGAGGGTTTGAATACCTTACTAAGAGAAAGAGGGGGAAATCTCTCTTCTGGAGAGAGACAACTTCTTTCAGTAGCTCGAGTAGCGATTAGAAATCCTGTTGTTTTAATAATGGACGAAGCAACAGCGTTTATGGATCCCTCTACAGAGGCTACTTTGCAGAAAGATCTTGAAAGAATTCTTTCAAAAAGAACAGCATTAGTAATAGCTCACAGATTAGCAACTATTGAAAGTTCTGATAAGATTTTAGTCTTAAAAGGGGGATCATTAGTTGAAGAGGGAACGCATAGTGAATTGAGACTGAAAAAGGGTTTATATTTTCAGCTCTCTGAGCTTCAACAAAAAGGATTCGTGAATTTTTAATGATTTTTAGAAACCAAGGATCGTTAATCAAAAAATCAAACAGTATACCAAGGGATGAGCTGATAGATCTCTATGGTTTAAATTCTTATGAGTTCACTCAAAGAAATAAAGAAGAAATATTTGTATGTAGTAAAAATAAAGATTTAGATCTAATAGAACTAGATCAACTTTTGCAAACTGTTGGTTGGAGCAGAAGACCTATAAGGAGGGTAAAAAGAGCTTTAGATTTCAGTATTTTGGTGGTTGGGTTATGGCGTCATGATGATAAATTCCCCAGATTAGTAGGATTTGCAAGATGCACTGGCGATGGAATTCTAGAAGCAACAGTTTGGGATGTCGCTATTAACCCTGTCTATCAAGGCCTTGGATTGGGGAAAGAGTTAATGCAATATGTCCTAAAAGAATTGAAAAATATTGGAATTTCTAAAGTAACCCTTTTTGCTGATGCTGAAGTGGTTTCATTTTACAAAAGACAAGGATGGATACTAGAACCTAGAGGCTCTAAATGTGCTTTTTGGTATGCAAATTAATCATTTTTTGTAGTAGTCAGAATATATTGATTTTAACGATTCGCCTCTTAACCATCTTCTTCTAAATTGCAAGTTCTTAATTGCTTGGAGAAAAATATTAGTTCTTTCCCATTTTCTTGCGCTTATAAAAATAGGAAAATTTAATTGTTTTAAATCTTTTTTTTTGTTTAATCTCCTTAAAAAATCTACATCTTCCATCAAAGGTATCTTTCTAAAACCATTATTCTTAAAATAGGTTGTTCTATGAATTATTAAACCTTGATCACCATAAGGTTGTTTAAAAAATTTGCTTCTAAAATTTACGAGAATTTCGAGAACTCTATAAATTATCTTTTTATGATTAATTTTGAATTCAAAATAGTAAATACTATTCTTGTTCCCCTTCAAAAATGAATTTATTTTTTTAAACCAATCATGAGTTAATCTTGTATCTGCATGTAAAAATATGAGCCACTCTCCTTTTGAATTTTTAGCTCCAATATCTAACTGTAATCCTCGATTCCTTTCTTTGGATATAAATATTTTCGCTCCATAAATATTTGCTATATCAATAGTTTTATCTTCACTTCCACAATCAACAATTATAATTTCTCCCTCTTTCTGAATACTTGACAAGTCTGAAAGCAATAATGGCAAATTATTAGCTTCATTTAAAGTTGGAATGATAATTGAGATTTTTGACAAGTCGATTACTTTCTATTTTCAATATCAATAATTGTATCTATATCTATTTTTTTATCTAAAAATTTATATTTTAATTTTGTAGAAGCAAAATTATCAATTGTATTTTGAAGAACATTTTCTGTCCCCCAATTTATGTTAATAAAAGGTAAATATATATTAGATGATATTATTCTTTCTGATAAACCAATGAGCCAATATCCTCCATCATTAGATGGTCCTAATATAAGATCATTTTCTTGAAGCTCTTTTAGAGTATTAAATAAATCTTGATGGCATAAATCTGGAAGGTCAGTACCAATAAAAATAATATTTTTGATCTTATTTCTTGCACAAAATTTTTTGTTGATAATTATCTGCCGTTTCATCTTTTCCCCCAAGCAGCCTTTCCCCTGTAAATTAAATTTTTTGATGCCTAATTCTCTAGTCCATCTTCTACAATTGCATCTCCCTAAACCAGATATAGCAATAGAAATTTCAATTAGTTTATTTTCTTGGAGAAATTTTGCGACTGAAATAGTGTGCTTGGTCATTACACTTTGAACCTTTGTAGAATTACTTTTACCTATATCTTTAGATAATCTTGTTTTGCATCTTCCAAAACCATGCCATTTTGCCATAATAATGAGTAATGCTTTATCCAATAATTTAGTGCGATTTAAAATAATTATATGCCTATAAAAAAATAAAATTTTTCTTATAAATTTGTATATGCTTTGTTAAGTAATTTTAAATTTGTCGTGATCTTGTGATTTCCTAATGGCCAATTATTGAATTCCAACTAGATTAATAATCTATAGAATAAAATTTTGCAAGCAATTAATCCTATTTGGGCGGAAGTTCAACAATCACTTCAAAAAACTTTAAGTAAGCCTTCATTTGAGACATGGATAAGGCCTGCTAAATTTAACTGTTTTGAAAATGGGCTATTGACCTTAATCGCTCCAAATACATTTTCCAGTGATTGGTTAAGAAAGAATTATTGTGAAACTATTGAAAAAGCTGCAAAAGAAATATGCGGCCATGATGTAAAAGTTGTTTTTAAATCTGAAACAAATACCACTAGCGATTTAACAAATCAAGAGAAACCTAACGAACAAAACGGTAATCATAAAGTAAGATCTTTTTCTAGTATTAACCAAAATAATCCTTCAAAAAATCAATTCAAAAATCCTAATGGTTTAAATTTACGTTACGTATTTAAGAGATTTGTTGTAGGTCCAAACAGTAGGTTGGCTCACGCCGCAGCTTTAGCTGTAGCTGAATCTCCTGGGAGAGAATTCAATCCATTATTTATTTGTGGTGGAGTAGGTCTCGGTAAGACTCATTTAATGCAAGCAATAGGGAATTATCGAGTAGAAATAGATCTAGAAGCAAAAGTTAAATATGTATCCACTGAGACTTTTACAAACGATGTTATTAGTGGTATTCGTAGAGATGGAATGACAGCTATTCGAGATAAATATAGAAAAGTAGATCTGATTTTAATAGACGACATACAGTTCTTAGAAGGCAAAGAGTATACACAGGAAGAATTCTTTCATACTTTTAACGCTCTTCACGAATCGGGAAGTCAAATAGTTATTGCAAGTGATAGACCCCCAAATCAATTGTCGGGAATTCAAGAGAGATTAATTTCTAGGTTCTCAATGGGTATGACTGCGGATATTCAACCACCTGATCTCGAGACGAGGACAGCTATTCTTCAAAAAAAGGCAGAACAAGAGAGGATGAGTCTTCCCAGAGATTTAATTCAATTTATAGCAGGAAGATTCACTTCCAATATTCGAGAATTGGAAGGAGCATTTACTAGAGCTGTTGCATTCGCATCAATAACAGGCTTGCCAATGACAGTCCAATCAATTGCTCCAATGCTTGATCCTAATAGTGTTGGAGTAGTTGTTACTCCAACACAAGTTATTAATAAAGTGTCAGATTTCTTTAAAGTTTCTACTGATGAATTGATTAGTTCAAGTAGGAGAAAGCCAGTAAGTCAAGCTAGGCAAATAGGCATGTATCTTATGAGACATGGAACAAATTTAAGTCTACCAAGAATTGGAGATGAGTTTGGGGGCAAAGACCATACAACAGTCATGTATGCTATTGAACAAGTTGAAAAAAAATTGTCTATTGATCCTAATATTGCAAGTCAAGTTCAAAAAATAAGAGATTTACTGCAAATAGATTCAAGAAAAAATTTATAGTTTTACTGTTAACAAGAAATAAAATTTCTAGGATCTTGATCATATCTGTGCCTGAAAGGTATCTTATCTATTTCATTAAAATCACAGAGCGATTCAATTTTATATAAGGATTGCCTTAATAATCTTGCTGAAATAATTGGCATATCTCTTGGAACTGAGATTCTATTTTTTAAGTATCTTAGAGAAATTCCTGAAAGTTTTTTAGGGATTAATATTTCACCTGTGATCATATGGCTCAAAGCTGATCTCAATGATTCGTCAAAGGATTCTTTATTGTATGGGTTTAGCTTTAGTAAATTGTCTTTATGCTTTATCACTCTTTTAAGAGCAATTGTTGCATAATATTTAGAATCATAATTTTGGTTTAATTCATAATTACCTAAACCCTCTCCAGTATCTATTAACTTAGAGAAAGCAATCTGTTGTTCATTGCTTTCTTTATAGCATCCTCCCATTTGTGGCGGTAAATCATGAGAATGAGTATGAAAATCTCCTTGAGTGCCTTTATAAGCACTTGTCCCTTCAAAAAGGGTAAGCCAGTTATCTACATGACGGTAATTAGATCTTAAGTTAAACCCTTTATAATAAGTAAGTGAGGCATTCATTCTCTCCATATAGGGAATAAAAATTATATCTCCAACACCAGGCTCTATATCACCCGTGTTAGAAACTGATGGATCAACAAACCCTGATTTAGAGCTACTTAAGATTTCATCGAGTTTAGAAATGGATTCTTTAAATCTTTTTTTTCTAAAAGAGTTATCTATAAAAGTAAAGCTTTCTCGGCAGAGCCAATTACACCAGGATCTGAAAATTTCTCTTTCTAACTCTCGAATTTTGATAAGGTGACTAGATGTTATAAAAGATCCAAGTGCTCCAAATTCATTTTCTAAAAAAGCTATGATATCGTCGCTTTCAGTTATAACTTGCCCTTTAAATTCAATTGCAGGTAATTTACCTGATCTGACTTTTTCAAGGAACCAACTTTCTTTTTGGCCGTAGCAAAACATATTTATTTTCTTGACTCTGTATGGAATTTTCTTAAATTCAAGCCATAACCATATCTTCTGACAGTAAGGACACCAAGAATGCCTATCCCTATAGAGAGTAACTAATACATCATTTTCACTATGTCCAAATAATCTTAAATTTGCGTAGGAATTATTTATACCATGTACTCTATCAAGATCTTCAACTTCAAATTTATTTAAATCATCCCATGTCAAAATCCCATTCATTATTTGAATTAAAGCTTTAAACTAACTTTATAATAATTGATTAAAAAAAGTCTTGGAATTTGAATTTGATTTAATTGTTGTTGGCGCTGGATCTGGAGGACTCGCGGCGGCTAAACGTGCGGCTAGTTATGGAGCAAAAGTCGCAATCATAGAAGTAAATCAAATAGGAGGAACTTGTGTGATAAGGGGATGTGTGCCTAAGAAATTAATGGTTTATGCAGCTAAAAGTAAAAAAAATATGGATTCTTCTGAAGGATATGGATTAAAAAATGAAGGTATTAATTTTGAATCAAATATTTTATTGAAGAATGTTAGGGAGGAGGTTTCTAGATTAAGCCATTTACATAGAAATTCTTTAAACAAATTGAATGTAACTGTTTTTGATGGCTTAGGAAGATTTATTACTCAAAATGAATTAGAAATTATTTGTCCAAAAACGAAGAAAATTAAAAATAAAATAAGTTCAAAAAAAATTCTTATTTCAGTTGGAGGTAAACCAAAGAAATTAAATA
Organism: Prochlorococcus sp. AG-355-O17; assembly: GCA_003280655.1. GTDB lineage: Bacteria > Cyanobacteriota > Cyanobacteriia > PCC-6307 > Cyanobiaceae > Prochlorococcus_A. Next base: position 105,072 of record QCEK01000005.1, read on the forward strand.
TTCCTGGGGTAGATTTGGCATGGACTAGTGATGATATTTTTGAATTAGAAAAGTTTCCCAAATCAATATTAATAGTTGGAGGAGGATATATTGCTTGTGAATTTGCTTCTATTTTCAGAAACTTAGGTACTGAAGTAACTCAATTAATTAGAGGTCAACATTTACTTAATGGTTTTGATGAGGATCTTTCTTCATGCCTAGAGGAATCACCTACTTTTACTGAAATCAATATAATCTCCAATACTCAATTAAAGTCTATCAAGAAAGTAAATGGAAATCTGGAATCTACCTTAGACTCTGGAGATAAACTCCTAACTAGTAATATTCTTATTGCTACAGGAAGAGAACCAAATCTTTTGCCTTTAAATTTAGATTTTTTAAATCTAAAGATGGATGGCCAATATTTAGATGTCGATGAACTTAATCAAACAAGCAACGCAAATATTTTTGCAGTTGGCGATATCATCAATAAGCCAAACTTAACTCCAGTAGCAATAGAACAAGGGAGAGTTTTTTCGGATAATTTTTTTAATGCCCAAAAAAGAAAAGTGAATTATGAATATATTCCTAAGGCCGTTTTTACTATTCCAGAAATTTCAACAGTTGGCTTAAGTGAGAAAAGAGCTAAAGAGATTTATTCTGAAAAAAATATAAAAATTTTCAAATGCAAATTTACCCCTATGTCTAATACCTTTAAAAAGAATAAATCAAAATGTATGTTGAAGATTGTAGTTCATAAGCTAACTGACAAAGTCCTAGGATGTCATATGTTTGGAGAAACATCGTCTGAGATAATTCAAATGGTATCGATTTCATTAAATGCAGGGATAACAAAAAAAGACTTTGATATTACTATGGCTTTGCACCCCACTATCTCAGAAGAATTTGTGACTATGTATGGATAAAATTATGAATTAGAAAATTTTAATTTTTCTTGAACTATCAGAAATACTATAAGTAATGCAAAGTAAATAAATAAACCTATCCTTAATTCAGAAAGGAAGTTAAATCTATTCAGGAAAAGTATCTTATCCAGAATGTAGAAAATATAAAGATTAAGCAAAATAAATCCTTCAATTCTTGTAATTTTCCCTTTGCTCCAGAAAATTGGTAAGCATGCAAAGGTAGTTAAAACCATAAAAGGTAAGTCAACTTTTATTAGACTCTGTTCAATTACTAAACCTTTAAATCCTGAAAAAATACTGCAACTTCCAAGGATTAAAAGTTGATTGAGCAAATTGCTTCCTATTACATTCCCAATCGCAAGATCTGTTTTGCCTTTAAATGCAGCAATTATTGAAGTTACTAATTCTGGTAATGATGTCCCAGTTGCGACTATAGTTAAACCAATAACTATTTCATTTACACCCAAAAGAGAAGCGAGCGTTTGAGAACCATTTACTAAAATATTTGAACCAAAGCTTAAAAGAAATATTCCCAATATTAACTTTAGTAGAATATTAAGTTTCCCTTTATAGTTATCTTTTAATTCTTCTATCTCTGGTTCAGCATCTTTTGTCTCCTCTCCTTTCTCATTTATGGTATTGATTTCCCATATTGTATTTAAGATTAAACAAAATATTAGAAATACCCCTGCTTGCAATGTCAATAAGCCTGTTGATGACATAGCCCAAACCGCACAAGAAATTGCCATTAAAAGAGGCACATCTCTTCTGACTATTCTGCTTTTTACTTTAAGAGGTGTTATCAATGAGCTTATGCCCAAAACAACGAGAACATTAAAAATATTGCTTCCAATTACATTGCTTGCCGCAAGCGAATCACTGCCTTTTAAAATTGAACTCAAACTTACCAACAACTCAGGAGAGCTCGTTCCAAGAGAAACAACTGTCAAACCAATTACTATTTGAGGTATTCCTAAAATTAAAGATAAAAATATGGCTCCTTGAATAAAGAACTCTCCTCCAGTAAAAAGTAGAACTACGCCTAAAACTATTTCTATTATTGGAAATAAAAAATCATTCATATTTAGGCTTTATATTTAGATAATAAAAATTTTCATAATTGGTTAACAACTATCCTCGAATATCTATAATTTATTGTCAATTTTAATTTGCTGTTAAAATTGATTAAATAGAAAAAATTTTGAAGACTTTAAACATAATAAAACCTGATGATTGGCATTTACATTTAAGAGAAGGTCTTGTATTAAAAAATATCATTCAGTTTACTTCGGAATATTTTGGAAGAGCAATTGTTATGCCAAATACTAAAAGTCCCATAACATCAATCAACAGCGCTATTTCTTATAGGGAATCTATTATTGAAGCGTTACCAGAAAGTTCTAATTTTGAACCATTAATGACAATTTACCTTACAGATGAGACTGATAAAGGGGAACTAATTAATGGTTTTAAAAATAATATTTTTTTTGCAGCAAAATTATATCCTGCCAATGCCACAACAAATTCCAGTTATGGAGTTAGGAAAATAGAAAATCTATATAAGATCTTTGAATTAATGCAAGATTATGGAATGCCTCTTTTAATTCATGGGGAAGTGACTGATTCTGAAGTAGATGTATTCGATAGAGAAGAGGTTTTTATAGATAAAGAACTTTCTCAAATAACCAAAAGATTTCCAAAATTAAAAATCGTTCTAGAACATATAACCACCTCTTACGCTGTGGATTTTGTGCAAGAAAATAATATTGGGGCTACTATTACCCCGCATCATTTGCATATAAATAGAAATGCAATGTTTTTTGGAGGCTTAAATAGTGATTTTTACTGCTTACCAGTTGCCAAGAGGGAAAATAATAGACTCGCTTTAAGGAGAGCGGCAACAAGTGGGAAAAAATGTTTTTTCTTGGGGACTGACTCTGCTCCACACCTTAGGAAGTGGAAGGCTTTTTGTGGATGTGCAGGCATTTTTAATTCGCCAGTAGCAATAGAAAGCTACTTAACAGTTTTCGAAGAGGAGGATGCTCTAGATAATTTTGAAAAGTTTGCAAGTTTGAATGGCCCTAATTTTTATAATGTCCCACCAAATAAAGAAAAATTAAAATTAGTTTCTAGACCTAACAAAATTAAAGAATATATTGATGTTTTTGAAGAAAAAAATATTGTCGGACAAATAAAACCATTTCATGCAGGTGAAACTTTACAATGGCGAGTAGAAGGAATAGTAAATTAAAAAATTAGATTTAATCAGACAACTAAAAGTGTAAATATTCCAATTTTTCTTGGTTAAATGCGTTGCTTTCAGCTACGATAAAAAAGCGCAAATTCCTTTTGGGAGTGTGGCGGAATTGGTAGACGCGCCGGACTTAAAATCCGTCGAGCGATTTAGCTCGTGGGGGTTCAAGTCCCCCCACTCCCATTATTTAATTATTTATTTTTAGTTCTGACGATAACTTCCAATAGTTGTTATGTTTTAACTAAGCAACCATAAATTAAAATGGAAAGTTTTTTCAATAATTCATTCGCTACTTTAATTGCTTATATCGGAATTATTTCTACCTATTTATTAGTTATCCCATTGTTACTATTTTACTGGATGAATAATAGATGGAATATTATGGGCAAATTTGAAAGATTAGGAATTTATAGCCTAGTATTTCTTTTCTTTCCAGGTTTAATTTTATTTTCTCCATTTTTAAATCTCAGACTAAAAGGAAGTGGTAAAGGGTAAATAATTTGACTAAAGGAAAAGTTATACAAATAGGTTTTTTTATTTCGTTAATAGGATTAATTAGTTATAAATTTGCACCGCAAATTGGTATCGATAATTTTACAGCCACTACTCTATCAAGTTGTATCTTGATTTTGATTGTTATTACTTGGGTAACATCTTATGTTTATAGAGTTGTAAATGGAAAAATGACTTTTATGGAACAAAGGAAGCGTTATAGAAATGAGTACGAAAAAGTTGTTAATGATAAACTAGAAACCAAATTCAACTCATTGTCAAAGGAAGAGCAGCAAAAACTTATGGAAGATTTAGAGAAAAATCCATAAATTTTTCACAGAAAAATATCTAAAAATTATGAAAGATAACAAAATGCAAATTACTAAAAATGAATCTTTATCTAAGGTAGATGAGATGTTTTGTGAGTTAAAAAATAAAAAAAAATTTGCTTTAATGCCTTTTATAATGGCTGGGGATCCCAATATTGAAATAACTTCTGAGATCTTATTAAAGTTACAAGAAAATGGAGCTGACCTTATTGAATTAGGTATCCCCTATAGTGACCCACTTGCAGATGGACCTGTTATTCAAGTGGCGGCCTCTCGAGCCTTAAAGTCAGGTACTAGCTTAAGAAAAGTAATTAAACTTTTAGAGTCTTTAAAAGGTAAATTAAATATTCCCATCATCCTTTTTTCTTACTTGAATCCATTACTATGTTTTGGCTTTGAAAGGTTTTGTGAGATGGCATCTGATGCTGGAGTTTCTGGACTAATAGTTCCTGACCTCCCTTTGGAGGAAGCTTATAAATTTTCTAAATTAGTTAGTAACCATTCAATGGACTTAATTTTATTGGTAGCGCCAACTACTCCTTTTGAGAGAATGAAACAAATATCAAATCATACAAAAGGCTTTACTTATTTAGTAAGTGTTACAGGTGTCACTGGTGAGAGAAACAAAATGGAAAATAGAGTAGAAAATCTTATTGCTAAATTAAAAGATGTCAATAGTAATCCAATTGCTGTTGGTTTTGGAATATCAACTCCAGAACATGTTAATAAAGTTCGTGAGTGGGGAGCAGATGGAGTAATTATTGGGAGTGCATTTGTAAAACGAATCTCGAGCTCAAGTGAAAAAGATGTTGTCAATCATGTTGGTGAGTTTTGTAAAGAAATGCGTTTAGCTGCTGATCAAAAAAAATAAATACAAAGATAATTTATTAATTAAAAGAATTATTTATACAAAATTAATTAAAAATGTTATGACCAATTTATTTTTGTTGTCTTTAAGATTATTCAGTAGGTAATAATTTGATTTGTTTTCTTCCGAGCTTTATTTCGAATTCATCACCTGCTTTTAAATCAAGAAGTGCTGTATATGCTTTCCCAATCAGAAGATTTCCATTGCCTTGAACTGTAGCAATATAACTAAGTTTTCTTCCTCCTTTCCCAATACCTGCAACTCTAGAATCACCAAGATTAACCCCTTTTGCTTCTAAAAGTGCTTCATAAAATGCGGTAAAGTTTAAGCGCTCACCTCCGTTTTTTTTAGTGGAAACATATCCACAGGCGCGAACTAGGTCAGATTTGCTAACATCACCAAGTTCTTTAACTTTTGCAAGGAGATCGCTACCAGTTAGCATAATTAATTAAAAGAAAGTTGTATTAAATAACATAGCAATCTGCGTGTAATATATGCAATTATTAAATATCTATTCATTCTATTATTTATATTTAAAAATGGAAAAGTTTGTAGTCTTTGGAAGGTACTGTGAAGATGCAATTATTAAAAGGGAACCATTTCGAGAACAACATCTTAAGAGACTTAAAAACTTAAAAGATAGCGATATTTTAATTACATTAGGGCCAACAAAATGTACCAAATATTTGTTTGGAATTTTTAATGCTGATGATGTAAACGAGTTAAAAGATCTTATTGAGGAGGATATATATTGGGAAAAAGGTATATGGATTAATTATGATATTTATCCCTGGATTCAAGCATTGTAAATATGATTTACGAAAAAATTTAGTAATTATTAACTATTTATAAAAAGAATTAATTTAACTTAAAAATGCATAATATTTTTGCTTTGATAATTCAATTATTTATCTTATTTAGGAGTTATAACGATATTTATTTAAAAGTTAGTTTTAAGAGGTTATATCATTTTTAATTAAAAATATATTATTTTAAATAATATTTATTTACTAGTATCTTGATTTATCTGGTTTACTAATGAGTCGATATCTAATTGATTGTATGGTGGTGTTTGTTTTGTTTCTAGATAATCGTTCTTGATATTGTTTAACCATTTTTGCTCAATCTTTATAAGATTTTTTGCAATATTGAACATGCCGCCTTTTTTATATAATTCTTTAATTTTGAGAATAATCTCGGAGGTTCTACTCGATTTAATATTTAATTCATTTGCTAAGTCTTTTTGGGTAAATCCATGCGTTTTTAACCAATCTTTAATGAAGGAGACGAGTTCTTTCTCTTCCTGTATAGATAATTTACTCATTCAATAAAAAGGAAATAACTTATTAAGCTTGTTCTCTGCTCTTGCTCTTATTGAAGGAGTCATGTATTTGCTCCATATACTGAGTACTGCTGTGAGGGCTACAAAATCATCACTAAAACCAACTAAAGGCATAAAGTCAGGGAAAAGATCAAATGGCATAATCAAATATGCTAGAGCAGCCATTAATGAGACTCTCACTTGTGCCGGAGTATAGGGATCTAATGCCATCTCCAAAACTTCTAAGGCAGGCTTGGCAATTGTTCTTCCTGCTTTAATAAGAATCTTGATAATAATATTTTCATCAAATGTTGAACTTTCTAAAACTTCAGCATCATAGATTTTTTCTTGGGTTTTAAAATTCTCTTTCATCCTTATAAATGAAATTTAAATATTTTTAATGGAATTTTTAGCTAATACTATCAACTAATCCATTCTGTATTCCTGCTTTTCTAAGTTTTCTTAAAGCACGTTGAACAACTTGTCGGCAATATTCTCTGCTACAACTCATATGTCTTGCAACTTCAGCTAAAGTTCTCCATTCATTTGAGCCGTCCAAACCGAATCTTAGGCTTACTATCTTTCTTTCTTTTTCAGTTAAATTTGCTTTATCTAACAACTTCCAAGCCGAGGCGGTTCTTTCGGCTAATTCTGCTAACTCCATTGGTGCAACCTGATCACTTGGAAGAATGTCAACTAACTCGGAGGGATCTGATTTTGATTTGACAGTACCTTGGAGACTAACAGTGATGCTTCTCAATTCACAAGAAAGGAGCTCGTCAATTTCCTCTTTGGTTATTTTCATTTCTTCAGCTAGCTCATCACTAGTGGGTGGAATTCCCTTAAGTTGCATAAGCTTTGATTTTGCTGATCTTAGTTTTGTAAGTTTTTCATTAATGTTAACAGGGATCCTTATCGTTCTACTTTGAGTTGACAATGCTCTATTTAAACCTTGCCTAATCCACCAATAAGCATAGGTAGAAAATCTATGTCCTCTAGACGGATCATATTTCTCTACGGCCCTTGTAAGACCTAATGTCCCCTCTTGAATTAAGTCCAGTAATTCTAATCCTTTCCCTTGGTATCTCTTGGCAAGATTGACAACTAGTCTTAGGTTGGCTGTTATCATCTCGTTTTTAGCTTTTTCACCAATTTTGATCTTTTTTCTCTCAGCTTCGGAATATTCACAAGCGGGGCCTTTCCCTCCCGCCTCTTGACATCTATTAACAAGCACAACCATTTCTTGGACTTTTCTGCCCATTGTGAGTTCTCTTTCGGGAGTCAAAAGTTGATGACGACCTATTTCACCAAGAAAATCGCTTAATGAACTCACGATTTACCTCATTGTTGATACATTCAACTTATAGTCAATTCAGTAATAAGCCATACATGTAATAATTAATTAATAATTAATTAATAATTATTAATTAGTTAATTAACATTATTTTTTAAAATTTTAGGTTAAAAAAATTAAAAATTATAAATTTTAATTTTTTAATTTTTTCTTCTTGATTCTAGAACAGCAAGTACATCTCTCCACTCAACCCCTTTATGCATAAGGGCTACTTGCAGATGATAAATTAAATCAGCAGCTTCATTTGAGATTGAATTTTTATCATTATCTTTGCAAGCCATTATAAATTCTGCAGATTCTTCTCCTATTTTTTTCAAAATAGTATTACTACCTTTTGTTAATAAATGATTTGTGTAACTTTTTTCTGATGGATTTATTGATCTTTCGTTAATTGTATTGAATAATTCAGAGCAAATATTTGAAAAGGGAGTTGTTTTTTTCTCTTTTTTATCACTTTGATTAATTTTGATTTCGTTGAAAAAACAACTTTTTTCCCCAGTGTGACATGCTCCTGAACCATTTTGTTTAATCAAAAGGATTAGTGCATCATTATCGCAGTCGAATCTTATCTCCTTAAGTATTTGGGTACTTCCACTTGTAGCTCCTTTTCTCCAAATTTCGGATCTTGATCTACTCCAATAATGAACTTTTTTGGTTTCAAGTGTCATTGTCAAAGATTCTTTGTTCATCCAAGCAAGCATAAGAATTGATCCGTCAAGCCAATCTTGTGCTATTGCAGGGATTAATCCATAATTATCAAAGCGTAGATCCTCTATCGAAAAATTAGTTGAATAAGTCATTATGTTCGTTATGTTAAATCCTACTCAATGTGTTTCATTAAAATTATCCTAACAGTTAATTGATGTATATTCATTCTCTGAAATTTTCATGCAGCAAAAGTTACGAGGATTTTCCTTGTTCACATAGGCAATGGCGCCATGAAGGTCACTGCAGATTTGTGCATGGATATTCAAGATCATTCACCTTTTGGTTCACGGCAAAAAAATTAGACCTAAATGGTTTTGTAGTCGATTTTTCAAGTCTAAAGCCCCTAGAAAATAGACTAAAGGAGCAATTTGACCATACTTTTTTAATAAATAAAGATGACCCTTTGCTGAATTACTGGGAAAAATTACATGACTTAGATGCTTTAGATCTGAGAATTATGGATAATGTGGGAATGGAGTTCACCTCTGAATTAATTTGGAGATGGGCTAATGAATACTTACAGGATAAGGATAAGGGCAGAACATGTTGTTGGAAAACAGAATCAAAAGAAAATAAATCGAATAAAGCAAATTATGAGGAAATTCCTGATTGGTTCAAATCTTAGATTAAAGTTGTTAATTTTAAAGTCATATAGGATTCTTTAATTTAGATATTTAATCAACATTTATCTCTCCATTAACCAGATAAATATTAATCTCGTCTTTATTAAGGTAATGATTATTCAATATATTATTTGAAATTTTTGTCTCAATTTGTTTTTGAATAATTCTTTTTAAAGGCCTTGCGCCATAGGCATGATCGAAACTATTTTCGACAAGTTGGTTAGTTACTTCATCCGTAATTTTTAATTTTAAGTTTTTTTTGTTAAGTCTTTTTTCTAAATGTTGAAGCTGGATTTTTGCAATTTCTTTTATGTCATTTAATTCTAAATTATTAAAAATAACTATTTCATCAAGTCGATTTAAAAACTCAGGCTTGAAAAATTTTTTAATTTCATTATCTACAACTTTTTTAATTTCATTTGTATCTTCTTTTCTAACTGATAAATCATTTATTGATTGACTTCCTAAATTACTTGTGAGAACAATGATTGAATTTTTGAAATTGATTGTACGACCTTGACCATCAGTAATGATTCCATCATCAAGAACCTGTAAGAGAATATCTAAAATATCTTTGTGAGCTTTCTCTATTTCATCTAGGAGTATTAATGAATAAGGATTTTTGCGTACAGCTTCAGTTAGTTGACCGCCTGATTCGAAACCTAAATATCCAGGAGGTGCACCTATAATTTTGCTTACTGAATGCTTTTCCATATATTCAGACATATCCAGTCTCGTAATTGAAGAATTTGAATCGAATATAATTTTGGCTGTTACTTTACTCAGCTCTGTTTTCCCTACACCAGTTGGACCTAAAAAGAGAAAACTTGCTAATGGCTTGCTTGGATCATTTAGACCAGTCCTTGATCTCTTAATGGAATCTGCAACAGCCCTTATTGCACTATCTTGACCAATAATTTTTTCTTTAAGAATTGACTCGAGGCTCAAAAGTTTATCTTTTTCTGACTGGTTTAAGTTCTGTACTGGAATAGAGGTCCACTTTGAGACAACTTCTGCAATATCATCAAAAGTTACCTCTTGTCTTAAAAGACTTTTATCTCCATTTTTTTGTGAATTTACTAGGGACTCACTTTTTTCTTTTAATTTTTTTTGCAAAGAATTTAATGTTCCAAATTCTAATTCTGCAGCTTTGTTGAGATCAAAACTCCTTTTGGCTTGATCTATTTGCAATTGAACAGATTCAATTTCTTCTTTTATGGTGCTAATCTCATCAATTTCATCTTTTTCTTTTTTCCATTGAGCACCTAATTCTGCCTGTTTATCTTTAAGGGATATAAGTTCATTATTGATTTTTTTTAATCTTTCTATAGAAAAATCATCTGTTTCTCTTTTTAAAGATAGTTTTTCCATTTCAAATTGTAGAACTTTGCGATCAATTTCATCAATTTCTTCAGGTTTGGAAGTTATGACCATATTTAATCTTGAGGCTGCTTCATCGATTAGATCTATTGCTTTGTCAGGAAGAAATCTATCGTTAATATATCTTTCGCTAAGGGTGGCAGCTGCAACTAAAGCATTATCAGAAATTCTCACACTATGATGAACTTCGTATCTTTCTCTCAATCCTCTTAAGATTGATACAGTATCATTTATTGAGGGAGCATCAACTTTTATTTTTTGAAATCTTCGTTCTAAAGCAGGATCTTTTTCTATATTTTGTTTATGTTCATTAATAGTTGTAGCACCAATACATCTAAGTTCTCCTCTTGCGAGCATTGGTTTTAATAGGTTGCTTGCATCTAAAGATCCTCCACTAGCTCCTGCACCAACTACCGTATGAATTTCATCAATAAAAAGAATAATCTTACCGTCTGATTCTTTCACCTTCTTTAGAATATTTTTTATTCTTTCTTCAAATTCTCCACGATATTTTGCTCCAGCTAAAAGTGAACCCATATCTAATGAAATTAGTTTCCTATCTTGTAGCGCAGAAGGTACATCGCCATTAATAATTCTTTGAGCTAATCCTTCTACAATGGCTGTTTTGCCAACCCCAGGTTCTCCAATAAGAACCGGATTATTTTTTGTTCTTCTACTCAATATTTGAATTGTTCTTCTAATCTCTTCATCCCTACCAATAACTGGGTCTAAAATCCCATCTCGTGCAGATTGAGTTAGATCGATACTATATTTTTCCAAAGACTCATTAGAACTGTTAAATTCATTTTTTACTGCAGGATCTGACTTCATTTTCTTTATAATTTCAAGAAATTCTGAAATACCGTTTTGATTTAAAATTTGAAATCTATACTTATCATCATAAGTGAAACCGTAAACTAAGTGTTCTGTTGATATCACTACATCATTTAAAGTATTTTTAATGTCATTCGCTTTCAAAAATATTTTGTACAGAGTATCACCAATATATAAATTATCTTGTTTATTTTTCATTTTTGCCTTCGAATTTAGTGAATAAATTATTTCCCTCTCAAGATCTTCTAGATTTACATTATTATTTTTTAAAATCTTTTTTGTAAGATTGTCCTCTTTTATAAGAGCTAATAATAAATTGTCAGAGTCTACGTTTTGTTGATAATTTTTATAAGAAATTTCTTTGGCTAAAATAAAAATGTCCCAAGCAGAATTTGAGAATTCGCTTGGAACTATTTTCATCAATCAAAATTTAGTTATGACTGTAGTGAGTATTAATTAAAAAGAACTTAATTATTAAAGATTTATTCAACAACAACTTTGCCTACCATTCCAGCTCCTCTGTGAGGCTCGCAATAGTAATCATAAGTTCCTGCAGTATCAAATGTTTCTTCCCAAGACTCTCCTGGAGCAAAAGCTAGGTCTGCATGACTTAATTCCTCATGTCCATCAAAAACAGCATTGTGAGGAGCTAATTTATTGTTGACGAACTTAACTGTATCACCAGCACTAATGGTTACTGTACTTGGTTCAAATGCAAGCATTCCAGCATCTGTTCCGAGTTTTACTTCAACAGTCTTAGCTGAAACTGATGAAATTCCTAAACCTAGAGTTAAAACTATTGCGAATAACCCTGCAAAGATTGAACGTAACATAATTAAAATTTACTTATTTATATATATTACAAGGCTTTAGGAACCTAACTGCGAGAATTTTAATTGTTATTACAGCTTGGTAACTTTGATAACCTTAAAATATCATTCAGTGACTTGGCATAACTTTTAAGTTTGAAAGTCTCAGGATTAGTGATGGGGACATGATTAAAGTCATATTTTTTGATACTGAAGCTATCCCAAGGAGTAGTTTGGATAGGGAGAATTCTTAATAATATTTTTAGAATTTTTTTTGTAAGTGGTATCGCAAAAAATCTCTTCATATTATGTCTTTTTAAAAGTGTAATTATGGCATCATCAATTGAAATGAATTTCTGACCTAGCACAAATTTTCTAAAGCCTTTGTATTTCTCTTCTTTATGATTTTGAATTAGAAAACCGCAAATCTGGGCGATATCATTTGCGTGTATAAAGTGAAATTTAGAATCGAGTTTTAAAAATCTTGCTATCCAAAGCCATTTCCCTATTTCTTTCAATCCACTAGTTAAATAACTCACAGGATATTTACTTTTTTTTCCAAGATTCCCTCCAAAAACCAAGGTAGGGAAAACAGCGAATGTTTTTTCTGCAAATGAGCTTTCTCTAAGTCTCTGGAAACATTCATATTTTGTTTGAATATACTCTGTTCCATAAATCAATGATTCCCTCATTAATTCTGTTTGGGTATCAAGAATACTAGCTGTTGAAAAATAAATAATCTTTTCTAACTTCTCAATATCAAGCATTTCAAGTAATTCTTCAAATGCTTTAATATTTACTTCATAAGCTCTTCTTGGATCTCCCCAAGCTGTAGCAGTATGTATTAGGTAATTAATTTGACTAATTTCCTTTGTATACCTGTTTGATTCCCTTATATCACAAACCATTAACTTGACTTTTTTATTTTTTTGGACAGAAATTGGCAACTTACTTTTGTCTCTTACCATGAGATAAAGCCTGAATTTTGTGTTTTTTAAAAACCAATCAACTAAATATTGGCCAACACATCCATTAGCACCTGTGATTAATAAGTTTTTATATGCCAAGACTTTGACTAGTAAGTGAGTTTTTTCCCATGTTCAAAAAATGTTTGAGCATTTTCTTCTGGAGTCCCTGGTAAAATCCCATGACCCAAATTAAGAATATATTTCCTGTCCTTAATTTTATTGAAAGTATTATCTATCCTTTCTGTTATTGATTCTTTGTTTCCGAATAAAATGCCAGGGTCAACATTACCTTGAATTCCTATGCCACTGGGGATTCTTTTACAAGCATGTTCAATATCTACTGTCCAATCTAATGAGATTATATCTACTCCAGTTTTTGCCATTCTTTCTATGACACCAGCACTTCCTGAAATATAAAGAATTATTGGTGTTTCAGGGTATTCTGCTTTTACAATTTCAACAACTTTTTTTTGATACGGCCCAGCAAAGATATCGTAATCTTGTGGGCTCAGTTGGCCTGCCCATGAATCAAAAATTTGTACTACTTGCGCTCCAGATTTTATTTGATATTTAAGATATTCACCAATAGATTTTGCAAAATGATCAAGAAGTTTATGAAGTAAATCTGGTTCATTAAAAGCCATTGATTTTATTAAAGAATAATTTTTACTGCTTTTACCTTCAACTACATATGCAGCAAGAGTCCAAGGTGCGCCAACAAAACCTAAAACTGTTGCCTCATTATTTACATCTTTTTTTAGTGAAGAAAGGACTTGCCCAACAAAGCTTAAGCTCTCACTTGGATTTAATTCTTTTAAATTTTCTACCTGATTAAGAGTTCTTATTGGGTTCTCAATAATTGGACCTTTGCTTTCTATTATTTCAAAATTTATGCCCATCCCTGGAAGAGGAGTGAGGATATCTGAAAAAAGGATCACCCCATCCGGTTTGAAAGCATGAAAAGGCTGCATTGAAATCTCATATGATAATTCTGGATTTTCAGACCTCTCTCTAAAGCTGGGGTAACGCTCCCTTAAATCTCTATAGATTTTCATATATCTTCCTGCTTGCCTCATCATCCATACTGGAGGCCTATTTACTTTTTTACCTAATGCGGCAGAAAGTAGTAGTGGTAAATCTTGACCCATTTTTTAATTCGATATTTTTAAAAAAAATTTAAATCCAACTTAAAAATCTTACAATGTAAAGCAGAGCAAAAGCGTTATATGAACATTTATATGAAGCACTAAGTTAAATGAGCCTTCTTATTTTTTTGATTGATGTTTGAAGATACTCACACTTAATGGGGGCAAAGCAAGTTCTAGAGCATTTTGATAATCATGAATATTGTAATTTATAGTTTCTTTCCCCCCCATATTTCCTTTGTTACTGCCCCCGTATCTAGAACCATCTGAATTAAATATTTCTTTATAGAAACCTTCCACAGGAACACCTACTTTGTAGGACCCATGTGTATTAGGTGTAAAGTTAGCAACAACAACAAGCCACTCATTGGTATCGTTTTCTCTTCTCATAAAACTTATAACCGAATTAGATTTGTCATTACAATCAATCCATTGGAATCCATAAGGATCAAAGTCATTTTTCCATAATGCAGGTTCATTTTTATAAAGAACGTTTAGGTCATCAATCAAGTTTCTTATACCTTTATGAGGCTCAAATTCTAGTAACTCCCATTGCAGATCATCCCAAACATTCCATTCTTGTCGTTGCCCAAATTCCATTCCCATAAATATCGTTTTTTTGCCAGGGTGGGTCCACATATAAGTTAGTAATGCTCGAGTATTTGCATATTTCTTCCAGTCATCGCCAGGCATTTTATGCAAAAGATGACTTTTTCCATGGACAACCTCATCATGACTAAGTGCAAGCATAAAGTTCTCTGTATAGTTATATGTAATTGAGAAAGTTACACTATTTTGATGGAATTGCCTAAACCAAGGATCTATTTCAAAATAATCAAGCATATCGTGCATCCATCCCATATTCCATTTCAAGTTAAACCCCAAACCTCCCATGTCAGTTGGTTTAGTCACCATTGGCCAAGTTGTTGATTCTTCAGCGATGGAAAGTGCACCTGGGAAGTGTTGGAAAAGTACATGATTAGCCTGTTGAAGAAATTTAACGGCTTCTATATTTTCATTCCCACCATTTTCGTTGGGTATCCATTCTCCATCTGGACGTAGATAATCTCTGTAAAGCATTGAAGCTACAGCATCTACTCTTATTCCATCAATATGAAACTCTTCAAACCAATAAACGAGGTTGGCTACTAAGAAATTTCTTACTTCATTTCTGCTGTAATTAAATATTAGGGTTCCCCATTCTTTGTGTTCACCTATTCGTGAATCTCCATGTTCATAAAGATGGCAACCATCAAAAAATGCTAAACCATGCTTATCTTTTGGAAAATGACCAGGTACCCAATCAAGAATTACGCCTATCCCCTCTTCATGACATTTATTTACAAACTCTCTAAATTCATTTGGGGTGCCAAATCTACTTGTTGGTGCATACCAGCCTGTAACTTGGTATCCCCATGAACCATCGAAAGGATGTTCAGATATTGGCATTAGTTCTATATGAGTGAATCCTCTCTCTTTTACATAAGGGATGAGTTTCTTAGTTAATTCTGGATAAGTTAATAATCTTGTTCCAGGTTTTAAATCGGCTGCAGGCACGGGGTCTCTTGGTTCGCCATTGTCATCTAGATATTTATTATCTTTTGATTCATGGAGCCAACTTCCTAAATGCATTTCATAAACTGAAATTGGCTTGTTAATTTGACTAGAAGAATCTCTATTTGAAATCCAAGAACTATCATTCCAATTAAAGTTTTTCAATTTTGAAACTATTGAACCATTTTGAGGTCTGATTTCATGAAGGAAACCATATGGATCAGCTTTCTCATAAATATGACCTTTTTGTGTCCTTATTTCGTATTTATATGTGTCGCCCTCTTGCATTGTTGGCATGAATAGTTCCCAAATTCCCCCTAATCTTTTTTGCATTGGATGATGTCTTCCATCCCAAGAATTTATATCTCCAATTATCGAGATTGATTTTGCATTTGGAGCCCAAATGCAAAACATGACTCCTTTTTGATTCTTTTCTTCAATGAGATGTGCTCCCATTTTTTCCCAAATATGATGATGATTACCTTCTGCAAAAAGATGTCTATCAACTTCTCCCATCCACTCTTCTCTATATGACCAAGGATCATGTTGTGTATGTGTGATCCCTCCTCGTGAAATATTTATTTCGTAATTATAATTTGGATTTTCAGGCAGGATAGCTTCAAAAAGCCATTTATGGTTAATGTTTTTCGCCTTATAGGTATTGTTTTTAAAATTTATTTTAACTTCGTCGGCTTCGGGCATCCATACCCTTGTTACCCATTGTTCTTCATAAAAATGGGGGCCTAATATTTTTAATGGATTATCATTGCAACAATTTTCTAGGTTGATGGCTTCTGATTTAATCCAGTCTGCTTGAATTGTCTCGATCATGACTGGTAGATGTTAAGGATTAATAATATCAAATGATTAACCAAAAAAATAATTATTTATAAAAAAAAGGGTTCATTTTCATAAATGATTTATTAAGGCTAAAACTTAGAGTAATAACTCTATGGTTTGCTGAAGGCGCTCCAACATTTCCCTCCCCAAATCCAGGATTAACTCCAATAGCGGGATAAGCTGATCCAGATATAGATAAGCGAAGCTTGCTACCTTTAATCAAACAAATATTTGTTGGCTGCATTGTTATTTGATAAATGCATTCTTCACTTATTTTGGAGTTTTTAACCCTTAAGAATCCAGTTGAAAATTGATTCACTTTTTCATTCCCTTCTTCAACTAGAGATAAAGCAAGGCAGATATCGAAATTGGGCTGATCACTTTTTACTTGAATTTCTAATATGGGAACTCCTTTGAAATATTGATCTTCTTCGAAATAATTGGTTTGAAAAACACCTACATCCAGGCGTTTATCAATAATATTTCTATTAAACTTTCCTGGATTTAGACCTAAATGACCACCGTCAGATGGAGTAGGTCTCCATGGGTCATTAACAATTGTGAACCATCCCGATCCTTTTGAATTTATTGTCAGACTTCCATCTACAACATCTACATTTGCTATGCCATCGCTTTTGAGCCCAAAAATAAATTCAGGGTGAAATTTATTATCTAATTCTTCCCATCTTTTTAATGAAATATTCCATATTTTTTTCTCGCTTTTTGAATTCTTATAATTAAATTTTTCATCTGATTTTAAATGTTTATCAAAAAATTTTAATAAAGAATCTTGTGATCCCTCCCACCAATTTAGGTGTGTAGCATTCCCAATAAGTATCTCTGGATTGCCACCAGCTTCTTTAGATTTTTTATAAAGATCAAAGGCACCTTTTAAATGTGGATCCCAAAGCCCTCCAATAATTAACATAGGTTGTTTAATCCATGTTGAAATTGTCTTAAATTCTTTAAAGGGGTAAGAATTATTTAAATTTTTTAGCCATTCCAAAACAAAGCTATTAGGATCATATTTTTTTAAAATATCAATACCTTCCCTTAAATAACTTTTATTTTCCAAAGCTAATCTTATCTTTCCCCACTCAAATAAATTATTTTCTCTTTTCATTTTTAGTGCTGCGATTTGAAGTCCCCATGCAATATTGTTATGCCACCAGTATGCTCCTCCATCTGAGGACCAATGATCCTTGATATTCATTCCAGTCATTGCTGGAGATAAACAATCGGGCGGCTTTGAATTTAATTCACCAGTTAGTTGAGTAAATCCTTGATATGAAAAACCATATAAGCCAAGTTTCCCATTACATTCTTTAAGAGACCTTACCCATTCATGTGTTTCTGAAGTATCGCTAGCTTCTTGAGAAAACCCATTAAAAACTCCTTCAGAAGAACCCATACCTCTAACATCTTGAATTATCACCATATACCCTTTGGATGCCCACCATTGAGGGTGAGAATAGGTAATAGTTGAAGCTATTTCCCTGCCATAAGGTTGTCTCATTAATAATGCAGGCCATGGCCCAGTACTATTAGGCAACCATATCCTTGATATAAGTCTTACTCCATCTCTAAGTAATAGAGACTTGTCAAACCATCTTGAACCAGACATCTAGGCTTTAGATAATGTCTGGACAGTGCAGTCCAATGACATAAATAGAAAAGATCTCAGCGTTAACTGCAGTTAACTTTTTTTTGTTTGAAACATACTTTATAGCTTGATCTGAACTAGCTGATATACCTTTTGAATTAAACTCTCTAAATTTATTACATAAATTCTTTGCTTCGTTGGGATTCTTTTTTACACTTTCCAATAAGTTAGATTGACTAAAAGCAGGGTATAAAGAATTGGAAAACAAAAATAACAAAAATAATAAAGGTTTCATTATCACTTACTTTTTCTAAATTCTACATTAAAAAAATTTTTTAACCAAGATTTCAAATAGATTTTACGATTTGACTCGCTTTTTTAATCCATCCTTTTAAGAGACTAAAAGTTGTATCTGTCTCATTTCTTACTCTAAGAGTTCTTTCTAACCTACCAATTTTGCGTTCTAATTCGTAAGGAGTAGATTGTGATAATGATTTAATAGAAGATATACCGCAATGTAAAAGTAGATATGCTTGCGGTGGAGAAATTCCAATTTCTTTTTTAAAAATAGCTATAGCTCTAATTTTCTTTAGATTATTCAATGTACAAAGCGAAGATTTTCTTTGAATCTCATTTATATCTAGGTCCGAAAGATTACTTAATTTTTTAAAGTCAGTTAGATTATTTTGAATAAAAAAAGATTTTTCATGTCTAAAATTAATCGGCAAAAAATCTAAAAAGGTTTTACTTACCATTGTTTAATATGCTAATTCATTTTGACATTTTTCTGAACTTCTCCTATAACCACTGGTTTACTTATATCCTCTGAAACTTTTTCAAGTTTTCTTATCTTTATTTTTACATTCGCACCAGATCTGCTACCTTTTCTTAAGTTTTCTGATAATTGTTCCAGAGTTGGTTCAATTGATTCTTCTGGGAAGTCATCATCTGCTTTAGCAATAATCAAATCAAACCCATTATCATAAACAATTGGAACATATTTTGAACCTTCTACTAAAACCTTTTCGGTGTAACTTTG
>QCEK01000006.1 GCA_003280655.1 Prochlorococcus sp. AG-355-O17
AAAATAATAAAAATACACTTTTATTCAAAAATACATATGGTGCTGCCAAGATAAGTTTGGAAGGGGTCGAGAAAATTAATAAAAAAATTAATGATAATGTAAAAGTTGAATTGTTAAATTATCAAAAAAATAAACTAGAGTCCCAATTAAAAACAGGAGATTATAAAGTAACTCTTTTTGGAGCAGGTTCCTCAGGAAAAACATCTATAGCAAGATCATTATTGAAGAATATTGTCGGACAAACTTCAGCAAAAATAGGTACAACAAAGCATATTAATAGCTATAAAATTCGTATCCCAATTTTAAAAAGAAACATTAATATAGTGGATACCCCAGGTTTATTCGAGCCATCTAAATTAGGAGAAGAGAGAGAAAAAGAAACAATTATACAAGCATCAAATTCTGACCTTGTTCTTTTTGTGATAGATCAGGACATAAATAAATACGAAAACTATTTAATTAAAGAATTATTAAAATTAAGGAAAAAAATAATAATAGTTCTAAATAAATGTGATTTGAGGTCTAGAGATGAAAATAATCTCATCAAAGAAAATATAATTTCTATAACTTCGGCTAGAAAAAATAAAATTTCCGTTGTTAAAACAATTGCAGTACCTCAACAATCTCCTTATATAAAATCAGATACTTTAAATTTAGTTCCAGAGATAGGAGGTTTATTTAGAGAAATAATTGAAACGCTCGATAATAATGGTGAAGAGTTATTGGCAGATAATATTCTTTTTCGCTCAAATAAGTTAGGTATTAAAAGTAAAAATTTCGTCCAAGAACAAAGATATTTAATGTCTAATAAAGTGATTAATAAATATATGTGGATAACAGGAGGTGTAATACTAGTTAATCCACTACCAGCTGTTGATTTCCTTACTACTACCTCCGTAAACCTTCAAATGATAATGGAATTGTCAAAAATATATGAAATAAAGCTTACAAAAAAAGATGCAAAAGATCTAGCGACTTCATTGCTAAGCGCATTGGCTAAACAAGGAATACTAAAAGGGGGGCTCGCAATTCTTTCACCTGCTTTAGCTACAAGCTTGACTAAAATAATATTATCTAAATCTATACAATCAGTTACAGCAGGCTGGTTAATAAGAATAGTAGGACTAAGTTTGATTGAGTATTTTAAAAATGGTCAAGATTGGGGAGATGGAGGAATTCAAGAAGTAGTAGATAAGATTTATAGAGTAAGTAAGAGAGAGGACATTTTAAACAACTTCGTAAAGGAAGCTATTTCAAAAATTGAAATGAAAAAATATTTTAAATCAAATAAAAGGTTGCCTCCATTTACTATGTAAAATTGGATAATTGATCATTTAGATATGTTCTGAAATCAAAGATAGTTATTAAAAGTAAATAAGCAATACAAATAGCTATAGATATAAACCCTGTTACAATAGCAATAATTTTTGGTCTACCTATATTCATCATTTAAGCATTTAAAAGTCTCAAAAGTTCCTCAATATGAGATTCTTTTGTATTGTAATTTCCCATGACAACTCGTAAAAAATATTTACCTTTAAATTTTGGTCTAGAAAGCATAAAATTATTGTTAATTAGTTCATTAACTTTAGTTTGGGTCCATGCATCAGATTCATTTGGCTCAAGTTTCTTTGGTAAGAATGAAACAATATGAAGAGGACCTGAATATATATCAAATTTATTGTTACTAATATTTTTTATAAAAAAATCTTTTCTTTTAATTGATGATTTTAATATATTTTCTATTCCATTCATACCTAAAAAACGTAACCCAAGCCATAGTTTGATAACCTCTGCAGGTCTAGAACCTTGTATGCCTATCTCTCCTCTATTTATAATATTTTCTTTAGATGATATATATGGTAGTCCAGTATTAAAAGTGTTTTCTAAAGTACTCATCTTTGATACCAATAACAATGATGAAGTCTTTGTAATACCAATGATTTTTTGTGGATTTATCGTTATCGAATTAGCCTCATGAATATTATTTAAACCTTCTATTGGAATAGAAGTTATAGCAAAAATCCCTCCAATTGAACCATCAATATGTAACCATATATTTCTTTGTTTACAGATTTCACTAATTTCCTTAATAGGATCAATTGCTCCTCTTACAGTTGTCCCAAGGGTGGCAACAATAGCAAATATTTTCTTATTTTCTATTGAACATTTATCTAAAGACTTTCTGAGATCATTTATATCCATTCGACCTTGATTATCAGTTTTAATCCTGACAAGATTTGTAGTATCAAGACCCATTACTCTAATACATTTAACGAAGGAAGAATGAGCATCTTCACTAACAAGTAATACAGAATTAGGATTTGTACTTAATCCAGCATTATTTCTAGCTGCTATAAGTGCATTGAGATTACTTAATGTACCTCCGCTAGCAGCTATACCACCTGAGAAATCATTAAACCCTATTTTTTTAGCAAACCATTTGCATAATGATTCCTCAAGCAAAGTTACACTAGGTGATAACTCGTAAGCGAGAAGATTATTATTTAAACCAGCAGCAATTAAATCTCCCAATATAGAGAAAATTAAGGGTGGGGGGTCAAGGTGAGCTACTGAGCCGGGATGAACGGGATTAAATGAATTATTCAAAATGGATTCAATCTCAGAAAACAAATCTTCTTCAGAGTTACCATCCTCCGCTGGCATAATGCACTTGAAGCTCTCATCAAAAGGTAAAGGACCATTTTTATCAGCTTTAGAAAACCAGTCACAAAGAGTTTGACTTGCTCTATTCAAAAGAGTAATCAATTTGTCATTAGTCCCTAAATATGAGGGAAAATATATATCTTTATTATTAATTAAATCTTCAGCCATCAGATAAAATATCTATTAATAATTCTATTCTCAATATTGGTAAATGAGATATATTTTTGAAAATGGAAATAGTAATGAAGATCAACAAAGAAAAACAAATATTTCAAAATACACTTTGTGGATGAATTCAATATTAAAAAGATCCAAAGAAATTGGAAAATTTGAGCTACCAATCTGTTCAATAATTTTAGATGAGAGAGGAAGATGTATAGGTAGAGGGGTCAACAGTAGGAATATAAATAAAGACCCATTGGGTCATGCTGAGATAATGGCACTTAGGCAGGCATCTCTAATAAAAAATGATTGGAGATTTAATGAATGTACTATTATCACAAATTTAGAACCTTGTACTATGTGTTCCTCTGCTCTTATTCAGGCGCGAATGGGCAAAGTTATTTTCGGGGCTTACGATAAGAAAAGAGGTGGATTGGGTGGCTCAATTGACCTATCAAATCATGAGAGTGCTCATCACAAAATGGAAATAATTGGAGGTATCCTAGAAGATGAATGCAGTAAAATTTTGCAGAATTGGTTCAAAAAGTTGAGGACTCAAAAATAGAAAATTTCTTTAGCTCAGAATCAAATAGGTTTAATAATCTGTCAACATTCTCCTCAGATGAATTAAAACCCATTAGCCCTACACGCCACACCTTACCGGATAATTCTCCAAGTCCATTTCCTATTTCAATTCCAAAGTTTCTTAAGAGATGATTTCTAAAACCATCCCCATCAACTGCTGGAGGTATTTTAACTGTTGTTAATGTTGGCAATCTATAATCATCTGATACATGTAATTCCATGCCAAGACTTTCTAAGCCATTCCAAAGTTTCTTGGCATTAGTATTGTGTCTATTCCAAACATTTTCTAAACCCTCATTCGCAATTAATCGTAAACCTTCACGAATAGCAAAATTCATATTTACTGGAGCAGTATGATGGTAAACACGATCAGAACCCCAATATTTATTTAATAGAGATAAATCTAAATACCAGTTAGGTACTTTTGTTTTTCTTGAACTTAGTTTTTCTTCAGCTCTTTTATTCATTGTAAAAGGGCTTAATCCTGGGGGACAACTTAATCCCTTTTGACTACAACTGTATGCTAGATCAATTTTCCATTCGTCTATTAATAATTCTAAAGCGCCAAGTGAAGTAACAGCATCAACTAAAAACAAACAATTATTTTTTCTACATATATCCCCAATACCATCAAGAGGTTGCAAAACACCACTTGATGTTTCAGCATGAACAATAGCAAAAATAGCTGGTTTTTTAGTCTCTATTTCATACTTAATTTCTTCATAAGTAAAAGCTTCACCCCATGATTTTTCAATAACAGACACTTGAGCTTTATATCTAGTTGCCATATCAACTAATCTATCTCCAAAGTATCCTTTTTTCGCAATAAGAATTTTTTCGCCTTCTTCAATAAAATTAGCTATTGAAGCTTCCATCGCTGCACTGCCAGTACCACTCATTGGGAGTGTAAGACGATTATTGCACTGCCAGGTATACCTTAAGAGTTGCTGTACGTCAGACATCAATGAGATATAAGCTTCATCTAAATGACCAATAGGATTCAAAGAAAGAGCGCTTAATACTTCTGGATGTGCATTTGAAGGTCCAGGTCCTAATAAAAGTCTAGAGGGAACAAAAGTCTTTGAAAAATGAGATAAATTCTCTTTATTTAAAGCTGAAATAAGTTTTGCTTCTGTCAAAGCATTACATCCAAATTACTTTTAAATTAGACTAATATCGTCACATAAGCGATATTTATTTAAAGAAATTCATTCAATTTAAATATTTAGGTAAACAATTATTAAACTTATGACTTGAAACACTAAAAGAAGACATCAAGTCTTAAAAAAAGTTACCATTGATACATAACAAGAATCATCAAGTTATTAATTTCATATAAGGTATTACAAAATTATGTCTAAATCTCCACAAGATGTTTTAAGTCAAATTAAAGACGAAGGAATTGAACTCATCGATTTAAAATTCACTGACATCCATGGTAAATGGCAACATTTAACTCTTACATCAGACATGATAGAGGAGGATTCTTTTACAGAAGGTCTAGCATTTGATGGCTCATCAATAAGAGGTTGGAAAGCAATTAATGCCTCGGATATGTCAATGGTACCCGACGCAAGTACAGCATGGATAGATCCTTTTTATAAACATAAAACTCTAAGTATGATTTGTTCTATTCAAGAGCCAAGAAGCGGAGAACCTTATGATAGGTGTCCAAGAGCTTTAGCTCAAAAAGCATTAAAATATTTAGACTCGACAGGTATTGCAGATACTGCATTTTTTGGACCAGAACCAGAATTCTTTTTATTCGATGATGTAAGATATGACTCTAAAGAGGGAGGTTGTTTTTATAGTGTAGATACTATTGAAGCGCCATGGAATACAGGGAGAATTGAAGAAGGCGGAAACTTAGGATACAAAATACAATATAAAGAAGGATATTTTCCAGTAGCTCCAAATGATACTGCGCAAGATATCAGATCTGAGATGCTTCTTCTTATGGGTGAATTAGGCATCCCTACAGAAAAACATCACCATGAAGTTGCTGGTGCCGGTCAGCACGAGCTTGGAATGAAATTTGATTCGTTAATAAATGCTGCTGATAACGTTATGACATACAAATACGTTGTCAGAAATGTTGCAAAAAAATATGGAAAAACAGCAACATTTATGCCTAAACCTGTTTTTAACGACAACGGAACAGGAATGCATGTTCACCAAAGTTTATGGAAGAGTGGTCAGCCACTATTCTTTGGTGAAGGAGCATATGCAAATTTATCTCAAACAGCAAGATGGTATATCGGAGGGATACTCAAGCATGCACCATCATTCCTAGCATTTACTAACCCAACTACAAATAGTTATAAACGATTGGTTCCAGGATTCGAAGCACCTGTAAATCTTGTTTATTCAGAGGGTAATAGATCAGCTGCAGTAAGAATACCTTTAACAGGTCCAAGCCCTAAAGCTAAAAGATTAGAATTCAGATCTGGTGACGCACTTGCAAATCCTTACTTAGCATTTTCTGTAATGATGCTTGCAGGTATTGATGGAATAAAAAATCAAATTGATCCTGGTGATGGAGTAGATGTAGATTTATTTGAACTTCCAGCTGATGAACTTGCAAAAATTGATACAGTACCTTCATCTCTAAATGATTCACTTAATGCGCTAAAAGCAGATAAGGATTATCTATTAGCTGGTGGAGTATTTACTGAAGATTTTATTGATAATTTTATCGATATAAAATACGAAGAGGTACAACAACTAAGACAAAGGCCTCATCCACATGAATTCTTCATGTATTACGATGCATAATTAAAAGAACACATTAGTTTAAATTAATCAATTTGAGAAATATCACAAAAATATTCTCAAATTGATTTTTTTTTTGTTGGAATATAGATATACAAATTAGAAAATGGCTAGGGAATCTATTTCAAAAATTGCATATAAAACGCTACAACAAAGTAAAAGCATTGCAGGTTTTGCTCATAAGCAAATCAGTTCAAGATTAATGAACTTTATTCTTCCCGATTCGAAACTTGAAAATTTTAATATACATAAGGATCTTCTAATTCAAATCCAAAATTCAATGGATAATTTAAGAGAAGAAGATTGGAATGATGCAGAAAAAAATATATATCCAAAAAAATTACTGTTTGATGAGCCATGGCTTAGATATCTAACTCAATATCCCAAAATTTGGCTTGATATGCCCAATACATGGGATAGACGAAGAAAACAAAACTTTGATGATCTTCCAAAATCAATTAATAAAGATAATTACCCTCAATATTATTTAAGAAATTTTCATCATCAAACAGATGGTTATTTATCAGATTTTTCAGCTAGCATTTATGACCTACAAGTGGAGATACTTTTCAACGGAAGTGCTGATTCAATGAGGAGAAGAATTATTAAGCCAATAAAAGAAGGACTTAAAATTTTTAGCGATAGGAAAAAAAATTCTATTAAAATACTTGACGTAGCTACAGGATCAGGAAGAACATTAAAACAATTAAGAGCCGCATTTCCTAAAGAAAAAATTACAGGAATTGATTTATCTGATTCATACTTAAAAGAGGCAAGTAGATATATTTCAGATTTAGATGGAGATTTAATTCAGTTAATAAAAGCTAATGCTGAAGAATTACCTTTTGAAAATGATAGTTTTCAATGCATTTCTTGTGTTTACTTATTTCATGAATTACCTAGAACAATTAGAGCTAAAGTATTAAATGAATTTTTTAGAGTTCTTGAACCTGGGGGGATATTAGTATTAGCTGATTCAATTCAAATAAGTGATTCACCTGACTTTACATCCGTAATGGAAAACTTCTATAAATCTTTTCATGAGCCATTTTATTTTGATTACATAAAAGAGGATATAGATATTAAAATAGAGGAAGTAGGATTTAAAGATGTAAAATCAAATTCCTTTTTTATGACCAAAGTATGGTCTGCTGTAAAGTAATTATAAACCTCTATGACCTATTGGGATAACGATACTATTCAGCTTGTTCAAAGTCTTAATGACAAATTAAAGATTGATCATTCTAAATGGCATAAAGATAAAGGAAATAAATATAAACGATCTGCAGAACTAATTTCGGCGGGCTTATGCCATTTAATTATTTCTTCCAATGAGAAGGAAACTATAGAGTATATAGAAGAAAGTATTAAATGGTTAAAAGAAATTAACGTAGATCAACCTTGTCCTAGTAAAAATCACCTTTTTAAAGCCAACTGAAGCCTATTACCTTTACTACTCCATCTAATATCATCAAAACATTCATTAATAATGTATAGGCCACGGCCA
Organism: Prochlorococcus sp. AG-355-O17; assembly: GCA_003280655.1. Lineage (GTDB taxonomy): Bacteria > Cyanobacteriota > Cyanobacteriia > PCC-6307 > Cyanobiaceae > Prochlorococcus_A. The sequence continues at coordinate 7,694 of QCEK01000006.1, forward strand.
TTTACACTACTTTTTTTTTTGGGTAATTTGAAATCTCTTTTTTTTATTTCTAAACCATTACCTTGATCTTGAATTTGCCAAACACACCAATTAGGAGTAATTATTCTTCTTACTCTAATATTTTTTTTAGGATCTAAATTATTGCCATGTTTTACGGCGTTAACAAGAGCTTCATGTAAACCAAGTTTTATAAGATAGCTTGATTGAGAATTTTCGATAGGTTCTAATAATTGATCGACAAATTCATTTAACTGCAATGATGATTCAAATTCATAGTTAGACCAGTTAATCTTTGGTCTTTTAAAAAATTTTTTTAAAATATTTTTGCCCCGAAATAAGGACATAATAATATTTCGATACTATCTCAATTTTAACTTATTAAATACCTCAATTTAAAGAATATTATTATGTCTCTCTGCAATAGCAGGATGCCGTAGGATGGAGTCCATAAGTCTTACTCCTCTTAGTTGATTTATCAAAGGCATATGTCCATCAGGAGCATCCAATGACCAGCAAAAAGATCCTGGATATCTAGTCCATAAGCCTTCTTTTTTCCAACCTATTTTCGGCCACAATAATTCATACTTTTTCCCTACTGATTTTAATATCTTTGCCTGAATTGAGAATCCAAATCTACCAGTAGAATAAATAGTCCATAATCTATCTATTGTTTCTAGATCTTTACCTGACATATTCTTAACTTCACTGTAGAAAACATATCCACGTTTTTCAGCTAATTTTCCAGCTAGTTTTCTTAAATAGGAACTTGTTAATCTATCTGCATCTTCAAATTTTTGCTCAACTAACATCAATTGCAAATCTTCATAATTAATATCAATATCCGAATATGTATTAAACCAATTATTGAATTTAGAGTTTTCAAAGAATTCTGGTTTAAATTTTTTTAAAACTTGTAATATCCAACCAGCAACCCAGTCATCTCCTTCTCTATCAAACATATCAAACAATGATGGTCCAAGATTAAAAATATTTTCGACTTCAGATTCTATTTGAGTTAATGAATTTATTCTTTTTCTTTGATTGGAATCTACAAATTTTTTTATAAGATCTAATGTAGCATTACTATAGTTATCCTGTTCTTTGTTATTCATTTTAAAAAATCAATCTAAAAAAATAAAAACTATCCATGTATTTCAAAAGAAAAGAACTAGAGAAATTTAGATGTTTTAAAGGACCACTTATAGATGTTAGGAGCCCGAGTGAATATTATAAAGGACACATGCCTAATTCTATTAATATTCCACTATTTGATGATGATGAGAGATCCATAATTGGTACAGTTTACAAAAAAGAAGGTCGAAAAAAAGCAGTTATAGAGGGATTAAAATTTTTTGAAAAAAAAATGGAATTACTTCTTGATAATTTATTCAAGAGTATTGAGTCTCATAAAAATATTCCTAATAAAAATAATGAATTATTTATCAGGATATATTGCTCTAGAGGAGGAATGCGTTCACAAAGTATTGGATGGTTATTAGATAAATTTAAATTAAATATAGTTACACTTAATGGCGGATACAAAATATATAGAAGATGGGTATTAGATAGTTTTTCAAAAAAGTTGAATTTAGTAGTTATTGGCGGGAAAACAGGATCAGGGAAGACAAGATTAATATCATTACTTGATAAATATAAATATCAAACTATTGATCTTGAAGGATTTGCTTGTCATAGAGGAAGTACATTTGGAGGTTTAGGAATGAAAAAACAACCTTCAAATGAACAATTTGAAAATATAATTGCAGAAAAATTAAATTCTTTTAAATGTTCTAATAATATTTTTGTAGAAGCTGAAAGTGCAAATATTGGTAAATGTAAAATTCCTCATGAATTCTTCAATCAGATGAAAAACTCTAGGAGGATTGAAATTATAAGGAGCGAATCTAACAGGTTAGATGAGTTAATAGATACTTATAGTGTATTTAATAAAGAGGAACTCCAAGAATCAGTACTAAGGATAAAAAAAAGACTTGGACCGCAAAGAACAAAAATAGCTCTTGAATCAATTCATAATGAGAAATGGGACTTAGTTTGCAGATCAGTTTTAGATTATTACGATAAATGTTATGAACATGAAAAGGTTGGCAAAACTAATATAGAGATAATAGATTTAACTGATAAAAAATATGATGAAAGTATCTTAGAGTTAATAAATAATGTTTTATAAAATAACTTCAAACGAATATGAAAAATATTTCCTAATATAAAAAATTATGTTCCGAATATTATGACAACAAATAAAACTGCAAAAATACAATTTTATGAGGGAACTGATGAACCAGTAGTGCCTGAAATAAGACTGACTAGGAGTAAAGATGGTACTACAGGTCAAGCATTATTTTTGTTTGAAAAACCTCAGGCATTATCTTCAATTACAGACGGTGAAATCACAGGTATGCGGATGATAGATTCCGAAGGTGAAATATTAACTAGAGAAGTTAAAGTAAAGTTTGTTGATGGAGAACCAATATTTTTAGAGGCGGTTTATATTTGGAAGAACACACCAGACTTTGATAGATTTATGAGATTTGCAAATAGTTATGCCAAATCAAATGGATTAGGATATTCTGAAAAGAAGTAGAATATCATGAAAATTGAATAGTTCATCATATTTCAAGTTAATAGTAATATTAATCACTTTATTAATAGTATGGACTTTAAGGGATTTTCTCCTGTTAATAATTTGTTCTTTAGTAATTTCAAATATTGTATGTAATTTATCTAATCAAATCCAAAAAGGTTTGAAAATTCCTCGATCGATTTCTTTGTTTCTTGTCTTAGCCGTCATATCAGTAATAATATTTACTATTTTTATTCTTGTATTACCTCCGTTTATAAAAGAATTCAATGAAATACTAGTTGACATTCCAAATGGTTTATCAAAAATAAATATATTGATCAATACAAATCTGAACAAATTTAATAGCTTATTTTATGGCGAACAATCAGAAAATGTTATAGACATATTCAATTTAATAAATAATGTAGTTACCATTCCAGATGTCTCAACTATTGCAAAAGCTATTCAAGAAAGTTTTAAGAATTTAATTAATATTGCGGGGAATCTAGGTTCAGGTCTTTTGAGATTAATATTCGTATTAGCAGTGAGTTTGATGATTTCTATTGAACCAAAACAATATAAAGAAAATGTACTTCTATTAATACCAAAAAATTACCGTAATAAATTTAGAAATATTCTGGAAAAATGCAATATTGCATTAGCAAATTGGACCTTTTCTATGGTCATAAGCTCATTATCAGTAGGTCTATTATCATTAATAGTTTTATCTATATTAGATGTCAAATACATTGTCTCAAATGCTTTAATAGCAATGGTTCTTAATATAATTCCGAATATAGGTCCAGTTATTAGTGGTATATTTCCAATCTCAGTTGCACTACTAGATAATTTTTGGAAACCACTGGCAGTTTTAGGATCATATGTAATCATTCAAAATATTGAAAGCTATATCATAATGCCATCTATAATGAAGAAAAAAGCAAACCTACTTCCTGGTTTGACATTAATATCACAATTTGGATTTACCTTAATTTTTGGTCCATTAGGCTTAATACTATCTCTTCCATTAGCTGTAGTAATACAAGTTTTAATCAAAGAATCATTTAAAGATATTTAAAAACTACTTAATTAATTTTTTATATAAATATGGGTAAGAAAAGAGTATAAAGATAGCTAAGGGATGTTTACCTATAGCAAAATATAGAGAACTAAAAGTAAAATGATCAAATAATATTCTTAACTCAGTAGAAAGATCTATTAAAACTAAAGAAAATAAAATTATCAAATAGTAATTCAATTTCATAAAATGAGAAGCTTAAGCTCAGTCTTTAAGCAACAAAGATGGAGCCAATAAAATACTTGAATAACTTCCAACAATAATTCCTAATGACAAGGCCAAAGAAAACCAAAATAGTGAGTAAGATCCAAACAAAATTATGCTTAATAAAGGGATAAGGGTTGTAATACTGGTAAAAGTTGTTCTCCTAAATGATTCGTTTACTGATAATTGAATAGTTTCGTTATAGCCTTCTTCCTTTGATTTTAAATTCTCACGAATCCTATCAAAAATAACAACAGTATCATTTACAGAATAACCAGCAATAGTTAACAAGGACACCGCAAATAAACTATTTACCTCGACAGATAAAATAATTCCCAACCAGGAAAATATACCGAAAACAATTAATAAATCATGGAATAATGCTAATAATGCAAATAATGCATATTTTTTATCAAACCTAATAGTTATATATAAAGATATTGCAAATAAAGAAACCAACAATGAAGTAACACAATTGGTAAGTAATCTTTTCCCAAGCTTTGGACCTATTAATCTAGAATCCTTACTCTCATAATTTAGAGGTCCAATAATATTATCAAGATTAGTAATTAGATTATTTGATTCATCGATACTCAAATAAGGTGTCCTAATTGAAATTAATTTATTATTATTTTGGAATTGTAATTTAATATTGTTTATAAAATTTTTATTACTAGAGATCTCTCTTAAATTTTCTAAAACTGAATCAGGGGAAAGATTAGAACATTCTTCTTCACAAAATCTTTCTATTCTTAGTTCATTTCCTCCAACAAAATCCATCCCTAAATTTATAGGTTTCTTATAAGAAGTATTAAAAGTTGAATATAAAATTCCTAAAAGACTTAACAAAATAAGAAAAGTTGAAAAACTAATTATCTTTCTTTTATTTTTTATTAGTTCAAGATTGTATTTCATCGGAAATTAGTAACAAAAAATTTAATTTAAAAAATTATTCTTGGGTAGATAAAGATTTTTTTGTCTTAAAGATTGATATGTTGTAAAAAATCGCAAAATAGTTTTAGAACAATTTAATGAGGTAAACAAGCTTATTAGAACTCCAATACCTAATGTTGCCGCGAAACCTTTAACAAAATTTGTTCCTAATAAAAACAATACAAAACAACTTAGAAGAGTTGTAATATGACCATCAACTATAGATGAATTAGCTCTTTGAAAACCGCTATCAATAGATCTTGTAAGAGTATTGCCGTCAAATAATTCTTCTCTAATTCTCTCAAAAATTAGAATATTTGCATCAACAGCCATACCAATGCTAAGTATAAGCCCAGATATTCCAGGTAAAGTCAAAGTTACAGGAATTAAAGAATATAGGGCTAAGTTAAAGAAACCATAAAGTACTAGAGATAGAACTGAAACGAAACCTAGGATTCTATAATTAAAAATCATAAATATACCAACAAAAATTAATCCACTAATAGCTGCATAAAGACTTTTTAAAATATTTTTGGATCCTAATAGAGCCCCTATAGTGTTAGTTTCTACTATTTCAATTGGCAATGGCAATGAGCCTCCTTTAAGTTGAACTTCTAATTCTCTAGCATTTTCAGCACTAAAATTACCGCTTATTGTTGCTGATCCACCTGTAATACCAGTACTAGCAAACTGGTTACCAACACTAGCTTCACTTATAGATTCGCCATCAAGAATAATAGCCAATAGTTGATTAGTGCCAGCAATTGACTTTGTAATTTCTGCAAACTTTTCACCTCCTGAATTACTAAAAGTTAATAAAACTTCCCAATTACTATTTGTTTGTTCTTGTCTCCTTCCTGCGTTAATAAGATCCTTACCAGATAAATCTGTTTTAATAAATAAATTTGTAATTTCTTTATCAACATATTTTTTGATTTCAATTAACTTCCCATATAAATCATTACTAGTAGATGAGTAATTCAATTCTTTCTCTATATCTTTAAAATCATCTTGAATAACTTTTAAGAAATTATCATTATTTTGATTTTTTTCTTCAAAGGAATATTGTTCAATTAATTCTTTAATACTCAATCTTTGTAGTTGCAGGGTTTTTAAATCTGTAGATGTTCCTTCTTTTTGGGTTCTAAATTCTAATAAAGCAGTCTTACCTAATACCCTGGAAGCAACTAATGGATTTTGTTCGCCAGGTAATTCTAAAATCAATTGATCTCCACCGAGGGTTTGTAAATTAGACTCAGAAACTCCTAAATTGTTAACGCGCTTATCTATAACCGAATTAACTGCTTCAAGTTCATCCCTTGTTATCTTACCTTCCTCTTTAATAATTTGAAGTGTAAGTTGAGAACCCCCTTGTAAATCCAATCCCAACTGTAAGGGATAATTTATTAATAGATAAACAGATAAAGTAAGTAGAAATATAATAAAAAAAAGCCAACCTTGCCTTCTTTTCATTTTCTATATACTCCCACTAATTAAATGTTCAACTTTTTCAACTATTTGATGTGGTTGGATTATTGTCAAGTTTTCAAGATTTCCATTGTAGGGAGTTGGAATATCCTGGCTAGACAATCTAATTGGTCGAGCATCAAGATCATCAAAACACTCTTCTGTTATCAAGGCAATTAATTCTGCCCCAATACCTCCAGTCTTCATACATTCTTCAACAATAATAACTTTATTTGTTTTTCTAATTGATTTTGAGATGGTTTCCATATCAAATGGTTTTAAACTAATTAAATCTATTAACTCAACATCTATTCCTTTTTTTTCTAATTCTTCAACAGCTTTAAGGCAGTGATGTCTCATTCTTGAATAAGTCAATAAAGTAATATCACACCCTTCTTTTACAACGTCAGCCTGATCTAAAGCGCAAGTATAATCACCCTCAGGTAATTCTTCAGACAAATTGTATAGAAGAACATGTTCGAAAAATAGAACCGGATTATCATCTCTTATAGCTGCTTTCATTAAACCTTTAGCATTTGTGGGCGTACTACATGCAACAATCTTTATACCAGGAACTGCATGAAAATATGCTTCAAGTCTTTGACTATGCTCAGCACCAAGTTGGCGACCAACTCCACCAGGTCCTCGAACTACTGCTGGTATTTTATAATTTCCACCACTTGTATATCTAAGCATACCCATATTGTTTGATATCTGATTAAATGCTAAAAGCAAAAAACCCATATTCATTCCTTCTACTATTGGTCTTAAGCCAGTCATTGCTGCACCCACAGCCATACCCGTAAAACTATTCTCTGCAATTGGAGTATCTAAGACTCTTAGCTCTCCATATTTTTCATATAAATCCTTAGTTACCTTATAAGATCCTCCATATTGACCAACATCTTCCCCCATTACGCAAACATTTACATCATTTGCCATTTCTTCATCAATTGCCTCTTTCAAAGCATTAAATAATAATGTTCCAGCCACAATTAATTACCTAATTAATCACATATATAATCCTACCACTTTGAATAATTCATCCTCCTTCAGCGAAGGTTATGAGTAGTAATATTGATAAAATCATTCCTGGCGAAAGCAAAAGGACTAAAAGGCCTAAGTCATGTAAAGACATTCAAAGAAAGTGTTTTTCTTAATAATATTGGCAATTCAACTTTTCTTCACAATAAAACTGCGAATAAATACAATAAAAAGTCCTATACCTATAAAAGCAAAAGAGAAAGTTAGCAAAAAAGATAATCCAATTATTAATGTATTAATACTAGAGGAAATATTTTGGACTATTTCAGAAGAATTAGATGGTTTATGTACTGAAAAATAAATTGCAATTTTATTACTTAAAAAATAAAAAAATATAAATAATAAAAAACTTGTTAATGATCCAACAATAAAATTTAAAGGTCCTTTTTCGGGAATATTTTTTTCAATATTCTCATTACTATTATCAGCCACAGTAGATATTTATATAAAAAAATTTAAATGAATGTTATTCCCTTTTCAAGGAAAGTGCAAACCCATGAATCATAGCCTTTATCTTCAAATAATTTAGAATTTGCAGTTAATTCTTTTTTAGCAGTCTCTATATCTTTAAAGAGTGCAAAGCATGTAGGGCCTGATCCGCTCATTGAAAATGAGAGACAATTTTCTAACTTAGAAAGTAAATATAATGCCTGCTTTACAGAATCATTTTCATTTTCAACAACTAACTGCAAATCATTTTTAATAGATAAATGTTGATTATCAAAATTTAAGTTATTTAAACCATTTTCTCTTAAATTTTTTCTTATGTTTTCAATCATTCCTCTATCAGTAAGATATTGATCACAAAATCTATTACTATATTTTTTATAAGTTTCAGCAGTTGATACTGATACATTCGGATTTTTTAAAAGAATTGCTCCATATTCAAGGGTTGAATCTAATTTCTCCAAAATTTCGCCTCTTCCAAAACATAATTGAATACCACCATTTATAAAAAAGGGTATATCAGATCCTAAAGTTGATGCTAATGAACATAAAGTTTCTTTATCTAATTTCAAATCCCATAAATTATTAAGACCAATTAATGTTGCTGCTGCATTACTGGATCCACCAGCTAATCCTGCACCAATTGGGATATTTTTTCTTAAAAATATATTCGCACCGTAATCTATATTTGATTTTTTCCTTAATAGGTTTGCCGATTTAACAATTAAGTTATCATCAGATAGGCTTAAATCATTACAATCAGACTCAAGTTTAATTAAACCATCATTATTAATTTCAAATTCTAAATAATCAGCAAGATCGATATTTTGCATAATCATTGCTAACTCATGAAATCCATCCTCTCTTTTACCAATAACTTCAAGGTGCAAATTTATTTTGGCAGGAGATTTTATATTAATTTTCTTTTTAGCTAAATCTTGCATATACTCAAATTTTTATTTTTTAATTTTAATACAATTTTCTGCAAGCTTAATCCATTGGTCAATTGAAATATCTTGTGGTCTTAAATTAAAACAAACTTTTGAAGATTCAGATAATTCATTTATCTCTTCATTTGAAAGTATTGAATTAAGAGTATTTCTAAGCATTTTTCTTCTTGAATTAAATGAAATTCGAAGAAGTTTATCTATATATTTTTCTAGACTAATATCTAATCTTAAATCATTTTTAATTGGTTCGAAAACTACTAAAGAAGAAAAAACTTTTGGAGGCGGGCTAAAAGATGAAGGCGGCACATCACATATTCTTTTTATTTTTGATAATAATTGCATTCTTATACTAAGCGCACCAGCATTGGGACTACCTTCTTTTGACAAAATCCTATCTACAACATCTTTCTGCATTAAAAAAATTATTTTTTCGTAATTATAGTTTCTTATAATGCCCAATCGGCCTATGAAAATATTCAATATTGGGCCAGTTATATTGTAAGGAATATTTGCAATCACTTTTGTAATCTTCTTATTAATTGAATCTAAATTTACGGTAAGAATATCTCCCTGCTGAACTGAAAACTTATCATTATTATTGAATTTATCATTCAATAAATTTATTAATTCTTTATCTAATTCAATCGCATGTAATTTTTTAATTTCTGAATCTAATAACTTAGATGTCAATGCTCCTTTACCTGGACCAATTTCTAAAATAAAGTCATTTTCATTAAGAACAGCAATTTCTTTGATTTTTTCTAATATTTTTTTATTTACCAACCAGTGTTGTCCAAATCTTTTTTTTTGATGATGGTTTTTAGAATTCATCCAAAAGATAAATAATATGTTTAAATTAAATATGAATTAATTTAATACTTTATATCATGAGCTTATCAAAAAAAAATTTAGATAAACTCAATAAATTTAAAAAAAATAAAAATTTAAATAACGAAATTAAAAATATAAGTAATTACACAAATATATCTAACAATGATAATTTATTCTCTAATCCATTTAATTCAGAAGATCCCAATAAAATTTTTTATTCGTTAATTGATAATTCAGAATCTTTAGAAGAGACTTCTAACGTTAATAATTCACTAAGAAAAAGTGAGCTTAATCAAATTAATATGAATTCTAGAAAAGCAAATTTTTCTAAGAAATTAACAACTGAAGAGGAACTATATGATGAATTTAATTATCTTCTTGATGAATAATTAGTTTTAATATTTACTTATGCTTCAGAGTAATAGATTAACAGTTTATGCTATCGGCAAAATAAAAAAACTTTGGATTAGAGATGGAATTAATCAATACAAAAAAAGAATGCCTGAACTTATCATTAATGAGGTAAAGACTTTTAATTTAAATAATCTTAGTTCTAATAACAATATTATTATCTGCCTAAGTGAAGAAGGGAAACAGTTTAATTCAGTTGAACTATGTTCTTTACTCTTAAATTTTAAAAATAAAAAAATTAATTTCTTAATCGGTGATACTGATGGAATTAGTTCAGATATTAAAAAAAAATCAGATCTTATACTAAGTCTGTCTCCTTTAACTTTTCCTCATGAATTAGCTAGATTAATCTTAATCGAGCAAATCTATAGAGCTGTTTCTATATCTACTAACTCCCCTTACCATCGTTCTTAAGAAGATTAGATTTAATCTAAAATTAATCTATAAAACTTTAACAACTAACTATTTTTTTTTAATTTTTATTATATAGTACATATATACTATTAAATTTAAACCTTGGATTCTTTCGATTCAACTAGTAAAAAGTTTAAAATCCCCTTATTAAATGATTCGGTATCTGCAGGATTCCCTTCTCCGGCAGATGACTATACAGAAGAAAATATTGATTTAAATGAACATTTAATATCTAATCCGTTTAGCACTTTTTTTCTTAGAGTTAAAGGTGACTCAATGATAAATGCAGGAATTAAAGATAAAGATTTAATAATAGTAGACAAGAGTTTAATAGCTAAGCCAGGAAACATTATCATTGCGATGATAGACGGGGAATTCACAATAAAAAGATTATCTATAAAAAATGATGAATTATATTTAAAAGCAGAAAATCATAATTATCCCGATTTTAGATTTAGAAACCATATTGATGTACAGATCTGGGGAGTTGTTATTTATTCAATACATAGCTATTTATGAGAATTTCAAGTATTGATGCTATAGCTCTCATAGATGCTAATAATTTTTATGCGTCATGCGAACAAAATATTAATCCTCATTTGAGAAATAAACCAGTAGTAATTTTATCTAATAATGACGGATGTATCATTGCGAGAAGCCCTGAAGCGCGCGCTTTAAAAATTAAAATGGGAACTCCTTATTTTAAGGTCAAAGAAAAATTAAATAAATTAGATGTAGCAGTCTTAAGCTCAAACTACTCGCTTTACGGCGATATGAGCAGAAGACTAATGAATTTACTAAAAAACTACTGTGAACAAATAGAAATTTATTCTATTGACGAAGCATTTATCTCAATTTCTAGACCTAATGATAAAAATCTATATCCTTGGGCAAGAAACATAAGATCATTGATATATCAGAATCTAGGGATTACCATAACAGTAGGAATAGGAGAAAATAAAGTAAGAGCAAAAATCGCCAATAAATTAGCTAAAAATATTGATTATTCAGCTGGAATATTTGATTTAGCTAGAACCAGAAATGAGAGTAATTATTTAAAAAGAATTAGTGTAGATAAGATATGGGGAGTCGGGAAACAAACCTCTAATTGGTTGCAAAGTAAAGGTATTAAAAATGCAAGAGAATTAAGAGATATGGAAGAAAATGAAATCATTAAGAAACTAGGAATAGTAGGAAAAAGATTGCAATTAGAACTAAAAGGTTATAAATGTCTGCCTATAGAGAAAAACAAGAAATCAAAAAAAGAAATTCAGGTAAGCAGGAGTTTTGGTACTCCTGTAACAAAATTAGAAGAATTAACTCAAGCACTGGCTACTCATGCAATAAAAGCGTCTGAAAAAATGAGAAGTCAGAATTTGCAATCATCTGGCATTAGAGTATTTGCCAGAACCAGTAAATATTCAAGTCAAAATTATCAAAGAAGTGCTCATAGAAAACTTACAAATGCAACAGACGACACAAACAGCATTTTAAAAATAGTAGTTGAATTATCTAAAGAAATTTATAATCCTGAATATAAATTTTCAAAAGCTGGCGTTTTAATGCAGGATTTAACTAATAGCGAATATTTACAGCAATCAGTTATCAATTACAAATCTCAAAAAGAGCTAAAAAGATCAGCCAATCTGATGAGAACTATTGATTTATTAAATAAAAGATTTAATAACAATGCAATTACATGGGCTATTACAAAAAAGCCAAAAAGTTGGACGATGAATAAGAATTTCTTAAGTCGCTCATCTACGACTGATATAAAACAGATCCCAATTATAGTAAAATAAAAGAGTAAGATGGAATTTATTATATTTTTAAGCAAGTTAGATAAAGAGATTCTTGACTTATTAATAAAAGCAAAGTACGTAGTTGAAGAAAATAAAATTGAATGTCTCTTAAACAAAGAAATAAAAGGACTACATAAATTTGTAGAAAATAAAATTATAATATGTACTGAAAATGCAAAAAGAAAAACGAATTATAGAAATGAAAAGAAGAGACCAAACAAAGATAACTTCAAAACAGAATTGGCAATAAGAAAAGCATTAAGACATGAAGCAACTCATGCCATACAAAAATGCAACAAAAATAAGATAGTAGGGGATATAAAAATTTTAGAAGAGAAATTACATCAAAGTAAGAGGAAATCATTAGAGTTCTCTACATCCAATTTTTCTGGAACTTATGAAAAAGAAGTAGAAGCTTATATTCTTGAAGACAAACCAAAAAAGGTAAAAAATATGATTAAAAAATACTGCCTATGAATTTAAATAAAATATGTTAGCTAGCAATAAAGTTACCGCAGCGTTGTTTGTCTAAAAAGCTCATATGTTGTCTTTCTAAGTAATATAATTCCTGAAATTTAATCGCATCTGAGTTTAAATCCTTAAAGAGATCATCTATCTCTTTATTAGTCTCTGAGGAACCTGAAGAAGGATTATCAATTAAAATAGAAATACAATTTTCTAAAGTTTTTAATCTTTGTGATCCCCAAGATTCGATCAAGTGTCTACATCTTTTTAAAGAATTATATTTTTCAAGAAGTGATAAAGTTCCAAGTAAATTATCTTTAGGATTACTAAGCAATGTTAAAAACAACTCATTTGGATTAACAAAATTATTAATTTTATTTGATAATTCAGGATTATAAAGAGCTAAGTAATCAGTGAGAAGTGAAATTAAGTCAATAGCAAAAAACTCTTTTTGAAGATTTTGACTATTAGATTCTTTTAATTCATTTAAATAATTTAAACCTAAATTATTTTGTTCAATTTTTGAAATAGCTTCCCATAAATTTTGAATATGATTAGTATTAAAAACATTAATTTCTCTTTTGAGAAATTCATCGCGAATAAATAATCGAAGATCAGGACAATGCAAATAGTAAAAGATTATTTCCGATTCATTTTTCTCACGCCGAGAAATTTCATTTGGTTGTTCAAATTTTTTTGATCTCCCATGCCAACGAAATCCCTTAACTTGATTTCTTAAATCTTGTTCGAACTGTATCGCTAACCTTGCTTGTCCTTTACTCAATCGTTCGGAAACTTTTTGTAAGTAATGAGTTCTTGTTGATGATTGAGGTAATTTGCTTAACAATTTTACCAATGAAGAAATAACACTCTGGAAATTTTCTGACTTTGTTAAATCTTTATCTTTAAAGATCTGATCAATCTCCCAATCAATCCAAAAGGATGAATTATCAATTAGATTAAAATAATCTTCTGGAGTATGACTATTCAAAAATTCGTCAGGATCTTTAAAATCATTAAGTTGAAGTATCTTAAGATTAATTTGATCATGGAGAGATAAGCTTTCGACTTCTTTTATTACTCTTTTTGTAGCTAATATTCCTGCATTATCAGAATCAAAATTCAATATAATATTTTTATTATCTGTACATCTACATAGTTGAGAAATTTGATATTTATTTAATGCGGTGCCTAAGGAAGCTACAGAATTAGTTATACCTTTTGAATGAAGAGAAATTACATCAAAGTATCCTTCAACAATAATAGCTTTATCTCTTTTTCTTATATTGCTAGATGCTTTTTCAAAAGCAAACAACATTCTCCCTTTTTCAAATATCTCTGATTCAGGAGAATTAAGATATTTGGGTTCCTGTCCATCTAGTGATCTTCCACCAAAAGCAACTACACGTCCCTGCATATCAAGTATTGGAACGATTAATCTATTTCTAAAACGATCATAAATCTTGTCAGAATTGTCCTTAGAAATAGCAAGGCCTGAAGCCAATATTAAATTAATAGGAAATTTTTCAACCTTGGATAGATAGTTAAACAAATCATTCCATGAATTTGGGGCATAACCTAATTCAAAGTCATCAATAATTTTATTACTCAAATTTCTCTTGTTTGTTAAATATTTCATAGCTTCAACACCTAGAGAATTATTTAATTGAGACTTAAACCAATTTTTAGTGACTCTTAATATTTTATAAAGCTCCTCCTTTCTAGATAATTGTTTTTTATAAGCTTCTACTTGGGGACCCTCAAGATTTTCAACATTAATATTATTCTTCTTAGCAAGAGAAAGTACAACATCAGAAAAATTTGCTCGAGTAAATTCCATTAAAAATTTAATAGAATTACCACCAGCACCACAGGAAAAACAATAATAGAATTGTTTACTTGGTGAGACTGTCATAGATGGCTTAGTATCATCATGAAAAGGACAAATTCCAACGAATTCTTTGCCTTTCTTCTTAAGAACAATATGTTCAGATATAACGTCAACAATATCTGCTTTTTCCTTAACCTCTTTTATAGTTCTTGGGTGTATAGAATGAACCATTGAGATTATTATCAAAAAATAAATAATGATTTATTTGTTATAGATCAAAATCTAATAAGAATCTACTTAATTTCACAAAAAAACTATTTTTTTAAATGATAAATATCGAAGAATTAGAAAACAGATTTAATTCATTGAAAAAGTATAATTTGGTATTTGCCTCATTCTTCTTCAGTTTGATGACTTTGTGCGTAAAAAATATTGATAAAAGGATACCTATTTATGAATTAGTTTTATTCAGATCATTGTTAAGTTTAATAATTACATTATTCATAATTAATATAAAAAATATAAATCCTTGGGGCAAAAATAGACCATTACTTATCTTAAGAGGGTTTTTAGGAACTTTAGCTTTAGTTTGTATTTTTTATGCGATAAGAAATATGCCTCTTAGTATATCTACAGTCATTCAGTACACATATCCTATTTTTATATCTATATTTGCTGGCATATTTATAAACGAAAAAATAACTCGTAATATTATTTTTGCTTTAATTATTGGCTGGATTGGAATATTAGTAATATTGAATCCAAGCCAATTATCAAATATAAATGTTGAAATTGAAAATATTTCGATTTCGATAGCATTTCTTGGGGCAATCTCCACCGCATTGGCTTATGTTGTAGTTAAGAAACTTTCATTTACTGAAGATATTTATGTAATTATTGAATATTTTCCACTTGTTTCTTTCATTACTCTATTACCAATTGTATTAATCAATTGGGTTACCCCAAACATGAGCGAATTAGTTTGGATAATAGGGATTGGAATATTTACTCAATTAGGTCAGACTTTCTTAACAATAGGATTAAAAAATTTACCTGCTTCTGAAGCCTCAACAATTAACTATTTACAAGTTTTTTTCGGGTCAATTTGGGGGATTTTGTTTTTTAGTGAAATAATAAACATAAATTTTTTATTTGGAGCATTACTAGTTTTATTAGGAACTATTATATCTAGTACCAAAATAATCAAAAGGACATAGAATATAATTATTGAAATATAAAAAAAGTGAAATTTTTCTATTTAGCTTTATTTTTTTGTTTGTCTCCTATTGTTCAAGTTAATGCAACAACACCAAAGTCAGTAACTTGTACAAGAACTGAATATAGAGAGGAGTACATTCCTGGAACGAAATCAAACCCAGGCTACGTAAAAAGTTATGAAGTAGAGGTTGTAATACCTTGTGGAGGTCAAAGCAAAGCTCAAAAAATAGATGATAATGACTGTAGTGAAGGATCTGTTATTGGAGGTATTCTTGGCGCGGGAATAGCACTATCCTCCTCTAGAGGGAAAGATCGTTTTTGGGCTGTACCTGCAGGCGGGACAGCAGGAGCGCTAATTGGATGTCAAGTGGATGGTGGTTAATTGATTAGTTGGATAAATGGAGATTTGATTGAATTATGGCAAACTAAACAAAAATTTTTTATTTTAATAAATTGTCAAGGATTAGGATACGAAATTCAAATTCTAGAATCCTTATTTCTAAAATTAAAAACGAATCAGATATCAAATAAAAACTTAACTCTTTGGATAAAACATATTAAGAAAGAAGATTCCGATTTATTATTTGGCTTTACATCAAAGAAACAAAAGAATTTCTTTATTGAAATTTTAAGTATTCGAGGAGTTGGATCTCAAATTAGTATGGGGATATTAAATAAACTATCTATCAATGAAATAATAAACGCAATAAAAACACAAAACAAAAAATTAATTTGTTCCGTACCTGGTATAGGACAAAGAATGAGTGATCGATTAATTTTAGAATTAAAAAGTAAATTTAAAAGTGAAATTTTATTGATAGAAGAACAAAGCAAAGATGAATTAGAGATTAAAGATCCTGAAATTAATAACATGATAGAGGACCTTCAGTTAACACTTCAATCATTAAATTACAAAAATAATGAAATAAAAACTATTTTGCCAATTATTATTAAAAAAGTTGATCTCCTTGCTAAAAAAGAAAATAATTTATCGTTTGAAAATCTATTGAAATTAGCTATGAATTATCTAGATAATAATAGTAGTAATTTAGATAGATGACGTAGTATCATAGAGTAAAAGAAATTAGATTTTATGTCATTAGATACAGCCGAAAAACAGAAGCTGATTGAAACTCATCAAGTACATCCAACTGATACAGGTTCAGCCGAAGTCCAGGTAGCAATGCTTTCTAAAAGAATATCGAAATTAAGTGAACACCTCCAAGGGAACATTCATGATTTTGCTTCAAGGCAAGGATTGTTAAAAATGATTGGTAAAAGGAAAAGATTACTATCTTACATAAAAGACAAAAACGTTCAGAGATATAAAGATCTAGTAAAGAAAATTGGAATCAGAGGTTGACCTCAATTAATGAAAAAAAAGCAATCCAAAAAAAAGGCACCAAATAAAAAGAAAAAAATTTATTCTGAGACAACTGCATTCGCTAATCTAGAAAAAACATCTAATACTGTAACTTCCCCAAAGAAATCCTCAAGTGGCATACCTAAATATGTCGCCGATAGAATGGCAAGAAGAATATTTTTTACAGCTGGAATACCGACAATATTAGGAATGTCTGTTTTTGTTGTGAGCTACATTATCGTTACAAGAAATATCGCTGAAATACCTCCTTCTTCAACAATTGCAATTTCAGCATTGTTTTTCTTGTTAGGTCTGGCAGGATTGAGTTTTGGTATTTTATCAGCTAGTTGGGATAAAGAACCTGGATCTTTTTTTGGTATTGAAAATATTCCAATGAACATACAACGTGCAAAAGCTGCCTTCAAACCTGCTACTCAAAACTTTGAGGATAAAAGTTAATCTAGGAAACTAAAGATTTCAAATTAACCTTGAATGATTTATCTTCTAATAACTTGCATGCGCCTTGAATATCTCCAATACAGAATTGTTCGCCAAATTTAACGTAAGTAACATTATTTTTATTTCTAACTGCAGCTAAAACTGGAATCTTGATTCCACATCTACCTTTATCTGGTTTAAATTTAATTAAACAGTCTCTCAATGTATTTTGTACCCTTACATCTGATGCTTGAGAACTTTCAAGATTAATAATTAGCAACTTAAGGTTATCGATTTCTCTGCAATCATCAATGATTAACTGAGTCTTATCACTTTTTTTATCAATTGTACCCCATACCAACAATCTAGTATCAGTAAGAAGATATTCTGATAATCTGACATAGGTTTTTGGAAAAACTATTGCTTCGCAACTTCCAGAAAGATCTTCAAGCTGAACTATAGCCATCCTATCTCCTTTTCTCGTAGTAATTTGCTTCAAATCAGGGATCATTCCAACTAAAGATACTTTGCTTCTATCCTTTGTTTCTTCTAACTGCGAAATGCTTACAGGTGATATAAGTTTTGCTGGCTTGGTTAAATGCTTTAGAGGATGATCAGATAAGTAAAAGCCTAGTAGCTGCTTTTCTAACTTTAACTTCTCAATAAGTGAATAATCATCAACCTTAGCTAATTGTGAATCTGAAAAAGCAACATTAGAAAATTCTTCTTTAGAGTCAAATAGATTTCCTTGCCCTGATAATCTGTCACGATTTCTTGAAGAGGCCCACTCAATAACATGTTCAAGATCTGATAATAACTGAGCTCTATTTTTATCATTGGAAAACTCATCCAGTGCTCCACAATGAATTAGAGATTCAAGACTTCTTTTGTTAAGAACATTAGAAGGCAAACGGTCACACAAATCTGATAATGACTTAAAGGTTCCGATACTATTTCGATTTTCAATTATATTTCTTATTGCAGAATCTCCTAAATTCTTAATTGCAGATAACCCGAATAGAATCTGATTATTCTTAATAGTGAAATCAATCCCAGAAAAATTAATGCTCGGTGAAATAACTTCTATTCCCATGGAATAACAATTAGAAATATATCTTTGCATCTTATCGCTAGAGCCTGAATTTACACTTAAAAGGGCTGCCATATACGCAACAGGAAAATGAGCTTTTAAAAATGCAGTTTGATAAGTTACGGCACCATAAGCAGTTGAGTGACTTTTGTTAAAACAATATTCTGCGAATAAAACCATTTGATCAAAAAGATCATTTGCTAATTTTTCATTTACACCTTTCTTCATGGAACCTTGTACAAAAATATTCCTATGCTTTACCATTTCAGAAACTTTCTTTTTCCCCATTGCTCTTCGAAGTAAATCAGCATCACCCAGAGAATACCCAGCTAGGTCTTGAGCAATTTTCATGATTTGTTCTTGATAAACCATAATTCCATAGGTTTCAGTAAGAATTGACTTAATAAAAGGATGAGGGAAATCAACCTTTTCGTTCCCATTTTTTCGATTTATGAATTTAGGTATAAGGCCTGCATCAAGAGGTCCAGGCCTATAAAGAGCCAATATGGACGAAATATCCTCTAGAGAATTAGGCTTGAAATCCTTAACGACCTGCTTCATACCGGATGATTCAAGTTGAAAAATACCTTCAAGATCTCCTCTCCCAATAAGCTCAAATGTTTTACCATCATTGTGAGGTAACTCATCAATATTTATTTTCTTTCCAATAGATTGATTAATAAGAGAAACTGTTTTTTCAATCATCGTAAGATTCTTAAGACCCAAGAAATCCATTTTTAATAATCCAAGTGATTCGATATCATCCATTGAATATTGGGTTATTATTTGTCCTTCATTATTTCTTTGAAGAGGTACAAGTTCGTCAAGAGGATCTGATGCAATAACAACCCCGGCAGCATGAACTCCATATGTTTTATTAGTTCCTTCAATTCTCAAAGCCAAATCAACCCATTTTTTCACCCTATTATCATTAATGTATTTATCTCTAAATTCTTGGCTAGGAGAATTTTTATCGATCATTTCATTTAGTTTGTAAGGTTTCCCTCTTACAACCGGTATTAACTTAGCCAATTTATCCGCCTCTCCATATGGTATGTCTAGAACCCTTGCAACATCTTTTAAAACCGCCTTCGAGGTCATTTTATTGAAAGTAATTATTTGCGCTACTTTATCCTCTCCATAACGATTAGTAACATAATCAATAACTTCATTTCTCCTATCAATACAAAAGTCGGTATCAATATCTGGCATAGACTTTCTTGCTGGATTTAAAAATCTCTCAAACAACAATCCATGTTCAACAGGATCTATATTTGTAATTTGAAGGGCATAAGCTACTAGTGAGCCTGCTGCAGAACCTCTACCTGGACCTACGGGGATAGAGTTATCTCTTGCAAATTTGATATAGTCCCAAACAACCAAAAAATAATCTGGGAAACCCATATCTTTAATAATTTTTAACTCGGAAGAAAGTCTTTTTTTATATTTCTCATCAACTTCTTCAAGATCATTCTTTTTAAGTCTTTTTAAAAGACCTTTATTAGATAATTGTGTAAGGAAAGAAAATGAATCTGTATCTTCGTTAATAGGGAATTTTGGCATTCTATAGTTACCAAACAAATCATATACTTCAACTTTTTGAGAAATTTCAACTGTATTATTCACTGCCTCAATAATTAATTGATCATCAAGATGATCTTTAAAAAGTTCAAGCATTTCATTTTCACTTTTAATATATTCTGTACCGGTATATCTCAATCTTTTTTCATCACTTATTAGTTTTCCTGTTAATACACAAAGCAAAGCGTCATGTGCTTCAACATCCATACTTGATAAGTAGTGGGCGTCGTTGGTAGCGATGACTTTTATTTGGTGCTTCTTGCCAATTTTTATTAATTCAACGTTAACAATTCTATCCTCAATAGAGCCGTGATCTTGAATTTCTAAATAAAAGTCATCTGCAAATAATTTTTTATACCAAAGAGCTATATCCTCTGCTACGTCTAATCTACCTTTTAAGATAGCCTGAGGTATCTCTCCACCAAGACAAGCTGTAGAAACAATCAGACCATCACTATATTTGCTTAAAAGAGATTTATCAATACATGGCCTTGAAAAAATGCCTCGACCCCTCATCCCATTTAGGTGACTAATTGTTGTCAACTTCACTAGATTCTTATAACCAGTATAATTTTTTGCTAACACCACCAAATGATATCTTTTTTCTTTTTTTGGTTGAGGATCATCAATAGAACCATTAATCACGTACATTTCATTACCAATAATTGGTTTTATACGTTTCTCATTACACTTCTTGACCAAATCAAGAACACCATACATAACTCCATGATCAGTGAGAGCTATCGATTCCATTCCAAGATCACAAGCTCTATCTACAATTTTTGAAATTTGACTGGCACCATCAAGTAAGCTGTAGTCACTGTGATTATGAAGCGGAACGAAACCCATATTCAAATAATTTATATATATAAGATAGAGAAAATTTCTAAAATATCTATACTTTGTGATTACAAATTAATTATTAATACAAATTTAAAATAATGGTCTGTTCTTAATTATCTGAGCATCAATTTCAAAGATATTTGCAGAATTCAAGATTTTATCTTCTTCTAATACATTACCTATTAATTGCATTCCAATAGGTAATCCTTTTTTATCAAAACCACAAGGAATACTGATTGCTGGGAGGCCTGCTAAATTAGCAGGAACAGTTAATAGATCAGACAAATACATCGAAAGTGGATCATTGACAAAATCTCCCTTCAAAAATGCCGTAGTTGGACAAGTTGGAGTTAATAAAACATCTACTTTCTTAAAAGCATTATCAAAATCTTTTCTTATAAGTGTCCTTACTTTTTGTGCCTTCTTGTAATAGGCATCACTATATCCAGCTGACAAAGCATAAGTACCTATCAGAATTCTTCTTTGTACCTCATCTCCAAAACCTTCAGCTCTACTTTTTGAAGTCATATCAATAAGATTTGAACCTTCATTCGATCTATAGCCATATTTAACCCCATCATATCTAGCTAAATTTGCGGAGGCTTCAGATGGTGCAATGACATAATATGTCGCAATTCCATCGTTAAATCTAGGACATTCAACTTCGATAATTTCAGCCCCTAAAGCTTGGAATCTATCAACACTAGAAAGAACAGATTCTTTAACTTCTGGATTAAGCCCTTGGTGTTCAAAACATTCTTTAATGATTCCAATTTTTAAACCCTTTATAGATTTATTTAAGTTAGTCAAATAATTTGGTACTGGCTTATCAAGACATGTTGAGTCAAAGGGATCTTTACCAGATATTGAATAAAGAATTTCAGCCGCATCTGAGACTGTATTCGCAATAGGGCCAATTTGATCAAGAGAGCTAGCAAATGCCACCAGTCCCCATCTACTCACTCTGCCATAAGTAGGTTTAAGACCTACTACGCCACAAAAAGAAGCAGGTTGCCTTATTGATCCTCCAGTATCACTACCTATCGCCGCTGCACAAAATCCAGCGGCAACCGAAGCAGCACTACCGCCTGAACTTCCTCCTGGCACTCTATTAGTATCCCAAGGATTTGAAGTAACTCCAAATACAGAAGTTTCCGTTGAACTACCCATTGCAAATTCGTCTAAATTTGTTTTTCCTAAACAAATACCCCCTGAAGACCATAATTTACTCGAAGCGGTGGATTCATAAGGCGCCACAAAACTTTTGAGCATTTTACTTGCACAAGTTGTTGCAACTCCTTTGGTGCAAATATTATCCTTTATTGCTATAGGCATCCCCGCGAGAGGAGGCAGTTTTTCTTTATTTTGAATTAATTTATCAATCTTCTCTGCTTGAGCGATAGCATTATCTTTTGTAGTACAAATATATGAGTTAATTACAAGATCTTTATCCTCTATTTTGGCAAAAAAATCATTAACTAATTCCTTAACAGAAGCATTTTTGCTATTAATTTCCCTTCTTAAAGAATCAAAATTCATCTCTTAATTTATTTCTTACAATTAAAGTTATCAAACTGTTAGTGGTTCTTCTTTTTTGCAGCGAATCAAACTATGCTTAATATTTCCAAACCCTTCATCAGAAAGATCATTAATAAAAGAAGATAAATTTTCATTTAAACTACGTTTAGTAATAAATGGGCCAAACCAGTAAGTACAACTAGGTTGACTTGTCTCAATTTTAGCCCACCAGGCTAATCCGAGTTTGTTTCCAAAGTTTCTAATCAATGTTTTTGGCCTAGTAGTCATCAATTCTTGTTAAATTCTATACAATTTTGTAGTGAAACTCAATACTTTTTTATTAATCATAAAAATGTATTGAAACAACAACATTTTAGAGATAGTTAAAAACAAAAATTGTTTAAATATTAAATTATTTACCTGTTAAGTGAAATAGCGATATGGCGGCCGCAACAGAGGCATTTAAACTTGAAGTCTTACCTTTAAGAGGAATGCTTAGTAGAAAATCGCATTTTTTTTGAGTAAGTAAAGAGATACCTTTATCTTCTGAGCCTACTATTACTACCAAGGGGGCTTTCTCTAGAAAATTTGAGATGGATATTTGACCATCTCCAGATAAGCCAACAACAAGAAAACCATTTTTTTTAAGTTCCTCTAGTGCTCTATTTAAATTAACAACTCTACTTACTTGCAAGTGTTCTAAAGCTCCTGCAGCTACCTTGGCAACTGTCCCCGTCAATCCAGCAGATCTTCTCTGAGGAATAATGATACCCTTGCAATCAAATGCTTCCGCTGATCTTATAATCGCTCCAACATTATGTGGATCAGTTATACCGTCCAATGCAAGTAATATAGGATTTGAACAGTTGTTTTTAGAAAAATCGATTAATTGTTTTAGAGATATTGTTTTAGAGCATGCCAACTGCAATGCGACACCTTGATGTGAAGCACCATAAGTCAATTGTGAAAGCCTGTTCCAAGAGACCTCTTCAATGAGGACTCCTTTGGATTTAAGGTCCTTAAGCAAAATATAGAATTTGTCTGAAGAAAAGACTTCTGAAGTACACCAAATCCTATTAATCGATCTTTCACCATTAAGAGCCTCATACACCGAATGTTTACCCCATATCCAATCATCAAAATTTTTCTTATTAGTGAGCTCTTGATGAAAATCAGGATTTTTATTAGGGAATTCTGTATTAGATTTAAATGCTGGCTTTCTTCTCTTTAGTGATGAAAAAGTATTATTTTTATGAATATTATTTAAACTTTCAACATTATTATTTTTAGCCGAATTCTTCATAAACCTTTTATTTTCTTCTGATCGATTTTTATTTTTTGAGTAATAATCAGAATCCGAATTTTTTTTATACTCTTTATTATTTTTGCCAGTGAAATTTTTTTTTGAGAAGTTTTTCATAAATTTAATTTAAATTTAATTCTAAATATTCAAAAAGTGTTGATAATCTTTGGGGATCTTTTAAGAATAACCAGCCAATGAGAGTTTCAAAACCAGTTGCTCTTGAATATATCGTGGGGTCTGAAGACTTTGGATATCTCTTAGTTTTATTTCTAGCACGCCTTATTAGATCTATTTCATTTGAATTTAATAAATGTTCAATTTGACTTAATGATTTTGACTGTGATTTTGCTTTTACTTCGTTAACTACTGATAAATGGAGATCTTTAGATTTCAAAGGGAAATGAACATGTCTTAATCTTTGGTGAAGCTCCCATACCGAATCCCCAAGCCAAGCAAGTTGAATAACACCAATATCCTCAGGAGATCCATAAGGAACTAAGTTTTGAATCCAATAATTCAATTTTTTAAATAATTTATTGCATCTTCAAGGCTTGACTTCAAGTTAAGAAAATCTCCTAGACGAACAAGTTTAATTGTTTGGGCCACTCTCGAATTACCGACGACAGAGAACCCAGTTTTCGACTTTTTGCATTGTTTTGCAGTTTGAACAAGAGCTCCAAGACCCGAGGAATCTAAGAAATCTATTTTTGTAAGATCAATAATGAATGGAAGCTCATTTTTTAAATTATTAGTAACAAAAGTCTTAAATTGTTTTTCTGAGAAAGCATCAAGTTGACCTTTAAAACTAAACACAATAATGTTTGTTTTAATCTCTAGGTTTCCTCTTAAAGAAACCGTTAACTTCTGAAAATCTTCTATGATCTAATACCTCCAAAAAATTAATATATCAAATGTAATTATCAAATCAAAAGAAAACAATATGTCAACATCTTTCTAACATTAGAGAAACAAATTTTTTAAATAAATAATCTGAATCATGTGGGCCAGGTCCTGCTTCTGGATGATATTGCACACTAAATATTGGCTTATTATTAACCTCTAAACCAGCTACAGTTTTATCATTAAGGTTGTAATGGGTTATTCTAACTATGTCATTTGGGAGAGAATTAGGATCAATAGTGAAACCATGATTCTGACTAGTTATCTCAATTTTATTATTTTCACCACAAGGATGATTTAAACCACGATGTCCAAAAGGTAATTTATAAGTTGTACCCCCCAATGCTAATCCAAATATTTGGTGGCCAAGGCAAATACCAAACATAGGGATTTCACCATATTCAATAAGTGATTTTGCTAAGTCTATACCTTCAGAAACAGAAGAAGGATCTCCTGGACCATTTGAGAAAAATATGCCATCAGGCTTATTAGATAGAACATCTTTAAGAGAAGATCGATAAGGCAAAACCAAAACTTCACAACCATGAGATACAAATCTATTTAGAATTGAATTTTTAATTCCAAAATCAATTGCTACTATTTTTAATTTTTTAGAAGATTTAGTGTATCTTTCTCTTAAATCAAAATTTGTTTGTGTATGGTTTTGCAATAAATATTGTTGCTTTGTTGAAACTAATTTTGATAAATTCAGTCCCTCCATATTTGGTATATCATGAATTATCTTTAGACAACTTTCATTAGTTTTTTCTAGAGAGGTAATAACTCCATTCATAGCGCCACTAGATCTTAAAATCTTAACAAGAGCCCTTGTATCAATTCCATAAAGACCTATGATATTTTTTTCGATCAACCATTGATTAAAATTTTTTTTAGATCTCCAATTGCTATTATTAGATGAAAAATTTCTAACAATTATCCCCTTAACATTAATATTAGATTCTGAATCTTCAAGATTAATACCAGTATTTCCAATCTCTGGATATGTGAATGTTAATATCTGTCCATAGTAACTTGGATCAGTAATAACTTCTTGATATCCGGTCATTCCTGTATTAAAAACTATTTCACCAATAGCTGTACCAGAAACACCAAAAGAGAATCCTGGAAATACAATTCCGTTACTTAAAACTAATTTTGCGTTTTTCTTATATGGATTAATCATTAATTTGAAATTAATTAATTTACTGATAAATAATTTTTTAGGAGTAAAAACTTTTTCCAGGGATTACCTTGATTAATCGAAAATAAAGCTTTATTAAATCCTTGATTTAAATTATCCTCAATTCCCGCGGCCCAAAGAACTAAAGCAGCATTCAAGGCAACAACATCCATATGGGATTTCTGTCCAGAACCATTTAAAACATTTTTTAATATCTCCTCGTTGGACTCAAGATCAGAAACGACAAGCTTTTCATTAGAAATATTTTCATGGCTAAAATCTAAAATATTAACATTTGAAAACCTTAATTCACCATTTTCAACAAAGACTAATTTATTTTCTCCTTGAAGAGAAGCTTCATCAAGTCCGCCAGAGCCATGAACTACTATTGCTCTATTCATCCCCATTTTTAAAAGCGCTCTTCCCATAGGTTCTAAAAGATCCTCAGAAGCAACACCCAAAACTTGCGCATTGGGTCTTAAGGGATTTACTAACGGTCCGAGTTGATTAAATACTGTCCTAATTCCAAGAGTCTTTCTTAATGGAGCAAGTTTTATTAAAGATTTATGCCAAACAGGTGCGAACAAAAAAGTTATTCCAATTTCACTTACGGCTGTAATTACTTTTTCTAATGCACAATTTAAATTTAAACCAAGATTCGACAAAACATCAGCAGAGCCAACTTTTCCGCTAGCACTTTTATTTCCGTGTTTTGCAATTTTTACCCCACAAGATGCCGCTACAAATGCAACTGCAGTTGAAATATTGAATGTATTAGCTCCATCACCTCCTGTTCCACAAGTATCTACCAAATACAAATTTGGTCTTGCCACTGGCAATTCGCAAACATTTAAGAGTTCCTGAGCCATAGAACTTAGTTCGACACCAGTAGAACTCTTTGCTCTCAAAGCACTCAAAAAAGCTCCTGTTTCAACATCTGAAATTTCATCACTAAGCCATCTTTGCATTAAAGATCTAGAAGTTAATTCATCAAGGTCCCTTCCCTCCAATAAATTATTTAGAATTTCAGCGTTTGATAAATCAGAAGACATTTATTTATGGAAGAAATTATGAAGATAAAATTTAATTTGAGGTATCAAAACCTGAGCCAACTAAATCTTTATTTGTATTAGAAGGCCTGAAGCTTTTTGTCCAAATCGTTTTTGTTTTTGAAAAAAGCTCATTTTTAGTGATCTTCCAAAAATTTAAAATTTTTTCAATATCTTTTTTAATTTCAATTTCTCCAGGGAAATTGGTATAACGATTTATTAATCTAGCTAAATTGACATAGTCAAAATCTTCGGGTGTTTTTTTAGTGATAAGTGAATCTATAATGTTTTTGTCGGTTTCATGTAATGGATGAGCTTGATCGTTACCCATAAGTAAATACTAAATCATTTATAAAATTAGCTCACATATTCAAAAATGAAACATTATCTTAATCATATCGGCAAAATAAAATGAAAAACTTAAAGTTAAAAGTTATATTTAAATACCTAAGGCCATACAAAAAAGAATTCTTTCATGGAGCTTTAGCTCTATTAGTAGTGAACATATTAAGTGTTGTAATACCCTTAGAAGTAAAAAACATAATTGATCAATTACAAAATGGGTTTTCATCTGATTTTGTTATTTCTAAATCGTTGTGGTTAATATTTTTAGCAACTTCTATGGGTTTAATAAGATTATTTTCAAGACAGATTGTTTTCGGCATAGGTAGAAAAGTAGAGGTAAATCTTCGTCAAAAACTTTTTGACCATTTACTTATTCAAGATCCAGAATGGATCCAAAAAAAAGGTAGTGGAGACATTATTAGTAGAGCTACAAGCGATGTTGAAAACATAAGAAGACTATTAGGGTTTACTGTTTTAAGCTTGTGCAACATTGTCTTAGCTTATTCATTCACTATTCCTTCAATGATTTCGATTAATAAGACATTAACAATATCAGCTTTAATGATATTCCCACTAATCCTTGGAATTGTAAGTCTATTCGGTGGCAGAATGGTTAATCAAAGAAAAGCTCAACAAGAATCATTATCAAAACTTAGTGATCTAATACAAGAAGATCTTTCTGGCATAAGTGCTATCAAAATTTATGCCCAAGAAAATGCTGAGCAAAAAGAATTTCAAACATATAATAATGCTTATCGTAATTCAGCGATAAAACTAGCAAGAACAGCGAGTACCCTATTCCCATTGTTGCAAGGTATTTCCTCAATTTCGTTATTGATTTTATTATCACTTGGAACTTTTCAACTAGAGAGCGGATTTATATCGATAGGTGGCTTGGTAGCTTTAATTTTATACGTAGAAAGACTAGTCTTCCCCACAGCTCTATTAGGTTTCACCTTAAATACTTTTCAACTCGGTCAAGTAAGTTTAGATCGTGTGGAAGAAATATTACAGAACAATCCAAACATTGTAGATAGAGCAGACACTAAATTTTTAAAAAGAGAGGTTAAAGGATTCTTAGAAGCAAAAAATTTAACAATAAAGTATCCCGGATCAAAATTTAATTCATTAAACGGTCTTAATTTTAAAATTTATCCTGGAGAACTTATTGCAATAGTCGGCCCAGTAGGTTGTGGCAAGACAACGCTAGCAAAGTCTCTAGGAAGAATTATTGAAATTCCAGACAATCAATTATTTTTAGATGAAATTGATGTAAAAACCTTCAAATTAAGTGATCTTAGAAAAAATATTTCAATCGTTCCTCAAGAAGCATTCTTATTTACTTCTACAATTTCAGAAAACTTAAGTTTTGGAGAACCTAAAGCTTCTAAATTTCTAGTTAAAGAAAGCGCAACAAAAGCTGGATTGATTGATGATATTAATAGTTTTCCTCAAAAGTTTAAAACCATAGTTGGTGAAAGAGGTATTACATTAAGTGGGGGACAAAGGCAAAGAACTGCACTTGGAAGAGCACTTCTTGTGAATTCTCGTATTGTTGTTCTTGATGATGCTTTGGCAAGCGTAGATAATAAAAC
This sequence comes from Prochlorococcus sp. AG-355-O17, assembly GCA_003280655.1. Lineage (GTDB taxonomy): Bacteria > Cyanobacteriota > Cyanobacteriia > PCC-6307 > Cyanobiaceae > Prochlorococcus_A. The sequence goes on from QCEK01000006.1 coordinate 36,575, forward strand.
TGCCGCAAGAATAATAGATGAAATGAGTAATAGAAGTAGTAAAACAATCATAATGATTAGTCACCAACTTTCTGTTGCAGCTACTTGTGATAGGGTATTAGTAATGGATAAAGGGAAAATAGTACAAGAAGGGAGCCATAAAGATTTAGTAAAAGAGAATGGGCTATATAAAAAACTTTGGGAAAGAGAACTTGCTACCAGAATTATTAAGAGTTAAAAACTTTTTTAACTTATAATAAAGAGATTTAATACATGTTTAAATTCCTGAAAAACATTATGAATAATGAAGAGGTAGATTTAACTAATGATGGTAAGTCATTACATAGAATATTAAAAACAGATATTAAAAAATATCCTAATATCCAAGAAGATGAAATAATTTTTGGGTGCGGTTGTTTCTGGGGAGCTGAAAAATGTTTTTGGAAACTTCCTGGAGTTGTCACGACATCTGTAGGATATGCAGGCGGTGAAAAAAATAATCCAACTTATTATGAAGTATGTTCCGGCTTAACTGGTCATTCAGAGGTTGTAAGAGTTATATGGGACAAAAGGGAAATAGATATAAGTGATTTATTAAAAATGTTTTGGGAATGCCATGACCCCACTCAAAAAAACAGGCAAGGTAATGATGTGGGAACTCAATATAGATCAGCAATATATTACACAAATAAAAATAATTTAAGAACCATATTGGCCAGCAAGGAACAATATCAAAAGGAACTAAACAAAGAAAATCTTGGATTAATCGAAACGGAAATAAAGATGATTGATGAATATTTTTATGCGGAACAATACCATCAACAATATCTGGCATCAGCTGGAAGCAGGCAGTATTGCTCAGCGTCCCCTACAAAAGTTAAGTTAGAAGTTTTTACTGGAAGCAACTACAAATTAAAAGACCATATATGGGAAAACTTTAATTGGGAAGTTGATAAGTGTGTATTGAGATCTGATAACAATCCTATAAAGAATAACATTTAAATCAATCTTATATTTATAGTATAGGAACGGGGCGTAGCGCAGTTTGGTAGCGCACCACTTTGGGGTAGTGGGGGTCGTGGGTTCAAATCCCGCCGTTCCGATTACTTTTCATCTTCATTAATCAAAGATTTGTATAGTTTGTATGAGCTTATTCCTACGGCTATAAATGTAAAAGAAGAAAAAAATGCTAAAATCAAAATAGTGATATTTGAAACTTCTACTTCACCTAGTTGAAAAGATATAAAAATATTCATTAGAAAGAATTTTTATAAACCCTAACACAATTGCAAAAAGTTTTTCTAAGCCCATTATAAATTCAGAAGTATTACAAACCCAAAAATAATTCGATATATAATAAATATTTTCAACCCATTTGATGAAAAATACTTTAATAAGAAATCTATAGCTATTAAAGAGGTCAAAAATGTCGTAATAAGACCAACAAAAAGAGGGGGGAAACCCAATAAAAAAAATTCATTAAAAGAAGAAATAAACTCAACAATCGCAGCGATACAAATAGCTGGCATCCCTAAAAGAAAAGAAAATTTCGCGGCATCACCTATTTCCCAACCTGATATTAGAGCGCTAGAAATAGTGACGCCCGATCTTGAAACACCCGGGATAATAGCAAATGCCTGAAAGAAACCTATCAATAAACTATGCGAATAATTATGGTTTTTAATATTAATAGAACCTCTTTTAGAACTATCTGCCAAGTACATAAAAAAAGCCATTAGGAATGATACTAATGCAATAGACACATTTGAACGAAGAACTTTATCAAAAAAATAAGGAACAAATATTTTTATACTCCCACCAAGCAAAATAATTGGAATAGTACCAATCAAAATAGACTTTATTAACCTTTCATGTAAGAGATAGTCAAGAAATCTTTTAGAAGATTGACTTCTGAAATTAAAAATATCACTCCTAAAATACCAAGCTAAAGCTAATACACTTCCAAGTTGAATAGTTGCGGAAAAAGAGGCGCCAGGATCATCAATACCTAAAAAAAGAGATACAACTTTTAAGTGAGCCGTACTACTCACAGGAAGAAACTCCGTTAACCCTTGAATGATTCCATACAAAATAAATTTTAAATATTCCAAAAAAATTATTAAAGTACCTTATTAATTAATAGCAATTTACATTTATTTATTAAAAGCTAATATAGAAAGATGAAAAAAAGACTTTTTTAACATTATTGTTTCTTCTTAATTTAGTATTTTCTGATTCTGCAAAAGCTAACTACTGGTTAATAGTTGGAACTTATAGGCAAGGGCCAGGAAGAAGGCTAGAAGTAAGTGGAATAACAAGTCCCTCTTTACATTCTATTCGCATGAAAGATTTAGATACATGTAAAAAAGCAGGAGAAAAAATTACAAATGATATATTCAAGCCAGTTTGGCAATTTGATAGTAGATGGGCTTGTGTATTTAGAGGTGATTGATAATAAATTCACCTTTTAACATCATGAGCACAACCATCTCCTTTGTAGTTTTCACTCTCGTAAAAATCATTTTTTGTGCCAAAGTAAACTGTTAATAAAACGAAAGGTAAACTTAATATAAATAAAATAGTTGTTAAATCCATAGTGTTAACTTAATTAGTAAGGTTATTAAAAACGCGAATAACCAATTGGTAATTAAACTCAGCTTTAATAATCTGTGGGTCCTTTAATACCAAGATAAAAGAAGGCGCCTAAACCAACTAAAAGTAAAACTCCAGCGATAGCTGCAGAAGGAACAAAACCTCCTATTGCAAAGGAAGAAAAATAATACATCTATAAAACTAAAACTAGTTAGATAATATCAATAAAAAATGGGTATTTGTAAAAAATTTTGACTCGAAGACAATTAGAGAATATTTACTTTAAGCAACTAAAGTCGTATCTTCATTATCAGCAGAAATTCTTATTCTCTCTTCCAACTTGGGGCCATATAATTCATTTCCCCAGATTTCAACTCTTGAATCATTTGGGGCCATAAAAGTAAGAATGTCAGTTGGGAATAAAACTCTTTCTAAGAAAAAATTTGATGGACCAATACATCTCAAGACAACCATCCTACAGCCCTCATTTTTGTAAGAAAACTCAACCATCCCTTAGCAGCAAAATATATTTAATTAAACACTACTAAGTACAAAAAAAAATGTATAAAAAATTACTGAAAAAAAAGAAATTTAGAAAATGCTACAAATTCAATCCAGCCTCAACTAACTTTCTTTCTTGATCAATTAATAAAAGCGCATAGGATTTCATAACATCAAAACTTTTATGAGGAATTGAGACATTGAGCATTCTCAAGAAATTAAATAAATTTTCATCTTTAAGGGCGTTTCCTTTTTGTAAAAACATTTCTTTTTCCTGATTTGTTTTCCATATATTCATATATTCAATCTTCAATGGCTTTAAGTGCCAAATATTGTCTATTAAATTCCAAACATCTAAATATTCTTTTAGGTTATTTTGAATTTTTAATAAATAAGATGATTCATGAAGACTCAAATCTTTTGTATTTATGGGTCGATCATTTATGTCAACAGAATAAGGTTTTATTCCCAAAAACCATCCCTCAAGAATTAATAAATCAGGATTATCTAATCTCCAATGAGATCTATCTCCTAAACCATTTCTTAAAGATTTGTCGAAAACTGGTACATTTAATTCTCCATTTATCTTCCAATTTAATAATTTTTCATGCATTAATTTTACTGAGTGACTTCCAGGAAAACCTCTTGAAACATTCCAAGGATTATTCTGAATTGCTAATTTCATTTCATTTGAGGGGAGATAAAAATCGTCAATTGAAATAACCGCAATTTTGAAGTTTAATTTTAACGATATAGCTTCGAGCCATTTACCTAGAGTTGTTTTACCTGTGCCAGGCAGAGCTGAGATTCCAATTATTTTTCTATCAGAAAAATTATTTTGAAATTTATAAGCCTGAGATAAAAGAGGTAAAGCCAAACCCCAAATCCAATCATCATTTACCTTATTATTCCAATATTGATCAATTGAAAGAATGTTTCTTTTATTATTCCAAAAATTGAACCAATCATCCAAGGATTCCCAACCAATATCAATTATTAATTTTTCAAATTTTTCTAGAGGAAAATTAATATCTAAATCTTTCACCTTTCTAACTTAATACTCGCTTATTTATTAATTTATTGATTTCATTTTTCCAACCATATCCATTTGGTTCAGAAGCCAAAGTAAATTCCAAATCTTTTAATTGATCTAGTAAATTTAAGTTAGGTCCATCTATTCCAGGAATAACTATTTTAGTATCTGAGTTTAAAAGTAGAGGCAAATCATTTGGAGAATCGCCTAAACCTATAATTTCAATATTATGAACATTTGAATATTCTTTAAGAGCATTTATTGCTTTCCCTTTATTCGATTTTGTAGATAATAAGTGACTCATTCTATTGCCCTTAAAAATATCAACATTGAATTTTTTACAACAAATATTAATTTTCTCTTCTAAATAACTTGGCGGATTTAAAAAAGGCATACTCCAGTGTCTATCACGCATTAAATTCAATGAGTCGCCTACTAAACCTGTAAGCTGAGTGGCTTCTTGATCAGTGAGATTATTAAGAGGAGTAAGTTTGTAATCAATTTCTTTAGAAATAAAATTTAAGATTTCTTCAAGAGATTCGTATTTTATTCCAAGAATAATTTCTCCATTTACTCTTTTAAGAGATTCACCATATATTGCTGCACCATTCTCAACAATGTAAGGATCCGTCAAGTTAAGTTCTTTTCTGATAACTTTTACTTCAGAAGCGGTTTTGCTTGTACAAAGAATTACGGGTATAGATAATTTTTGTAGTTTTTTTATAGTTTCTTTAGCAGGTGATAAATCATATGAGTGATCCATTAAAGTACCATCTACATCACTTACTACCCAAATAGAAGAATTTTCTATCATTTTTATAAAGCACTAAGCCATATTACTTGGAAAGGTTCAAGACTAATATTTTTGCAATTGTATTTAGTTGATGTTAAAAAATCATGGGCATTGAAATCATTATCAATTATTTTTGGTAGATCATTATCATTCAATTGATAATTAATTTTATTTTCAGTCATATTATGGATTGCAAAAACAGACCCAGGGCCTATACCTCTTTTGATTACAACAATATCACTTCTACCTTTAGACAAACATTTCATTTGTGAACAAGGGTGAAATTGCTTTGATTCTGATCGGACATCCATAGCATTACGAAGACATTTTAAGTTTTTATTAGCATTAGACTCAGGATTATTTAAAACAGCTGAAAGATTTTCTGATTTAAACTTTTCTCTGTTTAGATCTCTTCTTTGACCTGTCATAGAAAAACTTTTAATATCATTTTCTGAAGCTAGTAATGCTGGCAAATAAAATGCAGGGACTCCTTTCAGAGCCATTACTAATAGTTGACTCAAAATAAATCTCTCATATTGAAATCTTTTAGCATCTCTACTGGAGTCTTCCATTGCACTCCACCAACTAATATTCAATTCATAAGGTTTATCATCACCATTTGATAAACGTCTATGACTTACTAATCCTCCTCTTTTCTCACAATTAATTAATAAATCCTTAATTCTCTGCTCATTCATTAAACCCTCAAGGGCTCTTAGACCAACACCATCGTGCGATGCAGTGAAATTAAATAAAGTGGTATCTTCAGGTAATGTAGGCCAATCAAAAATCCATGAGTTTAGAATATCAGCCCTTGAAGTAATAATTGCCTCTAGGAGAAGAGGAGGCAATGGGAAATTATATGCCATGTGGGCTTCATCATCAGGAATGAGATAAGATAAATTCTCTTTCTGAGGAACATTGGTTTCTGTTATTAAAACGCCATCATCAAGAAGATTATTTAAAAGAACTCTTAAGAGTTTCACAATTGAATGTGCTTTAGGTAAATGTAAGCATGTAGTCCCTGATTCCTTCCATATAAAACCTACCGCATCAAGCCTTAACCATTTAATTCCATTAGATAAATAAGTAGTAATTAAATTCAAGAACTCGAGAGTCATTTTAGGATTATGCCAATTCAAATCAATTTGATCCGGCCCAAAAGTTGTCCAAACTTGTTTAGGACCATCATCAGTAATTATTTGAGAAAACAAAGAGGAACTTCTAGGTCTAACTACATTTGACCAGTCAAGATTTTGTTCCGGTGAAAAAACATTTGATATACCTGGTTCTTGGGATTTAATAAATTGTTGAACCCATGGGTGAGATGATGAGACATGGTTTAGTACTAAATCAGCCATCAAATCATGATTTTTAGAAATACTTTTGAGGTCATCCCAACCACCAAATTTTTCTTCAAGGGAATCATAGCTTGAAACTGCGAAACCTCCATCACTTGTGGATTTCAAAAAAGGAAGAATATGTACAACCTTAGAAAGACTGCCAAAATGTTTACTTAATAAATTCCTAAGAGTTATTAACGTTGCCTCGCCATTTTTATAAATACTATCTGCATAAGTTATCAAAACTGAATGAGATTCATTCCACCTTTCCTTATCTCTTATTTCTTCATAAGCAGATTTCTCTGAGAAATCTTCTAAAATCTGTAATAATTGGTTTGAAATAAAATTAATTTCTTCTGTAGTATGATTTGAATAAATTGTTTTTAACAATTTATCAATTTTTAATCTATCTAATTTTTTCTCTGAATCAACTTGCTTCACTTTGAAAAAATCATCGAAGTATTAATACCATTCTGCACATCAATTAGAAAATGGACTTTCAACAAGGTTTAATCACAACAATACATGAATATGGAGTTACAGGAAATTTACTTAAAGAATTAAACAAAAGTCTTAAAAGAAGATCAACTAGCATTTTAATACCTTGCTTATATGAAGAGTTTGAGCGTCCAGCATTAAAAGATATAAGAGAAGTTTTAAAAAATCTTACAGGCTTAAATGAATTAGTAATTGCTCTATCTGCAAAAACTGTTGAGCAAGTTAAGTCAGCAAAATCATTTTTTGACTCAATGCCATTCCCAGTTCACGTTCAATGGACTAATTCTCCCTTTGTAATTGAGTTATTAAAAAGCCAAGAAAAAAATGGACTAGAACTTTTAGGAACTCCAGGTAAAGGATGGGCTGTATGGCAAGGCATTGGAGTTGCGACTAGAAAATCAGAAGTTGTTGCTCTTTTTGATGCTGATATAAGAACTTTCAGTCCTTTATATCCTTCAAGAATGATACTTCCACTTCTAGATGAATCATATGGAATATCATATGTAAAAGCTTTTTACAGTAGATTATCTCTAGAAACAAATCAATTGCAAGGAAGAGCAACAAGATTATTCGTGGGTCCTTTATTAGCAAGTCTTGAGCAGTTAGTTGGTAAGGGTCCGTTTTTACAATATCTTCAATCATTTAGATATCCATTAGCAGGTGAGTTTGCTTTTACTAAAGACCTTGCTATGAATTTAAGAATTCCTTGTGACTGGGGTTTAGAGATAGGTTTATTATCAGAGGTTTATAGAAACGTAAGAACCTCCAAAATCGCCCAGGTTGACCTAGGTTTATTTGATCACAAACACAAGAATATTGGTGATTCTTCTAAAGAAGGATTGCAAAAAATGTGTACAGAAATACTTTCAAGTGTTTTAAGAGGTCTCATGGAACATCAAGCTGAGACCTTAACTAGCACTCAACTAGCAACTTTAGAAGTTCTCTACAAAAGAGTTGGAGAAGATCGGGTAAAACAATTTGGATTAGATTCAGCAGTTAATCAACTTCCATACGATAGACACGAAGAAGAATTATCAGTACAAAAGTTTGCGAAACTATTAAGACCTGCTACTGAAAATTATCTGGCTTGTCCTACTACACTTCAATTACCAAGTTGGTCAAGAGTTCTATCTTGTGAGAACAAACTGCAAGAAGATTTAGCTATTGCAGGTTCAAAAGACATAAAGATAAGTGAAAAAGAATTAATTAAAAACTTCTAAAGCAAAAAATACCTCTGAGCCATTGGGACTTCATCAAGGGGTTCACAAGTAAGAAGTTCTCCATCAGAAAAAACTTCATAAGTTTGAGGATCAACAGAAATATTTGGTAGTTTACTATTAAGTTTTAAGTTTGATTTATTGATATTTCTTGTATTTTCTACGGCAATACATTTCTTTTGTAAGCCTAATTTATGTGGAATATTTTGTTCAATTGAATTTTTACTTAAAAAGGTAAAAGAACTCTTAATTAGAGATTGGCCGAAACTTGCAAACATAGGTCGACTATGTACAGGCCCTGGAGTAGGAATTGAGGCATTTGCATCACCCATTTGGGACCAAACTATAGATCCTCCTTTAACAACTAATTCAGGCTTTACCGCAAAAAAAGAAGGTTTCCACAATGCCAAATCCGCAATTTTACCCTTTTCTATAGACCCAACATGTTTATCAATACCATGAGCAATTGCAGGATTAATTGTGACTTTAGAAATATATCTCTTTACTCGATAATTATCGTTTCTATCAGAATCCTGCGATAGCGGCCCCCTTTGGACTTTCATTTTATGTGCGGTTTGAAAAGTTCTTGTAATCACTTCACCAACTCTTCCCATAGCTTGAGAATCACTAGCGATAATAGAAAAGGCACCTACATCATGCAAGATATCCTCAGCTGCAATAGTCTCTCTTCTGATCCTTGATTCAGCAAATGCAATGTCTTCTGGGATTTTAGAATCTAAATGATGACAAACCATTAACATGTCAAGATGTTCTTCTAATGTGTTCCTTGTATAAGGTCTTGTTGGATTTGTACTACTAGGAAGAACATTTGTTTCTCCACAGATTTTTATAATGTCTGGAGCATGACCTCCACCTGCACCTTCGGTATGAAAAGTATGAATAGTTCTTCCTGCAATAGCGTTGATGGTATCTTCAACAAAGCCTGCCTCATTCAAAGTATCAGTATGGATACATACTTGTACGTCAAACTTATCTGCAACATTTAGACAAGAATTTATTGTAGAAGGAGTGGTTCCCCAATCCTCATGAAGCTTCAATCCACATGCACCAGCCTCAACCTGATCAATAAGATTGCTCTCGTTTGTTGAGTTTCCTTTTCCAAAAAAACCTAAATTCATAGGAAATGCTTCTGCAGATTGAAGCATTCTTGAAATGTGAAAAGAACCCGGAGTACAAGTAGTAGCATTTGTGCCAGTTGCAGGTCCAGTTCCTCCTCCCAACATGGTTGTAATTCCAGAGGCTAATGCTGTCTCAATTTGTTGGGGACAGATAAAGTGAATATGGGTATCTATTGAACCTGCAGTAAGAATATGCCCCTCTCCAGCTATTACTTCTGTTGATGCACCAATAACAATATCAACTTTATCCTGAATATCAGGATTGCCAGCCTTACCAATTTCAAAAATCATTCCATCTTTTATACCCACATCAGCCTTAATTATTCCCCACCAATCTACGATCAAAGCATTAGTTATTACGGTATCTACAGCCCCTTCAGCTCTTCTTACTTGAGACTGTCCCATCCCATCTCGAATAACTTTACCTCCACCAAATTTAACTTCATCTCCGTATGTAGTTAAATCCTTTTCTACTTCTATAAAAAGTTCGGTGTCAGCGAGCCTTACTCTATCTCCGGTAGTGGGTCCGTATGTTTGAGCGTAAGTTTTTCTATCAATTTTATAAGACATAATTTTAACTATTTAAAGAACCATTAACTAATGAATTGAAACCATATACATTTCTTAAACCTGAAAATGGTACTAATTTGACATCTGTTGTATCACCAGGTTCAAATCTAATTGCTGTTCCAGCAGGAATGTCAAGACGCATACCTTTTGTTATTTCTCGATCAAAAATTAAAGCCTTGTTTGCTTCATAAAAATGATAATGAGATCCAACTTGCACAGGTCTATCTCCAGAATTAGAAACCGTTACTGTTTTAACCTGCTTACCAAGATTTAGTTCAATTTCACCTTCTTCAGGAATTATTTCGCCAGGAATTAAATTACTCATAACTAATTAATCGGATTGTGAATAGTAACTAATTTAGTCCCATCGGGGAAAACCGCTTCTATTTGAACTTCATCAACCATTTCAGGAATGCCCTCCATAACTTGTGATTTTGAAAGCCAGGTAGTTCCCTCTGACATTAATTGACTTACACTTTTACCATCTCGTGCTCCTTCAAGAACTTGAAAACTTAAAAAAGCAATTGTTTCAGGATAATTAAGCTTAAGACCTCGACTGAGCCTTCTTTCAGCTAAGAGCGCAGCAGAAAAAATCAATAATTTATCTTTTTCTTGAGGTGAAAGATGCATAATAAAAAATTAATCTATAAATTCTTAAAAAAGGTTCTTTCTGAACATAATTAATAATTCATAGAATCTTGTAAAGGCCATACACCTTGATATTTTGGCTCACAAAATCCACAAACAGACCTAATTTGTTTCCAAATACAAAAAAAACATTTTCTAGCATCTTGAGAAGAACTTCCTAGGAATCGTACAGAGATTCCATTTTCAAGGGTTCCAATAGATAAATTATTATTAGTTTCATTGAAAATCTTTTTTATATTTCCTACAAGATTATTTATTTTTGACTTGGAGAAATCTTTTTCACAAATCCAAATTAAGGATCCAAAAACGGGCATGTAATCCATGCCTGACTTAGCCACAAAACTTGCCTTAGATAATTCAATCTGATCAACATATTCCCAATCATCAAGTAAATCATTATTTCTCATAATTTCTAATTTAGACCTAAAAACTCCACTCTCAATCGATTCTCCGGATGAAGATCTTCCAAGTCTTATTAAATCAGTAAATAAAAAACTTGAAGTTTCTGAAATAGATACTTTAAAAATTTGCTCATACAAACCATTTGCAAAGATGATTGTTTCTTGGGGAAAAAACTCTAAATGAGAATTGTCAAGAATGTTTATGAGATTCTTTTGCTTTGAAAAACTTCCTTTTGGATTGATTTTAGATCTTCCAACTGATCCATATACTTTTTGAGCTGAAGAGGTAGTCAATAAAACCTTAGAGTTTTTTTCAAGATTTACCTCAAAATCGAGTAAATCACCTCCTACCAATCCCCCTGCAGTATGTAGAACAGGCAAAATACATCTGCCCTCTTGATCATGAGTAGACTTTAATAACTTATAAGGAGAAGTTGATTTAGATTTAAAGATTGTTTTATCAACATTTCCTAAACTTGCTTTATTATTGAAAAAATTTAAGAAACAATTACCTTCCCATGAAGTTTTCATCATAAATTGTTTTCTTTAATTACTAAATTAAAGTAACCAAAAATTTTGATTATGAGAATGAATAAACAAATTGTTGTAACTGATTGGATTAAGGAGAAGCCGAAATTAGGTTCATTTTTAAAACTTACCTTAAGTTCAGATGAAAGAAGAATCTTAAGAGGTAAAAGAATAACTGATTGTGATCAAGAAATAGTTTTACAATTACCTAGAAAGGGCAAATTAAATGATGGAGATATTCTTTCAACTAATGAGTCCAATTTTTATGTAGAGATAATTGCCAAAACAGAAGATTTAATTGAAATAAGTTCAAATTCTAAAATTGAGCTAATTAAAACTGCCTATCATCTCGGAAATCGGCACGTGGAAGTAGAAATCGAAGAAGGCATTCTTCTAACAAAAAGTGATTATGTTATTAAAAATATGGTTCTTAATTTTAAAGTTAATGTAAAAAATACGAAAAAAAAGTTTTTCCCAGAAAGAGGTGCCCATAGTCATGAGTAAAAGTCACTTATTAAAATATTTATTAATAAGTCCCAACTTACCAGTTGGAGGATTTTGTTATTCGGAGGGAATGGAGAGTTATCTTCATAATAAAAATTTAACAGATTCAAATTCTGTAAAAGACTTAATCATAAGTGAACTAAAAATTGGTCAGATAAGACTCGATGCAAGACTTTTACTAGATTTTTTTGATATTTTCAATGAGATAAACTACCGCAAAAATTTAAATGGTAATTTGCAAAAGCTAATGAGTTTGGATAAATGGATCCTCTCATCAAAGGACTCTCTTGAAATGAGAGAACAACAAATTCAAATGGCAAAATCACTCTTTGATTTAACCAAAGAATTTGGATTTGAATATCCATATGAAAATAATAAAAAAAGCTCTTGGTCATTAGCATGGAGTTGGGCTTGTTATTGTTTTGAAATTACTAAGTTAGAAATGGTTGAGAATTTTTTCTATTCGTGGAGTGCAAATCAACTTAATGCTGCATTGAGAATTATTCCTATTGGCTCAACAAAAGCACAATTAATTCAGAGAGACTTATTAGAAATAATTTCAAAAGTTTCTAAAGAAATTATGGACAAAGAAATTGATGACATCTATTTTGGCAATGTAGGTTTAGCTATGGCACAACAAAACCATAATGACCTTTATACAAAACTTTTTAGAAATTAATTTATGAGCAGCAAATTGAGAGTAGGGGTTGCTGGGCCTGTAGGTTCAGGAAAAACTGCATTAGTAGAGACTCTATGCTTAAGAATGAAAAAAACTCATGAGATAGCTGTTGTCACCAATGATATCTACACTAAAGAAGATGCTAACTTTCTAATAAATAAAAAAGTTTTAGAGGAAGGAAGGATTATTGGTGTAGAAACTGGAGGTTGTCCTCATACAGCGATAAGAGAGGATTGTTCATTAAATAAAAATGCAGTTTTAGATTTAGAAAATAAATATAATCCTTTAGATTTTGTTTTTGTAGAAAGTGGAGGTGACAATTTAGCATCTAGTTTTAGTCCAGAACTTGTAGATTTATCAATATATGTGATTGATGTATCTGCTGGAGACAAAATTCCTAGAAAAGGAGGACCAGGGATAACAAGGTCGGATTTATTATTAATAAACAAAATTGACTTAGCAGATATGGTTGGTGCAGATTTAAATATTATGAAAAGTGATACTGAATTCATGAGAAAAGGGAAACCTTGGTTTTTTACCAACCTAAGTAGCGGCAAAGGAGTTGAAGAAATAACTCAATTTTTAGAATCACATATACCCAACAATCGAAACTAGAAAAATATTCATAACTAATATATTGGATTCAACAAAAAGTTACGACTGATACAAAACGAATCCTCACTCGTTAATAACTTTTACTTTATCCCCCTAATGAGGGTCAATTACTTAATTTATCCTAATTCATGAGAATTTCAAGGCGTATTTTGGCAGGATTAGCTACTGCCTCACTTGCTGTCACAGCAACTTCATGCGGTGGAGGTGGAACTTCCGGAAGTTTCGATGACACAGTAACCGTTGGTATTTTGCATTCGTTATCTGGAACAATGGCAATTTCTGAATCAACACTAGTTGATACTGAAAAAATGGCTATTGAAGAAATAAATGCTGCTGGTGGTGTCACAGTTGGCGGTAAAAGTTACAAAATAGAATACATAGTTGAAGATGGTGCATCTGATTGGCCTACTTTTGCTGAAAAATCTAAGAAACTTATAGACCAAGACGGAGTTCCTGTCGTATTTGGTGGTTGGACATCTGCAAGTAGAAAAGCAATGTTACCAGTCTATGAATCAAAGGATGCTTTCCTTTACTACCCAATTCAATATGAAGCTCAAGAATGTTCTAACAACATTTTCTATACAGGAGCCACACCAAACCAACAGTCAGAACCCGCTACAGATTTCATGTATAAGCGTTCTCCCGCGGCTGGTGGAGATTTCTTCCTTGTAGGTTCTGATTATGTTTTCCCAAGGACTTCAAACACAATTACAAAAGCTCAGGTAAAACAATTAGGAGGTAAAGTTGTTGGAGAAGATTACCTTCCATTAGGAAATACTGAAGTTGCTCCAATTATCTCAAAAATCAAAAAGGCACTTCCTGAAGGTGGAATAATCATTAATACACTTAATGGTGACCAAAACGTTGCATTCTTCAAACAGATTCAAGACGCAGGTATCACGCCTTCAAGTGGCTACTACGTAATGAACTACTCAATTGCTGAAGAAGAGATTAGTACAATTGGTCCAGAGTTCCTTGAAGGTCACTATGGTGCTTGGAACTACATGATGTCAATAGATACTCCTGCATCTAAGAAATTTGCTGCAAGTTTTAAGAAAAGATGGGGAGCTGATCGTGTTGTAGCTGATCCTCAAGAATCTGCCTATAACATGGTTTATTTATGGAAACAGGCAGTTGAAGATGCTGGAACATTCGACGACAACGCAGTAAGGGAAGCCCTTGTTGGACAAAAGTTTGATGCTCCACAAGGTCCTGTTGAAGTTATGCCTAATCACCATTTATCTCAAACAGTAAGAATTGGAGAGATTAATGCAGAGGGTGGATTTACAATACTTGAAGAGACAGGAGTTGTTCTTCCTCAAGCATGGAATCAAAAGCATCCAAGTTCAAAAGGATTTGCATGCGATTGGACAGATCCTTCAAAAGGAGAAAAGTATAAGCTTTAATCTAATTAAAACCTATACTTCAAAATAAAAGGAGGTTAACACCTCCTTTTATTTTATATAATCAAATATTTTCTTTTTCTAAATTGGAGTTACTTCTCGATAGTCTTTTTAATGGTGTTGCAATCGGATCTGTACTACTTGTTGCTGCATTAGGTCTAGCAATTGTTTTTGGTCTTATGGGTGTTATAAATCTTGCCCATGGAGAACTCATGATGCTTGGGGCATACACTACATACGTAACACAACTAATTTTTAAATTACCTATATTAAAACCCTTTTACAATTCGTACATTATAGTTTCTATTTTCCTTGCTTTTATTGTTAGTGGAGTAGTAGGTATTCTCCTGGAAAAAACTATCATAAGAAAGCTTTATGGAAGTCCACTAGAAACACTTCTAGCAACTTGGGGCGTAAGCTTAATTCTTCAACAATTTGTCAGAAGTGTACCTTTAGCTTATGGGACAGGTCTGGTTATAAGTCTGTTAATTGGTTTATTCTTACCAACAACATTCCCTTCAAAAATAAAAGAATCAATAAATTTTAGATATTTTAAATTTAGTTCTTGGATATTTGCTGCTTTAACAGGGGTCCTGACAGGCAGCGTAATCTCATCCTCTGTCAGCAAACTTAGTAGAGCAAGCGCTCGAAATGTTGATGTAACAGCACCCTCGTGGATGCGAGGTCAAGTAGAAATTATTGGCACTGCATTTCCTAAAACAAGATTAATGATAATTGTCATTACTCTAATATCTGTAATTGCAATAACATTATTTCTTAATCAAAGTGCTTGGGGGATGCGTATAAGAGCAGTTACTCAGAACCGACAAATGAGTGATTGCCTTGGTATATCTACTGAAAAAGTTGACATAATTACCTTTGGGATTGGATCCGGCTTAGCAGGAGTTGCCGGAGTAGCAGTTTCTCTTTTAGGTTCTGTAGGACCAAATGTTGGCGGAAACTATATAGTTGGTTGTTTTATGGTTGTAGTTCTTGGAGGAGTAGGAAATTTATTAGGAACAGTACTTGCTTCATTTGGAATAGGAATAATGACTGATTTAATAGGTGCTGGAAGGCTCTTATCAATATGGCCAGATATGCCTTTACCTTTATCAAACACAATCAACTTTTTCGCGACCACAAGTATGGCAAGAGTAATGATATTTGCACTAATCGTTATATTTTTACAATTTAAACCTACAGGTTTATTTCCTCAAAAAGGAAGGATGGTTGAGAACTAATGTCCCTAAGTAAAATTAAATTTGATAAAAAAATAGTATTGTCATTTTGGATAATATTAATAGCCTTAATTGTTGCAGCACCAACTCTACTACCTGTATTTCGATTAAACCTTCTTGGTAGATATTTATCCTTGTCCATTGTTGCACTGGGTGTTGATCTTATCTGGGGATATACAGGTTTACTAAGTCTAGGACAAGGTATATTTTTTGCACTAGGTGGATATTGTGCAGCAATGTATTTGCAAATAACCAGCTCCTCTGAATTTCCAAATAATATTCCTGAATTTTTTGCTTTATATGGTGTTGAAAAACTACCTTTTTTCTGGGAACCGTTTAGATCCCCTGCTTTCACCTTCTTCGCAATCTGGATAATTCCAGCATTGGTAGCTGGTTTAATTGGATTTCTTGTTTTCAGGAATAGAATCAAAGGGGTTTACTTTTCTATACTCACTCAAGCTTCTCTTCTTGTATTCTTTAACTTCTTTAATGGACAACAAAAACTTATAAATGGAACAAATGGATTAAAAACAGATGTAACACAACTATTTGGTCAGATGGTAGGTTCTGAGTCAATGCAAAGAATATTCTTTTGGATAACCTCCTTACTAGTAATAGCCGCATGGTTTTTTGCAAAGTGGGTAGTTAAAGGAAGATTTGGAAATATTCTTATAGGAATTCGAGATGATGAACCAAGAGTTAGATTTACAGGATACAATCCAGTGATATTCAAGACGATAATATTTTCTATTGCTGGAGGTCTCGCTGGAATTTCGGGAGCTTTATATACTGTTCAGTCTGGAATAGTATCACCTCAATTTATGACAGTTCCCTTTTCTATAGAAATGGTTATATGGGTTGCTGTTGGAGGAAGAGGAACATTATTGGGAGCAATACTAGGAGCAGTTTTCATCAACTATGCAAAAAGTTTAGTAAGTGAAGCTTTACCTGCTAGCTGGATGTTTATTCAAGGAGGGTTATTTATCTTAGTTGTAACAGCTCTGCCAGAAGGAGTTTTAGGATGGCTTCAAGGAGATGGTCCTAGGAATCTTCTTCAAAGATTTGGTTTAAAAAGGAAGATTGAAACCTATCCAAGTTTAGAGGTTAAGAATAAGGAGGGGAATAATGAATAATAAAGATCTTCTAAATTTAATAGATATTACTGTTAGTTTCGAGGGTTTTTTAGCTCTCAACAAACTTAATTTAAATTTAAAGAAAGGAGAATTAAGAGCTGTAATAGGACCCAATGGCGCAGGTAAAACAACTTTTCTTGATGTAATAACTGGAAAGGTTAAGCCAACAAAAGGTGAAGTAATTTTTAAAGGAAAATCTTTAGTAGGTAGAAAGGAGCATAAAATAGCCAGACTTGGAGTTGGAAGAAAGTTCCAAAGTCCAAGAATCTTTGAAAATCTAACAGTTAAAGAAAATCTTGAAATATCGGTGACAACTCCTAAAAGTCCCTTAAACCTTATAAATAAAAGTATTAAGGATGAGCAGATTAATGAGATTGAACGTCTTATGAAGATTGTTAATTTAGCTCAAAAAGTTGATTCTAAAGCTGGATCTTTATCACATGGCCAAAAACAATGGCTCGAGATAGCCATGTTAGTAGGACAGAAGCCAGATTTAATGTTAGTAGATGAACCTGTTGCTGGTTTAACTGATGAAGAAACTGATCTTACAGCTGATTTATTAAAATCTTTATCAGGAGAAAATACCGTAGTGGTAATAGACCATGATATGGAATTTATTAGAAGACTTGATAGTAATGTTTCAGTATTAAATCAGGGCACAGTATTATGTGAGGGAACGATGGAAACCATACAAAAAGACAAAAAAGTTATTGATGTTTATTTAGGAAGACCTGAGAACTAATTATGGAAAATTTACTCGAAATAAAATCCTTAAATACTTATTACGGCGAGAGTCATATTCTTAGAGATGTAGATTTAAATGTTAAATCAGGAGAAATGGTTTGTTTGATTGGAAGAAATGGAGTTGGCAAAACAACTTTATTGAAATCTCTAATTGGCTTGTTAAGACAAAAAAAAGGTGATATTTATTTGATTGGTGAAAATATCAATAGAAAAGCACCTCATCAGAGGGCAAGGAAAGGAATGGCTTACGTTCCTCAAGGGAGAGAAATTATTCCATATCTATCAGTTGAAGAGAATCTTATGTTAGGAATGGAGTCTCTACCGGGTGGATTATCTAAGAACAAGAAAATAGATCCATTTATTTATGATCTTTTCCCAATCCTAAAAGATTTTCTTCAAAGGAAAGGGGGAGACCTTAGTGGAGGACAGCAACAGCAATTAGCTATTGCAAGAGCATTACTAGGCAAACCTCAACTTCTATTACTTGACGAACCAACGGAAGGTATTCAGCCGAATATAGTTCTAGACATTGAAAATGCAATTAACCAGATAATTAGAGATACAGGTATTGGGGTTTTATTAGTCGAACAACACTTGCATTTTGTGAGACAAGCCAATAGATATTATGCGATGCAACGAGGAGGTATTGTTGCTAGCGGAAATACTTGTGAGTTGAGTCAAGCGGTAATTGATAAATTCTTGAGTGTTTAATAGATTATTATTTTAAATTAATAAAAAGAATTATTCATTTTTCGCATCTTATAAGGTCTATACTGTTTGGATGCTCATTTATATACTTATTAAATTCCATTGCTAGTGTTCTAGCCTCGTAAGCGTCAAAAGCATAAAAACAGTTTTCTAATCTTATATTTTGAAAATCACGGTAATATACTGTATATGGCTTCAACATATTATTTTTGTTCATTTTAATTTGCTAAAAAGCAATTATGTATATTTCAACCATGCATGTATTCGTAAATTTAAAGCACAACTTTTGTTGTTATCAAAATATATTTACTTAAATTATGTAATTAAAAATACTTTATAAAGACAAAAAATAATTAATCTATTTTTTTTTATTTTTAGAATCTTGCTTTTTACCTTCTATTAAAAAAACGAATTTTGATAAAATATATCCAAAAACTGGAACCCAAAACTTATCATAAAAAAATTTCATAAAAAATTAAGCAGCTAATGATTCGTTATCTTCAATTTCAGTTTTATTAATACACTTCAAATCTGTTGAATTAAATAAATGTTGCATAAGCACAAAATCAAGTTCCCCTTTCAACAAATTAACATCGGATGAAAGTAGATCATCAACAAAATCATCAAAAGTATCTGAAAGAAGATTCACAATTAAAAAATTATTTTTGATATTATCATCGCATTAACAATAAAAGTCAACCAAATTATAAAATTAACTTTTGGATTTTTTTATAATTAATGAAGACTAAAAAATTAAATAATAAATATAAACAAGCAAAATAACAGATTTAATATCAAGCTTAGGGTTTTTGAATTAAATTTCATTATCATGTTTTTCTTAATTTTATATCTCTCCTGATTTGCATTATCAAAACAACAATACACATATTTGCTAAAAAGAAATTTAAGGAATTCATCATCAAACCTTTTAATATATTTATAGCAAGACTATTGATGTGCCAATTAGGAAAGAATCACTTAAAAAATTTTTAAACGTAATAAATTTTTCTTATAACAATCAAATTTGATATTAATAGCTAATATAAAATATTATTTTTTAATTAGCTCGAAGTAACCATTTTTATTTAATAAGTACTTATCAAACCAAAGGCTTAATAGATTGTCTAATCCTATTCCATTCATTTTATTTATTTGCGAAGTCTTATAGTCTGAGAGTGCAAGCAATAAGTACGGAAAAATCATATCAGAAACTCCTTTGGGCAGTTTCTCTAAAGGTACTCCATGCGCTCTGTCCCATAAAATTTGCATATCCTGAGAGAACAAGGAACTCCAATAACTAAAATTACAATATAACTTGTCTGGAGGGAGTAGATTTACAGATGGAACTGGGAGAAATGAATTCATAGGAATAAAAATTTTATAGATTAATTGAATTTGGGTTTTAAATGTCGAAAAATAACTTTAATATGTGAATTTCCTATATTTACAAATTAAATTTAACGCAAAGTGCTTCACTTAGCAACACTTTATTAAGTGTTATATTTATCCATCATTTCCTGAAATTTTAGGAATGATAAAAACTTTTTATAAGTTTGCAAGTCAAAAGCCTCCTGATTCTCCTCATTTAAATGGGTTGATTTACTAGCAATAAAATGCTTGCCTAAGTTATTATCAATTGAAAGTTTTGATTTATCTAAAAAGTCACCAGAATTATCAAATAAGTTTTGTGGATTATCTTTATTTAGTTGATATGATTGAGTTACTTTACCATTTTTTTTGTTAAATATACCTCTTACAGAAAGTGCTTCTTCTACCAAAATACTTATTATTTTTGAATTACTTAAATTGTTCTCTATGCTCAACTTGTCAATTATTCTCATAACATCTTCTCTAGGAATAAAACCAACTCTTTTTTTCTTGGTAGGCATTTAAAGATTAATTAAAGTTCAGCACTTGACTGTAATAAGTGTTGCACTATATTCATTATAAGTCAATTAAATGATAATGATTTTACCAACAACATTACTTTTCGGAGCCCTTGGATATCTTTTCTACACCTCAAAAAAAGAACTCTCACTAGATAACCATGACCATCTAGAAAACCAAAAAGAGAATGATGATTTGTATAAAGATTTGGAAGATCTATTTATATAAAATTACTGTATATACAGTAAAGAACTTTGTTTCTTGACTAAAGATATACAAAACCTTAAACATTATTAAAATGATAATAAAGCTATAAATTAAATGACTGTCCATCAAGATTACGAAATAAAAATCAATCTAAATGAATTGATTGAGAAGAGAATTCCATGTTGTGATTTACTTCATCCAGATCATTGTCTAACAGAACAACAAGTCTCTGAAATTGCACACGATATACGTATGGATTTAAATTTGCATGATCTTTACAAGCAAGTGGATAAACACATCATGAATTATGTAAATGCAGCTGGCATTGATAACAAAGATCATTGGGTTGAACCTCATCTTCCAGATTTAGAGAGAGATTTAAAAGAAGAAGTAGGTATAGAGTTTGATTAAACTTTTCTCCTTAAGAGATTAATATATATATTTTTTTTCTAAATCATCTATTAATTTATAAATACTTTTAGCTGATCTTTTTCTTTTTTTTAAAATTGTAAAAACTATAGATCCAATCAATAATGAAAAAATAGGTGTGAAAATAATAATTTCATGATTCATAATTATCAAACAGAATTATATTATATAAATTATTAAAAACTCTGAATCAATAAAATAGGTACTTTATACAAATATATTTCACTATAAACAATTAAGATTTTTCTTAAAGAAGTGAAAGAATTAAAATTTTTTGTAAATTATGTATATATAAATTTTTAATTCAATAAAGATAATGAATAATTATTTTGCCTTATCAGTAACTGAGATGGGGATCGGTAAAATAGAGTTAGTAATTATTGGCGCAGTAATTTTAATATTTCCAATTTTATTTGTTTATGCATCTAAAAACCTTGATGCAAAGGGAGTTTTCGAATGGATGATGGAGAAACCCAATGATTGGATAGGTAAAAAATAAGCCTTTAAAAATTTACATTTTTCTAGTTAAATTTTAAATTTTCTAAATTACTAATATCGAAATCATAAACCTGGCAATTATTTTCTAAATCATTAACTATTGAATTTTTTAGATGAGAATAATCTATTAACTTATTGAGTTTATTATTTTTAAATTCCTTATTAGTTTCTCCAATAGCAAATGCCAAAGCTCCTTCATAAGAAATACCGAATTTGGAAGTGTTGCAGTAAGTTCTAGTGAATTTGTTAGAAATCTTTTTTGTATACTTTTCAAGAATTTTAGAAGAAGTTTCTAATGAGTAAACTGGACTACTAAATAGAAAAAGCAAAGTTAAAGTGAATATAGCAAAAACCCTTTTGATCATAATTTTTCACGAATTGCAAATTTAATATAATTTAAAATTCAACTCTCCCGACTATGTTTTATTAAAAATATAGAAATTAAAAATTTATTAACCACTACAGCTATTTCACATTTTGGATGATAAAAACTCTCTAAATGAGTATTTTATAGTTTGAATTTTTTTTGGTAATTTTTTTAAAAAACGCCTAAATGCTTTTGGCATAATAAAAATTCATATCAATAATTTATAGATAACAAATAATATATGGGTATTCAATAATAATTATCCAAAAATAAGTAAATTTATTATTAAATATATGGTTTGAGCTATGGAAATGTATTTAAACATGAATTATTGTTTAATTAAGTATTAAATACAAAATTAATATGGCATTACCAGAACTTATTTATGCTCCTATAGATGGCGGAACAATACATAGATATGAAATTAGTGGTGGCAAGAGAAAGTTTTTAAGATTTATAGGTTGTTATTTGGGTCAATGTAATTTCCACAAAAATATTGATGATGCTATTGATTACATAAAAAATTTGAAAGAATCACAAAAGATACAAAAAACATGAAATAAAGATACATAGATACGATAGAGACTCAATATTTTTCGATAACTACATAATTATTGCTACAAATAATAGAGAATTTTCTTTTTATAAGAAATTGATTATTTACTTGGGTTATAGTTCCGAAAGATAAACAGTCATTTAAAAAAAGAAATTAATTTATGGAAAACAGACAAATTAATTTTTTTAAATCAAAAGACTTTAATACCGTTCTTAAGCCATTTAAAAAAGGAACGGTAGTAAAAATTGACTCGTTTGATATTAGAGAAACTCAAAAAGATTTGGATATAGGTTTATTTGGTTGGTATGCAATTTGTCCCTCTAAAGAACTTAAAAATAATAAACTATATTATTTTTCACTCTATGATGAGCCTCTTGTTCTTTATAGAGATGAAAATAAAAAAGTTAGGTGCATTAAAAATATTTGTCCACATAGAGGGGCCTCCTTTTTTGGAGGGACATTATCAGATGGAATAATAACCTGCCCATATCATGGAGCTAAGTTTTCATCTGGAGGAAGTTGCCAAAATCTCGACAGAATAACATGTCGTCATATAGTTGATAATAACTACGATAACTACGCCAAAAGAATTCATTTATCTCAATACAAAACTTCAGAAAAAAATGGATATATTTTTGTACATTTTTCTAAAAAATCTGAGACTGATTTAAATAATATAAGTGAAGATACACCTATAAGTAACTACGAATTATATGAAAATGGTTTTTCACATAAGGATTATGTCTTTGAGGAGGTATTAGTCGACTTCAAATGTGATTGGTCAAGGATTATTGAAAATCACCTAGATATCCTTCATATCTTTTGGGTTCATGGCGATACAATCCCAGATAAAGATGTGAATAAAAACGTATTAGTTAGTTTTAACCAGAAAATTAATATTAATCCCTCATACATTGAAAGTATTTATTATTATAAGAATGACCCTACAAAAGAATTCATTCGGATAAAGTACATACCTCCAGGAAGGATATTAATTTACAAAGGCGATCCTTCCTCATCAAGATATTTACAAGTTTTAGATCATATCCCTCTAGGAAATAACAAAGCAAGAGTGATAGTAAGACACTACAGGAAATTTCTACAAAATAAATTACTTAATAACCTCTTATTATTTAAAGAGACTCAAAGAAAGATTTTTTATAAGATATTTGATGAGGATTATATGATTTTAAAAACACAAACATATAATCACGATATGGGATATGTAAGTAAGGATGAAATAAAATTATTGGGAGAAGATAGGATAATAAATTATTTTTGGAAGTGGTACAAGAAGTCTGAAGATAAAGATGAACCATGGAACAAAATTAACAAAACCCAAAATCTTGATGTATATGACAAAGTTATATTGAAATATCCTCCTGAAATAAAGAAGTTAGAAATCGCAAATAATATAGATATTATTAGAAAAACATTTGTAAGATTTGCTGCTCCGCTTATATTTTTTATGTTATTAATATAATCCATGAAGAAAGTAGATAGACCTTCATGGTTGAATTGGCTTTATCTCTTTATATTTATTTTAAGCTCGATTCAATTATTTATATTTTGGAGTAATAAGTTTTAGTGTTTAATAAATTTTGGTTTGACGCAAAAAATATAAATTGTTTTAAGAATGGCTTTAGAGTAATTAAAGATTTAAATTTAAGGATATCTTATTCAGAAAATGTAATATTAATTGGACCAAATGGTTCAGGTAAATCATCTCTAATTGAAATAATTAATAGAAACTTATACCCAGTAGTAGCTAATGAATCGAAACTGAAGATATTTGACAAAGAACTTATAAATTTATGGGAACTTAGAAAAAAAATAAGTACCGTAAATAATGATATAAAAAATAGAATAAATCCAAATTTACAAGTATTTGATTTAATTTTTAGTGGACTGTATGGAAGATATTGTTACGTACAAAATAAATCTGAAGGAGATTCTTATAAGGTGGAAGAAATCATGAAGAAAATGAAGATATCAAATTTATCTAAAAAGAATTTTTCCTATTTATCTGATGGAGAAAAACAAATTTCTCTTATTGCTAGGGCATTAATCAAAAATCCAGAAATCTTAATCCTAGATGAACCAATTGCAAATTTAGATTATAAATCAAAGTTTTTTGTAGTTGATAAGGTTAATGAATTATCAAAATTAAATACAAAAATTTTATGCGTCACTCATGATATTTCAACAATTACAAAAATTTATGATCGGGTCATCATGCTAAAAGATGGCAGGATAATCGCTGATGGAGATCAAAATGAGGTTATAAATAGTGAAAATCTTAATAAGTTATATAGTATTCGG
The DNA here is from genome assembly GCA_003280655.1 of Prochlorococcus sp. AG-355-O17. Classification (GTDB taxonomy): domain Bacteria; phylum Cyanobacteriota; class Cyanobacteriia; order PCC-6307; family Cyanobiaceae; genus Prochlorococcus_A. Next base: position 61,107 of record QCEK01000006.1, read on the forward strand.
GTAGAGGTAACAAATAATAATGGAATTTGGAATATAAATAGATTATCTAAATAATAATTATAAAAATAGCTATCGCAATAGCAAGAAATACTAATTTTTTACTTTTTAAAAATGAAGAGGATTTATTTTTAAATGAAGAAGATCCACATTTAGAGCATACAATCTTACCTCCTAAAGATCGATCTGAGACGAATGAAGAACTTCCACAATTAAAACAAACTCTATTTGCGCTCATCTAGAATAAAAAATTTGGCAATTCTATCTAAATTATATTCCTAAATACATGTAAAGAAAAACATCAGAATTGTTATGATAATGAGAATCGGTTGCAATAAGTAATTTTTTAGTACATAATTGATAATAATTCTCATTATCAAATTTAAATTAATGAATTTCCATAGTTATGGAGAATCTCCGTCAAAATCGGTAAGGATAATAACTGGACAATCCGTATTAATAGATCCTACATCAAGACCAAAAGGGACATGCTTAGAAGTTGAAAGTGGAATTGCAAGAGTTTATTGTCCCTGTGAAGAAACTGAAGGGATGACACTCGCATTTTTACAATCAGGAGATCAATTAAGAACGGACCTTTTATGTAGTGAAGGGGTCTGCGTTGAAGCACTAACAGATTTATCGTTTCACAGCAATGTAAATATTGATGAGAATATCGGTTTCGATGCAGTAAATGAATGGACTTTGCAACTTCTTAGAATTAGACACTTAGGAAATGCAGAACAGCGATTACAAGCGTTGTTTTCAATACTAGTAAATCGTCTAGGTAGAAGATGTGGTCAATGGTGTGAGTTGCCTTTTAGGTTAACTCATGAAAGGATTGGTGAATTAATCGGTTCTACACGAGTAACATCAACAAGATTAATTTCTAAATTAAGATCATCTGAGTTATTAATAGCTCCTATTGGAACCCAAACAGTAAGTGTTGCTCCTTCTTTTATTGAAACATCGCCCCTATAAAAATATGAAGGAATCACAATCACTTACTAACAACTTGTTAATGGAAGTTGATGTTTTATCGAATAGACTCAGAAATATCAAGCAATCCTTCAAAGCCACAGAAAATAAAGCATTGAAGGGAAGGTTACTTACTGAAAACAAAAATATTTTTAAAAGAGTTAATGAGATTCATAAAATAGCTGAAATCTTAAATAAAAAAAATGAGAAAATCAACTTTTCGAATTTACTTTTTGAAATAACCAAAAGGATATTGAATGAAAATAAATTTGAAAGTAATTTATTTTTTCTTTAAGTCACTATCAATTAATAAGATTGCAGAAGGTTGATTAGAAGCAAACTTTACTTTGCCCAGTATATTGGCAAATTCATCTTCTGATTGTGTTTGAGCCTCTATAATTGGATCTAAAAATACGTTAGTTCTTGTATCTGAAATTCTTTCTGATATGGAATAAAGTTGTTGTAGAGATGAAGTTAAATCAGCCTCCATGTTGAAAGAATAAGAAATCAGCTCCTCTATTGAATCCCATGTTTGAACTGGTGCAGGAATTTCATCTAATTTTACGCATTGCCCTCTTGCGATTAAGTAATCTGCAAATTTCTGAGCATGTTCCATTTCACCTTGTGATTCACTTAGAAAATGGGAGGCAAATCCATTTAAATCGCGTTCTTGAAACCATAGATACATAGAAAAATATTGAACATTGGCATATCTTTCCATTGTTAGATGTCCAAAAATGTTATCCAATAAACTATTGTCTATCGGTTGAGCGACAGCTCTTCCAGATGGACCAAAATTTATTAATTTCTTTGTTTTTAAATTATTTTCATTCATTCTCAAATAAGTATCTAAATAAATAATACAACATTTTGTATAAATTAGTAATTAATAAATCCTTTAAATTAAATTAAACAATATGATAATGAAAATCACTCGCAATACTATAAATGAATTCAGAGTACAGTTTTTCTGAACTGCTATTAACTAAAAAAATATATAAAAGTAAAAAAAAGAAATGTAAAAAGAAAAAATGCTCTAATTGGAAGGGAGGCAAATGTAATTGCCTATAAATAAATTCTATATATATACCTTATGTGCTCCAGGATATAAAAAATAATAACTATTTTTATTTATAGAAAGAGAACATTTATCACCATTATTTAGAAGATTATTAATATCAGTTCTAACCCGCAATATATTTCCATTAATAGATACTTTATATATAAGAAATTCTCCAAGAAATTCTTTAGATATAACAATGGCATCACCAGAATCTAATCTTTTAATTGAAATAAATTTAGGCGAAATTGACATACTTTTGATACCTGTATTTTTCAAATACTCTGAACAATTTATTTCGCCTAAACAAGAAATATATGAATTACCATTTTTCTTGAGATTAATAATATTATTACCCAAAATAAAACTACTAACAAATATGGTCTTGGGATTATTTAGAAGGTTAATTGGCGTATCAATTTGATGTATCTTACCATCACTCATAACGGCGACCTTATCGCAAATTGACATCGCTTCTTCCGGATCATGAGTAACCATCAATCCGCTTGCATTACAACCTTTTAGGATATTAGGGAGTTCACTTCTCAATTTTAGTTTGACATGCATATCAAGACTACAAAAAGGTTCATCTAATAAAATAAAATTTGTGCCTGGAGCAAGAGCTCTCGCAATTGAGAGTCTTTGTTTTTGGCCTCCAGACAGTTCATGTGGGTACCTTTCAACAAAACTATCAAGACCAACAACATTCAATAAATAATCAACTCTAGATCTGTCTTTTTTGTTTTTCAACCCAAAAATTACATTTTCCAAAACAGTTAAGTGAGGGAAAAGTGCATAGTCTTGAAAAACCATACCAATATTTCTTTTCTCAGGACTAAGAATTTTTTTCCTACTTGAAATTTCCTTATCATTTAGAAAAATCTTCCCTTTAGAGGGATATTCGAACCCCGCGATTAATCTTAAAAGAGTAGTTTTTCCGCAACCAGAAGGGCCAAGCAACCCTAACAATTCACCATTTTCAATTTTCAGGTTAATTTTGTTTAATATCCAATTTGAACATTCTCCCTTATCATATTTATGATGCAAATCATCAATTATTAACGCATCATTTTTCACTAAGTTCTTCTTATTCAAATATATTAAATTAGCAGAAAATATTCACCTAAAATATCCCATGTATAATTTTATACACCATTTAATTTTCAAATTTAATGAGAAAGTCTGAAAGAGCAGAAATAATACGCAAGGAACTCAAAAAGCTATATCCATCGCCTCCAATACCCCTTGAACATACAAATGCATATACTCTTCTAGTCGCCGTAGTTTTAAGTGCTCAATCAACAGATAAGAAAGTTAATGAATTAACAAAAAGCTTATTTAAAGTTGCAGATAATCCAAAAAAGATGATGCAGCTAGGTATTAATGGCATTTACAAATACATAAAATTTTTAGGTCTATCTAATCAAAAATCAAAGAACATCTATAACTTATCTAAATTATTGATTGAGAAGCACAATGGTATGGTACCAGATTCTTTTGAGAGGCTTGAATCTCTTCCAGGAGTCGGTCATAAAACAGCATCAGTTGTAATGTCTCAAGTGTTTAAAATACCCTCATTCCCAGTCGATACTCACATACACAGGTTGGCACAAAGATGGGGCCTATCAAATGGCGATAGCGTAGTTCAAACAGAAAAAGACCTAAAAAAAATATTTCCTGTTAATGATTGGAATACCCTGCATTTGCAAATAATCTTTTATGGCAGAGAATACTGTACAGCAAGAGGCTGCGATGGAACAAAATGTTATTTATGTCGCACTCTTTATCCCAAAAGAAAAAAGAAATTTATATGTAAAAAGCCTTAAGAAATTTATATAATATTAAAATTAGTTTTTTAATCATGAAAATAGCAATTACTGGTGCATCGGGGAAAACAGGTTATAGAATTTCCGAAGAAGCATTTAAGAAAGGATATAAAGTAAGGCAAATTATCAGAAAGAATTCAAGAGTCTCAGCAAAACTAGAGCGTTTAGAAACAATTAGGGTTTCATTAGACAAAAAAGAAGAACTTGATGAAGCTTTAAAAGATATTGATGCTTTGATAATTGCGACTGGAGCGAGAGCATCATTAGATTTAACTGGTCCTGCAAAGGTTGATGCATTAGGTGTATACAGGCAATTAGAGAGTTGCAAAAGAGTTGGTATTAAAAGAGTTGTTTTAGTAAGTTCCCTTTGTACTGGTAAATTATTTCACCCATTAAACCTATTTGGTTTAATTCTTATTTGGAAGAAATTAGGTGAAAACTTTCTACGCAATTCAAATTTTGAATGGACTATTATTAGACCTGGAGGATTAAAGGAAAATGAAGATATTAAATCAGAAAATATAAATTATTCAAAAGAGGATACTCAAACTAATGGATCAATCCCAAGAAGATTAGTTGCGCAATGTTGTATAGATTCTTTAAAAAACAAAGAATCCATAAATAAATTAATAGAAGTTACAAGTTCGAGTAATAATAAAAAGATAACTTTTAAAAAAGCTATGCAAATGATTTAAAAGATGTAAATATATAAATTAAAACTATGAAAATAAATCCCAAAATTGACGCATTACAATTAATGCTTACTGATTTAAGAACTAGAAATGAGCCAATAAGACATAAAGCTGCATTTAAAGGCTGTCAACCAGAATTTCAAAGTCTTGTATCAAGATTAATAAAGCAGTTAGAGGACGAATTAGTTGCTGAAAAGCTTACTAATCGTGATAGTTAAAAATTTAGATTACTTAAGTGAAATTAAGTTATCCAATTTTGCTTGTTCTGAAAGTTCATCATATCCTCCAAAAAATTTATTATCCAAAAATATTTGAGGAAAAGTATTATGGCTACTTTGAGCCATAATTTTTTGAAAGCTCTCATCATTGTCTATTAGAGTAACTTCATGAGGGATAGATAAAGAATTAAGTAACCTAATTGCTCTTTTAGACCAAGGACAATCCCTTAAAATATATGCTTTTACACGTGATTCATTAGTGATTAAATCATGATTTGAGATATTAATAATTTTCTGTTCAAAAGAAAGTAATAATATATCAGTACCTTTTTTTACAATACATCCCTCCTCAAGATGCCCGCCAAAAACATTACATCCCTCATCTGCAAAACTCAAATGTAAATGAACATCTCCTTTATTAAAATGACCGTTTAGAGAAACTATCTCTAGATTTCCTTCAAATTTATTTATCTCTTGATTACCTGGGCATTGAATACAAACTGTTCTAAGATTGCCAACTACTCCAGAAACATAACCGTATAAATTATTCGATAAAGAATATTCTTTAATTGAATTTATCAAATCAGATTCTGGAGATAGCTTTAGGCTATGAGGCTGCATTGGATATAAGGAATAATTTTGTAATATAAAACATCATCATTCATAAAGAGCAGTTGAGTTTATAATCTTTAGGATTCAGGTTTAAATTTTAGAATCTAGTATCAAAAACTATTTAAAATTTTTTACTAAAAATTTAAGCTTCTTGAGAGTGTAATATATTTTTTATATGCAAAAATTAATTTGTTATTAAGAAAAAATCTTAAAAATTTGGCATTGAATATTCCCAATTTATTATCGATATCTCGCCTTATCCTTGTATTTCCATTAATACTTTTTTTAGAAAATAACAGACCTTTTTATGTCTTTATATTGATTATTATTGGAGGTTTAACTGATTATTTTGACGGTTTAATTGCAAGGAAATTTAATCTTAAAACCAGATTAGGAGCTATCCTTGATCCCTTAAGCGATAAAGTATTCTATTTAATTCCTTTGACCTTCCTTTGTAAAAATAATTTTATACCCTTCTGGTCTTTGTCATTAATTTTATTTAGAGAATTAATTATCTCTAGCCTAAGGAACTCTACAAAAGACGGTTTACCAGCATCAATGTTAGGAAAATATAAAACATTTTTCTTTTTTATTTCAGTAATTACCTTCTTTACACCATTAAAAATTAGCTTCTTAAATAATTTGGCTTTAATTTTTTATTGGTTAGGATTCATCCTGACTTTTGTGACTTTGTTAGGCTATTTAAGAATTAAAAAGAATATTATCTGAATTTTCATCAAACTCCTCAGTCTTTTTTTTATTAAAATCATTTACAAAACTATCCTTTAGACCATTAAGTAAATCAAAAGCTGGCGCCCACTCTAAATCACGTTTTATCTTAGAGATATCAGTCTGATAATGATTTAGTCTAATTGGAAATCCCTTTCGAGACTTAGGATCTAATTTTTGATAATCAAATGTTCTTAAAGAAATCTCATTTTGGTTTAATCCAAGAACATTCGCACAGAAATAAATTAAACCCTTGATTGTTACTCCTTTTTCACCTGAACAATTGTAAATATTATTTTTGGAATTTTCAAAATTTATGCACCTAATCATTACATCAGTTAGATCCGAAACATGGCCTAGCTGCGTAATTAAAGAACCGTCACCAGGGATTGGTATAGATTTTTTAGTAAATAACCTTTCAAAAAACCAATTTTCAATTTTATTATAATTTCCTGGTCCATAAATATAAGTAGGTCTAAAACTTGTAAAAGGAATTTTTTGATTTTTTAACCAATTTTCTGTCTCAAACTTTCCTTTATGCCTACTTTCCGGATCAATTGGATCAACTTCGGATAAAGGTAGTTTGCAATTATCTTTATAAACACCTGCAGAGCTTACATATATATATCTCTGGAAAGAGTTATCTAAATTTTCTATAAGAAGTTTGGTTTGTTCTAACTCTCGTCCAGAGATATCAAAAACAACATCATACTTTTCATTTCTTAGCTTAACAATATCTTCTGAATTATTTCTATCACCTTTAATTAAATTTGTTTTTTCAGGATTACTTTTATTACCTCTTGTGAAAATATCAATATCATAATTTTTACTTATTAACTTTCCAACCAAAGACTTGCCAACAAATCTAGTGCCACCCATTACAAGAATTTTCATATTCAAAAAATATTTAACTGAAGTAGTAATCTTAAATAGAATTACATATTGAATAGTACTACTAAAAAGTAATTAATGAAAAGGATGATTCTATGGACCTAATACCAGCAATTGATTTAATGAATAGTAAGTGTGTAAGGCTTTTTAAAGGCGACTTTAATAAAAGAAAAGACTTCACAAAAGAGCCTCATGAGCAAGCTAAATTTTGGGAAAGCGAAGGAGCAAAATATATACATATAGTTGATTTGGATGCTGCAAAAACTGGATTCCCAACAAACGACAAATCAATAAAAAAGATCGCAAAAACAGTTAATATACCTATTCAAATAGGTGGGGGGATAAGGTCTCAAGAAAGGATAGAACAATTATTTTCTTATGGTATTGAGAAAGTTATCATGGGAACCTCTGCAATAGAAAATAAAGAACTAGTTAAAGACTTATCAAATAAATTTCCTGGAAGGATAATTGTTGGGATAGATGCAAAAGATGGAAAAGTTAGTACAAGAGGTTGGCTTAAGCAATCTAATATTTTTGCCACAGATCTAGTAAAGGAGTTTTCTTCATTTAAAATTGCTAGTTTTATTGTTACTGATATAAATACAGATGGGACTTTAGAAGGGACAAATGAAGAATTCATAAAAAGCATACTTGAAATTACAGATATTCCAGTAATAGCCTCAGGAGGTGTTGGTTCAATTTCTGATTTATTATCGTTAGTAAAATTTGAAAACTCTGGACTATTTGGAGTAATAGTAGGTAAAGCTCTATATGAAAAAAAATTCACCATAAACGAAGCGAATAATGTATTGTCAGCGGAGAGATTAAATGACTTTGATTTAAACACAAATTACTACGCTTAAAAGAGTATAAAAATTGATTTAAGGCTGGTGTTTGCAGTAATTGTTAGTTAATTTTGTATAAGAGATAAGAAACCTAGTCTTGGAATTAATTTCAAAAAAATCGATATTGATTATTGCTCCAAGCTTAATAGCAGAATCTTTATCGCTTAAGTTAACATCACTAGACCAAAATTTAGAAATTAATTTTAATAATGGAATAGGTGATAAAACTCCAGATTTAGTTATATGGAATGTTCTTAATTTCCAATCAGAAGATCTTATAAGGTTAGAATTATTAAAATTAAGAAAAAGATATGATGAGTCAAAATTTCTTATAATTCTGTCTGGCGAACTTGTTTATGAAGCAAATACCCCTCCATCACTAAATGCTGAAGGTTTTCTTTTAAATCCCAGTGCAGAAAAAGTTCTTGAATCTATTGATACAATTTTAAATGGAGGAAGGGTATTTGATATTGAAAATAATTCCCGAGTTCAATTAAACAAAAATAAGCCTCTCTCTTTTAGTCAAAAAATTCTAACTTCAGGACTAAAACAAATCGATTCTGAAATTAATTATATATTTAAATATGTCAACTCTGATTCAACACCAGAATTTTATAAATTCATTTTAAAAGGAAGATTAAGAGAACTTATTACTGCAAAATCTTTTCTAATTTTCTTATGGGGTAATTCACTAGAACTTTATACAGAGGCAGTTTACACTGAAAATAAAATTAATCTGGAGAATAAGAACACTGTATTCATTAAAGATAAAAACACAACAGAAATATGGAATTTAATTCTAGATAGACTAAAAGAAAGGTATAGCTCAACTAACTTACAGGTTGAATTTAATAATTCATCAATAATTCTCTCTGGGATAAAAAAAGAATTTATTTCACGATTAATTTGTAAAATGTTAGATGAGTTAGATAATTTAGTAACAAATATTAAAGAAAACTATAAGGGGAAAGATTTTAAAGATGATTTAAATTCTCTCATAAAAGAACTTAAAGTTAATACAATTTCAAATATCACAGACAGCTATTTTCGATTAAAAAAAGGAAGCGAATCTATCTCAATAAATAATTTTATCTATAGTGAGGTAAGTTGCGAAGAGATAGATAGAGAATCACATGAATCAATAATGTTTATTGATCCAATTATTAAAAATGAAGCTCTTGACTATGATGGAAAATTACTCCCTCTATATGAAACAGAATCGTTTTTGATTCTTGAAAATATAATTTCAAATTGGACAATAAGGAACTGTAATTTATTAGCTTCTGAAATCTTTAATATTTGTTCTTCTTGGCCTGAATTAAGAACTGTACTCTTAAATCCCGAATTACAATCGACAAGAAATTTTGAAAGATTTAGAAATAATATTAATAACTATAATCGCTGGCATGACTATATTTATATGCCCATATATTTGTATGAGAGTAAACGAGAATATATTGATATTATCGATAAAAAATTTACCCGTTACTTTAAAAATGAAAATAGGGAGAAAGAATTAGAGAATCTAGAATGGCTACAAAAACAAGTTACATTCTTAGTGGAGATAAGAGATGCCGTAGCACCGCAGTTAGAAGTTGCGGTAAAATATATCGGTAATCTCTTCGTAACTTTCCTTACAAAGGTTGTTGGCAAAGCTATCGGTTTAGTGGGGAAAGGAATCCTTCAAGGATTAGGAAGATCAAGTTCAAAGTAAGTTTTTAAACTTTAATGAAAATAATTCAATGGATCCTAATAGCATTAATTTTCTTAAGTCCATATAAAGCAAATGCCTCTAGAGATTCTGATAGTTATGATGGCAACATCTTTCCAATATACGCAGGGAATGGGTCTATAGTTCCTCCTCAGACAACTCTTCAGGAATCATTAAAAAATAAAAGAGTCGCAGTTTTATTTTTTTATCTTGACGATAGCTCAGATAGTAAAGGTATGGCGCCGATAATATCTGGTTTAGATTTGATATGGAGAAATAATATAGATATCATTGCTCTAACAACTGATGAATTACAGGATAAAGAAAAGTCTGATCTTAGAAATGAACCTAATTATTATTGGAACGGATTAATTCCACAAACCATTATTTTAAATAGTGATGGTGAAGTTAAATATGATCAAAATGGAATGATTAATATCGATGAATTAAACAAAGTTATAGGAGAACTAAAAGGAATTGATATAGAAGATACGACATTTTCTGTAGAAAGTTTTAATGAATACAACAGTATCATTTCTGAAAAAAAAGATAAAAACAAAAATTAGTTAAAAATGATATTAATAAATATCCTCTTAGTTCTTTTAATTTTTTTAATTGCTTCAGATTTATTTATTAAAAACTCACCCAAATCAAAGTTAAATCTAGTACCAATAAATTACAAAATTACAAAAAAGGATGGTTTAAACGAATTAATTATTGATTTTAAAATAATTAATAAAAGTAAAACCAAAGAGACGATGGTATCTAATATAAATTTTAAATTAGATTTTTTTAAAAATAAAGGTAACGAGTATTGCCAAAATTTAAACTATCAAGAAGATATTTATATATATGAAAATAATAAAATTAAGAATTTAAAAAATTATTGGCCAACTACAATTATCAAGTCAAATTCAGAATTATTTGTAAGAATCATATATAAGTTTAACAATGATAATTTTAGAAAAAGAATAAAATATCTATGGTTAAAAGTATTTTGGGAGAACTATGGACATTTTGGTATTTCAAATAATAAGGATTGTTTTTTAATTAATTTAGATGGTCAAAAACAAAAGCCGAAAGAAGTTTTTGAGATTCCTTTAAATAATAAATACAAAGCTTTTGCAATTAAAACTGATTTACTTGGCTGCTTTGATAACCCAGTAAATACTGTGATTGAATACTGCAAAGGAATTGTAGAAAAAAATGATATTTTAACAATCGGAGAGAGTCCGCTAGCGATTATGCAAAATAGATATATTTCCCCTCAAAATTTAAAATATAGTTTATTTTCGAAAGCTTTATGTTATTTTTTTCACCCTACAAGCAGTCTCGCAACAGCTTGCGGCATGCAATTATTAATAAATAGAACCGGAGTCACAAGAATAACCTTTGCACTATTGGTTGGATTTCTCTTCAAATTAGTTGGTATTAAGGGTATGTTTTATAGGTTAACTGGTTCAGAATCATCTCTAATTGATGATATAAGCGGAACAGTTACACCCTACGACAAGAGTATAGTTATGGGTCCTCTCAATGCGGAGTTATTTTGTAAGGAGGTCTCGAACCATCTGAATATAAATGTTGCTGTAGTTGATGTTAATGATCTTGGAGGTGTGAAAGTCTTAGCTAGTTCAAATAAAAAAGTAAATAAAATACTCAAAAGAAACTTAATATCTAATCCAGCTGGCAATGGAGATGAAAAAACCCCTATAGTATTAATAAGAGAAAAAAAGTAAATGAAAAAAGATACCTCTTATTCTTTTCAATCTAAAAAAGGAATGGAAGTAACTTTTGAAGAACTCCATATAAGGCACATTAATCTTTTGATAGATATTAAAAATAAGGAATTGAATAATTGGTTTTTAAAGATGGCAATTATAAATACCTTTGATGACTTAAAAATTTTTTTAAATAATCTTAAGAAAAATAAAAATAAATGCATAATTGCTATACATGGAAACGAAATTATTGGTTATTTGAATATTTTTCCTTTAAACAAAAAAGAGACTTGCTTAAAAATATCAAAGCCTAAGTTGATAAACAACAAGTGTTCTTTAACAGGTAAAGAATTAACATTAGGATTGATAAAAAAATCTATCTCAATAAAAGACATCAAAACTTCAAGTTGGATAATTAACGCAGATATAAATAATGTTGACCTCATATCAAACTCAAGAGAATTAGGCTTTCAACCTTTAGGAGAGATAATCCTTTGGGATGGTACTGTTCTAAATAAATCTACAAATCAAAATACCAATGCCTATTCATTAATTAATGAATTCCAAAACATTAATAAACAAAATATATTAAAAATAGTAAATTTCATAAGATCAAATCAATCTCCCTTAATAAGAAATATTTTAGATTTTGAACAAGACGACATTCTTAAAAGAAATAACTCTAAGAGTGGTGCCTTAATATATGAAAATTCAGTTTTATGTACAATTTTAAAAGATATTAATTATCAAAATGAAGAAATTTATACTTTAACTATAAGTAGATATTGGGATAAGAGATTCAATTCTATTTTAAAAGAATTTATAAAAAGATTTTTTGAAAAATCACCTGTTTCATATTTAAAAACCTATAAAGAAAATTCTCAATTAAATCTTTTTCTCGAAGAATGTAATCTCAAAGAAAAAAATCAAGAAATAATTCTTATCAGGAACACAATAGTTAAAAATGAAGCCAAACAAGTAAATATAATAAATCAATCTTTGGACTCAATCTTTGAAAAATTAAGTCCACAAGGTAATCCATATCCATCTCCTTTTCCATTAAAAACAAAGTGAAATTTTGCAAACCTAAACCCAAGTCAATTTTGAGTTTGGATATAGGTACCAAAAGAATAGGATTAGCTTATTGTGATCCCCTCTGCATAACATCAAATATACTTCCAGCAGTAAAACGGTTTGAAAATAAGCAAGAGATTAAAATCATTAGAAATTATATAAATGAATTTAATTTGACTGGGTTTATTGTAGGTATCCCACTAGATGAGAAAGGTCAAATGACCACTCAAGCTATTGACTGTAAAAATTACGGTCAGTTACTTTCAAATGAATTAAAGCTTCCATTTTCTTACGTCAACGAACATAGTTCAACTTGGGAATCTTCATATAGATTTGGAATAAAAAAAGATAAATCCGGATTGATTGATAGTTTTTCAGCAAAAATAATACTTGAACAATGGATCGAAGAGGGTCCTGAATTAGAAAAAATAGCTGGTAAACGTCAGATAAAATATTAGTATTAAAAAGGATAGATAATTTTTAAATGAAAGAAGCCAATTCAAATGATAATTATGATGCACAGACTCTTTTATTAAATGACTCAAATGGAAATGAGCTATTTTGTTATCTTGAACAATTAGTAAGTGTTGAAGGCCAAGAATATGCTTTATTAACGCCAGTTGATACTCCAGTAAGTCTTTTTAAGATAAATGAAAAAGATGAACCTGAACTAATTGAGAAAATAGATAAAAACGAACAAATACTAAAAAATGCTGAAGCAGTTCTTCAAGAACATGATCTAAGACTTATTAGATCAGCAGTTACATTAACAGTATCAGGAGAACTTGAAGAACCAATTTACGATGAATTAGAAGAAGATTACGTAGATGATGATAGTGAGAGTTATGAATTGCTCGTTAACTTTAATCTTTTTGACCAAGAATATGGCTTATATATACCACTAGATCCTTTTTTCATTGTGGGTAAATTAAAAGACAAGGGTGCCTTATTAGTTGAAGATGATGAGTTCGATAAAATTCAACCTTTGATTGAAACTGAGCTTGCAAAGAGTAGTTCTTAAAATCAATGAGATCTATCCTAAAAGTTAATTGGGATTCAAAATTACCAATATATAAGATTTCTCAATCTGATTTGCAAAAAAAAGGAATTAATTCTTTATTGCTAGACGTGGATGGCACTCTAGTAAATAGAAAATCAAATATGATCCCAAAAACTGTAAAAAATTGGATCATTGAATCTAAAAAACTTTTCTCCTTATATCTAATAAGTAATAATCCATCAAAAAAAAGAATCGCAAAAATAGCGAAAGAATTAAATTTAAGGTACAAATACAATGCATCAAAACCAAGAAAAAAAGTAACTTTGAATGTTATCAAAGAAATTGGCAGAGAGCCAAAAAATATTGCCATTATTGGCGACAGAATATTTACAGATATTATCGTTGGGAATAGATGTAATATAAAAACAATATTAGTTAAGCGATTAAATAAAGATGGCTTGCCTATAAAATTTAATTTAACTTTGACAATAGAAAAATTAATTTCTCATTTTATAAAATGAAAACTTGGGTTATAAAAATTGGTACTAGTATTTTAAGAGGAACAGAGGAAACATCTACAGAAGAAGTTATTGAAACTCTTTCAAGATCCTTTACAAGTTTTCTTTCAAAAGGAAACAAATTAATTTTAGTAACTAGTGGAGCTGTTGGATTAGGTTGCAAAAAATTAAATATTAAAACGAGACCAAATGATTTAAGTACCCTTCAAGCTACTGCTGCAGTAGGTCAAGTTAATTTAATGTCCTTATACGATAAAGTATTTAATAAATTAGGTCATAATATTGCTCAAATTCTAATAACTAAAGCTGATTTCAATTCAAGAGAATCATTTAATAACGCTTCTAAAACTTTAAAAAAATTAATCGATTTGAATGTAATTCCAATAGTAAATGAAAATGATACCGTAGCAAATGAAGAGCTTAAATATGGAGATAATGATACCCTCTCTGCTTTAGTTGCCTTAGCTATAAATGCTAACAAGCTTATTTTATTAACCGATATTGAAAATCTATACTCAAAAGATCCACGCAAAAATAAAGATGCGCAACCTATTAAAGAAGTTCATAATAGTGAATTAAAAGTAATTAAAGATAAAAATATTCAAAACTCAAATAATGAATGGGGAACAGGAGGAATTTCTACAAAATTAATTTCTGCAGAAATAGCAACAAAAGGAGGAGTTGAAGTCCAACTAGTAGATGGAACTAATAAAAAAAACTTAATTGAGATTTTTAATAATAATAAAATTGGGACTTTATTTTATCCAGTAGAAAAACCTATAGGAAACAAAAAAAGTTGGCTTTCACATGCAATTCAAACAGTAGGGAAAATCACTTTAGATGATGGCGCTTCTTTTGCAATTAAAAAAAAAGGTGCCTCACTTTTATCAGTTGGTGTTAAGAATGTAGAAGGAAACTTTACGATTAATCAGGCAGTTAAAATCGTAAATACAAATGATAAAGAAGTTGCAAAAGGTTTAGTATCAATAAGTAGCGACAAATTAAGAAGTATCTTAAATAATAAAGAAAATAACAACTCCTCGATAATTGTCGTACATAGAGATGTTCTTGCTCTCTCTTAGAAAAAATTAAAACTGAAAAATGCTTTTAAGTGATTTAGTTGATCTAATAAAAAAAGGAAATTCAAATTTTATTAGTGCCAATATTTTCGAAGATTTAAATATAGATGATGCTGCCTCATTAGATGCTGCAGTTAAGCATCAAATATCTTTTTTAGAAGAAAATAATATCCTTAAAGAAAAATTAGATCAAACTAAAGCATCAGCAATAATAACTACTAACAACGATGAAATCGTTGGTGCTCTAAAGAAACTCAATATATCAAACGTAATCGTTAAAAATCCAAGAATTGCATTTGCAGAAGTATTGGATTGTTTATATAAAACTATCAATTTCAAACCAGGAATTCACGCTTCAGCGGTTATAGATAAAACAGCAATAATTGGAACAGATTGCCATATTGGACCTAATGTCTATATTGGAGAAAATACTGTAATTGGAGACAATAATCATATTCTTCCTGGATCATCAATTTTAGGCAATGTTCGAATAGGAAATAATAATATAATTCATCCAAATTGTGTAATTTACGAAAATACCACTCTAAAAAATAATTGTGTAATTAATTCAAATTCTGTTATTGGATCAGAGGGCTTTGGTTTTATTCCTAAAAATGGCAAATGGGTAAAGATGCCTCAAAAAGGTGGTGTAAAAATAATGAGTTTCGTAGAAATTGGAACGAATTGTTGTATCGATAGACCCGCAGTTGGATTTACTTTTATTGATGAGGGAACAAAGTTGGATAATTTAATACAAATAGGTCATGGAGTAAAAATTGGAAAGAATTGTGCATTTGCAGCTCAAGTTGGTATCGCTGGAGGAGCAAATATTGGAGATGGTGTTATTTTGGCAGGGCAAGTAGGAGTCAATAATAGAGTAAAAGTTGGTAATAATGTCATAGCGAGTTCAAAATGCGGAATTCATTGTGACATTGAAGATGGCAAGGTAATTAGTGGTTTCCCCGCGATGGAAAATAAATCATGGCTAAGGAGTTCAAGTATTTTTAAAAAATTACCAGAATTAGCAAAAAAACTTAGACAATTAGACAAGCAATAATTTATTGTTCTATTAAACAAAAAATTAAATGAAGAAATATAATATTGTTTTGTTGTCAGGAGACGGAATTGGACCAGAGATTTCAGAAGTTTCAAAAAGGGTTTTAAAAAAGCTTTCAAAAAATCATAATTTCGATATTGAGATTATTGAAAAATTATTTGGAGGGATAGCTTATGAAAAATATGGGACTCCTGCTCCAGATGAGACACTAGATCAATGCAAAAAAAGTGATGCTGTACTTTTAGCATGTGTTGGAGATATTAAATATGACTCTCTTGAAAGAGAATTAAGGCCAGAAAGTGGGTTACTAAAGTTAAGATCTGCCCTAAACCTTTTCGCAAATATCAGGCCTGTCAAAATAAGAAAATCTCTATTAGATTCAAGTACATTAAAAAAAGAAATTGTTGAGCATGTAGATCTTATTGTTGTAAGAGAATTAATAGGGGGAATTTATTTTGGAAAACCAAGAGGACATATAACAAATACAAAAATTCTAAAAGCTTTCAATACTATGGTTTATGATTCGGCCGAAATAGAGAGAATAACTGAAATAGCAATAAAAATTGCTAACCAAAGAAATAAAAAAATATGTTCTGTTGATAAATCAAATGTTCTTGAGGTTAGTCAATTATGGAGAGATACAGTTTTAAATACCACTTCAAAAGACAAAAAAATATCTCTTAGCAATATGTACGTTGATAATGCAGCGATGCAATTAGTTAGAGATCCTGGTCAATTTGATGTAATTTTAACAAGTAATTTATTTGGAGATATTTTAAGCGACTTAGCAGCAATGTTAACTGGTTCTATTGGTATGCTTCCATCTGCTTCTCTAAACAATAATGGTCCAGGAGTTTTTGAACCTGTTCATGGTTCGGCTCCTGATATAGCAGGTAAAAACATAGCGAATCCTATAGCAATGCTTTTATCTGCTTCCATGATGTTAAAAATTGGGTTAAATGAAGAAAAAGCTGCAGAAAATTTAGAAACTGCCATTGATAAGGTTTTATCAAAAGGATTTAGAACAGCAGATTTAGCTGATGGGTCTTCCGAAGTTTTATCTTGCAGTGAAATCGGAAATAAAATAATGGATGAAATTTAAAAAAAAATTAATAAATAAAAAAATATTTTTAAGTAAAACATAAAGTTGGCATATGACCTGTCAGAATCATTAGATATTGTTTTTAAAAAATGTCAAAACGTCATCCAGTAGTTGCTGTAACAGGATCTTCAGGAGCAGGAACAAGTACAGTAAAAAGAGCCTTTGAGCATATTTTTGCCAGAGAAGACATTGTTCCAGCAGTTGTAGAAGGTGATAGTTACCACAGATTTGAAAGAATGCCTATGAAAAAAGCTATGGCAGACGCTCTTTCAAAAGGGGAGAATTTCTCTCATTTTGGTCCAGAGGCTAATCTTTTTGACAAGCTAGAAGAACTTTTTAAAATCTATGGTGAAACTGGAGGAGGAAAGAAAAGATATTATCTACATAGTCTTGAAGAAGCAGAAGAACATAATACAAGACTTGGGACATCCTTAGAACCTGGACAATTTACTCCTTGGGAAGACATTCCTGAGGGAACAGACGTACTTTTTTATGAAGGTTTGCATGGCGGGGTAGAAGGTGATGGATACAATGTGGCATCTTATGCTGATTTACTTGTTGGTGTTGTTCCGATAACAAATTTAGAGTGGATTCAAAAAATCCATAGAGATAACGCAGAAAGAGGTTACTCAGCGGAAACCATTGTAGATACTATATTGAGAAGAATGCCTGATTATATAAATCACATTTGCCCACAATTCAGCAAAACTGATATTAATTTCCAAAGAATTCCCACAATTGACACTTCTAATCCTTTCATATGCAGGAATATCCCAACTCCTGATGAGAGCTTTGTGATCATACATTTCAGAAAAGGGGCAAGAGAGAAATGGGGGATTGATTTTCAATACTTGCTTGGAATGATTAATGATTCATTTATGTCAAGTCCAACAAGTATCGTTGTAAATGGAGGGAAAATGGGATTCGCAATGGAACTAATTCTCACTCCAATAATTCATAAAATGATTGAGGAGAAAAATAAATAATAATTAATTTTCGATTATCAACTCAAATCATTATTTTTTAACTTTGAGAAGTTTTTAATCTAGAGGATCTCAAATTTTTATATATCTTTCTTGATAAAAGTACCTTACTTAGATTTAAATAGAAAAAACAGGAAATGTTGTGTCATTAATCGACTGGTTTGCCGCAAGGCGTAAAGATCAATTTGTTGGGAAAGTTTCCCAAGATACTGACGAAGGAGATGGTTTGTGGGTTAAATGTTCAGAGTGTTCGCAAGTAGCCTATAGAAAAGACCTAATTTCAAATTTCAATGTTTGTAGTAATTGTGGACACCACAATAGGATTTATAGCGATGAAAGGATAAATATAATTGCTGATAAAGATTCATTCAAAGAATTTGATAGTTCACTAAGTCCTACAGATCCTTTGGGTTTTAAAGATAGAAGAGCATATGCTGATCGAATTAAAGAAAGTCAAGCAGGTACAGGTTTAAGAGATGGAGTCGTAACAGGAATCTGTTCTGTGAATTCAATGCCTTTAGCATTAGCTGTTATGGATTTTAGATTTATGGGAGGATCCATGGGTTCAGTAGTTGGTGAAAAAATTACAAGGATAATTGAGAGAGCAACTTTGGAAAATTTTCCAATTCTTATTGTTTGCGCATCAGGAGGAGCAAGGATGCAAGAAGGTATGTTAAGTCTCATGCAAATGGCAAAAATATCTGGAGCACTAAAAAAACATAAAGAGAAAAATCTCCTATACATGCCATTGTTAACTCATCCAACTACTGGAGGGGTAACAGCCAGCTTTGCGATGTTAGGTGATTTAATTTTGGCTGAGCCTAAAGCGCTTATTGGATTTGCTGGAAGAAGGGTTATAGAACAAACATTAAGAGAAAAATTACCCGATAATTTTCAAACAGCTGAATATCTGCTTGAGCATGGTTTTGTTGATGTAATAGTGAAAAGGAAAGATCTCAAGGATACTCTGACTAAAATTTTAAAAATTCATGGTGTAAAAGAACTTGCAGAAGCAAATATATAAAATGAGAATAATTTCTAATTTATTTTATTTTTCTTTAAGCTTTCTACTCTTTATTTTAAACTTTGCCTCCTATTCATATGCGATAGGAAATGTTGATTGGGTTCTCCTTAAAGAGAATGATGATGGGAAAGAATGGCTTGATAAAGGGAGTATTAAGTCGCTCCCAAATGGTGAAATAAGTGTCTTAACAAAGTTCTTTAAAAATCCAATTAATTCTGATAATGAAGGAGAGTTATCACTTTATGTAATGAGAATTAATTGCAATGAAAAAAAGTTCAAAGATACATCAATAAATGGAATTCCTCAATTCAATTCAAAATGGCAAACTTCTAATAATGATGAACTTATCGATGTTGTTATTGAAAATAGCTGCTCAGAGTTTATTAACGAATAAGAATGAATACTAAAAATAAAAAATTAAAAATAGCAATCGCTGGACTAGGGTTTGGGAAAAAAGTTCATTTAGAGGCATTAAAAGAGTCTGATCACTTAACTCCTGTAGCTATTTATCATTACGAGAACAACCAAAAATCGATATTAGAAAAAGAAACGGGCTTAGATTTTTTTCATAATTGGGAAGATTTAGTTAAATCTCCAAAAATTGATGGTATTATTATTGCCACTCCTCCTGAATCAAGATTTAAGTTAGCAAAACAAGCTCTTGAGAATAATAAAAATTTGCTCCTAGAAAAACCCGTTTCAATATCCTCCTCAGAAATTGAAGAGCTTCAGAGAATATCTTTGATTAATAATTTAAGCGTATGTGTTGATTTTGAATATAGAGCAGTACCTCTTTTCCTTCAGACAAAAAAACTTATTGATGAAAATATCTTAGGAGATATATATTTAGTCAAATTAGATTGGTTAATGGGCAGTAGATCCGACCCCAAAAGATCCTGGAATTGGTATTCATTGGAAGAAAAAGGTGGAGGAGTTATTGGCGCTTTAGGTACTCATGCATTCGATATGTTGAATTGGTTTTTTGGAGAAGCAATAAACGTGTCTGGCAAGTTAGCAACATCAATAAAAAAAAGACCTTTACCTAATTCATCTGATTTAAATGATGTTACGAGTGAAGATGTATGTTTAGCCAATATAGAAATATCAAACTACAGCTCGAATCTTATTCCATGTCAGGTTTCTTTATCATCAATTTCTAAAAATGGTAGAGGATTTAGTTTAGAAATATATGGAAGCGAAGGTTCACTAATTCTTAAAAGCGAAAACCAAAAAGATTATGTACATGGTTTTAATTTGAGATATTCAAACAACGAAAATAAAATACAAAATCTAACTGCAGATTCAAGCTTTAATTTTGAAAAAACATGGACTGATGGGCGAATAGCTCCAGTTTTGAGAATTCAAAATTTATGGGCTCAGAGTATAATTAATGGAACACCTGTAATCCCAGGCTTATGCGAGGGACTTGCTAGTCAAAAAGTTTGCGAAGCCATAAGAGAATCTTCCAAAAGTGGATTAAGTATCAAAATTTAAGGCTATACATTTATAAGTAGCAATTATCACCCGATAAAGTATTGGATTGATTTTATTTTTTTTTCATATTCTGGAAAAATCAATTGAACTGATTTATTAAAGAATGGCCTTAAATTATTACAAAAATGAGCTTAAAGAAAATGCTCAATTACTAGCTTCCAAAGGAAAAGGAATATTAGCGGTAGATGAATCCACTAAAACAGTAGGTAAAAGACTCGCTGGAATTGGCGTTGAGAATACTGAAGAAAATAGGAAGGCATATAGAGGAATGCTTTTTACTACAGAAGGTCTTGGCAAATATATAAGTGGAGCAATCCTCTTCGAAGAAACTCTTTATCAGAATCACCAAGATGGCGAGTCAATGGTTAAGAAACTAAATGATTTAGGTATTATTCCAGGTATAAAGGTCGATAAAGGCCTAAATCCACTTCCAGGAGGAGGAGATGTAGAAACTTTTTGCTCTGGCCTAGATGGGTTAGTTGAAAGAGCCGCAAAATATTATGAACAAGGTGCTAGATTTGCTAAGTGGAGAGCAGTTCTGCAAATTACAAATGATGGTTGTCCTTCAAAACTATCAATTCAAGAAAATGCTTGGGGATTAGCAAGGTATGCAAGATCAGTTCAAGAATCTGGGTTAGTACCAATTATTGAACCTGAAATCTTAATGGACGGCGACCATACTATTGAAAAAACTGCTGAAGTTCAAGAAGAGGTAATAAAGCAGGTTTATATTGCCTGTCAAGCAAATGGAGTTTTTCTAGAAGGCACTCTATTAAAACCTTCTATGACTGTTAATGGAGCAGATTGTCCAACAAAGGGTGATCCTATGAAGGTTGCTGAAATGACAATTAGAACTAAGGAAAGATGCGTTCCTGCATCTGTGCCTGGAATAGTTTTCTTATCAGGAGGGTTAAGCGAAGAAGCTGCTTCTGTTTATCTAAATAATATGAACACGAACACACTTTACAGGAAAGCTTTATGGAATGTTTCATTCTCCTATGGAAGAGCATTACAGCACTCATGCTTAAAGGCCTGGAAAGGAAGCGACGTTGAAGGAGGCCAAAAAGCCTTAATAGCAATAGCTCAAGCAAACTCTGAAGCTTCGAAAGGTGCCTATGTGGCAGGATCTCAACCTTCATCTGATGAGCAATTGTTTGTGGCAGGCTACACTTATTAACTAAAAAATCCTAAAAATGTACTTTGGGTCATAAAATAAGATTCTTTAATTTAGTATTTTGTATATCTAATGACGTGACATTTGATACCTCTTTATACTAAACTCTCGGAAACATATGCTTTATATAGCATTTAACTTATTTTAATTATGGCCCTCGTTCCACTAAGACTACTTTTAGATCACGCTGCTGAGAATGGTTACGGTATTCCAGCTTTCAATGTTAATAACCTTGAACAAGTTCAAGCAATCATGGAAGCAGCATATGAAACTGATAGTCCTGTAATCCTCCAAGCTTCAAGAGGGGCAAGAAATTATGCAGGAGAAATTTTCCTACGTCATCTAATCCTTGCTGCTACAGAAACATATCCTAATATTCCAGTGGTAATGCACCAAGACCACGGTAATGAGCCATCAACATGTTATTCAGCAGCAATAAATGGTTTCACATCAGTAATGATGGACGGTTCTCTAGAGGCAGATGCAAAAACACCCGCTAGTTACGAATATAATGTTGCAGTTACTAAAAAAGTAGTAGATTTTGCTCATTCAGTTGGAGTTAGTGTTGAAGGAGAGTTGGGTTGCTTAGGTTCTTTAGAGACAGGAAAAGGTGAAGCGGAAGATGGTCATGGATTTGAAGGTGAACTGTCTACAGATATGCTTCTGACTGATCCTGAAGAAGCTGCAGATTTTGTAGCTAAAACAAAAGTCGATGCTTTAGCTATTGCTATAGGAACAAGTCATGGTGCTTATAAATTTACAAGAAAGCCTACAGGAGAAGTTCTTGCAATAAGCAGAATTGCTGAAATTCATAAAGCACTTCCAAATACCCATCTTGTAATGCATGGATCTAGTTCAGTTCCTCAAGAATGGCTGGATATCATTAATAAATATGGCGGTGAAATTCCTCAAACATATGGTGTTCCTGTTGAAGAAATTCAAGAGGGGATAAGAAATGGAGTTAGGAAAGTCAACATTGATACTGATAACAGACTTGCTTTTACTGCCGCGGTTAGAGAGGCAGCATTTGCTGATAAGGCAAACTTCGACCCAAGACATTTCAACAAGCCTGCTAGAAAATACATGAAGCAAGTTTGTCTTGATAGATACAAGCAGTTCTGGTGCGAAGGGCAAGCAAGTAAGATCAAACAAAATAGCACTAATTATTTTGCTGATCTTTACGCAAAAGGAGATTTGGATCCAAAAGTAAAAGCTACTGTTTAATTTCTTCCCAAATAAAAAAAAGACCTCCAAAATTGGGGGTCTTTTTTTTATTTCAATATTAATGATTTTAATGTAAATAGACCATCAGTCCCACCAATTGTCTCGTCACATGCTCGTTCTGGATGAGGCATTAAACCTAGAACATTTCCCTTCTCATTAGTTATGCCTGCGATATCAAATGAGGATCCATTGGGATTATTTTTATATCTCAAAGCGATCAATTCATTATCTACAAGTTTCTTTAAAGTATCAGAATTACAATGATATCTTCCTTCCCCATGCGCTATTGGCAACTTAATTGTTTGTTTTTCATCTACATTATTAAACCAACCTCCTTTTGAAGAAACGATGTCCAGTTCAACGTCATCACAGATAAAATTAAGGTTTTTATTTGCAACAAGAGCACCAGGCAAAAAACCTGATTCTGTCAAAATTTGAAACCCATTACAAATTCCTAAAACTCTTTTCCCGCTTTTAACAAACTCATCCAAGGCATTTATTAATGGAGAGAATCTAGCAATTGCTCCGCATCTTAAATAATCACCATAGCTAAATCCTCCGGGTAAAACTATTGCATCTACATCACTTAAATCTGAAGACTCATGCCACAAGTATTTTGTTCTTATGTCTAAACAACCTTCTAATGCCCATGAAACATCACGATCACAATTAGAACCAGGGAAGACAACAACTCCTACAGTAAAATAATCCATCTTATAGTTTTTCTAGTGAATACTCATAATCTTCAATAACAGTATTTGCGAATAACCTATCACACAATAAATCAATTTTTTCTCTTACTTCGTTTTCACCATTACCTTCTATTTTTACCTCAATCATTTTTCCTATACGTAATGATTTAATTCCCTCGGCTCCAAGTTTTATAGAAGCAGATTTGGTAGCTTCCCCTGCTGGATCTAAAACTGAGGGTCTTAGTCTTACAAAAACTTTTACAGCAAATTGGTCCAATTAAAAATTAATTTCTACTAGAAGATTAGTTTAAATTTTTATAAAAAGTACTATTGATTAATAAACAAATATTTTTACCTTAAGGTTTTCTGAGTTATTAAATGTTTATGAAGCCTCTACCAAAACAAACTAAGCAAGTTCTTCTTGAATTTTCATGAGTTTTGAAATTTCCTGCCCCTCCACATTTTGAACATTTTATTTTATCAATTGATGTAACTTCGTCAGAGATTATTTGTTTAAAGACAATTTTTGGATTTTCCATATTAGGCTGTCTACTGTAGTAAGTATCCCGACAGCTAACTATAAAGTCAAATTGCTATTTTTGGATCACTTAAAATCTTAAATTTCTCTGTAATTTTTCTATTGAAAGTTTTTATAGATTTTTCATCAAAGGAAATTATTACTAATTCAAGCCCAGCATTACCATTTGGTCTCCAACAATTGTCTGGAGCTTCTTCAAACCAAGTATTAATTTTCTTTCCAACAATTTGTATTTGTAAAGGCAATGATTTGTTTGGTATCCAAATACGTCCTTTTATTCGAAGAATGTTTAATTCATCCAAGATTTCTGACATCTCCTTTTCAAAGTCATTTTTTTCAAGGAAATAATTTAATTTAAATGAATCTGATACAAGCTCAACATGATTATGGTCATGTTCTTCAGTTAAAAATTCTTTATAAGTCTCTTTTTTTAAATTAAAATCAAATAGATAATTTAAATCAATATTGCCATTCTTAGATTTAAGGACTGGTGTAGATGAGTTTAGACTTCCTTGAATTTTATTTTTTACAACGTTAAACTGATCATCATTTAAAATATCTGATCTAGAGACTAAAACGATATCAGAAACTTCTAGTTGCTCCTCAAAAAGTTCATCTATAGTGGCATTGTGATCGATTTTATCTATTTCATTATATTGTTTTGTTATTTTATTTAAATCATTAATTGGTGAACCATTAAGCATTGATTCTCCGTTAACTATACCAACAACAACATCAAGGTAGATGGAAGATCTAATCTCCGGCCAGTTAAGTGCTTGAATTAATGGAATTGGTAGTGCCAAGCCACTTGTTTCGATAATTATTGATTCGATATTAGGATTAAATTCTAGGAGAGCTTTTATTGATGGAACAAAATCATCTTGAACAGTACAACATAAACATCCATTGTTTAATTCGATTACGCAGTCGTCTTCAGATTCATCACATTTATCACAACTTTTAATCAAATCACCGTCAATTCCAACATCACCAAATTCATTAATTATTAAACCAAATTTTTTATTACTTTCTTTTAGTAAATATCTTAGAAAAGTTGTTTTACCTGAACCAAGAAATCCCGAAACAACTATAACTGGTATTTTTTTTTTCATCTTTGATGGCTAACAACCCAAGCTATATTCTGTACTCTCTCCTGTAGAACTATTTGTGCCATTAGCAATCGCACATAATTGTTTTTGCTGTGCACGACTTAGAACAGCATCAGTAAAATCTGCACCATCTATTTTTGCTCCTTCAAAATTGCTCTCCATTAATAAAGCATTTGTAAAATTAACATCCGAAAGATCTGCATCTGTAAAGTCTGTTGCGTAAGCTAGTGCATCTCTTAAATTGGCTCCAGTAAATTTTGAGTTTTGCAATTTACTATTATTGAACACAGCGCCTTCTAAATTACTTTCACTGAAATTAAACCCATTCAAATCAAACTTAACGTATTCGTTACCGCTTAAGTCTTGACCATGCATATCTGGTTCTAAATTAAGGTCTTGCTGGTTTCTAATCTCAGGAGGTCTTTTAGCCCATGCAGAATTTACAGAATTAAAAAATAAAATCCCAACGAATAACAAAGTAATTAATGCATTCTTTAGTGAGGGGAAAACAATTGATTTAATCATAATAAGACTGTATTTTAGAACTTAAGTATTTAAAGTTTGTAAGAGTATCTTAAAGGAAAATATATGGCAATGTCACTAAAGGTTATTGTTCCTCCTCATCCATTAATAAAACATTGGCTTTCAATATTGCGAGAAAAAAATACTCCAAATATTTTGTACTCAACTGGATATGAGCAATTAGGGAAATGGCTTACATATGAAGCATTACGTAATTGGCTGCCATATAAAAAAGAAATAGTAAATACTGATAATGGAGACGCAGATGGATTCTTTATTAACAACGATTATCCAATAAAAGTGCTCGCAATGTTGCCCGAAGGGTTATCTCTTTGGTTTGGATCTAAAGAGGTAATTCCTAATTCAACCCTCTCATTAGGAGAACTTCCTAAAACCATTGAATCAAATGAAGGAGTTATATTTTATTCAGAACAAATAACAACAAAATCAGCAACATTAGAAACTTTAATTAAATTAAAGGAATTAGGTGTTGATTCAAATAGGATTCTTTTAATAACTGCTATTTGCTCAAATAAAGGATTAAATGAAATTGCGAAATTACTCCCTAATCAGGTAATTTACACTTCTTGCATAGATGAGGAAGACGAAAAAACACAATTATTAGTACCGGGTATTGGGAATCCTCTATCGCGTTTAAGTACTATATTTCAAGATAAGAACTAATATAGAATATAGGAGTAAATATTTTACCAATGTCTGAATACAGAGATTCGTCTTCAAATAATCTTTTATCATTAATAAGCGGTGCTTTTATTGGAGCAGCGGGTCTAGCTTGGTGGTTAATATCCGAAGCAGACAAAAGAAAGGAGGAAAAAAAACAAAAAGCAATGATGTATTCCTCCAGAATTCAAGACGGCTCAGAAGCGATCGATTCTAATGAAAATATAAATGAAGTTGAAGGAGAGAATCTGGAGAAGAAAGTTGAGCAACTTAATTCTGCAATTGCTGATGTGAGGAAGCAACTTGAAGAGTTGGGGCAATAGAATAAAAAAGGTTCTCAAATAATATGAATAAACTCAGATCATCTGCAATAACCCAAGGTGTGCAAAGATCACCTAACAGATCGATGTTAAGAGCTGTTGGATTTAATGATGAAGATTTTAATAAACCTATTATTGGAGTTGCAAATGGATACAGCACCATAACACCATGCAATATGGGTTTAAATAAGTTAGCTCTAAAAGCTGAAGAGTCTATAAAAAGATCAGGTGGGATGCCTCAGATGTTTGGCACTATAACAGTAAGTGATGGGATTTCTATGGGAACAGAGGGCATGAAATATTCCCTAGTTTCAAGAGAAGTTATTGCTGATTCAATTGAAACAGCATGCAATGCTCAGAGTATGGATGGAGTACTTGCTATTGGTGGATGTGATAAAAATATGCCGGGTGCCATGATTGCGATTGCGAGAATGAATATTCCCTCAATTTTCATTTATGGAGGGACAATAAAGCCAGGGAAATTGCATGGAGAAGATCTTACTGTTGTTAGTGCATTTGAAGCTGTTGGACAATTAACATCAGGCAAAATTAATGAAGAAAGGCTAATCCAAGTTGAGAAAAATTGTATTCCTGGTGCTGGTAGCTGTGGAGGCATGTTTACAGCTAATACAATGTCTGCAGTTATTGAAGTATTAGGGTTAAGTCTTCCTCACAGTTCCACTATGGCTGCTGAAGATCTTGAAAAAGAACTAAGTGCAGATAAAAGTGCTGAGATATTAGTCTCTGCAATAGAAAAAGATATAAGACCTCTAGACCTAATGACAAAGAAAGCATTTGAAAATGCAATATCAGTAATTATGGCAATTGGCGGATCAACAAATGCGGTATTGCACATCTTAGCTATCGCGAATACTGCAGGAATAGATATCAACATTAATGATTTTGAGAGAATCAGACAAAAAGTACCCGTTATTTGTGACCTTAAACCGAGTGGTAAATATGTGACGGTGGATCTTCATAAGGCAGGTGGGATTCCACAAGTAATGAAAATACTTTTGAATGCAGGATTAATTCATGGCGATTGCAAAAACATTGAAGGCAAAACCATCTCAGAATACTTACAAAATATTCCAGATAAGCCTCCAACAAATCAAAATGTCATAAGAGATATAGATGACCCTCTTTATAAAAAAGGACATCTAGCGATATTAAAAGGTAACTTAGCGAGCGAAGGTTCTGTAGCCAAAATTAGCGGAGTAAAAAACCCTGTATTAACAGGGCCCGCAAAGATTTTTGAAAGTGAAGAGGATTGCCTAAAATCGATATTAAATAACGATATCAAAGCTGGTGATGTTGTTGTTATTAGAAACGAAGGTCCTGTAGGAGGTCCAGGCATGAGAGAAATGTTAGCTCCAACATCTGCGATTGTTGGTCAAGGGCTAGGAGAGAAGGTGGCTTTAATTACCGATGGCAGATTTAGCGGGGGTACCTATGGTCTTGTTGTGGGTCACATAGCTCCAGAGGCTGCTGTAGGAGGAAATATTGCTCTAATAAAACAAGGTGATTTAATTACAGTAGATGCTGTAAAACAACTAATTGAAGTTGATTTATCTGACGAAGAATTAGAAAAAAGAAAAAAAGATTGGGTAAAACCTATTCAAAAATACAAAAGAGGAATTCTTTCAAAATATTCGAGAATCGTAAGCACATCAAGTTTAGGGGCTGTTACTGATTTATAGATCAGCTCAAATTTTATTTTCTTAATCAATAAAACTTTTTATCCTATTTGCTAAATTTTCTAATCTGGCGCTGTATTTTGGTGAGTTGCATTTTTTTCCATTATTGCTATCCATCCATAATGTTTTAACTCCACACCATAATATTGGTTCATCAGGGAAGTTAAGCTTAGAGATTACTAAAACCAACTCTTTATTTGATTTAAAAAGTTCTAACTCAAGATCATAAATTTCTAATCTTTTACCTTCTTTATCTCGACATAAAATATTTACTGTTAAATCAATATCTTCATCTTCGAATTCGTATTCACCATTTATTTTTACTACAGAGTGAACAAAAGGTTTATTTGTTAAATCTGCTGACTTAGCGATTAAGCTCTCTATATTTTTAAGTGGATTTTCAAATAACACTTATTGATTTAATTAAAACTTTTATTGAACCCTGTTTAAACTCATTATTAAGTAATCCATCATCACCGAACTTAGAGTGTAGTAGTTGCAATCTTTTAATTTTAGATGGCTTGAATTTAAATGGAAAACGTACTTTATTAGCTCTTACTGAAGGTTTTAACTCACTAAAAGGAATTTGAACATTTGTTGTACCGAATTTTTTTGTTGGGAATGATTTAATCCATCTAAGACCACCCGGAATAAATTCGGTTAGTCCTAGTAGATCATCTTCACAAGCGACAGCAAATTTAAAAGTTCTTCCTTGTCCATCAATATTTAATTCAAAGGATGAATACTCAGATACATTTAAAGAAGGTTTATATATAGAAGATCTACAACTAACAAATCCTCCTGCTTTCTCGACAATATTACCCTTTAATATCAAACCCGAATTTGAGGTTTCACAAAAAGCTGAACTTGATCCGCCCATAACAGTATCATTTAATGTTTTCCAACCATCGAAATCCTTTTTCTGGAATAAAAATTTTTTCTTACTCATTAAATAATTTAAATTATCAATAGACTTTAACTAAATTTCTAATTCTTTTGCTGATTCCTGATCACAAAATATTGAAATTTGATTAATAGATTTTATTAATTTTGATGGTGTTCTATCTGGTGGCTCTTTTTCATCTAATAACCTCTCAAGAGCAATTCTTTTAGAAGCTCCACTAACTAAAAATACTATCTTTGAAGAAGCTGAAAGAACCTTTGGAGTTAATGAAATTCTTTTTAAACCTTTACCTTCATTAAAAATAACAAAATCATCTACATTATTATTTTTTTGATAAGGGAATAGTGAGGCTGTATGACCATCATCTCCAAGACCTAATAATGTAAAATCAAAAGTTGGAGGGTTTGATCCGCATTTTTCAAATAATTTAGAAATAAATTGATTTTTAGTAGTTTCATCATCAGCGTTTAAATCATTGAAAATTTCATAAAAATAAGCTTTAGATCCAAAATTAGTTAGCAAAGAATTTCTCAACATTAACGAGTTACTTAATTCTGAATTTGGATCAACACATCTTTCATCTCCTAAAAAGACATCAACCATATCCCATTGAAGATCATTATTAGATAAGAGATGATACACAGATTTAGGAGTTGAACCTCCACTTACACAAAATTTGAATCTATCTTTCTTTTTTAAAGTATGAATAATATGGCTTTGAATAAACTTAAAAACCGCTGTTGATAGTTCTAACTTGTCTTTATATATATTTAAGGTGTATCCATTTTTAACCTTTTCAATCATTTCATCCATTCAGTATGAAAACTACCTTCCCTATCAATTCTTTCATATGTATGAGAGCCAAAACAGTCTCTCATTGCCTGCACAAGATTCTGAGGAAGTCTATTGGTTCTATAACTATTCAAATAATCTAAAGTACTGGATAAACATGGGACTGGTATACCTGCCTTTGTGGATAGAGAAACTACCTTAGCTAAGTTATCTAATCTTGTCGCAATTTCATTATTAAACCAATCATCAAAAATTAAATTTTTTAGATCAGGATCTTTGTTATAAGCATCTTGAATTTTACTTAATAATTTTGATCTAATTATGCAACCACCTTTCCATATTTGTGCAATTGAAGGCATATTCAAACCATAGTTATATACTGCAGATGCTTCTCTTAAAATATCCATACCTTGGGCATAACTAGCAATTGTGGCAAGGACTACAGCATCAAATAAAGGTTTCATTCCATCTGATACATTTCCTAAATCAAAATCCTTTATCTCTTTAGATGGAATAGTTTTTTCAATCTCACTACGTTGCTCTTTTAAAGAACTCATTACTCTTGCATTTAAAGATGCATAAATAGTTGGGACTGATACCCCCAGTTCTAGAGCACTCACAACAGTCCATAAACCTGTACCTTTCTGGCCAGCTTTATCTAATATTTTTTCCACGACATCATCTCCAGTTATATCATCTTTTGTATTTAGACAAATCTCTGTTATCTCAACAAGATAAGAAGCTAATTCATCAGTATTATTCCAAATACCAAATACCTCTGACATCTGCTCTCCATTCATACCTTTGACTCTCTTCATAAGGTCATAAGCTTCTGCAAGTATTTGTTCAATTCCATATTCAATTCCGTTATGAACAGTTTTTACAAAATGACCTGAGCCGCCTGGACCAACATATGCAACACATGGTCCGTCTTCAACTTTGGCAGCCATTTTTGTTAGTAAGCTCTCTATTGCATCATATGAAGCCTTAGTACCACCGGGCATCATGCTTGGACCCTCTAGAGCTCCTTTGGCACCCCCAGAGACTCCCATTCCGATGTATCCAAAACTTTTACTTTCAAGAGTATTCACCCTTCTTTCTGTATCTTTAAATTGAGAGTTACCGCCATCTATTAATAAATCTCCTTCCTCGAGATATCCAGAAATATTATCAATGACAGCATCTGTTGCTGGCCCAGCTTTAACCATCATAAGAATTCTTCTAGGTCTCTCTAACTTATTAACAAATTCCTGAAGAGTTTCAGCTCCTTCTATATTCTTCCCAAGGCCTCGACCCTGTAAGAATTCTTCAGTTTTTGAGTAAGTTCTATTAAAAACTACACTAGAAAATCCATTTCTCTCTGCGTTAAGAACTAAATTTTCGCCCATAACACCAAGACCTACTAAACCAAAATGTGCCTTGGACATAAAAAATTAAAAAACTCAATAAATATAGTGTGCATGCAACTAAACAAAATTGCTCAAAAAAAATACTTATGTCAGCGAAAAATGATCGAAAAAATTTAAATAACAGTTCCGTTTGCAATAGTTGCATTTTTAACAACTACAACAATTCCATTTCTTATGTAGAAGCCTAATTCTGGCTTATCTGCTTCTTCTACTCGATCTTTATTAATTATCACAACATTATCCCCAATCCTTGTATTCTTATCGAGAATTGCTCTTTTTACAGTAGTTCCTTCACCTACTCCAAGAGGTGTTCCACCTCCTTTTCTTAATTCAATCCTCTCTTCAGTCGATTCAAAGAAATCTGCCCCCATAACAAGAGTATCCTCAAGAACCGAATCACTTTCAATCCTGCTTCTTACCCCTAAAACACAATGTAAAATACTGCATGACTTCAAGATTGTACCTTCACAGACTATTGAATCAGTAATTTGAGCATCTACAAGTTTAGAAGGGGGAAGAAATCTTGGTCTTGTATAAATTGGAAATTTTTCATCATAAAAACTAAATGGAGGTTTTGGTTGCTCAGTCAAGGCAAGGTTGGACTCAAAGAATGCCCCAATGGTTCCGATATCTTCCCAATAATCATCAAATACATAACTTTTAAGAGTATCTCCCCTATCAAGGGCTTCTGGAATTATGTCCTTACCAAAATCCGTATAATTAGGAAATTTATTTAAAAGATCGAAAAGGGTATTTCTACTAAAAACGTAAATACCCATAGAGGCTAGATAAGGTTTTTCGGCAGCTGACTCTTTACTTAATCCAAATTTTGAAGTATCTACTGCCATTGCCTTCAACTTCTCTCCAGTTGGCTTTTCACTAAATTCTTTTATATTCCCAAGATCGTCAGTTCTCATGAGGCCAAAACCCTCTGCTTGAGCTTCATCAACAGGTAAAGCTGCAACAGTTAAATCAGCACCATTATCTCTATGATGTTGAACAAATAAACTGTAATCCATTCTGTACAGTTGATCGCCTGACAATATTAAATATTCATCAACATCCCATTCTTGAAATAACCATTGGTATTTTCTTACAGCATCGGCAGTACCTTCAAACCACTTCGGACTATCAGGAGTTTGTTGTGCCGCTAAAACTTCCACAAATCCTTGACCGAAAGGGCCATTTAAATTATAGGTTCTTCCTATATGTCTATTTAGAGATGCACTATTGAACTGGGTCAACACGTACATTTTTTCGATACCTGAATTTATACAATTACTAATCGGAATATCTATCAAACGATACTTACCTGCCAATGGCACAGCAGGTTTAGCCCTCATTTTAGTTAGAGGGTAAAGTCTAGAACCTTTTCCTCCTCCGAGGATTATGGCCAACACACGCTTCATTCAATCTAATGGAGGTAGATATACAACTACTTAAAGTAACTGATTATGGGCATATTTTGAAATACAAATGGTCAGTTTACAAAGGTATTTCGATAAATCACTGGAAAAACTTAATATAAATCGAAAAAAGTTAGTTATTTTGTTCCTCTTCTACCAAAGAAAACAATTTTTCAACGATTTTCAAAGAAACTTGTCTTTCTTCTCTTGATTGAGGACTTCTCAACTTGGTGACCGGCGTATGAAGTATTTTATTAATTATTCCTTTAGTCAGAGCTTCCACAACTTTTCTTTCTCTAGCCGAAAAATCTGGTCCCATTCTGCTAAGTGCTTTTTGCAATTCCTCTTTTCTAATTAACTCCAAATCTGATCTAAGTTTATTTATTACTGGAACGGCCTCTAAACTTGCCCACCATTCTAGAAAAATGATCCTTTCTTCTTCTACTAAAGATTCCGCTTCCTTTGCTATTTTCTGTCTAAATTCTTGATTTCTTGAAACGACCTCTTGTAAGTCATCAACATCAAATGATTTTACAAATGCATGTTGTTTGACATCATTAGATATATTTCTTGGTACACCAATATCAATAAATTTAAGTCTATTACTTAAATTTAATTTTTCAATTTTTGAGAGATCAATAATTGGCTCTTCAGCAGCAGTACTGGTAAAAACAATGGAAGATTGTGATATGTTTTCTTCTAATTCGTTTAACCCTCTACAAACAATCTCTAAATCAGGGAAGTCTTGAGCAAGATTTAATGCTCTATCAATATTTCTATTTAAAAGGATAAGTTTATGACATCCTTTTGATTTTAAATGAGTTATTAAAAGCCTACTCATTCGTCCTGCGCCAACAACAACAACGTTCTCTGATTCCAGACTTACAAGAGTATCAAAACCCTTTTCTTGTCCAATTTTTAATTGGGCAAGTTCTACCGCTGCTGAACTGATTGATACGGCTCCAGTTCCTAAATTTGTTTCAGATCTTACTTTTTTACCGGTACTAACTGATTGTGTTAATAATCTATTAAGAATTGGTCCAGTAGATTGATTCTCTTGACCTAACCTCATCATTTTTTTTACCTGCGAAAGGATTTGTCCTTCACCTAAAACGAGGCTATCGAGTCCTGCCGAGACTTTCATCAAATGCAAAACTGCTTCTTCCTGTCTAAAGCAAAAAAGATGTGGATTTAAATCTTCAAAAATAATTCCAGAATATTCTGATATAAATTCTTTTATAGATGAAATTCCAGTATTTTTATCCTTTACTAGTGCATATATTTCCAGCCTATTACAAGTACTTAAGATTGACACCTCTAATACATCAGAGAAAGCTTTTAATGCTTTCAATGATTCAGTTATGGATTGGTCAGGAATACTTAATTTCTCACGCACTTCAACAGGTGCCGTGCGATGACTTAGTCCGACGACAACAATATGCATAATATCAACAATGAATTTTTAAAGGCTGATACTCTTAGCACCATCTTTTATGTGGACAGTATTTGTGAACCTTGCAGTACTATCTAATGTACTAATAACTAGACTGCTTGTCCTAACACAATCCCTTTCAAATTTAACTCCGTCAAATAGTAATCCATCAGTTATTCCACTTCCGGCGAAAACAACATTTTCTCCCGATGCCAATTCATTAGCTTCATAAATTTTATCTATATCGGTTATACCCATTTCATTAAGACGTTTTATATTTCCTTCTTTTGTGTAATCAGCCCATTCAGAAGTTTGAGCGATTGCTGGATCATAAACTAGTTGTCCTTGAAAGTGTCCGCCAAGAGCTCTCATTGCAGCAGCTGAAATAACACCCTCTGGAGCTGCACCAATACCCATCAAGCAATGTGTTCCAGTTCCTGCAAAACCACATGCAATCGCAGCTTGAACATCACCATCAGAAATCGGTTGAACTTTAGCACCACATCCTCGAATCTCTTTAATTAAATCTTTATGTCTAGTTCTATCCATTACAACAACAGTAAGCTCATCAATAGAAAGACCCAAGCAATCGCTTAGTATCTTTAAGTTTTCAGTAGCTGAATTTCTAATATCCACTTTACCTTTGGCCGCAGGAGGCGCTGCTAATTTGTTCATATAAAAATCAGGAGCATTGAAAAGACCACCCGTATCAGAGGCAGCTAAAACAGCCATAGATCCTCTTTGATTATTCGCACAAAGATTAGTTCCTTCACAAGGATCTACTGCAAAGTCGACCCCTGGACCACTTCCACTACCAACCTCTTCACCTATGTAAAGCATAGGTGCTTCATCTCTTTCACCTTCTCCAATAACAATTTTCCCTTTCATTTCAATTTTGCCCATTCGCAATCTCATTGCCTCGACTGCTGCAGCATCAGCTTCATCTTTTTGACCAAGTCCTGTTAGTTTTGCTGAGGCAATAGCAGCTTGCTCGACAACTTCGAGAATTTCTTGAATTAAAGTTTGATTCACAATTAAATTTTGAGGATTTTCTAAAAGGTTTTGAGTATGATCTCATAAAAATGGCATTTTTTATAAGAATTATTATGCTATTAAGCTTTTTTTAACTCTTTACAGCCGTTACTTTATCAGGCCGTGACCTGAAATTAGGAATAAACAACTAAATATAGTATCTTTATTAAATATTTTAAAAATTAAATGACTGAGTCAAATCAAGCAAATTTAACTGGTGCTAATAGACCAATTCAAATAATTCCTTCAGTTTTACCGGCGGATTGGGCAAATATGGGGGCATGTGTGAAAGAGCTCGAGGAGGCTGGAGTGGATAGAATTCAATTTGATGTAATGGATGGGAATTTCGTACCAAATCTTACATTTGGTCCTGAAATGATTGCTGCATGCAGGAAATATTGCAATGTCCCTTTTGAAACTCAATTAATGGTGAGCCAATATAACTGTGAAACCATGCTTGAATCTTATGTAGAAGCTACAAAGGGAGCGAATGGTGAACCTGGAGTAGTAATAGCTCATGCCGAAGCAAATATTCATTTGCATAGAGTTCTTGGAAGGATAAGAGATTTAGGAGGATCTCCTTCTGTTGCATTAAACCCCCATACTCCTTTTGAAATGATTAAAAACATTATGGATATGGTTGATCATGTTTTAGTTATGACAGTTAATCCAGGCTTTGGTGGACAAGCTTATATACCAACAATGCTTAATAAAATCAGAGAAATAAGAAACTTTGTTATTGAAAAAAACTTAAATGTCGACAT
Organism: Prochlorococcus sp. AG-355-O17; assembly: GCA_003280655.1. Classification (GTDB taxonomy): domain Bacteria; phylum Cyanobacteriota; class Cyanobacteriia; order PCC-6307; family Cyanobiaceae; genus Prochlorococcus_A. The sequence continues at coordinate 97,411 of QCEK01000006.1, forward strand.
TGAAGTTGATGGGGGAATAAAAGCAAATTGGACTATTTCGCAATGTGCAGATGCTGGAGCTAATTGTTTTATTGCAGGTAGTGGAATGTTCGCTTACCCAACATTAAAAGAGGGATGTGATGACTTGAGAAAAGTTGCACAAGAAGCTCAAAATGGGAATGTTCTTTCTGAACCTCAATAAATATTCTGGGAGATTAACAAATCACCCAAATATCCAGCCATAACTATGTAACCCTATTCCTAAGAAATTAACTCCTAAATAACATACTAAAACTACTAAAAAGCCTGTAGATGCTAATAATGCCGGTCTACGTCCTTGCCAGCCCTTGCTTATTCTCATATGCAGATAAGCGGCATAAAATAACCATGAGATAAATGCCCATGTTTCTTTTGGATCCCAACTCCACCATGTACCCCAAGCCTCATTAGCCCAGACCGCACCTGAAATTAAACCAAGAGTTAAAAGAACGAAGCCAATTAATATAGAACGATAACTTAATGTATCTAATTCTTCTGAATGAGAAAATTCAATAGGTTCAACTAAATCATTTACAGGATAGCTATTTGAAAGTTTAAATCCTCCTATACCTGTAGAACTACTTCTGATTTGAAGCGGCTTATTTTTATTAATAAACAAAACGGACATTGAAAGTAAAGAACCTATTATTAATGCTGCATAACTAAGCATTACGACGCTAACATGCATTACTAACCAACTAGACCTTAAAGCTGGAACTAAGTTGGATGATAATTTCAAATCCTCAGGTAAAACAAAACAAGCAAAAGCCACAGCCAGTAACTCGATAGGTATGGCAATAGAGGGAATTATTGGAGCTTGGTATTCTCTTTCAACCAATAATTGACCTAATGTGATACCCCAAGTAAGGAAATAAAGAGATTCATACAAATTGCTAATGGGGAAATGCCCGGAAATTGACCACCTAAAAAGTAATTGTAATGTTATTGATAAGTTCACTAAAATCGTAATAAGTCTTACAGCAGAAGAAGACTTTTTTTTAAAAACTGCAACCAAAGATATTGGTAAGTTAATTAATAAAAAATAAAAAACTAAAAGACCTAAAACTGAAACCGGTTCATATATTAAATTTTTAAAAAAATTATCTAGTATCATTTCTAGAAATTTCTCAAGTTTTAATAACTATTGACAAACAAATAATAATTAAAATCATTCTTATATGAGTAAATCTTTAATAATAAAGTTTTAATTTATTTTTAAAAAAGCATTTCAAAGTTTGAAATTATCTCCTAGATAATACCTCTTTACTATTGGATTATCAGCCAATTCACTTGATGAACCGTTAGCTAAAATTTTTCCTTCACTTAATACATATGATTTGTTAGTAATAAGAAGGGTTTCCCTCACATTATGGTCTGTAATGAGAATACCCACCCCATCATTACTTAATTTAAGAATTAGTTTCTTTAAATCATTAACAGCCAGAGGATCGATCCCAGCAAAAGGTTCGTCTAATAACAAATATTTAGGTCCTTTTCTGCCTACAGTGAGAGCTCTAGCTATCTCACACCTCCTCCTCTCTCCTCCAGAAAGTTGATAACCATAATTATCTACAAAATTATTCAAATTAAATTCATTAATTAATTGTTCTCTTCTATTTCTTATCGCTGCTCTACTATAAGATGAATTTTGTAAAGCCAAATCTATATTGTCCTTAACAGTGAGGTCTCTAAATATACTCGCTTCTTGAGTTAAGTAACCTAACCCAAGTCTTGATCTAATTGGTAGAGGAAGATTGGTTATATTTTTCCCATTCATTAAAATTTCACCTTTATCTGGTTTTATATTCCCAACTGCAAGATTAAAAGTTGTAGTTTTCCCAGCACCATTCGGCCCCATCAAACCTACAACTTCCCCTGGATTAACAATTATAGAAACATCATTTACGATTAATCTTCCTTTAATTGAAAGGGATACATTATGAATCTTTAGGTTCATTTTTCTTGAAATCGATTAGTTTTATTGTTTTCTTGAAAAAAAAAATGGGATAGAAAATAATAATTTTATTGAAGATAAAGATATATTCATAATATTCATATTTATCAAAGAGGTTTCAAAAAAGGCTTATCGTTCTCACTTAATTGCTCTTTATATTGTAATTTCCTCAATAAATCTTCCAAACATCGGCAGAATGATTCAAGATCAATTCCTAAATTAATCTTTGTTCTAGTTTTTATTCTACCTAAACCCTCTCCAAGAAGAATAGTAGCTCCATTTAAATTACCCTTACTTAAGTGAAACTGAGAAACAGATACTTGTAAAATTCCCTGGATAACTTGTCTTTCGTCACCATCAACAGAATTCCATATTTCTTCAAAAGCATCATGAGCCTCATACCATTCATGATTGTTAAAAAGATTTAAAGCATTAAAAAGAGAATCTTTAAAATTTTTTGCACTTTCTTCGTTCATGAAACTAATTATTAATTTCTTTTCTTTTTATTTATTTTTCTCATTCTGATTGAATCCGGTGTTACCTCTAGCATTTCATCTGGACCAATATATTCGAGTGCTCTTTCAAGGGTAATGTCAACAGGTGACTGCAAAGTATCAAGTTCTTCTGCCCCTGCAGACCTCATATTAGTCAACTGCTTAGTTTTACATATATTTAACTCAAGATCTTGAGGTCGATTATTCTCTCCAATTATCATTCCCTTATAAACTTTAACCCCAGGTTTAATGAAATAGACTCCCCTATCTTCAGCATTCTTTAATGCATAAAATGTGGCCACACCTTCCTCAAAAGCTATAAGGACTCCATTTCTTCTAGTTTCAAAATCTCCTGTTTTAGGTTTATATTCATAAAATGAATGACTCATGATACCCTCACCTCTCGTTATCCGAACAAATTCACCACGAAATCCAATAAGTCCTCTTGATGGGACAAGAAACTCTAATTGAGTTCTCCCATCAGAACTTGTCTGCATATTCTTCATCTCTGCCTTTCTAGATCCAAGTTTTTCGATACAAGAACCAACAGATAATTCAGGTACATCTAAAACCAAAGTCTCTATAGGCTCACATTCAACATCATCAATTTCCCTGAAAATTACTTGAGGTTGTGAGATTTGAAACTCAAAACCCTCTCTTCTCATAGTTTCAATCAATATCCCTAGATGTAATTCTCCTCTTCCTGAAACTGAAAACCTGTCAGGAGAATCAGTTTCTTCTACTCTTAGGGCAACATTTGTTAAAAGTTCCCTCTCCAATCTATTTTTTAATTGTCTACTAGTAACAAATTTGCCCTCCTTTCCCGCGAATGGTGAATCATTGACAACAAAAGTCATATTTAAGGTAGGTTCATCAACTTTGATTAATGGAAGAGGATGAGGAGAATCGGGACATGCTATGGTCTCACCAATATTGACGTCATCGAAACCAGAAACTGCAACAATATCACCTGCAAATGCTTCATTTATATCAATTCTTTGTAATCCTTCAAATCCTAAGAGCTTACTAACCTTACCTTTAATAGTTTTTCCGTTTTCTTTAATTAAACTAGCCTGTTGGCCATTTTTTATAGTTCCATTGTGGATCTTTCCAATTACTATTCTGCCTAAGAAATCAGAATAGTCCAAAGTAGTAATTTGTAGCTGTAAAGGCTTATTAGAGTCACCTACTGGAGGAGGAACGTGTCTGATAATAGCTTCAAAAAGAGGCATCATATTGTCACTATTAGATTCCATCTCTTCTTTTGCGAAACCAGATAAGCCACTACCAAAAAGATAAGGGAAATCACATTGATCATCATCAGCTCCCAATTCCAAAAACAAATCAAGGACCTTATCAATTGCTATTTCTGGTACTACTCGTGGTCTATCAATTTTATTTACAAAGACTATGGGCCTAAGTCCTTTTTCTAATGCTTTTTTTAAAACAAATCTTGTTTGAGGCATAGGTCCCTCATTTGCATCAACAATAAGCAGACAACCATCAACCATTCCCAAAACCCTTTCAACTTCTCCTCCAAAATCAGCATGTCCAGGTGTATCTATAATATTAATTCTGGTATCTTTATAATTAACTGCAGTATTTTTTGAGAGAATTGTTATCCCCCTTTCTCTTTCAAGATCATTTGAATCCATTACACATGTAGGGATAACTTCATTGTCTCTAAATATTCCTGATTGAGATAACAATGCATCTACAAGAGTTGTCTTCCCATGATCTACGTGAGCAATAATTGCAACATTTCTAATTTCTTTTATCGAAGATGACATTTATAGAATTTATATAAATATTAGATTGACTTTATTAAGGCTAACTCAAAGTATGCAAATTATGAGAATTTTCTCATTATGACTTTGAAAAATATAATCTAATGGAATAATTAAATTAATCAATTAGATTTATAATTTTCTATTTGAGCTTTCAAAAACTTTTAATGCTTCAATTGACCCCTCATATCTCCAATGCCAGGGTTCGTAATCTATATATTTATTATCTTTGTTGAACGATAACTTAAAGTGAAACTTAGCTGCATTTTTTATTAACCATCTAAAGGCGTCAGTATTTTCGAAATCGGTTTCAAAGTCAGTATCTCTTTGAGTAGCATCACCAATATCGATTGCGAAACCTGTACTATGTTCAGAATACCCTGGAGGTGCTGAAACTCTAGCTCTTTCTGCCGCTTCTTGATTTCTAATAGATTTTAAAGAATAAAAGATATCGTTTTGCAAATTTATTGATCTATAACCACTCAAGAAGACTAAATATATCCCATCCTTTTTGGCTTCTTCTCTCATCTTTAGTAGAGAATCGCGCATATCCATATGAACTTCAATATTAGGCTCAATAAAAACTAGTTTCTCCTTAGAAATTTCCGCATAGGGTAAATGACCTAAAATTCTGTGGTCGTGATTTATCTGAGCCTGAAAATTAAGATTATCAAGAGATCCTACTTCTATATTTTTAATTAATCGCAATGCAGCGACAGAAAAGATAATAAAAAGAAATGGAGAAAATATTAATAGTTTTTTTAATAATGTTGAATTTGGATTATTTAAGTAAGTTCTTTTGGCAAGTGGTATATCAAATTGATCGATATCTTTGTTTAGTTCCAATATTTAGAAGTGAATTTGGAAAAGATATTTCGATATTAACTATTATTTTAAGAAATGCACTTTTATAAGCAAAAAAGATGTAGTTTTTATATACAGTATTATTTTTTTTTCATATGTTGAGGGTAGCTGTTATTGGTGGAGGTCCAAGTGGTTCATGTGCGGCAGAAATACTTGCTAAAGCTGGAATAAAAACTTGGCTATTCGAGAGAAAATTAGATAATGCAAAACCATGTGGAGGAGCAATTCCACTTTGCATGGTCGAAGAATTTGATTTACCTGAGTCAATTATTGATAGAAAAGTAAGGCATATGAGAATGATATCTCCATCAAATAGAGAAGTAGATATAAGTTTAGATAGTGTTTATGGGAAAAGTGATAATGAGTTTATTGGGATGTGTAGAAGAGAAGTTATGGATGCCTTTATGCGCAACAGAGCATCAGATCTTGGTGCTACGTTAATAAATGGATTAGTTACTTCTATTGATACTGGCGATAATAATCAAGGGCCATATAAGCTTTCCTACTCAGATTTTACGAATGGAGATAAAAAAGGGGAACTAAAAGAGCTTACTGTTGACCTTTTGATCGGAGCTGATGGAGCCAATAGCAGAGTCGCAAAAGCAATGGATGCAGGTGATTATAAAGTTGCTATAGCATTTCAGGAAAGAATTAAATTGCCTAAAGAAGAAATGAGTTACTACGAAGATCTTGCTGAAATGTATGTTGGGACTGATGTTTCTCCTGATTTTTATGGGTGGGTATTTCCTAAATACGATCATGTTGCTGTGGGAACAGGAACCATGCAAAAGAATCAGTCATTAATTAAAGGACTTCAAGAGGGTGTAAGAAATAGGGCAAAGAAAAGACTTGTTAATGGTGAAGTAATAAAGGTAGAAGCCCACCCTATTCCAGAGCATCCAAGGCCAAGAAGGGTAGTCGGGAGAATGGCATTAGTTGGTGATGCAGCTGGTTATGTTACAAAAAGTTCTGGAGAGGGTATCTATTTTGCTGCAAAAAGCGGAAGAATGTGTGCTGAAGAAATTGTTGAAGCATCAAAAAATGGTCAAGTAATTCCATCAGAAAAAGATTTAAAAAACTACCTTAAAAAATGGGATAAAAAATATGGCACAACATATAAGGTGCTAGAAATCCTTCAAAATATTTTCTACAGAAATGATTCCGCTAGAGAAGCCTTTGTTGAGATGTGTGATGACATGGATGTTCAAAGACTTACTTTTGATAGTTACTTATACAAAAGAGTTGTCTCTATGAAACCATTACAGCAACTTAAAATTACGATGCTTACACTTGGTTCGATTTTAAGAGGGAAAGCCCTGGCGCCTCTAAAATACAAACCCGTTGATAGTGCTGTTAGGGAAAATAAAGAAGTAGAAAAAATGCTAGAAAATTATTCAATAAAAGGAGGGATTAAAGTTAAGAGTTCAAAAGTGTAAAGTCGGCAATTTTTAGAGAATAATTTCTAATTAAGCTCAACAAATTGAGTCTATTATTTCTTATTTTTAAATCCTCTGACATTATTAGGACTCCCTTTTCATTATCAAATAAATCCTCGATAGTGTTTACATTAATCTCAAACAAATTAAGAAGTTCCAAATAATTGCAATAACCTTCTGAAAAAAGTTTTTCTAATTCTCCAATAAATTCAAAAACTTTGAATTCACAATCTTTTTCAAAAAGTTTAGTATTTACATAATCTCTTCTTGAGAGTACGTCTCTTGAAATATCACTTTTATTTGCTAATTTGCTTACCCTAGTAATTACCTTCTGGATTTCAACAAAATTATCCTTTTCGTTAAAGTTGATTATAGACTTAATCCTATTTTTAAGATCAACAATATTCAATACTCTTTTTTGAGATAAATCATCAGAAGAGCAAACGGCCTTTATTAATTCTTTACTTAGTGATAATTCTTCTAGATGGCTAACAATTCTTTGAACTAAAAATTCATTTAAATCATTAAATACTTTTTCTCTTGAGAAATTTAAATAAGGAAATACAATTTTCCAAAAATCAATAAGTTCGTTGAATAATTTATCTAAAGGTAAATCAAGTTCATAATCCCAAATTATTTTAATCACTCCATTCAAATTTCTTCTTAAAGCATAAGGATCAGATGAGCCACTAGGACGTTTACCAGAAATAAATATACTTATTAAAGTTTCGACCTTATCTGCTATGGAAACTATTGCACCATACTTTGTGGAGGGCAAAGCATCTTTATAAAAAGAAGGTAAATAATGTTCAGCGACAGCCAAGCAAACATCCTCACTAAATCCCTCATATTTAAGATATTTACCACCCATTATTCCTTGCAGCTCAGGGAATTCGAAAACAATTTCGCTACATAAGTCGTTTTTACAGTATTTAGCAGCTTCTATTATTTTTTTTTCTTCTAAAGACTTATCATTTAAAAATTTAAGAATTTTTTTAGTAACTTCCTCTATCCTTTCTACCCTCTGAAATATATTTCCAAGTCCTTTTAAATATGAAACAGATTTAAGCTTTTCATTTCTTTCGATTGAAGCAACTTTTTTGTCACTTTCTACGAAAAACTTTGCATCTGAAAACCTTGCCCTTAATACTTTCTCATTACCTTTGGCAATATTATTATTTGATTCTTCAAGACCATTTGAAATAACGCAGAAAGTTGTACTAATATTTTTTTCAGAGCTTAAATCTAGTTTAGAAAAACTTTCGTTTTTAAATAAAAGAGGAACGTATCTCTGATGAATTTTCATGACTGTTGAAAGAACTTCAACAGGAAGATCAAGAAATTCATTACTAAATTTGCCAATAATTAAGTCTGGCCATTCAACTAAATCAGTTAGTTCATTTAGTAATCCTTCTGTAAGATCAGGTTTCAGATTTAAAGATTTAGATGCCTGATTTATTAAACTTTCAATTTTTTCTTTTCTTTCTTTTCGAATAGCTATTACTCTATTTCGTTTCAATAATTCAAAAAAATCATCAGGATTCTGAACTTCTAAAACTTCATTGATTAGCCTATGACTTTTTGTTTTATTACTTATTTTGATTTTTGGATCACATTCATCAAATTCAAAATCAAGAATTTCATCATTATAAATAGAGGCAATCCACCTAATAGGTCTTGAAAATTTTATGTTCCCACTCCCCCATTTCATAAATCGAGGACCTTGAAGACTCTTTACTAATTTTGGGATAATCGAAGACAAAGATATTTTTGTTGATAGTCCTTTCTCGATTTTCTTTCCAAATACAAAATCACCCTTTTCCGTGTTTTTTATTTCTAGCTCACCTACATCTATGTCTAAGCTATTAGCAAATCCTAAAGCAGCATTAGTAGGACATCCATTTGAATAAGCTAAATTTGCTTTAGGCCCTTTTCTTTCTATTATCTTATCTTCTGCATAATCAACTAAACCTTGGAGAAGTAGAACTATCCTCCTTGGTGTGGAGGTAACAACTATTTGTTCGAATTTGATTAACTTTTTATCCAATTCAAATTCTATTAGAGATTTAAATTGCTTTAGAACAGAATGAGAAAATTTTGAGGGCAACTCTTCTGTTCCTATCTCAAGTAAATATTTAGACAAGAAAAAAATATGACTTCACTTACTATAATTTACTACCAGTTAAATAAGCTTTTCGCTAATGTATAAAAAGAGATATGTTTTGGTCCTTTGATCAAGGTTGAGAAAGTAAAAAAGAAAAAAAATTCTGCAAATGAAGAGACTGTTTGTTTAGCAAATGGACTAGAAGTTTCTAAATTTGAAAATTTTAAAAAAAGTAGCCAATTTCTTAAGGAACCACTTGCTACAGAATTAGTCAATGAAAGTGATCATTTTACTAATGATGCAGTTCAGTTATTAAAATTTCATGGTAGTTATCAACAAGACAACAGGGAAAATAGAAGGCCTGGCAAAAGTAAAGATTGGCAAATGATGCTTAGGTTAAGAAATCCGGGTGGTGAAGTCCCTGGGAAATTATTTTTAGCATTAGATGAATTATCTGACAAACTAGGTAATGGAACACTTAGGGCCACTACAAGACAAGCCTTTCAAATGCATGGAATCAGAAAGGAGAACCTAAAGGAAGTAATTCAAACAATAGTAAATTCAATGGGCTCCACATTGGCTGCATGTGGAGACATTAATAGAAATGTTATGGCCCCTGCGGCTCCATTTGATTCGCCAGACTATAATATTGCAAGAACATTGGCAAAAAAAGTTGCAGATCTTCTCACCCCAATGGCTGGCCAAGGTACTTTTTTAGAGCTTTGGGCTGATGGAGATTTAGAGTACACCATAAAGCCTGATGAAGATATTGAAGCAATTAGGAAGCTCCAATTCAAAGATAATGTTTTTAGTGGAATAAAAGATGAGCCTCTTTATGGTTCAACTTATTTACCGAGAAAATTCAAATGTGCCGTGACAGTTCCTGGGGACAATTCTGTTGATCTTCTTACCAATGACATAGGAATAGTTGCTTTTACTTCTAAAGATGGAAACTTAGAAGGATGCAACTTCTATGTAGGAGGTGGTATGGGTCGCACACATAATAATGAGGAGACCTTTGCCAGAATTGCAGATCCACTTGGATATGTTGAAGAACCTTATGTTTATGAATTAATACAAAGCATTGTTGCAATTCAAAGAGATTATGGTGATAGAAAATCAAGAAAAAATTCGAGAATGAAATATCTTCTTCATAGAAAAGGTATTAAATGGTTCAAAAAGATACTTTCTGATAAGTATTTCAAAAAAGAAATTAAAAAAATTAGAAAAGAACCTGATAAAGTTCTTATTGATTACCTAGGTTGGCATAAACAAAATAAAACTTCCCATTTCGTAGGTTTACCATTATTATCAGGAAGATTATCTGGAGAGAAGAAGGATACCATCACAAGTATTGTTAAAAAATATAATTTAGATTTAAGACTCACACCTAATCAAGATATTTTACTTTGTAATATTCCCAATAAAAACAAAGGTGAAATTCAAAAATCTCTATCAAAAATTGGATACAATAATTTAGAAAACATTAATGAAATACAAAGACACGCTTTAGCTTGTCCTGCTTTACCACTTTGTGGTCTTGCAATGACTGAAGCTGAAAGAATATTACCTGATGTACTAAAAAGGATTGAAAATTTACTATTAGATCTAAAAATACAAAAGACAATATTATTTAGAATGACAGGATGTCCAAATGGATGTACCAGGCCTTATATGGCCGAATTAGCACTTGTTGGGAGTGGGCAAAACAAATACCAATTATGGTTGGGTGGAAGTAAAAATCTACAAAGGCTTGCTAAACCTTTTTTACAAAGAATGGAACTTAACGATTTAGAAAAAACTCTCCAACCATTATTTGATAATTGGAAGAGTAATTTGGATTTGGATTTCGGAGATTTTATAAATACTCAAGATGAAAATTATATATTAAATTTACTAAATGAAATTCAATAGAATTTAAATTTTTCCATAGAGGGCATTTGCTTTGTTATTTTTCCAAGCCCATAATTGATCACCATAACTAAAATGCCACCATTCATTAGGATGTTGAGCAAATCCGAATTTAATCATAATTTTCCTTAATAAATTTCTTCTACTATTCCAAATAATTGCTTCTTCATTCTTTATGTTTGCAAAAAAATAAGGATTTGAGGTCTCATCCATTTGATCAACCATGCTTCCCATTTCAACAAGATTTCCGTCTTTATCTGATAAACAAACATCCAATGCACCCCCAGTTGAATGAGGGGGAGGACACTTAGTGTCGTAAGAAGGATATGCCCAAAATTTTTCAACTTTTTTTAAAATAGATGGATAAGACTTAATATTCTCAAAAGAAATATCAATACCGGATTTTTCGCACTCTAATAAAAATGCTCTTTTAAACATAAATTCCTGGACTTCTAATGGTCGCCAACTGTCATAAATTAAAAGATTAAAACTACTCTTTGATATCAAATAATCATTAACTTTTACTAATCTATTTACAACCTCTTCTCTTAATTTCCAAATAGAAGTTTTATCTTCGTAAGGTGCTCCTAATTCAGAGTAAGGGTGAGGATGTAAAAACTTTAGGCAGCTAGGTATAGCTATTAATTTATCTCCATTATCTTTAATTGGTATTTTATTCCAAATTTTCAATTGAAATTTGCAATTATTTTATAGTGGCATATATATCAAAAATAACAATAATAGTTTTCAATTTAAGAAATCATGAATGAATTTATTATCAGACTTATCAATGAGTATATTCCTAAGAACAATATTTTCTTTTAAATCAGGATCATCACTAACAATCTTAATAGCCTCTTCGCGAGCCTTATCAATAAGAAATTTATTGTTAGGTAAATTGTCCAGTACAAAATCAGGCAATCCAGATTGTCTATATCCTAAAATCTGACCTGGTCCTCTAAGCTCCAAATCTTTTTCAGCAATATAAAAGCCATCATTAGATTTTTGCAAAACACAAAGTCGTTTATTTTCTATTCCATTTTTATCGGAGGTTACCAGATAACAAAAAGATTTTGTTGAACCTCTACCAACTCTCCCCCTTAATTGATGTAGCTGGGACAATCCAAATCTATCTGAATTATAAATAATCATAATTGTGGCGTTAGGCACATCAATACCAACCTCAATTACAGTGGTTGAAACCAATATATTAATTTCATTCTTTAAAAAAGAATTAATCACTTCATTTTTTTCTTGTGAACTTAATTTGCCATGTAATAATCCAACTTTTTTGTTAAAAAAGACCTCTTCTGATAAATGTTTGAATGTTTTCTTTGCGGAGCTTAAATTCATTTTTTCTGAATCTTCTATAAGTGGCAAAATCACATAAGCTTGCTTTCCCTTATTGATCTCATCTTCAACAATCTTGAACAAGTTAGTTAAATCATCTTCTGATATTATTTTTGTTGTTATAGGAACTCTCCCAGGAGGGAGTTCTGTAATTTGACTCACATCTAAATCACCATAAATAGAAAGCGCTAGAGTTCTTGGAATTGGTGTTGCTGTCATTGATAACAAGTTAGTATTTTCTCCTTTATTTAGTAATCTATTTCTTTGAGTAACTCCAAATCTATGCTGTTCATCAATTACGACCATCCCTAATGCATTAAAGATGACTTTATCCTCAAATATTGCA
>QCEK01000007.1 GCA_003280655.1 Prochlorococcus sp. AG-355-O17
ATGTTCTAAACCTGCGAGTTAACATTATTAAAAACAGAGGTCCTTTGTAGATAAACAAAATATTTAAAATTTATTTAGCCTTTTTTAAATATAGATTCTTTGTATTTGCCTGATCTGATGTAAATAACAAAATTAAGATAGTTCCAACTAGAAATGAAAAAATCATTGTCAAACCAACAACTTCAACCATTTCACTAGGCAGATAATTTAGAAACATTAATGAATAGATCTCTTATCTTAAACTTAGCAATTGTATTTTTTATGTAAAGTAAGTATTCCTCCTTAAATTTCGAAAATGACTTTCAGAGACTTTTTAATCTTTATTTATTTTTATTTGAGGGAAAAATCTAGTTCTAGCCGATCACAATTTTCTTACTTAGCTATTCCTATTTTCTTAAGCAATTTCAGGTAAGGCAAGGCCCAATTACCAAAAGTAAAAGAGATTGTCGTCTTTTTTGTAGTTGGAAATAATGTTTTAGAACGTGTAGAGGCTAATTTAGAAAATATCTTAATAGTATCTACTTCTACATTATCCATATACAATTTTTTTTGAGCGCCTTGATCTTTCTTTTGGGGCAAATAATTTTCTATAAACCATAAAACTTGTTCTAAATTTGATTTATTTGGTGCGGTTTTAATTTGTTTATTTTTCTTTTTAAACATATTTATTTACCTCTTAATTATTGAATTAAATTTGCCATTTATATAATTTAAATCAATAGTAAAAGCATCAAAATTATGTTCTTTTTAATAATCGATAATCGAAAAAATAAATTAATAATTAAGTTGTTTTTATAAAAAAAAAAAAAAAGAGGGATAAAACCCCCTCTTAATTGATCAGTTTCAAAAAAGAATTTAATTTTTTGGGTCTTTAAATTTCAGTTCTTTTTGTGTTTTCCTGATTCTTTCTTCAAAAACAGATCTTCTGTATGGAGTAACTTCTCCACTTTTAGTAGCCAAAAGTTGGGCTTCATATAGCCTATTGGCTCTTTTGATTTTTTCTCTTATTTGTAAGAGGTTATTCATGGTCTTTTGCAGTTAATGAGAATCCCGTTCCCTACTCCCATTTCATGCGTCCAGAGATATAAACTTGGATGAACGTAATTGAACAATAACATCTTTAAAAAAATTCTGCGAGAGTAATTTTTACTAAATTTTTCTCAAAAAAAATAATTATTTAATAGAGAGTATAAACAAGGTTTTAATATTTCCTAAATTAGGATAAGAAGATTGTTTGCGACCCATCATTATTATCCTGAATCACTATTTTTTTATTAGGGAAAATATCTGATAATATTCTTTTCAAATTTGAATAATTTGAATGAATTATATTACTCATATTTTTTGAATTAATTTTCCAATTTTCATCTACAAATAGTTCTTTATCATCGCCTTTTTCATTCTCCAGTGATGTCTTATTTAGAATCTTAAGTAACAATTCGGAATCATAATCTTTAAATTCTTCAGGGCCCTCTTTTAAATTTTTAATCATTATTTAGAAATCTAATGTTTCTAAATATTGCATAAGAAATTTGAAAAATTCAAGGTATTAATTACCTAAAAATTCCTCTTAAGACAAAAAATCCGGATGCAATTAAAATAATTTTCTTTAGAAAATTTAATTCCAAAATAGCTAAAGAATGATATTTAAAAAGATTAATTAATCATTTACACCATTTATTTACTTGTTAGGTTGCAATTAAGGGAATCAGAAAAGATGCCAAGAGTAATTAACAAAAAAATTAGACTTTTAAGATGGTTAAACTCAGGCATGATACTACCATTTATCATTATGGCTGCATCCTCATCAATCATTCTTTATGGTGTTTTATTTATCCTAATAAAATAGTTTTTTAATTTAAGCAGCTAAGTTTTCCTCAGATTTAGACATAATTATTGCAGCTTTTTTTAATAAACTAACCACTTCTTTTCTTCCAACTGCATTATCAGCTTGACTCATTATTTCATAATATTTTTTATTTATTTTCTTCATAAATAGTTTTAATTTAATCTAAAATTACAACACCATATGATGGTGTCAACTGTAAATAATTCTCATATATTATTTCTTTGATTATTTTTGCACAATAAAAATTTCTCATTTTTTATCCTTCAACTTTCTTAATTGATGATGTCAAAAAATCATAAATATCAAAATTAATAATCCTTTTAATTAAGCTATATTGAAGGATTTGAAAACATAAAATAAACCTCCGATTAGGATCAATATTGCAGCTCCATAAAAAAGAAAAGGAATAATTGGGTATTTATACAATGTAGACCTTACTTTTTGTTGTATGGCTTTTTTATCAAGTTGAGGCAACTTTATATCTTCAGTTTTTTCTCTAGGCGGAATACCTAAATTTTTTCTTCTCTTAGCCTCTCCCATAATTAATACTGAGGAATTCCCATACATTTTAAATAATTGTTATCAGCTAAATCTAAAATTTGAATCCATTCTTCATCAGATGTTTCCAAATTATTTTTAAAATCTTTTTCAAATTTAAGAATACACCTTTTTTCTATATTTTCTGGAGAATTATAATTTCTTAAAAAAGAAACACTCAAATACGATAATGATGAAAAGACTATAATTATTTTTGCAATCCTAAAATTATTCATGCCTTAAATGATATTGCCTTATTAAAAAAAAAGGGTACATGTTGGTTTTATAATTAATTTAATCTATTAAAAACAATTATCAAATGATAAATTCAGTAAATTTTAACCATTTGCCTATTCAGGATTTGGTTGTTTCAGGTTTAATAATCTTTATAATGTCGACTATTATTGCCAATATTTACGACCCATTATTAGGAATAACTTATGCATTTGGGAATATACTTACTCTTACTTTTTTAAGCTGGTTATATAAAGAGACTTGGAGTGATCCAAGGAAATAAATCTAATAAAGAAAAAAGATAAATAAAAAAACTACTTCTGTATTTTTAATTTCGAAGAATACTTTAAATTAACAATGTACGTTGCAAGAAGAGAGAGTATCAAAAAAAATAATAAGCTTTCCAAGGTAGATTGGGGCATAACCATGAGTAGTACCAAAAATGATATATCTTTAAAGAAACTAATTCTGAAGAAAAATCAACCCTTTAATTATTTTTTATTTTCAAATTAATAAATCCCAAGCCCAAAAAATGAATTTGCAATAAACAATAAACTAAATAATGTTAAAAAAATTAATCCTATCCAACTTATTGTTTTTAGAAAAAATCCATATCTATTTTTAAATGGTACTAATTTGCTATTTATAGTATCCATTGCCATCCAAGCAAATAAAGGGGCGGTTAGAAAACTTCAAGTCATTGCAGCAAATACAAAATCTTTTACTCCTATACCTCCTGACCTTGCAATCAGCAAAGCTATTAATGATGCAAAGATATGTACAATCATCCAAATTTGAAATCTATTGCGCTCTGCTTTGGAATCCAGGTGTCCAAAATCAGTGCCTCTCAATAAACCTTGAATAGCAGAAATACTTCTTGGATATGCATCTAGACAAGTAATTGTAGTACTAAACATTGCGGCAAATGCTGAAGGGTATTATGATCCATTTAGCCCAATTCCCAATGGATTTAGTGTAAAGGAGTATTAACTTTTAACTTATATTTAATCTCAAACGTATCGCCAAAAAACATCCCTAATAGAATCTATATAAGATACATTTAGGTGTTTAATTTAAAGAAATTAGAGCGCCTAAAAGAATAGATAACAAATTTGATGTCAACCAAATCTGATTCATTAAAAGGAAAGCTTACAGAAAATTTTTCTGAATTTTCTCAACTATCTGACTATTCTTTTATGAATTCTCTTAAAGCAGATCCTCAATCAACAAAAGATGGAAATGATCACAAGCCGCGTTCAATATATTCAGGTCATTATGTACCAGTTGTGCCAACTGCTATTCCAGAACCAGAATATATTTCCCATAGCAACAAACTTTTTAAAGAACTAGGGCTAAGCTCAGATCTTACTAAAGACGAGAATTTTTGTCGTTTTTTCTCAGGTGATATTTCTGTTGCTAATTATCCAATGAGTCCTGTTGGTTGGGCAACAGGTTATGCATTATCAATTTACGGAACTGAATATACCCAACAATGTCCCTTTGGCACCGGCAATGGTTATGGCGATGGCAGAGCAATTTCTGTTTTTGAAGGTTTATTCAATGGGAAAAGAATGGAAATGCAACTTAAAGGAGGAGGTCCAACTCCCTACTGTCGTGGAGCAGATGGCAGGGCTGTACTACGTTCTAGCGTACGAGAATTTCTCGCACAGGAATTAATGGATGCCTTGGGAATCCCTACCTCAAGATCTTTAACACTTTATGTCTCACGTTCAGAAATAGTTAGAAGACCGTGGTATTCCAAAGGGTCCAGATATTTTGAACCTGATATCATGATTGATAATCAAGCGGCAATTACTACGAGAGTCGCTCCATCTTTTTTACGTGTAGGCCAGATTGAACTTTTTGCAAGACGAGTTCGTAATAATGCGCATAATGAGGCCCTCAATGAATTAAAGATGATAGTTCAACATCTAATTGATAGAAATTATAAAGATGAAATTGAATATGAGATTTCAATTGAAAGTAAAGTAATAAAACTGGCTTCTTTATACAGATCAAGACTTATATCTCTTATAGCCAACTGGATGAGAGTTGGTTATTGCCAGGGTAATTTCAATAGTGATAATTGTGCTGCTGGAGGTTATACCTTGGATTATGGCCCCTTTGGATTTTGTGAATTATTTGATCCAAGATTTCAACCATGGACAGGTGGAGGTGAACATTTCTCATTTTTTAACCAGCCTTCTGCAACGGCAATCAACTTTAAAACATTCTGCTCCTCTCTTAGTCCGTTACTTTCACAAAGCAAACAAGATCAAGAAAAGTTAGATCAAATTGAAAAAGACTTTTCTGAATTAATGAATAAGGAATTGATGAAAATGTGGGCAAACAAGCTTGGTTTAGAACATTACAACGAAACTCTAATAAATGAATTTTTTAATCTCATGGTAATTTCAAAAGCAGACTATACAATTTTGTTCCGCAAACTCTCTGAAATCCCTGATAACTTAGATTCTGTAAAAGACTGTTTCTATCTACCAATTAATGACGAGCTTAATAATAGGTGGGAAGTATGGCTTCAAAACTGGCAATCAATCTTGAAGAAAGAGGGAAATATTAAAGAGAAATCAGCATCAATGAAATCCCTTAATCCAGTCTATACTTGGCGCGAATGGATGATCGTTCCCGCATATGAAGAAGCTGAAAAAGGAAATTACAAAAAAATAAAAGAGTTACAGGATGTCTTTGGCAATCCATATATAGAACAATCCTCAGAAATAGATCAAAAATATAATCGACTAAAGCCAAGCCAGTATTTTAACTATGGAGGAGTATCTCACTACAGCTGTTCTTCATAAAAGTTTAATCCTCATACTGATAGAACAACTTTGAGAAAAATCTTATTTATTTATGGCCGTAGGCATTCCAACTACTGATACAACTCCCACGTGAAGTATGGCCGGCTTCTTCCCAACACTTTTCACATAGTGGGGGCCCCCATTATTACTCTCTATAAATGCATCACCTGCTTTAAAGAAATTAATTTCTTCACCCCTCACATGCTTTAATCTTCCTCTGGTGACATGAATCAACATTGGGGAAGGATGAGTATGAATTGAAGTTTTTAAGCCAACTGGAATTTTTACTTTTAAGAGTCTTAATTCAGGCTTACCCTCGAGATAATTAAAATTTTTACCACTTAGTCCTTTTGAACTTTGAATAATAGGTATAACTTTAATCTTTTCTTCTGCAAGAGAAGGTTTTGGTAAAGCTAAAGTCCCAATTAAAAGGAAGCAAACTGGAATAAATTTTTTTAATTTAATTAGATATTTGAGTTTCACTAATAATAGGTAGTTTGCAAAAATAATAAACTAATTTATTTTTTATATAATTTTTCTAATTGCTTAATTTCCTCTCTTAAATCCTTACCTCTATTATTTAATTTATTATTCTTAATAACTATTGGGATAATCCACCAGGCTTGAAGACCTAAAAAGATAAATATTAGGATCAATAATTCAAAAGTACCAGGCTGCATTTGATAAATAACCCTTCTTTGTTAATAACATTATTCTAAAAGTTATTAAACATTCATGAGATATTAAATATTTCTAGGCTGCCTCTAATTCAATGTTAAGTTCAATTCCCTTTGAAATGATTGCTTCTTTAAATTCAATAAGTTTGGAAATTATTCTTTGCTTCTCAGGTTCAGTTTTATGGATATCATCTACAACTTCCTGCATTGCAAGTGTTACTTTTTGTAGTTTGATTTCTAGATCTTCCCTGTAATTCATAAACTTAAAGAAATTATCTTATTTATTAAAAAACAAAATAATTATTAGTAAATAAGTACTTAACCTTAAAAGGATTAACAGCAAAACAAGGAGGATATAATTTATAGTACAAACGTACCAATAATTAACCGGCCGATTAAAGGTAAAGTATGGATCCTAAGTACTCATTTGGTTGTAGCACTAGCAAACCTAACGGATGCCTACTAAATCCCGAAGGTAGCAGAATTATCTTTTTCGAAGAATGCAAAAACTCTCCTAAACCTAATTTAAAAATTCATACTCATCTTTTCTACACAAATCACCTTGGAGAACCTGGAGGGTACAAATCCTCTGAAAAACTCAACATAGATTCAGCCTGGGAAAAGTGGCACGAACTGCACCAAAAAGGGTGGACAGAAGTATCTCATAATTACGGATAAATGATCCGGCCAAGAAAAAGCCTTTATGTTTTATGAGCTTAAGAGTTTCCTAAAATATGGAATTCGGTGTTAAAAATAAAGTTTCTAATGCAAAAACTACAGGAGTTGTCCCTGTTATAGGTTCTGAAGCAACTCTTTGGGCTCCTCTAGGTTTAGGTAATTAGTAAATTAGGTCTTTTAATAAAAAAAGGGGGTTAAAAACCCCCTTTTTTTATTAATTGCATTAAAAAGATGATTGAAAATTTTCAATCCAATTCATAGATAACTTTAAATTAAATCAGGGTTTGAAAACAATGTAATCGTAGATACCAACAGCTTTTTTATTAATTGATTATAAATTAAAAATGTGAGTTAACCCGTTCCAATTTGTTGACTCTGAGGTCTTAACCGTTGACTCCTTATCTACTTCTAGTTTTGACTCGCTAGTTTCAAGATTCAAAAACGGTATTTATATATCTTAAATTATGGAAAAAAAAATCGCAAAGAAATACGCCGATCTTATAGTCCAGGCTAATAATTCAACAGGCAGAAAAGAAGCTTTGTCATTGATCAAACAAGCAACAAAATTAAAAACCAAACTTGATCAATACGAAATGATGTAGTCTCTTAAAATCTACAGGATATTCAAGATGAGGTAGAAACTAGTTCCTTTTTTTTATCCTGCTGTAAAAATACTAAGAGATTATTTAACTTATCTGCTTTAATAAAATATCGTGGAATTAACTGAGCTAATTAAAGATTACGTTGCTACAGAATTATTATCAAGTATTGAAATTGATTTTCTTGAAGGAGAATTATGGGAAACCACTCAACATATTGCAGAAATAAATACAGTTATTAAAGCTCCAAAAAATATATGCAAGAAATTGGGACTAGATGAAAAATCTTGCTGGCAATTATGTTGTGCAGCCGTCCTTGACTCCTCAAGACCATTAAAAAATGGACAAAAGAGAGTAGAAGATTTTAAAAAATTAATTAATCGATATGAAATCAGCTACATATAAACTAAAGACTCAATGATACGTTTACTTATTGCATCAATTCTTTTTTTTACTCCACTAGGAGGTTTTGCTGATGAAAAGCAAAGAGAAATTGAGAATGAAGCTATAAATCTTGTTATTAAAAAATATGGAAAAGGCTTAGAAAATAGATTAAAAGGAACAGGAGTAACTCCCAGTTATCGAAGTTGGTATGAAAATGATTGTTTTGTAAGTATTGCAGCAGGTACATATCAAGAAGATACTTGGTCGGCAATGAAGTGGTTTAGCGTTAATGTCTGTTCTGAATCAGTTGAAATAATGGAAAGTGAATGAAGGAAATAAAACGCCTATTAGTTTTGCAGCATTTAGAAATAGAGGGGCCTGGTCTTTTTGAACAAATTGCTAAAGAAAGAGATTTGAAAATCGAAATTATTCGTTTAGATAATAAAAATACTCTGCCGCAAACAAAAAAAGGTGACTTAATTCTAATTATGGGTGGACCAATGGGAGTTAAAGATATTGGAAGCGACAGATATCCCTGGCTTAAGTTAGAAAGAGATTTTATAAAAAAAGAATTAGAAAATGAAAGACCTATAATCGGTGTTTGCTTGGGTGCTCAGTTGCTTGCGAGTGCTGCTGGAGGAGATGTAGAAATTCTTAAATATGGATCACCTCCAAAAGCATTACCGGAAATTGGATGGTCTCAAATTTTTATTAATAAATCAAATAAAGACTTTAAAGCACTGTTTGAAGACCCTTTTCATGTACTGCATTGGCATGGAGATAGGATTTTATTACCTAATAAAGCAGTACTCATTGCTAGTAGTTCACGTTGTAAGGAACAGTTTTTTAGGATTGGTAATTTTGCTTACGGATTACAATTCCATATAGAGACGACGGGGGGAATGATAAATAACTGGATTAAAGAAGATAAAGAGTTTGTCCTTAAAGGATTAGGCTTAAAGGGTCAGGAAACTTTAAAAGAAGAGAATAAAAAATATATTGATAAAACTTTTTTAAAAAGAAAGCTTCTAATAAATAAATTATTTGAATTATTAGATAATTAAAAAAAGCATAATAATCCAGTAAAAAAGGGCTTGATAAAGCCCCTGAAAAAATTTAAAAAGGATTTTTATTAGAAAATACCTGGAAGAATTTGACCAGTAAAATAGTAGGCTCCTACAAGAGCAAACATTCCAAGCATTGCTGCTTTACCATTAAGCTTTTCAGCTTTTTCGGTCATGATTTTTTTTGCGAATTCCATAAGAAAGTAAAATAAATTATATCTAAAAACTAATTATTCAAATATCAGAAGGATGTAGTTTTTTCTACCAAATTGATATCTTTCTAAGGATTTTAAAATAAATACTTAAACAACAAATTGAACTTTTAATAGTTTCGAGCCAATCTGTAAAGCGTAGCAAGCCTAAAAAAACAACAATTTAAAAGTCATTGTTACTGTTATGTGACATTTATGTAGTAAATATCTTGAAAATAACTTAATTTAGGCTTAATACTTTACATTTGTTAATAGTAGTGTTACATTAGTTAACAATTACAAAACTTCAATGGCTAATTCAAACGTTACTACTGAATCAGGCGGCAGGCAGAATATGTTTCCTACTGAGACACGTCCTTACATAGATGAGTCTGTTTCTTACGACAGCTACCCACAAAATGCAGAAAAAGTTAACGGTCGTTGGGCAATGATTGGGCTTGTTGCATTAGTAGGTGCTTACGTTTCAACCGGACAAATTATTCCTGGCATTTTTTAATGAGTCCACTTTCAGGTTTCTTAGCCGTAATTGTATTCTTTACAGCCATCCTCGTTGCTTATTTAACCAAGCAATTTCAAAACGAAAATTTAAACTATTCATCTTCTAATCAAATGAAAAACACAAACACAAAAGTCAAAACAATTGAAAAAGAAAAAGTTGTTGCTGAAACTCTTAACGGCAGATTCGCAATGCTTGGATTAATTGCTGCTGTTGGAGCATACCTAACAACAGGTCAAATAATTCCTGGTTTCGTTTAAAAACCTACAATTTAACAATTCTACAATTCAGAAAAATGGAAAATTCAAAAACAACTTATTGGCAAAACGCAGAGAGAACTAATGGAAGAATGGCAATGATGGGCTTATTTGCATTAGTTGTAAATTATGGCTTATTCGGATGGATAATCCCAGGAATTTTTTAAAATGAATTTAGGCTTACTTTTTCTTAAAGTAAATACTTTGGGAGTTATAACTCTTTCTGAACTTGATTGGATAACTAACCATCAATCTGAATTTTCAAGGTTAGATATGGCTTTAGTTATAAAGATCGGCCGTCTTATGGATTCTGGAGTGGTAGAAATTGATAATAGATGCCTGTTTAATTTTTAAAAAATGATCGTCATGAGTGTTTGTCAATAGGGATACTGACAAACACTTTTTTATGAGAAAAATATTTGTAAAAAAAAGAGATTGTTTCTTAGCTAAAAACAATCTCTCAATTACCTAATTCTTACATGAAAATTTCAAGTAAGCTTTCAGCTCTTAACTGATTTGTTTTTATAGTAAATACGTAAAAATGCTTTTGTAATTTATCTTTTTAAACCACCTCTTTTTATCCAAAGGAACCATGTAACCCAAATAGGAGGGAGGAATCTTATTAAAAAAGAAATTTTATACATATAAAATGGGGCATTTTCACTTTGAAATAAATTCATCAAAAAGGAAGATATAGTTACCCAAAGTAAAATTATTAATATATTTGCTCCCAACAAAGCGAACTTATTTTGTTTGAATATTTTTGGCATAAAATAAATTTTTTATATTCTTAATTTTAAATAACCTTGGAAAGTAAATTATACATTTTCAAAAAAACTTTAAATTTAAAATCCATATCCAAATAAAAAAAATGCTAAATTTTAATCCCTCTCCAAATAATATTCCGAAAGTAATAGGAGGCGAAAATATTAAAAAAAGAATAGAGAATAAACTAAATAAAGCAAATGATCCTCTTAAAAAATAATTCTTTCTTTTTGTTCTTCTTAGATTTTTTAAGGTATTCCACTCCCATTGAATAATCCTATAGAACTTTTCTGATAATAAAAATAAATACTTCATTAATATTATTAATTTCTATCGGCTTTTCTTATTTATAAAATTAATTTCACCTGTTAGCAATAAACCTTATCCCCTTCTTCAAAAAGATAGTAAATTTTATTTTCTGAACTTACGAAGAAAGTTAATCCCTTATATTGTGATCTTTTAAATTTATCTAATCTAAGTTTGTGTAAATCCCAATTATCAGTACTTATGTCAGGATTAAATTCTTGTTCTTTTAAAAAAGGTACATAAGTTGGACTAATTGTTGTTTTTTGGGCTAACCCTCTATTTCGTTTTGAATAAAAAAGTAATAAAAATAAAAGTACAAAAAAAAGAATTAATAATATATTTGTCATTGTCAATTTTTCTAATTTGAAAAAACTTTATTTAGAGAATCAAGAACTTTTCACAATAAATTTCTTTAGTAAGTAAAAAATCCTATTTTTATATTCTTGTATTTTTGAATACTTATCAAGGGGTTACCTAAATCAGATTATAAAATGAGTCGCATTTTCAACATGACTCAAAATTCCATGAACACTCCTTATGCAAAAAGAGTAGCTGAAAAATTTAGAGAGGCTCAAAACTATTTAAAAACTAATGGTTTTAGTAGATCAACTAAACATTTTCTGGAAGATATTGAAAATTCTGTTGAAAAATAATGCCAATACCTCCTCACTTACCACAACTACAATATGGCTACGATGATGGCTTTACAACCATTGTTTTTGGGTTAATAGGAAGTTGCTTAGGATGTATCTTAATTTTATTAATTTCATTTTTTGAATTTAAATTCAAAAAGCAAAATAGTAAGCCTTAAGAGACTTACTAAACGTTAAATAAGAACTCCATTACATCACCTTCGTTAACAATATATTCCTTACCTTCACTTCTTAAAAGTCCTTTAGTTTTTGCATTGGCAATTGAACCTGAATCAATTAATTTTTGATATGAAATAGTCTGAGCTCTTATAAATCCTTTTTCAAAATCAGTATGAATTACTCCTGCTGCCTGTGGCGCAGTCATCCCATCTTTTATTGTCCAAGCTTTTGTTTCCTTTTCTCCGGTAGTGAAATAAGTTTTTAATCCCAGTAATTTATATGTTGATCTAATTAAAGAACTTAATCCCCCTTCTTCTACTCCTAAGCCAATAAGGTAGTCTTTTTTATCTTCTGGTTCTAACTCTATTAATTCAGATTCGACTTGCGCTGATATTTTTATACATTCTGTATTTTCATTGCTTGCAAAACTTTGAACTTTTGATGAGAAATCATTACCATCAGCTAAATCATTTTCATTCAAATTTGTTGCGTAAATAATTGGTTTAGCAGTAAGGAAGCCTAGTTGCTTAATTATTAAATTTTCTTCTTCACTCAAAGATATTGATCTAACTGAGAGGCCTTTCTCTAGCTCTTCTTCAATTTTTTCTAGTAAGGTGTCTTCTTTTGCTGCCTCTTTACTAGTTCTAACCTGTTTTTTAATTCTTTCTCTTCTTTTTTGGAGTTGGGATAAATCAGCTAAATTCAATTCCAAATTAATTATCTCAATGTCATCCAATGGATCTACCTTTCCAGAAACATGAATTACATCACTATCTTCAAAGCACCTTACAACATGAACTATTGCATCAACCTCCCTAATATTTGATAAAAATTTATTTCCCAAACCTTCGCCTTTACTAGCTCCTTTTACTAGTCCTGCGATATCTACAAATTCAATTTTTGTTGGGATAATATTTTGGCTAGAACTTAAATTACCTAACTCTTGCAACCTTTGATCTGGGACTGAAACTATGCCTTTATTAGGTTCTATGGTACAAAAGGGAAAATTAGCCGCTTGGGCCTTAGCATTTTCTACAAGTGCATTAAATAGAGTTGATTTTCCAACATTTGGTAATCCAATAATACCTGCTTTTAACATTTGAAAAAACTTATGGAAAAATTATCAAGAAAACATCTTCTAGTAATATAGTATTTACTTAACCAATCTTGGATAAGTTAATTATAATCGTCTTGATTATTTATTTAGTTCCTAAATATTCTCTACTTCTGATTTTAAAAAGAAATGTTTGATTTAATAAAAAAAAATATAAATATAAGAAGTGGAATTATCCTGCTTTCTCTAGCTATATTTTTCGTTTTTATAACCAATTCCTTCAAGAAAAATGAGTCAAAAGATATTTCTGATTTTGTAGTTCAAGTTGAAAAAGGAATCCTCTCAGATTCAATTAATACTAGTGGTGAAGTAAAAGCAATAAGGACAAGCAATATTGGACCTCGGAAGCAAGGAGTAATAAAAGAAATAAAAGTAGATGAGGGAGATTTTGTAAAAAAAGATCAGGTTTTAGCTTCTCTTGATGATGAAGACTTTATCTATAAAATTGAAGAACTTGAACTAAATGTAGAAAAACAAAAATCTGAATTTTTAAGAAGGGAATATTTATATCAAGAAGGTGCGGTAAGTAAAGAAGACTATGAAAGTTATAAAAATAACTACAACATTAGTAGCGCAAAACTTAATGATGCAAAAGCTGAAAAAAGTTTCTATCTAGTTAAAGCTCCTTATGGAGGAAAGATAACTGCAAAATATGCTGAGATAGGATCTTATGTAAGACCAAGTACAAACTTAAGTTCAGACCCTAAAACCAAAAACTTTATTTTTGAACTATCAGAGGGCCTAGAAATTGTTGCTAAAGTTCCTGAGAGTGACATTGGCAGAATAAAAATAGGTCAAGAAGCCTCAGTAAGAATTGAGGCTTATCCCTCAAAAAAATATAGTGCCATAGTTAAAAAAATAGCTACAAGAGCTGTAAAAGATAATAATGTAACCTCATTCGAAGTAACTTTAAATTTTAAAGATATTTCTGAAGAAATTAAAATTGGAATGACTGCAGATCTTGAATTTAGAGTCGAAGGTAATGAAGAAAAAATCTTAGTACCAACAGTTTCTATTGTCACTGAAAAAGGTGAAAAAGGAATTTTGAAAGTTGATAAAAACAATTCTCCCAAATTTGAAAAAATCGAGATTGGTATTAGTAGTGGAAATAAAACTGCAGTCATTGATGGATTAGAACCTGGAGAGCAAATCTTTATTGATATTCCACCTTGGGCTAAGAAGAGAAAATGAGTTTAAAATCTGAAAACTCTAAAAAACCAATTTTACTTTTAGTAGATGGCCACTCACTTGCTTTTAGAAGCTTCTATGCATTTAGTAAGGGGATAGATGGAGGTTTAACTACCAAAGAGGGATTTCCAACAAGTGTCACTTATGGATTCCTAAAAAGTCTTCTGGATAATTGCAAAAATATTAGTCCTGAGGGTGTTTGTATTACGTTTGATACCGAAAACCCAACTTTCAGACATGAATTAGATCCAAATTATAAGGCCAATAGAGATGTAGCACCAGATGTTTTTTTTCAGGATATTGAACAACTAGAAATCATTTTAGAAGAAAGCCTTAATTTACCAATTTTTAAATCTCCAGGATACGAAGCAGATGATCTCTTAGGCACAATTGCAAATGATGCTTCTTCTAAAGGATGGTGCGTGAATATTCTTTCTGGAGATAGGGACTTATTTCAATTAGTAGATGATCAAAAAGATATTTATGTGCTTTATATGGGTGGTGGTCCATATGCGAAAAGTGGAAATCCAACTCTTATGAATGAAAATGGAGTAAAAGAAAAATTAGGTGTTGCGCCAGAAAGAGTAGTTGATCTCAAAGCCCTAACTGGTGATAGTTCTGATAATATTCCAGGTATTAAAGGAGTAGGGCCAAAAACTGCAATTAATCTACTAAAAGAGAACGATACGCTTGATGGAATTTATCAGGCTTTGGACAATATTCAGCAGAACAACGATAAGAAATATAAAGGATTCATCAAAGGTTCAGTTATAGAAAAGCTCAGAAACGATAAACATAATGCTTTTCTCTCCAGGGATTTAGCAAAAATAAATACTGAGGTGCCTTTAATTTTAAGTAACGGTTATGAATTAAAAAATATAAATCAAGAACTACTTTCAGAGTCGCTGAAAAAATTAGAACTATCAACACTACTTAGACAAATTGATATTTTCAATTCAACTTTCAGCAAAGGTGGTTTTGACAAAAATAATGTAGCTAAAGAGGAGGAGAAGGCTCCAAAAGTCGCAGGCAATAATGAATTAGAAAATAGTGAAAATAAAATCCCTAAAATCAACGTAACTGTTGTAAATGATTTCGAATTACTTGATAAATTAATTCAAAGATTAGACAAGACTAATCAAATAGTTACTTTAGATACAGAGACCAATAGTTTGAATCCAATTGATGCGGAACTTGTTGGGATAGGGTTATGTCTTGGAGAAGAAAATGATGATTTATTTTATATACCTCTTGGTCATCAAACAAAAAAGGAGATCCCCAATCAATTATCAATTGAAGATGTTTTCTCAAAGCTAAGAAATTGGATAGAAGATCCAAAAAAAGAAAAGGCACTCCAAAATTCTAAATTTGATAGGCAAATATTTTTTAATCATGGACTTGATCTTAAAGGCGTAACCTTTGACACCTTGTTAGCAGACTACCTTCTTAATAATCAGGAGAAACATGGGTTAAGTGAAATTAGTTTTAGATTATTTGGATTTAAGCCTCCTTCATTTAAGGAGACAGTTGGAAAAAATAAAGACTTTTCATTTGTTGATATTGATGAAGCAAGTATTTACTGCGGTTATGATGTTTTTCTAACTTTTAAGATTGTCAAAATTTTTAAAGAAAGTTTTTCAAAGGAAAAAGATGAATTAATCAAATTGTTCGAAGATATCGAGCTACCTTTAGAACCGGTATTATCCCAAATGGAAATAAATGGCATAAGCATCGACATCCCTTATTTGAATAAACTCTCAAAAGAATTAAAAAATACCTTAGAAGATATTGAAAGTAAAGTTTATGAGTTAGCAGAGGAAAGTTTCAATCTATCTTCACCAAAACAACTTGGTGAGATCTTGTTTGAAAAATTAAATTTGGATAAGAAAAAATCACGGAAAACAAAAACAGGATGGAGCACAGATGCAGTAGTTCTGGAAAGGTTAGTCGACGAACATGAAATAATCCAACATTTAATAAAACATAGAACTCTTAGCAAATTACTTAGCACCTATATTGATGCTCTTCCAAATCTTATTAACGAAAAGACAGGAAGAGTTCATACAAACTTTAATCAAGCTGCTACAGCGACTGGGAGACTAAGTAGTAGCAATCCTAATCTTCAAAATATCCCTGTTAGGACTGAATTTAGTAGGCGAATCAGAAAAGCATTCTTGCCTGAAAAAAATTGGAAACTTTTATCAGCTGATTATTCTCAGATCGAATTAAGAATACTCGCTCACTTAGCGGATGAAGAAATACTAATAAATGCATTTCATAAAAATGATGACATTCATTCTTTGACTGCAAGATTAATTTTTGAGAAAGAAGAAATTTCTTCTGATGAGAGGAGAGTTGGGAAAACAATAAATTTCGGAGTTATCTATGGTATGGGAGTTAAAAAGTTTGCACGTTCTACAGGAGTAAGTACTCCAGAAGCAAAAGAATTCCTAATAAAATACAAAGAAAGATATTCAAAAATTTTCAAATTTCTTGAACTTCAAGAAAGGCTTGCCTTATCAAAAGGTTATGTAAAAACAATTTTTGGTAGAAAGAGAGAATTTAAGTTTGATAAAAATGGACTTGGAAGATTACTAGGAAAAGATCCTTACGAAATTGACTTGCAAGCCGCAAGAAGAGCTGGCATGGAAGCACAATCACTAAGAGCCGCAGCCAATGCCCCAATTCAGGGTTCAAGTGCAGATATTATTAAAATTGCGATGGTTCAATTAAATAAAAAATTCATAGAAATGAATGTTCCTGCAAAAATGCTTTTACAAGTACATGATGAATTATTGTTTGAAGTTGAACCAGATTCTCTGGGAATTACGACGAAATTAGTAAAGAAGACTATGGAAGATTGTGTAAAATTAAATGTGCCTCTTTTAGTTGATGTTGGAATTGGAGACAATTGGATGGAGACAAAATAAACCTTATGAAATACTTATTTTAAGATGATCAAACTTTTTAATACTTTAAGCAAAAAAGTTGAGGTTTTTAAGCCTATTGATGATGTAGTAAAAATTTATTGTTGTGGGGTAACTGTTTATGATTTATGTCATCTTGGTCATGCCAGAAGTTATATCGCTTGGGATGTATTGAGAAGATTTTTAATTTACAGTGATTTCAAAGTGAAGTATGTTCAAAATTTTACAGATATTGATGACAAGATCTTAAAAAGAGCGAAAGAAGAAAGCAGTTCAATGAAGGAAGTATCTGAAAAGAATATTATTGAATTTCATAAAGATATGGATTCTTTAGGGATAATGCGACCGGATAGTATGCCAAGAGCAACTAATCATATATGCAATATCTGCTCCTTCATAACAATCCTCGAGGACAAAGGTTATGCATACTCTAGAGATGGAGATGTTTATTATTCTGTTTTTAAAAATAAAAATTATGGAAAGCTAAGTAATCAAAATATACAAGAACAAAATATCAATCAGCAAGGAAGAATGGCTAATGAGGAAAATAGTAAAAAACAAAATCCGCAAGATTTTGCACTATGGAAAAAAGCCAAAGATGATGAACCATTTTTTGATTCGCCATGGGGTAAAGGTAGACCAGGATGGCATATTGAATGTTCGGCAATGGTTAAAGATGAATTAGGAGATACTATTGATATCCATTTAGGTGGTTCTGATTTGATTTTTCCTCATCATGAGAATGAAATCGCCCAATCAGAAGCAGCCAATGGCAAAAAGCTAGCAAACTATTGGTTACACAATGGGATGGTCAATGTCAATGGACAAAAAATGAGTAAATCCCTTAAAAATTTTAAAACTATCAGAGAGCTAATTAAGTCAGGTATAAGCCCTATGACTTTGCGATATTTTGTTATGACTGTGAATTATAGAAAACCACTCGACTTTACTGAAGAAGCTTTAAGGAGTGCTTCAGAAGCTTGGAAAAATATTAATGTAGCCCTTTCTTTTATGGATCTTACAAAAGGTGTTTTTAGATCTATTGATAAAGATGAATCTATCGAAGAAGAATATAAAGAGAAAATAAGTTTTGAATTATCTCAAAAAAAGCTTAAATTTTCTGAGGTTCTGGGAAATGACCTCAATACAGCAGGTGCTATTGCAATTATTTACGATTTAGCGAAACCATTAAAAAACTTTTTAAACCAATTTCAAAGGGTTGAAGGTTTTAAAATAGACCTAAATCAAAAATTCTTTCTACTTGAAAATTTTAAAACTCTTGCAAATTTGACTGAGGTACTTGGTCTTAAAAAAGAAGTTTTAGTAAAAGAAAGTAAAATAACCGAAGAAGAAATATCATCTCTTATTAATGAAAGATTGAAAGCAAAAATGGAAAAGAATTATTCGAAGGCCGATGAAATAAGAAATTTATTAAAAGAAAAAGGTATTGAACTTATTGATCAATCAAAGGAAATAACAACATGGATAAGGGTCTAAATTTTAAGAAAAAAACCAATTTGAAATTTTTGTTTTTTAAATACACCTTTAAATGGGAAGATATTAGAAATATCAGAGAAAATTGAAATACATTACTGTGCTCGGTTCTACTGGTTCAATAGGGACTCAAACTCTCGAAATAGCTAGTGAGCAGCCTGATAAGTTTAAAGCAGTAGCTCTTTCTGCAGGAAGAAATATTAATTTATTAACTGAACAAGTTAAAACACATAAACCAGAGGTAGTTGCAATCGAGGATGAAAGTCTTATAGAAGATTTAAAAGATAATATTAATAACTTAGATTTGGATGATGCTCCATTGGTTTTAGGTGGTAAGCAGGGGATTAACGCAGTTGCAGCATGGGATAAGGCAGATACTGTAGTAACAGGGATAGTAGGCTGTGCAGGCTTAATTCCAACAATGTCAGCAATTAATGCGGGGAAAAATATTGCACTTGCTAACAAAGAAACTTTAATTGCGGCAGGACCAATTGTTATTCCTGCATTAAAGAAAAATAATAGTAGGCTTTTACCTGCTGACTCAGAACACTCTGCTATCTTTCAATGTTTACAAGGATTACCTAATTATGAAAATGCAGATTTTTCAACAGGTGAGATGCCTAAAGGTTTAAAAGCCATACATTTAACAGCTTCTGGTGGTGCTTTCAGAGATTGGGCCGTTGAGGATTTAAAACATGTCACAGTGGAAGATGCAACTTCACATCCTAATTGGGATATGGGAAAAAAAATAACTGTAGATTCTGCAACTCTTATGAATAAAGGATTAGAAGTTATAGAAGCTCATTATTTATTTGGGACCTCTTACGAAAATATCGAAATAGTTATCCACCCTCAAAGTATTATTCATTCAATGATTGAGATGGAAGATTCTTCCGTATTAGCTCAATTAGGTTGGCCAGATATGAAACTACCCATTTTATATGCGATGAGTTGGCCTGAAAGATTTAAAACAAATTGGAAAAGATTAAACCTAAGTGAAATTGGAAAATTAACTTTTAAAGAGCCAGACGAGTTTAAATATCCATGCATGGGACTTGCCTATGCTGCAGGAAAATCTTCTGGGACTATGCCTGCAGTCTTAAATGCTGCTAATGAAATGGCTGTTGAACAATTCCTCAAAGAAAAAATTTCTTTTCAAGAAATTCCAAAATTTATAAGTAAAGCTTGTGAATCACATATGGAGAATTTGAATTTGAGTCCCGAATTGGAGGATATT
The DNA here is from genome assembly GCA_003280655.1 of Prochlorococcus sp. AG-355-O17. GTDB lineage: Bacteria > Cyanobacteriota > Cyanobacteriia > PCC-6307 > Cyanobiaceae > Prochlorococcus_A. Next base: position 19,650 of record QCEK01000007.1, read on the forward strand.
CTTGAAGTTGATAATTGGGCCAGGCTTTTTGTTAAGCAAGAAATTCAAAAAGGTAAAAAATACTTAAGTATTGGATAAAAGTGAATATTAAAAAGCATCTTATACTATGCGCAACACCCACAAAACAGAGATGCTTTAAAGGCAATGAAGGTCAAAAAACATGGGAATGTCTCAAAAAGACTTTAAAAAAATTTGAGAATGATCCCTGTACAAAAACCGTTCATATATTAAGATCAAAAGCTGACTGTTTAAGGATATGTAAACACGGACCAATTCTTCTTGTTTGGCCTGATGGTATTTGGTACGAGAGAGTTTCTCCAGAAAAAATTTCAGAAATTTTTACCTCACACATTATTAACGGTAAGCCAATAGAAAAATGGATTTTAAAAAAAACACCATTCTTAAATAGTCCTAGATACTAATAAACCAGTTTTTTACAACTTCGTCTGACCAGCAGCCATTAATCGAGTGAAAACCATTATGACCTCCTTTTTCAGTTATTAAAATAGTGAATTTATCAATAGATTCTTTTCTTAAATTCAAAGTATCCTTATATGGAACCCAGGGATCATCCTTGGCATGAATAAAAAGCATTGGAGGTAATTTTTTTATTGAGTTTTGGATTCTAAATATTGGAGAAGATTTAATATAATAATCCTCTAAAGAATTAAATCCCCAACTAGGAGCTGTAAATTTCTGATCAAATTCTCTTATACTTTTTAAATTTCTAATTTTTATTCTTAATTTCTCGTTATCAAGGAGTTTGCCTTCATCATTAAATCCCTCCCATAACTGTTTTTTTAAGCGATGAAGTAACCATTTTTGGTAGATAGAATTTCTAGGTTTTTCAATACAGAGACTGCATGAAGATAAATCTAAAGGGGTACTCACGCAGGCAAGGCCATCTAAAAGTTTTTCTCCTTTTTTTTCATCGTAATCTAGGCAGGCATTTAAAAGAATTGTTCCTCCTAAAGATAATCCAACTCCGTAAATTGGAAGATTATTATTCCTTTTCATAAGATCTTTAAACTCTAAATTAATCAATTTTTTAAAATAATTAATTGCTGAAATAACATCACTGGAGCATCTAGCGCAATAATTTCCTTTAGCTAAATATCTCGCTGATCCAGATCCTCTTAGATTTAATTTAAGAACTCCAAAACCATTATTTGCTAATTTCCTAGATATTCTTCTTAAACCAAACCGTTTAGTTGAGCCCCCTAAACCATGTGTAACGATTACAAAACCCCTAAGAGAGTTTAAGTTTTCAGGTAATTCCAAAAAACCTAAAAGATAATCACATTCAAATTTTTTAGAAAGAATTTTATTAATCGGAAAGAATATTTTTTTATTTTTTTTTGATTTACCAAAATCAATAACAAAAGTATCTCTCAAAGTTTGTAAGTCGCCACCTATCCAAGGTAAAACTTCTCGAAATGGCTTATTTTTTATGTAATCTGAAACACTAAAAGATATATTATTATTTCTCCCCAACTCCAAGATCCTTTAATTCTCCAATCAAATCGTTCAGTACCTTTTTTGCATCACCAAAGACCATTGAGGTATTTGGTAGATCAAATAAATCATTTTTTATTCCAGAGTAACCTGCACTCATACCACGTTTAATTACAAATACCGTTCTTGCTTCCTGCACATCAAGAACTGGCATGCCATATAAAGGAGAAGAGCTATCATTTTTAGCTTGAGGATTAACCACATCATTTGCTCCTAAAACTAAAACAACATCCGTTGCTGGAAAATCAGGATTTACAACGTCCATCTCTTTAAGTTGTTCGTAGGGAACATCTGCTTCTGCTAAAAGTACATTCATATGTCCAGGCATTCTCCCTGCTACAGGATGAATTGCGTAAACAACTTCAATACCGTTTTGCTCTAGTTTTTTTGTCACTTCCCTTAAAGTATGTTGAGCTTGAGCTACCGCTAGACCATAACCAGGAACAATAATTACCTTGTTGGCTGCCTCTAAAGTCAATGCACATTCTTCAACACTGCAAGAAGTTATATTTATATATTCTCCTGACCCAGAAGAGGCTGTACTTTGTGCAGATAAAGATCCTCCAAAAAGAACTGAGACCAATGATCTATTCATACCCTTGCACATTACTTGAGTAAGTATTAGGCCTGCTGCTCCAACCATTGCGCCTGCTACTATCAAAAGCTGACTATCTACAACGAAACCTGCTGCAGCTGCTGCAATCCCTGAATAGCTATTTAATAAAGATATAACGACTGGCATATCAGCTCCACCAATTGGTAAAGTAACTCCAATACCTAATAAAGAAGAAACTATAACTAAAAGCCAAATAGAACTTGTATTGCCGTTTATCAAATCAAAAAAGGCTATCAAGGAAGCAACTGCAAAAACAATATTGACAAAATGTCTAACTTTGCTCTGAGTCCATCCTGGAGTTGACAACCAACCCTGTAACTTTGCCATCGCCACAATTGAACCTGTGAAAGTTATGGCACCAACAAATATAGAAACAGATATTGAAACTTCATTAATCAGTGACTTAAAAAAATCAAGATTTTCTTGGCCACCTGATATAGGAAAAATAGCTACTCCTAAGGCCACCAAAAGTGATGACATTCCACCACATCCATTGAACAATGCCACTGTTTCAGGCATGGAGGTCATAGGGACTTTTTTTGCAAGAATTGCTCCGAATAAACTACCTATGATTGATCCAATTATTATCCAAATCCAAGACTGAATAGCAATTCCAGAAGTGCCTAAATAATAAGAAAGTAATCCTACTACTGATAGTGACATTGCAAATGCAGCTAATCTATTGGCATCCCTTGCTGATTTTACTTTTGACAATCCTTTTATTCCCAAAGCTAGTAAAAGTACTGCTAGAAGGTCAATAACGAATTTAATGATTACAGGTAGATTCATTTTAAAAATTACTTTTTATTGGAGGGTTTACGACTAAACATCGCGAGCATTCGATCAGTTACAAAGAAACCGCCTACAACGTTGAAAAGAGCAAATCCAAGAGAAACTGAACCAATGATTAAAAGTGGTACGTTACCTTCTGCTTTTACAATTAAAGTCAAGGCTGCAAGCATTGTTATTCCCGAAATTGCATTTGCTCCACTCATTAAAGGTGTATGAAGAGTAGGAGGAACTTTTCCAATTAACTCGAGGCCCAATAAACTACCAAGTAAAAGAACCCAAAGAAGACTTATAAAAGACATAATTTTAAAACCTCAATTTTCAAAAACTTTATTTTGAAGAACAACTCCTTCATCGCTTAATAAACATCCAGAAATGAGTTCATCCTCTTTATCTAATTTAATTAGACCATCTTTTATAAATGGTGTAATCAAAGATGTTAAGTTCTTAGCATAAAGTGAACTTGCATCATAAGGAACTGAAGAGGGTAATTCCCCCGCTCCAATAAGTTTTACCCCATCTTTGATAATAGTTTCATTTGATTTTGTTCCTTCGCAGTTCCCTCCTTGAGAAACTGCTAAATCAATAATTACTGCTCCAGGCCTCATTTTTTTAATCATGGGTGAGTCTATTAAAACAGGGGCCTTTTTACCTAGAACTTGCGCAGTACATATAGCAACATCAGCTTCAGATAAATATTTAGTTAAAGTTGCCTTCTGTTTTGAGAGGAATTCGGGTGTTACAGCTTTTGCATAACCTCCTGACTCTCCTGGTTTTTCCTCAACTTCAGGAAGTTCTATAAATCTTGCTCCGAGGGACTCTACTTGTTCTTTAACAGCAGGTCTAATATCAGATACAAATACTATTGCTCCAAGTCTTTTTGCTGTCGCAACTGCCTGTAATCCTGCAACGCCTCCACCAAGAACCACTACTTTGGCAGGTTGGACTGTCCCAGCTGCAGTCATAAGCATTGGGAAATATCTATCTAACTCACTTGCAGCCAAAAGAACTGCTTTATATCCAGCAATATTGGCCTGTGAAGAAAGAACATCAGAAGATTGAGCTCTACTAATCCTCGGAAGCAACTCTAGTGATAAAGCTGAAATCTTATTACTATTTATAATCCTTAGAAGCTCCTTATTACCATATGGGTTAAGAAGACCGAGAAGAACAGCGCCTTTCTTTAACTTAGTTAAATTATCCTCTGATGGACTTTGAACACAAAATATTAAGTCCGCTTCACTCCAAATTTTTTGATCTAAGTTGTTTATTATTGTTCCGCCCGATTGTTCATATGATAAGTCACTAAATCCTGATAATTTCCCTGCTGAACTTTCAATATAAACATCACATCCAAGGCTTTTTAATTTCTTTACCGCTTCTGGTGTAGCTGAAACTCTCCTTTCACCAGAGCTTGTTTCGGAAGGAATAAGTATCTTTGTCAATTTATTTATTTTTTTAACATACTAAATATAAATTGAAGAAAGTCAAAAGTCTTGGATTTTTGTTAAAAATATATTTTCTTTTCTATAAAAAATAGCTATCTAGAATATATAAGTACTAAATAATCCAATGAGTATAAAAGCAATCGAATGTCCTGATGGAGTGTGCCACAGCCATCATGGTGGTCATGCTGTTTCAAGGCAAGCTATGCAGAAAAATCTAGAAAAGCATGGTAAAGACTGGTGTGAGAAATTAGCAGAGAGAATTTATGAAATGTCAGTTGATACTTATTCACAGACAGTCATGCCCAGCCTCCACTCGGCAGGTTGGCAAAGAAGACATTTAGATTGGGAATTTAAGCTGGCAGAAAATGATTCTGAACCTGATGAAGCTCTTGTTGAAGGAATTATAAATGCCACAGAAAGCTTTCTAAGGAGTAGTGAGGTTCATCGATTATTTATTCAAGAATTAGTTCAGGGCACATTCGAAGAAGCAAATGATAAAAAAATAATTTCTAAAGCAATAAAATCTATCATTGAAGAAGAAATTGTTAGTTCACTAAGAGAAAAGAAAGAAACTCTTTTAAAGAAAATATCCGCAAAATTAATATCAGAAGAAAAAGTTAGCGAGGAACTTGCCATAAATTCAGCTAAAGAGGGTTTTGAGGAAGTTGAAAGGCTACTTGCAAATCACAGCGAGGCAGTCTAACTCTATTTCTTTATGTTTTCTTTATAATTCACCCAAAAATTGGCTCAAATATAAATTAAAGATTAAATTATTGTTTGGAAGTACAAAGTTGTAACTTATTAGACAATACATAGGTTCTCTGATGTGTTTATCTATATACAACTTTTAAGATTAGATGGACAATTTCATTAGGAAAAGGATTGACATTGCAACCTGTTGGGCAACCAATAGAATTTCTGCTATGGATACCCTAGAAAGATATGAAGACAGTTATGCAATTGCAGAAGAATTTAGAGAGTGGATATTACATATTGGAGAAAAGAACGAAAATCTAAAAGATTCTGTTTTAAACTTCCCAAAGGAATTAAAAAAATTATTTGACCAAAAAGTCAACGATTGAGTAACAAATAGATCGAGTGAAACCCGCCCTACATTATTTGGGTTAGTTTATTATTATTAATAGTGAAATTAGAAAATAAATGGAGAATAAAGAGAACACTTCAAACGTAGAAAATGTTGTAATTATAGGTTCGGGGCCTGCAGGTTATACGGCTGCAATTTATGCAGCAAGAGCAAATCTTCAACCATTGCTCGTAACAGGATTTAATTCTGGTGGAATTCCTGGAGGGCAATTAATGACTACAACATTTGTTGAAAATTATCCAGGTTTCCCAGATGGAGTACTAGGTCCTGAATTGATGGATCTAATGAAGGCTCAAGCAGAAAGATGGGGTACTAATTTATACGAAAGTGATGTAGTCTCAATTAATACTGATTCTCATCCCTTCGAATTAAAAACTTTAGAAGGAACTATTAAATCTAACTCCATTATTATTGCAACTGGAGCAAGTGCAAATAGATTAGGCGTAATAAATGAAGATAAATTCTGGAGCAAAGGAATAAGTGCTTGTGCAATATGTGATGGAGCCACCCCACAATTTAGAGATGAAGAATTAGCTGTTATTGGAGGGGGCGACTCTGCCTGTGAAGAAGCCGCATACCTCACGAAATATGGCAGCAAGGTGCATTTAATTGTTAGATCAGAAAAATTAAGGGCTAGCGCTGCAATGGTAGATAGAGTAAAAGCTAATCCAAAGATAGAAATTCATTGGAACACAAAAGTTGATAAAGCTGATGGTTCTGAATGGCTTGAGAGAATAGAAACTATTAACTCTCAAGAAGGTAAAGGGGAGATCAATATAAAAGGTCTTTTTTACGCGATAGGTCACACACCAAATACGAAGTTTTTGGGCAACAAAATTGACTTAGATAATAAGGGATATATTGCTTGTAAATCAGGAAGACCCGAAACATCTATCGAAGGTATCTTCGCAGCAGGTGATGTTGTTGATTCTGAGTGGAGACAAGGAGTTACCGCTGCAGGAACTGGTTGCATGGCAGCATTAGCTACCGAGAGGTGGCTAGCCGAGAAAAACTTAGCAAAAACTATAGTTAGAGAAACACCCGAACCAGAAAAAAAACTTAATTCATCAGATTTTAATGAAGAAGAAGTTAATGAAGATACTTTCGATTCAAATTCTGAATGGCAAAAAGGCAGTTATGCATTGAGGAAACTTTATCACGAGAGCAAAAAACCTATCTTAGTAATTTTTAGTTCCCCAAGTTGTGGCCCATGTCATGTTTTAAAACCTCAGTTAAAAAGGGTAATTAAAGAACTTGATGGTGCAGTTCTTGGGGTTGAAATAGATATTGATAAAGATCAAGATATTGCAAAACAAGCTGGTATTAACGGCACACCAACAGTTCAACTTTTTAAAGAAAAATTATTAAAAAAACAATGGCAAGGTGTTAAACAAAGAAGTGAGTTTAAAGAAGCTATAAAAAATATTATATAAAGTAACTTTTTATTTATTATTTCTCTTGGGATTATTTTTATTAGTAGTAGGTCTAGCATTGCCTGCATTCCTCTCTCTATAAGTTATCCTCCCTCTAGATAGATCATAAGGACTTATCTCAACTAACACTTTGTCTCCAGCTAATAATTTAATTCTAAATTTAGTCAATTTACCTGCAGCTCTACATAAACATTGATGTCCTTCAGGTTGTTCTAGGGTAACCAAATAAAATCCATTCCCCTGCTCTTTTTCTATTACACCTGAAGTTTCAATCATTAATTAATCTTTTACTAAGTACATATTATCAGAAAAAGATTGGTCAAAATTGATTTAAAAAAAATTACATACGTAAAAATATGCAATTCAATTCAAATTGAAAATTTAATTTCATTAATTATTTGAAGTTGTCCATAGTAAAAATTTGCTTTTGCAATTTTTTCAGAATCTTCTAATTGATCAAAAAAAACAAACCCAAGGCTTTCCCATAATGAAGATCCGCAAACATTATTCAATTCATTTTTTGCTTCTTTTGCAAAATTATCTAGTTTTCGTTCAAGGTTTTTAGACTTAGAAACAGACATAGGGCAAAAATATTTATATAGTACAAATATACTACCTGTTTCTAAAATTGCAATATTAAAAAGGTAATCTCTTTTTTTCTTCAATATTAAGATCTGCTTCCATTTCCCTTAATCTTTTAAGTATTTGTTGATAGTACTCCTTTATATAACTCTCTAGTGAGGTCATATCCTCTTTTTTAAGTTCCAATATTTCATAAGTTTTGCTCATGTCAGCATCTAATGATTCACCACTACTAGTTACTTCAGCAAAAGCCAATCGCTCAGAAACATTAAGAGAATCTTGGAAAAAGGAAACTACTTTTTGAGTGACACTAATAAGGAAGGGGGAAACTCTAAAAATTTTCGCCTTTTTTTCACTAAATTTTTCACATAAAGATATAACTTCATTTGAATCCCACGCTTTGGGTCCTACTAATGGCAATGATGTTCTGTGAGTTTTTTGATTATTTACTGCTGCTACAACAACTTTCGCCATATCTTGAGTATTCATGTAAGCAATTTTAGTTGGAGTCCCACTCATCCACACTGCTTGACTATCCAAGATTGGGATTGCGAATTGACTAATAACTCCTTGCATAAATGCTGCACATTTGAAAATGGTATATTCTAGATCAGATTTCTCAAGAAGTTTTTCCGTACAATATTTAATGTCCATTAAAGGAACATTTCTAAACTTTTCTGTTAGGAGGATAGAAAGGAATATTACCCTTTTTACGTTTAAAGATTCGCAAGCATTGAATAAGTTAAGTTTCCCATCCCAATCAATTTCATAGATACTTCTATGATCATCTGGCCTACTAGTCGCTGCATCAATAACTACTTCAATATCTTGCAATGCATATTGGATATCAGAAGAATTTAATAAATTACCTTTTGTTAGCTCACAACCCCATTCTTGTAGAAAGGAAGCTTTTCTTGGATTTCTTACAAAGCATCTTACTTCATGTCCCTCTTCTATAGCTTGCTTTGCTATTTGTCTACCAAGTGTCCCTGTTGCTCCTACTAAAAGAATCTTCATACTTAAGATTTACTTAACTTTAAGACCATAACTCAAATTGTGATGTATCCGTGAGAATCAGTCTCCCTGAAACTTTAATAACAAAGCACCACCAACTAATCCTATTGGTATTAGTATCCAAAAAACTGCTGCAATACTAAAAATCTCTTTAGCCATAGTAAAATCAAATGATTACTTTAATCTACATTCTAAATACATTTATTTGTTAAAAATGTAGATAATTCAAATATCTTGAAAATTTTTGAATATATGAATAATAATTTTAAAAAAAATATAAACATTCCTAATTACTGGAATTGGAATGGTTTTAAAATTTGTTGGAGCGTCACAGGCGAAGAAAATGAGATTCCAATTATCTTTCTCCATGGATTTGGAGCAAGTCGAAAACATTGGAGAAATAATTTAGAGTATTTTGCGAAAAAAAATTTTGCCTCTTATTCTTTGGATTTAATAGGATTTGGGGATTCAGATCAACCTGGGATTAGACAAATTGGAAAATTAAATAATGAGATTTGGTGTGATCAAGTGAAAGACTTTATTGCACAGGTAATAAGGCCAAAGAATTCTGGGAAAGTAATTCTTATTGGCAATTCCCTTGGATCACTAGTTGCTTTAACATGCGCTGTTTCATTAGAGGATCAGATTGCAACAGTTATTGCATCACCTTTACCAGATCAAATTCAAGAAAATAAAAAGTCCATAACAAAAAAATCATCATTTAAGAAATTTCAAGATAGATTCATAACAATATTTTTTTTGTTTTTCCCTTTGGAGATTATTTTATTTTTAATAACTAAATTAGGGGTAATTAAACTTGGACTAAATTCTGCCTATTTCAAAAAGGATAATATTGATCGCGAACTAATAGATTTGGTAACAAAACCAGTTTTAAGGAGAACTTCAGCTAGATCATTAAGAGCAATGTGTATTGGAATGTCTTCTAGAGATGAAAAATTTAAAGCTTCTCACCTTTTGAGAAAACTTAGCGCCTCAAAAAAAGTTCCTTTTTTATTGATTTGGGGCGAAAAAGATAATTTCATACCTTTGTTTGTTGGTAAAAAGATTGCAAATTTCCATAGATGGGTAAAATTAAAAATAGTATCCAATTCAGGGCATTGTATCCATGATGAAGACTCTTCAGTATTCAACAGAATTTCTTATGAATGGATTAGAGATTTAAAAACCTTTTAAAATATGAAACATACATTATCAGTTCTTGTAGAAGATGAATCTGGAGCCTTGAGTAGAATCTCAGGTCTCTTCGCTAGAAGGGGATTCAACATAGATAGCCTTGCAGTAGGACCTGCAGAATCTAAAGGGATTTCAAGGTTAACAATGGTAGTAGAGGGTGATGATGAAACTCTTCAACAAATGACTAAGCAACTTAATAAGTTATTTAATGTTCTGGGAGTTGTAGATTTTACTAATCTCGCAGCTGTTGAAAGGGAATTGATGTTACTAAAAGTTTCATCGAAAGAAGATACTAGGAGTAATATCCTTGATATAGTACAGATTTTCCGTGCAAAAGTTGTTGATGTATCAGATATGGCCTTAACTCTCGAGGTAGTTGGAGATCCTGGGAAGTTAGTTGCTCTAGAGAAATTACTCGAGCCATACGGCATCCTTGAAATAGCGAGGACTGGTAAGGTAGCTCTTAAACGCTCTTCAGGAGTTAATACAGAAATGTTGAAAATAAATAAATACTCTCTAGAAATTTAATTAGATATCTGGACTGACTTGATGTAGTCTTCTTTATTGATTTTTTCGAGTACGTCTAATCCTTTAATAATCTTTCCAAAAATCGAGTATCTTCCATCTAGTTCTTGGATCTTAGTCGTTACAAAAAAAAATTCAGTAGATGAAGACTTATTCTTACCGCTTTTAACCATAGCGATTGATCCACTCTCAAAAGTATTAACTAAATTTAATGTTTCACTAGGATTTTTTATTTGATAGTTATATCTTGGTTTTATTTCTTCTTTGAATTTTATTTCTAAAGGTATTGTTGGACTTGTCTTATTCAGGTTTTGTTTTCGTTCTATATAAGATTTATTTTCTGGATTAACGCCGCCATGTATAAACCTTATTTGGGGATAATTTATTATTTTATAAAATTTTTTATTTTCATAAATATTATTGTCTATGTTTTCCAGAAAATTTGATACTGTTACTGGGTTATCTTTACCAAATAATTTTACCTTAAAATCACCTTTTGAAGTTTTAAAATTGACTACTTTATTACTCTGAATACAACTAAATTTAAGTTTTTGGCAGTAATAATTTGGATCAATCTTACTCTTATAACTACAAGCTTGAACCAAAAATAAAACCTGTATAAAAGAAAATGTTTTTAAAAAATATTTTTTTTTTATTTTAGGCCCTCCAAATTAACATCCAAAAATTTAGCCAAACGAGCTCCTTCTTCTTCAACCTGAAGCAATGGTTTTAGTTCACCTGCTCCGCTTAAAGGGAGAGGTTTTTTTCTACCTTTTAAAACTAAAGCAATTCTTCTTCTAGGATTAAATCCCTCACTTATATCCAACTTAACAGATTTAATTTCATCAAAATCTAATTTAACTTCGACATCTTTAAATAATCCCTTTCTTTTTATTTCTACAGATTTTGAGGATTTATCAAAATAATTACTTCCTGAACCAAAGTTTATGTAAACCAAATACCACAAGTAAAAATTTAATAAATTAGCTATTACTCCGTATGCTCCCATTATTATTCCTTGAGGAATAAACAACAAAGTTGAAGGATTTCCTAAAGGCAATAAATCCCTTCCTGTATAGCTAGATATAGAGGCCAAAAGGAAACCAATACCTCCTATAGTCAACATTCCTCCAATAATATAATTTGAAATTTTTCTTGATCCACCAATTTTTTGTTCGATTTTATCGAATGACGTGAGGTCTGAATTCATTTTTATCTTTTTTTAGAGCCTAATTCAGATAATTTAACAAACTAAGGGAGTATTCTTACCTAATTTTTAATAAAAAAGTCAGGAAAGCTTTACAAGGCATTTCAGATATACAAATATTTTCCCACATTACTCTTAATCTTTGTTAAAGTCACTGCGTATCCCGAAGCTTAAAACGATTTCTCATGACGATCGCAGTTGGTAGCGCCCCACAAAGAGGATGGTTTGATGTCCTCGATGATTGGTTGAAGCGCGACCGCTTTGTATTTATTGGTTGGTCCGGACTACTTCTACTTCCTTGTGCATATCTTGCTATAGGCGGTTGGTTTGTCGGAACAACATTTGTTACCTCCTGGTACACACACGGAGTTGCAAGCTCATACCTTGAAGGTTGTAACTTTTTAACAGCAGCTGTAAGCACCCCTGGTGATGCCATGGGACACAGTCTTCTATTTTTATGGGGTCCTGAAGCCCAAGGTAGTTTCGTAAGATGGCTACAACTTGGAGGTCTTTGGAACTTCGTTGCATTACATGGAGTATTTGGCCTAATTGGTTTTATGCTTCGTCAGTTTGAAATTGCTGGCCTTGTTGGAATTAGACCATACAACGCACTAGCTTTCTCAGCTGTAATCGCAGTATTCACAAGTATTTTCCTTATTTATCCTTTAGGACAGCATAGTTGGTTCTTCGCACCTTCATTTGGTGTTGCAGCAATCTTCCGTTACATTCTGTTCATTCAAGGTTTTCACAATATCACTTTAAATCCATTTCACATGATGGGTGTTGCTGGAATTCTTGGTGGTGCTCTACTTTGCGCTATCCATGGAGCTACAGTACAGAACACTTTGTATGAAGATACAAGTATTTATACAGATGGTAAGGTTCAAAGTTCAACATTCAGAGCTTTTGACCCAACTCAAGAAGAAGAAACTTATTCAATGATTACAGCGAATAGATTCTGGAGTCAAATCTTTGGTATTGCTTTCTCAAACAAGCGTTTCTTACACTTCTTGATGTTATTTGTACCTGTAATGGGTATGTGGACATCTTCAATTGGTATTGTCGGATTAGCACTAAACTTAAGAGCTTATGATTTCGTAAGCCAAGAAATCCGTGCTGCAGAAGATCCAGAATTTGAAACTTTCTATACAAAAAATATACTTTTGAACGAAGGTATGCGAGCATGGATGTCTTCTGTGGATCAACCACACGAAAACTTTGTATTCCCTGAGGAGGTTCTTCCACGTGGAAACGCCCTTTAATAATTTATTAAGAGCTCCAAACCAAAGTATTGAGGAAACTGGTTATGCCTGGTATGTAGGTAACGCTAGACTAATCAATTTATCTGGACGTTTATTAGGAGCTCACATTGCTCACTCTGGACTAATAGTCTTTTGGGCGGGAGCAATGATGCTCTTTGAGGTTAATCATTTCACTTTTGATAAACCAATGTGGGAGCAAGGTTTAATCTGTATGCCACACGTTGCAATGTTTGGCTACGGAATAGGCCCAGGTGGTGAAGTTACTGATATCATGCCTTTCTTCCAAGCAGGCGTGGTTCACTTGATAGCTTCCGCTGTACTTGGTTTTGGTGGTATTTACCATTCATTAGCAGGTCCAGAAAAACTTGAAGAAGATTTTCCATTCTTTTCAACCGATTGGAGAGATAAAAATCAAATGACAAATATCCTCGGATATCATTTGATTGTTCTTGGTGTAGGTGCACTAGCATGGTCAGTAAACTGGTGTTTTATTGGCGGTGCATATGACACTTGGGCACCTGGTGGTGGTGAAGTCAGACTTGTAAATCCAACATTAGATCCAAGAGTTATTCTTGGTTATCTATTCAGATCTCCATGGGGTGGGGCTGGTTCAATAATCGGTGTTAACTCTATTGAAGATATTGTTGGTGGACATGTTTACGTGGGTATTACTGCAATTATTGGAGGAATATTCCATATCTTTACCAAACCTTTTGGATGGGCAAGAAGAGCTTTCATCTGGAATGGTGAAGGACTGTTAAGTTATGCTCTTGGTGGAATTTGTGTAGCGAGTTTTATTGCTTCAACATTCATCTGGTTTAACAACACAGCTTACCCTTCAGAGTTTTATGGCCCAACAAATGCTGAAGCTTCACAGGCTCAAAGCTTTACTTTCCTAGTGAGAGATCAAAGGATTGGAGCTAATGTAGGTTCAACAATGGGACCAACAGGTCTAGGTAAGTATCTCATGAGATCTCCTACTGGTGAAATTATATTTGGTGGTGAAACAATGAGATTTTGGGATTTCAGAGGGCCATGGTTGGAGCCTTTAAGAGGACCTAACGGGTTGAGCCTAGAGAAAATCCAAAATGATATTCAGCCTTGGCAAGTAAGAAGAGCTGCTGAATATATGACTCATGCTCCTAACGCTTCTATCAACTCTGTTGGTGGAATTATTACAGAGCCAAATGCTGTTAACTTTGTTAACTTAAGACAATGGTTAGCTGCAGCTCAATTCTTCCTAGGATGGTTTACCTTCATCGGTCATCTTTGGCATGCTGGACGTGCTAGAGCAGCCGCTGCTGGTTTCGAAAAAGGAATCGACAGAAAGAGTGAACCAGCTCTAGAAATGCCTGATTTAGATTAATTTCTATCTCAACTAAAAAAGCCCTATCTCTAGATAGGGTTTTTTTTGCTCAATTTTATTATCTATATAAATTTTCTCTGAGCCATGGCAAACTTAAACCCATTACATTACTGAAACAACCCTCTATTTTTTCTATGTATTTACCGCCTATACCTTCTAAGGCAAATCCTCCGGCGCAAGATAAAGGTTCATTTGTATCTACATAACTCTTAATTTCCCAATCTTCCAAATTAGAAAAATAAACTCTTGAACTTACTGTTTTTTTTATTATTTCAGTGATTTTAAAAATTTTGGAAGTTGAATCAAAATTCCCAATTATTAGAGTATGGCCAGTATGTAAAAATCCAAATTCTCCAGACATTTTTTTCCATCTATTAAATGCTTCCTCTTTATTAGATGGTTTTCCATAAGCTTCTCCTTTAAATTCAAAAATTGAATCGCACCCTAGTATTTCCAAAGGACCATAATTAAATTCTTCGGGCAATGATATATTTTGAATATTTTCAGATAAACTATTAGCCTTTTGAAAAGATAATTCCAAAGCTAAATTAAATATATTTTTTTCTTGAATAGTAGTTTCATCAAAGTCACTTGATATTTGGATAAATTCGATTTGACAATTTTCTAGTAATTTCTTTCTAGATTGAGAAGCAGAGGCTAGAATTAACACAAATTTTTTACCAAATTATAATTCAATTTAATAATTAATAAATTTTAAAATTAATAAAAATTACTGATGGGGTTAGAAGCAAAATTACATGAAATAAAGAGACCAATAATGGTCCTAGGCACTTCCAGTGGAGCGGGAAAATCATTAACGGTTACTGCTATTTGCAGGATTATTAAAAATTTAGGAGAAGAACCAATACCTTTTAAAGGGCAAAATATGAGTAACAACGCTTGGGTTGATTGGGAAGGTGGAGAGATGGCGTATTCACAAGCACTTCAAGCTTTTGCTTGTGGTACTAATCCCTCTGCAGAGATGAATCCCATTTTATTAAAACCACAAGGAAACTCAATAAGCGAGGTGATTCACCTTGGCAAAAGCATAGGAACCACAACCGCAAAAAATTACTATAAAGATTGGTTTATTCCTGGCTGGGAAGTAATTAAAAAAAGTTTAAAGTCGATTTACGAAGGGAATCCTGACTGTCGTTTAATTATTGAAGGAGCTGGAAGTCCTGTAGAGATGAATTTGATTCATAGAGATCTGACTAATTTAAGAGTTGCTAAGTATTTAAATGCAAATTGCATTTTGGTTACTGATATTGAAAGGGGAGGTGTATTCGCACAAATAATTGGTACTCTTGAATTAATGAAACCTGAAGAAAAGAAGCTTATTAAGGGAATTATTATAAATAGATTCAGAGGAGACCTTACATTATTTGAAGAAGGGAAAAAGTGGATCGAGGATAAAACTCAAATCCCTGTTATTGGAATTATTCCATGGTTAAATGATTCATTTCCTCCGGAGGACTCTTTAGATTTGCTTGAAAGAAAATCCCATTTAAATAATCCTGAATTAAAAATTGGAATTGTAAAGTTGCCCTCTATAAGCAACTTTTCAGATTTTGACCCTTTAGAAAATGAAGAAACAATATTAATTGAATGGATTAGAGAATCACAAAACCTTAGTAAGTATGACTTCATTATTCTGCCGGGCAGTAAACAAACGATTAAAGATCAAATATTTCTTGAAAATTCTGGCTTATCAGAGGATATAAGGGAATATTCAAATAACAAAGGGAATATTATTGGAATATGTGGAGGTTTACAAATGTTAGGGACTACACTTGAAGATCCTTATTTTAAAGAGGGTTCCAAAAATTATTCTGAACAAAAAATTAAAGGGATTGGATTACTACCATTAAAAACTACTTTCTTTAAAAAAAAATTAACACGTCAAATCAACTCTGAGTCTATATGGCCATGCCAATCAGAAATTAATGGATTTGAAATTCATAATGGACAAACGAAATTAGATAAAACTCAAAACTCATTAGATATTAAACCTATCTTCAAAGATTTAGATCTAGGTTGGTATAAAGAAAATAATGAGGGCGGAACAATCGCAGGAACATATATTCATGGGATATTTGAAAATGATAGTTGGAGAGATCAATATATAGATTTAATAAGGAAGGGTAAAAATTTACCATTATTAAATAAAAAATCAATATCTTATAAAAAAAAGAGAGAATCCATTATTAATAATCTTGCTAATGAATTCAATAAACATTTAAATCTCAAATCATTTTTAAGTTGAAAGAAAGAAACATAAAAATCATATGGTCAAATAGTAATGAAACATTTGTTTCTGAGGGAGATGATTGGTTCTCTTCTGCTGAAAAAGCAGGTTTAGAAATACCTACTGGCTGTCTTACAGGAAGTTGTGGAGCTTGCGAAATAGATGTAAACGGTGTAACAGTAAGGGCTTGTATCAGTGAAATTAAAAATAATAAAGAATGTCTGTTAAGGGTTTCATTAACTTCAGATCCCTTTTGGGAAAAATAAATTTCATTAAACTTTACCTAATTATTAGATAAAGGAAAAAATAGTAAAAAAATGATCCAAAAAATGTGTTTATTAGAATAACTTTCTTTTTAATTTTTGACGAGGCAATAATATAGCTACCCAAAACATGAGGTAAGATTGGGAAAGATCTAATGATTAAAATATAAAAAGATTTGAAAGTAATATTGTCAAAAAATTTATAAAGATTATTTTTTTCTGGTTTTTTTAAAAATAATATATTTCTAGAAAATTTAAATTTAATTTTCCTCAGAATAAGAACTTGAATAACACTTAAAATGGTTAAAGAAGGAGAAAAGAATAAAACATAATTTAACCCAAAAATCTTTATTAAGATAAAATCAAAAATAATTGATAAAGGGAGGCCTAAAAATATAGAAACTATATTTAAAGCAATCAAATATTTGTATTGGATATTATTAAAAAGGGACTCAAGATCATAGGTATATTTAAATATTAGAGCAAGAAAATAAACCCCTAAATAGGTAAAAAATATTTTAAAAATTACTGATTTAAAATTTAGATCTTTTTGATTCATATGAGATGAACATTAATGATGATTATCAAAAACGTAGAGGGCAAATAACATCTTTTCTTACAGGGGAATTATAGAACCAAACAGGAAATATTTAGCAAGTAACTCACTTTATCCACTATCAAATTTAATTTATAGGGAATACTTGAGGAAACACATGAAAGTTAATAGAGGAAATGAATTTGCATAAAAAAAAGACCCTTTATTAGGGTCTTTAAAGGTTTTACTAAATCAAGTGTTTCCTTGTTTCCACTGTTTCAGTAAAACCACTCCTTCACACGTATTTAAATTATCTCATTAAATTCTTTTTTGTGGAAGGGCTAAATGGAATGTTGCTTAACTGTCACATGTGCCAGTTTTTCATTTCTTGACATAAAGAAATATCCTAATTCAAAGAAAAGGGAATTTACTTATTAGAGATTAATGTGTGAAGAGTTTCTAATTTGTAAAACTTACTGGGGAAAGATATAAAGTATCTACAATATTGATTACTAATTCTTTTCCCAAAATAGATAAAGATTTGAAAACTGGTTTTTAGTATCTACTATTGCGGTACTTGTTGATATCAACTTCCATCCTGCAGGATTACGTTTTTTCATTATTGCTGCAATTTCGTTTTCTTGTCTTTGAGTATTTGCATTTCCAACTGCGTAATATATATATATCAAGATCATTTTCTACTTTTGCCATTTTTAAGGTGATGCTTTATTCAGAGTTAATATTACTCAATCTTTCATCGTTACTGGGTAAGATTCGATAGGCTGGTTGTAAATAAGTCTTATATGGTATTACCTTCACCCCAAATTGCGATAGGACTACTGCTTATAAGTATTGGAATAGTAGTTACTTTCGATATCAAAATTGATTAGTTTAGAAGTAAATAATAAAAAAAAGTTGGATATTTGGGTAAATATCTACTTAATTCAATCAATAAAGAATTATCTTATTTAGATCAAGAATAAAAAACACCCTGCAATAAATCCACTTAAATGACCTAACAAACTTACCCCTGGCAAAAATGAGAAAATCAAACCTATAAGGCATATTGTCTTTGACATTTTTTGCACTTCGTAATTAGATTTTAAACCAATTTTTTTGCCTAAAAAGTTACTCTTTCCATAAAAAGACGTTAACAGTAAGAATCCAAATAAAGCATAGATTATTCCACTAAATCCTAAAGCGGCATAATTCGGATAAATATTAAAAAACGATAAGATCTTTTCGTAAAACCAGATAATAAAAAAATTCAAAAAAGAACAAATTAAAATAAATTTCACATAAAAATATCTGCTTTCTATTCCAAGTCTCATCAAAAAATATCTAGTAATGATTATTCCACCAATATTTGATAATAAATGATTTAAATCTGCATGAATTAGGATTGAGGTGAAAATCCTATAAGGTTGATCACTAATTAATTTTGGTACAAAGTAAAAATATTCTTTATCAATAACTCCAATTAAATCTGTAAGTATAAAAACTGAAATTAAAAGAGATGCGCTTAGGATGTATTGCCAATCATATTTAGATATTGAATTATTAATTGCCATATTTTCTTTAGTTTTATACTAAAAGAATATCTGCTTACTTATAGAAGTACATAACCTCAAAAGTTTTTTAATGTCTTGAATTTATATTACCTTTAGTAAACTTTGCAATGAGAACTTGTTGGGTGATCTATGCACTCTTTCTCCCAATAATCTTGTCTTGAATCTTTTGGCAGTTGATAATTAAAATCATGCATTCTCCAAATATCTGAAGTCGCATTTCTAAGGGCAGTGAATGGAGTGGTGAGTCTCATAAAACCTCCTATATCTCTACTCCTTAATTATCCTCTTATTCATATGAAATTAATAGAGTATTAATACCCGAGTATTAGTGCTTTGCGGTTGTCGCTACTATCTTTTCTAATTAAGTAGGAGTAGAAATAATTCAGGAGTCAAAAGCACTTCATCGACTTTGTGGACAGCAAGGTGCATAAGACTCGAAGAGGGCAAATAAATGCCCTCTTATTTTATTATTGGGACTTCCAGAAACGATAAATTAACGGAGAGGGTGGGATTCGAACCCACGAATAGTTACCTATTAAACGATTTCGAGTCGTTCGCTTTCGACCACTCAGCCACCTCTCCCATATTTAAAATATAAATTAAAAAATTTATACTAAAAATATATTTAGATTTTTGTTAATTCCAACCAGTTTCTTTCATTATTTCTATTGCCTTACTATTGAATTTGCCAATTTCTTTTATAGTCACATTATCTGGAGTGAAATCTCCAAATTTACTAACAATTCTATTTTGACTTGATTCCTTTAAAGGGTGCTCATAAGTTTTATTAGCTAAACCTTGACTACCTTCACTAGAAGCTAAATATTCAAGAAGTTTAATAGCCTCATTCTTGTTTTCTGCATATTTATATACGCCCCCAGCAGTTATATTTACATGCGCAGGATTGGGTATTATTAATTTTATTTTTTCTGCTAAAGAAGCATCTCTTGGGCCTTTAACTCCATCAAGCATCCTTGCGACATAATAATGATTAACGATTCCAATACCGCACGTTCCCTGCCCTACAGCTCTTATTAATGAAGAATCTCCAGAAAAATAGGGAGTGGAGACATTTGATATCAAACCCTTGAGCCAAATTTTTGTTTGGCCAACGCCTTTCTTTGCTATTTGATTAGAAACCAAAGATTGATTATAAGGACTTTTTCTATTTCTTAGACATACTTTTCCTTTAAAAGAAGGATTGGTTAGATCCTCAAAATTTTTGATTTTTGTAATATCCACAATATCCGGATTTGTGATGATTACCCTTAATCGCCTAGTAAGGCCAAACCATTTATTTCTAGGATCTCTTAAATTATTTGGAACACTATTTTCTAGAATATTTGAATTAATTTTTTGAAATAAATTTGCCTTTGATGCATTTTCAATTCTTGCTGCATCAACAAGAATTACTAAATCAGCCTGAGAATTTTTACCCTCTCTTTTTAAGCGCTCAATTATAGCTTTTCCATCTGTTTCTATATATCTAACTTTGATGCCAGTTTGTTCTTGAAATTTTTGATAAACCTCTTTATCTGTATTGTAATGTCTACCAGAAAATAACCTAACCTCTTTCTCTGCAGAATTTACAGGTTGATTATTTAGAAGTAGCGATAATGTCACTGAAGTAAAAAATAGCTTTTTTAAATAATTCTTTAATTTCATTTATTAAAATTGTTATTTTTGTTACCTTACAACAAAAATTTGGTAGAAATAATCCAAAAATAAAAAATCACTTTGTCATGTATATTTCTTTACCTTAGGAAATAACATTCTGATACTTTCGAGATATAAATCTTACTTTACTAAGGGAAAGCCCATGCGTTCCCTCTCTAGTATCCATGAAGAAGCGACTTCTCTAGCTAACTTTCTGATTTTTTCTATATACTGGGCACGATCAGTTACTGATATTACGCCTCTAGCATCAAGCAAATTAAAGCTATGACTACACTTTAAAACATAATCAAGCGCGGGGTAAGTTAGCTTCTTTTCAATTAATGAATTTGCTTCATCTTGATATATCTCAAATAATTTTCTGAGATTTTCAGGATTTGATTCAGAGAAATTATATGAACATTGACCTTTTTCAAATTGAAGCCAAATATCGCTGTATTTCAGATCTTTATTCCAATTTAAGTCCCAGATACTTTCTTTATCCTGCAAAAACATTGCAATTCTCTCTAAACCGTATGTAATTTCAATTGGTATTGGTTGACAATCAACTCCCCCGCATTGTTGAAAATAAGTGAATTGAGTAACTTCCATTCCGTCTAGCCATACTTCCCAACCTACGCCCCAAGCTCCAAGAGTTGGCGACTCCCAATTATCTTCTACAAACCTTATGTCATGATTTTTAGCCTCTATTCCAAGAGATTCCAGAGATTTCAAATATTTTTCTTGGATCCCATCTGGGGAAGGCTTAATTATTACTTGATATTGAAAATAATGTTGTGCACGATTAGGGTTATCACCAAATCTTCCGTCTGTGGGTCTTCTACATGGCTCAGCATATGCAACAGACCAAGGTTCGGGTCCAATTGCCCTCAAAAAAGTATGAGGACTCATTGTACCAGCACCCTTTTCAGTATCATATGGCTGCATAATTAAACAACCCTCTTTGGACCAAAAATTATTTAAATTTTGAATTATATCCTGAAAAAACATCAAATTTTAAGAAGTTTAGAATTTAGATCAATGCCATTAAACATAATAACAAAACTTAAAACAAAAAATATTTTTAACTCTAATTTCTGAGAAGCATTATCTGGTATTTGGATAGCATAAAACTTAATCCAATATAAACATAAATTAGAAATTAATCATGAAAAAAAATCTAATGGCAAAGGTCCAAAAGTATTAGATTCTTCTGCATCTTCATCATATTGGCAAGTTATTAAAATTCCTTCTCCCAGACCATTCTCAGATCTAACAAAAACATTACCAGTTTTTTGGTTGCCTTTTAAAAAAACATATCCATCAGCATGAAGCGAATCTAAATTACCAAATTTTATTGAGGAATATTTATTAGAAATTGATTTCAGTGCTTCAATAGCTTTGGTATCAGAAGCTGCCATTATTCCTATTGTTATCCAATCGGCATTATAAATATTAGTTTCTAATTCTATTAATAGTTTTTTTTCTTGACTACTGCTTAAATGAGGAGCAGTTCTAAGACTGTTTAAATCAGCTAATTTATTTATTTCCATTAAATTAGTACCTAAAATAATAAATTATTAACCAAAGGTTCTTCCATTCCAAGCCCATAATGAAGCGGGCACATCCTCGAAAGAAATATAAATTTTATCTATTGGAATTCCAATTTTTTCATAAACAAAATTAGATATTTGCTTTGCCATCTCTGAAGGATTTAAAGAGCCTATCGACTTAATTTCTAAAAAACAACAAGGTCTTTCATCATCAAAATACATTTCTAAATTATCATCTAACTTAGCCATAACAAATCTTTTTGATTTATTTGTTAAAGACGCGACTAATATTGAAATTTCTTCAAGTAATTTCTTCTTATCCTCTATTTTTGCTGAAGTAGAAACATTAATATAAGGCATATTTATGCAGCTAAATTATCTTTTTGAAAATCATTTTGTAGATTAAAAGTTTTATTTTTTAAAACTTTTTTTGATGAAAGATATGCCATATCGTATTGACTTATTCCGTTTTTATAGGGATTGAAAAGGGCATTTTTAGATCTACTTTTTTTGCTCCTTTTGAATTCAATCATTTTTACAAAATTATTAATTATTAATTTAACTTTTTTTTAATAGATGTCTAGCTTTTTTAAAAATCTTTAATTAATTAAATGCAAAATATATTTCTGAATCACAATATGAATAACTATTTATTAAATTTGAATTAGATCACTTAATAATCGTTTTGGAAGTTCTAAATAATTATCAAAGAAAAAAACTTGATGAGAGCAATGATGAAGAATTTTATTCTGACCCAAAATTTGTTTATCATTTAGATGCGAACTTCAGGCAATATCTATCAAATGTTTATAAAAAAGAAATTTCAGACAATTCAACTGTCCTAGATTTAATGTCCAGCTGGGATAGTTACTTACCTCAAGAGAAAAAATATAAAAAAGTTATTGGGCATGGATTAAACAAACAAGAACTTGAGAAAAATAAAATTTTTGATATTTATTGGATACAAAATTTCAATTTAAATCAAGAAATTCCTTTAGGTAATGAAAGTGTTGATTTCTGTTTAATGGTCGCAGCTTGGCAATATTTACAATACCCAGAAAATTTATCTAGAGAAATCGTAAGAATTTTGAGTAATGATGGCAAGTTTATAATATCTTTTTCAAATAGAGCATTTTGGCATAAGGCTCCCAACATTTGGACTTCATCCACTGAAGAAGAGAGAATTAAATATGTAAGAAAAGTCTTAATATCAAACGGATTTAATGAGCCAAGAATAATTAAAAAGTTTAATGAACCAGTCCAAAATATCTTCAATTTTTTTAGTAAAGACCCATTTTATTGCTTGATTGCAAGTAAAAAGTAAATAATACCTTTACTGCATTTCAGATAAAGCTTTGAACAAAGATCTATAGCCATACTTTTAAATTTTTACTAATATTGGATAGATAATATTAAAAATATGGGCTCTAAAAGAGAAAAATATCCTGAAAAATGCCCTTGGGATCTAGGACCTAATCAACACTTAGCTAAAGAAGAAAACTGGACTTTAAGATTAGGTGAAGCAAACGTGTGTTTTAGCAAAAACAAATTAGACAATAATTATTTTCATGTAATTAGTAATGAAAATGAAGAACAAATTTTAGCCTTCAGAGCAAGACTTCTTTATCAAAAACTACTTGATAAAGGATTTAGATTGGTTGAATAAAAAACTTATTTCAATAAACTTAAATCCTCGAAAACAAACTTTTGTATTTCTTCTTCTTGATTTTGGTTTAAATATTTTATTGATCTCGAATTTAAAATCCAATAATCTTTTTTACCTATATTTATAAATTCATCTTTGTATTCAATTTTTTGAGAATTTGATTCTAGGGTTTTTGGATTAATTTGTTGACTAGTATATTTCTTACTAAGAAAACCAACTCCAGTATCAAAAAATTCCTCAACAAAAATCTCAATAATTGTTCCATGAATTTTTCTATAAACCATATTAATACAATCATCTTTAACCCTATACTTATCTCCTTCATTTCTCCCAGAAACATTCATTTCAATCCCATTTTCAGAACTTTTAAGTAAATTAAAATTATTTTCTGAATGAACTGAATTAAATTCTCTTTTTACCCTGTGAATACACACTTCAAACAATTGAGAAGCAATACTTTTCTTTATGTTTTCTTCATCTATATTTTTAATCTCAGGTTTAAAGTCTTCACCTAATAAGAACTCACCCTCATAAGAATTATCTTCAAATAAATAAGTACACTTGCCTTTATAGCCTTTGAAATCAGTATTCCATGTATATCTTTTTTCATAAGCATTTTTAAAAATATCTTTGCAACTCTGTTCTTTTAAATTTTTCATTATTTTTAAGATTTACAAGCAATCATACAAAAAGGCATCTCTAATTGGGATAGAAAGTTTTAATTTATTAAATTGACTATTTTTTTAGGTTTTTTGTCAAAAATTTAAGCCAAAGAGGGGATTTCACCTTTAAGCTGAGAAGCCCATGCCTCAAGACGCGAATCGGTCAAATCAGATTCACTATCCTCATCAAGAGGTAATCCACAAAAGCTTTCCCCTATAACACTTTTAGATTCATCAAATGTATAAGAAGATTTATCTACGTAACCGACCATTTCAGCGCCTGCTTTTGTGAAGTAGCTATGAAGTTCTTCCATTGCATCACAATAATTTTCAGTATAGGTAGAAGAATCTCCTAAACCAAAAATTGCTACTTTTTTTCCTGATAAATTTAGTTTGCCTATATCTTCTAATATTGAATCCCACGAAGTTCCAGATCTCTCCTCGTCCGCTCCAGTATTCCAAGTTGGCAGGCCACAAATAATACCTTCAAGATTTTCAA
The DNA here is from genome assembly GCA_003280655.1 of Prochlorococcus sp. AG-355-O17. GTDB lineage: Bacteria > Cyanobacteriota > Cyanobacteriia > PCC-6307 > Cyanobiaceae > Prochlorococcus_A. The sequence continues at coordinate 44,356 of QCEK01000007.1, forward strand.
ATTCTGAAAGATCATCAACATCTGATACATCTTTTGGTGATTCTGCTGAAGGAATAAAGTTGTGAAGACGATCTGCGACATCTTCAGTTTTTCCAGTTGTAGTTGCGTAATAAATTCCTACTGTCATAAATTTAAATTGTTTTCTTTAAAATAATAGAAACAAACAAACGAAAAATTTCTCCAAAAAAGACTTTTCAAGTTAAATTTTATACTAATAAAGGTAAGAAAAAGCTTTTAAAAATAATCTACTCAAAAATCTTTAAGCATGAATAGTAAAACTTCTGATAACAATCTAAATAAAATCATTGATGAATACAAATTTAATGGGCAGAAAAAGTTCAAATTAATTATTTTATTTGGTTTATTAGGAGATTTTGATAGCTTTGAATATGCAATAAATTTGAAAAATTACATCAATAAGAATCAAGATAAAAATTTAGATATTTTTGCAATTGCTATTGGGAACCAAAGTGGGAAAGATAAATTCTGTAAATTTACTGGCTTTAACAAAGAAAATTTAATAGTAGTTTCTGATAATCAAATCCATAATAATCTAAAAGTCTCAAGAGGATTAGATATTGGTTTAGGCGGTTGGATCAATATGCTTTTGATGTTATCAGGGATAAATTCCTTTAAAACTATTAAAGAAGTTATTAGAGGTTATACTGGCGACCGAAAAGCAAAGCAAATTTATTCAGAAGTTGACAAAATTGATGTATTAAAATTTCTAAAATTTTCAGGTAATTCTTTTAAAAAGGTTTTCGGGGATGGTTATTTGAGACCATTTGAATTGGCAACATTTAGATTAAATAATATGAATGAAATAATTCAAAATTGGAGTGATTATATTCTTAATGAAGAATACCTTCCTCAAAGAGGGGCTTCTTTTCTATTGAATAATAAAAATCAAATTATTTATAAATTTTTTTCAAAAGATGTGCTTGGATATTCATCAAACATGCGGGAGCCATTAGAATTTTTGACTTCTTTAATTAAAGAATAGTTTTTAAAGTATTTTTATGAATGTAGATATATTTGGATATTTTGCAGCATTTTTAACAACAGCAGCATTCCTACCTCAATTGATAAAAACTTTAAAAACAAAAAAGGCAGATGATGTTTCTTTGACAACATTAATAATGTTTATTATCGGTGTTTTGTCTTGGATTATTTACGGTTATAAAATTTCTTCTACACCAATATTGATAGCAAATTTAATTACCCTGATCTTAAATTTATTAATATTAATCTCTAAAATATATTTTTCAAAAAACTAAACTGAGTAAAAATTTTTTTAAAAGAATTAAACTTTCTATTTATTACTTAAATCTTCACTAAAATAAAACAAATATATTCTGATCTTGAAAACTTCAAAATGCTGGGTTTGGTTTAAAGGTAGCCTTAACAATGGTGGTTATTGGAAAGAAGGGTTTTCTTGTACTTATGATGAGAAACCAGGAGTTTTAATAGAAAGCCCTGCTTACGTAACTTGTCGAGTTCCTACATGGAGAGTTTTGACTAAAGAACCAGAAAATTTATATAAATCTCCTCTAATTCCTGACAAAGCAATCTGGAAAATAATTTAAATTCTCAATTAATAATAAAAAACTTTTTGACTGCACTATGGCGAGTTAATATTGCTTTAATAAATATTTAATTAATACCATCTACTCTCTTTTTATAAATATTATCCCTTTTTTAATCTTCGGTTTTCTTCTGGGAAAAAAGAATCCAAAGATTTCCAAATATATAGCAAGACCTCTAATAAGATTTGGAATTCCATTAAGTGTAATGGGTCTCCTACTAAAAGAAGGTATAGATATAAACCTAATTAAAAGTGCATTTTTAGCATTCTCAGTAATTGGATTTTTAATAACTTTAATTAATATAATCCCAATAATTAATAAAAGGCTTCCAAATTACACATTGCAGCTAGCAGGCCTAATAGGTAATACATCATTTCTTGGGATACCAATTGCATTAGCTCTTCTACCTTCAACAACTATAAATTTCACTATAGGATTTGATTTGGGAACAACACTTTTCGCTTGGATATTTGGACCTTTTTTTCTTCAAGAAAAATCCAAAAATAATAATATCCTAAACATAAAAGGATTATTAAATGCATTAATAAATAGTCCTGCATCAAGAGGGATAATTGGTGTACTTCTTGCCTATCTTTTCCAAATAGATGAAATTTTAGGAAATTACCTTTGGATTCCTGCAAGAATTGTTATTGCTTTGGCAATAATAATTGTGGGAACAAGACTTGGAATAATCACAACTCAAAATGAGAGGATATTGGATCTAAATGAAGAAATTAAATTTTCAATTTTATTAAAGTTATTCATTCTTCCCTTTATTATTTTTTTAGTATGCAAATTTTTAAATTTTAACTTCTATCAATCATCTGCAGTAATTCTTCAGGCGGCAACCCCAACGGCAATATCCACAATATTAATGGCTGAGGCTTATGGAGTGAAACAAAAAATAGCTTCAAAAATTCTTTTTACTACAACCTTAATTTCAATAATTACAATTCCTCTATTAAAAATTTTTATAAATTTATTTATTTAAAAAACTTGAATAAAACTTATTACGATAAGCATGATTAATGAATATTGTAAAGATTATATCCTGATAACTAAATAATGTCTTAAGATTTAAGTTATGAAGTCAGCAAACCCTGAAAATGAATATATCCCTTTAAATCTAAGGATTTCTGTAAGAAGGGATACTCTAAGGCTTATCTCAGAGATGGCTCAAGATATGGGAATAAGCATTAATGAAGTTTTTAGTTTTTTAGCCGAAGATTCTGTGATCGATCTCGAATTAATGGAAGATTTAAATAAAATCGATATCCCAAGCAAGTGCAGCATTGATGATTTAAAAAATGCACTTCTTAAAAAAAGACTTTGTTAAAATTTTTCAACTTTTCTATTTTTCCAGTCAGATTTATAACCACTTTTAACTAAAAATCTCGAATACATATTTAAATCACTTTTTTGAATTCGCCATAAATTATAAATCCCAAATTTGCCCAATTTCTGATGATTAATTTTTGACCATTGCTGTCCGAGGGAAGAGTATTCATCTATCACGACCAATAGAGATTTGTATTCATAATCAGGTTGATCTTCATAATTCTCTCTCCTATCAGTATTTAGCCTTTCTGAAAGATTAATTAATCCCTCTTCAGTGTTTGGTTCATAAAAAACTATTTGTCTCGAATAATAATGTAATGAAGGTTTTCTTATCCCAATCATGGCTAAAGTTTCCCTTCCCTCGCGAATATCTAAAATTAATTTTGAGATATTCCTTAAAGGTAATTGCCTCGAAGTATCTGCTAATTTTCTAATTGGCGACATCAAATAAGATTGTCCAATTAAAAGTAAGATTTGGAGATAAAGAAGGGTATTTCTAGATTTTAAGGAAAATAAGATTATTGCAAGAAGGGTAAATGAAGAGAAGAACAATTTTGCCTTGAAAATAATCCCAGAGCTTATAAGTTCAGATGCAAGATTAGGCATTTCGGGATCACTAATTGAACTCAACCAAATATTCGAGAAAAAGAATGCTATTGATAAGCCAAACAAAATTAAAATGTTAAAAATCCAGAAATATATATAACTTTTATTTATATTTTTTAAGCTTACAAAGCTATTACTCGTTAATAATGCCGCAGCTGGAATTGCTGGCAACCAATAGCTAGGTAGTTTCGTTGCAGAAAGGCTAAAGAAGATAAAAACTGACGTTAACCAACATAGAGAATATGTGTAAAGCGTTTCATTGACATTGCAATTTTCTTTTGAACTTTTAAAGAAATCCTTAAGGGTTTTAAATATCCCATGATACAAAAAAGGAGTAAATGGTAAAGAAGCCAATATCATTATGTAAAGAAAAAACCAGAAAGGTTCTGCATGATTATTTACAACTGAGGTATATCTTTGAAAATTATGGTAACCAAAAAAATTATCCCAAAACGGCTTTCCCTCTTTTAGAAGTTCTAATACATACCATGGAACACTTATTAGTGTTGTTATTAAAAAACCTTTCTTAGGATTAATCTTACTGAGCAACGTTTTCCAATTCTTCTGACAAAACAAGAAAGACGTAATAGTCAATAATGCCAAAACAAATGCAACAGGTCCTTTGACTAAAATTGCAAAACCTAAAAATACCCAAGCCGAAATGCATTGATCATTATTTTTACTTGCCATTCTTCTCCAAAACAAAAGCAAGCTTATACCTAAGGTTCCAGTTAAAAGAGCATCACTCACGGCAGTTCTACTCCAAATAATTATTAATGGAGAAAGAGCAAAGCCTAATGATGCAACTATTGGAGTGAGGAATTGCCTATCACTCTTCTGTGGCCAACAAAACAACGTATCTCCAATCATCAACATTAAAAATAATGATGCCAAAGCGGAAGGGAGTCTTGCTGAGAGAGTACCGAAACTGTCCCAAATCTCATTTTTCGGTAATGAGTAAAAAAAACCCATTAGCCAATATATCAGTGGAGGCTTATCAAAACGGAATATTCCATTGACTTTTGGAGTTAACCAATCCCCAGATTCACTCATTGCCCGTGCTGCAGCGGCAAACAAAGGGGGAGTTTCATCCACTAATCCTGTAGAGCCTAAACCTAAGATAAATATAATAATCCCGCAAACTAAACCTATCAATAAGGTTATAAGCCTTTTTTTTGAGTTAAGAAGAATCATTTAATATTATTTATATTCATGCATTACCTTATTAAGCCAGTTCACAACCTTGTTAGCAAATATATCTGCGGAGGCATTTTTTTCTACCCATTCTCTACATTTATGACGCATTATCTTTTCAATAATCTCTACATAAGAAAGCATATTTTTTTTGTCATCCGGATCAACAAGATAACCTGTTTGGCCATGCCGAATAATTTCACTAGGTCCTCCCCTTTTATAAGCTACAACAGGCACCCCACAGGCTAAAGCTTCAACAATAACGTTCCCATATGCCTCATTCCATTTCGGAGTATTTAGCAACACTCTGCATTTACCAAGTTCTTTTTGTAATTCATCTGTTGATAAAAACCCCATCCAATCTATAGATCCTTGAGGGAATGATTTTTCTATCTTTGAGGCATACATCTCATCTTCTATAAATCCCCAAACTTTTAATTTTTCGCCAATTTGATTTGCTACATAAACTGCATCCTCCAAACCTTTCTCCGGAGCCACTCTTCCGACCCATGCCAAGGGTCCCTTAACTGAATCTTGAAAAATATAATTATCTAAATTAAACCCATTCCCTATAATTGTTGGTCTTTTTATGAATGGATAATCATTAGCTTGCATTTTCGAATGAAAAGCAAAATTATTTGGATATTTAGCATATACCTTAGAGATTAAATTACTAATTACTGAACTTTCAGAACCCATACTAATAATATGTGCAATGGGTATCTCTAAATTTAGAGTCATCCAGATAGGCAGCCAATCATAGGACATGTTCAACAATACATCTGCATGTTTAGCGATTTCTATTCCCTTTTCAAGCATTCCTGCTAAAAGAGAATTGTCTGGGATACTCACGGGAGAATTATAATTTTGATGCTGCCAACTAATTTGATCTTCACCTTCCACAAAATGTAATTTTGCATTTACATTACTTTTATGTAACTTAGAATTTTTTGGAGCTACAACCTCAACAGAATGACCTAAAGAAATAAAACCTGACACTAAAGAATTTAAAGTTAATTCAACTCCACCACCTTTACCACTCCCTAAGAACCCTATTGGAGTACTAATCAAAACTATTCGCATTATTAGACTTTTTACAAAAAGAAACTAACTAAATAGTAGTATCAGAAAATTTATTTTCCCATAAACTCTTTCTCTGGCTTACAAAAAATACTGAGATAAGGACAAACACTACTCCTATCCACTGCACAATAGTGAGTCTTTCATCTAACCAAACACCTCCACTGAGAAGAGCAAATACAGGTGTTAAAAATGCAAGAGTGCTAAATCCTGTTATTTCTTTATTATTGGCAAAGTAGAAAAACAATCCATAAGCTATTGCTCCTCCAAAAATACTTGCAAATGACATAAGTCCCCAATCAAATATTGACCAATCTGGAATTATTGTGAAATTTGATTGTAAGCAGTGCTTAATAATTAAGGGCAAACTGCCTAAAACCATATGCCAACCTGTAACTGCAACTGGATCACTTTTAGTACAGGTGAATCTAATTAAAATTGTTCCTAATGCCATAGCGAGAGAAGCTGCAAGCATCCAAAGTTCTCCAAAGTTAAAAGCAACATCATTTATAGACTTATCTGACATCAACCACCAATTCCCTAAAAATTCTTGTGGAACTCCCAAAAATACTATTCCTCCCAAGCCAAAAAGTAGTCCCAACCACCCTATTGGATTAATTAAATTCCCAAAAATTGCCCTCGCTAAAATAGCTACCAAAAGAGGTTGAGAATCAATTAATACAGAACCTAAACCTGCTCCAGTTTTTTCAATACCATAAGTTAAAAACAACTGAAAAAAAGTGGCATCAACAATCGTAAAAACAAAAAACCACTTCAGATCGCACTTATAAATTTTTAAATCTCTTTTAAACAAATATGTTGTTATTAGAACAAGAATCCCTGCAGGAAGTAATCTTAAAGAAGCCACAAACTCTGGCCCAGCACTAGATACTAAAGGAGTCATTGCCGCCATTGAAGTACCCCAAAGTGCAAAAGGGAGTATCATTAAAAACCAATTTAGGATTGAATTCATTAGGTCTGCTGATAATCTTTTTAAAGTAGTTTTATGAATTTACCTTAAAAGAATGATTTGGCCTTTTAGACGAAAGTCAAAAAAAAGAATAGCTCGTATAGTAATTGATGAGCCTATTACAAGTTCAACTAGAGTTTCAGTCCTTAAAGCTCTTAAAAAAATTGAGGATAGAGAATTTCCTGCCTTAATCGTGAGAATTGATTCCCCAGGGGGTACTGTTGGGGATAGCCAAGAAATATACTCTGCTATAAAAAGACTAAAAGATAAAGGATGTAAAGTCATTGCCAGTTTTGGAAACATCTCAGCATCAGGTGGCGTTTACATTGGTGTTGCATCTGACAAAATAGTTGCTAATCCAGGCACAATTACAGGATCTATTGGTGTAATTATAAGAGGAAATAATTTATCTGAATTATTAGATAAAATCGGCATTAAATTTGAGACTGTTAAAAGTGGTGTATTTAAAGACATACTTTCTCCAGATAAACCTCTAAGTGAGGAAGGAAGAGGTCTACTCCAAGGACTTATAGATGAAAGTTATAAACAATTTACTGAAGCTGTTGCTGAAGGAAGGAATTTACCTATTGAAGAAGTAAGAAAATTTGCTGATGGAAGAATTTTCACTGGAACACAAGCACTCGAACTTGGTCTTGTTGATAAGGTTGGAGATGAATTTGTTGCAAGGGAGATAGCTGCAGAAATGGTAAATATTGATCCTAAAATTCAGCCATTAACATTTGGGAAGAAGAAGAAAAAAATACTTGGACTAATTCCTGGAAGTAGAATTATTGAGAAAATTATTAGTAATATCTTTTTTGAGTTTGACTCATCTAATAAAGTACTTTGGTTATACAAGCCTTAAATCAATATGTATGAAAAAATGAAAGATGATTATAAAATCACATTTATTCGTGGGGCTACAACAGCATCTGGGAATTCTGTTAAGGAAATAGAAGTTGCCGTAGTGGAATTAATTGATGAATTAATTTCACGAAACAATCTAATTAAGAAAAACATACTATCCATTACATTCACAGCGACAAAAGACTTAAATGCATGTTTTCCCGCTTCAATTGCCAGGAAATTTAACGGGCTTGATTCAGTAGCGTTTTTAGACTGCCAACAAATGTTTGTATCAGATGATGTTGATTTTTGTATAAGAATTATGGCACAAGTTTTATTGCCGCCAAGTATTCCAATAAAGCATCCTTATTTAAATGGCGCTTCAAAATTAAGGACCGATAGATGTTAATCTTAATAAAACAATGTTTCACTTTAAAGTCCTATAGCACTAATTAAACTTATAAAAATTTATTACCTCAATGTTAAAAAACACAACGAAACAGACTTCTAATTTTAAAATTTTAAGATTTCTAGTTGTCCCAGCAATTCTAGTTTCAACTCCATTTTTAAATAAAATCCAAGATGCTAAGGCAGGGCTGGAATTTCAGTGGAATCAAGACTCTGGGTATAGGAGATTAAAATGGTTTCAAAAGGACGATAAAAAGAAATTTAGAAATACAATTTATTTTTTCTTGAGGCCATCTGATAGAAGAACTGATCTTTTGAAAATTAACCTAGCAATCCCTAAAACCTTTAAATCAGATTTGAAAAAAGAAAAAATTAGTTTTTGCAAGGTAAGAATTGGCGGTTTTGAGAGTAGAACAAAATGCTTGGAAGATATTCCATCTGATATCGAAATTAATACTGATGAATCAGGCTTACGTTCACTTGATATTTACCCCTACAGCCCAATTCCTACAAACAAAGACAGTTATGCCATTGCCTTAAAAGTCTTTAATCCCAAAAAATCAGGTCTATATCAATTTCATTCATATGGGCAACCCAAAGGAAAATCATTTTCCAGTTATTTAGGAAGCTGGACTATAGTGATCGATTAAATGATAAATTAAATAAGGATAATTAAACAAATGACTAAAAGAACTTTTGGCGGAACTTCAAGAAAAAGAAAACGTGTATCTGGTTTTAGAGTAAGAATGCGTTCTCATACTGGTAGAAGAGTTATTAAAAGCAGAAGACAAAAAGGTAGAGAAAGAATAGCTGTATAATCTGATTTAAATGGCCTTACCTAGGGATATGCGTTTAAAAGGGCATAGAACTTTTAATTATATTCATAAAAATTCCACAATATATCATGGTAAATTAATGACATTTAAAGTTTCAAGATCAAAACCAGAAATTCTCTTATCCCATAAACTCACAAATACCTCAAATAAATTTAGGGTTGCAATTGCTATTAGTAAAAAAGTATCAAAAAAAGCTGTAGAAAGAAATAAATTAAGAAGAATTCTGCAAGAGTGGTTATTAACAAACATTCAAAATATTAATAACCACAAACCATATTGGTTACTTGTTAACCTTAAATTTGGAGATTTCTGCAATGATAAAAGTAGACTTTTGGAGGAATTTCAAAACTTAATGTTCAAATCTCATCTAATGAAATGATTAACATGAATGAAGAAATCTTTTATGAAGGGGGTCCTGCAAAAAGTGATTTAATAATAAATCTAATTGCAGGCATAACTATTCTTGGATTACCATTTACTTTTGCCGCAATAGTTAGAGCATTGTGGTTGAGATATAAAATTACGAACAAGAGAATTACGATAGATGGAGGATGGTTTGGTAAAAACAAATCACAAGTTTCATTAAGTAATATTGAGGAAATCAGATCTATCCCGAGGGGATTTGGATCATATGGTGATATGGTTCTTATTCTTAATGACGGATCAAAGGTTGAAATGAAATCTTTGCCTTTATTCAGAGAAAAGCAAAAATTTATTGAAGAAAATATAATTAAAAAATCACAAATCCCAAATCTTAAAGAGGTAGAGGGATTTGCTACTAAATCCTAAAAAAATTAATTACAAAAGCCTATTTTTCCTGTAAAATAAAATGTCAAATAAAATTACACTCCTTTTAATATCGTGATAGGGTTCATTTCTGAAAAATTACTTATCCCTATTCTAGATTTTTTCTACGGTTTAGTCCCTAGTTATGGTTTAGCGATTGTTGCATTGACAGTCGTAATTAGAATTGCACTTTTTCCTCTAAGTGCTGGTTCTATTAGAAGCGCTAGAAGAATGAAGATTGCTCAACCAGTCATGCAAAAAAGGCAAGCGGAAATAAAATCTAAGTTTTCAGGCGATCCAAAGAAACAGCAAGAAGAACTTGGAAAACTTATGAATGAGTTTGGCAGTCCCCTAGCAGGTTGTCTTCCATTGATTGTACAAATGCCCGTGTTATTTGCATTGTTTGCAACCCTAAGAGGCTCTCCATTCGCTGATGTCCCCTACAACATAAATCTTAAGGTCGTTCCACAGGATCAAATAGCAGCTATTGATCCAAAACCTTACAAATCTCCAAGACACTCTATATTTATTACTGAAAAATCACATTTTCCTGTAATAGCAACCATTCCTAATGGAACAAAATTAGGGGCAGAAGAATCCCTAAAAATAAATTTAGAAACAACAAACGGTAATAATTATTCTGAAATTTTAACTAAATACGATAATGGATCAAAATTTCTTCCCACTTGGAAGGTTTCTAAAGGATCCGAAAATCTTAAAGTTTCCCAGGACGGCATTGTAACAGCAATTAAACCAGGAGATGCAACTATCGAGGCAAAAATCCCCGGTCTAGCGGCTAAAAGTGGTTTTCTCTTTATTAAAGCTCTAGGTCAAGTTGGTTTTTATGTAGATGGGGCAATTAATTGGGATATTGCCACACTAGTTGGTGCTTTTGGATTAACACTACTTCTCTCTCAAGTTTTATCTAGTCAGGGTATGCCTGCGAATCCACAGCAATCAACAGCAAACAAAATTACACCAATCATGATAACTGGAATGTTTTTGTTTTTCCCTCTACCAGCAGGAGTTTTGCTATACATGGTTGTTGCAAATATATTCCAGGCATTCCAGACATTTCTGCTTAATAAAGAAGCTCTTCCTGAGAATCTGCAGAAAATTCTGGATCAACAACTTTTGGCCAAAAATGAAGTAATAACAACTTCTGCTTCAACTATCTCAGATAAAAGATTACCTTTTGAGCCTAACAGTAAAAAATAGTCTGAATCTCAAATAATGAATTCTTGGTGTAGAAATTTAGAATTACTCATAAAATCAAGAAGTTCATTAATCTGGATCAGGACTAAAGAAGAGGAAAGATTAGAAAAATTAGTTAATCTCTCTTGTGAAAAACTTAATATAAAAAGATTTATTTGCTGGGATTGTGTTAACGGTATAAGAGGATTAATAAATGAAGAAGGTAAATTTTCTAATAATCCTTTAGGGGTCCTTAATTGGCTTAAAGAACAAAAATCTAAAGTTTCAACAGTTTTATTAGTAAAAGATTTTCATAAATTTTATGATGATCCATCTATAAATAGAACTATTAAAGAACTATCTTCAGCGCTTAAGCAAACCAGTCATAACTTAATTATTAGTTCTCATTTATTTCCATCATCAGAAGAGCTGGATGAATTAATGACAATTCTAAATTTGCCTTTGCCTGATCAAAAAGAATTGAAAAATCTAATAAAAAAAATTGCTACTAATACTAATTCAAATCTTGATGAACAAGACTTAAACGCACTTTCTATAGCTTCAAGTGGACTTACTGAAATAAAAGTAAAGCAAGTTACTGCAAAGGCCCTTGCTCAAAGAGGGAAAATAAGTAAAGAAGATATTAAAGATATTCTTGAAGAGAAAAAACAAGTAATCGCTAGAAGTGAAATTTTAGAATTTTTCGAAGCAAAATCAAGTCAAGATGATATTGGTGGTTTGCATGTTTTAAAAATTTGGCTTAATCAAAGATACAGGGCATTTTCTAAAGAAGCTAGAGACTATGGATTACCTATTCCCAAGGGAGTACTACTTGTTGGAGCGCAAGGAACAGGGAAATCGCTTACTGCAAAATCAATTTCTAACAGTTGGTCGATGCCGCTACTTAGGTTGGATGTTGGAAGACTATTTTCTAGCCTTGTTGGTTCAAGCGAAGCAAGAACAAGAGAAGCAATATTAAGAGCTGAGGCCATGTCTCCTTGTATCCTTTGGATTGATGAAATTGATAAAGGCTTTGGTGGTGATGCTAGGAGTGATGGAGGGACAAGCCAGAGGGTTTTGGCAAGCTTGCTAACTTGGATGGCTGAAAAAGAATCTGCCGTATTTGTCATTGCTACCGCGAATGCTATAGATAAGCTTCCTGCTGAATTATTAAGGAAAGGTAGGTTTGATGAGATATTTTTTCTTGATTTACCAAATTCCGAAGAAAGATTAAGTATTTTGGATTTGCACTTAAAAAAAAGAAGACCAAGTTACAGTTTCCCTCTGTCTACAATCATAGATAGAACAGATGGATTCTCAGGAGCAGAACTTGAACAAGCGGTAATAGAGGGGATGCATATTTCATTTTCTGAAAATAGAGAACTTATGGAGAAAGATTTAATAAAGGCAGTTTCTGAATTAGTGCCCTTATCCAGAACAGCTAAGGAGCAAATTAATATGCTAAAGGAATGGTCATCTACAGGGCGGGCTCGATCTGCATCGTAACTAAAAATTTTTGTTTAAAATTATTCTGTAAGTTAGGAATCATTAATTTAGTTAATTTTTAGTCAAAAATCCCTAATAATGAATTTAGATTAATTATTTTAATTAAGGTATAAAAAAAATAGTGTTAGATCAAAAATTAATAAGAGAAAATCCAACTGCAATTGAGGAAAGTTTATCCCTTAGAGGAAAGGTTTTTAACATTTCCCATATACAAGAATTAACTCTTCAAAAAAAAGAAATAGATACAGAATTGTCTAGTTTCCAATCAGAGAGCAAAAGGTTAAGTAAATTGATTGGTCAAGAAATCAGTAAATCGAAAAATAATGATTCTCCAGAACTAAATAATTTAAAGAAAAAAGGAAATGAATACAGAACCAAAATTTCTGAATTTGAAGAAAAAAAAAGAACATTAGAAAAAAAAATATATGATGAAATTTCTAATTTGCCAAATTTACCTAGCAAAGATGCCCCTATTGGAAAAGATGAAAGTCATAATATCCAAGTAAAAACTTGGGGAGATCCTCTATTAACAGAGAATCTTAAATCTCACTGGGAAATAGGTGAAAATCTTAATCTTTTTGACTCTATAAAATCAACAAAAATATCAAAAAGTCGTTTTATTACGCTTATTGGCAATGGTGCAAGATTAGAGAGGGCACTAATAAATTTTATGCTCGACATGCATACTAAAAATGGTTATTTAGAGTTAATGCCTCCAGCTTTAGTGAATTCAGAAAGTCTTACCGGATCTGGTCAATTACCTAAATTTTCAAATGAAAGTTTTAAGTGTTCCAACGACGACCTATGGCTTTCTCCTACAGCTGAAGTTCCACTAACTGCTTTCCATAGAAATGAAATAATTGATCCCAAGCAATTACCCATTAAGTATGTTGCATACAGCCCATGTTTTAGGAGAGAAGCTGGAAGTTATGGAAGGGATACTAAAGGTTTAATAAGACTTCATCAATTTAATAAAGTGGAGCTGTATTGGTTTTGTGATCCAAGTAAATCTTTAGAAGCTCATCAAAAAATCACTTTAGATGCAGAAAGCATTTTAAAAAAGCTAAATTTACCTTACAGATTAGTTGATATTTGTACTGGAGACTTAGGTTTTTCTTCAAGCAGAACTTTTGATCTTGAAGTCTGGCTACCAAGTAGTAAATCTTTTAGGGAAATTTCAAGTTGTAGCAACTGTTTAGACTTCCAAGCCCGCAGATCATCAATAAGAACGAAAATTGATAAAAAAAACACATATTTGCATACCTTAAATGGTAGTGGCCTTGCTATTGGAAGAACTATGGCTGCTATTCTTGAGAATGGTCAACAAATAGATGGCAGCGTAAAAATCCCAGATGCTCTCGTGCCATATTTTGGTTCAAATTTTTTAAAAACTGCTTAATATAACTAAATGAACGTTTTAACCTCAATAACAGTTCTGGGATTTCTCATTTTTTTTCATGAGATGGGTCATTTTCTTGCAGCAATTTTGCAAGGTATATATGTTGATGGATTTTCAATTGGTTTTGGACCATCAATAATACAGAAAAGATATAAAGATATTACCTATTCACTTAGAGCCTTTCCCCTTGGGGGCTTTGTTTCCTTTCCAGATGAAGAAATAAATAATATTGATCCAAAAGATCCTAATCTTTTAAAAAATAGGCCAGTTATTCAAAGAGTGATTGTTATATCCGCTGGGGTATTCGCTAACTTAATTCTTGCCTACACTATCCTAATTATAAATGTAACGACTATTGGAATTCCATTTGATCCTGATCCTGGAATTTTAGTTTTAGCTACTCAGCCCAATAAGGCCGCCTCTCTTGCTGGATTACAAGCAGGAGATAAAATCTTAAAAATTGAAAGCAGTACTTTAGGAGTTGGCGATCAAGCAGTTTCTACTTTAGTAAAAGAGATTCAAAATTCATCAGAGAACCCTATTTCGATAACAATTGATAGAGATGGAGTTCTGCAAGATTTAACTTTGGTACCAAAAAATATAGATGGGAAAGGTACAATAGGTGCTCAATTACAGCCTAATATAAAAAAAGAAACTAAAAAAACAAAAAACATATTCGAACTATTTAAATATACCAATAATGAATTTTCATCACTTTTGGTAAAAACAATACAAGGTTATAAAGGATTAATTACAAATTTCTCCTCTACAGCTCAACAATTAAGTGGGCCAGTCAAAATCGTTGAAATTGGAGCTCAATTGTCAGAACAAGGAGGAACAGGGATATTATTATTTGCCGCTCTAATTTCAATAAATTTAGCAGTTCTCAATTCTTTACCCTTACCATTATTAGATGGAGGACAACTTCTTTTCACTTTAATTGAAGGTTTTAGAGGAAAACCAGTACCAGTTAAGATACAAATGGTTGTTACTCAATCAAGTTTCTTTCTTTTAGTTGGACTTAGTGTGCTGCTCATAATAAGGGATACTAGTCAACTTTTAATTGTACAAAGATTATTAAACCAATAAATAAATTTTTAAAATTGATATCTAAGCTGTTAAGATAAATAAATACTTAAGATTTTACTAGATGGCTAAAAAGTCCATGATTGCGAGAGAAGTCAAACGCAAAAAACTTGTTCAAAAATATGCTGCGAAAAGAAAATCATTATTAGATGAATTCAATTCTGCAAAAGACCCTATGGAAAGATTAGAAATACATAGAAAGATACAGGGTTTGCCTAGAAACTCTGCTCCAAATAGGGTTAGAAATAGGTGTTGGGCAACTGGCAAACCAAGGGGTGTATACAGAGATTTTGGTCTTTGCAGGAATCAGTTAAGGCAAAGAGCTCACAATGGTGAGCTCCCTGGGGTAGTGAAATCAAGTTGGTAGTTAAAGTAAGTTTTAAAGAACTTTAATAAATACTTTAAAATTCATAATAAAAAAATTTAAATTCATTTTTGGAAAAATTTAAGAAATTTTATGGCTTATCTAAATAATTTACTCAATATGTCCCTATAAAATGTAAGAATAAATTATGTATAGATTTATAATTTAAAAAGTGGAAGGACAAAATAAGTCGATCACGTTTGACGGACGAGAGATACGACTAACTACAGGACTATATGCTCCTCAAGCAAATGGCTCAGTAATGATTGAGTGCGGTGACACCTCTCTATTAGTTACAGCAACAAAAACCACAAAAAAAGATGTTTCGGACTTTCTACCTCTAATTTGTGATTATGAGGAGAAACTATATGCTGCAGGAAGAATTCCTGGTGGTTTTATGAGGAGAGAGGGTCGCCCTCCAGAAAGAGCGACTTTAATCGCAAGATTGATTGATAGGCCAATGAGGCCTCTCTTCCCCGCATGGATGAGAGATGAGATACAAATTGTCGCCTCTTGTCTTTCTCTAGATGAGAGAGTTCCAGCAGATGTTTTAGCTGTTACTGGGGCATCAATAGCAACTTTACTTGGAGAGATTCCATTTTATGGGCCAATGGCTGCGGTTAGAGTTGGTCTCATTGGAGATGATTTCATCTTAAATCCAAGTTATAGAGAGATAGAGAGAGGAGATTTAGACATTGTTGTTGCAGGTTCACCTGAAGGCATTGTTATGATTGAAGCAGGTGCTAACCAATTATCAGAGCAAGATACAATCGAAGCTATAGATTTTGGTTATGAAGCAGTCACTGAACTTATTAAATCGCAAGAAGATTTACTAAAAGATTTAGGAATAAAACAGATTAAGCCATCTGACCCTGAAGAAGATAAAACATTGCCCACTTATTTAGAGAAAAACTGCACAAAACCAATTGAGTTAGTTTTAAAGAAATTTGATCTTTCAAAGGAAGAGAGGGATCTTGAACTCGAAAAAATAAAAGTTGAGACTCAAAGTAAGATTGATTCTTTGAAAGAGGATAACCAACTAAAAGTTCTTCTTTCAGAAAATGATAAGTTATTCAGTTCCGATTTTAAAAAATTAACAAAAAAACTGATGAGGTCGCAAATCATAAATGATGGGAAAAGAGTAGATGGAAGAGATCTCGACGAAGTTAGAAAAATATCAGCTTCTGCAGGAATCCTTCCAAAAAGAGTTCATGGCTCTGCATTATTCCAAAGAGGTTTAACCCAAGTTTTATCAACAACCACATTAGGTACTCCTAGCGATGCTCAAGAAATGGATGATCTGAATCCAAGTACTGAAAAAACTTATCTTCATCACTATAATTTCCCTCCTTATTCAGTGGGAGAAACAAGACCAATGAGAACTCCTGGGAGAAGGGAGATTGGGCATGGAGCATTAGCTGAGAGAGCAATAATCCCTGTATTGCCTGGGAAAGAAACATTTCCTTATGTCCTGAGGGTAGTTAGCGAAGTTTTAAGTTCGAACGGATCTACTTCAATGGGTTCTGTATGTGGAAGCACACTTTCATTACTAGATGCAGGTGTTCCTTTAAAGGCCCCTGTAAGTGGGACTGCTATGGGCTTAATTAAAGAAGGCAAAGAAGTACGAATTCTTACCGATATTCAAGGAATTGAAGATTTTCTTGGAGATATGGACTTTAAAGTTGCAGGTACTGATAAGGGTATAACAGCATTACAAATGGATATGAAAATTACAGGTTTACCAGTCTCTATTATTTCTGATGCGATTAAAAAAGCTCGTCCTGCACGATTACATATTTTAGAAAAGATGCAACAGGCAATAGATAAACCTCAAGAGTCCCTCTCCCCTCATGCTCCTCGACTTCTAAGCTTTAGGATTGATCCTGAGCTTATAGGAACTGTAATAGGACCTGGTGGAAGAACTATTAAAGGAATTACTGAAAGAACAAATACAAAAATTGATATAGAAGATGGTGGAATTGTAACTATTGCTTCTCATGATGGAGCTGCTGCGGAAGAAGCTCAAAAGATCATTGAAGGGCTTACAAGAAAAGTGCATGAAGGAGAAATCTTCTCAGGAGTGGTTACTCGAATTATTCCAATTGGCGCTTTTGTTGAAATCCTCCCAGGAAAAGAAGGAATGGTTCACATATCCCAACTATCTGAAGCGAGGGTTGAAAGAGTTGAAGATGTAGTAAGACAGGGTGATGAAGTAACAGTAAGAGTTAGAGAGATTGATAGTAGAGGAAGAATTAATCTTACTTTGAGAGGTGTGGGTCAAAATAATGGAATGTCTTATCCTCAACCAACACCAACTCCAGTTGCTCCGCTTAATTAAAAACTAAACGATTCAATGAAAACTAAAGAGGATAAATTTCATTATCCTCGATGATATTCTTAATTTCTAGACAAATACTCCCGTGGATATTTTTATTATTTGTTGCGACGATAATACCTCCTTGTTCAAAACTACTTTTACCATATGATAATTCTTGTTTATCTATATTTGTAATTGCTCCACCAGCTTCTTTTAAAATTGACTCTGGAGCAGCAAAATCCCAATCTTTTGGGGAGCTTTTCCTTGGCAAACTAAGACAAATATAAATATCTCTGTCTCCTCTAACTATAGATGCAATTTTGCAGCCAATGCTTCCCATAATTTCTACTTTGTGAAAATTTATTTTTTGAATTAAATTTCTCAAAGTTTCATTTCTATGATTTTTAGTTGTTACTAACTTCATTTCTTGAAGATTCTTATTATTTATGAGATTTGGTTTATATTTCCTGCCATCTCTTTTTTCGCAACATGTTTTCTCTCCATCTGCAATCCATAATTAATCTTTTTCTGGAATCAAAACAAACCCGATATATGGTTTTTGTTTAAAATTCAATGCCAAATGCATCGCATAGTTACATGATCCCTGGATGAAATCTTTTGTTCCATCAAGAGGATCAAGAACCCATACCCAATCATTTTTAGTGACAAAGTTTTTTGAAGTTTTAACATTTTCTTCGCTCAAAATATCCCATTTAATATTTCTATATTTTTGATTTATTCTTTCGTTAATAATTTCATTTACTTTTAAATCAGCTAAAGGAACAGGATCGTCTTCATAACTATTCTTTGATATTTTTTTTACCATCCGCATCTTCTAACAATTTAGAGTAATAAAGCAAAATATCTGCTGCTTGCCAGCTTAAAATTCTTATATCATCGATAAGATTATTAATATCTACTCGAGAAGGTAATTTAATCATTAAATGAATAATAATTTCTCATTATCCCATAGAAAAGAAGAACCTGAAAAAGGGATTTTATATATAGTTGGCACTCCAATTGGTAATTTAAATGATATCTCCCTAAGAGCAATAAATATTCTTAAGAATGTTTCTTTAGTTGCTTGTGAAGATACAAGACAAACAAAAAAAATAATGAACAAGTTTAATATTTCAAATAAGCTTATAAGTTTTAATAAACATAATTCTTCAATTAAGATCCCAAATATAATAAGTGATCTTAAAGAAGGAAAATCCATAGCACTTGTAAGTGATGCTGGTGTACCAGGAATTTGCGATCCTGGAGAAGATATTGCTAAGAGTGTAAGATCAGAAGGATTAGATATAATTTGCATCCCTGGAGCATGTGCTGCAGTAACAGCACTTGTTTCAAGTGGGTTACCCTCTTCAAGTTTCGTATTTGAAGGCTTTCTTCCTAGAAAAGAAATTGACAGAGCAAAAATCCTTGTAGAAATTAGTAAAAGTGAAAAAACAACTATTATTTACGAATCACCTAAGCGACTCAAAAAATTACTAAAGGAATTATTTAAATACTGTGGAGGTGATCGTGAAATAATGGTGGCTAGAGAATTAACAAAGAAATTTGAAGAACATGTTGGGAATAATATTAATGAAGTAATAGATTTCTTCAATAGTAAGGATGTAATTGGAGAAATAACAATCGTATTAAAAGGAATAAACAAACAAAGGGATCTGAATTTTGATAAATTTGATATGAAAAAGGATCTAAACGATTTAATGAATGCAGGCTTAAGTTTGTCAGCAGCATCTAAATACTTAGCGAAGAAAAATGGATTAAAGAAAAGCGAAATTTATAATTTGAATTAATATTTAAAATAAATTACTAAATAATATGAGTTTCTTTATTAGAAAATTAACCCTAGCAGTAATTTTCAACTCTTGTTTATTTTTAATCTTATTTATTGGAATACAAAATAGTTCAAACAAAAGCAAAGTAGACTTACTAATCGACGAAACAATTGAACTCCCAATAAGTTTTATAGTGGGTTCAAGTTTTATATTAGGTTCTATTTTTGGAAACTTTCTAGTTTTCGGTATGAATAATGAATAAAAATTGATCAAAGAGCTATTAAATTTTCAGCACAAATAATTCTTGAAATTCCTCTCTCAATAAGAATAGGGGCTGCGATTCTAAAAACATCAGTATTTGGAACTTTAAGTACCTTTTGGTCCTTGCTACAAGATCTTTTAGCAAGACTTAAATCAAAAAATATTTCTATAGTTTTTCTATTCAAATCATCATGAGGTAAGAATTCCCATTCTGGGAAATCTTTTAATAACTTTATCTCTAACTCTATTTTTTTATCTACAACCATATATGCAATGTTAGGGAAATCAATGTCTAATATAGATACCGAAGATAATTCTTTTCGAGAAGAACTGTCAATTTCATAATCTAAAGGAGCAATTTCAAAAAAAGAATCAATTGGAGCAAAATCTGAGGCAGTTATATTTTCATTTAAAACATCGGGATTATTAGAATCTTTCCTTAAATCATCACCATCAAAATCTGATTTTTTAAAATCATTAGTTTGATTCCGATTTGTTCTAGATTTTTGTACAAAAGTTTTACTTTTATTAAAATATTCTTTGTATTTTAATTCTCCTAGGTTTTTTTTCAGATTTCTTATAATTGTGGATTTAGTACAATTATATTTTTGTGACAAAACATCAATAGCTAAACCATGCTTAAAATTTTTAACTATTTCTTCTTTTTGTTTCTCAGTAAGTCTTTTGGTCAAGATTAGAATTCAAGCACTCTACAATCTTATTCTTTTTCTAGTTAAAAGAAAATAAAAGAAAACTTTTACAAATAATAATTAAAAACGATTTAACTAGATTGTTTAGATCTAAAGGTTTAGATATAATAATTGAATGCTTCCTTAGCTCAGCTGGATAGAGCAACTGCCTTCTAAGCAGTGGGCCGCAGGTTCGAATCCTGCAGGAAGCGTAATTTTTTGTCAAATAATTAAGATTATCAAATCAGTAAATAGATAAATCTCAGATTAACGAATCCCATTTTTCTATGTATTGGATTGATTGATTTTCTTTAGTTTGTTTGATTCTTAAAAATATCGAGTATTGATTTTCAACTTTCTCTATAACAATTAAACTAAATAAATAAATAAATAAATAATAACTCTATGCGAATAAGAAAAAATATAAGTTTTTGTGCTAGAAAATTATCTGATTTATTTTATGATTTATCAATATTTTTTAAAAAACAATCAACATCTCTCTATCCATTTACATCAATAAATGATTTAGATAGACAAATTTCTATTCTTTTACCAAATTTACTTAACAGTAAAACTTTTTACATAGAAGTTGGGGCCAATGACGGAATTACTCAGAGTAATACATTTTTCTTAGAAAAAATATATAAGGCAAAAGGAATGCTCATAGAAGCATCTCCTTCTCTTTATGAGAAATGCTTTCTTTACAGAGGCAAGCAAAATATTATAGAAAATTATGCATTAGTTTCTCCAAGTTATAAAAAAGGATTTGTAAAATTAATTTTTGGAAATTTATTTACTACACAATCAAAAACTAATAAAGGTTCTCTAGAACATGCAAGAAAAGGAGTTATTCGAAAATTACCAATTAGAAAATTATTAGGTTTACCAAAAGATCATGTTTATAATTTTTTTGCCCCTACCACAACACTTAATAGTTTAATTGAAATGCATTCTATAAATAATGTTGATTTATTATCTTTAGATGTTGAAGGCAATGAACTCGCTATTTTGGAAGGTTGCAGCTTAGAGAAAGGGCATATAAAAAATATTCTTGTAGAGACTTCAGATTACAAAACAATCAACGATTATCTTATAAATTCTGGATATTTCTTAATTAAGAAACTTTCAGGACACGATTATTTGTATAGCCTCAAAAATCCGTAGAAAATTCCGAAGATATTTATGGAAATTAACAAAAACTTCTACGCAATCTTATGTTATGTGTGCTTTTAGTTGTTGAAATCTACTAGATAAAGGCAATAATAAAATTATTAGTTTTGAGCCATTAATCCAATCCATGAAACTGACAACGATTCAAATAACTGCAGTCTCAAAATTCGACAGTGATACTACTTGGAATCATCACCTTTAAACTTTTTTTATATATAGAAATTTTTTCTTTCTCATAAATCTTTTTTAGCAATTTAAAAATTAATATCTTTGAATATAAAGTAAAAAATCTAATAAATAGCCATTTAAATTCAAATTAACCTATAAAATATTTAAAAAAATAAAGCATTAAAGTTGTAATGTATTTTAAACATATAATAAAAGATCAACTCAGACTTTTAATAAAAAAAATTGGCTCCAATTTATTTAATATTTCAGAGCTCAATTTTTTAATTCCTGGAGAAATCAAATTCGACCAGTTTTCAGAATTAATCAAAAATTTATCCTCGTTAAGCTCTGTAAAAAAAATTATAGAAATTGGCTCTAGTTCTGGAGATGGAAGTACAAAATCTTTCATTGAGGCTTTATCTAAAAGAAAAGATTTAGAAGAAATTACTTTTATTTGTCTCGAGCTTAGTAACGTTAGATTTAAAAAATTGCAGAATTATCTAACTCCATACAAATTTACAACTGCTTATAATTTATCTTCAGTTGATATTTCTTCATTCCAAAGCGAAGAGCAAGTAAGGGAGTTTTATATTTCTAGAGAAACTAATTTGAACAAAAATTCATTATCAACTGTTTTAAGTTGGCGGAAACAGGATATTGAATTTATTAAATCCTCTGGAAGAAATATTTGTGGTATCGAGGCTATCAAGAGATCGCAAGGATTTGATTCTTTTGATTTGTGTTTAATTGATGGTTCAGAATTTACTGGTAAAGCTGAATTAGATTATTTGTTAGGCACAAAATATATACTTCTTGATGATACTGAAAGTTTAAAATGCAAAGAGGCTTTTGAAATCCTCAATACAAGAAATGACTATGAGTTAATTGAATATCAACCTAATTGTCGTAATGGGTTTGCGGCATTTAAGAAAAAATAGAAAATTAATAATCATAGCAAATCTCTTTACTTTGATTATTTCCTAATTCAAATTTTTAATAGTTTTTCTGAGAAAAGATATTCTTATTTTATTTACCCAATCTTCTGTTTCAGTTAACTGCAGCATAGGGGGTCTCTAGTGTGCACTCACTGGATTTACTTTGATCCAAAATCTGCCTACTTATTTAACTTTATTCAAAAATAATTTATCATAATCAGCATTTCAATCCTAGATGTTAATAAATCAAATACAATTAATTTGTAAAGTCTTCTATATCAAAGTTTATGTATGAATTAATCTTTAAATATTATTTTTAAACCACTCTATTGTTTTATTAAGACCTTCTTTTAATTCAATATGAGGTTCCCAACCCAATAATTCTCGAGCCAATTCAATTGAAGGTTTTCTTTGGATGGGATCATCCATCGGTAATTCTTTAAATTCAAATTTTGCTTTTGGATTAACAAGTTCTTTTATTAATTCTGCAAGTTCACAAATTGAAAATTCATTTGGATTGCCGATATTTAACGGCTTTTTATAATTACTTTCCATCAAAAGAATCATGCCATTTATAAGATCATCCACATAACAAAAAGATCTTGTTTGTTTACCATTCCCAAAGATTGTAAGAGTTTGATTTTGTAAAGCTTGGACAATAAAGTTACTTATCACTCTTCCATCATCTGATCTCATAAAAGGACCATAGGTATTAAAAATTCTAATAATTCTTATATCTACATCATGCATTCTTTGATAATCAGAGCATAATGTTTCGGCTATTCTTTTACCTTCGTCATAACAACTTCTTAAACCAATAGTATTGACAGATCCATGGTAAGTCTCTTTTTGTGGATGCTCTTCAGGATTTCCGTAAACCTCACTTGTACTAGCTAATAAGATTTTTGCCCCAACTCTTTTTGCCAATCCAAGCATGTTATAAGTTCCCATAAAACTAGTTTTAGTAGTTTTAATAGGGTTAAATTGATAATGAATTGGGGAAGCAGGACATGCTAGATGCCATATTTTGTCTACTTCAAGTTGTATTGGTTCAGTTACATCATGCCGAATTAATTCAAAATTAGGATTATTCAAATATGAATGAACATTACTTTTTCTACCAGTAAAGTAATTATCAAGGCATATAACTTCTTCATCCAAATCAAGTAATTTCTTTGTTAAATGAGAGCCAATAAAACCAGCTCCACCAGTTATTAGGTTTCTATTTTTTTTCACTTTTTAAGTATTAACTTATAATTTAATTTAACTCACGATTTGGTATTAAAGGACAATGCTGAGAAATTTAATATATTCTTTTCAAAAAGAAATAAAATCTAATCATTTTCTTAAAAATATCTTTAATAAATTGATAAAATATACATTTTTAAAGAAATTTTTATTTTTTTATATATTTAAACCTAATAAGTTCCGAAGAAAATACAATCAATTTAAATTAGATTTTGTTTTCAAAAAAGAAATAAAAGATTCAGAACACTTAAAGTTAATCATAAATAAAGAAGACTCTTTTAAAAATATAGAAATAAACTTTTCAAAAAAGATTTTAGATAATGCTTTAGCAATCTTAAGAGCATACCATTGCTTCAAAAATTGGATCCCATCAATCATAAAAAGTGCAAAAATAGCAGATCAAGCGATTTCATTAGATTTTCATATTGGAGATCTCGGGGAGGAGGAATATCTCAGTATGGAGCAAGCTAATAGCAAGAATCTAATCCCTGATATATACTCATTTAAAGCAAGTTCGGAAATAATACAGAAGAAAATAATAAAACAAAAATTTATAGATTTTAAAAATATATGGTTAAATAAAAAAAATAAAATATTTTGGAGAGGAACCACAACTGGAAGAGACTATAAAAGTATTAATGAACTCGAATCAATTGAAAGGATAAAAATTTGCAAGATTTACAAAAACAACAAAAATATAGACATAAAAATAACAAAAATACGTCAGAACTTAATAAGTAATATTAAGGTTAAAAAATATTTAATAGTAGAGGATTTATTCGCAGAAGAAGTTTCAGAGGATAAATTTGCATCTTATAGATACTATCCTGATATTCCTGGTAATTCATTAGGATGGGGTACTGTAAAAAAATTTTTAAATGGAAATCTTATATTTAAACCCAATCATAAAAAACAACTGTTATATTATCAATTTTTACATCCATGGATTCACTTTGTCCCTGTAAAAGATGACTTTAGTGACTTAGAAGAGAAATTTTATTGGTCTCAAGAAAATATTGATCAAACTATAGAAATTGCATATAGAGGCTATATTACAATTTTTGATTATCTTCAAAATATTGATAAGTATTTTATAAATTCTATTTTGAAATATAGACAATAAAAGTTTTAATTAACTGAGAGCTTCTTAAATTAATAAAACTGGTAAAGTATTAAAGATTATAATTTGATTAAATATTTAGTCATAACTTTATGGATATAAAATATCTAAATGGAAAAAAAATAGGAATAACTGCATTTGATTTGGAACAAAAAGAGCATAGGGGGATTGCTGCAGTAAATAAATCACTTATTCAATTACTTTGTAAGAACGGTGCAGAAATATATTTGATTACTTCATTAGGTGCGAAAAGGTCTAAGATCTTCGAGGGAGCATTCATTAAAAAGAAGTTATTAGAGGAAATATATATTTCTGATATTCTCTCGTCACTTCAAGAAGGAATCCATTATCGAGGAATATTTCAAACTGATCATGTTTACAGAATAAAATTAATAATTGTCCTATTTTTCAATACGATCAAATTGTTTTTTACTGGTTTTAAGCTTAATTATAAGATATTTAAGTTAAGTAAGTATCATAAACTAACTAATATTTTTGACAATAGACTTGAATACGTAAAGGATATTTCTGGATTAGTTGTTTCAAAAAATATATTTCACCTTTGCAGAATGTCTAGCATGAGGATTCTTCCAAAAACCCCCATTCTACCTATTAAAAAAAATCAATTAGATTTAATTATAACCAGTAGCCCATTATCAATTAGGTCTAATAGTAAAAAATACACTAATATTATTCAATTAATCCATGATGCTATTCCAATTCAATTAAGCTCACATCATGAGAATCCAATATATTTTTATAATAGACTTAAAGATTCGCACAAATATTCGTCATGTGTATATGTATCTAATGAGAGTAAAAGGGCTGTAAGAGACATTCTAGAAATTAAAGACAAACAGGATAACCCAAACGACATACTATATCCGCTTCCTTCTTTAAGTTTAGAATTGTTAAATGAGGCTAAAAATATAAAAAATTTGAGATCAATAAATAAGCCTTTTATACTATTTAATTCTTCAATAGTTGATAGAAAAAGAGTGGAAAAGACAATTTCCTATTTTAAAAGATCAAATTTAGTTGATAATAATTTCTTATTATGTATAGCAGGGAAGCTCCACAAAAGTAAATATTGTGAGTACATAAAAGACATTTGCAAAGATAATAAAAATATTTTGCTACTTGACTATGTAAATGAATTAGAAAAAGGTTGGTTATTTTTGAATGCATCTCTTCTTATTTCAACATCAACAGTAGAAGGATTTGGCGTTCCTATTTTAGATGCATTAAGTATAAATTTACCTTGCTTAGCATCTAATCTTCCAACTTTTAAAGAAATAAAAGCTTTTACAAAAAATAATAACTTAACTTTAGTAAAACAAAATCAAGACTTAATCTGGATTAAAAATTTAAATAAAGTTAAGGAGTTTAATCTTGAAGATTTCGACAAAAAATCAGAACGTATTGATAACTTTAGTAAGTTCATAAATAAATTAGAAAGTCAAATTTTATTTAAAATTAATTCATATTTGGATTAATTGAACAATTTTAAAAGTGTCTTAATCTTTTTTCTCTGTAAAAATTATTATGTCAAAATATTTGAATGTTTAAAAGCAGAACTTTAATATATCTAAATAAGATATTCTCTTATCTGCCAAAATCTAGAAAGAGAGAATTAATATCTTTATTCCCACTGGCAGTTCTAGGAGGTATTTCTGAGATAATTGTAATAGCAACATTATCTAGATTATTTAATTTTCTTGTTGATAAACCAAGAGAGCCATTACCTTTTTTTAGTGATTTATTTAATTTTGATCCCAAATATAAAATACTAATATTATTATCTATTTTTATACTTACCAACTGGTTCTCTTCAATAGTAAAGATTTTATTACGAGCGAAACAACTAAGACTTAAAGCTACTATTTGGAGAGATTTATCTGAGTTAGCTTTAAAGAATTTAATTTCAAAACAATATGAATTTTTTCTAAAAAATAACAATAGTAATTTATCTGCATCGGTTTTGGTAAATATTAATAGTGTTTCGGATATTGTTGTATTACCTGTTTTACAAATAATAAGTGGCTCTTTTATTATTTTATTTGTATCTTTTGCTGTTTTAGTAATTGCAAAAGCGAAAGCTTTGTTCCTAATACTAGGTTTGTTATTGGCATATTTATTTATATCACTTGCTATTATTCCTAATATTAGAGAAGGGAATAGAAAAAGAATCGAGCTAGAAATTAAATCAAATAATATTCTTACTGAAGCTCTTAAATCAATTGTTGATGTTAAGTTAACTAACGCAGAGAATTATTTTAAAGAAAAATATCGAAATACTGGTAGAGATGTTATTCCATCAATTTGGAAGGGAGAAGCCTTACCTGATTTTCCTAGAACGATTATTGAACCTCTTGGAATAACTTTTATTTTTATGATTGGGATATTCCCATTAATATTAACTTCAGATATTAGTTTAATTTCAGAAGCAATTCCATTCTTAGCAATAATAGCAGCAGCCTCTTTAAAATTAACTCCCCCACTACAAGATACTTTTAAAGGTTATAACTCTATTCGAGGAGGTCTTCCTGATTTAAAAGAGACTATAAAATTAATAGAGTTAGAGAAAAATTCAACATCAATTAGATTAAAAGAAGATAATGAAGAGCAAAGAAAACCAAAATTTATCTATCCCCAGAAAAATATATCTTTAAAAAATATTTCTTATAAATATCCAAGTTCAGAATCAAATGTAATTGAAAATTTAACCCTTAATATTAAAATTGGTTCAAAAGTTGCTTTCGTAGGTTCTACTGGTAGTGGCAAGACGACGACAGCAAATTTATTGTTGCAACTTTTAAAACCACAAAAAGGGAGACTGCTCTTAGATGATAATCCTATCAATGAGAGAGAAATTAGAATATGGCAAAGAAATTGCGCTTACGTAACACAGAATTTTTATTTAAATAATTCAACAATTCTAGAAAATGTAGCTTTTGCAAAAGACTTAAAAGAAATAAAGAGAAATGATGTTTGGAAAGCACTTGAATCAGCCAAACTAAAAGATTTAGTTGAAACTCTACCAAAAGGACTTAATTCGGGGGTAGGAGAAAATGGTATTAAACTTTCAGGTGGACAAAGACAGCGCCTTGCTTTAGCAAGAGCTTTTTACAGGAAATCTAGATTTCTTGTACTCGATGAAGCCACAAGTGCTTTAGACAATAAAACTGAAAGTGAAGTAATGAACTCTATTGATTTAGTGAGTAATAATTGTACTTTAATCATAATTGCACACAGATTAAGTACTGTAATGAACGCAGATAAAATATACGAATTTAATTCAGGAAAAATAATACATTCTGGGACTTTTGATGAATTATGCAAAGTATCAGAAAGTTTTAAAGACCTTAGCCTACTTGAGAAGAAAATTTTAAGAGCCTAAAACTTTTTAATAAATTTAACCATATATAACAAAATTGATTAAAGAAAATTATTTTTGATAAATTCAATTTATAAATTAAAAATTAGTGATCAAAGAAAAGCTAACTCAAATATTCAATATAGACTTTATTTTTTTTAGAATAGGCATTTTTTTAATACCATCTGCTTTTACCATAGCGGGATTTTTTATAATAATTTCTCTAATTTCTCAAACACTAAAAAGAAGAGGTGAATTTTTAAAAGACAAAATGAACATAATATTAATTTTCATATCTTTGCTTATGATAATTAGTTGTATAATCCAGAATTTGTTCAACAAATATAATACAGATTTTGAAATTGAAAATTATTTAACATGGATAGGGCTTTTTAATTGGATTCCTTTTTTCTGGGTTTTCTGGTCCTCCCAAGCATTCTTCAAAACTAAAAATGATCGAGAAATTATAAGTTCTATTCTCATATTTAGCACCATTCCAGTAATTATTTCTGGAATACTTCAATATTATTTTGATATTGTGGGCCCTTTTAAATTTTTAAATGGTTTGATCATATGGTATCAAAGACCCATTGATGAAATTTCTGGCTTAACAGGTTTATTTAATCACGCAAATTATGCTGGTGCATGGTTAACAATGATTTTGCCTTTATGTCTTTCACAATCTTTTAACAGTTGCAAAAAATACTTAAAAAAAAATGTGTTTAAAACAATCCTATTAGGTATCTTATTATGTATTATTCTTACAAATTCAAGAAATGCATGGGGTTCAGCAATTTTAACTTTGCCCCTCGTTTTTGGTATATCCTCTATAAAGTGGTTTTTACCTTTAACACTGTCTATCTCAAGTTTTATCTTAGTAGTTACAAATAATATTTTCAAAGGAAATATTCAAGAATTCTTAAGGAATAACATTCCTGACAAAATCTGGCTTGAATTTACTGATTTAGGTTTCTCAGGTTTAAATGTCACAAGATTGGAAATATTAAATTCTGCTTTTAGAGTAATAATTAACAATCCTTTTTTTGGAACTGGAGCTGCTTCTTTTCCAATTATTTATGAATATGAAACAGGATTTTGGAAGGGGCATTCTCATAATTTATTTACAGAAATATCAATAAGTTATGGGTTGCCCTCGACAGTTATTCTAATTACTTTCTTAGGTACTATTTTATTTACTTCCTTCAAAAATTTGTTTAGAAAAAAAGAAAATAACGTTAAAGATCGTGCTTTTTTTGTAGCGATTTTAGTTTTTCTTGTATCACAATTAGTGGATATACAATATTTTGATGGAAGAATAAGTTTACTTTTCTGGTTACTTTTGGCAGGCTTAAAATCTATCAATGATGAGAATAAATTAATTAAGGTATGAATAAAAAAGTATTAAATCTTTCTCATATAAACAAAAATAATTTAATTTTACTCTCGATTATAATTTTCAGTATACTAGTAGATAAGTTATTTCATTTACACAGCTTTTATATACCTAAATGGGATCAAGGCTATCATCTTTCTAATTTATTTAGAACATATAACATTTTTGAAGAGGTTGATTTAAATAACTTTGACTGGTGGAATAATCTCTGGAGAGTAAGTGATACCTACAGAGGTCCATTAACTTATATATGTTCATCAATATTCCTCAAAATATTTGGTAAAAGTTATGAAAACAGTTTACTTTCCAATCATATCTTTTCGATAATTACTATTCTTTGTATTTTTAATTTATCTAAAGAAATAGGCAATGAAAAAGTTGGATTGTGGGGCTCGGTAATTTTTGCTCTAAATCCATATATTTTTGATCAAAGGGTTGACTATCTTATTGATCTTTCTCAAGTTTGCATTATCAATTTAAATTTTTATATTCTTTATAAGTTACTTAAATCAAAAACAAATTTTTTATTATCTTTGTTTTTAGGCATAACATTAGGATTTGTATTTTTAACTAAGCCTACAGGACTATTATTCTTATTTTTACCTTATTCTTATGCTCTTTATTATTTAGGCGAAAATCTAACTTCATTTAAAAAAAAATTACTTTACTTAATCATTATTACATCTTCTTTTTTGATAGTAATTTGGCCTTGGTTAAGTATTAATTGGTTAACTATTTTTACAAGTATCCTAAATTCGTGGCAGTGGGGTATCAAATATCAAGATGGACTAGAAGCTAATACCTTTGAAGGTCTAATTTTTTATCCAAAAATAATAACCAAGCTTATAGGTCCTTACATTTTAGGTAGTTTTTTTGTAATCGGTTCTATATCTCTTTTTAAGTCATTAAGAAATCATAAGTTTAAATTTAATAACTTTAATGGTCTTCGACGCATAGATCTTTTTCTTATAAGCATGCCAATTAATATTTTAATCATATGTACTTTTATGAGTACCAAGGATTTACGTTTCATATTGCCCATTTTCCCATCTCTATGTATATTTTCAGGATTATTCCTGGAAAATTTAAAAAAAAATAATTTAAATAAATTCTATAAAATATTTATTTTTACAATTATTTTATCAACATTGATTTTGCATTTAAATAATCAAAAAAATACACATTTTATATTTAAAAAAAACACTTTCAACTCTTGGCCTCATAAAGAAATTGTAGAGGAATTAAAAAGATTTTCTCCAAATTTAAAAACAGTTATTGGTGTTTTACCAGATACAAAAGAATTAAATACCTTTAATCTTGCAGCTGAAGCAGAACTTCAGAACAGTAATTTACATTTTAGGCAAATCATTAGTAACGAAGAATCATATAAAGAAGATCTTAATCGATTTAACTGGTTTATTATAAAGGATGGAGAACAAGGCATAATGTCTTCTAATTCAAAGTTAGAATTATCAAAACTAGTTGAGGAATCTAGTAAATTTGAAAATTTTAAATCTTGGGAATTACCTGACGGATCAAAAGCAAAATTATTCAAAAGAAAAAAAATAAATGAGTCAATAACAACAATTAGAGATGATTTTTCTCCTTTAAAGTTAGAGTTAATTTTCAGTGAAAATGGACTCACTTTAGATTTAAAAGGAAATGTTGAAAGTGTAAGTAAAAGTAATTTATTACTTGATGCAAGAAGTAAAGATAAAAAATATGAGATTAATATTGCCTTACCAGAAATAATAAATTTATCAGATAAAAATATTCAAATAATCAAAAGAATAAATTTTGATCAAAAGCTTGATTACGAAACTTTGAACTTTGATTCTTTATTAATCTCAAAGGAGAACCAAGAAATACCTATTTCACTAGATAAAGTTATTTTCAATAAAGAGATAATTGAATCAGAAAAAAATACATTTGAAATAAATAAAGTTAAAGAATTAGAAAAAATGGGTAAACTTTTAAAATATGGAGAATTTGATAAATTATTTAATCTTGTAGGATTAATAAATCAAACGGATCCAGATCAGGAATATTTAATCGATTCTGAAAAAATTTTCAAATATAGATACAAATTAAATAATAGAAATCCTTATTATTTATACAATATTGCTATAGCACAAGTATTACAAAGAAAATCAATTGAAGCTGCTGATACTTTAGAAAAGCTAATAAAAATTGATAAGAATAATTCGAATTTATATTTAGCAAAATCTGTAGTTGATATTTACAACTTTAATCCTAGACAGGCAGAAATAAATATTCAAAAAGCAATTAATATAAATAACAACCCGAACTTAAATTCAACTATAAATACAATTAAAATAATTTCAAATATTATTAATCTTAGAATTAGTTCTTTAACAAAGATTTAATTTACGTTTTTTTTATTTAAGATATTAAATATAGGGAAAATTCTAGCTACTTTACTTATAAATGCGATTAAAAGACGAACTCAATATAGCTTTAATTCATGATTGGTTTTCTGGTAAATTTACAGGAGGTGCTGAAAAAGTATTTAAAGAAATTGAAGATATTGTAATAGAAAATAATTTGAATTATGAGATATTCTCTCTAGTAAATCACTTAAAGAAAAATCATAATTTTAATAAAGGTAAAATCATAAATACTTCATTAATTCAGAATTTGCCATTTAGCAAAAAACATTTTCATAAGTATTTACCTCTTTTCCCTCTAGCAATAGAACAATTTGATCTAAGTGATTATGATTTAGTAATAAGTTCAAGTCATGCAGTAGCGAAAGGAGTAATCACATCTCCTGATCAATTACATATAAGTTATATTCATTCTCCAATGAGGTATGCATGGGATCAAATGAATATATATTTAAATAATTCTTCATATAGCAAATTAGGAATTAATCTATTTCTAAGAATAATTCTCCAGAATTTAAGAGAATGGGATTATTTAAGTAGCGTCAGAATTGATAAAATAATATGTAATTCTAATTTCACAGCAAAAAGGATAAAAAAATATTGGGGTAGAGACTCTAAAGTTATTTATCCACCAGTAGATACCAATAGATTCTTTCCAAAAAAATCAAGAGATAATTATTATTTAAGTGTGTCTAGACTAGTTCCAAATAAAAGAATTGATTTATTGGTAAAAGCATTTAATCAACTTAATTTGCCATTAATAATTATTGGAAACGGTCCAGAAAAAAAAGAACTAATGAAAATTGCAAAAAAAAATATAAAATTCTTGGGCTATCAAAGTGATCAAAAAATTAAAACTTATATGGAAGAATGTAGAGCATTTGTATATGCAGGAGTAGAAGATTTTGGAATAGCACCAGTAGAAGCAATGGCAGCTGGAGCACCAATAATTGCCTTAGGTAAAGCAGGAATATTAGATACAGTTCAATGCATAAATTCCAATACAAAATGTCCTACTGGAATACTTTATAAAAAACAGAGTCAGAGGGAATTAAAAGACTGTGTAAGCTATTTTGAAGATAAAAAACTTTGGTTAGAATTTTCTAGCGAAGATATAAATTTATGGGCCCAGAATTTTAGCATTTACAACTTTAAAAAAAATTTTTCTTATTTCATAGATAAAGCCATTTCAGAATTTAAATAAACCAACAATATATTATTAATTAAGGAAAATAAATTTGATATTTGAATAACAAAACATATATCATTTTATGAGTTTCATAAGATTTTTGCAATACAGAGTTTTAAAAAGATTATTTGATCTTTTATTTTCTTTATTTTTAATAATATTTTTAATTCCATTATTTTTTATAATAGGAATATTAATTAGAGTGAATTCAAAAGGTGATATTATTTATAGTCAAAAAAGAATAGGTAAAAACAATAAAACTTTTGCTTGTTATAAATTTAGAACGATGCATCCACAGGCAAAATATCTTTTAAAAAAAATATTACAAAATAACCATATTTTAAAAAAAGAATTTGAAAATACAAGAAAGATAACTAACGATCCAAGAATTACAAATATTGGTAAATTTCTCAGATTTACAAGTTTAGACGAATTACCTCAGATATTTAATGTTTTGAAAGGAGAGATGAGTTTCATTGGTCCAAGACCAATAGTTAAAAGTGAAATAAAAAAATATGGAAATAATTTCGAAAAAGCTTTTTCCGTAAAGCCAGGCATCTCTGGAATATGGCAAGTAAGTGGTAGAAATAAACTTTCTTATAAAAAAAGAATAGAATTAGACATTATTTATTCAGAAAATATTAGTTTTCTACTTGATATTAAAATTTTCATAAAAACTATATATATAATTCTATTTCCTAATGATAAAGGTGCATTTTAAATTTCTCTTTTACATAAAAATTTTCCTTTAAATTAAATTCAGTAAACTTGAATTTGTTTTTCAGTAAATTTTAATTGTAAAATAATCACCTATGAATAGTACGGTATTAGTCACTGGTTCTGCCGGTTTTATTGGTTATCATCTTTGCAAAAGATTACTTGATAGTGGAAATAATGTTATTGGCATTGATAATGTAAATGATTATTATGATGTTAATTTAAAAGAAAAAAGATTAGAGATATTAAACAAGGTTCCACTCAAAAATAATAAATGGGAATTTTTTAGAACTGATTTAACCAATAAAGATTCACTTTTAAAAATATTCGAGAATAATTCCCCAAAAATTGTCGTAAATTTAGCCGCACAAGCTGGTGTTAGATATTCTTTAGAGAATCCAGATGCTTATATTAATTCAAATATTGTTGGATTCTCAAATATTTTAGATTTATGTAGAGAAACAGAAGTAGAAAATCTTTTATACGCTAGCAGCAGTTCAGTTTATGGAGGAAATACTAAAGTTCCTTTCTCAGAGATTGATCCAGTAAATCATCCAGTGAGCCTCTATGCCGCGACAAAACGTTCAAATGAACTTATGGCTCACGCCTACAGCCATTTGTACGGGCTTTCATGTACTGGATTAAGATTTTTCACTGTTTATGGTCCATGGGGCAGACCAGATATGGCTCCAATGATATTTGCTAACGCAATAATTAATAAAAAGCCTTTAAAAATATTTAATCATGGAGATATGTCTAGAAGTTTTACTTTTATAGATGATGTAACTGAAATTTTGATGAAATTCTTAGATAAGCCAGCAGTAGTAGATAAATCATTCAATCCAACTGATCCTAATTCATCAACAAGTTGGAGTCCTCATAGAATCTTTAATATAGGGAGTAATAAATCAATTGA
Organism: Prochlorococcus sp. AG-355-O17; assembly: GCA_003280655.1. Classification (GTDB taxonomy): domain Bacteria; phylum Cyanobacteriota; class Cyanobacteriia; order PCC-6307; family Cyanobiaceae; genus Prochlorococcus_A. The sequence goes on from QCEK01000007.1 coordinate 79,252, forward strand.
AATCACAAAATTTATTAATTACATAGAAAAAGAATTAGGTCTTAAAGCTATTAAAGAATTTAAAAATATGCAAAAAGGAGATGTTGTGAATACATCATCTGATAATAGAATTCTTGAAAGATGGATTGGTACTTATCCAAAAACTCCTTTGGAAATAGGTATAAAAAAATTTATAAATTGGTATTTGGATTACTATGAGTAGAAAAAATTAAATATTTATATTTTTGGATTAGTGCTTAATATATTCAAATTTTCTATAAATCCATTTATTACTCCTTCTCCACCTTTTTGATTCAAGTGAAATCTTGAAATTTTTTTTAAATTTTGATGAGAGTCATTTACAGCAAAAGAAAATGGAATTAATAAACAACAAGGTATGTCGCTTTCATCATCGCCAATATAGGCTACATCTTTTGCTCCCAATTTCATTTCACTTAAAAGCTCCAAACAACCTTTCTTTTTATCAGATTGGTTAAATTTCACAAATTCTACTCCTAATTCTTTTGCTCTAATTCTTAATGGAGCAGAATCTCTCCCGCTAATAAAACCAACTTTAAACCCTTTGGATAAAAGTTTCCTTATTGCAAGACCATCTTTAACATTAAAAGATTTAAATACCTCCCCCTTATCTCCATACCATACAAGACCATTAGTTAATGTCCCATCAATATCACAAATTAGGGCTTTTATATTATTTGACAATAATGCATTTTCTGCTTTTATCAAATCAGCTTGAGTATCAACTCCTATTGACTTATTTTTTGTAATTAGCATTTTTATTGACATATTATTTTCTAACCATTGCAGTTGTTCAAGATCCTCGAAATTTGCAAGAAAACTAGATCTAAGAAATTTTATCTTCTCTAAAGCAGCTCTTTTAAATGCGTAAATACCCTTATGTGAGTAAAAGGTTTTAGCGCCGTAAGGAATTTTTGACCTACTAAAATAAAGAGCATATTGATTCATATCAAAAACTACTTTTACATTAGAGGGGTCCTCAGCCTCTAAATTATCAACTTCATGACAAATGGAAGCCACATCAGAATCACTAGATTTTATAGCTTCATATAAGTTATTTAAATCTATTGGATTAACTAAAGGTTCATCTCCCTGAAGATTAATAATAAAATCAGAATCAAGACTATCAAGAATTTCTAATATTCTTGCAGTTCCATTTTTATGTAATTTATCTGTAAGAAAACATTCGACTCCTAAAGAGTCAACGTAATCTTTTATTATCTTATCCTCTGTTAGTACTATTAAAGAAGCTTTAAAATTGATATTCTGAGCCAATTCAATAACCCATTTGAGTAATGGCTTACCTGCTATATCCTTTAAGGGTTTGTTAGGTAATCGCGAGGATGCCATTCTAACTGGAATTAAAATAGTGCAAGTTCTATTTTTCATTGAACTATTACTTTAAATCTCTTAATTATATTTAACAAAGCACATTGATAACAATAAATATTTTATTCAATATCAATAATCTCCTGATTCTTTACGAGATTATCTATCTCACATACTTGATCTATAAATTCGGCAATGAGATCAGATGGAATTGCTGAGGGCCCATCACATTTAGCTAAATTAGGTTTTTGATGTGCTTCTATGAATAATGCATCAATAGATGTAGCGGTCACTGCCTTAGCTAAACTTAAAGCATATTTTCTTCTTCCGCTTGATGCCGAGCTACCTTCATTTCTGAATTGTAAAGAGTGAGTAATATCAACGCAAACTGGTTTATTAGTTTGTTCTTTAACTATCTCGAGACCAACAATATCAACAATTTGTTGGTTATATCCATACATACTTCCCCTCTCACAAATAACAACATCTTCACATCCAAATTTTAAAAACTTTTGAACAATAAACTTAATTTGTTCTGGTGAAACAAATTGAGGTTTTTTAATATTTATTGGTTTACCTGTTAATGCTAAGGCTTGAATAAGATCAGTTTGACGTGCCAAAAAAGCAGGAAGTTGAAGCATATCACAAACTTCTGCAGCTTCATTGCACTGAAATACCTCGTGAATATCTGTTAAAATAGGAACTTTCAAAATGTCTTTTATTTCTCTTAACATCTCTAAACCCTTAATAAATCCTGGTCCCCTATAACTATCAAAAGATGTTCTATTAGCTTTATCAAAACTTGCCTTAAAGACGTAGGAGATTTGGTTTCTATTACAAGATTCCTTAAATTTAATACCTATTTCAAGCGCCTCATCAATATCATCTAAAACATTAATTCCTCCAATTATTGTTATTCTTTTATCTTTTCCTATAGAAATCGGATATTGATACATCAGAAAAATATTAGCATTATAGTGATTTTGCGTATCTTATTATAGTATGTCAGCCTTTAAATTTTCTTAATAGAAATACAAGGAAAACTGGTTTTTCAATATTGGGTAAGTATAAATACATATATTTTGAATTATAAAAAATAATTCTCATTTAAAAAATTTATTTTTGAATAGATTAAGACTTAAATAAACGCTCAAGGTTATATTATTAATGATGAAATATCTCAATTCTTCTTTTTGATATGAGACCGACTGAACGAATTAAAGAGGCTCAGAGGGTTTTACAAGCAGAGGCTAAAGCTATTTTTGCTTCATCTAATAAATTAGGTTTAAATTTTTCTAAATGCGTCGACTTAATTATTGATTGCAAAGGGACCGTAGTAATATCAGGGATTGGAAAATCAGGAAACATTGGTAGAAAAATAACCTCAACATTAGCTTCATTAGGCACCCCCTCTATATTTCTTCACACTTCAGATGCTTTCCATGGTGATCTTGGGATATTAAGAAAAAATGACCTTTTGATTTTGATTTCTAATAGTGGAGAAACTGATGAATTAGTAAGACTTTTAAACTATGCCAATAAAAATGGTATTAAAAGCATTGCAATTTCAGGAAAAATAGATTCGACCATAAATAAAAAAGCAACTTGTACTTTAAATGCAGTAGTAGAGAACGAAGCTTGTCCATTAAATTTAGCACCGACATGCTCCACATCAGTTACGATGGCACTTGGAGATGCATTGGCTAGTATTTGCGCCATGGAGAGGGGATTTAAGGAAAATGATTTTGCAAGATTTCATCCTTCTGGAAATCTTCATAAGTTAAATTTTGAAATTGTTGATAACATAATGAATACTCAATATTTGCCAATTTGCGAGAAGGATAAATCAATCAAAGAAATAGTAATAGAGATATCTAAAGGTCAACAAGGTGCTGTTTTTATTTGTGAAAACAAAAAACTTTTATGGGTTTTTACTGATGGAGATCTAAGAAGATGTATTGAAAGTGGAGTTGAATTAACAACTAAGATAAAAAGTCTTAAATTTTCAGCCCCTTTAACTATTAAATCACGATCAAAAGTTTATTTAGCATTAAATTTAATGCAATCCAATAAAATATCAATCTTGCCAGTTATTGATGACTTTGGATTACTTATAGGATCAGTAAAATTGTCAACATGTATATGAAATTTTTATTGCATTTGCAATCAATTAAAGTTATTGTCTAATCTTTTTAGTGCATTAAGAAACAATCTCTGCCTTTCGTTTGCATTGTCAAGAAGAAAAACTATTTTCTCGATCCAACTTTCAATATTGTTATCAACCAAAATACCATCATGATTATTGTTAATAAAGTCACAATATGGCTTGGAATTGCTATAAATACCTACTGCTTTAAGTCTAGTAATGTCAAAAAACTTAGTTGGTGATCTGAAGTTATTAAAATTAGAATTAAAAATCGGATTTAAAACAATATCTGAGTTTCCTATTGAGGTATCCAAAAAAAATGTTTCCCAATCCAACGGATATGACATTTTCATTCTTGGAATAGATCTAAAATAATTTCTCCATTTTTTATTTACATAAATTTCAATGAGACAATCTTTCCTTTGTTGTTGAATTTTCTCAAATAAAGTTTTCAACCACCTTAACTCTAATGGATGAGAACTAGTTCCAAGATAAGAAATTTTATAAAACTTTTTTTTCGTGTAATTATGTTTATGACTTAACTTTAATAATTTAATTTTTATTTGATTAGAGGATATTTTCTGTTGTACTTTTTCTGCCAGTAATCTATTAGTAACCCAGACTTCATTAATGAAAAGGAAAAAGAAAAATTTATAACAATATATATTTAAAAAGATCTTTAGCTTATATAAAAAAGGAATTTCGGAGAAAATATTTATATCAAGTAAGTTATCATCAAGAAGTAGTATTATTTTTTTTGATTTCCTTTTTAAATAAATAAGATACAAAAAAATATTAAATGGTATATACCTTACTAAAATAATAGTATCGAAATCTTTTAGTCTTTTTTTATTTAGTCTTTTAGGATGAACAACTTTTGTAATCACTTCATTAAGCCAATAAAAAACTGTTGGGGTCACATTATTGGAAATGACCACGATGTTTTTATCTAAACTATCAAAATTTACAAATTTAATAATATAAAAAATTAATTGTACTTTTTAATTTTATAATAATAATATTAGAAGTAAATAATCATTCGAGCTTAAATATTATATGTATGATTTTTTTACTAAAAATTTTGATAACTATATAATTGAAAATTCAAAAAAATTTTTAATCTACCTAATTCCTGGTGAAAAATTATTTGATAAATTTGAATGGTATGGAGAAAAAAGAGCAGAAGCCTTTAATGTATTTAATTCGAAACCAATAAAAAATGATATTGAAGATCGAGATTTTTTCTATACACATATGGTGATTTGGAATAAAGAAGCAAGGCAACTAGCTGGTGGTCAAAGATTTTTATTTAGCGATAAAGGCAGTGTTATTAATAAGCAAAATTCTTATTTAGAGTATTATCATCCTGGCACTTTCGACAAAATGAAAAACGAAGGTTTTTGCGAAATAGGTAGAACATTTGTAATGCCTGATTATCAAAATAAGGAAATTCTTAAAGAGTTAATAAGAGGATTTGTAAGAATCCCTGAGTCAAAAAAAATAAGAATTGGGATTGGATTGATAAGTTTTAATCATAAATCTCTAAATGAAGATTGTATAAATGCTTTTTTAAAGATTTTAGAACTTTCAAATAAGAAACCTTTAAATCTTCCGAATGGGCAATACCTTTACGAGCATCAAATGGAATATAAAGAAACCTCTGAAAAATTTATTTTTGAAGCAAATCAAATTAAATTTATAGAAAAAGAATTACAAAAACTTGATAATAATTTTAAAATGCCTCAGGTGTTAAAACCATACCTAACATATTGCAGCGTAAAATATGAGAATTACTCTATAGCTAAGGAATACAATGGAATAATCCAGCTTTTATTTTCTGGCAGATCAGAAAATATCACAAACCATCAAAGGAAATATCTGGCAAAATACACTTGTTAAAAATATTCTCTTTAAAAATTACGCGAATAAAATCCTTTATTTGAAAATTTTTCACTTTTTAAAAATAAAAACATTTTCAAATGGGAAAAAACCATCAAAATTTCCATTGATCTGTGAATTCTCCAATATATATTTATAAAACTTGTTAAATAATAATCTATCTACTTTAGATGGATTTTCAAAAAATGAAATTAGATCTCTTTGATCTGTAAGACCTTCTATATTATAGGGAGTAATTCCAAGCGATTTCACAGGTACGGAATGATATAAAGATTGATATCCAACTGTACTATTTATAAGAACTGTTCCTTTACAATTTCGATTTTGGAATAATTTTGATAAAAAGTAGTCATGAATATAAAAGACTTTTTTATAGACCCCAAATTCTTTTGAAAATTTTTCTATTAGATTGAAGTAATTTGTATATCCTCTATCTCTAGGATGATGTTTAAAAACTAAATTAATATTATCTAGGTTTGCTTTAGCAAAATCTTTAATAACCTTATAAATAAATTTTTCATTATCTTTTATATCTGAGCCTTCAGTTAGTTGACTATCTGTAGAAACTTGAAGAATTACTAAAAAAAATTTATTTTCAAAAAAACATTTTTTCTTTAATTTATACTCACTTAATCTGAAATAGTATTTTAAAAAGAATCCTTTTATTTGATACCAAATAAATATAGGTCTAGGCTGAAGTTTATGTTCCTTATTAACTATCTTATATTTTTTAAAACTATGGTTTATAAAAGTTATTGTTTTCCATATTTTCCTAATTCTAAAACGTGCATATTTTCTTGCTACGGGTAAGAATTCATACGAATCTTTTTTAAAATAAAATTCTCTGCTCTTTATAAGGTCACTATTATAGTTAATGCCCTTATTTTCTAAGGTGACAAAGTTAGGTCTTAAATAACCTAGTTCAAAAATATGGGTATTGACTCGTATATCTTCTTTTTTTAGTTCCTCTGCTAAAGTTAATGCCTCTCTATGAGGAATAAGTACATTGCCATACATGAAAATATGCTTTATTTCTTTATCAATAAGAATTTCCTTTAGGAAGTTTTTAAATAAATATATATCTTGATGAAATTTTATTAATCTTGACTTAGGAAATCCATATTCATATAAAGGAAAATAAATTTTATAAGTTCTAATGTTATTCTCCTCCAAGTAATTAGATAATCTGGAGAAAAAGGTTCCTATAGGTCCAACTAGAAATAAACAATTTCCTTGAATTACTATTTTCTTTTTAAAAAATGGCCTTTTATCTTGGGAAATCATTTATTTTTTTTTGGTAACCAGCGTTCTTTAAAAATTCCCCAGTTTTTAAATATTATTTGCTCCAAATTTTTTTTCTCATTACTATTGGTAATCTCTTCAATTATACATTCTACTTCAGTAGGACAATTAAACTTTAAACTAGAATAGAAGGGATATTGTATCAAGCTTATAAAAGTTAATTCCTCAATTGTCAATTTTCTAGTCCTTCTTTTTGCCCATTTATGGTTATTCAGCTTGTCATCAGTTAGTCCCCAACCGGCATAAAACGGGAGGCCATAAGTTGATACGGATATTCCTCTTAATAATGCTTCAAATCCTCCAAGAGAAGTAAACACTGCTATTCTATCAACCTTATTAAAGAGATTTTCAACTGAAATATTATGTGCTATAAAATCAGCATTTTTACTAATAGATGAATCATTAGAACCTCTAATCCTTAAACCAGACTCATTATCTGGGTGAGGCTTATAAATAATATATGCCTCTGGATAATCTCTTCTTACTTGCTCAACTAATGCAAAATTTGTTTTCAAGATTGTATCGTTAGGCACACCATAAGTGATGGAATTATCGGTTTCAACTTGCCCAAGGACACCAATTATCTGTTTTTTTGAAAAATTATTTGGCAGATTTATTTCTTTCTTTAGCCTTAAATTATATTTACTAATTTTTAATTTTATTATTAAGTCAATAATTCGCCTAGCTCTAACTTTTTCATTGTGATTAACATTAAAATTTTGAAGCAGATATTCTAGATCGCTCGATTTACTAGCATCATAATGTATACCTCTCTTGTCAAATAAAAGACTTAATGGGGGATATAGTTCGGCCCCAAGACCTACAGATCTTATAAATCCATCTTCTACTGAAATATAATGATTTACTTTTGAAATGTTTTTTTCCATTCTTATGTTTTTCCCCCAAACAATAATATTCTCCATTTTAGTTTTGAATCGTCTAAAAATTTTTAATCGTTTACCAGTAATTGGATATAAAAATCGATTAATTTGTCTTGCCTTCCAAGGCGTAAAGTTTATCCCTTCTAAATTTTTTCCAAAGAATTTAGAAGCTTCCCTCAAATTGAAAATATATTTCATTATTTCTTCAATTTCACACTTTTTTTTTGTTCTTGGATCTACACAAATTTGGTACTTTACCAAGCAAGAAAATACAAGCTGATCAAGAGTTATATCAAAATTTTGATTACTTACTTTATGGTCGGTTGTTAAGCCTAATCCTGAATAAAATGGCCTTCCAAAAACATGAACATCTTTACCATAAATCAAAGCCTCAAAACCTACTTGGCTAGTAACCACACATACCGCAGTACATTTCTCTATGAGAGCATTAATCTGACCAATACCTCCTAAAACGGTCACATTTTTTTTTAAATAATAAGATGAATCAATGCAACCCTTTCTTTTATGATTTTTTGCGTCAGGATGAGTCTTAATAACAATTTTGTGATTAGGCCAATTATTTATGGCGAATTCAAACATTCTTTTAAATGAATTAGCATTAGCATCTCCATGTTCTAAGGAAAGATCGCCCAAAATTTGGTCTATTAAAAGTATGTAAGGATATGAAGGCGGTTCAATAAAAGAAGGGAAATTATATTTTGAGATTGAATACTCTTTCCAAAGCTTTATGATATTTCTTGCTCTAGAAGCATTTTCCTTGCTTAATTTTTCTTTAAAAAATCCTTTTAAATCATTATTACTCTTGCAATCATAGTAAATCCCATTATTGTCATAACAAATGGTTAAAGGAATTTTTTTCTTTTTAATTCCAAATGAATGAACAAATCCATCCTCTATGAAGATTACTTTTTTTTGTTTAATATTATTTCGGACATATTTTCCAGACTGTTTCATCCCCCATGAATAAAAGATATTTTTATCTAATTTAAACTCATTAATTATCTTTCTTGTCCTTGATTTTATTAAAAAGAAATTATAGAAAATTAATCTTTGTAAATTAAATTTAAATATGTTTATCATAGTTTTTAATTTTATTACATATACATCAATCAATGCTTTAAGGTAATATAAGTAATTAAATTTATTTACTTTATAGATTTAAATATAATGGTACCAAGAAAAGGGATAATTTTAGCTGGTGGGAATGGGAGTAGATTATACCCTATTACAAAAGCTACAAGTAAGCAATTAATCCCAGTTTATGATAAGCCTATGATTTATTATCCTTTATCAACACTTATGCTCGCTGGGATAAAGGATATTTTAATAATTACAACTCCTCACGATAAAGAAATCTTTAGAGAATTATTAGGAGATGGTTCTCAATTTGGCATAACTATAAAATATAAAATCCAACCAAAACCTGAAGGAATTGCACAAGCTTTTCTTATAGCTGAAGATTTTATTGAAGACACAAGCGTAACATTAATTCTAGGAGACAATTTATTTCATGGTGATTTTTTAGTAAATAGACTGCAAAAAAACTTTCTATTAAATGAAGGAGCTTCAATATTTGCTTACCCAGTATCTGATCCCGAAAGGTATGGTGTTGTAGAGTTTGATTCAAAAGGAATTGCCTACAATATCGAAGAAAAACCTAAAAATCCAAAAAGCAAATTTGCCATTACCGGTTTATATTTTTATGACAACACTGTCGTTAAAAAAGCAAAGAAACTTAAACCTTCTCATAGGGGAGAACTAGAAATAACTGATTTAAACAAAATGTATATGAAAGAAGGTAAATTAATCGTAGAAAAAATGAGTAGGGGTATGACTTGGTTAGATACGGGTACAACGGATTCTCTTCATGAAGCCTCTTCCTACATAAGATTATTGGAAAAAAGGCAAGGTTTAAAAATAGGATGTCCTGAAGAAGTTGCTTGGAGAGTTGGTTTTATAGATGATGATCAATTTTATTCCCTTTCAATTGATCTTACAAAAAGTGGTTATGGGAAGTACTTACAAAATATCCTTAATGAAAGTAAAAATTATATAGCTTTTCAAGGAATTAAAATTTAACCATGAACATTAAGAATTTATCTTCAAATAAGGGGAATATTCTTGAAGGAGTCTGCATGATAAATCCAAAAGTTTTTGAAGATAACAGGGGTTTCTTCTATGAGAGTTGGAATCAGCAATTATTCAATAAAACAGTTGGTGAAGAAGTAAAATTCTTACAAGATAACCACTCATCATCAAATATTGGAGTTCTAAGAGGTCTTCATTATCAAATTGAGCCTAAGCCTCAAGGTAAGCTAGTTAGATGTGTTTCAGGCTCAGTTTTTGATGTAGCCGTAGATATAAGAAAAAGTTCCCCAACTTTCGGAGAGTGGACAAGTGTAGTACTTGATAATTTAAACAAAATAATGATTTGGATTCCTGTAGGATTTGCTCATGGTTTTTTAGCATTAGAAGAAAATTCAGAAGTTCTTTATAAAGCAAGTGAGTTTTGGAGTAATGATCACGACAGGTCTTTAAGATGGAATGATACTCATATAAATATTGATTGGCCTTTAAATGATATAAATTGTTCTGAGCCAAGATTATCAGAAAAGGATGCAAAAGCCCCTTTTCTAAAAAATGCTGATTTATTTATCTGATTAAACTAATGAAAATTCTTTTAACAGGAGGGACAGGTCAACTAGGACAGGAGATTATAAAATCTAAACCCATAGGAGTAGAAATATTTAATCCTAGTAGAATTCAGTTAGATTTATCTGATTATAACTCATGCATAAAGATTGCCAGAGATTACAAACCCGATTGGATAATTAACTGTGGGGCATATACCCAAGTTGATGCCGCAGAAAAAAACATACAACTTTCTCAGGAAATCAACGCTTATGCACCAGAAGCATTTGCTGAAGCAACTAATGAAATTAGTACTAAATTATTACATATTAGTACCGATTTTGTATTTGATGGAGAACAAAACTTTCCTTATAAAACTTCTCAGAAGACTAATCCCATAAATCAATACGGTTATTCCAAGGCGTTGGGAGAAGAACTCATCAAAAAGAAAACAAAAAATGAAGATAATTTTAAAATCCTAAGAACAAGTTGGGTTGTTAGTCCTAATAGTAAAAATTTTGTACTTACTATGCTTAAACTACATGAACAAAAAGATACTTTGAACGTAGTTTCTGATCAAATTGGTGCACCAACAAGTGCCAAACATCTTGCTGAAACTTGCTGGACAATTGTAAATTTTAGATCAAATAGTAAATTACCTAATATTCTCCATTGGAGTGATGCAGGTGTTGCAAGCTGGTATGACTTAGCAGTTGCTATTGGAGAAATTGGAATTGAATTGGGAATTCTCAACAAAAAAGCTTATGTTAATCCAATAAAAACGATAAACTATCCTACTCCAGCAAAAAGGCCGAAATATTCTCTTTTAGATTCACAGAAAACATGTGAAATCCTAGATGTTTATCCTAATCATTGGAGAATGAATCTTTTAGAAATAATGATTGAATATAGTAAAATAAAAAGAAATGAACTTATTTAAAAACTTTCCGAATAAAAAAAGAGTTTTAGTTACTGGAGGAGCTGGATTTATAGGAAGTGCTGTTGTTAGGAAATTACTAAAGGATTCAAATTGCATAGTTTTTAATCTTGACAAAATATCTTATGCAAGTGATCTAGGATCAATTAAGGAAGTCTTGAATTTTAAAGATAACGAAGGTTTCTTAAGACATAATTTAATGAAAATTGACCTCTGCAATTTTTCAGATGTAGTTTCAGCAGTAGATTATGCTAATCCAGATCTAGTTTTGCATCTTGCTGCAGAAAGTCACGTAGACAAATCTATAGAAGGTCCAAAGGCTTTTATTGACAGTAATATTATTGGTACATTCAACTTATTACAATCTGTCAGTAAACACTATGAAAATTTAAATCATACTAGAAAAGAATTATTTAGATTTTTGCACATAAGCACTGACGAAGTATTTGGATCTCTAGATAATTTTGGATCTTTCAATGAATTAACGAGATATGATCCAAGAAGTCCTTACTCGGCTAGTAAGGCTGCAAGTGATCACATTGTAAATGCGTGGTATCACACTTATGATTTGCCAATACTAATAACTAATTGCAGCAATAATTATGGCCCATGGCAAAATAAAGAAAAATTAATCCCAAAAATTATATATAATTCAATAAATAATCTAAATATTCCTTTATATGGAAATGGAGAGAACATTCGAGACTGGCTTTTTGTAGAGGATCATGTAGAAGCGCTAATAAAAGTAATAAATGATGGCAAAATTGGTGAGAAATATTGCATTGGAGGTAATGAAGAAAGAAAAAATAATGAAGTTGTTAATTTAATTTGTGAAATTTTAGATGTATTAATTCCAAAAGAAAATTCATATAAAAACTTAATAACTTACGTAAAAGATCGATTAGGTCATGATAAAAGATATGCCATTGATGCATCAAAAATAAAATCAGAATTAGGTTGGACCCCAAAAAATTCCTTTAGAGAAGGTCTCAAAAAAACAGTTTC
>QCEK01000008.1 GCA_003280655.1 Prochlorococcus sp. AG-355-O17
AGCTGTAAGCCAACTTGCTTTTACGTAAGCAGCCTCATCAACTCCTGGGGGTACTCTATTTATTAGTAAATCAAGTAAATAAGATGAATCATAAGTACTATCTTGTTCTAATAATTTTGTAATACAATTTGTTTGTGCAGCATTTAAAGGTAAAGGAGGTATACCTTTGGCAGCTCTTTCAGCTACATGATCTGCATAATCTTTTAGCAATGTTTCCAAATTCTTCATTAGTAAGGTTTAATGCCTAATCTATTGTTATTTTTAATTTTGAAAAGGAGAGTATTCATAAATGCTTTTTTAAATATTCAAACTTCTTAATTAATCAATGACGACATCATCAAATAATTCAGCTTTAGAAAAGACATCAGATTTACATGTTGTTGAAACACGTCCATTAATACCTCCAAGCAGATTACATAATGATATACCTTTAGATCACGCCTCTGCTAATACAGTATCTAAAACAAGAAGATCGATACAAAATATTTTGCATCATAATGATCAGAAGCTTTTAGTCATTGTGGGTCCATGTTCAATTCATGATTTAGAGGCGGCAAAGGAATATTCAAAATATATTCAAAATTTCCGAGAAATTTATAAAGATAAATTAGAAATACTCATGAGAGTATATTTTGAAAAACCAAGAACAACTATTGGTTGGAAGGGATTGATAAATGATCCTCATCTAGATGATTCTTATGATATTAATACTGGTTTAAGAAGGGCAAGAAGTTTGCTTTCATATTTATCAACTCGTGGCATACCTTCTGCTACAGAATTACTAGATCCAATTGTTCCTCAATACATTGCCGATTTAATCAGTTGGACAGCCATAGGTGCGAGGACTACAGAAAGTCAAACTCACAGGGAGATGGCATCAGGAATATCAATGCCTATAGGCTTTAAAAATGGAACGGATGGTTCTTTTACTACTGCTATTAATGCAATGGAGTCAGCTTCAAAATCTCATCATTTCTTAGGTGTAAATGAAAATGGAATGGCTTCTATAGTGAATACTACAGGCAATCCAGATGGACATATAGTTTTAAGGGGCGGTTCAAAAGGCCCAAATTTCGAAAATGATAATGTTAAAAGAATTTCAGCTGAATTGAGGCAGTGCAATCTTCCCCATAAAGTGATGATTGATTGTAGTCATGGAAATTCCAATAAAGACTTCCGAAAACAGTCGGAAGTGCTAAAAAACATAGCTTATCAAATAAGTAATGGTGAAAAAAATATTTTAGGAGTTATGCTTGAAAGTCATTTGAAGGAAGGAAATCAAAAACTTTTAAAAAAGGAAGATCTCCAGTTTGGCAGAAGCATTACAGATGCATGTATAGATATAGAAACAACAAAAGAATTACTCGCTATTTTATACAATTCACTTAGCTAGTTATAAAAAAATTAAAAAATAATGCTGAAGAAATTGGAACAATAAAATTATCTATTCCCAAAACACTAAATTGTTCGAGCAAAGTCGCAAAAAAAGCTACTGTAAAATAATTTACATTTAAACTATTTTGTTGGGCGTATCCTATTGAGAAAACTACTATCAAACTTGTTAAAAACATTGTCATAGTGCCAAATAAAGATTTTTTTTGTTTAAAAAAAATCCAACTCTTTGAATTAAAGCTTTTTCCTATTAATCCAGCTAATCCATCACCAAAAGTCATTATGAAAAATCCACTAATTAATGCATATGGATCTTTATCCCAGAAAAGATAAATCAAAATAAATAAACTTAGACAATAAAATAATGTTCCATAACTTTTTCTCTCAACATCCTCAATTGTTGGAAATAATTTATAGGTGTAATTGATTAAAACCATTAATGAAACAATTCCTGTAAAAATGAGAGCAGAGTTTTGATTAATTTTTAAAAATTGAGCAATTGGTATTAAAGGTCCTATTCCTATATGTATTATTTTTCTGACGATTTCTCTGCTATTTTCATTATATTTTTTAAAAACTATTGATATTAAAAAAATTGAAAATAAATATAATAAAACTATAGTAAATTCTATCAATTTGTTTAAGCTGCTTTTTGATGAGTTGTCATTACCCTAAGTTTTAATATTGCTTTAGCTTCTAATTGCCTTACTCTTTCTCGTGACACATTAATTTGTCTTCCTATTTCTGCGAGTGTTAATGGTTCTTCACCATCTAAACCAAATCTAAGCTTCATTATTTTTTGTTCTCTTTCGTTTAATTGAGAAAGCCAAGTTCCTAAATGCTCTTTTTGAATAGTTCTATCCATCCCTTCCATAGGCTCTTCACAGTTTGGATCTGGTATGAGTTCACCAAGCGTACTTCTATCTTCTTCGCCTCTTGCGTGAGCATCTAGGGAAGCGCAAGGAGCACTTTGCGAAATTAAATCTTCTAAATCTTTTTGATCAATTCCCATTTCAGTTGCCATTTCCAATCTGGTAGGTTGCCTGCCAAATCTATGTGATAATTCTCTAGAGACTCTTCTCATTTTGGATAGTTTTTCACTTATGTGAATAGGCAAACGGATTGTTCTTGCACTGTTATCAATAGCCCTTGTCATTCCTTGCCTAATCCACCAGTAAGCATAAGTTGAGAATTTATATCCCATAGCAGGATCAAATTTATCTACAGCTCTTTCAAGGCCAATAGCTCCTTCCTGCACAAGATCTAATAATTCAAGCCCTTGGTTTTGGTATTTTTTTGCAACGGAGACTACAAGCCTTAAATTCGCTGCCATCATTCTATCTCTGGCTCTTTTGCCAATCTTAATTTGATAATGATTTCTTTGCGTTCTATCAGTTTCAGGAATTTGTAGCAACTTTTTCATGTTCTGAACATGATGAGCTAACTCTATTTCCTCTGCTGGAGTCAAAAGAGGCACTCTTCCAATGCTACTTAAGTAATAGCCAATAGAATCTGAAGCGAGTCTGCCAGATTTTTTTTGGCTTTGTTTTGCCGTAAGACTGGATTTCGATTTGCGAGACTTGCCCGCAGTGTTTGGTAATCTTGGCTCATCAAAATTATTATTTGAAGAGCTTTTCGCAGATTCCAGAGGGATCCCCATCACCCTGGCCTCCTAAATAATGGATTTTTTAAAAAGCTAGCACTGAAATCGAAATAAAAACTACTTTTACGTTGAAATTTTAAAGACAAAAATTATTTTTTTAAAGCTTATTTCTTGAAATCCATTGATATGAATCGATTTTATAAAAATTAAAAAAAATTTAAAATATTAAGTATTTTTTTAAATGTTGTAAAAATCAATATTAATTTTATGTTTTTATTAGTTCAATTTGCGAACGATTATCCGATGAATCTAATTTAAGTTTCGAATAAGAACCATCTTCCTTCATTATCCAAGAAAAGTAATCATCTTTAATGTAGGTTTGCAAAAGCGAGTATATTTTAGATTTCAATTCAATATCCTCTATTGGAGTAACAGCTTCTATTCTTCTATCAAGATTTCTTCTCATCCAATCTGCACTCCCAATCAAAACCTCATTATCACCGTTATTACAAAACCAAAAAATTCTTGAGTGTTCAAGAAAATGGCCAATAATGCTGATGACTTTAATATTTTCACTTAAATTTTTTCTTTGGGGATATAAGCAACAAATACCTCTTATGATAAGACTAATTTTTACACCTGAATCAGAAGCTAAGTAAAGAAGTTTAATTATTTCAGGGTCTACTAAAGAATTCATTTTTGCTATTATTTCAGCTTTTTTACCTTCTACTGCATTTTTAATTTCTCTTTTTATGAGAAAAATAAATTTTTCTCTCATCGATGAGGGAGAAACTAATAATTTGTGATAACTTTTTTGTTTAGAAAAACCTGATAAGTAATTAAACAATTCAAGTAAATCAGAAGAAATCTCTGGGTCTGTTGAAAGTAGTCCTAAATCTGTATAAAACCTTGAAGTATTAGAGTTATAATTTCCCGTGCCAATATGAAAATAATTTCTTAATCGTCCTTTTTCTTTTCTCACTACTAAAGCTATTTTTGTATGTGTTTTAAATCCTATAATTCCATATACAACATGAATTCCAGCTTGTTCAAGTTGTTTTGCCCATTGAATATTATTGTCTTCATCAAATCTTGCTTTTAGTTCAACAAGAGTCATTACTTCTTTACCATTTTCTGCAGCTCTCATTAACGCTGCGATAATAGGTGAATCCTTTGAAACTCTATATAAAGTTATTTTTATAGCCATAACTAGCGGATCATCAGCCGCCTTGTTAATAAATTCTTCAACCGAAGTTCTAAATAAGTCGTATGGATGATGAAGCAGAATATTTTTTTTTCTAAGTATCTTAAAAATAGAATTATAGTTTTTGGTTAAAGGTGAATTTAAATCTTTTAATTGCGGGTGAGTTTTCCCAATTAGCAGATTTTCTTTTAAATCATTTCTATTAATTTTTGTAAGCTGATTTAAATCGTCAAGGCCTAAAAAACTTTTGCAAAAGTAAATATATTCTTTTTGTATTGAGATACTTTCAATAAGTAATTTTAGGATATTTTCTGGCATATCCGATGCAACTTCTAATCTAACTACGTCTCCGCCTAATCTTCTCTTTTGCAAACTTTGTTCAACTGCTAGTAACAGATCATCAGCTTCAAGTTCTTTTAACTCTAAATCTGCATCCCTTGTCACTCTAAAAAAAGAATAATTTATACATTCCATTCCGTTGAATAGAGAATCTATATTATTCCCAATTAAATCCTCAACACTTATGAAAAAGTGAGAATTTTCATCACTACTTTGAATAATTTCATTGGGAATTTGTATAAATCTATTTATATTTTTTGTTGGTATTTTTACTCTGACAAACTGATTTTTAGAATCTTCCCCATCCTTTATTAGAGCTGCCAAATTAAGACTTAAATTACTTATAAATGGGAATGGATGTGCTGGATCAACAACTAATGGAGTTAATAAAGGGAAAATAGATGAAGTAAAGAAGTTATTGCACCAATTTCTTTGATTTTCACTTAGGTCATTATATTTTTTTAAATTCACACCTTTTTCTTGCAATTCATCATTTAATTCATTATTTACATAGCTTTCTTGAAGACTGGTTAATTTTTTTACTTCTTTGTTTATTTTTTCTAATTGCTCTTTTGGTGTAAGTCCATCAATACTTTTTTTTGTAATTCCTGCTTCAACCTGAGCCTTTAATGAGGCTACCCTTACCATAAAAAATTCATCAAGATTATTACTAAAAATTGAACAAAATTTTACTTTATCTAGGATTTTATACTCCTTTTCCATACCAGTTAGGAGTACTCTTTTATTGAACTCAATCCAACTTAATTCTCTGTTAATAAAAACATTAGCCATGCTTTTCATTAAGATACTTTTGAATTTTGATTGTTAAAAGAATTATTATTTTTACCCTCTGCAATAAGGTATATCATGAAAAGTAAGATAACGGAACCAGCTATAAAAGGTGATTTAGGACCAAAACTATCATAAACCCTTCCGGCCATTGCAATTCCTAAAACCCCTCCAAGACTCTGAAGACCCTGAAGGTTACTTAAAATTGATCCTTGTTTATCAACGTCTAATTTCTTTGATATTAGTGCTCTTAAGGTGGGCGTAATTAATCCTGCCCCAACTGCTAAAAATGAAACAGCTGAATAAATATTAATTGTCGCATTTTCTTTTGGAGCAGTAATTAAAAGAGCACACGCCACAAGAATAAAGCCAGATCCGATAAGTGTTAATCGCATTTCGCCAAATTGCTTTACCAGAGGCCCAATTAATCCTCCCTGAACGATAATCGCAATGATTCCTACTACAACAAGAGTTCCGCTTGATGCTTTTGTCGTCCAGTTTAAAGATTCTTGGAGGAAAAATATAAGGATATTAGTTAACCCAGTAAAAGCTATAAAGTAAATAAAAAAAGCTAATGATAATTTTTTAATCTTTTCTTCTTTGAAAACTGTAAATAAAGCTTTTAAAGGGTTTTTTAAAGGAGTTTTTGATTTATTGATTTCACTATTAGGTTTGGTTTCTGGTAAGTAAAAAAATACAAGGAGAAAATTTATTATTGGAATGATTGAGGCTATCAAAACTGGAATAATAAAATTATTATTTGTATTTCTTGCAAAAATTACAACAAAAATATTACCTAAGAAAAAACTTAAACCAAAAGCTACACCAATAAGACCAAATGTTTTTGCTCTTTTTGCAGGGCTTGAGATATCTGCAAGAATTGTTGTTGCAGTAGCTGCAGTCCCCCCACTTAAACCGTCAATTAGTCTCGCTAAAAATAATAAAAATAACGGGATAGTGGCTATTGAATTTGACCAATTAAAAAGAACTGTAAAAGATAATATTGATATTCCTATTACTGAACCAGTAATGCAAAAAAGAGTGACAGGTCTTCTTCCATATCTATCACTCATAAGTCCTATAAAAGGAGAAGCTGTAAATTGAGCTAATTGGTAAGTGCATGATAATAAACCGTATGTACTTGCTTTAGAGTCAAAAAGTAAAACAAAAGAGGGTAGAATGGGTAATAGTATACTTTCACTTAAACGATCATTTAGAAGAGTGATAAACGCACTAAGGAGAGTAAATTTTTTATTTGGTTTTAATAAACTTTTTTTCACAATATTTACCTTCATTGCGATTAACTTTTACTACCATACTTGTTAATGGAGATTATTGTGCCCGGCATTGTTTATTTAGTTGGAGCAGGTCCTGGTGACCCTGAGCTTTTGACTCTTAAAGCTTTACGCCTAATAAAAAATTGCGATGCATTAGTTCATGATGCTTTAATACCGGATGAAATAACAAAAGAGGCAGGAAAAAGTACAGAAATTTTTCATGTAGGCAAAAGAGCTGGGAAGTGTTCTGTGCCTCAGGCTGAAACTAATGATCTTATTTTGAAATTAGCAAAAGAAGGCAAAAATGTTGTAAGGCTTAAAGGGGGAGATCCATTCGTTTTTTCTAGAGGAGGTGAAGAGGTATCGATTTTAGAAAAAAATGGAATTTCAGTTGAAATCGTTCCTGGTATTACTTCTGGGATAGCTGCCCCTACATATTTTGGTATTCCACTAACCCATAGAGATGCTGCGAGTTCCGTAACTTTTGTTACTGGACATGAGCGGGTAGGTAAGGAAAAAAAGACAGTAAATTGGAGAGATTTAGCTAAATCATCAGATAGCTTAGTAATTTTTATGGGTATAAAAAATATTGAATTTATTGTGGAAGAATTAATTCTAGGTGGTTTAGACAAGAACACTAAATGCGCTGTTATTCAAGAAGCAACTTTAAAAAATCAAAAATGTTTGATAGAGAAATTAGATAATCTTCCAAATAAAATCAAAAATAAAGAATTTTCAGCTCCATCAATTATCATTATTGGAAAAATTGTTGAATTTAAGGTTAATAACAATATAACTAAAGTATCTAATGTCTATTTACCAGATATTAATAAAGTTCAACTATATAATAAATCCCAAAAATAAATTGGATCGAATTTAGGATTAAGTTTTAAATCATTAACTTTATTAATTTGTCTGCAGGATAAGCTATTAATTGCAACTATTATGTCATCATTTTGAAATTCTGGAGGAATTAATTCTTCTTTTACAATTTTCAATTTTAAAGCTTTAGAAATCATAATCCCCTCTAAACAGCCGCTCTCTTTTCGAGGAGTTATCCATTGATTATTTCTTTTAATTAGAAGATTAAATGTACTTCCACAACAAAGTTCACCTGAAGTATTCAAAAGGATAGAATCATCAAATGATTTTTCATTTGCTTCTGTCAAAACTTGAATTGCCTGATTATATGAAAATGTTTTGCATTTACTTATAAGACTGAATTCATTTATTTTTTCTGTTTGACTAATGCAAACGCTTATTGGATTAAAATTTGGTTTGATTCTATAGAACTCCAGCCATACATTATCCAAATCTTTTGTCTCTGAAGTGCTATCAATTGTTAGTGTTCGACCTTCATTAGTTCCTCGACTATAGTTTATTCTTACTGAAGCAAATTGATCATTTTTAAGCGATAACTTTTTAATTCCATCGTGAATAAGTTGTCTCAAAGTAAATTTATTTATTTTCAGATTAATATTTAAAATCTTGCCACTTTTTTCTAATCTTTTCAGATGTTCATCAAAAAGAATAGGTTTGTTTTCTTTTATTAAAATGGTTTCAAATATACCATCAGCAAATTTTAATCCTCTATTATTAGCAGCAATAAATATTCTATCAATATCCAACCATTGATCCTTGTGCCAGCCTAATGTTTCAATCATTTTAGTGAATCAATTAATGGTAAAAGTTTCCATTTTAGTTCATCAGTTTCCTCTTCAGGGTTTGAGTCAATAACTATTCCGCAACCAGCATATATATTGATTTTTTTGTCTTTAATTAAAAATGATCTTATTAGTATATTGCTGTCAAACTCTCCATTCCAGTCAAGCTTCAAAAATGAGCCACAGTATGGTCCGCGTTCACATTCTTCTAATTCAAATAGTCTCTGGCATGATCTTAATTTAGGTGCTCCAGTTATAGAGCCTCCAGGCCAACAAGCTTTTAGTAAATCAATCCAGTTTTTGTCTTTTTTTAATTTGCCTCTGATTACTGAAGTTAGATGATGAACTTTTAAGAAACTTTCAAGTTTTAATATTTCCGGAACCATAATACTACCTGTTTCGCAAACTTTGCTTAAATCATTTCTTATTAAATCTACAATCATAATATTTTCGGCTCTATCTTTTTCGTTCGTTATTAAATCGATAGCATTAAGTGCATCTTGATTTAAATCTTTATCTCTGGATCTAGTGCCTTTGATAGGTCTTGATTCTACAAAATTTTTATTATCTATTTTTATAAATCTTTCTGGCGAGGTAGATAATACAGCCTCTTTATAATTATCATTATTTATTATGATTCCTCCAAAGGGAGCTCTTAATTTCCTTCTTATTTTCAAATAAATATCTAGAGGATTATAGTTTTTGGAAGATTCTATTTCGCATTTAGTGGTTAGGTTTGCTTGAAATATATCACCTAGGGAAATTAATTTTTTCAATTTTAAAATATTATTCTGAAATTTTTCTGTCATTTCGTCCAAATTTATATTTGAAAAATCAAAATCCAAATTTGTTTTAATAATATTTTCTTCTTCAATATTTTTTATATTGTTGATTATGTTTTTATAATGCATTAGTTCAGATGAGTTTGTGCCTTCGATAATTATTTCTTTGTTTATTAGATTACATTTAATGATTGGATCATATGATGCAATCCATAAAGTTGCCATATTAGATTTTCGCCATGGGTTTTTTGGTTCTATATAAACTCCAGCTTCATAACTTAACCATCCAATCCAAAATCCTTTTTCAATATTTTTTAAATTGTTAAATGGATTATTAGTTTTATCTAAGTTATTGATATCTCTTGATTGGATGATTTTTTTAGGTTTAATTCCTATTATTGACCATTCCCCATTTTCTTTGCCATCACTGTCTAGCCAAGCTAATCCTTTATCTCCGAATTTTTTTGTTAAATCATGCGTAATCAGTGCTGGATTAATCCATTTTTCTAGAATTATTTTTTTTATTTTCATTTTTTATTATTGTTATTAAGCCATTTTGCATAAGCGGCATTTCTAATTCTGCAGCTATCACACTTACCGCATGGTTTTGAATTGCCCGAATAACAACTCCATGTTTTATCTAAAGGGACATGATTAGCAAAAGCTAATTTAATAATTTCCTCTTTATTTAAATCTAATAGTGGCGTCCAAAGTTTTATTGGATTATTTTCTCTTCCTCTTTTATTAGCTAAATCTGCTAATTCTTGAAATTTTTTAATGTAGTCAGGTCTGCAATCTGGATAACCAGAATAATCTAGTGCATTAACTCCTAATCCTATAAAATCAGCATCTATTGCTTCGGCATAACTTAGTGCAACTGAAATAAATATAGTATTTCTCCCAGGAACATAAGTATTAGGAATTTTATTAGTTTGTACTCCTTCTTTCGGAATATTTTTTTGAGTATCAGTTAATGACGAGCCTCCCCATAAAGATAAGTCAAGCTT
Organism: Prochlorococcus sp. AG-355-O17; assembly: GCA_003280655.1. GTDB lineage: Bacteria > Cyanobacteriota > Cyanobacteriia > PCC-6307 > Cyanobiaceae > Prochlorococcus_A. The sequence goes on from QCEK01000008.1 coordinate 10,058, forward strand.
AATGATTTTAAATTCTTCGATATCAAAGTGTTTTGCAATTATTGATGCAGAATTTAATTCTTTTTTATGACGTTGACCGTAGTCAAATGAAAGGCCAAAAATTTTAGCTTCGGATTTTTTTGCGAGACCAGTAACTGTTGAAGAATCTAAACCTCCAGATAATAAAACTACTATCGATTTATTTTTAAGAGTCATACTATTTCAATTAATTTTTAAGTATTTGTGAGTTTGAAGGCTCAATTTCCAATCTGGATTATTTTTTACGAAATCAATAGCAAGAGAAAAACCATTCGCATTGTTCCATGCTGGCTGTAAATAAAAAATTTTATCTTCTTTTTTTGAGCCATCTTCGCTTTTAGAGAGTTGATATTGTTTTAAAGTTTCCTTTTTTATTTGAATAGCAAATTCAATATCTTCTATTTCATTTATGATTATTTTGATTTCATTACAGTTTTTTAAAAAATAATTTTTGGGAGGTGAGTGTCTTTTAGGAGATAAAGTAATCCAGTCATAGCTCCCTGATATCGAATTAACTCCACTTGTCTCAATATGAATCTTCATTGGCTTTTGTTCTTCTCCCATCGTCATTTTTTTTATGGCTTCGCAAAAATTATCCAAGTTATGTTGTAAAGGTTCTCCACCTGTAATAACGCAAAAAGATGCTCCTTTTTCTCTGGCAATTTTTATGCGATCTATTATTTTTTCAATTGATATAGAAGGGTGTTTTTTCTCGTCCCATGAATTCTTGGTATCGCACCACGAACATCCAACTTTACATCCTGCTAATCTTATAAAAAAAGCACTTTTTCCAGCGTGATAACCTTCACCTTGTAATGAATGAAATTGTTCGACTAAGGGTAAAAATTTTGTCATTTTCATTCAAAAAAATAAAGAATATTAATTTGATTGAGTTAACTTATCTTGAGAGGCTTTGATTAAACCTTTAAATAAAGGATGTGGTTTGCCAGGTCGTGATAAAAACTCAGGATGATATTGACATGCTAAGAAGTATGGATGATTTTCTAACTCAATTAACTCAACTAATCTGCCATCTGGTGATGTACCACTAATTTTGTATCCAGAATCTAAAAAACTTTGTTTGTAGTAATTATTAAATTCGTATCTATGTCGATGTCTCTCATAAATAACATCCTCATTATATAAGTTTTTTCCAGTTGTATTTTTTGTCAATCTACATGGATAAACTCCAAGTCTCATTGTCCCACCTAAATCAACTACATCTTCCTGTTCTGGTAATAAATGTATTACTGGATTTGGAGTGTTTGGGTCTAGTTCTGAACTAGAAGCATCTGGAAGATTAGCTACATTCCTGGCCCATTCTATAACTGCACATTGCATACCAAGGCACAAACCTAAAAAGGGAATTTTATTTTCTCTTGCGAATTTTATAGCCGAAATTTTTCCATTGACTCCTCTATTGCCAAATCCCCCCGGTACCACAATTGCATCAACTTTATTTAAGTAAGTTTCTGCTGAATTTTTTTCTATCATTTCAGCACTTACCCAATGTAAATCTAATAAAGCCTTTTGTTCAATGCACGCATGTCTTAAAGCTTCAACAACGGATAAATATGCATCTCCAAGTTCAATGTATTTACCTACTAAAGCAACTTTGATTGGAGCTCCAGGATTTCTTAGGTTGTGTATAAGGTGCTCCCAATTTTTCAAATCACATTTTTTATCTTCAAGGTCTAAATACTTCAGGGTTTCTTTGCATAAACCTTCTTTTTTTAAAGAAAGAGGTACAGAATAAATACTGTCTGCATCTAAAGCTTCAATCACAGAGTTGATACTGACACCGCAAAAGCCACTAAGCTTCTTTTTAAGAGCTGCATTGATAGATTTATCACTTCGGCATACAAGTAAATCTGGTTGAATTCCAATTGATCTTAATTCTTTCACTGAATGTTGTGTTGGTTTAGTTTTTATTTCGCCAGAAGTTTTGATGTAAGGAAGTAATGTTACGTGTATGTATGCGACATCGTTCCTGTTGACATCATTTTTGAATTCTCTTATTGCCTCTAAAAAAGGTAGAGATTCAATATCACCAACTGTTCCACCAATTTCAGTAATTATAATATCTGCATTACTGTTGGCGGCTACTCTATGAATTCTTTCTCTTATTTCTCTCGTTATGTGAGGTATTACTTGCACAGTTCCACCGTCATAACTACCTCTTCTTTCTTTATTGATAACTGCTTGATAGATAGATCCTGTAGTCACACTATTTAACCTAGTCATTGCAGTATCAGTAAATCTTTCATAGTGACCTAAATCTAGATCGGTTTCAGCCCCATCTTCGGTTACAAATACTTCTCCATGTTGGAAAGGGCTCATTGTTCCTGGATCAACATTTAGATATGGATCTAGTTTTAATATTGAAACACTATATCCTCTAGACTTTAATAATCTTCCTAGGCTTGCAGCTACAATTCCTTTACCAATGCTAGAAACTACTCCTCCGGTGACAAATACAAATTTTGACATTAAATATTTTTAATTAAGCACATCCTCCTTATATTTTATTTAAACAAAAAATTTTTAGAACATCCATATATATTCTTATTCATCAATTGTTATTTCAATATCTAATTCTTTTAATTGTGATTCAGAGACATTTGAAGGTGCATTTGTGAGAAGACATTTTGCTTGTTGATTTTTTGGAAAAGCAATGGTTTCTCTGATTGAATCTGCACCAATGATTAGCATGGTAATACGATCCAATCCAAACGCTATTCCACCATGAGGAGGAGCACCCATTTCTAAGGCTTCTATTAAAAATCCAAATTTTTCATCAATCTCTATATCGGAAAGTCCAACCGTTTTCAGAACCTCTCTTTGTAAGTTCGCTTCATGAATACGTAAAGAGCCACCTCCTAACTCCAATCCATTGAGAACTAAGTCATAAGCATTTGCTGTAGAGCTCTCAATTTCTTTTTTCAAGTTTTCAGAATCTTTAGATTTAATATTTTTTGGAGAACAAAAAGGATGATGTAAAGCTTCATATCTATTTTCATCTTCATTTCTCTCAAACATCGGGAAGTCAGTTACCCATAAGAAATTCCATTTACTCTTATCAATAAGATTCAAGTCTTTTGCGATATATTGTCTAACTCTATCTAATGACTGATTGACAATTTGTTTATCTCCAGCTCCTAAGAGGATTAAGTCTCCGTCTTTTGCTTCTGTGATTTTTAAAATATCAGCTATGTGCTCTTCACTTAAATTATTTTTAATTGCCCCAATAGTCTCAAGCTCATCTCCTTTAACCCTTATAAAGGCCAAACCACCAGCGCCTGCATCTTGAGCTACTTGGAAGATGTCACCTCCTGGTTTAATTCTTACGTTGCTAATACTTGAATTGCCTCCTTTGACTGTTATGGATTTTATATAACCTCCAGACTTAATTGCCTTGGTGAAAATATTAAATCCAATATCACCTAATACTCCTCCTAAATCTTTTAATAACATTTCATATCTAGTATCTGGTCTATCAGTGCCGTAATTATCCATTGCTGCCTGCCATGACATTCTTGGAAAAGCATTATTAAAATTAATATTTAATACTTCTTTCCATATTTTTTTTATGAGACTTTCATTAAAAGAAATTATTTCTTCTTCACTAATAAAGCTAATCTCAATATCTAATTGAGTAAACTCTGGCTGTCTATCTGCCCTTAAGTCTTCATCACGGAAACATTTTGCGATTTGATAATACTTATCTAAGCCCCCAACCATTAAAAGTTGTTTAAATAGTTGTGGGGATTGAGGTAAAGCAAAAAATTCTCCATTTGAAAGACGTGCAGGAACAAGAAAATCGCGAGCGCCTTCAGGAGTTGACTTTGTAAGTAATGGAGTCTCTACTTCTGTAAATCCAAAATTATCAAGAAATTCTCTAGCAACTTTAATAATCTTATGTCTTGTTTTTAAATTTTCTAGCAATTTTCCCCTTCTTAAATCAAGGTATCTATATTTTAATCTGAGTTCCTCTTTTGTATTTTCATAATCATGTATAGACACTGGAAAAGGTAAGTTGTTTTTAATTTGGTTGAGAACTTGTAAATCTTTAACCTTAAGCTCTAACTCTCCAGTACTTAAATTTGTATTTATGGAATCTTTGGGCCTTTCATTAATAATTCCGCTAACCATTATTACTGTTTCATTTCTTAGAGTTTCTGCCTGTTTAAATAGATCTGCACCATCATCGGGGTTAATTGTTATTTGTAGGAATCCACTATGATCTCTTAAATCAATAAAAATTACACCACCATGATCTCTTCTTCTATCTACCCATCCGCATAAATTAACTAATTTACCAATATCTGTATTATTGAGTTCTTTGCAAATTTTGTTTCTCATCTAACTATGATTTATTTATCAATAACTTATATTAATTCTTTAAGGGTAAATTTTGTTAATAATTTTTTTTATAAAACGCTCTCTTTGTTATTACCCCTTTGAATTTTTTGCCTCTTATTAATATTTGAACTTCATTATTTATTAAGGCATGCGAAGTATTGATGTATGCAAAAGCTATAGCTTGTTGTTTAGTTGGAGACCAACTGCCGCTTGTGATTGTCCCAATATTTTCTTCACCTTTAATAACTGGGCAACCTTTTCTTCCTATTGCTTTACCTTCTATGGAGAGACCAACTAACTTTTTTTGAATACCTAATCTTGACTGCTCTTCAAGAAATCTTCTTCCCAAGAATTCGTGATTATTTTCTAGATGTACTAGCCAGCCTAACCCTGCTTCATATGGAGAAGTTTCTTCATTTATGTCTTGACCATAAAGATGCATGCCTGCTTCAAGTCTAAGAGTATCTCTAGCTCCTAAACCACAAGGTGCAACATTTTTGGAAATTGAGAAATCCCATAAATTAATTGCTGCCTTTTTAGATAAAAGTATTTCTAGACCATTTTCCCCTGTATAGCCTGTCTTTGAAAAGAAAATTTTTTCTTTAGGCGAAATATGTTCAAAAATTTTATATTCGCATCCAAAGTTAGGTACATATGAGATCGAAGATTCAATCCATTCTTCAAATAAATCGAATGAGTTTTTCCCCTGTAGTGCTAAAAGTACTTTGTCTTTTTTAAAGTTTGTTATTGAAATTTCAGACATATTTAAATTATTTTTTATCCACTGAAAATCTTCTTCATATCTACTTGCATTAACTATTAACAATAATTCTGATATGTCATTTTCTTGTATACCAAGGTCATAAATTATTAAGTCATCTATTATTCCTCCTTTATCATTTAGCATTACTGTATAAAGCCCCTGACCTTCAGAAAAGGAGTATAAATTAGTAGGAAAAAGTTTTTGAATATAATCCTTTGGATTGATTCCCTTGATGGAAATCACACCCATGTGAGAAATATCAAATAATCCTGCTGAAGATCTAACTGATTCATGCTCTTTAATTAATCCTGAAAATGATATTGGCATTTCCCAACCTGCAAAATCCACTAATTTTGCATTGGATTCAACATATTTTGAATAAAGAGGACTTTTTAGCAAATCCATGAAATATTTAGTTTTATTTAGTATTTTTACACTGTAGTTTAGAAATTTTTTATTGCATATTTTCTAATGACAAAATTAAGCTTCTAAGTACTTTGGCTGCAACTATGCTACTTACTCCGCTTTTATCAATTTCTGGAGATAATTCCACAATATCTGAAGCCACAATTCTAAGGTCTTTTAAAGTTTTTAATATTTCTTCAAAATCATTCCAAAAAAATCCTCCCGGTTCTGGAGTACCCGTCCCTGCTAATAAACTGGGATCAAACCAATCTAAATCTATTGTTAAATAGATTGGAGACTTAGCGAATGGTAGAAGAGCTTGTTTTAATTCATGTGAATTTCCGCCTGGACAAAAGTTAACTAATTGCTTGTTGTTATGCATAATTTCAAATTCTTCCTTAGTCCCACTTCTAATTCCAACTTGTAAAATTTTTTTTTCAGGTAGTACTTCTAAGCATCTTTTCATAGTACAAGCATGACTATGTTCATTTCCTATATATGATTCTCTTAAATCTGCATGAGCATCAAGTTGAACCAATATCAAATCTGGATATTTTTTTACTAATGCTTCAATAGCACCTCTTGTAATAGAGTGTTCGCCTCCAAGCATAATAGGACTAAGGCGTTTGCTAATTAAATAATTTGTTGCTGATTTAACCGACTCAATAACCGACTTTGAGTCATTTTTATCAATTAATATTGATCCAAAATCAACATACATAATATCCTCTAAGTCTTTTTTTATTTTTGGACAATATGTTTCTAAACAAGAACTGACTTGTCTTATTGCTTCTGGACCAAATCTTGCTCCTGGTTTAAAAGAACATGTCCCGTCATAATTAACTCCAAATATACCAATTGAGCAATTTTCTGGACTTCTTTTTGCTCCCATATAAATTGAATTTTCGTTATCAAATAAATTTTTTGTCATCTTATGAATCTAGTTCTTTTACAATTTTATTTGGCATCATTTTGAATGCTGCATTTTGAAAATTTAAATTCCAAATTTCACATCCTTTTTCTATTTTTAGGACTTCTTCATAATTTTGCTTTGATAAATTAAGATTTTCTGAAGAAGCAAATGTCCAACTCCAAATCCCGCTTGGATATATAGGCACAAAGGAATACATAGTTTCAGAAACTTTAAATATATTTTTTAGGGTTTTCAAAATATTTATGTGAATATTTTTGAAGGATTCAGGAGATTCGCTTTGCGTTGCTAATATCCCACATGGTGTAAGTATTCTTTTACATTCTTTATAAAAATGATTTGAAAATAATAAATTTGAAAATTCTGAGGGATCTGAACTATCTATAAATATAACGTCGTATAAATTATCTTTTGTTTTTTTTACCCATTTAACACCATCATCAACATGTATTTCTAATCTTTTGTCATTCCATGCTTCGCCTCCAATTTCTTTTAGAAATTTTTTAGATATTTTGATTACCTCCTCATCAATTTCTACTAGATCAATTTTTGATATTTGAGAATATTTAACGCATTCTCTAGCAGTACCACCGTCACCACCGCCAATAATTAGTACATTAGATTTTTTGTCAATGCTACTTAATGCAGGATGCACAAGACACTCATGATAATATTTCTCGTCTTTTAATGATGTCATCCAGCAACCATCTAACATTAAAGCTTTACCATAATATTCATTTTCAATAACAATGATTTCTTGATATTTTGAGGTTTTTTTAATTAGAATTTTCCCATCTAGGCCGAATCTTGAGCCTTTATGATATTCATCTATCCATGTTGTAATATTTGTCATTTGCTTTTAGGAATTTTTCTCGCCAGTTTTTGCTTGGCTATTTGCCAAAGCCGTTGAAAGTCTTTGGGAGTTTGTTTTTTAATATTATCTCCTGCATGCTCTTCGACGATTGAAAATCTGTCTAAAAATTTTATATTAGTTTTTTGAAGAGCTGATTCAGGATTGATCTTTAAAAAGTTTGAGAGATTAAGAAGAGTAAAGTAAATATCCCCAAATTCATTTTTTATCTCTGAATCATTTTTACTTTTAATTGCTTCCTTTAATTCATTAATTTCTTCTTCTAATTTTTTAAAAATCTCATCAGTACTTTCCCACTTGAAACCATGTTCTTTAACACCATTTGTGATTTTATCTGTTCCAACCGTTGGCGGTAAATCTTTAATTTTCAAATTTAAATTTCTACTAATTGAAGATTTGATATGAGGTACTTCTTTTTCTAAATTTTTTATATTTACCCAAATCTGTTGTGATTTTTTTAATGATACTTTTTCTTTTTTGTTAAAAATATATGGATGTCTATTAATAATTTTCTTGTTTAGCTTTTTTATAACATCATTTAGTGCAAATTCTTTTTTTTCGTAACCGATTTCAGCATGAAGCATTACTTGTAATAAAAGATCTCCTAACTCCTCACATATGTTATCTGCATTTTTTTCATATATCGCATCTATAAATTCATTACTTTCTTCATACAAAAATGGGATCAACGATACATGAGACTGTATTTTCTGCCATGGGCAGCCCCAAGTTTTATCTTTTAATGCTTTGATATTAGATATTAAGATTTTAAAACTATTTATAGTCTCTAAATCGGAATTGTTTTCCAATTTATATCTATTGTTTGGGGACATAGGATATATTTTATTAATTAAATTTTGCCTCAATCATGAAATATTTAAATACTTAGTATAAATTTTTCAACTTCATCTATTAGAATGATTTATCATAAGGGCGATTAGCTCAGCGGTAGAGCGCCTGCCTTACAAGCAGGATGTCCCTGGTTCGAACCCTGGATCGCCCATTTATTATTTTTCTAATGACTGAGATCGTCAATCTTTCAATCAGTCAAAGTGCTGCTTCAGAACTATCTAGGCAAGCTTCTTTTGGAGGTTCTCCAGGAGAAATGTCGATTGATTTAGTAGAGGATAAAAATTGTTCCGAAGGATGGATGCATATTAAATTAAGGCCAGGTACATGTAGTGGATCCCCTATTTCAAGAACTGAAGGAGTAACTTTATACGCAGATGTAAAAAAGTTTAATTTACTGAAAGATTTAAAATTAGATTATTACGGTGATTTGAGCGGTGGTGGATTTCTTATCTCGACACCGAAAAATGCAAAACGTTGTTCCTGTGGTTCTGGCTTCAAACTTTTGTAGAATGGATGTGTCTTTTTTGCAAACTAATATTATTTTCATTAATTGGCTGCTCTCAAGATAAAATAAACAAAAGTTTATTGAAATAAAATTTGCACATGACAGAGATGAATGATCAATTATCTTTAGAGAATTATTCACCTTTTGAAGTAGAGAAAAAGTGGCAAGACAAATGGGAATGTCTAAAGGCGTTTAGTCCTAACCCTGAGGATGATGGGGAGTCTTTTTGTGTTGTTATTCCGCCACCAAATGTAACTGGATCTTTGCATATGGGGCATGCATTTAATACGGCTTTAATAGATGTTGTAGTACGTTTTCAAAGACTTTTAGGTAAGAATGTTTTGTGTTTACCGGGAACTGATCATGCTTCAATAGCTGTTCAAACTATTCTCGAAAAACAATTAAAAAGTGAAGGCAAAACAAGCGAAGATATTGGAAGAGATGAATTTCTTAAAAGAGCATGGAACTGGAAAGAACAAAGTGGTGGAAGAATAGTTTCTCAATTAAAAAGGATAGGATATTCAGTTGACTGGACTAGAGAAAGATTTACTCTTGATCAAAAATTAAATGAAGCAGTTATTGAGGCTTTTAATATTCTCTATAAGAAGAATTTAATTTATAGAGGCGAATATTTGGTTAATTGGTGCCCTGAATCTCAATCTGCCGTAAGCGATCTTGAAGTCGAAATGCAAGAAGTAAATGGTCATTTATGGCATTTTAAATACCCTTTAATTTCTGAAAGTGGTGAACAGTTAGATAAGTACTTAGAAGTTGCAACAACAAGACCAGAAACTCTTTTGGGTGATACTGCTGTAGCAGTTAATCCTGATGATGATAGATATAAAGAATTTATTGGTGTCAAAGTAAAAGTTCCTTTCGTTGATAGAGAAATACCTATTATCGCTGATTCACATGTTGATAAAGATTTTGGTACTGGTTGTGTGAAGGTTACTCCAGCCCATGATCCAAATGATTTTGCAATAGGAAGAAGGCATAATTTAAAACAGATTAATGTAATGAACAAAGATGGAACTTTAAATATTAATGCAGGTATTTTTCAAAATTTAGATAGATATGAGGCTAGAAAGAAAATTATCAAAGAATTGGATAACTTAGGCCTTTTGACAAAGATAGAGGATTATAAACATACTGTTCCTTTTTCTGATAGAGGTAAGGTGCCAATTGAACCTTTATTGTCAACACAATGGTTTTTGAAAATGGATGATATATCACAAGGATGTCTTAATGAAATTGATTCTAAAAAACCATCGTTTATTCCTCCACGCTGGGAGAAAGTTTATAAGGATTGGTTAGAGAATATTAATGATTGGTGTATCAGTCGGCAATTATGGTGGGGGCACCAAATACCAGCCTGGTATGTTTTAGATCAATCTCAAGACTCAATAGAACAAAATACTCCATATGTTGTTGCTAGAAATGAAGATGATGCCTTAATCGAAGCTAATAAAAAATTTGGATTAAATATTAAATTGGTTCGTGATAAAGATGTTTTGGATACATGGTTTTCAAGTGGTTTATGGCCTTTCTCAACCCTTGGTTGGCCAAATACAAATGATCCGGATTTTAAAAAATGGTATCCAAATAGTGTTCTTGTTACTGGTTTCGATATTATTTTCTTCTGGGTTGCGAGAATGACAATGATGGGGAATACTTTTACGAATAATATTCCTTTTAGGGATGTTTATATTCATGGTCTAGTTAGAGATGAAAACAATAAAAAAATGAGTAAAAGTTCAGGTAATGGTATTGATCCAATACTATTAATTGATAAATATGGTTCTGATGCTCTACGATTTGCTTTAATTCGAGAAGTTGCAGGCGCTGGACAAGATATCCGTCTTGATTTTGATAGGAAAAAAGATACATCTTCAACTGTTGAAGCTTCAAGAAATTTTGCGAATAAATTATGGAATGCAACTAAATTTGTTTTAATTAATAAAACTTCTAATAATAATAATTCGCTTAATGAGAGTGATGAAATTTCTTTAGAGTTATGTGATAAGTGGATTTTATCGAAATTGAATCAAGTAAATATAAAAGTAGCTGCTTTGTTGAAAGAATATAAATTGGGAGAATCTGCGAAACTATTATATGAATTTACGTGGAATGATTTTTGTGACTGGTATGTAGAATTTGCTAAACAAAGGTTTAATAATCAAGAGAATAAAAATAGAAAAATATCTGAAAAAGTTTTAATAAAAGTGCTCAATGATATTTTGGTGATGATTCATCCTTTTATGCCGCACATTACTGAGGAACTTTGGCATGTGCTGCAACTAAAACCAGATAATGCATTATTATCTCTTCAAAAATGGCCAATTCACGAAAATAAATTTGTTGATAATAAGCTTGATAATTCCTTTCAGCAACTCTTTGAAATTATTAGATTGATTAGAAATTTGAGAGCTGAATTAGGTCTTAAGCCATCAGAAAAAGTTTCTGTATATTTAATTTCAGACAATGATGAATTGATTAATTTTTTAAAAACTTTAGTTGATGATATTCAAATCTTAACTAAATCTTCTGAAGTATTTATTTTTAAAACTAATGCTGTTAATAAAAAAGAGTTTGCTAAATCTTTTTCCGGGATAATTAATGATTTAGAGGTTTATCTACCTTTTCAGGATTTTGTAAATATAGATGCATTAAAGGAAAGGTTAACCAAGGATTTAGAAAAGGTGACTATTGAGTTAGATAATTTAAATAAAAGATTATCTAATAAAAATTTCGTTGATAAGGCTCCAAAAGATATTGTTGATGAGTGCAGATTTAAATTAAATGAGAGTTCGGTACAAAAGGAAAGAATTACTAAAAAACTCGAACTTTTGAATTGAGAATGAATATATTTCTTGAAAATATTTATAATTTGCCTTTTTTTTTTAATACCGGAATTGGGATATTTTCGTTTGTTAGCATTTATATTTTAATTGTTTTATTAATACTTCCAGCTTCTTGGTTATCTTTATTAGCAGGTTTTTTATATGGCTCATATTTAGGTTCAATTATCGTTTTTTTCTCCGCTTTCATAGGAGCATCAGTTGCTTTTTTTGTATCAAAAAGTTTTTTTGCAAAAAAGCTAAAAAATCTTTTTAGCCGTTATCCAAAATTAAGTGTTATGGAAAAAGTAGTTGAAAAAGGCGGACTTAAATTAATTTTTTTAGCTAGATTATCGCCGATATTTCCCTTTAGTATTCTTAATTATTTTTATGGTTTGAATAATGTTAAATTTCGAGATTTCGCTCTTGGTCTTCTTGGAATAATTCCAGGAACTTTTCTTTATTGCTCAATAGGTAGTTTGGCAAAAAATATTCAGGATCTAAAAAACGTGCAATCACCAAATAATTTATATATGACTATAGTTGGAATTATTTCAACTTTTTTAGTTATATATTTCTCAGCTAAATACTCCAGGGAATATTTTGAAAACTCCTAAGAATTTACTCTTTAATATTCCAATCTCTAATAGATGCAATTAAGATAAACCACAAAAGCCTAAATTTACCTAGTAAAGTTTTGTTGGCTTCTAATTCGATATATTTTGCCTGTCCACAAGGTGTTTTTATAAAGTTGAAAACTGTTTTCTTCGTCATAAGTCTCTCAAAAGGTCCTGATAATTATTCTGACATTTTATAGGTAAGATTTTTAGTTGTTTTACTTAAAAACATATTTTTCATTAACTACTTTGTTGAAAATTATTTTTAAAAATTTAAAATTTTTCTCCAGCTTTAAATCCTCTAAAGCATTTGAATCTAGGAAACCTAAGACTAAAAGCAACAGCATCCTTGGATTTAGTTTTAGCATCAGCTCTAATTTCGACAAGTTGACCAATAAGTTGATTCCGTTTTGACCAATATTCTTCACGTTGGATATCACTAAATCCGCTTCCACAACTAAGACTGTATTCATGCCCATCATCTTCCCCTTCTACTAAGACAGCTCCTAGTCTACCTTTATTGCGACCTGTGCCTTCCTCAACCGATACAACCTTTAAAGTGACTTCAATGAATGGTTTTGCTTTTAACCAACTGTGTGTTCTTTTACATTCATAAATAGCATCAGGATCTTTAATCATTACTCCTTCATATCCACCTTCCACGGCAGATTTATTCAGCTCTACAAATCTTTTCTGTCCCTCAATGGTGTTGAGATCTACATTTTCCCATTCAAGTGTTTTTATATGTCTTAGAAGCATAGAATGTTTTGCTACCCATTCTTTTACTAGTAAACTTCTTGCAGTTTGACTAGTGTTCCATCTACCTTTTTGGAAATTTTCAAGGGGACATAAGTCAAATAGGTGAAGAACTGCGTCTTTTGTTTGTTTGCCATCTTTTCTATGAACCTGTTTCATTAAATCTTGAAAGTTAGCACTCATTACTTCACCATCTAGGACTAAGTCATAAGGTGCAGGATCTTCTTTTAGGACGTTTTCTATTTCTGAGATAATATGACCAAAATTATGAAATTGTTTTCCATTACGAGAAAACATTTCTACTTTATTTTGTCTAATTATTGTTAAGACGCGCACGCCATCTAATTTGATTTCAATTTGCTTTTTTCCTATCATTTTTTTTTCATGATTTGCACTGTCATGAGCTAAAGGACAAGAAAAAATAGGAATTGCATATTTGGGAAATTTCTTGGCTATCTTGTTGATTGTTTTTTCAGATACACCACATCTAAGATCTTTAATTAAAACTCGTCTATAAAATCCATTCCACTCTTCTTTAGTGGCAGACTCCATAGCCGTAATAATTGCATCGCGAGCAGCGTGACCAGTAAGTTCTCTTTGAATAAGCTTGTTTGCTAATTCCCTAAAATCTTTCCATAAAAAATTTTCACTTTTTTCATTCTCTTTTTCAGGAACAATTTTTACACCAAAAGTTACCAATGGATCAAGTGCCATACGGATTCCCTCAAAAAAATCATCTAGACCTTTTTCCATTGCTTCTGAGATGATTTTTTCTTTATCTAATCTACTTGGGTGTAATTCTAATTGATGTATTATCTCTTCTTTAAACAATTCTTTTTGCCTCACAAGAAATTATTAATTAACTTTTGCTATTCTGTCTATCTTCCAATCATTGTCAGTTTTTGAGAATGTAAAATCTAACGGCAGCTCATCTTGTTTATCTTCTGATTTTAAATTTAAGGTTATTATGATTTGATCTTCTTGGACTCTAGGTCTTCCTGATTTTAAATTTCTGTATTTATTGAGGTTTAAACTAGCTAAAAATTTAAGAAAGTCTTGGCGCTTTACATGAGTTTTATAAGTTTTTGTAGTTAAACCATACGCTGCATCAATTCTGCCAGCCGCTATTTGATCAAAAAACTTTCTTACTAATGGATTAATTCCTCTGGCGCTTATAACTAATTTGACTGCATTAAAAGTCCAAAAAGAAACTAGTACAGCTCCGCCAACTAATAATGCTTTAATTCCGATATCTTTAACTAGTGTTGCATCCATGTTGATTTGAGTTTTTTTTTACTTTAAGAAAAGAAATCGTTTTTGACGGCTTTTTTTGTCAAAATAATACTAATTTTAATTCATAATGCCTGTAATTCCTCTTTTACCTTTATTTCATAAATTTAATAGCCAATATTTTGAAAATTCTTTAGCGGTTAATAATCAATCTTTAGTAAAGGTTAGATGGAGTGATAATAGATTAAAAACTACTGCAGGTTTTTATAAAAGAAAACGAATTAATGATCTCGTCGATTCTGAAATTATCTTATCGAAACCTATTTTGAGTAAATTATCTAGTAGTGAAATAAATAGTACTTTATGTCATGAAATGATTCACGCATGGGTAGATAGAATATTAAAAAAAAATGAGATACATGGTCCAAATTTCTTAAAAAAGATGAATGAAATTAATGAGAAAGAGAAGAATTTTCAAATTTCTGTGAGGCACTCATTTCCTATTGAAAGGAGAGAATTAAAATATATAGGAACTTGCCAAAATTGTGGTGAGGAATTTTTATACAGGAAAAGGATAAAGAATATTGCCTGTAAAAAATGTTGTATAAAATTCTTTAATGGATTATGGAATAAAAAGTGTTTAATTTTGTTTGATTAAAAATATTAGATGAGTTTTCATCCATTAATGTTTAATTTTGTTTAATTAAAGATCTTAGATGTGTTTTTGTTTCTATATTTGGAATAATTAATTTTTTTAATGTAACTTAAATTTTAAAAAGCATAATAATTTATGGATTCAAGGAGAATTAGAAATATTAGAAATAGTTTTGATAAAAATATTGTTGATAAACAGGTTGATAAAATTTTTGAAACTGGAAGACAATTTGTCGATGGAGTATCTGGTGCTAGGCCAGGAAAAAGAAGGAATTCAGATTTTCAAGGAATAACAAGTAAGAGTGTTAAAAAAGTAGGAAGATGGGTATCTGAAAAAGTGGATTTATTTTTTGATGAAGATAATGATGATTGGAATGATGAGAATTTTTACGATGATAACAGTGATATAAGGACATTTTCTAGAGAATCAAATTCTTATGAACCTGCTAAACATCACTCAAAAAGACCTTTAGAAGCAATATCTCTAAGGCAACCAAAAAATTTACAGACTACTGAGCAAAAAAAATTACCTTATGTGAAAGAGAGTAAGGACGAAGATTGGCCAGATGAAATGGATTTCAAAGTTGAAAGATGGCAAAGAGCTTCAGAAAAAGAGAATAATACTTCTAGAGATCAATCAAACCAACAAGTTCAATCAAAATCAAGAAATCTTCCCAGATCAAGAAGAAGAAGAGTATAGTTTCGTAAATTCTTTAATTCCTGAATAGCCTAATAAAGTTTCTAAATGTGGATTGAATACTTCTCTAATAATTGTTAGGGGCTTTTTGTCTCGAAAAAATCTATAATTTCTTGACCAGAATGGACCTTTAAAACAAAATTGATCTTCTAACCAATTTGAATTAACAAGTGAAATTCGGTCAACTTCTCTAAACAATTCTGATCTGTCTTGAGTCAAATTCTTCCAAATTGGTTCTTCTTTGGCTTTTAAATTTTCATTCACTTGTTCTGCATTCCACCAACTTTCAGCCCATGCTAGGTTTTTATTATTGTTTTTAATCCATACTTGTCTTCTAATTAAAGGTCCATTTAATTGATTTAATTCTTTAGGACCTTCTTCAATGAATAGAGGATCTACTTGCATTGAAATTAATTTAATTTTCGTCTCTTGATTAGTTAAAAGCTGTAAATGTCTAGTGGGACTTCCATCCCCAAGCAGCATTAATTTCCATGGACCAGATATTTTTGGTAATGAATTTTTCACTAAAAAAGTAGAGGCTTTTTCTTCCCATAAAATTTTTGGTGAGTTAAAAAGTTTATTATTCAGTGCTTAGACGGAATGCTTTTAAGATGATAACTTTTTTTCGACATAAATATTTGCCTTTTCTTTTTTTATTTCTCTTATTTTTAGCCATACAAGTAATGCAGTTAAATCAGCTTTGCTTACTCCAGGAATTTTTGAAGCATCACCAAAATTTTTTGGCTTTATTTTATTCAAATTTTCTCTAGCTTCTAAAGATAATGTATCTATCTTTTCATAATTTATTTCTTGAGGAAGAGATTTACAGCTTTGACGATTTATTTGTTCAATGTTGTTTTTTTGTCTTTTAAGGTAACCCTCGTATTTAATATCTATTTCTACACCTTCCTGAATTGAAGAATCTAAATTTTTTTCATTCAAATTATATTTGATTAGATCTGAATAATGAAAGTTTGGTCTTTTTAAGAGTTCTTTCAAAGTTGTTGAGCCTTTGATTTTTGATCCCGTTTCTAATTCTATCTTTTTTGATATTTCATCGGTATTCTTTAAACGAGTCTTGTTTAATCTAAATTTCTCTTCCTCGAGTAGTTTCATTTTTTCTTGATAGGCTGACCATCTTTTCTCATTAATTAGCCCTATTTGATAACCTAATGGTGTTAATCTCCTATCTGCATTATCTCCTCTAAGAGTTAACCTATATTCACTCCTACTAGTGAGAACTCTGTATGGTTCTTTGAGGTCTTTGGTAATTAAATCATTGATCATTGTTCCTATATAACTGCTTTCTCTAGTGAAAATTATTGGATCTTTTTTGTTTAGTTTTCTTGTCGCATTGACTCCTGCGACTAATCCTTGTGCTGCTGCTTCTTCATAACCAGTAGTGCCATTAATTTGTCCGGCGCTAAATAAATATTCAATTTCTTTCGTTTCGAGTGATGTTCGGAGCTGTGTTGCAGGTATATAGTCATACTCCACAGCATATGCTGGTCGCAACATTTTACATTCACCTAATCCAGGTAAGGTCCTTAAAAGTTTTAATTGAATATTTTCGGGTAAACCTGTAGAAAATCCTTGTACATATATTTCAGGGGTATTAATTCCTTCTGGTTCTAAGAAAATTTGATGTGATTCTTTCTCAGCAAATTTGACGATTTTATCTTCAATTGATGGACAATATCTTGGTCCTTTACTATCAATAAAACCGCCGTAAATGGGAGTTAAATGTAAATTGTCTCTAATAAGTTGATGTGTTTTGGTAGTTGTTCTTGTGATGTGACAACTAACTTGGGGCATATTATTTTTAATATCTGGGTCAAATGAAAAATATTTATCTGCTGCAGTACTTGGTTGAATATCTAATTCATCAAAAATGATACTTCTTTTATCCACTCTTGCTGGAGTTCCTGTTTTCAAACGTTCTGTTTTGATACCAATTTCGTGTAAATTTTGAGTAAGACCTTTTGCTGCTTGTTCGCCCGATCTACCAGCTGACATTGATTTATTTCCTATCCATATTCTGCCTTCTAAGAACGTACCAGCTGTGATGATAACTGATCTTGCTGAATAATAACTACCAAAGAAAGTCCTTACACCTTTTATTCTTTTTTTTAAGATTTTTTTTGAGTTAAATCCAATTTCTTTAGTTTCTGCGATATCTAGTTCAGTAATCATTGCTTCTTTTAGAGATAAATTATCTGTATTTTGTAGTATTTCAATCATCTTTTTTGAGTATTCTCTTTTATCTGTCTGAGCTCTTAATGCCCATACAGCTGGACCTCTACTTGAATTTAATATTCTTTTTTGTATAGCTGTCTCATCAGCTAATTTTCCAATGATTCCACCTAATGCATCAACTTCATGTACCAACTGGCTTTTTGCCGGGCCGCCAACAGCAGGGTTGCAAGGTTGCCAGGCAATCCTATCCAAATTGATTGTAAATAAGGCTGTAGAAAATCCTAATTTTGCTGTTGTTATAGCTGCTTCGCATCCTGCATGTCCTCCTCCAATTACGATGACGTCAAAAGATTCATTTGTTGAGTAATGATCTTGCATTTTAGGATCGATTTAATTAGCTAAATTCCTAAATCTCGTAAATTGAGGTTCAAATAATAATTTAACAGTTCCTACGGGTCCATTTCTATGTTTAGTGACAATGATTTCTGTAATTCCTCTATCTTCAGTCTCTGGATTATAGTATTCATCTCTATAAATCATTAATACTAAATCTGCGTCTTGTTCAATAGATCCTGATTCTCTTAGATCACTTAACATTGGTCTTTTATTTGTTCTAGACTCTACCCCTCTACTAAGCTGAGATAAAGCTACTACTGGTACTTTTAATTCTCTGGCCATGCTTTTAAGACCTCTTGTTATTCGTGAAAGTTCTTGCACTCTATTATCAGGGGTTGATCCTTCCATCAACTGGAGGTAATCAATCACAATTAATCCTAATTCTTTTTTTTGTTCAGCTATTAATCTTCTGCACAGAGATCTCATCTCTAAAACACTTAAGTTAGGCTTGTCATCAATAAATATTGGTAATTGACCTAATGAATTGATCCCTTCCCCGAGTAATGGCCATTCATCTTGCTGTAATCTTCCTGTTCTTAGCCTGCCACTCTCGATTCCAACTTCCATAGAGAGTAATCTATATGTCAACTGTTCTTTACTCATTTCAAGGCTAAATACACACACAGGTAAATCTTGAGATTGTGCAACATTTTTAGCCAGATTAAGAACTATTGAAGTTTTCCCCATTGAAGGTCTTCCAGCAACAATTATTAAATCACTTCTTTGAAAACCTTGAGTCATCGCATCAAGGTCGTAGAAATTTACTGGAATACCAGCTACTGAAGTACCTAATGATCTTGACTCTATTTCATTGAAAGTACTTGTAAGGATTTCAGCCGCTTGAGTCAGGCCTTTTGAAGGTTTTTCTTGACTTATTTCAAATATTTTTTGCTCTGCTTTATCAAGAACTTCATTAGTATCTTGAGTTTGATCAAAACCTAGTTGAACCACTTCATTCCCAGATTTGATAAGTTGCCTTCTCAAGAATTTGTCGTTAATTAAATTAGCAACTTGTTCTATGGAAGCTGTAGAGGAAACATTTTCAACTAGTTCTACCAGTTTGCTGTTTCCTCCAATTTTTTCTAGTGATCCATTATCTGCTAACCATGCACTCATTGATGTTAAATCAGTTGGTTTACCCTGGGTATGCAACATTAATGCTGTTCTATATATCTCTCGATGGGCATTTATATAAAAAGCTTCAGGTTTAATTAAGTCTGCAATTCTTCCGATTGCTTCTGGATCAAGAAGTATACCACCAAGAACTGCTTCCTCTGCTTGAACGTTTTGAGGAGGTACTAATCCAGAATTTTCATTATTAAAATCCTTTCTAAAATTTTTATTTTCCCCATTATTTGGAAAAGGTACGGAAACCATATCTTTAATTGCTTAGATATATACTCTGGCTACTTTTCAAAATAATGCAACATATTGATTAACTTGTTACTTCAATATTTACTTCTGCATTTACTTCTGAATGTAATTTTATTTTTGCAGTAAAGGAACCTAAATTATGAATATCAGGAACAGTAATGTTTCTTCTATCAATTTCTTTTTTAGTTGCCGCTTCTATCGCTTCGGCAACATCCCCATTGGTAACTGTTCCAAAAAGGACGCCATCTTCTCCAACCTGTTTTTTGATAGTGAACCTACCTATTGTAGCTAATGCAGTTTGGAAATCTAAAGCTTCTTGCTTTAATTTATCAGCAGCGATTTTTTCTTTTTCTTTCTTCCTTTCAATTTGTTTAAGGACTGCTGGTGTTACATTCATTGCCTTGCCATAAGGTAATAGAAAATTTCTTGCGTATCCTGGTGCTACTTCAACTAGATCTCCTTCTTTACCTAGGGATGCGATTGATTCAGTTAATGCGACTTGAACTCTTTTAGCCATGAAAATATTAAACAATATAGTTAATAATAAGACCTAGAGGGTAACTTTACTTTTTTTGCAAGACCAAATTTCGCAAGAATCTTAATATGTTCCCATGTTATGTCTATCTGACCTCTAAATAATCCTTGTTTTGCCGAATTGGGAAATGCATGATGATTATTATGCCAACCTTCTCCGAATGTTAATGCAGCAACCCACGCATTGTTTTTAGATGAATCACCACTTTCAAATGGTGCTTTACCCCAACAATGCGTCGCGGAGTTGACTAGCCAAGTTATGTGATAAACAACCACAAGTCTCAATGGAATTCCCCAAAGGACTAGAGCCCATCCTCCAACTCCTAATTTTTGTCCTATTGCGTACAAAGAAAGTCCAATAGGAATTTGTAAGAATAAAAAATATTTATTTAGAAATCTATAGTATGGATCCTTGATTAAATCTGCACTTAGTTTTGGAACAGCTTTTAGTGCTTCAACGTCTTTAAACATCCAACCCATATGACTCCACCAAAACCCCTTTTTACTATTGTGATGATCTACTTCAGTATCTGAAAAAGAGTGGTGATGCCTATGTAAACCTACCCAATCTATTGGTCCATGCTGGCAACTTATAGCTCCACAGGTAGCAAAAAATCTTTCTAACCATCTCGGAACAATGAACGACCTGTGTGATAACAATCTGTGATATCCAAGAGTGACTCCTAAACAAGCAGTTACCCAGTAAAAAAACAATAATGAAGTGACAGCAGGGAGACTCCAAAATTTTGGTTGTATAGCTACAAGAGACAGAATATGAATTGCAACCATAAAAACTATTGTTCCCCACGTTTTATGTAGTCTTGGAGGATATCTTTTTGAATGACTGGAAGGTTCCAGTAATTTTTCTGAGAGTTCTATAACTTTTTCAGCTGGAACAGGTTTTTTTAATTTTGCTGTTTCTTGGAAAATTACTGAATTCATGATATTGAAATACTATTTTCAAAATTACCGATATGTAATATTATCATACTATACTATTGATAAGTTTAATTATCTGTGAGTCTCGGATATCGCGATAAATTATCTAGAGGTCGAAGGGCCATGGCTCATTTGATACACCTCTGGCATGAAAGAAATGGATGGTCTCACAGAGTTCTGCCATTACTTTCTGAAGTTCTTGATTTAGGTAAAGTTCATAATTCGCAAATTTCTAATCTTAGGAATGGGAAGCTATCTTCGCCAGGTCCTGAAGTTTTTCTTGCTTTAGCTCAAGTAAATACGATTCTTGATCAAGGTATTGAAAAAATCAGGGATCGTTTTGAAAGTGATTACCCAGATTTATGGAAATCTTTGGAAGAGTCAGCATTACCCCTAAAAAATGATTCTGGCAATCCATTGTCCGCCGGTGAGTTATTCGAGATATTTTCAGGATTAAAATCTCTACCTTCATCTTTTGACTGGTATATAGAAGATGAAGAAGCTTCTGCTTTAAGTGATGCTCTTTCAGTACATTTTTGTCAGAATAAGGCTTGGAGATCATGTAAAATGCAGGTAATGGAGGCCTATACTATCAATAAATCTGCCCGTAGAGAACGTTTTGCTGAGGTGATAGCAGGAATTAGAGATTATACGGCAGAAGAATTAGATGGAGAACTTCTTGATTTATATGAGGCTTCAAAAAAACTTTCTTATTTTCAGGGTAGGGGACCTAATGCTTTCCTCGCAGAATTAAGAAATTTAGCTTCTGAAAAATAATATGAATTTTCATTATAAATGACGCTAAACAATAATTTAAAACTGGCTGAAAACGCTGTTCTTTCTGTCGAAGAGAGTTTAAGTAAAGTTTTCCAAGAAAGGTCCAATCAGGTTTTCCAGAAATTAGAAAATATTTTGACAATTTTTAAGGAAGAAAAAGTTTCTACTAGTCATTTCAATCAATCTTCTGGTAGTGGTTATGATGATATATCTAGAGAAAAAATTGATGCGGTTTTTGCAAGATTGTTTCTTGCTGAAAAGGCAGCCGTAAGGATGCAATTTGTGAGTGGAACGCATGCAATAAGTTCTGTCTTATTTGGAATTCTTAGACCTGGAGATGTAATGCTATCTCTTACAGGTCAACCATATGACACGTTAGAAGAAGTCATAGGAATAAGGGGAGGAGGAAAAGGCTCACTTAAAGATTTTGAGATTGAATATAAGCAAATAAATATCTGCGAGAATTTTGATTCTTTTGAAGAAAAAATTGTTCATTCTTTAAAACAAAATTCATACAAATTAGTATTTATACAAAAAAGTTGTGGATATAGTTGGAGAAAATCTCTTACTAATCATCAGATAGAGAAAATTTGTAGTCTTATTCATTCTATTAATCCTAACTGTATATGTTTTGTTGATAACTGTTATGGGGAGCTTGTTGAAGATAGTGAACCAATTTCTAGAGGGGCAAATATAATTGCTGGATCATTGATTAAAAATTTGGGAGGAACAATCGTTCCTACTGGTGGGTATGTTGCAGGAGATGCAGAGTTGGTTGAGATGGCATGTTCTAGATTAACCTCACCAGGTATTGGTTCCTCTGCAGGAATAAATTTTGGATTAGGAAGATTAATTTTGCAGGGTCTTTTTTTAGCACCACAAATTGTTCACGAATCACTAAAAGGTGCTGATATGGTTGCAGCAGTTTTTAAAAATTTGGGATTTAAGGTTTTGCCAGAGCCAGCAACTTATAGATCTGATCTTATTCAGTCAGTAAGATTGAATAATCCTGAATTAATACAAAAAGTTTGTCAGTCTTTTCAAAATTCTTCACCAGTAGATTCTTTTCTTAATGTTGTTCCATCATCAATGGATGGATATGATTCAAAATTATTGATGGCAGGAGGTACATTTATTGAAGGTAGTACAAGTGAATTTTCCGCTGATGCTCCTCTAAGAGATCCCTACAATATTTTTGTTCAAGGTGGTTCTCACATAGCTCACATCAAAATTGCATTAATTCAATTATTATCTGAATTATTGGATGAAAAATTAATTTCGAAGGATTCTTTACTTTCTTTATCAACTTAATCATGTCTTACCAGTTTCCAGACAACCTTAATTATGCTGACACCCATGAGTATGTATTGGAAGAAAATGGATTAATAAAAATTGGAGTTAGTGAATTTGCTATAGATCAATTAGGAGATATTGTTTTTGTTGAGTTAGCTGATAAAGGAACGACTTTAGGGAAAGGTGAGACTTTTGGAACAATAGAATCTGTTAAGGCTGTTGAAGAAGTCTACCTGCCTTTTTCAGGGGAAATAGTATCTGTAAATGAAAGTGTTATTGAGAACCCTGAGCTTTTGCAGAATGATCCGATTGGAGACGGTTGGTTAGTCATTTTGAAACCAGAATCAAAAGTATCAATTGCTGATTTGATGACTTCTGAGGAATATCAATCAAAGGTTGTACCAAAATAAGGCAAACTTTTTAAAAAGAGCTATTTTAAAGAAAAATATTTTAATATGTCATCCAAATTTGAGTCCGATCTTTTTATAGATAGGCATCTGGGGTTAGGAGATAATGATGAGAGAATTATGCTAAATAAGCTTGGTTTTAATAATATTGATCAATTTATAAATCAAGTTATTCCTAAAGATATTCGGCTTCAAGATAAATCTTCAGAAATATTGCCCCAAGGTTGTTCAGAAATTGAGGCTTTAAATGAATTAGAAGAGATTTCGAAGAAAAATACTAAAATGAGATCACTAATAGGCCTTGGTTATTATGACAATCACATGCCTAAAGTAATCCAAAGACATGTTCTTGAAAATCCAAGGTGGTACACGTCTTATACTCCATATCAAGCAGAAATTGCACAAGGAAGATTAGAAGCTCTATTTAATTTTCAGACTATTGTTTGTGAACTAACAGGATTCCCTGTCGCCAATGCATCTTTGTTAGATGAGGGTACTGCTTCTGCAGAAGCTATGGCCATGAGTTTTGCCGCAAGAAAAAATAAATCTTCAAAAGTCTACTTAGTGGAATCAAATGTTTTTGATCATACTTTTAATGTTCTACAAACCAGAGCAAAACCTTTGGGAATATCCCTAAAACGCTTTGCTCAAAGCAACCTTCCTAATCATGATGATGTTTTTGGAATGTTGTTGCAATTACCAGGTAAAAATGGGCAATTATATGATCCCACATTCTTAATATCCCAAGCACATAGATCAGAAATTATTGTAACGGCATGTATTGATCCACTGGCACAAGTTTTAATTAAACCAATTTCTGAATTTGGTGTTGATGTTGCAGTTGGTAGTATGCAAAGATTTGGTGTTCCAATGGGTTTTGGTGGACCCCATGCAGCATATTTTGCCTGTACCGAAAAATATAAAAGGCTGATACCTGGAAGAATTGTTGGGCAAACTCTCTCTAAAAATGGAGAAAAGTCTCTAAGATTAGCACTGCAAACAAGAGAGCAACATATTAGAAGGGAAAAGGCCACAAGTAATATTTGTACTGCTCAATCTTTGTTAGCTATAATTTCATCTTTTTATGCTATTCATCATGGACCTTCTGGATTAACGCAAATTGCTAAGAGAATAGTGGAGTTGAGAATAAATTTAGAATCATGTCTAGCTGATTTAGGTTTTGATATTCCTGATGGGATTAGATTTGATAGTGTTGATGTTTATTCAAGGCACTCCCCGAGGATCCATAATGAAGCTCTAAAAAATGGGTATAACTTAAGAATTTTGCCTTTGGGATCAACTATTGAAAATTCAACTGGCTTTGGGATCTCTTTAGATGAGCTTAGTAATGAAAAAGAAATCAAAGATATTTTGACTTTCATTGCAAACCTTATAGAAAAAAAAGAAGATTTAGAGCATATAAAATTTGATAAAGAATTTCATCTTGAAACTTTAGCATTGAGATCCAGTGAATGGATGCAGCAAGATATATTCACCAATTATCAAAGTGAAACGGAATTTATGAGATATATATTCCGACTTGCTGAAAAAGATTTTTCTTTGGTAGATGGAATGATGCCATTAGGAAGCTGCACCATGAAGTTAAATTCTGCAGCAGAGTTAAATCCAGTCTCTTGGGCTAATTTATCTTCTATTCATCCTTTTTCTCCACTAGATCAGACTAAAGGCTATTCAAAAATAATATCTGATCTAGAAAAATGGATAAGTGATATTGTTGGTTTAAAATCAGTTTCTTTTCAACCAAATGCAGGCTCACAGGGGGAGTTTGCAGGATTATTGGCAATAAATTCTTATTTTGAGTCAAAAGGTGAACTTTCAAGAAAAAAATGTTTAATTCCTAAAAGTGCTCATGGAACAAATCCTGCTAGTGCAGTTATGGCAGGATTTGATGTTTTGACGGTTGAATGTGATGACGAAGGCAATATTGATTTTCAAGATTTGTCGATCAAGGTCAAGAAATTTGATAACCAAATAGGAGCCCTTATGTTGACCTACCCCTCTACTCATGGAGTTTTTGAATTGCAAATCAGAGAGATATGTGACTTGATTCACTCTGTTGGAGGATTTGTCTATTTAGATGGAGCAAATTTGAACGCTCAGGTTGGATTATGCAAACCGGGGAATTATGGTATTGATGTTTGTCATTTGAATTTACATAAAACATTTTGCATTCCACATGGAGGTGGTGGTCCAGGAGTTGGTCCAGTTGCTGCATCAGAAACTTTAAGCCCATTTCTTCCTGCTCATTCTTTAATGGATGAAAATTTATCTAATATTTGCAATTACGTATCCTCTGCCAAACATGGGAGTGCAAGTATTCTTCCAATAAGTTGGATGTACATAAAAATGGCTGGTCTTAGTGGTCTAAGGAAAGCAACTGCGCATGCAATTTTGTCTGCAAATTATATTGCGCATTCTTTAAAGCATAAATTCAAGATTCTTTATAAAGGAAAAAATAATTTTGTAGCACATGAGTGTATTTTAGATTTTAGAGATTTAAAATCCAAAACTGGTTTGAGTGTGAATGATATAGCTAAACGATTAATAGATTATAGTTTTCATGCCCCAACTATAAGTTGGCCTGTTCCAGAGACGATAATGATAGAGCCTACTGAAAGTGAGAGTTTGGTTGAATTGGATAGATTTTGCGAAGCTATGCTATTGATTGGAGAAGAAATCAGCGAAATAGAAAAAAATGTTGCATTAAAGAATAATAATGTAATAAGTAACTCTCCCCATACGCTGAAAGAGTTAATTGCTGATAATTGGCATTATCCTTACTCAAAAGAAAAAGCTTCTTTTCCTTATAAAACTCCAACTTCTATAAAGTTTTGGTCTTCAGTTTCAAGGATCAATAATGCATATGGCGATCGCAATTTAATTTGTTCTTGCAATGTAAATCAGGGCGAGACTTTCGAAGAAAAAAAATGTGCTTAAAGGACTAGCGTCTTTATATTTACTTAGTTATTATCAGTGAGAATAAAAATTTAATATTTTCTTATAGAATTTTTTTAAATTTTTTTATTAAAATATTCAAGCATCAAATTTTTTGGGGTATTTGAAGCTATGACCAAAGATTCTAATTCTGGTAATGTTACGAACCTGCCAGTTAAAAACGTCAACTTACCAAATTTTGTTACCAATTCTTCAGGAGATAACTCAAATATTTGTTCAATTGAGGGAACTAATGTTATCAGAGTACCTTTTGGTAAAAAATTCTCTAAGAGAAAAAGACCTGAAAAAAATCAAAATATCGCTACTCTTATACTTCCTTTAACTTCATATAGTAATCCAACTCCTCCACACGTAGCATAATAATCTAGATCAAATTTAGTCTATTTCTTTGAGCGTATCTGAATAATAATTTTGCAGTTGTAACGTTGCTTGATTCCAATCCCATTTTTCTGCTTCGTTTCGTGCCTCTTTTCTCATAATTTCTCTTTTATCTTCATTTTCTAGAATTTTTTTTGTTGCTTCAATCAAACTTTGTACCCCATTATCTTTTTCATCTGGATCATATAAACAACCATTAATCCCATCGCTAATTATATCTGGAATCCCCCCCTTGTTGGCTCCGATAACTGGACATCCTGCGGCCATTGCTTCGAGTAAAACTAAACCAAGTGTTTCTGTACTAGAGGGAAATAAAAATATATCTCCAGAGGCATAGGCGCTAGCAAGTTCATCACCAGATAAATATCCTATGAAATTAGTCTTGGTATTTTCGAAGATTTTTTCAAGCTGGTTTCTATACGGTCCGTCACCTACAAGTGCTAGACAAGCATTAGGGATACTTTCTAAGACTGGTTTAATTCTCTCAATTTGTTTTTCTGCTGATAATCTTCCTACATAAATCAATAAATAATTAGCATCTTTATATTTTCCAAATAATTTATCTCTCATTTTCTCACTTCTTAAATCTGGTCGGAAACTGTAAGTATCTACTCCTCTTTGCCAAAGAGCAGTCCTTTGAATACCTTTATCTTTTAATTCATTGACCATAGCGGTGGAAGTACACAAATTTAACAAGGCTTGATTATGAGCTGCTTTAAGTAATTCCCACAAAAGTGGCTCTAGCATTCCCATACCGTAATGTTCCAGATATTTCGGAAGATGAGTATGGTAGCTAGCAATTAAAGGAATATTATTAGTTTTCGCCAACCATATGCCACCTAAGCCAAGTACAGCTGGATTAACAACATGTATCAAATCTGGATTAAATTTTTCTAACTTATCTGAGACTGCAGGACCTGGCAAACCAAGCTTCAACTCTGGGTATAAGGGTAATGGCATTGCAGCAACTCCCACTACAGTTGCTCCCATATATGATTCTGGACACCCCTCTGGACAAAAAATTATAACTTCATCACCATTTTTTATTAAAAATTCAATTGTTTTAGTCAGTCTTGTGACTATGCCGTCAACTTTAGGTAAAAAAGTTTCAGTAAACAATGCAATTTTCACTTTCTTAAGATAACTATTTCAAAAATTTTAATTAGTCTTTATAGCCTCAGCTTGTTTTTTGGTCCAGGATGAAACACAAGGTATGCGATTAAGATCACATCTATTGGAGTATTTTTTGGCGACTTCAACAACTTCTTTTAATAAGCCATTGTCAAGAGTAGTTGGGTTTAAACCTAATTCTATAAAGCATTTATTATCAACAATTAGATCATTTTCTACTGCTTCATTCCTTGGATTTGGTAAATAATTGATATCAGCTCCTGTTAGAGAAGCAACTTTTTTAGCTAGTTCTCCAACTTGATGACTCTCAGTCATTTGATTAAAGATTTTGACCCTTTCTCCAGATTTTGGAGGATTTTCAAGAGCAAGTTGTACGCATTTTACAGAGTCTTTTATATGTATAAATGCTCTTGTTTGCCCTCCTGTCCCATGAACACTTAATGGATATCCAATTGCAGCTTGCATTAGAAATCT
The DNA here is from genome assembly GCA_003280655.1 of Prochlorococcus sp. AG-355-O17. Taxonomy (GTDB): domain Bacteria; phylum Cyanobacteriota; class Cyanobacteriia; order PCC-6307; family Cyanobiaceae; genus Prochlorococcus_A. The sequence goes on from QCEK01000008.1 coordinate 38,431, forward strand.
GTTTAAAACAGTTCCATAATCTCCGTCATAGTCAAATCGGTTTGTCAATCTAGGATCTTTTAAAGTTGTTTCTGTATTTGTTCCCCAAACAATCCCTTGATGTAGATCAGTGATCCTAACAAGATCATTTTTGTTGTAGTAAAGAAATAATAGTTGATCTAAAGTTTTAGTCATATGGTAGACACTACCTGGGCTTGCAGGGTGTAATATTTCTTCTTCAAAGCGGCTTCCATCTGGTTGTGGAACTTCAACTTTTAGATAACCTTCTGGAATTGTTGCACCTCTATGTGATCCATATCCATAGACTCCCATTGTTCCTAAATGAACAACATGAATATCTAAATTACTCTCTACTATCGCAGCAAGTAGGTTGTGGGTGCCATTAACATTATTATCTACTGTATATCTTTTAGTAAAACTCGATTTCATCGAGTATGGTGCTGCTCTTTGTTCTGCAAAATGGATCACGGAATCTGGTTTTTCATCAATGAGCAAATTGAGTAATTTTTGATATTGTTTAGAGATATCCATGTTAAGAAATCTCATAGGCTTGCCTCCAGTCTCTTCCCATGCAGAAAGTCGTTCTGTTATGGAAGAAATTGGAGTTAAAGATTCTACTTCTAGATCAATATCAATTTTTCTACGACTTAAATTGTCGACAATAATTACATCATGATTTTGCTCTGCTAAATTCACCGCACAAGGCCAACCGCAAAAACCATCTCCACCTAGAACAATAACTTTCACTCAGAACTCCAGAATTAAAAGATTCATAATATATTTATTAAATTACTACAGCGTGCTTCCACTTTGCGAAAAAACATTGTAAATAGTTTCAAATCTTCTTTCTTAATACGATAAACAAAAGCAAATAATAAATTTTTACTTTATTTTTAAACTTTTCTCAGTTTAGAGAATTAGATAGATATGTTTTTTTCTGGCGAACTTGCAACTGCAAAGTCTTGTTTTTTAATTCTTCCCGCCAGAAAAGCTTGCCTGCCAGCTTTCACGCCATAATTTATCGCTTGAGCCATGAGAGCTGGATTTTCAGCTTGTGCTATTGCACTATTGATTAAAACACCATCAGCTCCAATTTCCATAGCTTGAGCAGCTTCACTAGGTACCCCAATTCCTGCGTCAATTATTACTGGCACTTTTGCATTCTCAATAATTATCTTTATATTTGATAAATTTAATAAACCTTGCCCGGAGCCTATAGGCGAACCCAATGGCATTACAGTTGCACAACCCATTTCCTCAAGTCTTTTTGCAAGAATAGGATCTGCATTGATATAGGGAAGTACAGCAAAACCCTTTTTTATTAAAATTTCTGCTGCTTTAACGGTTTCTATTGGATCTGGAAGCAAATACTTTTTGTCAGGAATAACTTCTAACTTCACAAAATTATTTTCTTCTTGACCAGATAATTTTGCAAGTTCTCTACCCAAAATTGCTATTCGCACTGCCTCTTCGGAATTAGCACAACCTGCTGTATTAGGAAGCATCCAGTATTTTTTCCAGTTGATCTTTTCGAGTAAATTTTCTCCGGTCTGATCATTTTGAATTCTTCTAACAGCTACAGTTATAATTTCCGTTTCAGTATTCGACAAACTTTCTACCATATCTTGAGTAGATTTGTATTTGCCAGTACCCACCATTAATCTACTGGAAAATTGTTTCCCACTAATTAATAAAGAAGAAAAATTTTCCATATTTAAAATCCCTTATCTTTAATACCTTTATAAGGTTTATAATTATTTCTTTTTTCTAATTCCTTACTTTTTTTAATTGCTGTTTTGTTTTTTGGATCTATCACCAAAACCTTTTGATAAGTTGCATATGCCAAGTCGTACTCAAGTAAGCGCTGTTGTGCTGATGCGAGGTTATTTAGGGCTATAGGATATTCTGGGAGTGATTTTATTGCAGAGTTATAGTGTTTAATTGCTTTCTTAAATTCATTTTGAGCAGCATAAGAAAATCCTAAAGCATTGTTTATAATCGCTTTGGCTTCATCAGGTTCATTTTCATAATTTTCAATTGCTTTTAAAAAAGTTTTAGTTGCTTCAGAATATAATCTTTTTTTTATCTGAATAGACCCAAATTCATATAATTCTGTAGCTTGAGTGAGAGAATCAAGACCTTTCTGTTCGAATTTTACTAAATTTAATTCTTCACTTCTTGTTTTTAGAAATTGTCTGAATACAAAAATAGAAATTATTATTAATACAACAAAAAGAATTAATAAATAAGATTGAAAGGAAGATATTTCCATTATTTATATTAGCTTTTTCTAGATTATATTATTTTTATTCTAATTACTAACGATAGAAACAATTTTTTCAAAACACTTAGGATCGCTTAAGGCTAATTGTGCAAGCATTTTTCTATTAATAATAATTTCTGAATTTTTCATGCCATTTATCAACTTGCTATAGTTTGTTCCATTTATTCTGGCAGACGCATTAATTCTAGAAATCCAAAGTCTTCTAAAATCTCTTTTTCTTCTTCTTCTATCCCTATAAGCATTACAAAGAGCTTTCATCACCCTTTGATTTGCTGTCCTGAAAAGATTTTTGTTGCCGCCTCTAAAACCTTTTGCAAGATTTAAGATTTTGTTTCTTCTTTTTCTGGCTATGTTGCCTCTTTTTACGCGTGCCATGAATATTTTCTAATAAAAAATTTGTTAAAGATTTATGCGTATGGAATCATTAATCTTACATTATCAGCATCTCTTTCATCAACTACAGCTTTTGTTGATAGATGTCTTTTTAATTTTGAGCTTTTATGATCAAGTAAATGATTGTGGAAAGCTCTTCTTCTCATGAATTTACCCGTCGCAGTAGCTTTAAATCTTTTGGCAGCTGATTTACGAGTTTTTAGTTTAGACATTTAAGTCAAATGTGTTTAATTAGGATAATCTAAACCTTTATACGCATTGGTGCAAATTAAAGTTTTTAATTGATAAGGAAAGTTCTAATTTATGAAACTTAAATTTGCCTTTTTAAACTTATTTTTAGGCTGTATTTCTCTTTTAATAATAAACACTAAATTTATTTCAAATGCAAAAGGAGAAGAATTGCTAAAGGTTGAACTCCATAATGAAATTAAAAAAGGAAAATTTTTAATTGGTTTAAAGCAATATTTAGGCGGGGAGAATGATAGTTTTTCGGAGAAAAAGAATATAAACTTTACAACTAATAAAGGTTTTTTAAACTTGATATCATCTAACGGTATAAAGCATAAATCAAAACAGATAAATATTACCTGGGCGGATATTCCCGTCAAAAATCCAAAAACAATTGAAAGAATTGTTTTTGGTCCATTTGCTAGCTATGAATCGGCAAAAAAACAATCAGAGAAACTAAGAGATAAAGGATTTGAGACGACTGTTGCCTACCCTAAAAATTGGGAAGTATGGATTCCATTTCAAGATGATCTGCCAGAGTTTGAATTAAAAAATAAGATTTTTAGAAAAATAAAAAATTTTCAAATTATTCCTGTTCTTAGAAATGACTACAGTAGTATGAAACTTGAAGGTCCCATATATATTTATTCTGAAGAGAAAATAAAAATAAATGGTGTTAATTTTGGCAAAAATTTTTATTTAATAAAGGATTTATATGGAACTTGGACCTTAGTTCAAAAAATTGAATTTGATGACTATTTGGCAGGTGTTTTGCCATATGAAATTGGACCGAATTCTCCTTTAGAAGCACTCAAGGCTCAAGCAGTTATTGCAAGAACTTGGGGCATATTTAATTCTGATAGATTTAATATGGATAAATATCATTTATGTATAAGCACTCAATGCCAAGTTTATAAGCCTTCTGAAATTTCATATAAAAATGTACAAAAAGCCATAGACGAAACTTCAAATTTAATTCTCACTCATGAAAATCAACCAATAAATGCTTTTTACCATGGTTCTAATGGCGGAGTATCTGCTACTGCAGGCGAGTCTTGGCAAATTCAAGATTATTCTTATTTCAATTCAATCATTGATGGTTCTAAATCATTAAATAAAATTTTTAAACTTCCAATTACAAATGAATTTTATTTAAATAATTTTTTAGATTTTGATAAGCAACAGTTTTATGGGAGTAATCATTCTCTTTTTCGATGGAATAAGAAAATTTCTAGTCTTGAAATTAAAGAAAAGTTAATTAAAAACAAACTTATAAATATTAATGAAGATGTTTTGAATTTAAATTCTATTGAACGTGGGTCTAGTGGCAGAGTGACAAAATTGGAAATACAAACGGACAAGGGTAATAAATCTATTGTTCTTGTTAAAGATGATATTCGAAGGGTATTAAATTTTATACCTAGTAATTTGTTTACTATTAATAAATTAAATGATGATTTATGGCTTTTGAGAGGAGGAGGCTTCGGTCATGGTGTAGGTTTATCTCAGTCAGGAGCAATTGAAATGGCTAAATTAGGATTCTCTTATGAACAAATATTGAATCATTACTATCGAAATGCAAAACTAAAAAAATTTGAGATATTGTCTCAATGGAAGTTAAGTAATTAACAATTTACTTTTATGAGTAAGGGTTTTTATAAAAATCGAAGATTGAAGTCGTTTATATTTCTTAGTGCTTGTTTTTTAGTAGCTTTTATTCCTCATGCTAACAATTTCGAAAATTTCTTTTACATAATATTTACTCTTTCTTTTGTAATTGTTTTTTACGGTTTAATAGTTATTTCAAGAAATTTCAAAAGGAACAACGTTTTAAATGCTGTAAGCAGAAGAATTAGCAATAAAGAGTTACCTGTGCTTGATATTTTAGTCGCAGCTAGAGATGAAGAGAATGTCATATCAAGATTAGTTGAAAGATTATTTATTAGTTTAGATTATCCAACAAATAAATTAAATATTTACATAATCGATGATGGTAGTTCTGATAAGACGCCTTTAATTTTAGATCGATTATCTAGACAATATGACAAGCTAAAAGTCATAAGTCGTTCTCCAAATGCAGGAGGAGGAAAGTCAGGAGCTTTGAATTATGCCTTGAAATTTACCCATGGTGAATGGCTATTAGTTTTGGATGCTGATGCTGAATTAAAACAAGATTCTTTGATAAGGTTATTTTCTTTTGTAGAAGAGGGTGATTGGTCTGCAGTTCAACTAAGAAAATCAGTAACAAATGTAAGTAAGAATTTTTTAACTTCCTGTCAGTCAATGGAGATGGCTATGGATGCAATCTTTCAATATGGAAGATTATCAGTTGCTGGAGTTTCCGAATTAAGGGGAAATGGTCAATTAATTAAGAAAGAAACATTATTAGCATGTGGTTCATTTAATGAAGATACAGTGACAGATGATCTTGATTTGAGTTTAAGATTATTATTATCAAATTCTAGAATTGGAATCTTATGGGATCCTCCAGTCATGGAGGAGGCAGTTGAGAATTTAAATGCTTTATTAGCGCAAAGGCAAAGATGGGCAGAGGGGGGGTTGCAAAGATTCTTCGATTATGGAGATCAATTATTTACTAATAAAATTGATTATTTGCAGAAATTTGATTTAACTTACTTTTTCATCTTGCAATATGCATTACCAACCATTTCTATTTTTGATTTAGTTTTCAGTATTGCTTTTTTAGATTCACCAATTTACTGGCCTATTTCATTTACAGCTTTTATGTTATCTGGAATTGCTTTTTGGTACGGCGCTTCTTGTAAAAGTGAAGTACCTGTATTGCAAAAAAGCAATTTTTTGATGGTATTTGTATCGGTTTTTTATTTATCACATTGGTTTTTAGTAATCCCTTATGTAACTATAAAGATGTCTATTTTTCCCAAAAAAATACTCTGGCGAAAGACTCTTCATACTGGAGTTTAATCTATTCATCAAGGTCTATAATTTCTCCATTAAAAAAATTTGCTAAGTTTTTTGAACTATCATCATAAGTTTCCTCGTTAGATATTTTTGTTGACGAATTAGTTTTTGGTTCTATTTTAGTTTTTGATTCTATTTTTTTTATTGGTCGGAAATTATTTACTTCATTTTGGGTTATTTCTGGAGTGTTTGTTGGGTTATTTTTATTTAATTGTTTGGTTGAAAAATTAAGTATTATTCCATCTCCAAATATCTTTTTTATAGTATTTTCAATTATAACTTTTCTACTTTTTATCATACTTTCCCAGTTTGGAGATAATGCAATTGTGATTTTCTCCGAATCAAAACTTTCAAGTTCGGCTTGTTGTGAAAGTAACATTCTTGTTGATGGTAACTCTACTTTAGAAAGAATTAATTCCCATTTATCTTTTAAATTTGATCCATGATTATTTTGGTTATTTTCAGAAATATTTTCAATACTTTCTTTTTCAAGAACTTCAAATTTTTCTAATTTTTCGTCTTTTTTTTCGATCAATTCCTTGTGAGTTTTCTCTTCTTGGATACTTGGTTTTGGAATCTCATCTGAAATATTTTCTTTATTAATTGGAATGTTTTTTCTACTTTCATGCTTCTCCTCAGTCGTATTATTTTTACTTTCTTGTTTATTTTCAAAACTATTTATCTCTTGACTATGCAGAAGACCAGTTAAATGTATTTCAAACCAAAGCCTTGGATTATCACTTGATTTGATTTGATATTCAATATTTCTCAGATTATTATGCCAATTAATTATTGTTGATTTATTTATTGTTTTTGAGATTTTATCTAACTCATCTCGAAATTCATCAGACGTATAGTAGAGATCTGAATATTTATTATTTGCAGTGTGTAATAGTAGATCTCTTGTTATATTCAATAATCCGATAATTATTTGAAGAGGTTCGTTTCCGGCATCATATAATTTGTTGCAGCTGTCAATTAATAACTCTGGATTATTCTCAACCAATGATTTAATCAGATTTGTTAATTCACTTTCTGATACTTCTCCTAGGAGGTTTTGAATATTATTAATTGTTATCCCTTCTGGTAAAAGATTCAATTGTTCAAGGAGGCTTTGTGCATCTCTCATACCTCCATTAGACCTTTTTGCAATCATTTTTAACGCCTGAACTTCGTACTTAATGGATTCTTTTTCGGCGATTTCTGATAAATGTTGAAAAATATCACTAGGGCTTATTTTTCTAAAATCAAACTTTTGGCATCTACTTTGTATTGTATTTAATACTCTCTCAGGATTTGTCGTCGCAAGTATAAATACAACTCTTGAGGGCGGTTCTTCAATAGTTTTTAGTAAAGCATTTGAAGCTGCTGTTGAAAGCATATGACATTCATCAATTACATAGACTTTCCATCTCGCTTGAGTAGGTGCAAATCTCGCTCTTTCTATAATTTCTCTTATATTTTCTACTCCTGTATTTGATGCTGCATCAATCTCGATAATATCTAAAGCGCTCCCATCTGTAATTTGTCTACATAAGTCACATTTACAACAAGGAGTTATCGTAGGTTGGTCGAATGCCTGGCAATTTAGAGATTTTGCAAATATTCTTGCACTTGATGTTTTCCCAGTGCCTCTTGGACCATTAAAAAGATATGCAGGAGCAATTTTTTTTGTTAAGAGAGCTTGTTTGAGTGTAATGGATATAAATTTTTGCCCAACCAGTTCGTCTAAGTTGTTCGGTCTATATTTTTGATGAAAAGGCTTATGTATGTTTGGCATTTATTTTTCATTAATTAGAAAAATTAGCGATTCAATTAAAAAAAATTAAACTCTAATTTTATGCAGACTCTTTAATGATTCTTTTTGATCCTGAAGGTAGTTTAACAATCTTAGATGAGAACAAATTATCTACCATTTTTTTCGTAATTGTGAATTCTTTTACATTTTCTTCAGAAGGCAAAGTGTACATTATGTCTAGCATTAGCTCTTCAATTATTGATCTTAATGCTCTTGCACCTGTTTTTCTTTTGTATGCTTCATTTGCTATCGCTTCAACAGAATCAGGCTCAAATGATAATTCAACATTATCCATACTTAGCAAAGTTTTGAATTGCTTTACTAATGCATCTCTTGGTTGAGTCAAAATAGATTCTAAAGTTTCTTTAGTAAGACGATCTAATACAGCACAAACTGGAATTCTTCCAATAAATTCTGGAATTAGGCCATATTTCACTAAGTCATCTAATTCTAAATTTTTCAGGGAATCTCTTGGGTCTACTATTTTTTTTGTATCAACTTTGTTTTGATCTGAATTGGTGGTAAATCCAATAGAGTGTTTACCCATACGCTTTTGAACGATATCCTCTAAACCTATAAAAGCTCCCCCACAAATAAATAGTATTTGACTCGTATCAATTTGGATGCAGTCATGATAAGGATGCTTTCTTCCGCCTTGAGGTGGCACATTAGCAATTGTTCCTTCAAGCATTTTTAATAATGCTTGCTGTACCCCTTCACCGGAGACATCTCTAGTAATTGAAGGATTCTCGCTTTTTCTTGCAATTTTATCTATTTCATCAATATAAATAATTCCTTTTTGAGCTAGTTCTACATTCATTTCTGATTTCTGTAGAAGTCTTAAAAGTATGTTTTCAACATCCTCCCCAACATATCCAGCTTCTGTCAAAGTCGTTGCATCAACTACTGCAAAAGGAACATCTAAAAACTCTGCTAAAGTTTGCGCCAATAATGTTTTTCCACTTCCAGTAGGGCCGATGAGTAAAATATTTGATTTTTGTAATTTAGTTGCTTGTGAATCAGTTGAATTGCTATTTTTACTCTCTTCTTTGACTTTCCAAGCTAATCGCTTGTAATGATTGTATACGGCTACTGATAATATTTTTTTTGCAGATTCTTGTCCAACAACTTGATTATCTAGAAAACTTTTTATTTCTAATGGCTTAGGAATTGAGGTTAATTCTAAAGGAACAGATTTTTTTGGATTATCAGTTGGTAATTTCTTTTTTACTTGTGGAGAGTTGTTTGTGTTCGCTTGATTATCAAGTAGTTCTTCATCGAGAATCTCATTACAAAGGTCTATGCACTCATCACAGATATAAACCCCAGGACCTGCTATAAGCTTTCTTACTTGGTCTTGTGACTTCCCGCAAAATGAACATTTAAGATGGGCGTCGAATTTAGCCATCGATTATAAGTTTTTAAAGTGAAAGGTGTTAAATATTCCCTATTCACTAGGATTGCTCATAAATATCGATTCGTCATCATATTCTTAAAAAATCAGAACCCCTTGTCACTTTTTGATAACTTTATCAATTAGTCCATATTCGACTGCTTCTGAGGGGGATAAAAAGTAATCTCTTTCTGTATCTTCATTAATTTTTTCTAAAGGTTGACCAGTATGTTCAGCTAAAAGTGAATTTAATGTTTTCTTGAGAAAAAGTATTTCTTTAGCTTGTATTTCAATCTCTACTGCTTGACCTTGTGCACCTCCAAGAGGCTGATGAATCATAATCCTAGAATTTGGTAAAGCCAATCTTTTCCCCTTTGCTCCTCCAGAAAGTAGGAATGCCCCCATACTTGCAGCTACTCCAAAGCATATTGTTACTACATCAGGGGATATTTGTTGCATAGTATCGTATATGGCCATTCCTGCAGTTACTGAGCCTCCAGGAGAATTGATATATATTTGTATGTCTTTTTCGGGATCTTCCGCTTCAAGAAATAATAATTGCGCAACAAGTGAATCGGATACTTGATCATTAATTCCAGTACCTAAAAAAATTATTCTCTCCCTCAATAGTCTTGAATAAATATCAAAAGCTCTTTCTCCTCTACCTGATTGTTCTATAACAGTAGGAACAGCAGCAATGGTTTTATTGTTACTTTCGTAAGAACTTATTGAGCTTTGGATTAAATGTTTTTTTTCTGAGTTCACAAATTGATTTCGTCTTATAAATAATTTAAGGGGTTTTTGTCTAATTAGTAAGAAATTTCATAAATTATTTTTTTTCTTTTTTATTTTGAGTTTTTGTAGTTTTTGTAGTTTTTGTAGTTTTTGACGCAGTTTTTGTGGCTTTTGTTGTTTTTGAGGTTTTTGTAGCTTTAGAAGTTTTTGTAGTTTTTTCTTTTACTTCAGAATTTTCTTCAAGCCAAATGATTAATTTTTCTTTGAGTAAATCGTTAGTTATTACTTCTGTTAGTTTTTTAATATCTATTTGTTTTGAAGATTGAGAGATTGCATCTTCATAATCTTTCATTTTTGAATCAATTTCATCTTGCTCAACTTTTATGTTTTCAGTTTCAGCTAATGCTTTTAAAGCTAAATTTCTTTGAACATTTTTTTCAGCTTGAGGCCTTGTGGACTCTGCTAATGACTTAACTAATTCCGGAGTGAAAGTAGATTTAACATCAAGACCTTGTTGAGCGAATCTTTGAGCGGTTTGTTCAATATTATTCCTCACTTCTATATCAATCATAGATTTTGGAATTTCAGCAACCAATTCGTTTGTTAAGGCATCTAATAAAGCTTCAATTTTGATATCTTTTTGAGTTTTTTCAAAATTGTCTTTAAGTTGCTTTTCAATATCTTTCTTTAACTCTTTTAATGATTCTTTGTTGCCAGACTGTTTTGCAAAAGCGTCATTAAGTTCAGGCAATTCTTTTTCCTTAAGATCCTTAAGAGTTACTTCAAAAATTGCTTCTTTGCCTCTTGAATCCTCATGAGAATAATCATCAGGAAATTTAAGGTTAAGTGTTTTAGTATCACCAATTTTCATCTTTACGATTCCCTCAACGAAACCGGGAATCATTTTGTTCTTTTCTAACTCAAGATCCATTGATTCACTTGTTCCACCATCAATCTCTTTACCAGAATCTTTATATCTTCCTTTGAAACTAACTACAGCAATATCTCCTAATTTTGCTGCTCTATTGGTAACTGGAATAATGTTTGCAAACTGATTTCTAGATTTTTCTAGCGCTTCATCTATTGACTTTGGATCAAACTTTGTTTTTGATATTTCAACACTTAGTCCTTTGGATTTTTTAAGTTTTAATTCTGGAGCAACATCAGTTTGAAGAGTAACCTTAAGTGATTTTTCAGGACTAAACTTTGCAAGCAAAGATTCAAATCCATTAACCAATTCTGGCTCACTTAGTGGCTCTATAGATTTTATTTTTAACGCTTCTTGCCATGATTTATCAATAATTTTTTCCAGAGCAGAAGCATGTAATTGTGTGATGCCAATTCTTTGGATTAAGACTTGTTTAGGAATCTTACCAAGTCTAAATCCCGGAATTTTAGCCGAACGACTGATAGAACTGATTGTTTCATTTACACACGTTTTGCATGTCTCAGATGGTATTTCTAATTCGAATGAAATTCTACTTTGAGGCAGAGGAGTTGTTTTGACTATTAGTGCATCTTTAGCCATGTTTTTCTAAGTTATTACTTTGAACCGAATCTTAATTATTTCACATTATGTGATTTCCTTGAAAGTTAATTTTTTGATAAAGTAAAAAAAAATAGTCAATCTATTTATAAAAATCATTTTAAAGTGTGAGACAATCTCCTTATTTGCCTAATAGGCCATTAAAAGTTGCTGTTTTAGGTTCTTCAGGTGCTGTGGGATCTGAATTGCTAAAAATTCTTGAACAACGTGATTTCCCAATATCAGAATTGGTCTTGCTTTCATCAGAGCGGTCAGAAGGAAAAAAAATTATTTGGAAAGGTGAAGAACTAGTTACAAAAAAAACAACTAAGGAAGAATTTAAGAATCTTGATCTAGTTTTGGCTTCAGCTGGCGGAAGTATTTCAAAAAAGTGGTTATCTACCATTATTGATCAAAATGCTTTACTGATAGATAATTCAAGTGCTTTCAGATTAGATAAGAACGTCCCTCTTATAGTCCCTGAAGTTAATGCTAGTGACGTACTTAATCATGATGGGGTAATAGCCAATCCAAACTGCACTACCATTTTGTTGACATTAGTTTTAGCTCCTTTAAACAAACTTTCTACTATTCAAAGAGTTATTGTCTCAACATATCAATCTGTCAGTGGTGCAGGCCAACTGGCGATGGAGGAACTAAAACTTTTAACTGAACAATATCTTCAAGGAAATCCTCAAAAAAGTGAAGTTTTGCCATACTCCCTTGCTTTTAATTTGTTTTTACATAATTCCCCTATGCTTTCAAATAATTACTGCGAAGAAGAGATGAAAATGGTTAATGAGACAAGGAAAATATTAAATATTGCTGATTTAAAGCTCTCTGCTACATGTGTTCGAGTCCCAGTTCTGAGAGCACATTCTGAATCGATCAATATTGAATTTGCCGATGTAGTTGAGCCTAAAGATGCTCTTGAAGAATTAAAAAAATCTCCTGGAATTGAAATTATTGAGGATTACAAAAATAATAGATTTCCTATGCCAAATGACGTTATGGGAAGGGATAATGTTGCTGTTGGCAGGCTAAGAACTGATATAAGTCATCCTCATGGATTAGAATTATGGTTATGTGGAGATCAAATAAGAAAAGGAGCAGCACTGAATGCTGTTCAAATAGCTGAGTTATTAATTCCAAAAAAATGATTACAGACAAAACTGAGTGTAATAGTCCATTATTTGGAAGAATATTGACTGCAATGGTTACTCCATTTACTGAGAATGGAGATGTAGATTATGAACTAGCTATAAAACTTTCAAATTATCTTTTTGAGAACGGTTCCGATGGAATTGTGTTGTGCGGTACTACTGGAGAATCTCCGACTCTTTCATGGGCGGAGCAGCATGATTTATTTATTGCGGTAAAAGGATCTTTGGATGCAAGCTGTAAAGTAATAGTTGGCACTGGTAGCAATTGTACAAGCGAAGCTGTGGAAGCTACAAAAAAAGCTTACGACTCTGGTGCCGACGGTGCTTTGGTCGTTGTTCCTTATTACAATAAGCCGCCTCAAGAAGGTCTTTATAAACATTTCAGTTCTATTGCTAAATCTGCAAAGGATTTGCCTCTTATGCTCTACAACATTCCTGGCAGGACTGGATGCAATTTATTACCTGATACTGTGAAGAAACTTATGGATTTCTCAAATATTCTCAGTATTAAAGCTGCAAGCGGTAGAATAGAAGAAATAACAGAATTAAGAGCTATTTGTGGCTCCGAACTCTCTGTATATAGTGGCGACGATTCATTGTTGCTTCCAATGTTATCGGTAGGTGCTGTAGGAGTAGTAAGTGTTGCAAGTCATTTAGTTGGATTGCAATTGAAAGAGATGATTCATTCTTTTCAAAGTGGAAAGGTTTCCAATGCTCTTGCTATTCATGAAAAACTTCAGCCTCTTTTCAAAGCACTCTTTATGACTACTAATCCAATCCCAATTAAAGCTGCTTTGGAGCTCTCGGGATGGGATGTCGGTAATCCTAGAAGTCCTTTGTCACCTTTAAACAATGACATGAAAAAGCAACTATCTTTTATCCTGAATTCCTTATAATAGGGATTATATTTAACTTGATAATTAAATTTAAATAAACCTTATTTGATTACAAGCAGGCCTTCATAAATTTCAAAATTATGCAATCAAGTACAAATTCAACTGTAAATAGATCTACTCATGATTCATCTAGATCTAAAAGTAATACTCCAGCTCTACGAGTAATTCCTCTTGGAGGATTACATGAAATAGGAAAAAACACTTGCGTTTTTGAATATGGTGATGAATTAATGCTTGTTGATGCTGGCCTAGCTTTCCCATCTGATGGTATGCATGGCGTAAACGTTGTTATGCCTGATACAACTTTTTTAAAAGAAAATCAAAGAAGAATAAAAGGAATGATTGTCACTCACGGGCATGAAGATCACATTGGAGGTATTTCTCATCATCTAAAGCATTTTAATATTCCCATTATTTATGGCCCAAGACTGGCAATGTCAATGCTTAGAGGAAAAATGGAGGAAGCAGGGGTATCTGATAGAACAACTATACAGACAGTAAATCCAAGAGATGTTGTAAAAGTAGGACAACATTTTTCTGTTGAATTTATTCGAAATACCCATTCTATTTGCGATAGCTTTTCTTTAGCAGTTACAACACCTGTTGGCACAATTATTTTCACGGGAGATTTTAAGTTTGATCATATGCCAGTAGATGGAGAGCAATTTGATATTGAAAGAATGGTGCATTACGGAGAGAAGGGTGTTTTATGCATGTTCAGTGATTCTACTAATGCCGAAGTTCCAGGTTTTTGTCCTTCTGAGAAGACTATCTATCCCTCTTTAGAAAAACATATTGCAGAGGCAAAAGAACGAGTTATCCTTACTACTTTTGCTAGTTCTGTGCATAGAGTGACCATGATCTTAGAATTGGCCATGAAACATGGAAGAAAGGTCGGTTTGTTAGGTAGATCGATGATAAATGTTATTGCTAAGGCAAGAGATATTGGTTATATGAAATGCCCAGATGATTTGTTCGTTCCTATCAAGCAAATTAGAGATTTGCCAGATAGGGAGACCTTATTATTGATGACGGGTAGTCAAGGAGAACCCCTAGCAGCGTTAAGCAGAATCTCTCGTGGTGAACATCAGCATGTTCGTCTCAAGACTACTGATACTGTAATATTTTCAGCCAGCCCAATTCCTGGTAATACTATTTCTGTTGTTAATACAATAGATAGATTAATGAAACTCGGAGCAAAGGTTGTTTATGGAAAGGGTGAGAATATTCATGTTTCTGGCCATGGTTTTCAAGAAGACCAAAAGTTAATGTTGGCACTCGCAAAACCTAAGTTTTTTGTTCCTGTTCATGGAGAACATAGAATGCTTGTTTGTCATGGGAAGAGTGCACAAACTATGGGGGTGCCAAAGGACAATATCTTAATTATTGAAAATGGAGATGTAGTTGAGTTAACACCTAATTCTATTCAAAAGGGTGATCCTGTAAAAGCTGGTGTTGAACTACTTGATAACTCACGAAATGGGATAGTAGATGCTCGAGTATTAAAGGAAAGGCAGCAATTAGCTGGGGATGGTGTCGTAACTGTTTTAGCTCCTATTAGTACAGATGGGAAGATGGTTGCGCCTCCCAGAGTTAATTTAAGAGGAGTTGTTACTACTGCAGAGCCAAGAAAAATGTCTATGTGGACAGAACGAGAAATAAGCTGGGTCTTAGAAAATAGATGGAAACAATTATCCAGACAAACTGGGCCAAATAATTTTGAGGTAGATTGGATTGGTGTACAAAGAGAAATTGAAAATGGTTTATCAAGAAGAATGAGAAGAGAATTACAAGTTGAACCACTTATTTTGTGTTTAGTTCAACCTGCTCCAAGTGGAACTCGTGCTTATATTCCAAAGATTACCGAAGAGCAAAATTTCTCCAATAGAAATAGAAATAATAATAATTTCCATAAGAAATCAAACAATAATAATCATCCTAATAGTTCAAATAACCCACAAAATACCCAAAAAAGTCCAAAAGTATCACAGAATCCATCAGCTGAGACTGCTACAGAAGATTCATTTGAAGGTAGAACAAGAAGAAGAAGATCTGCTGTAACATCTTAACTTTTTTCAAAATTTATATAGTTTTTATCCCAAACAATTTTTAAAAACTCTTGTAGATTAATTTGACCTTTATTTTTTTCATAAATTGAAGTTGCTAATTTTGTCAGATTTTTAGAACTACATTGCTTTGGAGATATTTCTTTTAAAAATCTATTTAAAATTGTGCACCTCGCTTCAATACACATACCATTTAGGAGATTCCTATCGATACCTTTAACATCTTTACAATAAAAATACGCTAGTTCACTTAGATCATTACGTTCATTATTGTATTTGCTCATTTTTTGGGAAAAATTATTTATCCTTTCAGAACAACCAGGATAGATGACTTCTAAGGTAGGAATAATTTTTTTTCTTACTAAATTTCTTTTTAATTTAAGATCTGAATTTGTAGGATCTTCCCAGACAGGAATCTTCATTTCATTGCAAAATTGTTTTGTATCTTCCCTACTGAAAATTAATATTGGTCTTATTAAATAAATTTGATTTTCTATTAATCTTTTACTCTCAATATTACTCAGACCTGCAAAATTGCTTCCTCTAGATAAATTGAGGATAAATGTTTCTGCATTATCACTACTCGTGTGACCAGTTAGCAAATAAATATTATGTTTTTCCTGGTTTGTACTTAATAAAGTTTTGGCTCTTTCACATAATTTTTTATATCTCCATTCTCGTGCTTTTTCTTCTGAAGAAATACCTTCTTTATTTGCTTGATCAAAGGAGAATGAAATATTTTTATCTTCGCAATAATCTTTTAATTCAAGAGCATATAGTGATGATTTTTCGTGCCACTGATGATCACCATGCCAAACACTAATAGACCAATTATGTAGTTTTTTTAGGTCATTAATTAGGGTTAATAAGGCCATTGAGTCTTGACCCCCCGAAACACTTATTAAAATATTTGATCCTTTGGGAATTAATATTTTTTTGGCAAGAATCTCCTTATGAAGCTGATGATGCCATGATGACCAATTTTTCTGACTTAATTTTTTATCAGTCATTTTGTGTTGCTCAGATAATATTTTTTTAAAAATGCACTGTTTTACTAAAACAATGTCACAATCGGGTAATAAATTCATTAAGTCAATGAGTCTGATTAATCTTTTGCCACAAAAAATCAACGAAGAGTTAAGAAGCAAATCCTTACTCAAAGTTATTTCAGGATTGAATAATTTCGATGTTCAGTCTGTGAAAATAATTGTTGAGGCTGCTTCATTAGGAGGAGCAGATCTTGTCGATATTGCTTGTAAACCTGAACTCGTTGATTTAGCACTTAAGAATTCAACACTACCAGTTTGTGTTAGTTCAGTAGTGCCTCGCTCTTTTCAAGATTGTGTAAAAGCAGGAGCATCATTAATTGAGATAGGAAATTACGATACTTTTTATGAAAAAGGAATTAATTTTTCAGATAAAAAAGTTTTAAACATTACAAAAGAGACGAGGGATTTATTGCCTAATTTTCCTTTATCAGTAACTGTTCCTCATACTATGCCTATTGATAAACAAGTTGATCTTGCTGTAAAGCTAGTGGAAGAAGGCGTTGACATTATTCAAACAGAAGGTGGCACTAGTTCTACTCCTTACTCTCCAGGAATTCAAGGTTTTTTTGAAAAATCAGTACCAACTCTTGCATCTACCTATGCTATTCATCAAGAATTTAAGAAACAATCTCTGAATATACCAATCATGAGTGCCTCTGGATTAAGTCAAGTAACTTGTCCACTAGCAATATCCTCTGGAGCCTCAGCAGTTGGCGTTGGATCTGTAGTTAATAAATTAGATGATTTAATATCAATGATTGCGGTTGTTAGGGGCTTAAAAGAATCTTTGAAAAATTCAATAATTGGAGAAAAAATTTCTTAGTATAGCAACATCCTTTAGTTACTAGCTTGATGAACAACTATAAGCTTCAAGCTCCTTACGAACCAAATGGAGATCAACCAGAAGCTATTAAAAAATTAGTTAAAGGCGTAAATAATGGTAAACAGTTTCAGACTCTTTTAGGAGCTACTGGAACTGGAAAAACATTTACTATTGCCAATGTAATTCAACAAACAGGAAGGCCAGCACTTGTTTTAGCCCATAACAAAACGTTGGCTGCACAACTATGTAATGAATTAAGGGAATTTTTTCCAAAAAATGCTGTTGAGTACTTCATTTCTTACTACGATTATTATCAACCTGAAGCTTATGTACCTGTAAGTGATACTTACATAGCCAAAACTGCTTCAATTAATGAAGAAATAGATATGCTTAGGCATTCTGCAACACGCTCATTATTTGAAAGAAAAGATGTAATTGTTGTAGCCTCAATAAGTTGTATTTATGGTCTTGGTATACCGAGTGAGTATTTAAAAGCTGCAGTTAAATTTGAAGTGGGAAAATCAATAAATCTACGTTCTTCTTTGAGGTCTCTTGTTGAAAATCAATATACTAGAAATGATATTGAAATTACTAGAGGTAGATTCAGAATTAAAGGTGATGTTTTAGAAATCGGTCCAGCTTATGAAGATAGATTAATAAGAATTGAGTTATTTGGTGATGAAGTCGAGGCTATTAGATATGTTGACCCTACTACAGGAGAAATACTTGAAAGTTTGGAACAAGTTAGCGTTTACCCAGCGAAGCATTTTGTAACTCCAAAAGAAAGACTTGAGAGTGCAATAAGTGCAATTAGAAGTGAATTAAAAACTCAACTCGATAAATTTACATACGAAGGAAAATTATTAGAGGCTCAACGTCTAGAACAACGTACAAAATATGATTTAGAAATGCTTAAAGAGGTTGGTTATTGTAATGGAGTTGAGAATTATGCTCGTCATTTATCAGGTAGGGAGGAAGGTTCACCGCCAGAATGTTTAATAGATTACTTTCCCAAAGATTGGTTGTTGGTAGTTGATGAGAGTCATGTAACATGTCCTCAACTTCATGCGATGTACAACGGTGATCAATCTAGAAAAAAAGTTTTAATAGATCATGGTTTTAGATTGCCAAGTGCTGCAGATAATAGACCTTTAAAATGTGAAGAGTTTTGGGAAAAATCAAAACAGACATTATTTATAAGTGCAACCCCCGGTCAATGGGAATTAGATCAATGTGATGGTAAATTTATTGAGCAAGTTATAAGACCAACTGGGGTATTAGACCCGGTAATTGATGTAAGACCTAGTGAAGGCCAAATAGAAGATCTGTTATCTGAAATAAGAATTCGAGCTGACAAGAATCAAAGAGTGCTTGTGACAACACTTACTAAGAGAATGGCTGAAGATCTAACTGATTTTTTATCTGAAAATAAAGTAAGAGTTAGATATTTGCATTCAGAAATCCATTCAATTGAAAGAATTGAAATTATTCAAGACCTTAGAATGGGCGAATATGATGTTTTGGTAGGAGTTAATTTATTAAGAGAGGGACTAGATCTTCCAGAAGTATCCTTAGTCGCCATTTTAGATGCTGATAAAGAAGGTTTTCTGAGGGCAGAAAGATCATTAATTCAAACAATAGGAAGAGCTGCCAGACATGTTGAAGGTGTTGCTTTGCTTTATGCAGATAACTTCACAGATTCAATGAAAAGAGCAATATCTGAAACTGATAGAAGAAGAACTATTCAAAAAAAATATAACCAAGTAAATGGTATTACTCCAAAACCTGCAGGCAAAAAAATAGAAAATTCAATATTATCTTTTCTAGAACTTTCCAGAAAACTTGATGCTGGTGGTTTATCTAAAGATTTAATAAATATAGTTAATAACAAAACTGACGCAATTCTCAGTTCCAGTGATAATCAATGTTTGCTCGAAGAATTGCCTGACTTAATAGAAAAGTTAGAAATTAAAATGAAAGACGCTGCAAAAGAGTTAAATTTTGAAGAAGCAGCAAATTTGAGGGATAGAATCAAAAAATTAAGACAAAAATTGGCAAGAAATAATTAAAAAGAACTTATTTTTCTAATTCGAAATGATTATGAATCGCATTAACTGCTTTGTCACAATCTTTTTCTAAGACAATACATGAAGTCCTAATTTCACTCGTGGCAATCATTTCAATATTGATATTTTGGTCAGCCAATGCTCTAAATATTTTTCCAGCCGTCCCAACCTTAAATGCCATTCCCGCTCCTACAGTACTTACTTTTGCTATGGCAGGGCCATCTTCAATGTATGATCCGGGTAATTTTTTTGTTAAGGCCTCAAAAACTAAGTTAGCTTTTTCTCTATCTTGTTTATTCATTGTAAGACTAATATCTTTAGTTTTTAAAGTGGAAATTCTTTCAGACTGAACAATAGTATCGATAAGTAAATTATTTTCAGCTAATGCTAAACATATCGATGCTGCTACACCTGGACGATCAGGCAGTTTTCGAAAGCTTACCTGAACTTGGTTTTTATCTAATGCAATTCCTCTTACTTCAGGTTGATCTTGTTTTTCATTGATTGGATTAACAAATATTTGTGTATCGGATAACTTAAATTTCTCAGCAACAAATCTAATAGCTTTTGGTATATTATTGATTTCAATTACACAGCTGACTTTAATTTCACTAGTAGCTATTAACCTAACGTTTATATTCGCTTGAGATAAAGTATCAAATAAATCAGCTGAAACACTAGGTCTGCCCATAATGCCTGCTCCTTGAATACTTAATTTTGTCATGTTGGTTTTTAAGTTAAATTCTCCCCCTAATTGACTAGTTATTAGTTCACATTGTTCTGCAGTCTTTTTTACTTCTAATTCACCAACAGTAAATGTAATATCGTTTTTATTTCCATCATTTGTCGCTTGTATTATTAAATCTACGTTAATACTTGCTTCTGAAAGTTTTTCAAATATTTGCGCAGCAATTCCAGGCCTATCAGGAATATTTGAGAGACTGAATACTGCTTGGTTTTCTAATACTTCAAGACTATTGACTGTTTTTGTTAATTCTAAGCTTCCTCTTTTTAGCGGGAGAGGTTGGATTTGACTTTCTAGGAGAGTCCCACTGGAGTCACTTTGGCTTGATTTGACACACAATTTAATTCCATAATTACGAGCAATTTCTACTGCTCTTGGATGGAGAACTGAAGCACCGACGCTTGCAAGTTCAAGCATTTCCTCGCAGCTAATTTCATCTAAGAGTTTTGCATTAGGAACAATCCTTGGATCAGTAGTAAGAACCCCTGGAACGTCTGTATAAATTTCGCAAGTTTCAGCTCCTAAAGCTGTTGATAAAGCTACCGCGGAAGTATCTGAACCACCTCTACCCAAAGTTGTAATTTCCATTGAACCCGTATGGCTTAATGTTGTTCCTTGAAATCCAGCTACGACAACTACAAAACCCTGATTTAAATAATTTTGGATCCTTTCTGTTTTAATATCCAGAATTCTCGCTTTCCCATGAATTGATTCAGTAATAATTCCAACCTGGCTACCAGTCATTGAAATTGCAGGTATTCCGTATTCGTTTAATGCCATTGAGAGAAGAGCTATGGTTACTTGCTCTCCAGTTGAGAGAAGCATATCCAATTCTCTTCGATTAGGATTTTTACTAATTGATTCCGCTAAACAATTTAAATCATCTGTAGTTTGCCCCATCGCAGAGACAACTACGACTATTTCATTCCCTGCTTCTTTACTTTGACAAATGCTACTTGCAATATTTTTAATTTTTTTAATATCACCGACAGATGTACCGCCAAATTTTTTTACTAGTAAAGCCATATTTAAATGATAATGTAAATTCTTAAACTTATAATTTGGTTAACTTAAATTAATTAATTTCTCTGTAAAAACATTTATAGGATTATTACCTTGTTTTAGTAATGATTCAATATCTAGTAAGTTACTCATTAAATTAATTAAATATTCTTGAGATACATTTTTGACTTTTTTTCGAATAAAAAAAATTCTTTTTGGATTAGAAATGCCTGCAAGATTACAAATCTTTTCTGCATTATCGTTACCTGAATTAACTGCTAGTTTTATAATGGTATGAATTCTTATTTGACTAATTAAACCTGCATTTAGTCTTAAGGCAGGTTCTCCTTTCTGTAAAGAATAATTTATTTCTATGAGGCTTTCATTAATATTTTTTTGTAAGAGAAGATCAATGATTTTGAAAATATTGGATTGATGATCACTAAATATTTTTTTTACATCAATACTTTTAAGAAAAAGTTGTGAATTCGAATCACTTGATACTGCAGAGAGGTATGTTTTAGCTTTGACTAATTCATTTATTAGTTTAAAGCTGTCATTACCAACTGAATCAATTATTAATTCAGCTGCATTTTTATCAATTTTGATATTCATTTCATTTGCGGCATCTTCTAAAAATCTTTTTTGGCCCTCATAGTCCCAGATTTCTGGTAAAGAAAATGATTTTTCTTTGGCTAAATTATTTTTAATAAGTTTTTGTAAAAATTTAGTACTCTTTAGTCTTGAGTCTGGTTTTTTTGTATTTTGCAAAATGAAATAAGTATTTTGAGGTATATTGTCATAAATTTTTTCAAATTTAGTTCTTAAATCTTCATTTTTGGCAGTAAAAATGGGATTATTTTTTAATGTAACTATTCTGTATCCATCTCCAAAAGGAGGTGTAAGAACTTCATCAAAAGCTTTATTGACTTGCTCATCATCATCTCCATTTAAATTAGTTACGTTTATTTTTTTCCATTCTTTGGATACTTCCTTATCAATTAATTTTTGAATAAATTTATTTTGAGCATTTAGATCATTACCCCATAATATTTGTATTGGCATAATAGCTCAATAAAAACCATATATTAACTATGATTACTTCTAACACAAATTAAATTTAATGGTAATAGATCATCCAATTTTTTTGGAAAGCATCAGATTCATAAGATCTCGTTTAGTAGCCAATGATCTAAATTATTTGGAAAAAAAAGTATTAGAGAGATTAGTCCATACTTCAGGAGATTTTACGGTTCAAAATCTTGTAAATTTTAGTGAAGGTGCTTGTGAAAAGGGTCTTCAGGCACTTAAAAATGGTGCTCCTATTTTAACTGATACCGATATGGCAGCAGCAGCAATAAAAACCATGGCAGAAAATACAAATAGGAATAAAGTATTCACCGCTAGAATGTGGTTTGGAAAAAATAATCATACAAACTTAACTAAAACTGCATATGGCTTAAGTGAAGGTTGGAAGGAGTTATCCGCTATGAATTCTGGAAGCAAATCTCCTATTGTAGTTATTGGCAGTTCGCCTACAGCGTTAACTTATTTAATTGATATTTTAGAGAATGCAAAAAATTTACCTAGTTTAATTATCGGAATGCCTGTTGGATTTATTGGAGTAGAGAAAAGCAAAAACAAATTAATTTCTACCGACCTTCCTAGAATTGTTTTGAATTCAACTAGAGGAGGTGCTGCCATGGCAGCTGCTGCGGTTAACGCCTTATTGAGGGAAACTATTTAAAGAGTATTTATTTTATAAAAATGTCAAAAATCTACTTAATATCATAATTTAATTTGTTATTTTCTTCTAAAGAATTTAAAACTGATTTTGCTTTTTCTATAACTTCTTTTGGAACTCCTGCTAATTTAGCTGCTTCTATACCATAGCTTTTGTTTGAGCCCCCTTTAACAATCCTGTGGCTAAAAATTAGCTGATCGTTTTTTTGTTCTACTAAAACTTGAAAATTTTGTATATTCTTATTTGAATTTTTTAAATAATTAAGCTCATGATAGTGCGTAGCAAAAATAGTATTACATTGAATTCTTTTTGCAAGATATTCACTTACTGACCAAGCGATTGAAAGTCCATCAAAAGTAGATGTCCCTCTGCCTATCTCATCAAGTAAAACTAGTGAGCTAGAAGTTGCCTGATTTAGAATTGATGCAGTTTCAGACATTTCTACCATAAATGTTGATTGTCCAGATGATTGATCATCAACTGCCCCAATTCTTGTAAAAATCCTATCTGCAATCTTGATTTCAGCTTTATTAGCAGGAACAAAGCTACCAATTTGTGTGAGAATTTGTATTAAACCAAGTTGTCTTATAAAGCAACTTTTTCCGCTTGCATTGGGTCCAGTTAATATAATTAATTTTTGATTATCCTCAAAAGAGATATCGTTTGCTACAAACTTTTTATCACTTAACAATTGCTCTACAATTGGATTTCTTCCTGCGATAATTTTTGTACTATTTTTTGTCATTGAATCATTGATTGGTATTAATGAAGGTTTTATAAAATTGTTTTCTATTGAAGTAATTGATAAACCAAGTAGTGCATCAAGAGATGCTATGGATTTTGCGATTGATCTTATTTGTTTTGTTTTTTCAGCAACTATATTTCTTAATTCGCAGAAAATTTCATATTCTTTTGATGAAGCTCTACTTTTTATTTGGAAAATCTTATTTTCTTTATTTTTAATTTCTGAAGTGATATACCTTTCTTCATTAGTAAGTGTTTGCCTTTTGATCCAATGTTGGGGAGCTAAATTAACTTTTGACTTATTTATAGAAATGTAATAACCAAAATTTTTATGAAATTGAATTTTTAGGTTTGAAATTTTGCTAATTTTCCTTTCCTTTAATTCCTCTTTATTTAGCCACTCAGAGTAATCATCCATCAAATTGCGTAAACCATCTAATATATTGTCAACACCATCGTGGATCATGCCTCCTTCACTAATATTTAGAGGAGGATTTTCTATTAGTTTAAAACTTATAGTATCAGCTAATTCTAAGAGTCCTTCATCAATATTGTTTAATTGATCAGTCCAATCTGGGAGATCATATTTAAATAATTCAATAATGGATTTTAGTCTAGGCAATTTTTTTAAACCTTCAGCTATTGCAATTAAGTCTCTGGGACTTGCATGACCTGCACACGCTCTACCTGCAAGTCTTTCTAAATCCCCCATTGCTCTAAGTAAATTTTGGGTATCTGTACGTAATTTTTTAGATTCAATAAAGTTTGTAATTATATTTTGTCTTTTATAAATTTCATTAACGTTTAATAGGGGTGAATCTATCCACCTTCTTAAACACCTTGCACCCATGCAAGTATAAGTTCTATCAATACTCCATAGTAGCGAACCTACATAATTGTTTTCTCGTTGTGTATTTTTGATTTCTAAGTTTTTTTGAGTTTGATAATCAATAATTAATTTGTTGTGACCATATTGGATTTGTGGAAAGTCTAATGAGATTTTTAGAGAAGAATCTTTATCTAAATTTGAAGGATTAATTTTTTCTAAATAATTTAATAAACCTCCAAGTGATCTCGTTGCATTGTTTAAATTTTTAAGTCCTATTCCCTCTAGGTTTGCAATTTGGAAATAATTTTTTATTCGATAATTTGCTTCATTAATTCCGAAATTAGTCTCTTGAGAAACAGTATATGTAATTTGACTATTTCCTTTAATTAATAAATTTCTCACTGCATTGCTTCCAACAATGATTTCTGAAGAATCTAATTTAATAATTTCATCAAATAGTTTTGACAGAGATTGGCCTTCTAAAGTTATTAATTCTCCTGTGCTTACATCAGCTTTTGATATACCCCATTCATAAGATTCATCTGAGATTTCTTCTGATAAGTAAATAGCAGTAATCCAATTATTCTTCTTTGCTATCAACATCCCTTCTTCAATTACAGTTCCAGGAGTAATTATTCTTGTTATGCCTCTTTTAATTGGAGTCCCATAATTTCCAGAACTTTTTTCTAATTGATCGCATATAACCACAGAATAATTTTTTTTAATTAAATCAGCACAGTATCTCTCCATTGCATGATGGGGAACCCCTGCCATAGGGATCTTACCAATCTCTTTGCCAGCATCTTTACTGGTAAGCGTTATTTCTAAAAGGTTAGATATTAATACAGCGTCCTCAAAAAAACATTCAAAAAAATCTCCTAATCTATAAAGTAATAACCTATCTCTATTTTCTTCTTTTAAAGTTACATAATGCTTCATTACAGGAGTTAATTTCAGTTTTGAAACTTTTTTATAGCTATAAGATTCTTCATTGATGCAAACATTTTTGTTATTTGAAATTAAATCAGTCTTGAATTTATTTATTAAATTAGTTGAATTTTTTCTTTGTCTGGGTCTTTTTTTCGATTCTTTTTTTAAATCTTCCAAAGATAAATCTTCTGGAATTTTTGTTATTTCTTTTTGCTCATTATTATCATTACCGATCGCAAATAAATTCTTTTGAATTATCGTATCTTCTTGCATACTTTTTTAATTCCTAAATAGATATTAGATAGAAATTTTTTTTTTGCATTTAAAGTGGCTAAAGTATGTAAATTTTCTCTAAAAATTATCATTTTCATGAGATTATAGTATTTATAATATTTGAAACCTAAGACTGAATTATGCAGGCTGTTAACTTTTTCTTCGTAAATGCTCTATTATTTGCTTCTTTAATTGCGGTAGTTGGAGTACCCGTTTTATATGTGACTCAACCTTCTACTGAGGAAGGACAGCGAGAAAGTAGGAGAAAAATTTATTCTATTGCTGCTGTTTGGGTTGTTTTGGTTTTTGTTACAGGGATAGTTTCTTCATTAGTTTGAACTTAATACCTTTTCGTGAGAGTCTATTAATATATCGAAGTAAAATTTAATGGCTATTTTTGAGGGTTCTTTTACTAATGCATCTACTTTAAAAGTTGGGATTGTAATAGCAAGATTTAATGATTTAATTACAAATAAAATTCTATCTGGTTGTCTTGATTGTTTAAAAAGACATGGTTTAGATACTTCTGAAATAAGCAATCAAGTAGATATAGTTTGGGTTCCTGGTTCACTCGAATTACCAATCGCAGCTAAAACCCTCATGAAAAAAAAGAGTTATGACGTTGTGATTGCTCTTGGGGCTGTGATCCGTGGTGAAACTTCCCACTATGATGTAGTCATATCTGAGGCGAGCAAAGGTATTTCGCAAGTTTCAAATGAAAATAATGTTCCAATTATTTTTGGAGTTTTAACTACTGATACTATGCAGCAGGCTTTAGAAAGAGCAGGGATTAAAAATAATCTTGGTTGGAATTATGCTTTACAAGCAATTGAGATGGGATCCTTAATTAAAAATTTAAATTAATTGAAAAAAATTAATTATTTTTATCATTGATCCCTTCTTTGAGATAAAATAAAAAAGTTATGCGGATGTAGCTCAGTGGTAGAGCATCTCCTTGCCAAGGAGAATGTCGAGAGTTCGAATCTCTTCATCCGCTTTTAATGTTTGTATCTTTTAAAGTAGTTTCAATAAAAATTTCGTAATGACAAGAGTAATTTCTATTGAGGATTTAAAAGGATTATTCACTAAACCTTATGGTTCAGATGCACCAACAAAACAAAAATGGGCTGAATTTTATAATGAGAATGTAATTTTTACAGACCCAACGCAGGAAACAGAGGGCTTAGATTCTTATGTTAAAGCTCAAGAAAAGCTAGTTAAAAGATGTGATGATGTCTTTTTAGAAACTCATGCAATTTCCATAACTGGTGATTGTGGATTTGTTGAATGGACAATGGGTTTAAAAATTATGGGTAAAGAATTTATTTATCCAGGAACTACTCGTTTATTATTTGGGGAAAATGGATTAATAAAAGAGCACAGAGATTACTTTGATTTTTGCGGCCCAACTTTTGGACCAGTTCCTATTTTAGGACCTTTTATAAGATGGCTTTACAGTAAATTTGTATCTTGATTTTGTTTTTTATAAACAGAGCGCATTATATTTCACGAATCAATAAATTTTGAGAAGTAACTCCTTTAAAATCAAATTGAGAATAAAATAATTTTTTATTTGTTGTCATTAAATATAATTTTTTTGTATTTTTAATTTTTTTAGAAGATAAAAGATTTTTTACAATTAATGTTCCAAATCCTTTGCCTTGGTGATTTTGATCTATAACAATATCCCAAAGCACTCCGCGGTAAATCCCATCGGTTAAAGCTCTACCAAAACCAACAATTTCCTTACCAACCCAAAGACTTATTATGACATCACTGTTAGCAAGACATTTTTTTAGATCATTGATTGTTCTATTTTTTGCCCAGAAAGCATTGTTATCTAATAATTTTTGTAGCTTAATTAATCCATTTGTTGGTTTAAGATTAGGACCTAATCCAAAAACCCTTAACCCTAAAGCTCCGTTGGCATGTTTGATTAGAGATATTTCTTTCATTTATTAAAAAGATTTTGAAAAGTGATGTCAGCTAGTTTTTTTTTTGACTTCAATCTCAATACCTTAATCGATCGTTTCTATAAAATAAAGAGATAGTAGTTTTCTTCATTCTGTTGTAACGCACTATTTTATAATGTTTGTAATAAGATGAATTTTTTAAGGACTTTGACTTATGCTAAAACTTTTGTTGGGAGATCCGAATACACGAAAGTTAAAGCGCTATCAACCAATAGTGGAAGAGATAAATTTTCTAGAAGAAGAAATTTCTCAATTGACTGATGAAGAGCTTAGAAATGAAACTCAAAATCTTAAATCGACTATTTCAGCAGAATTAGATTTTAAAAAACAAAAAGAACTCCTAGAAGAATTTCTTCCTAAAGCCTTTGCAATCGTAAGAGAAGCAAGTAAACGTGTTCTTGATATGAGACATTTTGATGTTCAGTTAATAGGCGGGATGGTTTTAAATGAGTGTCAAATAGCTGAGATGAAGACTGGAGAAGGAAAAACTCTTGTCGCAACATTACCTTGTTATTTAAATGCTCTGACGGGAAAAGGTGTTCATATTGTTACTGTAAATGATTACTTAGCTAGAAGGGATGCAGAGTGGATGGGACAAGTTCATCGTTTTTTAGGCTTATCAGTTGGTTTGATACAGCAAGATATGAATCCAGTTGAGAGAAAGAAAAATTATGATTGTGATATAACTTATGCCACAAATTCAGAATTAGGATTTGATTATTTAAGAGATAATATGGCTACCGATATTAGTGAGGTAGTTCAAAGAAAATTTAATTACTGTGTAATTGATGAGGTTGATTCAATATTAATTGATGAAGCAAGAACGCCTCTAATAATTTCTGGCCAAGTTGAAAGACCACAAGAAAAATATCAAAAAGCCGCAGAATTATCTTTGGCATTAGTCAAAGCAAAAGAATTAAGTAAAGATGGTATTGATCCAGAAGGCGATTATGAAGTTGATGAAAAACAGAGAAGTTGTATTTTAACTGATCAGGGATTTGCAAAATGTGAAGAGTATTTGGGAGTGAATGATTTATATAATCCTCAAGATCCTTGGGCGCACTATATAACTAATGCTTTAAAAGCCAAAGAATTATTTATTAAAGACGTGAATTATATTATTAAGAATGATGAGGCTGTCATAGTAGATGAATTTACTGGTAGGGTTATGCCAGGAAGACGTTGGAGTGATGGACAACATCAGGCAATAGAAGCGAAAGAGAGTCTTAAAATTCAGCCTGAGACACAAACATTAGCATCTATAACTTATCAGAATTTTTTCCTTCTATATCCTGGTTTAGCAGGAATGACGGGAACTGCAAAAACTGAGGAGGTTGAATTTGAAAAAACTTATAAATTAGAATCAACAGTTATTCCGACAAATCAAATAAGAAAGAGACAAGATTGGTCTGATCAAGTATTCAAGACAGAGATTGGTAAATGGAAAGCCGTTGCTAAAGAAACTGCACAAATTCATAGAGATGGTAGACCTGTTCTAGTTGGTACAACAAGTGTTGAAAAAAGTGAATTATTAAGTTCACTTTTATCTGCCGAAAAAATCCCACATAATTTGTTAAACGCCAAGCCGGAGAACGTTGAACGTGAGGCAGAAATTGTTGCTCAGGCAGGAAGAGCAGGAGCTGTTACTATTGCGACTAATATGGCGGGAAGAGGAACAGATATAATTCTTGGCGGTAATAGTGACTATATGGCAAGGCTCAAATTAAAAGAAATTTTAATTCCTTTGTTGGTCAAGCCTGATAATGAGCATAAGCCACCAATACCTAAACAAAGACATTCAAACTCTAAGGGTGGTTTTTCTACAAAAGCTGGTTCAAATTTGAAAAAGAGCATTTCAAATTCTTCGACAAGTCTTTTTCCTTGCATGCTAGATGAAGCAATTGAAAAGAAACTCTCTCTTTTAGCTGATGAACTTGTTAAAAATTGGGGTGATAGACAACTTTCTGTTTTGGAGCTTGATGACAGAATAGCTACAGCTGCAGAAAAAGCACCAACTGATGATGATTTGATAAAACGTTTAAGAGAATCTTTGTCTGATGTGAAGAAAGAATATGAAAAAGTTTTGATTCATGAAGAAAAAAAAGTAAGAGACGCTGGTGGTTTACATGTCATTGGTACTGAGAGACATGAATCAAGAAGAGTGGATAATCAACTGAGAGGAAGAGCAGGAAGACAAGGTGATCTTGGAAGTACAAGATTCTTTCTATCTTTAGATGATAATTTATTAAGGATTTTTGGAGGTGATAGAGTAGCAAATCTAATGAATGCTTTTAGGGTTGATGAAGATATGCCTATTGAGTCAGGAATGCTTACTAGGTCTTTAGAGAGTGCTCAAAAGAAAGTTGAAACCTACTATTACGATATTAGAAAACAAGTTTTTGAATACGACGAGGTAATGAACAATCAAAGAAAAGCAGTTTATGGCGAAAGACTAAGAGTGTTAAAAGGAATTGATTTAAAGAGACAAGTAATAGGATATGGAGAAAGGACAATGATCGAAATTGTAGATGCTTATATTAATCCTGATCTTCCTCCAGAAGAATGGAATATTGATCAATTAATTTCTAAAGTCAAAGAATTTATATATTTATTAGATGATCTTAAATCTGATGATATTAATTTATTGTCAATAGAAGAATTAAAAAACTATCTTCAAGAGCAGTTGCGAATAGCTTATGATTTAAAGGAATCACAAATAGAAAAGATTCGTCCAGGATTAATGAGAGAAGCTGAAAGATTTTTCATATTGCAGCAAATCGATAATTTATGGCGAGAACATCTTCAATCCATGGATTCCTTGAGGGAATCAGTCGGATTGAGAGGTTATGGCCAAAAAGATCCATTGATTGAATATAAAAACGAAGGATATGACATGTTTCTCGAAATGATGACTAATATGAGACGAAATGTTATTTATTCAATGTTTATGTTTCAACCTAAAACTGAAGTTAATGAAAAAAATTAAATCAATATTCAATCATCTCCAAGAAATTCAAAAATTTCTTTGTCTTTAAGATTTTGAGAATCACCAAGTTTTGAAATATCAATAGATTCTGAGCTAGCTATACATTGTAGAGTTTTTTGTAATTTAAGAATTTCATTTTCAAGAGAGTCTATCCTATCCATTAAATTTTTTATTACATTAGCTTCTGCATCTGGTAAGGCAGAGTGAGCTAAAGGATTTATTTTGACACCACTTTGATGCACTACCCTGCCAGGAACTCCGACCACAGTACTGTTTCCATCTACATTTCGAACAACTACTGAACCAGCACCAATACGGGTATTAGATCCTACCGTGATGGATCCAAGAACTTTTGCGCCCGCTCCGACTACAACATTTTCCATTAAGGTGGGGTGTCTTTTGCCATGGTTTTTACCAGTACCTCCTAATGTCACTCCCTGATAAAGCAAACAGTTATTTCCTATCTCGGCTGTTTCTCCAATAACAACTCCCATTCCATGATCTATGAAAACCCGTTTACCAATTTTGGCGCCGGGATGTATTTCAATTCCTGTTAACAGTCTATTTGTATGACTTAACAAGCGGGGAATCAAAGGAATCTTTAATTGCCATAATTTATGCGTAAACCTATGAATAACTATTGATTGAAAGCCTGGATAGCAAAGGAATATCTCTAGTATTCCTCTAGCGGCAGGATCTCTCTCTCTGATAATTTCTATATCTGATTTAAAAGTATTCAATACCATGATTTAAGTAATAACTCCTATTTCTTTTTTTAGTTGATTTATTGTTTCGATACTTAAATAATTTTTAGCACATATTATTTGAGGTAATCTCATTAATTGAGAACGATTTTTTATTAATGTGTTTTCTACAACCGATAAACTAGGTCCATCACATACTATATGGTTCGAAGCCTTTAAAAGTGATAGTAATCTACTACTGTTGTCTGAGATTGCTGTCATAAGCATTAATTCACTACCTCGCATGCTGTGTATAATAACTTCTGCTGCTCTCAATAAACCTGGACTTATGCTAACAATACCTACACAACTTCCAGCATTTAACTCCTTGAGAACTTTTAATTCCTTTTGAAAGTCGCTCAAGTCAACTGCGATAGCGCGAACTCCATGTTGCCTAGCAACTTTTTCTAGTGGCTGTAAAAAATATCTGCTTGTGACAATCGTACCATTATTTGAATTACTCAAAACTTTCTCTAATTCTTCCATAGGAACAACTTCAACTGGTACCTCAACTGTTGTAGAAAGGTCTTCTGCTATTAACATAGATGCGCCAATATCTTCTCTAGGAGTACTGACTATGATTCTTGATCCGCACTTAATACGCCAATCAATTTCATTGGTCAATAGCTCTCGTGTTTCTTGTAAAGTGCATCCAAGATTTATCAAGTTATCAATAACTTTTTTTGCTTCTTGGTCTGGCGGTTTACTTATTTTATCTTTTGAGTAAACGGATTTTTTAAATTCTCGTTTAGTAAGATTATCTCTTACATAGATACCTGATCCAGCTATTGCTTCGACAACGCCATCTATTTCCAGTTGTCTGTATACTTTACTTATAGTATTCCGATGTAGCCCAGTCTGCATTGCAAGTTGCCTTGTACTGGGAAGTCTGTGTCCAGGAGGATAATGTCTTGCTGCAATTGCAAAACAAATTTGATTATATAGTTGAGTAGATGCAGGGATATCACTTTCTTGTTGAATGTGGAATCTCATTTGTAAAAACCCTGGCTAAATTATTTTTGACCATAGTGACACTTTAACATTTGGCATATGTTTTGATAACAATTTTTCAGCCATCATCTTTTTTTATGAGAGGAGTTTTTCTGGGGCTTAAAAACATAATCATGTTCCTACCTTCTCTTTTTGGTTTTTGTTGAACTTCAGATTGCTCTTCTAAATCATTGGCCATTTTCAAAAGAAGTGTTTCAGCTAAATTTGAGTGTTGAATTTCTCTACCCCTAAAAATCACAGTACATTTTACTTTGTCTCCAGATTTTAAAAATTTAGTAGCTTGACCTATACGGACATCATAATCATGCTTGTCAATTTTGTACCTCATTTTGACTTCTTTAACTTCTGTTTGATGAGATTTTTTTCTTGCTTCTTTAGCTTTTTTTTCTTGTTCAAATTTATATTTTCCGTAGTCCATTATTCTACAAACAGGGGGATTTGCTTTTTCACTAACCAAAACCAAATCAAGTTCTCTTTCAGATGCTATTTCTAATGCTTTTAATCTATCTATAACACCTAATTGTTTTCCATCTGAATCAACGACTCTTAATTGAGGGTATTTTATTCTTTCATTAATATTTGGTAGCTCTCTAACGGGAGCTCGGCGGTCAAAGCGTGGGCGTGGGGGCATTCAGTTAATTAATTAAATTGATTGGATTAAAGAACAAAATCTATTTTTATAAAGTTAGCTTAAAAAAGACTCTATTTTAATTATTGCATCTTTTAGTAGGTTTTTGTTATTAAGCCAAAGAGGATTATTTTTATTACGAAACCAAGTTTTTTGCCTTTTGGCAAATTGGATAGTTTTTGTAGTAGTTAACTCAATCGCTTTTTCAATTGTTGAATGGTTATTTAAAACATCCTTAGCTTCTCGATAACCAATGGTTTCTAATATTGGTAAATCAAATCCGTATTTAGAGATAAGTTGGTTCGTCTCATCAATAATTCCAGATAAAAACATATTTTTTGTTCTTTCTAAAATTCTTTCTTTTAAATTATCTCTGTCTAATCCAAGTTCTAGTATTTTCCAATCAGGTGGTTTTTGAACTTTCAAAGTTGATAAAGGTTTGCCTGTTACGTAGAAGACTTCTAAAGCTCTTATTGTTCTAATGTGGTCAGCAAAATTGATTTTATTTGTTGATAGTGGATCACAATTTTTTAATAATTCCCAACATTTTTTCTGACCAAGTTCTTCAAATTGTTTTCTTAAATTATTTTGAGGGGGGACATTTGGCACAAAAAACCCCTTTGTTATCGAGTTCATATACAACCCACTCCCTCCAACTAGAAAAGGTAAATTATCTTGTTTAATTTCTTTTTTTATTGATTTTTGAGCAATTCCTTGAAATTGTTTCACATTAATCGGATGGATCGGTTCCTCAATATCTATTAAAAAATGCTTAATTTTTTTTTGTTGGTTTTTAGAAGGCTTGGCTGTTCCAATATCCATAGACTTATAAATTTGCCGTGAATCGATATTGTGTATACGAGTTTTAAAATATTCTGCAATTTCAATAGCTAATTCTGTTTTGCCACTTGCAGTAGGCCCAATTAAAACTATTACATGAGGTGGATATGGCGACATATGAATTTCTGAAGAAAAATTTATTAGCTATATAATTAAAGAGATTAAATTTTTCATTGACTTCGAGCCTTTATCTTATTGCGATGTTAAGTTTAATGAAAGACCTTTTAAAAATAACATTTTAAAAGTTTAATATTTTTTTTATATTAAATGAGTGAGGACAAAAGATCTAATAAAATCTCAAATGATTATGGCGCAGAACAGATTCAGGTTTTAGAGGGTTTAGAACCTGTTCGTAAACGCCCTGGCATGTATATAGGCTCTACAGGGCCTAGGGGATTACATCATTTAGTATATGAGGTAGTGGATAACTCAGTTGATGAGGCTCTTGCAGGACATTGTGATCAGATTGAAATAGTGCTTCGAGCAGATGGTTCTGCTTTAATTTCTGATAATGGAAGAGGTATTCCAACAGATATTCATCCAAGAACAGGGAAAAGTGCACTAGAAACTGTACTAACTGTCCTTCATGCAGGAGGTAAATTTGGAAGTGGTGGTTATAAAGTTTCAGGGGGTTTGCATGGAGTAGGCATATCTGTAGTTA
>QCEK01000009.1 GCA_003280655.1 Prochlorococcus sp. AG-355-O17
TCAATTTTGGCATGTTTTAATTGGCCCATCTGGAACAATTAGCGTTCTTACCTTTTATTTAGTATTAAAGAGATCGGACAAAAAATTTACTTAAGATTATTATGAAAATATTTGCATTTGTAAGTTTTATATTGTGCTTAGTCACAATAATCTCTCCAGTTGAAATCTTTGCTGATACGGCACTTGATGTTTACATGAATGATTTTTATTCTAAATCGAATGAAGCTAGCCAGATTCTTAAAGAAATCGAAAATAGTCTAAAAGAGGGGTCAAGAAAAAAAGTATGCTCTAGGCAAAGAGAGGCCGCAAGATTAGGTCTATTAGCTAATAAATCATTAATTAAAGCCTTTGAAATAGAGGGGGCGAATCCGCCAATGCAAGCAATAAAGGCAAGTCAACAAAGATGGGAATCTATTCTGAATGAGTGCTGAAGAAAGTCAGTAAATCTAAAATTTTTTTAAATTTGCATTCTTACAGATTTACTAATTAAGGGAATTTCAGGTTCAACTCCATATATACACTGGGAAATCGAGTAAATAAAAATACATAGTGTAAATATAAAAATTATTGAGCCTAATTCAACTACGGGAAATATTCTCAATAGATATGAAATTATTATCAAAGCAATATCAATAAGTAATGCTTGGCATGCGTTGTATCTAACGAAATAGGGAACATTTGGATTTCTTACTAATCCAGCAAACAAAATTATAAATAATAAAAAACCACCAAAAGGCAAAGATTTTTCAATTATTGCTATCGGGAAAGTTAGAAATAATAGTATTTTTAAAAATGAATATTTATAGAACAAATAATATCCAAAAGGTATTGATGCCTTTAATGGCAAAGTATACAAAAGTACTGATGAAAGTCTCTGGAATATCTGATTCAATATATTATTGAAATTTCGTATTCATATTTTAGCCTAATTTTTCTGAACTTAAAAAATGACTTAGCCTCGAAAAAATCAACTTTGGCAGATAGTTATTAAATATTAGATAATTGATTAAGGTTCATAATTCAAAATGCGTATCCTACATACAATGTTGAGGGTTGGAGATTTAGATAAATCCATTGATTTCTACGTCAATAGATTAGGAATGAATTTATTGCGAAAAAAGGATTATCCTCATGGAAAATTCACTTTGGCATTTGTTGGTTATGGCTCAGAAAAAGAAAATACAGTAATTGAATTAACTTATAACTGGGACAAAAAGTCTGAAGACTATGAGCTTGGAGATAAATATGGTCATATAGCTATTGGAGTAAAAGATATTCATCTAATTTGCCAAGGATTAGAAAATAATGGTTGTAAAATAACAACCAAACCTAAAACAATGAAAAACAGTACTACTGTCTTGGCTTTTGTTGAGGATCCTGATGGTTATAAAATTGAACTTATTGAAAGAGATTAAAAGTTAAGAAGTTTTTAATTAAATAAAAAATAATTAAATTTTAAAAAGATTGAATTATCAAATATATCGTTTTCAATTAGCAAAAAATACCTTTAAGATCACATTGGATAGATTCTGCAGCTTTAATTATTGTAAAAGATTATCTCTAAGATGAGGAATTATTAAAGATAAAATTAAAAAATTATTTTATCTATATTAAATCTATTTAGAATACATAGACAATCTATTCAGATTTATATATCATAGAATTATCGCATAAAGCTTATGCCTAGTAATTGGTCAAAAATAAGAGATGAATGGCTTGATAGAACCGCTGTTGCGAAAGATGATGCTAAATGGGCATTAGAAGCTTTAATTAATTCTGAACAAGAGTTATTTGAAATAGAGCAGAAAATAAAGAATAAAGAGGACGCTATAAGCCAAGTAAAATTTTTGAAGAAAAAGGTTAAAGAAACTATTTCCTCTAAAGAAATTAGTCTCGATGATATTGCATTAAATACTTCAAATTCAAACAAAGTACAGATATCAGTACCATCAAACCTTACTTATCTTTTGAAAGTTTGGGCCGCAGCAGAAGGAAGAGATCTATCAAGTGTTGCTTTTCAATGTTTAGAAACTGGTATAAGAGAAATGAAAAGCAAAGGTTCAATACCTTCAGTAGCAGTAAATAGATATGACTCCGCCTGTCAAAAGAGGATTGCACTAGCAGAAGTAAACAATCTATTGGAGAAATACGAATTAGCTCAGAATGAAATCAAATAATTATGAATAACAGAAAAATCATTAAAGGATACAAAACATTAATATCATCAAGATTTAATGTAGATACTTCTGAAGATAAAATGAAGGATGGAATAATTTATACTCTTTATTCTGATGAATTTAATTCACTTAAAGTTGGTTTTGCTAAAAATGATAAGGTTCTAGAAAAAAAATTATCAAGTGAAGCATTGATATTACTGGATATGAAAAAAGGCAAAAAGAAAGATCTATGTTTATTAGTAACCACTCTAAAAGAACTTGGCATAAAAAATTCAGACAATTTTTATTTCAAATACTCAGGTTCTTTAATGAAACATTTATCTACTTTAGGTTGGCCTGTTGGAAGATCACTTTATAAACAAAGAAAGATTAAAAAAGAACTTGTATGTGCATAAATTTAAATGTAATCGCACTCTAAAGTTTCTCTAGTTTCTCTATTTGTAATTGGATTAGTTCCAGTGGCACTCTCACAAAATTTCCTAATAATATCTTTTGGCAAAAAAACATTTGTGAAGTCTGCGCCTTGTATCTTTACATTTTCAAACTGTGTACTATAAGCAAATGAATCCTCTAAGTTAGTATTTGATAAATCTGTTCCATCTAAAATAGCCGAGTCTAAAGTTACTTCTCTTAAATTGGAGTTACTTAAATTAGTATCTTTCAATTTTGCTCCATAAAGAGTAGCATTTTGGAGCTCACAATCTGATAAATTTGCATCTTGTAAATCAGTCAAATAGAAAGTTGCTCCTTTTAAATCAGATCCAGAAAAATCAGCTCCAATTAAGGATTGTTTACCATAATCCAATGCAGCGAAGCTTCTAGAAGGGAGAGTTAAAACAATCATTAAAACAGTTAAAGTTATAAATCTCATTTTTTGAGTAGTATTTCAATAAATTCTAACTTCTTAAGCTGAAATCTAAAAATTAATTATTTACTGAATGCTATATTTATTGAAATAACAAATCACGAACTAGGTTTTGGATATAAGTCCTTATGATGCAATTGTTGTTGGTTCTGGAGCTACAGGAGGAATAGCAGCACTTACATTGGCAGAACAAGGAATCAAAGTTTTAGTAATAGAAGCAGGGCCTCAAGTTAAAAGGCATGAAGCTAGTAATGATGAGCCAAAAAGTACGTTCAAAAGATTATCAGGAGTTTTAACAAAAAAACATGCTTATCAATGCCAACATCCTGGTTATTGGAAAAATAATCCTGACTTATATTCAAATGAATTGAAGCATCCTTATGACTTCCCAAAAAAAAAGCCATTTCTTTGGACCCAAGGTAAACAATATGGGGGGAGATCATTAACTTGGGGAGGCATAACATTAAGACTTTCCTCAGAAGACCTTCATCCCGCTAAAAAAGACGGATTCGGACCAAACTGGCCTATTTCATACGATGAACTAACCCCTCACTATGATTTCATTGAAAATTTTTGCGGCATCTATGGACGAAAAGATGACATTAAAGAAGTCCCAAACGGTAAATATATTGGAGAAATACCTCTTACAGAAAATGAAAATGTTTTTGGCAACAAAGTAAAATCAAAATTAAACTATCCATTTATCCAATCAAGAGGATTTGACCGTAATTCATCAGTAAAAGAAAAAAAATGGCCTAAGTCCTCTAGCTTAGGAAGCTCTTTAAAAAAAGCTTTAGATACTGGAAATGTACAAATAATCTCTAATTACCTAGTGGAGTCTTTTGAGATTAACAAGGCAACAGAGCTTGCCTCAAAACTGACGATCGTAAACCTAGAAAATGGACACAAAGAAGTATTGAATTGTGATTTAATTCTTCTTTGCGCATCAACAATTTCAACACTCAGAATACTACTGAACTCAGAATATAAATCAAATTCCTCAGGTTTTAAAGATAATTCTGGGAAATTAGGTAAATATCTTATGGACCATATATCTATCTGTAGATTTTTTTCAGTCCCAAAAACAAATAACGCAGGAAAAACATTAGATAATACTCCCGATCTTTCAGGAGCAGGCAGCTTCTTTATTCCATTCGGTTCAAATTTACCAAAAATTGACGACATAAATTTCCATAGAGGTTATGGGATCTGGGGGGCAATTGATCGATTAGGGATACCTAAATTTTTGCAAAAAGACACAAGCACATCCATTGGCTTTCTTATCGCCCACGGCGAAGTCCTTCCTAGAGAAAAAAACTCAGTTTCTCTCTCAAGAAAAACAGATGAATGGGGTATCCCAATTCCCTACATTGAATTCGAATGGAGCGAAAATGAGTTAAACATGGCTAAACATATGGAAAACACAATACGAAAATCAATCACAGCTGCAAATGGAGAAATAAAAAATATTAATGAACTAATAAATATCCCATTAGGGAGTTTTTTTACAAAAAAATTGATCGCATTTTCAGATAGTCCTCCTCCTCCTGGATATTACATTCATGAAGTAGGGGGAGCACCAATGGGGATAAATGAAGAAAATAGCGTAGTTGATAAATTTAATAGATTATGGAGATGTAAGAATGTACTTGTACTAGATGGAGCATGCTGGCCCACATCATCTTGGCAAAGCCCCACACTCACGATGATGGCTTTGAGTAGAAGAGCCTGTTTAAATATTAAAAAGACTTAGAAGGTGTAAATAATTGATTTAAATAAATTTCTGAGACAGAATTATCTGTACATCCGTTTTGAACGAGAAAAGTAGCTAATGCTGAATTTATAAGCTTATATTGATCCCAAGTTGGGTTACTTAATACGAAATCTTTCATAGTGTTATAAAGAGTTTCTGAAAGCTCTGTTTCTAAAGAAACTTTATTTGAAGAGCACTCTATAAGTTTCTTATCAGTTAAGTTTGATTGGCTGATTTGATCCATAAATCTATAATTTTCAACATAAACATAATGATATTTTTTTCTAAAAAAATCAAACAATATCTGCTGTAAAACTTTTCAAATTATCAAATGAGACTCATGTTATAAGTGTGTTTTCAAAAAACTTCCTTTTCAAATAAGGAAATTGAATAGATCTTTAAGAAAAGTCAACAATAATGTTGAAGTCCTGTTTTTTTTTGAAAAATACTGGCAGTTCTAATCCAATGTGGATTTGGACGTGGAAAACAACCTGTAAATTGTGGAAAATCTAGCTCAAAATACTTTCAAAATTTTATATTAAGAATACTTATATATACTGAGTCTATTAAGACTAAGGCGAGAAAGAGACGGATGATTCATTGATTTTCAACGGATTTTCTTAAGATTTAGTCTTTATTAGGCAAGCGAAGCGTGACAGGTCCTAAGGGGTGTTTTGAGTTTGGATAAATACTAGGATGATGGTGATTGTGATTATGTTCATGTTGATGAGCTTCTACATGTTCATGTTCTAAGTTATCTCTTCCTCTTGAGTTTGATTTTTCATGGTTATGAGTTGGGATTTGATTTTGTGTTTCACAAGCACCATTACATTCAGGATCACATAAATCACAACTGATACCCAAGCCCTCTACATGGTCATGATAACTTTCTTGTACCATTCCAACTTCTTTTTCAAAGCCAAATAAATTTGATCTATATTTACAAGTTGAGCAATTCATAAAATTATTACCTTCGTCATTAAGAATCTCTTCAATCCTTTCTACAAAAGTGTCGATCACATAAGACTGTGACGAAAGATATTTTGCATGTATAAATGAAATATTTGGATTATTAATGGCAACTAAATCACTTTGTCTTTTTATTCTTGTAACAAGAACACCTGAGAAAAGGAAATAAGGAAAAATAATTATATTCTTAAAACCAAGTCTCACAACATTTGTCAAGCCAGGTTCAACTAGAGGGAAAGTTACTCCAGAAAAAACTGTTTCCCCCCACCCTAAACCAATACCTTCTACGATCATTCTCGTAATTTTTGAAACATTGGAATTCGCATCTGGGTCAGAAGAACCTCTACCAACAACAACTAATAATGATTCTTCAGGTTTGAGAGTGTTATTTTGTTTGAATACATCTTTAACTCTTTCACAAGCTGCACTAATCATTAAATTATTAATACCTAATTCTCTTCCATAAATTATTTCAATACCTGTTTTACTTGAATAATTCATAAGCAAGCTAGGTATATCATTTTTCACATGGCCAGCAGCGAAAAGCATTGCGGGTATTGCAATTACTTTTTTTATAGAAAGATCTCTTAATTTGTCTAAAGCATCAACAAGTGAAGGTTTAGCGAATTCCAAGAAACCATATTCAACCAAAAAATTTGGATATCTTTTTTGGATAAACTTAGTTAATTCTCGAAATTCAGTAATGGCTAGTTTATTTCTACTACCGTGTCCACAGATAAGTACCGCGACTTGATTATTTAACTTCGAATCTAAATTATCCAAAATCTAGTTATTACTTATACCATAATAGTAAAGAACAATATCATGTAGTGAAAAATAATAGTTTGCTTGAAGTTCCAAATATCAACTCAAAAGATGCAAAATTAAAGAAATTAATTTTTGACGTTGATGAGTCCTTATTTTATGAGGATAACTATTCTAATGAAGAATTCGAGCACCTTTGCGTATGTAGTGGAGGTACAACCTCTAGTTGCGCGAAAAATGGTTTTACAACTCTTGATCTAAGAAAAAATTACAACAAAATTCACCTAGATAGAAAAACCAATTTAGTAACAATTGGAGGTGGAGTAATAATGGGGGATCTAGTAAATCATTTACAAAAACACAATAGAAGTTTTCCAATCGGACTTTCTAAACTTCCAGGAGCAGGCTATATACTTACTGGTGGAGTAAGCCCGCTCAGTAGAGCCTACGGATTAGCCATTGATAATATTGAATCAATAAAAGGTTTCTTGGGAAATGGCACATTTATCTCTTTAAAAAAAAATCAAATAAATCCAGAAGAACAATTAATTTGGGAAGCAATTAAAGGTGCAGCACCCTTCTTTTCAATAATTACCGAAATAGAACTTAAGACTATCCAATCTAATCCAATAAAGGTTATTGAAGGATTTGTAAATCTAAATGAACTTTCAGAAATAATAAAACTATCAGAGGAATTTCCAGAAAATATTAGTCTTCAATGGATTTATGCCCAAAAAATTTATATATATATTTTTGCTGAACTCAATAAATTGGAGGATAAAAGAACAGAAGAAAACCTAATGCTTCTAGACAAATTTCCTGCTTTAGAAAAACAATATTATGAAAACTTTAACAAAATTAATTTTTTTCCAAAGGAATTGGATTTATATGAGCTGAATGCAAATAACCATTCTGAGGTAATTAGTCTTCTTGGAGAAGATTTAAAAAATGATATCCCAATTTTTATAAAATGTTTGAATGAAATAATGGATAATAAACCTAATAATTCCTGTTATATTGCTTCTCAACAACTAGGTGGCAAAACTAAAAAGTTAAATCATGGAGCAAGCTTTTTTGTTCATAGAAAAAGTACTTGGAAACCATGGATATATGCATCATGGAAAAAAAATGATCTTCAAGAAAAAGAAGTCGCTTTGGAATGGATTTATAAATCATGGAGCAAGCTAAAAAGGTTTTATCCAAATATTCACTTAGCCCAATTGCATAATCATTTGAATTTTCATGAAGAAGAAATTACATTAGCCTTTGGAAATAGAATGAACGAATTAAAAACTTTAAAGAATATTTTTGACCCACAAGGTATTTTGCCTCCTCTATGAGGTAACTTCTTAATTATAAAGAAACTTAAAATGTCAAATTTCTCAAGATATTTATCTAAAAATTGGTTAGATGATCCAAAGTCAAATATTCTCTCTGGCTTAGTTGTTGCCTTTGCAATGATCCCAGAAGCAATTGCTTTTTCAGGTATAGCTGGTGTAGATCCTAAAGTTGGACTTTTTGGTGCATTTTGCTTATCTATAACAATTGCGATTGTTGGAGGAAGAAGGGGGATGATTACTTCAGCCACAGGTTCAACAGCTCTTTTAATGACTGGACTTGTTGCTTATGGAGAATCACAAGCTCCTGGATTAGGAGTTCCATATCTTATTGCGGCTGGAATATTAACTGGAATATTCCAAATTCTTTGGGGATATTTAAGACTTGCCTACCAAATGCGATTCGTGCCCACGGGAGTATTAAGTGGATTTGTAAATGCACTGGCGCTTTTAATATTTCAAGCACAACTCCCTCAGTTAGGAATAGGTATTAAAGAATCAAAAGAATTAGTTGACCAAACTATAAGTCAATATCCAGTTAACTCTCAGATTCCAGTAGTTTGGATTCTTGTAATCCTAGGATTAGTAATTATCTATGGGCTTCCAAAAATCACAAAAGTAGTTCCATCTCAACTTATCGCAATAGTAGTAATTACTCTTATAAGCATATTCTTTAATCTAGATGTCCCAACTGTTAGCGATTTGGGTAAATTACCTGATGGATTACCAAGTATTTCTCTCCCTTTTGGATCAATAGAAAATGGGAAAGTCCCTTTTAGT
Organism: Prochlorococcus sp. AG-355-O17; assembly: GCA_003280655.1. Lineage (GTDB taxonomy): Bacteria > Cyanobacteriota > Cyanobacteriia > PCC-6307 > Cyanobiaceae > Prochlorococcus_A. The sequence goes on from QCEK01000009.1 coordinate 8,647, forward strand.
CTTGAAACATTAGGAATAATTTTGCCGACTTCACTTGCGATATCTCTCGTGGGTTTAATGGAAACTTTTTTAACTCAAGATATTTTAGACGATGTAACTGATACAAGTTCTAATAAAAATAAAGAAGCAAGAGGACAGGGAATCGCAAATATTGTGGCATCCTTGTTTGGTGGAATGGCAGGATGTGCCTTAGTTGGGCAATCTGTTATGAATACTGAGAATGGTGGTAAATCTAGATTATCAACCCTCTCCTCAGGTATATCTCTACTAATTATGATTATCCTCTTGAAGTCTTGGATTGGAGCAATACCAATGGCTGCTTTAGTAGCAATCATGATAACGATCGCAATAAGTACAGCAGACATAAATGGATTAAAAAATATTAGAAAGATACCTAAAAGTGATACTGCAGTCATGCTTATGACTTTTGCAGTTACTATGCTCACAAAACCTCATAATCTTGCACTTGGAGTTATTGCAGGCGTTGCATTAGCTGCAATTCTATTCAGCAGAAAAGTCGCGAAAGTTATAACTGTCTCAAGAGCGAAAGAAAATAATTTGACTACCTATAAAGTAAAAGGACAATTATTTTTTGTAAGTAAAATTTATTTTTTACAAGGATTTGATATTCATGAACATCCAGAAAATATTGTAATTGATATGTCTTCAGCTCATATTTGGGATCAAAGTGGTGTTGTTGCTCTTGAGCAAATAATTAGAAAATTCCAGAATGGTGGTTCTAAAGTTGAGATTGTAGGATTAAATAAAGAAAGTCTTAACTTATTTGAGAGACTAGGTGGTTTAGAAAGCGCTCATTAAAAAAGTCAATTAAGACTAACTTGTTGATAACAAAACCAAAGCCATTGCTGAAAAAGCAAATTCCTATGGGATCTCCAAGCGGTTTTTGAACTATTTGGATCAAAATTTTTAGGAGGAGGAACATCTCCCTTTTCTTTGTCTCGTTCAATTTCACTAATAATTCTATGCACCGTATATTCAGGATGACCTAAATGCATAAGTTGTTTTTGATCACTAGATTCAAATATTGTATATCCTACGTTTTCTCCATAAGCTAACAAATTCAATCTCTTTTCTTTTTGGGCCTTCTCCATTTCCAAATCTGGTAAACCCGCAAATCTACTTTGAGGACATATAAATTCATCATCTTGTGTACCCATTAAAGGGTGTCCAGGAACAAGACTTTTTAAAGGGAATACACCAAATAATTTCCTATCAAAAACTTGCTTATCAACACCTGCCAAATAAGCCAGCGCAAAGCCAGCCCAACATAATCCAAGAGTACTCGCACAAGAATTTCTGGCTTCATTTACAATTTTCACAAATTCATCCCAATACTTAACCTCCTCAAAGGCTAGGTGCTCAATAGGTGCTCCAGTAATAATGATTCCATCTAACGGTTTTGGATTATTTGCTTCTTCCCAAGTTATGTATAGATTATTTAGATGATTAAGATCCCATGTTTTATAAGAGTGAGTTTTAAGCTTTATCCAAACTGGCTCAATTTGAAGAGGAGATAAACCAAGTGGATGTAGTAAGTTAAATTCATACTGCTTGCCAAGAGGCATGATATTTAAAATACCAATCCTAAGAGGACGTATATCCTGTCTTTTTGCCAATTCTGGTTCGATCCAAGATATATGATTTTTCTCAACATCACTAATCTTGTGATAGTTACTAGGAATTATTAAAGCCAATAAATCTCCTTTTCTAAGTGATTTGTGAAAGTGCTTGTTCGAAATCTGCTTTTATATCATCAATATGCTCAATTCCTACAGAAACTCTTACCATTGTGGGAGTTACACCTGCAGATAATTGTTCCTCTTCAGATAATTGCTGATGAGTAGTTGAAGCCGGATGAATTACTAATGTTTTTGAATCGCCCACGTTGGCAAGGTGGCTAGCTAATTTTAAGGAATCAATAAATTTTACTGCATTTTCATAACCCCCATTAAGAGAGAACATAAGCATGCAGCCCATTCCCCTTCCAGTAGTATATTTTTTGGCACTTGAGTAATATGGATCAGATTCTAGACCAGGGTAATTAACGCTACTTACATTTGAATTAGAATCTAACCATTTTGCCAATTCAAGAGCATTAGAAGTTTGTCTCTCTATTCTTAAACTTAGAGTTTCCAGACCCTGCAATAATAAAAACGAATTAAAAGGACTTTGGGCTGATCCCCAGTCTCTCAAGCATTCAAGTCTTGCTCTTAACGCAAAAGCTATATTTCTATTATCAGGTACCCCCAAAGATTTGCAGATATCACTACCGAAACCAAAGGCGTCCCAATGAACGAGCCCATGATAAGCAGCGCTTGGCTCACTCATTAGTGGGAATTTACCATTTCCCCAATCAAAGGTTCCGGCATCAACAATAACCCCTCCGATACTTGTTCCATGTCCGCCGATCCATTTCGTCGCACTTTCTACAACAACATCGGCCCCAAAATCAATTGGTCTTATTAAAGCACCCCCAGCACCAAGGGTATTATCAACTATTAAAGGAATTCCATTTTCCTTCGCCAAAGCAGAAAGTCCCTCAAAATCTGGAATATTGAACCTAGGATTACCCATTGATTCGACATATATTGCTTTTGTTTTATCATCAATTTTATTTCTAAAACTATCGATACTATCACCATCTGCAAATTTAACTTCTATTCCTAATCTTGGAAATTGTACTTTGAATTGATTGTAGGTCCCACCATATAGAAAAGATGTAGAGACAAAATTATCCCCTGCTGTCATGCAGTTCACGATTGCCAAGAATTGAGCAGCTTGACCTGAGGATGTTGCAAGTGATGCCATCCCTCCCTCCAAAGCTGCCATCCTTTTTTCAAAGACATCTGTGGTGGGATTCATAAGTCGAGTATAAATATTTCCAAATTCTTTTAATCCAAAAAGATTCGCGCCATGCTCGGCATTATCAAAAACATAGGAACTAGTTTGATAAATGGGAACTGCTCTAGAATTTGTAGTTGGATCAGGCACTTGGCCTGCATGTAACTGAAGCGTCTCGAACTTTTGGTTGCTCAAAATTTTTTAAATAATCCTATTATCTATTTAACTTAAAAAAGTTCAAAAAAAAAACAAAAAAAAGATAAATATTTATAAATCCTTTTTTAATGAGGGGTAATTATCTTTCATATATAAACTCAAATCCTCTTTTATCACAGATCTGAGTTTCTCAATATTTGCAGAATCAATTATTGGAAAAGTTTTATTAGCCTCAGGATCTTTTTCAGTAATTGATTTCCAATTCTTACCTTTATCTTTTTCAGAGTTGTTTAGAACCTCATCAAAATTGAAACACTTATCATTGTTCTTAGCATCAAATTCGCTAAAAGTTTTATTTATAAGCTCTTTTCTATTTTCGAATAGATTCTTAGCTTTTAAAGTATCTGGGAGACCCATAACTGGTTGTAATTCCTTAAGAAGTTTTATTTCCTCTTCAATTAAGAGTGTCCAAACACCATATTTATTTTTTGGAAGATTAGAATTACTAAAAATATTAAGTTCATCGAGGTAAAAATTTAACCATTGAAAATAAGATTTTTCTTCAATAGTTTTTTTAATGGATATCTTTTTATTTTGGATCTTTGGGAGTAACTTTTCTGCCTTCTTTAAAAACTGTCTGTCTTCTCTTTCTAAATTTATTAATCCCCATCTTTGACTGTAGTCCCATAAATCTTCGTATCTTGTTAAGTCTTCTTGATTCCAACCAAGAGCTTTAAGTTCATGAGAACGATGAGTTAATTCCTTTTTCAAAAAAAACCTTTTAAACAATAATAATTCTAACCCTGATATCAAGATTAGTAAATAAATTAAGAACTTTACTTTCTAGCCAATTAAAAAAATAATCAATTATTAAAATAATTGTTAATAATTTTCAATACATTGATATAACTAGGATTTTTTTTAGAAATTTGATTACTATATTTATTTTTTTTAAGGGCGTTTTGCTCTTTGTCAATAAATAATTTCTTATAAAAGTTTTCAATATCATCAAAAAGATAATCTTCTTTTAATTTTTCATTTAGTTCGAAAGATAATTCAGATTTCACAGATTCTTGACAAAAATTAGTGATTTCTTCTGAACTAATTAAAACCTTATAAATTTCTTTTTTTTCTTCTGAATTAGCATTAAAGCATAAGTAAATCAGATTAATCATTGAACAATTATTATTTTTGATTTTGAATTCTTTATAAATATCTGGCCAAAATTTCAAGGATTTTAGACCTTCTAAACCTCCTTGACTGAGAGAGTACTTATTGCACCAATTTACAAATTCTGAGACATCTTTTGGACATCTATTGAGTTGCAAAAGCATATCTGATAAAACTTGTCCTGCCTGGAAATTCCTTGTTGGTTTTCCCTCAGTTGGCAGAGTCATACTCCCTAAGACATCAGCCTTAACAGCATTTAATTGAGAAAAAGTATAATCTCCTTTTTCGAAAAATTCATCATTAATTTTTTCCTTTGCACTAATTATTTCTTCACCATAACCAAGTTCCTTTAATGAAAGATATTTATTGTCTAATTTATTTTCTTTTCTAACTTGTAATGATACTGATGCGGCCTGATCCAAACATTGTGTCAACAAAATCGTATTAACTGTAGGTAGCATTCCTGGCTTATCGGAATGAAAGTTATTTACAAAACCTGCAAATATGGATGAGATATTTTTTATTGATTTTATATATTGACATTCAATATTATGCACTCCAGGAGAGACTTGGATTTTCGGTGACAATTGATTCAAAATTCGAGCTCCTATTAAAGCAGTTAGGGCATCAGGATGGCAGAAATTCGCAGTAAAACTATCATTAGGATTTCGTAAAGCTCCGTGACGATGAAATCCTGTAAAAAAAGCTAAATTTGGATATTTATTACAGAGAATAAAGGGGGTTTTGTTTTTATTATCAATGCAAAAAGAACCAACGAGACAGCCAAGAACCACATTTTCTCTTTTTAAAGTTTTTCTAAGTTTTAAAGCATGTTTAACATCATCTTGTATGTGGTTACTGTTTGAAGCGAGAACAACCATCTCACATTCCAAGAGAAGATCTTTTAGATCAAAAGACTTTCTTATTCCCTCTGAAGAATAATGTCCCATTCTTTTAATCTTTTCAATAGTCTCATTATCCATATCAGAAAGAACATCATTTGGGAAAGCGCCTAACAAATCTCTATCTTCCCTTGGAGCTAAGAGAATATTGTTTGATTTTCCATGCATAGCACAGTTATAAGCTAATGATGCAGGATATAAACCAACACTGTAGAATCCAACTTTGCTGTTCTCTAAATCTTCAATCAATGAATAAAAATATTTTTCATCATTTATGTTTTCTATAAAATTATTCTTCATATTTGGAAATTCTTGATAATTTTTTTAATTTCTAACCCATGCCAACATTTTTCTACATTAAAGCAATTCTTGACCATAGCAAATTATTTATTGTAAATATTGAATTTTTTAATTTATAATTTCTCTGAGATATAGAAATTAAATTCAAAGAAAATAATTATAAATATGGAATTTGCGGCAAGTAATTTAAAGGCACAAAAACAATTAATTTCCTCTAAAAATATCTTAATTATTCAAGACATCGACGGAGTTTGCATCCCTTTAGTTAAAGATCCAATGACTAGAAAATTAGAATCAAAATATATCTATGCAGTAAAAGAATTTGCAGAGGAATTCTTTGTATTAACTTGCGGGGAACATGAAGGTCCAAGAGGGGTTAACAGAATAATAGAACGGAGTTTAAGAAGCACTACCGAGCCTAAAACCAAAGAACTATATTTAAGAGGTTTAGCAGCCTGTGGAGTTGAGTATCAGGACAACAATGGTGAAATAAGTTTTGAAGGAGTCTCAGAACAAGAACTAAATTTTTTATCTAAAGTACCTAGTCTTATAAGACCAAAGTTTAATTTTATAGTTAAGAATATTTTTCCTGAACTTAGCCAAGAAGATATCAATTTTCATGCAATAAAATCAATATGTGAAACACGCTTCTCGCCAACGATTAATTTCAATAGTCTATTTGATTTAGTTCATAAAGATTCTGATAAAAGAAAGCTTATTCAAATTAGTTTTGAAAAAATGATGAATGAAATCATTTTAAAAGCTGAATCCGAAGGCCTCAAAAACTCTTTTTTCCTTCATATTTCACCAAATTTAGGTAATAAAAATGGTAGCGAAAAAATTAAACTTTCTTCTCAAGATGATATCGGATCAACAGACATACAACTACTTATTAAAGGAGCAGTTAAAGATTCTGGAGTTTTATTTCTTTTAAATAAATTTATTGCGGATAAAACTGGTAAAGCTCCTTTTGGAAGAAATTTTAATTTTAGAAACTCTCCAAATTCTGTTATGGAAAAAATTGATTTATGCAAAAGAACTATTCAAAAAAAAGATATGCCTTTGATTGTAGGAGTTGGTGACACAGTCACATCAAAAAAAAATAATGATGAAAAAAGTTATTCAAGAGGGGGAAGTGACAGGTCTTTTCTAGAATTAATACAAATGTTAGGTAATGAATTTGGGATTAAGAATAAAATAATTTTTGTAGATAGTAGTTCTGGTGAAGTTGAAAGACCCTCTACAAAAAAGACTGGTTTAATAGGGATTAGTGATCTTCATGACAACTTGAAATTTGACATGGTTTTTAAAAATGGTCCCAAAGAATACATAAGTTGGTTTATTGAACTTGCTAATGAGAGATCAAACTTTAAAAAAAATAGTTGACTTTTTTATTTTCGAATGACAATTTATAAATAATAGATTCATGAAAGAAAAATTCCCCTCAATATATAAAGAACCTATAGAAACATTGCAAATTAACATAGGTTATAAATGCAATCAGGCTTGTAAGCATTGCCATGTCAATTCGAGTCCCCTAAGGACTGAAAAGATGTCCAATGAAATAATATCTCTTATTCCAAAGATAATTGAAAAATACAAAATCAAGACTTTAGATATTACAGGTGGTGCGCCAGAACTTCACCCAGATTTTAAAAATCTAATAACCAGCTTGAGCACAAAACAAGTTGATATTATTGATAGATGCAATTTGACAATTTTTTTTGAAGAAGGTTATGAAGATCTTCCTCAATTTCTTGCAAAAAATAAAGTGATAGTTACTGCTTCGCTACCGTGTTATGAAAGAAATAATGTTGATTTTCAAAGGGGTTTTGGCGTTTTTGAGAAAAGTATAAATGCCATAAAAATGCTTAATGATTTAGGCTATGGAAAGAGAGAAAATGGATTACAATTAAACCTTGTTTACAATCCTGTAAGCCCAATTCTTCCTCCTTCTCAGGAAATTTTGGAGAAGGATTATAAAAAAATTCTATTCGAAAAATACAATATCGTTTTTAATAATTTATACACAATAACTAATATGCCAATAAATAGATATGAAGAATCTCTTAGGAGAGAAGGGAAACTAAATACTTATTACAAATTACTAAAAGAAAATTTTAATGAAAAAAATTTAGAAAATCTTATGTGTAAAAAGACAATTAGCGTAAATTGGCTAGGAGAAATTTATGATTGTGACTTTAACCAACAGATAAATTTCAGAGAGAATAAAGGACCAAAGACACTTTTTGATCTATTGGATGAATCATTTGCTTTTGACTACGGGGTAGCGGTAAAAGAACATTGTTTTGCTTGCACTGCAGGTGCAGGGTCAAGTTGTGGAGGGACTTTAAGTTGAAACCTGCTATATGCAATTAGGACAAATCGCTCTTACATTTAAAGAGGATTCAATTAGTTTAAAACCATTAACTTTTGCTGCAACTTTTCCAGCCTCTAAAACCTCGTCATTTTCAAATTCTTCTGTTCTTCCACACCTAATGCAAATCAAATGATGATGATCCGGTGTGTCGTTACTAAGCAATTCATATCTGTGTCCACCCTCACTGAGTTCTAATTCATGAAGTAAACCCATTTGTACTAAAAGTCTTAAAGTTCTATAAATTGTTGCTAGTGAAACTTTGGAGCTTGTTTTAACTAACTTTTCATGAACCTCTTCAGCACTAAGATGCTTTCCAGAGCCAATATTTTCAAATAAATTAAGAACCTTTAGCCTCTGAGGAGTTAATCTCTTACCATCTTTATGTAATCCATCACCAAGAGGAGATGTGATGACTTTGTATTGAGAGGATAATGACAAAATTAACCCATGGCTATTCTCAATAATAACTCTAGATGAGAGTAAAACAACTTATTGATTTAAAATGTTTACTAAAGTTCTTCAAAATATTATGGTAAATGTATCTTTATATTTAAATGATGAATGATCAAGAAATCTCTTCTGACAAATTATCATCGAAAGTAAATGCCTTGATAATTATTGATATTCAAGAAAAAATTATAAGGCCAATTTTTAATAAGGATTCAATAATCAAAAACATAAAAAAGCTAATAAATGCTTACCAAATCTTAGAAGAAAACATATTTATATCTGAACAGAACTCACTCAAATTGGGAGTAACGATACCTGAATTATCACCCGTAGAAGAATTTAGAAAATTTGAAAAAATGGAATTCAGCCTAGCTAAATTAGAAGATTTTTTAAAAGAGCTCAATGATAAGAAAATTACTAATTTGATAGTTTGTGGGATCGAAACGCATATTTGTATTCAACAAACAGTTTTAGATTGTTTACAAAAAGGATTTAAAGTTTTTCTCATATCAGATTCCATGGGAAGTCGAAATAGGGTAGATCATGAAATAGCATTACGAAGAATGACTCAGAGTGGGGCGATCTTAACAACAACTGAATCAATAATTTTTGAATTATGCAAAACTGCGGATAGAAAAGAATTTAAAAAAATTAGAAATATAATAATGAGTTAAAAAAAATAAAGACTGGTTTGTTGTTTAGAGATAATTTAAAATTTTAGTAGAGATAAATTTTAAGGATTTATTTGAATATGAAATTAGTTACTGAAAACTTCCTTCTGGCAATATCTATTTTTTTTATTGGAACTTTATTGTCGATAATAATTTCTAAAGTTTCAAAAATATTTTTTAAAAAGATTTCCAAAAGAACAAAAACAAATTTCGATGATTTTATTTTTGAGGTTATCTCTGGAATTATAAAACCTATAGGTTTCCTCCTCTCATTTTATTTTTCTATTGACTATTTTTTTGCTGATGAAATAACTTTCATCTCTGTCTTATTAAATATTTTGAAATTATTTATATTAATAATCATCATAAAAGCTCTCAACAAAGTTTTAATAAGATCTTTAACGGAATCGACCTCGAAAATTAATGATTCCTCAATTAGTTCAATGGTATCTTCACTAACTCCATTGATAAAAGCATTAACATGGACTATTGGCTCAATTTTTTTCTTACAAAATATAGGTGTTCAAATGACTGCTATTTGGGCTTTACTAAGTGCAGGTGGCATTGGAGCAGGATTAGCTTTGAAAGATCCAGTTCAGGAGTTTTTTGAATATATAACAATTTTGCTTGATAAGCCTTTTCAAAAAGGTGAGTTTATAAAATCTGATGGAGTCCTCGGAATGGTTGAGAGAGTGGGAGTACGATCCTCAAGGATAAGAAGTATTAATGGAGAAGTAATAGTAATGAGCAATAGTGCCCTAACAAATGGAATAATTTCAAATTACGCACAAATGGAAAAAAGGAGGTTAGTGCATAAATTGGGAGTTGTTTATGAAACCTCTCCAAAACTTATGAAATTGATTCCAATAATAATTAAAAAAATAATTGAAGAGACAAAAGATGCGTCTTTTGATAGATGTCATTTCACAGATTTCGGCGACTTCAGTCTTAATTTCGAACTTGTTTATTACATCCCAACAAATAATTATCTCGCTGCAATGGAAGCTCAACAATCTATAAATTTAAGAATTATTGAGGAATTTGCTGTTAATAATATAGAGTTTGCATTCCCAACACAAACCTTAAATATTGAAACTAACAAAGCCAAATGATCTACAAATCTCTTCACTTAAAATCCAGAGTTTTGAAGCCAACTCAGAATTATTTGCCTCAGCACTAACCTTACTTTCAACTAATTTATGTTTTTTAAAAGATATAAGTTTATTACTTAAATGAACGTAACCAATATTATTTAAATTTGAATCAAAAACAATTTCAGAAAGTATCTTACCAGCATTTTCTACACTTTCAGAAATTCCTAAAATATTTTTTGCAACTTTAGAAAAAATTAAATATCCAAAGAGATTAAAACGCTTACTATATCTAAAAAAGCCGAGATCATCATTTGGTATTACTAGACCAGGAGCCCAAGTAACTACAGAAATTTTACTAGAGTAAATTTTTAATTTTTTTTCAAGTTCTTTAGCAAACAAAATATTACATAACTTACTATTTTTATAAGCTTCATCAGCATTAAAATTTAAAAATTGCCCAGTTACTTTGTTTCTTAAATTAACTAGGTTATTAAGTCCCGCTTTCTTTCCTATATTGCCACCTGAACTTTTGGGGTCATGTACATCTGATGATGTAATAATGATTCTAGATTCTTCTTTATCTCTAATAAAATCTTTCAGGACATTTACCAAGTAAAAATGTGCAAGATGATTTACCGCAAAAGTTATTTCTATGCCTTGTTTTGATACTTTAGGATAAAAAGAACCTGTATATTGCAATCCTGCATTTAAAACAAGCACATCTAAAAAAATCTTTTTACTAATAAAGTAATCTTTAATTTTTTTAATATTCTCTAGATCTGAAAGATCACAATTTTCAATAATATTTAAAAATTTACTAAGGTAATTTTTATCAAAATATTTCTCGATTTTTTTGAGAAATTCATCCTTTCTTAATTCGTTTTTTATTACAACATATAAATTATTTTTCGTCTTCAGTAAATTAATAATGGCAAAAAACCCTATTCCTGAATTACCTCCAGTAATTAAAATATTTTTATTTTTAATCATTTAAATTCCTACTATTTTTTTTTATGATAAAAAAATAAATAAAGTTTTTTTTATTTTGTAATCTTATAAATTATTGTTAAAACACTGAAAACTTAGTCACTAGTATTTGAGTAATTTGATTATTATTAATCTACTCTCATTACAAGTATTGGATGAAAAATATAATTCTAGGCGCAGAAGTAATAATTTGTTCCATAAATTTCTTTAATCATAAGATTTATATTTAATGTCAAAAGAAAATATGCCAGATGTTCTTGTTTTGGGTGCAGGGCCTGCAGGTATGGCTATTGCCTCAGCTTTAGGTAAGGAAAAATTAGATGTTGAAGTCCTTTCTCCAAATGGACCAGATGAACCTTGGCCAAATACATATGGCATATGGGGGAAAGAAGTTGATCAACTCGGGCTTCAGGATTTACTTGAATATAGATGGAAGAATACTGTAAGTTTTTTTGGACATGGCGCTTTAGAAGAGCAGGACGACGAGAATAAAGCCACGGAACATTCACTAGATTATGGATTATTTGATAAGAAGAAACTCCACAATTATTGGTTTAATGAATGCAATAAGTCTTTTATTAAATGGCATCAAGGCTTTGCAAATAAGATACATTTTGAAAAATACAAAAGTACAGTAACTACAAAAGATGGCAAAACTTACTCTGCAAGATTAGTAGTAGATGCAACAGGGTATGATCCTGTTTTTCTTAAATTAAAATCGTGTGGTCCTTTAGCAGTCCAAACTTGTTATGGGATAGTAGGTAATTTTAGTAAACCTCCACTAAAAAAAGGGCAGTTTGTATTAATGGACTATAGAAATGACCATCTTAACCATGAGCAAAAAAAAGAACCGCCAACTTTTCTTTATGCCATGGATATGGGGGATGGGAAATATTTTCTTGAAGAGACATCTCTTGGTTTAGTAAATCCTCTAACTATGGAAAATTTAAAAGAGAGGCTAGAGAAAAGGCTTTCTTATCGAAATATATCAATCACAAGCATGCAACATGAAGAACTTGGCTTATTTCTTCCTATGAATATGCCAATCCCAGATTTCAAACAACAAATACTTGGATATGGTGGTGCTGCTTCAATGGTACATCCTGCATCTGGATATTTAATTGGTAATGTTTTAAGAAGAGCTCCATTAGTCGCCAAGGCAGTCTCAGAAGCAATTAAAAACAAAAATCTAAGTACCTATCATATTGCTAGAAAAGGTTGGGAAACTTTATGGTCAAAAGAATTAATTAGGAAGAAATCACTTTACCAATTTGGATTAGAAAAACTCATGAGGTTTGACGAGAAACTATTGAGAGAATTTTTTGGCAGTTTTTTCCAACTACCTAAAAATCAATGGTATGGTTTTCTAACTGATACTCTTTCTTTAAAAGAGATTGTATATGCAATGTGCGTAATGTTTATAAAGGCTCCATGGAGTGTAAAGAAAGGCCTTATGATTATGCATGGAAGAGAATTTAAAATGTTACTTAGGATAATATTTCCAAACATATAGTTAAAAAATGAGAACCATATTAATAAGTGGAGCAAGTAGAGGTATTGGACTAAATATTGCACATAAAGAATTAAAAGAAGGCAATAGAATTAGTGTTGGCATAAGAGATTTAGAATCATTAAAAGGAAGCGCTATTGATCCAAAAAAATGGCCAGAAGGGAAAATTATTATTAACCACTATGATGCTTTAAAAAAAATTACAGCTGAAAATTGGATAAAGAATACCGTAGAGGAATTTGGAGGATTTGATTCAGTAGTAAATTGCTCTGGAGTATTATCGAAAGTTCCTTTCTTATACAAAGATGGTGATGAAGAAGATATTTTAAATACATTAAATATCAATTTTTTGGCAATTTGGCATTTATGTAGGCTTTCTTGGGATCATTTATCTACCTCTGGAAGAGGAAGAATTATTGTTTTAGTTTCAATGAGTGGGAAAAGATCCAAAGGTGATTTAGCCGCTTATTCTTCTTCAAAGTTTGCTTTGATGGGATTATGCCAAACGATGAAAAATAAAGGTTGGGATAAAAATATAAGGGTTTCAGCTATTTGCCCAAGCTGGGTTAATACAAAAATGGCCCAAAATATTTCTTCCTTAGACAAATCAAGCATGACACAACCTGAAGATATTGCTGAAATATGCTCAACTATTCTGAAGTTACCTACCCAATCAGTTCCATTCGAAATTGCCTTAAATTGTAATTACGAAATTTAACCCAAATTAAAAATTAAGTAAGCCATTGAAAGCATTGCAATTGCAATAAATAAACCTTTTATTCGATTTGTTAACAATGAAAAAAGAGACAAATCTTCAGAAAAGTATCCGCCAAAACTACCTGTAATAAATAATACAACCATTGGTAGAGATGCTATTCCGAAAGAATAAGATATAGATCTTGCAAATCCAAAATTTAAATAATTAAAAATAAAAGAACCTAATGAAAACAATAAAAAAGATGCAAATAGAGTTATGGAAACTTCAGCATCTAAAGTGTGAGGTAAGCTACCCTTTAATTCAAATTGTTTTTTACATTCTCTAATTTGTCTTTTAGAAAGCTTTAAATAACCAGTTTCAGGAATTCTTTGCGACTTATATTTTCTTAGTAATCTTGCTTCAAGAGTTTCTGGCTCCTTAGTCATAATTGATGTTAATAATTCATCTGGCTTTAATTTTTTAATTTTCTTTTCAAGATTATCCGTTTTCCCAATCCTATAAAGGTCACCTACTCTAATAAGGTAAACATATCCCGACATTTGCGTTGTAAAATTAATACTGTTCCTACTTAGATAATACTAAAAGAAATAGGGAAATTAAAAGATTTTACAATATGAAAAACGATATTTTATATTCATTTCGAAGATGTCCATATGCAATTCGTGCAAGATGGGCCCTGTTAATTTGCGAAATAAAAGTAGAGATAAGAGAAATTGATTTAAAAAATAAACCTATAGATTTTTTAAATAATTCAAAGACGAAAACGGTTCCAATACTTATAAAAAAAAATAGTGAAGTTATTGAAGAAAGTCTTGAAATCATCCTGTGGGCTCTCTCAGAGTCGAAAAAGGAAAACATCAAATTAAATTATTTTCCTGAGAACAAAAAGGAAGATATTTTTGAAATAATTAATGAAAACGATTACGAATTCAAATATCATTTAGATCGATTTAAATATGCCACAAGATATAAAGATAGTGATGAAGAATTTCATTTCACAAATGCTATTAAATTTATAGAGAGATGGAACGAACTACTTGCAGAAAACAAATATTTTTTTGGAGATAGACCCACAATCGCTGATTGGTCTGTTTGGCCTTTTGTAAGACAATTTAGGATCGCTTGTGAAAGTCAAAAAAGAACAAATTATTTTGAACCCTCAATAAAAAACTGGTTAGATTCATTTGAGAAAAATAAAGAATTTAAAACCTTAATGTATAAATACAAATTATGGGATCCAAATTATAGAAAGAATTATTTTCCTTTTAATTAACTTTCTAACAACTTCCTTTTTTCAATTATTCTTGCTAACTCCAAAAAATATCCTGCAGTCCTAAATTTACCAATATTTTTTTCCTTAAAATCAAGATCGCTTCTAATTTCTGCAGTTTCCGCCATTAGCAAATCTAAATCATTTGATCCAAGACTATACAATTCTCCTAGTTCAATTTCCCTTCCGAGTAAATGACTCCTAAACCACTTCCCTTTATTTTCTTGAGGTGGTATATCGTAGGGAGGAAATGACATTAAAATAAAATTTTGGCTAAGACCATTCTAAGGTTCTTATTGAAACTTTTTCATCTCTACTTTATTAAAAATCAATGCAATAAAAAGAATTGCGAATGTAATTAGAGCACAAATTTCTGTCCAATAATCTAACCCAATTCTAGAAATCATTAATGGTGCAAGAACTGTGATTAGTCCCCCAGAAAGAATTAACTGAGCGAAAAGCTGTTTTGACGTAAAAATTGGTAAAGTCTTAGAAATATTTTTAGGATCTGCAAGCCTTAGAAGAAGTAACCCAGAAGCTACTACACCAGTAGAATTCCCAAACTCTATCAAGCTTTTTTCAAACCAATAATCATCAAAAATAAAGTATGCGAAATAAGCAATGCAGATTAAATTCCAAAATAAACCAAAAATAGTAAACACTAAAATAAGTATCCAATTATCAAAAACAACCGCAATATCTAAACTCGCCATAGCTGTAAAAATCAACAAATCTGTGGATAAAATACCAATCTCCCTTTGTAGAATATTTGAAATAAATTCTGTATTTTTGGTTTTCTCTAAAATATATCTAATAAGGAGCGAACCTATAAGGATAAAAGGGAATACTGGTAGTGAAAAAATAATTTCCTTCGATAAATCACCAAAAGAACTTGAAATATACCTTAAAAATTTAAGTAGCAAAACACCAAAAGAAATTGCCAAACCAGAGAATCCAAGATTTATTATAAAAATTCTTAAATCTGCAAAAATTCCTGTCTTATTTTTTCCCTTTAGAGTATCTTTTTGTTCAAGAATCTCCTCAGTATCTGAAAGACCTAAAGTTCTACCAAGAAAGATGAATATGCTACCCAATATTGAAGAGGATAAAAGACCCACTGTTGCCATAGCCAAACCAAGATCTAAACCATTTGGGAAACCTAGTTTATTAAAACTTTCACCGATTATTGATGCAGCTCCATGACCACCCTCAAAACCTACCTCTATTAAACAACCCATTAGAGGATTTGCGTCCATAGATGGAGGCAGAAAATATTTAACAACAAGACCACCGACAAAAAATTGTCCGAAACCTAGCGAAAGAGCTAATAGAAATTGATTAAAAATTGGTTTAACTAAACCATTTATATTCGGTATAGGTCTTCCCATCATTAAAGTTGCGAAGACTAATGATAAAAGAGGAGTAGGAAAATTACTCCAAACATTTATTGTTTCTTTTGGTAAAAAGTGTATCGCACCAAATGGGCCTATAGATATACCTAAAATTCCTGATATAACTGCTATCGGCAATCCAAATCTCTCGAGTTGAACAGCTAGTTTAAATTTCCTTCCAAAAATCAACAAAAAAAATATAATTAATAATCCCAAAAAACTTATCAATAGAGAATTTGAAAAAATATCTTTATTCTGTATCGAAAAAATATTCAATGATTTCAAAAACATATAATTCTAAATCTAAATTAATAAACAAAATTTTTCAAATAAAAAAGGCTCCGGTAAGAGGAGCCTTTTGATATTTGTAAGAAAATTTGAAAATTAATCTTTAAGAGTAACTGTTGCACTATCAATATTACTGATAGCATTTGTAACTCTCTTAAAATCAAAGCCTAATGCTCTTAAAGCGTGCCATAGATGACCTTGAATAAAGAAGAATCCAAAATAGTAATGAACATTAGCTAACCATGCCCTTGAAGTGTACTCACCATCAGGAAGATCAACAGTATCTACCCAATAAGGAGAAATACTAAACTTCAATTCAAGTGGTTCACCAAAGAATTCAGTTGGATAAACTGTTGTGTTAGCTGCACTCCAGAAGGCTGCAATAATAGCCATCCAGCCTATTCCAGCTAATGACCATGAGAGAACAGCTTCTGCAGATAGAAGTCCTTTACCTTTAAATTTGGTATATTCACCAACTTGCTTAGTAGCAATATGCCAAGCACCACCAGTGATCTCAACGAAAGCAAGAAAAGCATGGCCTCCCATTACTTCTTCAAGGCTATCAATAGTCAAAAAGTCTGTTTGGTGATTCCAAATTTTGGCCAAATTTAATTCATACTCAACCTGTCTTACAGAACCAATAGCTGGATCATAAATTCCATGAACCCTTGCCCATTCAACAAAAGCAATAACTGCGAAACCAAGAATAATTAAATGGTGACCTAGAATAAATGTCAATTTGTCTGGATTATCCCATTCAATATTGAATTTTCTAGCTCTTGCCACATCAGAATCTTCTAGATTTCCAGGAAGAAGTAAAGAATGTAAAAGTCCCCCGGCGGCTAAAACCATAGAAGAAACTAAGTGAACTATTGCTATCGCTAGAACAGGTTTAGTATCTCCCATCGCAACGCCATTAGCATCAAACCCTATTCCTAGAGTTGCTAAATGAGGAAGAACGATTAGAGGTTGATGACCCATTGGGACGCTTGGGTCAAATCGTGAAAGTTCAAAAAGGGTGAATGCACCCGCCCAGAAAACAATTAATCCTGCATGAGCTACATGAGCAGCAATGAATTTTCCTGAGCGATTTGCTACACCTGAATTACCAGCCCACCATCCATAGGTAGTATCTGGATTTCCATAGGTTTGCATTTAGGAATTGATTAGCTTAAACGTTTTGAGAATACTTTATATTTCACCAAACAGTTGAATTCATAACAAAATTGTAAAGGTTAGTAATCCTAACTATTACTAAACAAAAATTATTAGTAGGGCAATACAAGAATAAAGAATGTAGATTTAATGAAGAAAAATTATTCTTAGAGATATAAGTTCTATCAAATAAACCAGTATTTTTAAATTCAAATAAGTTAAATAAATTTCATTTTGCTGACATTAAACGATGTTTTGTTTCATTACACCGTGGTGGTTGTTGCCTCATTTTCAAACAATTATTAAATATGGGATAAGACATCTAATATTATGACTACTTCTCAAGAGTCTTCTAGAAAATTTTCACTAGAAATGAAATCTGAAGTTCATTACAAAAAGGCTGCAAACTCTTACAGAAAATCGAAACAATATATAAATATGATTAACTTATATCCAACTTTGCAAAACACTCTTATTGAGTGTAAGGATGAAAATCTAATCGAATAAATATTTTATATATTTTCCAAAATTAATCAGAAAAAAATATCAGTTTTTAAGCTGCTTTATTATAGTTTTCTTCAGAATAGAATTTATTAATTATTTGTCTGCACATTTTTATATTGTAAAGCGCTTTGGGTTTCCAAGGTTTTTTCTGGCCAAGTGGAGAGCTTTTCCAATGAATCCCGGGCTTTAATATTCCATTTTCACGTAAAAAAGAAAGTTTAATTTCAGTTATTCCCAGTTTTTCCGAGGTAAACTGAGATGAGCTCCACATATCCCCTAACATTGAATTAAGTAAATATTATTAATCCTTGATAACGTTAATTTTATTTTTTTGAAAGGGGTAAAACTTTTAAATAATTCTTAAGTCACAAAAAACCTAGTATTTACAACGAAAAGAAATTTGAAAGATTTATATCAAATTAAGAAATATTAAATAAAGAATCTTCATTAATGAATATCTCATCGATACCCTCTCCTTTATTGATGGATTTATAGTTAACGTATTCTTCAGTAATTGATTGATGCCTTGAAAGATTGATCCAACCCTTGTGCCAATTTCCACTATTTATTAATTCTTCATAAGTAGTTTTTAAGTTAATTTCAGAATCAAGGACAGAAACCATTAAAAAACTAATATTTCCTTTTTCTGTAATCTCATTTACTAAAACAAAATGTTTCAATCCATTTATGGGTTTATGAGAAGTCCAGTAATTTTCCATAATTATTTTTTCTTAATGTTCCCCTCAGAATTTTTTCTAGATATTTTCTTATATTCATTTCTAATTTCGTCTAATAAAATTTTTCTCCTATCCATATAGTTTAAAGAATCTTGTTTTGATAAGTTATATCTTTCTTTTTTAGTTAAATTCATCCAATTATTAAGATTGTTTTTATTAAAAGTTGTTAAATTTTTAGCCTTCAAAACTTTTTGTTTCCTATTTAAATTAAGAAAATTCCTTAAATTAAAAAAAATAAATATAAAAATAAAAATTATCACAAACTTTAAGAGCATCACTTTGTAAGTAAGTTTTTATTTATCCACTTCTCTAATTCAATATCATTCTCAAAAGATATAACCTCTTCTTTATTACCATTTCCTGATTGATCAAAAAGCCTTATAATAAATTCACCTTGAACTGCCTCATCATCACCAATAACAATAATACTTTTAGGATTTAGTTTATTTGCCTTTTTAAATTGTTTAGAGAATGAAGCTCCACTTAAATCTAAATCAACTAACAAATCATAATTTCTTAATTTTCTAGATAAATCCATTGCTAATGATTCAGCAATTAAGCCTTGATTAATAATATAAATATCAGTATTTCTTGGAATTTCAAGTTCTTTTCCTGCGAGTAAAATTAATCTTTCTAAACCAATAGCAAAACCAATTGCAGGGGTGTTTGGCCCTCCCATTTGTTTTATTAGATCGTCGTATCTTCCTCCTCCGCAAACTGTAGCTTGAGATCCTAGAGCACCACTAGTAATTTCAAAAGCTGTATGGGTATAGTAATCTAAACCTCTTACAAGATTAGAATTTTCTACATAAGGTATTTTTAAAACCTCTAAATTTTTCTTTAAGTTTGAATATCTTTTATGACTATTTTCAGATAAAAAATCAAATAATCTTGGGGCATTCTTTAAAGCTTTTTGTGTTTGAATATTCTTAGAGTCTAAAATCCTTAAGGGGTTTTTAGTAATCCTGTTCTGAGAATCTAAATCTAGAGAATTTTTATTTATTTCTAGCCATTTTAAAAAGGATTTTTGAAAATTTAATCTATCATTAATATCGCCCAAAGTATTTATTTCAAGATTAAGTTCTTTTATTCCTAATTTACTTAAGATATCCCAAGCTAAAGCAATAATTTCAACATCACTTCTAACTGAATCGTATCCTATAAACTCAACACCTAACTGATGAAACTGTCTTTGCCTACCTGCTTGAGGTCTTTCATATCGAAACATAGGCCCCATGTACCAAAGTTTTTGTAGAGGATGATTAGACAACATTCGATTTTGTATTAACGCTCTTGCAACGGAGGCGGTTCCTTCAGGCCTAAGAGTGCAGGATCTCTCCCCTCTATCAGTAAATGTATACATTTCCTTACTGACAACATCTGTTCCTTCACCAATTCCTCTTATAAATAATTCGGTCATTTCTAGTATTGGTGTTCTTATTTCATTGATAGATGCTCTTGCAAGCTGCTCTAATAGAATTTTCTCAACGTTTTGCCACTTTATTAATTGATCAGGCAGCAAATCTACCGTTCCTCTAAGATTTTTTAAGTTATTCAAAGTTCTAGAAAATAATTCAAAATTTTTAATTCAAGTAGGAATTAATCTTTAATTGATTGTTGTGTGGGACAATTTTAATTTAACATTTAGAAAAACTATTGGAAATTAATAAAAATAAAGAGATTCTACATTGCGGAACAAAACCAAAAAAAATTGCTTTTGGAATAGCACCCCTTGGTATAGTTTCGGTAGGAATAGTGCCAATGGGAGTAATAAGTATTGGAGTAGTTCCAATGGGTGTATTCTCTTTTGGTGCTGTAGCAATGGGAATAGTCAATTTATCACTAGTTGGGATGGGAATTATCTCTGCTGGGGTAACGACTATGGGAATATGGGAATATTCTCCTAATTCTCAAAATAATCATCATAATCATTCCAAACAAATTTCAAATTCAAGCAAAGAAAATATGATGTCAGATCTCTTTAACACTAAACAAGAAGCTGAAAAGGCTGCCTCAAAATACTGATGTATTGGAGCACATAAAATGGGTAAAAAATGGATGCCCTGTAAGATGCACTAGATATTTTCTTAATCAAAAATTTATTGAATATTAATTCAAAATCTCTACTCTAAAATCAAGATTTTTTGCCTCATCAGTAGTTAATTTTCTTGACCAAGCTCCTTGCACAGGACTATTCCATCTGAACCCAGCTTTTTTAGCTAGAGATCTATCTTCGTAACTAATTAGCGCCTTGTATAAAAACCTTGGTTCGGTAGCTTTAAGTAAAAGTTCCTCTAGATTATCGCATTTTTTGAAGACCTCAGATATGTAAAAGCAATCAGATAAAGCTCTATGCAAATTCCAAACTGGTATTGAAAAAGATAAAGCTAAATCAGTTACTGAGGGTCTGTTTTTTAGTGATTTTTGAAAAGACCAATTAATATCCTCCAAACTGCATATCCATTTTTTATTAAGTTGAGGTAATCTTCCTTTCCCAAACCATTTCTTATCAAACTCTACATTATGCGCGACAATGAAATCAGAACATTCAACAAGTTTGAGAAAGAAATTTAATCCATCTTCCCATGGTTGAGAAATATTAGTTACTTCAGCAGATATACCATTCACATGTTCAGCTTCATTATTATTAACTGGGAATAAAAATGAAACTTGTGAAAGCACGCACTTAAAAGATACATCGAACAAAATACAACCTATCTCTATCACTTCATCCTTATTTTCGTCTAAACCAGTTGTTTCAGTATCAAGAATTAAAATTTTTTCAATTTTTTTATTTTGATTAGAAACACTGTCTTCAGAGGGATAACTGATAACTTGATTCTGAAGAATATCCAATTGATTTAATTCTTTTTTGTTAAATAGATCCAATTAGCTGAAAACACTTTAATTTATCTT
Source organism: Prochlorococcus sp. AG-355-O17 (assembly GCA_003280655.1). Taxonomy (GTDB): domain Bacteria; phylum Cyanobacteriota; class Cyanobacteriia; order PCC-6307; family Cyanobiaceae; genus Prochlorococcus_A. The sequence continues at coordinate 30,108 of QCEK01000009.1, forward strand.
GACGCATTTAATAAAAATTTCTCTTAAATTAATATAAATTAAGGATCATGATTAGAAAGTAATTTTTGAAACATTTTTTGTTTATTAAAGATGACTTTTGCAAAATATCAATTTAATAATTTTTGTTATTGGCCTTCAAATCCTAAAAAAATTGTGGAGTTTATTGGTGGAAGTTATCTAGCTTCTAAACCTGATTTAACTTATAGAAGATTCATAGAGAGTTTAATTAATAAAAACTATGCAGTACATGCATATAAATACACTCCACAATTCGATCACCAACAACTTGCTATTAAAGCATGGAGGGATTTCAAGAATTGCCGAATATCTTTATCCAAGAGAATAGGAGCATCAATTCCTTCAATAAGAATTGGTCATAGTCTAGGCTGCAAACTTCATTTAATTTCCCCTGATGGTGGAAGAAATTGCGAAAAATTCATATCAATAAGTTTTAATAACTTTAGTGCTAACAAATCTATTCCATTATTGAAACAAATTTCTCAAAAATTAGAATTCAACAGTGAATTCAGTCCAAGCCCTGAAAGAACTTTGCGATTAATTGAAAAAACATATAGTCAAAAAAATAACTTCCTAATAAAATTCAACTCAGACGAGTTAGATCAAACAGATAAATTATTTTCTTGCCTGAAAGCAAGAAAAGAAGATAATTCTAAGGGGGTAATGTTAAAAGGTACACACACTATAATTGCAAGCGCAGGACTTAGAGAAAATTTTTTGGGAGACTGGGCCGATGATGAATTCAAAAAAAATACTATAAAAAAAATTTCCAATTTAATTGATGAATCTGATTAGGATAATTCTTTCAGCTTTTCCAAAACAGAACTATCTTCAAGAGTGCTAATATCACCGCTAATTTTTTCTCCAGCAGCCAAAGATCTTAAAATTCGCCTCATAATTTTTCCACTACGTGTTTTGGGAAGAGAGTCAGAAATTATAATTTTTTCTGGCTTTGCGATAATTCCAATTTCATTAACAACATGTTTCTTTAGATTCTCTACTAATTCTGAAGAACCGTTCACGTCTTTCTCTAGAGATACAAAAGCGACTATAACTTCACCTTTTAAATCATCTTTTTTGCCAACGACTGCAGACTCTGCAACTGATTTATGACTTACCAAAGCAGATTCTATTTCCATTGTTCCTAACCGATGTCCTGAAACACTTATGACATCATCAACTCTTCCCATGATCCATATATATCCATCTTCATCAATGCGTGCTCCATCTCCAGCAAAATAAACATTTTTTTCTCCTTTGAAGGAAATATATTCCCAATAACTCTCCAAATATCTCTCTGAGTTTCCGTGAATTGTTCTCATCATTCCTGGCCAAGGTTTCTTAATAATTAAATAGCCACCCTCGTTCTCCTTAACCTTATCTCCATTCTTATCGACAATTTCAACTTCAATGCCTGGCAGAGGGAAAGTAGCTGAACCTGGCTTTGTAGCAACGACTCCAGGCAAGGGACTTATCATCACACCACCAGTCTCAGTTTGCCACCAAGTATCAACGATAGGGCATTTATCTTTACCAATAACATCCTTGTACCACATCCATGCTTCAGGATTAATTGGTTCTCCAACTGTGCCCAAAAGTCTAAGACTCTCCAAATTATATTTATCAGGTATTTCACGACCAGACTTCATAAATGCTCTAATTGCAGTTGGTGCAGTATAAAAAATAGAAACCTTATATTTTTGAACAATTTCCCAAAAAGCCCCTAAATTTGAGGGTCTTGGGACTCCCTCATACATTAAGGTTGTAGCTCCATTAGATAAAGGCCCATAAACTATGTAACTATGACCTGTAATCCAACCAACATCAGCAGTGCACCAGTAAATATCGTCATCTTTTAAGTCAAAAATCCATTTAAATGTCAAATGGGACCAAAGATTGTAACCACCTGTGGTGTGAACTACACCTTTAGGCTTTCCAGTAGAGCCTGAAGTATAAAGAATAAAAAGTCTATCTTCGCTATTCATTATTTCTGGTTCACAATGATCTTTTTGATCTTTTAATAATTCGTGCCACCAAAAATCTCTATCATCAACCATCGCAATAAATTTTTGGGATCGTTGAACAACGACTACTTTTTCAACAACTTTATCTGCCCCACCTTCAATGGCTGCATCAACTGCTTTCTTAAGTTCAATCACCTTATCTTTTCTAAAGCCACCATCAGCAGTAATAACAAATCTGGCGTTTCCATCAATTAACCTATCTTTTAAAGCTTCTGAAGAAAATCCTCCGAAGACAACTGAATGAGGCGCGCCAATTCTTGCACAAGCTAACATCGCAAACATCGCTTCAGGAATCATCGGCATATAAATACATACCAAATCTCCTTTTTTTACACCAATTGCTTTTAATGCATTAGCTGCTCTACATACCTCTTTTAGAAGTTCTTCGTAAGTATATTTTTTGCTCTCTCCGGGTTCGCCTTCCCATATAAGTGCAGTCTTTCCTCCAAGCCCTCTCTTAATGTGCCTATCTAAACAGTTATATGTAATATTGAGTTTCCCTTCTTTGAACCATTTAAAAAAGGGGGCATTTTCGTTATCTAATACTGTTTGAAATGGCTCAAACCAATCTAATTCAGATTTTGCAAAAGATTCCCAAAATTGAATAGGATTATCTGATGCTTGTTTTTTTAGACTTAGTAATTCTTCATGAGCTCTAATATTTGAGTTTTCTGCAAATTTTTTTGATGGAGGGAAAATTCTCTTTTCTTCAAGTATGTTATTGATTGAATTTTTTTTATCTAATGACATTAAATAAATCTATGCTTAATAAATTTAGTCTAAAAAATTAAGGTTTTCAAAAATTTTAATATTAATTTAGCTCAAAGATTTATTTATAATAGATCTAATAAATTCGGCTTAGAACAAATTCTGGAAGAGCTATTAACGCTCTTTTATATTCTGAATCAGGAAGCCAAACTATAGCTTCTTTAGAAAGCATTGCAAAATCCTCAGCTAGTTTCCTGGAACTTTCAATTGCTTTAGAGTTCATAATAATGTTAAGAGCATCATCTAAATCGTCTTTTTCAGCAAGTTCTCTGTTTATAAGGACTGACAATTGTTTATTTTCTTCTAAGGCATATAAAACTGGGGCTGTAAGATAACCACTAGCAAGATCACTTACAGCAGGTTTTCCAAGTTGTTTATCATTTCCAGTAAAGTCAAGAATGTCATCTACAACTTGGAATGCTAAACCAATATTTTTACCAAAATCGTACAATGAGGTTAAGTTTTCGTCATTTATCCCACTCAAAACTCCAGCAGCTTTGCAACTATTGGCTATTAATGATGCTGTTTTACAATAACTTTTGTTGATGTATTTGGAAAAAGATTGAGCCGAATCAAATCTATTTAAATTTTGTTTGATTTCTCCTTCTGCTAAATCCATTATTACTCTACTAAGTAATTTAACTACATTTACGTTGTCAAGATTTGCTAGATGCCAACTTGCTTGAGCGAATAAAAAGTCACCCGCCAAAACAGCTACTCTGGTATTAAATCTGCTGTGAACTGTATCTACGCCTCTTCTTGTAGAAGCCTCATCAACAACATCATCATGGACTAATGAGGCTGTATGAATCATCTCAGTTATTTCTGCAAGCCTTTTATGTTGGCTTGTCAAGCAAAATTTAGGAGAAATAGCTTTTGAAATCAATAAAACTATACCAGGCCTTAACCTTTTCCCACCCGCACTAAAAAGGTGTTCTGCTGCGGCTTGAAGAATTGGGTGTCCTGCTCCTATTAGATTTTTCAGTTCTAAAATAAGATCATCAAGATCATTTTCAACTGGTTGTAGTAGCTCTGTTACTGTATTCATGATTGACCTCTTATATATATTAAGGAATCAAACATTACTTCGGAGGTTAACCAACCTAATTTCTTTATTAATTCCAAGCCAAAATTTTACTTTATTGGAAAATTCATCTCTTTCTGAAGTAACAAAAAATTTTACATTTTCGAGAGAAATACTCTCATACCGGTCAGTTTTTGGGATAGAAAAAGATTCATTAAATTTTTTTATTAATGCTATAGATGGATCAATAATTTTTATATTTGAATCTAATTTTTTTCTTAAAAAGTCATAAATTAAAGGATAGTGACTGCATCCAAGTATTAATTCTTCAATATTTTTGTTTATTAGTGGTCTTAAGTAAATATCTGAAAGACTATTTAACTTATCAAGATTTAATTTTTCTTTTTCAATTTCTGATACAAATTCTGGACATTCTTGCTCAAATATTATCGTATTCTCTTTTTTAGCATTTATAGCTTTCTTGTAATACGAAGATAGAACAGTAGTTTGTGTTGCTAGGACACCAATTATTTGTTTTTCAACTATTTCCGATACTGAGTTTATTAGGTCAAAACAAGGAACCTTTAAATCATCTTCTAGAATATCAAGCGCACAAGCATTTGTAGTGTTACAAGCAATTAAAAGTGCATCCAAATTCTTATCAACAAAAAAAGTACAAATCTCCTTTGCAATTAATCGTATCTCTTTAGAATTTTTGTTCCCAAAAGGTATTCTTTTTGTATCCGCCAAATAAAAAACTTCCACATCTTTACGTGTTTTTAGTAAAGAATTAAGGATAGTAAAACCACCTACTCCGCTATCAAATATACCTATTTTAAGTTTCACCCTACTTTATCTAGATATTCGAGGATGCCTTTTGCAATTGCATAGGCTAATCTTTTTCGATGGGTTATTTTTTCTAATCTTCTTGCATCTAATCTTCCCGTTAAAAATCCAATTTCTACAAGGACTGCAGGCATCCTGGTATTTTTAATTACATAAAATCGACCTTGTTTAACTCCTCGATCAGGACTCCCAGGGGAAACTCTTAAAATTTGTTTTTGAATTCTTTTCGCGAGTAATCTTCCTCTCCACCCTCTGTAATAAAAAGTTTCCAATCCATTTATGTCCCTTCTTTTACCTCTTGAGGCATTTGCATGAATACTTACAAAGATATCTGCATCCGTATTATTAGCAATAGAAACTCTAGGAGGTAAATCCAAATCAACGTCATTTGTTCTAGTCAACCTTACTTTGACACCTTTAACAGACAATAAATTTTTTACTATTTTTGAAACCTCGAGAACAACATCTGTTTCTCTAATACCACCAATACCTATTGCACCTGGATCAGGGCCACCGTGCCCTGGGTCGATAACAACCGAAAATTTGTTTTGTTTTAAGTCTGGCAATTTCAAAAAATGATAATCACTTTTTTTCTTATGAGTTAAATTTTGATTTGCTCTGAAATTTCTTTGTTTCTTTTCAACTTCACCTTCACCAATCCTATCAAATGGATATTTTGGATTAAATAGTTTAATTCTCCACCTATTTTGATCTAAGCCAACCATTTGCCACGTCAACGGCTCCAAATAAGTTTCTTCTTTAAATTCAATTACTAGTCTTGTTTTACCCTTATTAGGTTTACCTAATCTAACTTCTTTTATTGGACCATTACCTTTTATTGATCTGGGTTTTTTTAATTCTCCAGGAAAATCTACCCAGAACCTATCTCCAGATATTTGGTTTTTCTTCTTAAAGTATGCCTTTAAATTTGTATTTGATTTAGTCCTTAATTCTAATACCCCATTAGTTTTTATCACCCATGCCGCCAGAGCACTTGATGAATTAACTGGGAGGATAGCAGAATTTAAAAATAAAAAAACGGTTAAATAATGAAAAAGTTTATTATTTAAAAACTTTTTCATTAGTTTGAAAACAAATTGTTTTTTCTATGTTTTAGGCTTGGCATCTGCTCCCTAATTTTCTTTACTCTTTCTTTATCAGCAGGAGCGATTGCAGCTCCCTGAGTTTTTCCGGCATCAGATAAAACTGTACCCCAAGGGTCAATTACCATTGCATGGCCATGACTTTGCCTTCTCCCGTAATGAATCCCTGTTTGAGCAGGAGCAACTACATATGCTGTATTCTCTATTGCTCTGGCTTGTAATAGGATTTGCCAATGATCTTTTCCAGTAAATGCTGTAAAAGCTGCAGGAATCATAATTAGCTCTACACCATTTGAAGATAAATATCTGTAGAGTTCAGGAAATCTAACATCGTAACAAATCGATAATCCTATTTTGCATAAACCAGGTACATCTACAACAGGTGGATAATCCTCCCCAGATAAAATAGTGGATGATTCCTTATATAAATTTCCATCTGGCAAATCAACATCAAATAAGTGGATCTTGTCGTATTTTGCCAAAATCTGTCCGTCCTTCCCAAATAGTGCTGACCTATTAAAAGTATGACTGTCATCACCAGCAGGAACAGGATAGCCTCCTCCCAAAAGAAATACTTGATATCTTTGTGACATTGTTTTTAGGAAGTTTGCACACTTCTCTGACAATTCAGAAGCTAATCTAAGTTTTTCATTATCTTCACCTAAAAAAGCAAAATTCTCAGGTAATCCTATTAACTCAGCGCCTCTTCTAGCGGCTAATTCAATCTGTTCTTCTGCTTCAATAAAATTTGCTTCAACATTTGAAGTACTCGTAATTTGCAATGCAGCTACCAAAAAATCAGTCAAGACTTTACTCCTAGTGAACCAATTCGTAAATCATGAGGCACGAATCAAACCTCTTTCAACTTGAGCTGGAACAATATCTAAGCAATCAAGTTCAGAGCAACATTTAAAATCATCCTCATAATCTCCAAGACTTGTCAATCTTTTGCCATGGGTTGCTGTTTTTAGACATTTTAAGATATCATTTTTCCAAAAATCCCAAAGTACCAAAGCAGCCTGTAATTCGTCATTCACAATATTTATTTCAAAATCACAGTTATTTTCTAGGTATGAGGCCAAAGCACCAGCAGCTAAAGAATCCTCAAGTGAATAAGAACCCTCCCAGCCACTACCAAGAATTAAAACATTTTCACAATTTAATGAAATTATTCTTTCAGCAACTGCCTTCCTATTTGGAAGTCCCATAGCAAATAAATGCTTCGCATTTTGAACTTTTTGCAATGATTTAGTCCCATTAGTAGTACTCATAAATAATCTTTTACCATAAACAACTTTTTTTGTAACTGATAAAGGAGAATTTCCTAAATCAAAGCCCTCAATCTTCTTTCCGCCTCTCTCTCCTAGCATTAGTCTCTTTTCAGCTTGCCACTTAATTGCAGATTCTTTCAATAAATCTAAATCTGCAAAGACTTGTATTGAGTCTGCTCCATTATTTAAAGCCCAGGAAATTGTTGTTGTAGCTCTTAAAACATCAATGACCACTGCAACATCTGGGGTTATTTCTGGAGTATCCTTTGCAACGTGATAGTAAGTAAGATTAATAATCGGATCCTTTTTCTAGTTTTATTATAGAAAACAGTTACTTAATTTGATTATTTTTTTTTAAAAACAAACTTATTGATAATATATAACTAATTTGTTTTTACAGAAATCTTATCAAGTATTAATTTGAAAATGAATAATATCCGCACAATAAAAGGTGGAGGAAATTTAAAAGGAAAAGTAAAAGTGCCTGGAGATAAATCTATTTCTCATAGAGCTTTAATAATAGGAAGTATTGCTAAGGGCGATACAACTATTGAGGGGTTTTTACATTCTGAAGATCCACTTTCAACTGCTGACTGTCTTAGAAAATTAGGTGTAAATATACCAGAAATAAAAAAAGAGGAGCCTTTTACGATTTCAGGATTAGGTCTTGATGGATTAAAAGAGCCTAAAGAGATTCTAAATTGTGGCAATTCGGGAACCACCATGAGATTATTAATGGGTTTACTTGCAGGTCAAGAGGGCAAGAATTTTATTTTAACAGGTGATATTTCTCTTAATGAGAGGCCAATGGGGAGAGTGGGCAAACCATTATCTTTGATGGGTGGCAAAATTTTTGGTAGAGAAAAAGGAAATAAAGCTCCAATCTCAATCGGTGGGAATAAACTTAAAGGGTGTGTGATTGGAACCCCTGTAGCGAGTGCCCAAGTAAAATCTGCAATTTTATTGGCAGGCCTCAAAGCTTCTGGAACCACTTCTGTTATTGAACCAGCATCTTCAAGAGATCATACAGAAAGAATGTTAAAAGCATTTGGAGCCGACATCAGTATCAGGGGAGAATTAGGTAGGAATGTAGTTATAAAGCCAGGGAGTAACTTAATTGGTCAGAGAATATTGATCCCTGGAGACATAAGCTCTGCTTCTTTTTGGATGATTGCTGCATCTATTGTTCCAAATTCGGAAGTTTTAATTCAGAATGTCGGATTAAATCCCACTAGAACAGGGATATTAAATGTGATGGATTCAATGGGGTGCAATTATGAGATTTTAGATAAATCTACTATTGCAGGTGAACTTATTGGATCTATTAAAGTAAAGACTGCAAATAATTTAAGATCATTCACTATTGAAGGAGATATTCTCCCAAAACTTATAGATGAAATCCCTATCCTTACTGTAGCTGCATGTTTTTGTGATGGAGTTTCTGAAATTAAGGATGCACAAGAATTAAGAGTTAAGGAGACAGATCGGCTAAAAGTCATGGCAAGACAGTTACAAAAATTCGGTGCTGAGATAACAGAAAAAGTGGATGGGTTAATTATTAATGGGCATTCAAAATTTCATTCTGCGGATGTAGACAGTGAAACGGATCATCGAGTAGCAATGAGTCTTGCAATCGCTTCACTCCTCGCCAAAGGTACATCAAAAATAATGAGATCAGATGCAGCTAGCGTCTCGTATCCCACTTTTTGGGAAGACCTTGCCAAACTAACTAACTAACTTAAAAATTTTTTTGTCTGAATTAAAAGAAGTTTTAACTAAAGATGGTAGTTACTCTTTAAGAAGTGTATTTTTTCAAGAGAACTTCCATAGTTTATCTGGCGCATTAGAGGAAACAAAATTGAAGTTTACAGCTACTTCTAATTTGCCAAGATTTAAGGATAAATCTCTCAATGTATTGGATATATGTTTTGGTTTGGGATATAACTCTGCTTCTTTACTAGAGGAATTGATTAAACAAAACTCGCTTCTAAATTTGTATGCTTTGGAGATTGATAAAAAACCTCTTGAATATTCACTTAGAAATGAATCTTTCCTTAAATTATGGGCTCCAAAAGTCAAAAAAATATTTGCATCATTATATCGAAAAGATTACTTTGAGGATCAATTTTTTAAGTGCAGTATTTTGTGGGGTGATGCTAGAAAAAAAATCAACCTTATTCCTTCATCTATTAAATTTGATCTAATTTATTTAGATGGCTTTTCCCCTCAAAAATGCCCAGAAGTATGGACAAATGAATTTTTATCTAAAGTCACAGAAAAGCTCAATCCTCAAGGTTATTTAATAACTTATTCTTCTTCAGCGGCAGTTAGAAAAACTTTAAGAAATCTTGGATTAGACATTTTTACTATTAAACCAAATTTTAATAAGAGAACTTTTTGGAGTCAGGGAACTGTCGCAATATCAAAATTTGATAAGAATAAATTGAAACCTAATTTTAATTTTGAAAAGTTATCTTTGATTGAAGAAGAACATCTCTTAACTAAAGCTAGTATTCCATATAGAGATCAAAATTTAAACTCAAGTAAAGACGATATAATCAAGAGAAGATTAGATGAGCAATTATTCTCAAATCTATTATCGACAAATGAATGGAGAGAGAAGTGGGGACTGACGAAGTTATCCGTGAAGAGTTAGATTTAAATTAGGATTACAAATAAACATGTTAAGTGTTGCGATATTAGCGGCAGGCAAGGGCACTAGGATGGAAAGCTCATTGCCAAAAGTTTTACATAAAATTTCTGGCAAAAGTCTTCTACAAAGAGTAATTGATTCATGTGTCGAATTAAAGCCCGATAAGATTTTCATAATTACTGGACACAAATCAAAAGAAGTACAAAAGTCAATCCCAAACGATAAAAAAATCCATGTTGTTGTTCAAGAACCTCAATCAGGAACCGGTCATGCTATCCAGGTACTTTGTAAAGAAGTAAAAAAACATGAAGGAAAACTTTTGGTACTAAACGGCGATGTGCCACTCATTAGGCCTTGTACTCTAAAAAGACTTTTGTATTTACACGATTCAAAAAATGCTGATGTTTCTTTAATTACCACAAAGAAAACAAATCCTCATGGATATGGCCGAGTTTTTTTGAAGGGGAGTTTAATAGAAAGAATTGTTGAAGAAAAAGATTGCAATGATCTAGAAAGAGAAAATCCATTAATCAATGCAGGTGTTTACTGTTTTAACTGGGGTAACTTATCAGAAATAATTTATACCTTGCAAAGCAATAATAATCAAAAAGAGATTTACTTAACAGATACAATAGCTCTGCTAAAAAATTCCTCAAGTCTCGAGGTAGAGGATAATGGAGAGCTTCAAGGAATTAATAACAGAATTCAACTATCAGAGTGCGAGGAATGTATTCAGAATTCAATTAAAGAAAAACATATGCTTAATGGTGTAACTTTTATAAATAAAGCAAGTTGTTCAATTAGTGAAGAAGCAGAAATTGGTAAGGATGTAATCATTGAGGCTAATACACATATAAGAGGAAATACGAAAATAAAAAGTCATTGCATTATCGGGCCAAATACTTTTATTGAGAATTCTAGTGTGGGATTAAATTGTGAAATTTTAAACTCTACTGTTTATGATTCTCAGATAATGGATCATATAAAAATTGGCCCTTATAGTCATATAAGACCTAATTCCAAAATATCTTCCCATAGCAAAATAGGTAATTTTGTTGAGATCAAAAATAGTCAACTAGAGGAAGAATCTAAAGTAAACCATCTTAGTTATATTGGTGATTCTATTATTGGAAGATCTACAAATATTGGAGCAGGCACTATTACTGCAAATTTTGATGGACAGAAAAAACATCAAACAAAAATTGGCAAAAATTCAAGTATAGGAGCAAACACAGTTTTTGTAGCACCAATAAATCTAGGGGAATCAGTAACAACAGGTGCTGGTTCAGTGATCACAAAAGACTCTAAAGATAATTCATTAGCGATCTCAAGAACTAAGCAAGTAAATATAGAGAATTGGAAAAAAAGAAATCCTGATTTAGTTAATTAATTCAATAATTTTTTCAAGTTGCCAACATCTGCTCCCTTTTATAAGAATAGAATCACCTTTTTTTGTAGATTTGTTTATCTCTTGAGGTACATCTTTAATATTATTTAAAACTAAGAATTTATTCTTATCTTTTAGAAAATTGGAGTAAATTTTTTCATTTTCTTTATCGCAAATAAATAGACACTTTTCTATATCTGAATTATTTATTAATTTGAATATTTCTTTGTGATACTTTTCAGATTCTTTTCCCAATTCTTGCATACTTCCAAATATGAAAAATTTATTTCTCGGTTTTTCAAGTAGGGTTTTAATACATGCTTTTACTGACTCCGGAGAAGCATTATATGATTCATCATATATGGTTGTTTTTATTGATTTAAGAATTTTATTTCTTCCACCTAAACTTACAAAATCAAATTTATTAAAACTTGCAAAATCAAGTCCTAACTCTTTAGCAACTGCATAAGCAAATAAGAAATTCGAAGCATTATGAAATCCCTCAAATGAAATTTCAAAGGTATTTTCTTCAATTAGAATTGTTTTATTCGAAGGATTATAAAATCCTCGCAAATTATCATCTTTCTTAAAACTATCCTTTTGATTTTCTATATTTAATAGTTTTACTTTTATCACTCTACCTTTCCAAAATCCTTTTAAAGTTTTTTCTAGGAATGGATCATTTGCTGGAATTATTACAACTCCCTTTGGATTTAAGAACTTACTAATTTCACACTTTGCATGAGTAATATTTTTTTTTGAGCCCAACAATCCAATATGAGCTGTCCCAATGTTAGTAATAACTGCAATATCGGGTTCACTATATTTAGATAAATTCTCGATCTGTCCAAGACCTCTCATTCCCATCTCAAGAACTAAAACTTTATCTTCTTTATCTGTAGCAAGAATAGTAAGACCAACTCCAATCTCATTATTGAAATTTGCATGAGATAATTTAATTCTTCCAAGTTTATTTAAAACTCCACCAATCATTTCTTTTGTTGTGGTTTTACCCACTGAGCCAGTTATTGCAACAATAGGGATATTTAATTTTTTTCTTTTTAGCAATGCTAATTTTTGAAAAGCCTCTGTTGTGTCATTTACAACCCAATAAGGAAAATTACTAGGGAGTAATCTCTGCATCCCTTTTTTAATTACAACAGATTTAACTCCTTTATTTAAAACCTCTGGGAGAAAACTATGTCCGTCAAAATTTTTACCCTTGATAGCTATAAAAAGATCATTTTTTAATAAAGTTCTACTATCAATACTTATATTCTTAAAATTCAAAAAATCTCTTTTCCCCTCTCTCAGATTTCTAATATCCCCCAAAACATCGTTTAATTCTGATAAAGAGAATTCCATTAAAAAATTAAGTCATACTTTTTTTTAAAGATGGATCGGCTGATTGTCCGTAGGAAAATTTTTCAACTTCAGCAACATCTGGGGATGGTTCTTTTATTCCACAAACATCCTTATACATAACTTCGTATTCAAGAGCTGATCTTTGCCAACTAAACTCTTGGCTCATAGCTCTTTTTTGCAGTAATTTCCAACTATCTTTATGCCTAAAGGCTTCCCAGGACCTTACCAAAGAAGTATAGAAATCTATAGGTTCAAAGCGATCAAAGCAAAATCCCGTACCATTATTATTTTCTGGATCGTGAGGTAAAACTGTATCAACTAAACCTCCAACTCGCCTTACTATAGGGATAGAGCCATATCTCATAGCAAGGAGTTGACTAATACCACAAGGTTCAAATCTACTTGGCATTAAAAATGCATCAGAGCCACCATAGATAAGCCTTGATAAAGAATCATCATAGGTAAGAAATACTGAGAATCTTCCTGGGTAATCTAATGCCAGTTGCCATAATCCAGACTCTAAATATCTATCTCCAGTCCCTAAAACAGCAATTTGAGAATCTGTATAGGCTAATAGTCTTCTTGAAACTTGTAAAAGTAAGTCAACCCCTTTCTGATCAACTAACCTACTGACCATACCTAAAAGATATTTTCTAGGATTAACTTCGAGACCCATTTCTCTCTGCAGAATTTTTTTATTTTCTAGCCTATTTTCTAAATTCTTAATACTGAATTGTGCAGGTAAAACTGGATCTTTGGCTGGATTCCATTCATCAAGATCTATGCCATTAAGAATTCCCCTTAATTTACCTGAAATGTAATTAAGTAATCCTTCGAGGCTTTCCCCGTATTCATGGGTTTTAATCTCATCTGCATAAGTCGGAGAAACAGCATTGACCCTATCTGCGTACAACATTGCCGCGGCCATCGTGTGGTCTCCATGCATATACCAAGGACACCAAGTCATTTTTTCAAGTTTCCACCTCCAAGGGCCTTGGTATTTTAAATTATGAATTGTGAAGACAGTACTAATTTCGGGATCCTGATGCATCCACACAGGAATCATTCCAGTGTGCCAATCATGGCAATGGAGAACTTGAGGTTTCCAACAATTCCAGGCAAATTCTGCAGTGGCACTAGCAAAAAATGTAAAGCGCCAGTCCTCATTTTCGCCTCCATATATTTGGTCAGAGTCAAATGTTGGATGACCCACTAGGTAAATCACATAATTATGAATGGGATGTTTTGCTTCATATACGGCAAAATCAGTGCCCATTGTATTTGCTCTAAAGACGGGTTCATTCGATACCTCTAAAAGACTCCACAATTTTCCATACCCTGGAATTATTACCCTTACATCGTGACCAAGTTTTATCAAAGATGGAGGCAACGAACCAACCACATCTCCCATACCTCCAACTTTGATCATTGGAGCACATTCAGCAGCGGCAAGAAGAATTCTCATTGATAATTATTTAAAAAGTTCTTTTGAAAAATAAACTAGGGTGTCCACTTATAGTCAGAAAAGTCTGGTGGACGCTTTTCAAGAAAGGCATCTCTACCTTCTTGAGCTTCTTCAGTAGAATAGAATAATTGAGTTGTGTATCCAGATAATTCTTGAATACCTGCAATCCCATCATTCTCTGCATTGAATGAAGCTTTAAGAATTCGAATAGCAGTTGGACTATTTCGTAAGATCTCTCTTGCCCAGATTACACCCTCAGCTTCTAATTCTTCAATCTTTGTAATTGCATTTATTAAGCCCATCTTCAAAGCTTCCTTGGAATTATATTTTCGACATAAAAACCAAATTTCTTTTGCTTTTCTTTGACCAACAAGTCTTGCTAAATAACTAGATCCAAAACCCGCATCAAAACTACCAACTCTTGGACCTGTTTGACCAAAAATTGCATTTTCAGAGGCGATACTGAGATCACATATTAGATGAAGTACCTGCCCTCCTCCAATTGCGAAACCAGGAACTAAAGCAATAACCACTTTAGGCAAACTTCTTATTAATCTTTGAAGTTCAAGTACATTTAATCTCTGCTTCCCTTCATCATTTTTATATCCATTTTTACCCCTTACACTCTGATCACCTCCAGAGCAAAAAGAATAAATGCCTTTCTTGTCAGGTCCCGCACCTGTAAAGAGAACTACGCCAATAGTTTCATCATTTCTTACGATATCAAATGCGTCAATGAGTTCATCTACAGTTTGTGGCCTAAATGCATTTCTTTTTTCAGGCCGATTAATTGCAATTCTCGCGATTCCCTCATCTGATTTGTGAAACAATATATCCTCATAAGATTTGCATTCTGACCAATTTAAAGTTGTTTTTCCAGGTAATACTTTCATGAAATCTAATTATTTAAAGATAGAAAATGATAAATTTAACTGCCAATTATTTTTTCTAGCAAGGCATTTTTTTCACAAATTTCATTTTCTGGATCAACATCAACTTTAATTATTACAGATTTCTGGATAGAAATGCTCCAATCTAATGCCTCTCGTAATTTTTTAAAATTTGCCACACTTTTAAAGTTTACTTGAAAGGCCTCTGCGAGTTTTGGCCAGTTTATTTCTTTTGGCATAAGAAATAGTTTTTTTAGTTCATCTTCTTTTAAATTTTTTTTATAAATACGATTAAATATATTTCCGCCATTATTATTTATTAGAAGAATTGTTAAATTCATGTCGATTGAATTTTCAATCAGCCAACCGTTTATATCATGAATAAAAGCCAAATCTCCAGTCACAAGCAGTAGAGGATTTTTAATTCTAGAAATACCTAATGCAAGAGATAAAGTACCGTCTATGCCAGACGCACCCCTAAAGCTGAAACAATTTCTTGTTAAAGTACCATTTTCTGAAAATGTGAGCCAATCTCTAATCGGGCTACTCGCGGAGAGCATTATAGGATTTTCATTTGGCCAAAGTTTTGGAACAAGATTTGCAAGCATATACTCAGTAATTTGATTATCTTGATTAATTTGCTCTTTTAAAATTTCTTTAATCTGCTCGCCTTCCTCTATTAGATTTAAAGCCATCGGAGTAAGAGACTTTTTGTTTTTTTCGTTGATTGATAATTCTTCGAACAATAGAGTAGTAAAATTTGATAGCCCAAAATCATATTCAAATGATTTTTTTATAGGGTCCAATTTTCTAAAGTTTTTTTCTTTTATAAGAATTTGTATCCCTTTGAAGTTTGTTAAAAACTTCTCTAAATCAATTGAGGATGACATAGGGCCAAGCCTCAAAAGTTGATGACAATTTATTAAATTTTTATTTTTTCTTAAGACTAATTCCCAATTCACGACTAGTCCTCTCAACCCAGAGTAAACACCTGAAACAGGATCAGCAAATACTGGCCAACCAGTAATCTCTTGTAATCGTTCTAAAGACTTATTGAAAGAAGTTAAATCATTTATGGAACCTTGATAGGGACCTACCAAAATAATGCCAGATTCATCTAAATTTAAATTTTTTGAAATTTCAAAGAATTTATTTTTATCAGACTTTATTTCAACTTCCTGAAATATATATTTTTTCTTTAAATAAATTCTCTCAAAAACCTCTAAAACATTTTTTTTATTTAAAAATGAAATACCTAAAGGCTTATCTATAGGAATATTTAAATGAATAGGACCAGGAAAGGTTGATATTTGTTTCTCAATAGTTCGAACTAAATTCAAGATTTCATTTTCTTGTGTTTCATGAAGTCCATTTAGATTTGTACTTAAAACTCTTCTGCAGACTGAACTCAAAAAATCTTCTTGATTTACTGTTTGATTAGCGCCACAATCTTTTAATCTTAAGGGTCTATCAGCTGTAAGAAATATAATACCTTTACAAGATCGGTCTGCCTCAACTGCTGCCGGCAATAAGTTACTTACAGCAGTCCCAGAAGTCGTAATAGCTAAAGAGAGATTACCTGATGCAGCAGAAATTCCAAGAGAGTGGAATCCAGCAGATCTCTCATCTATTGAATTAAAAATATTTACCAGTCCTAATTTATTTAATTCTCCAGCAGCTATTGCTAAAGGTGCTGATCTACTTCCAGGACATATTATTAAATTTTGAACCCCTATTTTTATAAGAAGATTCAAAAGTTGTAGACTTCTAAGAAAATTTTTGCATTCAATAGATGATGTCATAATTTATATAAATGCTTTGAGATTTTCCTTATAACTGAATTAAATAAAACATGTCTAAAACTCAAGAAAAAAGAAATTCAATAATAAAGGATTTAAAAAATCTTTTAATCTGGATATCTATAGCTTTAATTATACGATGGCAGGTTATAGAGCCAAGATGGATCCCATCTGGTTCAATGCTTCCAACTCTTCAAATACAAGATAAAATTCTTGTTGAGAAACTAACCCCCAAAATCACATCCAAATCAAATCTTTCAAAATTAAAAAATAAAATAGTTGTTTTTAACGTTCCTGAACAATTAATTAATGCTGGTTATGAAGCAGATACTGCGCTAATAAAAAGAGTAATTGGAATACCTGGAGACAAGGTAGAAGTAAGAGATGGGAACCTTTACTTAAATGATATCGCTCAAAACAATTACATTTTTGACAAAAATATTAATTATTCAATGGGTCCTTTTATTGTCCCAGAAGAATCATTATGGGTGATGGGAGATAATAGAAATAACAGTATGGACTCACATATTTGGGGATTTTTACCCTATGAAAAGGTTATTGGTAAAGCTATTTTTAGATATTGGCCGTTCAATAAAATTGGACCTATTCGGTTCCCTGCCCTTAATAATTTAGATTAATGGGTACGTGATGTTGTAGGGTTTTTATATCTTGAAGTTGTAGAAATGTTTAATCCAGAATTTCTTGCTACTGAAAATAATGATCCAAACGATGAGAATGATTTAATCCAATATTTACAAAAACAATCGCCAGAAGTTTTGCAAAGAGTAGCAAAATCAGCTAGTGAAGATATTCAAGAAATTATTAGACATAATGTTCAAGGTCTTCTTGGAATGCTTCCTTCAGATCAATTTGATGTAAAAATAACATCTTCAAAAGACAACATTGCTAATTTATTATCTTCTGCAATGATGACAGGATATTTCTTAAGACAAATGGAGCAAAGAAAAGAGCTGGAACAAACTCTTAAAAATGATGAAAAAATGTCTATTGAAGAATAGTTTTTAAAGATTTACTTCTTCAGGAATTATTCCTAGTTCAAACAACTTTTTATATAAACCCATTAAAAATTTATTATCCTCAGGAAGTTTGTCCCACTTTTGGGAATTAATTTCATTAATTAATTTTTGACAATCTTCTATTGTAAATTTTATAGGGGCCGTAAAATGAGCCGGAATTAAATATTCCATATCTTCAAAAGACTTGATATTTTCTAACCATTTAAGTAAAACTTCTTTTGAACGTGGAAAAATTAATTTTTGTAAAACCGGTGCAATTTGAACCTTAGGAGTATCTTTACCCATTATTTCAATAAGAGAGGATTCCCAATCTTCATCCCATAAAAAGGGATAAATACCGAAATGAGATCTCCAATTTCTAAGATCTTTTTTGAATGAATACTTAAATATTTTTTTCAAAGGTGGAATATTTAATTTACCTGGTTTCAAAAAAGAAGAAAACAAGACTAACCTTTTCCATCCTTTTTTTCTTTGTTCGATTGAGTCAATC
Organism: Prochlorococcus sp. AG-355-O17; assembly: GCA_003280655.1. Classification (GTDB taxonomy): domain Bacteria; phylum Cyanobacteriota; class Cyanobacteriia; order PCC-6307; family Cyanobiaceae; genus Prochlorococcus_A. The sequence continues at coordinate 48,248 of QCEK01000009.1, forward strand.
AAAGGTTCATCTCCTCTCTCTCTAGAATGAAAAAGAAGTGGTGTTGGATCAAAATTAAATATCTCAGGTGGTATGGAGTCTATTCCAACTATTGCGTCTGTCACATGAAGAGTTTTTGTAGGATAATGGAAACAGCTTATCTCCTGATATCTTCCAAGACCTAAATTCAGTGGACCTAATGAAGACCATTTAAAGGAGTTTGAATGTGGAGTACCATCCTCAAACAGTATTCTTGATCTTTTTGATGGAATTCCTAAAAAATCTAGTGGGAGATTTATGGGGAAACTCCATTGTCCAGGACAAAGCCAAATTTCTGCATCTTTAAAAATTCTTGAAAGAGCTGGCAGTCCGATTTTATGTTCTAGTCCAGAGGCACTCGGTAAAATTATTGTTTTTACTTTGCCATGAACCGCAATTAGTTTTTCTAACTCATTTATTAATTCTTTTGTCGGAGGTAGTGGATTTATTAGCATCAATCCATCATCAACCTTTATTACCGTCATTCTTATTGGAACCGCAACATAATAAAGTCCCTGTATTTGTTCCAAGGACCATATTTGATCAGGAATTAATTCTCTCAAAATTGTTTTCTTTTTTCCATAAGGATATAAGGGGAATAATGGCCACCAATTCCATTTTTTATTTAAAGTTTCTTCCACCACTATCATTTATACCCAGCAAATAATTTCTTTAGCTTAAATATTCCGTATCTTGGAGCGAATAAAAAGGCAAATAAAAATATAAAAGTTTGTGCTAAGACAATTGATCCGCCTGTTTCAAGATCAAACCAAAAACTAACATAGATTCCTATTAGGCTTGAGATAATTGCACTTAATACTGAAATTACTGTCATATTATCAAACTTATCCGTCAGTAAATATGCTGTAGCCCCTGGTGTAATCAACATTGCAACTACTAAAATAATACCAACAGACTGTAAGCCCACAACAGCCGCCAAAGATAAACATGTGAGCAGTAAATAATGAAGAAAAAACACGTTAATCCCAACTGTTTTTGCATGCCTAGGATCAAAACAATAAAGCATTAAATCTTTTCTAAAAATTGATAAAAGGATTACTACCAATAAAGAAATGAATATGGTTTGTTTGACATCTGAAAGTGATATTCCTAATGGACTGCCAAATAGAATAGAGTGCAGGTCAATATTACTTTTAATCTTAGAAACCAATACAATTCCAAGAGCGAAAAATCCAGTAAATACCAACCCAATAACAGTATCTTCCTTAACCCTAGATTTCTGCTTAATAAACCCTATCAATGCTACAGAACCAACTCCGAAAATAAATGCCCCTAATGAGAAAGGAAGACCTAATGCATAAGCAACCACAACTCCAGGCATTACTGAATGTGACACTGCATCTCCCATTAAAGCCCATCCTTTAAGAGTTAAATAGCTAGATAGGAAACCACAAACAGCTGCTACTAATGAACTCATAAGAAGTGCTTTTCTCATAAATTCATGTGTTAATGGATTTGTTATGAATGAATCTAAAGTTAAAAAAGAACAGAGCTCCATATAATTTAAAATTCAGGATTCAGGTCCAAACAAGAAATCAGGTGAGATTCCTCCAAAAGTGGTTGTAATATTTTCAGGAGTAAACACTTCAGAGGTTTCTCCATAAGCTACAACAGTTTTATTTATTAAAAGAACTAAATCACAAAATTCACGAACATGAATCATATCATGCGTTGATAATAAGATAGTTTTCCCTTCATTTTTAAATTGAATAAATAATTCCGAGATAAGTTTCTCAGTTCTTATATCAACACCTGAAAAAGGCTCATCAAGAAGTAATATTGACGCTCTTTGCGCAATTGCTCTAGCTAAAAAGGTTCGTTTTCTCTGACCTCCAGATAAGTTTCCAATAGGCGTAGATAAATGATCAGTAAGATCAACTCTCTCAATAGCATCTTTAACTGCCTGAACATCAGACTCTCTAGGACATCTAAAAATATTCATCGAACCATATCTTCCCATCATCACTACATCCCAAACACTTATTGGAAATTGACTATCAATTCCCTCATTTTGAGGAACATAAGCAATTGTCTGATCTTTTTGAGCAGATCTTACAGACTCTCCATTTATTCTAATTTTTCCCTTTGAAATATTTACAAAGCCAGTTAAAGCATTAAAAAAAGTTGTTTTACCAGCCCCGTTCATCCCTACTAACCCACAAATCTGGCCAGGTTTCAATCTTAAATTGGCATCATACAAAGCCACCTTACCGTTGTAATCTACGCAAATATTCTCTGCCTCAATCCTAAAGTTTTGATAATTGATTGTTTCCATAATTTAAAAAAGCCCTTTTTTTATCAATTCCAAATTATGCTCAAGCATTTTCATATAGGAACTAGCAGGCCCACTATCATCAGATAATGAATCAACAAAAAGATTTCCTCCAAAATTAGCCCCAGTTTCGTTTGCAACTACCATTTGAGATTCGTTACTTACAGTACTTTCGCAAAATACAGAAGGAACATTTTTTTCTTTAACTAGTGAGATTGTTCTTGCCATTCTTTTGGGAGTAATTTGACTTTCAGCATTAACTGGCCACAAATAAACTTCCTCTAATCCATAATCATTTGTTAGATACGAAAAAGCACCTTCACAACTTACTAGATACCTCCTGTCTTTATTTAAGTTATTAATAAAAAGTGAGAATTCTTTATCTATTTTAGATAGTTTATCTTTATAAATTTTTCCATTTTCTTCAAATAATGTCCTTTTGGATGGCCTCAATTCTGATAAAGAATCCACGATAATATCTACGTATAGGATCCCTCTTTTTGGAGAAATCCAGGCATGAGGATTGGGCTTCCCTTTATAAAAATCTTCACTGATAAAAATAGGATCCAAATCTTCCGCGACAGTAATTCTTTTAACTTTTAAATTAGAAACAAATTTTTCAGCCCATAATTCAAATCCAAATCCATTATCAATAAAAACAAAAGCATTAGAGGCATTTACCAAATCGCTTGGAGTTGGTTGGTAGCCATGAACTTCAACTCCAGGTTTCGTTATTGATCTAACAATAAAATCATCTTTAGCGACATTGCTAATTATATCCGCCAAAACAGTGAAACTTGCCAGTATTACTTCTTTAGTTTCATTTTTATTTGATATTCTCTTACATGAGCCTGAAGTAATAGAAAGCAGAAGTATCAAACTTAAAAAAAGAATATTTTTTTTCATATTTAACATTCATCCCAAGATTATGAATTAAAAGATAGTTTCATTAGTGGTTTTCTAAGATCAGAAATAAATCCTTTCCAATTTATTTTTTCTTTTTCAAAAGCTTCTTCAACAATTTTCTCAGAATTTTTCTTTATAAAATCCAAATCAGGTTCTTCTACTCCTTTTGTTATTGCCATAAAATCAGCCAAAGAACTTGATACTACTCTTGTTAAATAAGCAGCACTGACAGCTTGAAATGTTCCAGAGACAAGCCAATTAGGGCCATGTAATTTTGTTATGCCAATTAGAGTCTGTCCACTCCATTCAATAACTCCCTGAGCAATTGCAGTCTTTAAAATCTCTTTGGATACTTTATCTAAAATTTCAGGAGACCAATTACATCCCCATATAGACTTAATTTCTTTAATCATTAAAGAATTTAATACTGTCATTGCCATAACATCAATTGATGGGATAGGAGATAAGAAAACAGTTGTTGCGACTAGAATTTGATTTTTTCTTTGTATAACTTTTAACTGCATTCTTCTTATACCTTCAATTTCAGATTGCCAGGCAGCATGAAGTTCTTTCAAGAGCCTTTTTTTTGTATTTTCAATATTTTTAGATGAACTTATGAAAAACTTCCTTAAAGAAAAAGGTATATTTGTTATTTCACTCTTATTCACATCAAAAGTAATAATTTTGTTTATAAAGTCACTTGAAATTTCAGACTTTAGGTCTTCTATCTGATTTTTGGCTTCTATTTGGTTGGAAGTTAAAGCCACCAACCAGATTGGCATATTTTTAGGAAATTTTTCCAGCCACAAAAAATCATTTGCCGACAAAGGCAAGTTTATAAAATACAAAATTGCATCACTCTTCAAAGCTTCTTCTGGAATAACTTGAGAAGAATTATATTTAGGCAGTTTTTCGTATAAATCAAAGTCAAACTTATCTGCTTTGAAATTACTTTTCAAAATAGATTGAAAACTTTGATAATCTTTTTGTCCAATGCAACTTATTTTTTCTTTTTCACATCTATTAAGGATAGATTCAAGTGTTTTTTGTCTTTTTGAATTCTTTTTTTCTAATTCATTTGTTGCTTCAAGTTCTTCAAAAAAATTTAAATCTTCATTACATAGATTTATCCAACCATCTAAATTATTTGGCTCATTAAATTTAGGCTTATCATTCTTCAAGTAAAAATATCCCCCCAAACACAACGCAAAAAATCCTATCGAGCCTCCTGCAAAATGAATTAGGTCACTGACAAACCATTCCCCAAAACCTAACAATAATAAAATAATAAGAAGATTTTTTTTTGGAAACTTTATAAAATCCTTTAAAAGGTTGTCTTTACTAATATCAAACACAATACTTTATTTTTCTAATTTTATTTTAATGCAAGTTGCGAATGAGAAAAGCAAAATTTCATAAGTCGTTAATCAAAAGATAAAAATTTAAGCCTCTTAAAATGACTTTTTGCATAACAAGATGCTAAGTTAATAGACTATTTAAATAACTTAAGAAAGATTAAGATGTCTAATTCAAATTTCAGCAATAATCCTGGACAAGAAAATTATAGAGGTCGTTATAACAACGAAAGATCTAATTTCAGAGATAGATCGGGCGGCAGAAGAGATGGAGGAGGATTCCGCATAAGATTGAGTGATAACGAAATGAAAGCTGTTAAATCAATACAAGAGACCTTTCAATTAAGATCTACCGTTGCAGTTCTGGGTTTCTCTGTTAGAACACTTAGCGAAATGATCAAAGACGAAAAATTAATTGAATCAATCAAAGAATATGCAAAAAATAATAAAAACTCTTCTCCGAATAGACAATCACAAAATTCCTATGTAGAAAAGACAAAAACAGCTCCTGACCCTTTTGCAAGACCTGTAAAAAGTACATCAACTGAAGAGATCCAATCTAGCGAAGTAGAAGAGGATGGCAAATAAAAAAAGAATTCTTTCGGGAGTTCAACCAACTGGTGATTTACATATTGGAAATTGGCTTGGGGCCATAAATAATTGGGTTACGCTTCAAGAGCAATATGAAACATTTCTATGTGTAGTTGATTTGCACGCAATAACAGCCTCATATAATCCCAAAGAATTATCTAAAAACACTATCTCTACAGCGGCTTTGTATGTCGCTTGTGGGATAGATCCAAATATATGTTCAATTTTTGTCCAAAGTCAGATTTCAGCGCATTCAGAACTTTGTTGGATATTAAATTGCATGACCCCAATAAACTGGATGGAAAGAATGATTCAATTTAAAGAAAAATCCATACAACAAGGTAATAATGTATCTATTGGATTATTTGACTATCCAATACTTATGGCTGCAGACATCCTTCTTTATGATGCTGACTTCGTACCAGTAGGTGAGGATCAAAAACAACATCTTGAACTTGCGAGAGATATTGCACAACAGAGAATTAATGCCAGATTTAGTAAGGATAAAAATATTTTAAAGATCCCTCAACCAATCATCATGAAGAATGGTTCAAAAATAATGAGTTTAATTGATGGTTCAAAAAAGATGAGCAAAAGTGATCCTAATGAGGGCAGCCGCATTAACTTATTAGATCCTCCTGAAATAATCACAAAAAAAATTAAAAGAGCAAAAAGTGACAGTTCTATTGGAATTGAATTTAACAACCCTGAGAGACCAGAATCTAAAAATCTTTTGATGATTTATTCAATATTATCTGGCAAAGAAATTTCTCAATGTGAAAATGAATTCTTAGAGACTGGATGGGGGACATTTAAAAAATTAATTACCGAACAACTAATTGAATCACTAGAACCTATTCAAAAAAAATATAAATTATTAATTAATGATCCCTATCAACTAAATAAAATCCTAAATGAAGGGAAGGAAAAAGCTGAAGATTTAGCAAATCAGACTTTAAAAAGAGTTAAATCAAAATTGGGATTTTTTGAAATGGAGAAATAAATTATGCCAATAATTACCTTGCCTGATGGTTCAAAAAAGGTTTTCGAAAAATCTGTAACTATTCTAGAAATTGCTCAGAGTATAGGCGCTGGATTAGCTAAAGCAACAATTGCTGGGAAAGTAAATAATGTCCTTCTTGATGCAACAATTCCTATAAGTAAAGATTCCAAAGTTGTAATCATCACATCAAAAGATAAAGAAGGAATTGAAATAATAAGACATTCTTTCGCTCACCTTATTGGTCATGCAGTAAAACAAATTTACTCTGATATTAAAATGGCGATTGGACCCGTAATTGAAGATGGTTTTTATTACGATATTTACTCTGAATACAGATTTACTCCTGAAGATTTAATAAAAATCGAAAATAGAATTAATAAATTAATAAAAACAAACTATGACGTTGAAATTTTACAAGTTTCTAAAGAAGAGGCAATTAAAACTTTTAAAGAAAGAGATGAGACTTTTAAATTAAAGATAATTGAAGAAATTCCTGAAGAAGGGCTCATAAATTTATACAAACACGAAGAATATATCGATATGTGTAGAGGGCCTCACGTACCCAATACTAGACATTTGAGACACTTTAAATTACTTAAATTATCAGGTTCATACTGGAGAGGGAATAGTGAGAATGAATCATTACAGAGAATTTATGGAACTGCATGGGCAAAAGAAAAAGAACTCAAAGATTATTTAACAAGAATTGAAGAAGCGGAAAAAAGGGATCATAGAAAACTGGGTAAAAAACATTCACTATTCCATATACAAGAAGAATCTCCAGGAATGATTTTTTGGCATCCAAATGGATGGACAATTTACCAAGTACTGGAAAGGTATATAAGAGAAATACTCAAAAAAAGTGATTATTTAGAAATTAAAACCCCACAAGCTGTTGATAAATCTCTTTGGGAAAAATCCGGTCATTGGGAAAAATTTAGAGACGATATGTTCACTACTGCATCAGAAAATCGAACTTATGCAATTAAACCAATGAATTGTCCATGCCATATACAAGTATTTAATCAAGGTTTAAAAAGTTATAAGGATTTACCTATTCGTCTTGCTGAATTTGGTTCTTGTCACAGAAATGAGCCCTCTGGTGCATTGCACGGCTTAATGAGAGTAAGAAACTTTACTCAAGATGATGCACACATATTCTGCACAGAAGAGCAAATTCAAGAGGAGGTATCAACTTTTATAGATCTTGTTTTCGAGGTTTATAAAACTTTTGGTTTTGATGAAATCATTATCAAATTATCAACCCGTCCTGAAAAAAGGGTAGGTAGTGAAGAGATTTGGGATAAATCAGAGGAGGCTCTTACCAAAGCTCTCGATAATAAGAACCTAAAATGGGAACTCCATCCAGGAGAAGGGGCTTTTTATGGTCCAAAAATAGAATTCTCCTTAAAAGATTGTCTTAATAGAGTCTGGCAATGCGGCACTATTCAGGTTGATTTCTCAATGCCTATTAGATTGGATGCAACTTATGTAGATATTGATAATGAGAAAAGAAATCCAGTTATGCTTCACAGAGCAATTTTAGGATCCTTTGAAAGATTTATCGGAATCTTAATTGAACAATATGAGGCAAAATTCCCAATTTGGCTTGCACCTTATCAAATAATTTTATTGAGCATTACTGATAGAAATATTGAAAAGTGTTTAAAGTTTAATGAATTAATAAATAATAATGGTTACCGATCAAAAGTTGACGTTAGGAATGAAAAAATAGGATATAAAATAAGAGAGGCAACTCTCGGGAGAGTTCCTTTAATTGCAGTTATTGGAGATAAAGAAGAGAAAATTGATTCTGTCGCTTTAAGAGCTTTAGATGGAACAAATTTAGGAATTTTAGACCTACCTAATCTATACAAATTAATGGATGAATTAATAGAAAAAAAAGGGAGAACAAAATAATTTTGTATAAATGAATTTTCTGGCTTGTGATTTAGGAGGTACCAAGGTTCTATTGGGAATATTCGAAAGAGTAATAAATGATGATTCGCCGAAATTGATATTAAAAAAGAAATATATATCTTCTGATTGGAAATCTTTTGAACTAATTCTAGAAGATTTTCTTAAAAATGAATGCAAAAAAATTACCTATCCTTCTTCTGCATGTTTTGCTGTAGCTGGTCCTTTATCTAACAACAACGCAAAAATCATGAACTTGTCATGGAATATTTCAGGAAATAAATTAAAAAATAAATTTAAATTTGAACAATGCGAGCTAATAAATGATTTTGCAGTGCAAATTTATGGAATTCCTTTCTTAAAAAAAAGTCAATATTCAACTATCCAGAATGGATCACATTCAGAAGGTGCTAATAATGATTTGCATGCCATTGTTGGTGCGGGGACTGGTTTGGGCATAGCAAGAGGCCTAATATCAGGGAAAAAGGTAAAAGTTTTAGCTAGTGAAGGTGGTCATGTTGAGTATTCCCCAAAGTCAAAATTAGAATGGGAATTAAAAATTTGGCTTAAAAATTACCTTAAAGTTGAAAGGATATCTTGTGAAAGAATTATTAGCGGCACTGGTTTATCAAGAATTGCCGAATGGAGACTAAGCAAACCTGATGCCCAAAACCATCCTCTACAACAATATATAAAAAAAATTAAAATTTTTGATGCTGCTAGAAAAGAACTACCTGAAAAAATTTGTAATCTTTCTAAAGAAGGGGATCAGCTAATGATTGAAGTTGAGAGGATTTGGTTAAGTGCTTATGCCTCTTTATTGGGAGATATTGCTCTTCAAGAATTGTGCTTTGGCGGATTATGGATTTCTGGAGGAACCGCATCAAAACATTTCAAAAACTTTAAATCAGATTTATTTATGAAACAATTTTTCGACAAGGGAAGATTAAAAGATATTCTTAAAACAATACCCATGAAAGTAATTTTAGATGAAGAGTTTGGACTTTTTAGTGCAGCTTGCAGAGCAAAAATGCTTTTAAAAACTTAGTAAAAAAAAATGTCTATTCCTGAAGTAGGTAAAAAAATAAGAGTGACAGTGCCTTCTACAACTGCCAATTTAGGACCTGGATTCGATTGCCTTGGAGCAGCATTAGATTTGTACAATGAATTTATTTTTACAAGAATTGAAGGCGGTGGAGATAGATTTGATCTAATAATGGAAAGTACAGATGGTAATCATTTAAGAGGAGGGCCTGAAAACTTAGTTTTTAGAGCAGCTCAGAAAGTATGGGAAAGCGCAAATAAGGATCCTTTTGCACTTGAAGCAAGAGTTAAGTTGGCAGTGCCGCCTGCACGCGGACTTGGAAGTAGTGCAACAGCAATAGTTGCTGGACTAATCGGAGCAAATGCAATAATGAACTCTCCATTGTCTAAAGAAAAACTTCTTGAACTTGCCATTGATATAGAAGGCCATCCTGATAATGTGGTTCCCTCTCTCTTGGGTGGGCTTTGTTTGACGGCCAGGTCGTCTTCTCAAAGATGGAGAATCATTAGATGTGATTGGCACGATTCAATTAAAGCTGTTGTAGCGATACCTGCGATTCGTCTAAGTACAAGTGAGGCTAGAAAGGTTATGCCCAAGAATGTACCCATATCTGATGCAGTGACAAATATGGGGGCACTTACTCTTTTACTAAATGGCTTAAAAGCAGGAAATGAGGAACTTATAAAAGAGGGAATGTTTGATAAGCTGCATGAACCATATAGATGGAAACTTGTTAAAGGTGGACTAGAAGTCAAAGATGCTGCACTAAATGCAGGCGCTCTGGGATGCGCAATCAGTGGGGCTGGGCCAAGTATCCTAGCTTTGTGTAAAAAAGAAAATGGTAAAAACGTCAGTCAAGCTATGGTGAAAGCTTGGGAGAAGTCAGGTGTAGCTAGCAGAGCACCGTTCTTAAACCTTCAAACAATGGGCAGCCAATTTAGCACTATCTCGGATAAGTAGTTTTACTTAGGCATTTTTAATGTTATAGTCTCAAGCTAGTACAACTTCAACTAGAATAAAAAAATTATTCATTACATAAATGAATTTAGAATCTTTTCCTTGGCTATCATCTATTGTTTTACTGCCTTTAATTGGGGCATTAATAATGCCTTTCTTGAGTTCAAAAGAAGGAGAAGATAATTCACTCCCCAGAAATATCTCATTAAGTTTTTTATTTATAGATTTTTTATTAATAATCGGCGTCCTTTTTCAAAAATTCAATACTTCAGAGAGCTCTTTACAACTGGTAGAGAGAGCTTCTTGGTTACCATCTATAGGCTTGGAGTGGTCTCTCGGGGTAGATGGGTTATCTGCGCCTTTAGTAGCTTTAAGTGGGTTAATTACATTTTTATCGGCTGCGGCTAGTTGGAAAATTAAGAAAAAATCTAATCTATATTTTGCTCTTCTATTAGTGCAAGCATCAGCACAGGCACTAGTTTTCCTTTCTCAAGATTTCCTATTGTTTTTCTTGGCATGGGAACTTGAATTAGTCCCGGTATATCTTCTTATTGCGATTTGGGGAGGGAAAAAGAAATTATATGCGGCAACTAAATTCATTCTTTATACAGCTTTAGCTTCTTTATTAATACTTATAAGTGGTCTAGCAATTGCCTTAAGTGGTGATACCTTTACTTTGAATATTACCGATTTAACAAATAAACATGTGACGGGCAGCCTAGCTTTATTATCCTATTTAGGATTTTTAATTGGTTTTGGAGTAAAACTTCCTATCTTTCCATTACATACTTGGTTACCCGATGCACATGGAGAGGCTAATGCTCCAGTTTCAATGTTACTAGCTGGAATACTCTTAAAAATGGGAGGTTATGCTCTCTTAAGATTCAATGTTCAAATACTACCTGAAGTACATCTTCAAATTGCACCTGCTTTAATTATTCTTGGAATCATTAATATAATTTATGGAGCTTTAAATGCATTTGCACAAGATAATGTCAAAAGGAGAATTGCATGTAGCTCTGTAAGTCATATGGGTTTTGTTCTGTTAGGGATTGGAGCAGTAGATGCTCTAGGGATTAGCGGAGCAATGCTACAAATGATCAGTCACGGACTCATAGCTGCAGCTATGTTCTTTGTTACAGGCTCATTCTATGAAAGAACAAATACTCTTTCTATACCTAATATGGGCGGCTTAGCAAAAGTCTTGCCAATAACTTTTGCTTTTTTCTTAGCAAGCTCATTGGCCTCTTTAGCACTACCTGGAATGAGCGGTTTTATAAGTGAAATTACTGTATTTTTAGGTATCACTAGTCAAGAAGGATTTAGCTCTATCTTTAGATCAATCACGATTCTAATTGCAGCTATAGGATTAGTTCTGACACCAATATACTTATTATCAATGTGTAGAAGAGTATTCTTTGGCCCTAGAATTCCTGCACTAGCTACAGTCAAAGAGATGAATGGTAGAGAATTGACGATTGGTTTTAGTTTATTATTGCCTACTTTGGTTATAGGTTTTTGGCCAAAAATCGCCATAAATCTATATGAATCTTCCACCAATGCTCTCAGTCAGCAACTTACTTTAGCTAAATTAGTTGGGTTAATCCCAACTTTAGTAAATTAAATTATTTTAATAAATGGATACCTCAATTTTTAAATATGGAGAATTACCAGAATTTAAAAAATTTACTCCAGAAAACATAAGTAAACAATTTCCAGTAGTACTAGAAAATATAACTGAAGAATTTAAAAACATAGAAAAAAATTTATCTAATTATTTGATTCAAAATGATTTAAATTGGGATAAAGTAATAAATCCATTAAATGAAATAAATGAAATTCTTAGATGGAGTTGGGGTGTAATAAGCCATCTAAATGCTGTAAATAACTCTGAAAGTCTTAGAAATATTTATTCAAAATTTCTTCCCGAAATTATTAGTTTGAGTAATAAATTTGGTCAAAGTAAAATAATTTACAATTCTTTAGTCAAGCTCAAAGAAACAAATAATTTTGATCAAATCAGGAACAGAATTTTAGATAAAGAAATCCTTGAGATGCAACATAGAGGTATTTCACTACAAAAAAATGATCAAGAAAATTTCAACAATATTTCAGAAAAGCTTGGAAAATTATCAACAGACTTCAGCAACAATGTTCTTGATGCCACTAAAAAATGGTTTTTGATATTAAATAAAAAATCGGAAGTCGATGGTCTTCCTGAACGAGTGCTTGAATTGATGGCAATTTCTGCTCATAACCACTTAAAAAAAGATAAAGAAGTTGATATTAAAAATGGTCCTTGGAAATTAAGTCTAGATATACCAACTTACACTTCATTTATGACATATGCCACCGACCGTAATCTTAGAGAGAAACTCTATAAGGCATTCGTTGGTAGAGCTTCTCAAGGAGAAAAAAATAATTCTCAAATCATTGAAGAGATATTATCTCTTAGAACTAAACAGGCTAATCTTCTAGGTTATAAAAGTTGGGCTGAACTAAGTTTGTCAACGAAAATGGCGAAAGAAATTAAAAATGTTGAAAACCTTTTAGAAGAATTGAGAGAACCAGCATTCAAAACCGCAAAAATTGAATTAGAAAATCTAGATAAGTTTTCTAAAGCTAATGGATTTTCAAAATCACATAATATTGAGCCATGGGATATTAGTTATTGGTCTGAACTTCTTAGAAAAGAAAAGTTTAATTTGGATCAAGAGTCTTTGAGGCCTTGGTTCCCACTAAATGATGTTTTGAAAGGTTTATTTAAATTAAGCGAAAAGCTTTTTGAAATTAAAGTTGTCGAGGCCACTAATGAGGCTCCTCTTTGGCATGATGACGTTTTGTTTTTTAATATCCTCAATAAGGAAGAAAACAAAATAGCATCTTTTTATCTCGATCCATATTCTAGGCCTGAATCAAAGAGAGGAGGGGCCTGGATGGATGAATGTTTGAATAAAAATAATGTTGGCAAAAACACTCTCCCTGTAGCTTATCTTGTTTGTAATCAGACTCCACCATCAAAAGATAAACCAAGTTTGATGAGTTTTGAAGAGGTTCAAACACTGTTCCATGAATTTGGTCATGGTCTTCAACACATGCTTACTACTGTAAATCTTCCTCAAGCAGCTGGTATTAATAATGTTGAATGGGATGCAGTCGAACTTCCAAGTCAATTCATGGAAAACTGGTGTTTCCACAAAAATACACTTTTGAATATTGCTAAACACTATAAAACAGGAGAAAAATTATCCGACGAAAATTTTGAAAAGCTTCTAAAGAATAGAACTTTTAATTGTGGTATGGCGACTCTTAGACAACTACATTTCGCGATAACAGATCTCAGATTACACAGTAGTATTGATAGAAACAAAGGTAAAACAGCAGATGAAATAAGAAGAGAAATTGCAAAACAAACTACTGTTATTGAACCAATTCAAGAGGATCAATTTCTTTGTTGTTTTAGTCATATATTTGCAGGCGGATATTCAGCAGGATATTACTCATATAAATGGGCTGAAGTTCTAAGTGCTGATGCATTTTCAATGTTCGAAGAAGCTGATCTAGAAAACTCTGAAGATTTAAAGGTAATAGGAAAGAAATTTAAAGATACAATACTTAGTCTGGGTGGAAGCTTACCTCCATTAGATATATTTAAACTATTCAGGGGAAGAGAGCCACAAACAGATTCCTTAATAAGACACTTGGGCCTATCTGGAACTACGTAATAATTACATCGATTATTTTGTCAACCGCAAATTTATTTCTTACAAGATTTCTATGTTTATAAACCTTTACCGATATTTTTTTTCCAAAATTTAAATTTGTCCACCAGCCAGGGAAAACCATTAGATCCCAATAAGTAAAGAAATTTATACACTCAATATCATCAAGAAAAAAATCATTATCTGCAAGTTTTCTCAAAAATTTACTATTAATTTTCATTTCTGATATTCCTTTAAAAGGGTATTTAGGTATTAATTGAGCCATCAAAGTTCCTTTATGAGGGGAACCTATAGATATCAATCTTCTTGTTCTTTTATATCCATTAAATTTCTGAAGCCAGCATCTACCAATTATTCCTCCCATAGAAAATCCCAAAATATCTATTTCTTTTTCTAAACCATATTTCTCTAAAATTAATTCGTTTAATTTATTAGTCAAATCCAGGATTGAATTCATTCCATATGAATGCTTAAGAGTTGGGGCAAAATATTCAATGCCAATATCATCAAGTTTTGAGGCAATAGAGGAAAAAATACTTGAAGTATTCCAAAGACCATGAATCAATATAATAGGATTTCTTTTTTCCAATACTTTAATTATTTTCAAGAATTCTTACTATTGACACATTCCCATCGAAACCTTTGATTGGAGGATTACATTTTGTCAAAATAATTTTAATTTTAGAAAGCTTAAATTCCTGATCAATGATTTCTAAAATTGCTTTTGAATATTTTTCTATTGTGAAATAATATATTTTCTTTGATTGATATTTTAAAATTTCAACTAATTTTGAATAGTCAACTGTTTTTTTAATATCATCATCTGCAGTACACTTTTCAAAATCAGTCCACAAAAATATATCCAAACTAAATAATTGTCCTAATTCCCTTTCTTCATCAAGAACACCCACTCTAGCCCAAAGTTTAATATTCTCAATTTTTAAAAAAGTTTCCATCTTAAAAGTTTTAAATATCTTTATGAGTATAGATAGTCTTTCCTGATGAAAAATCATCAACTATATTCCCATCACCTTTAAGAAAATATTTATAAGTTACCAAACCTTCAAGACCTACAGGTCCCCTTGGTGGAAGAGTTTGAGTAGATATGCCAACTTCAGCACCAAATCCATATCTAAACCCATCAGCAAACCTAGTAGAGCAATTATGAAAAACACCTGCACTATCAATTACATTCATAAATGTATTGGCAGTATTTGAATTTTCAGTAATTATTCCATCTGTATGTTTTGAACTATATTTTTGAATATGTGTGATTGCCTCCTCAAGATCATCAACAATTTTTATCGACAAAATTAAATCCAAATATTCAGTTTTCCAATCTTCTAGACTAGCCTCATACTTTAACCCTAATTCAACGGATCTCTTATCTCCAATTAATTTAACATCATTAGAATTAAACAAAGGTATTGCCTTTTCTAAAAAAGCTGGTGCGATATCTTTATGGACTAATAAAGTTTCGATAGCATTACATGCTGCAGGATATTGAATTTTGCTGTCCAAAGCGACTGATAAAGCCATCTCTAGATTTGCATCAATATCTATAAACAAATGACAAATTCCATCAGCATGGCCCAGCACAGGAATTCTTGTATTCTCCTGAATAAATTTAACTAATTCATTACTTCCTCTTGGAATTATTAAATTTATATATTTCTCGAGATTTAACATCGCCATACTATCTTTTCTGCTTGTTAGTAAACATATTGAATTTTTATCAAGACCTGATTCATTTAAACCTTCTTGCAATGCTTTAACTATTGAAGTATTTGTTAAATTTGCTTCACTACCACCTTTTAGCATTACTCCATTACCTGATCTTATTGCTAATGAACTAATCTGCATCACGGCATCCGGCCTTGATTCAAAAATAACCCCTAAGACTCCAATTGGCACAGTTTTTCTCTCTAAGATCAATCCCTTTGAAAGCTCTCTTTTTATTTGAATTTGATTTACAGGATCAGCCAAATCTCCCACTTTTCTTATTCCTTCAATTCCTGAATTTAATTTTCCTTTTGATAACTTTAATCTTGAGAGCAAAGCCCTTGATATTCCTTTTTTTTCTGCACTTTGATAATCCTCATAATTGGCATCTAAAATTTCTTTACTATATTTTTCTAGATAATCAGCCATAAAATTTAAAGCTTTAATTCTGTTTTGATTTTCAGTTTGACTTATTTTTATTGATGCTAAACGAACTTGATCAGCTTTTTTTATAAGATCATTACCTGGTTGAGGAACTTCAAAGATATTGGCCATAAAATTTTTTAGTTAATTCAATAATAATTCAAATTAACGATTCTTTAAACTAACTTTCTTTATCGCTTAATATCTAAAAAATAATTGAACTTGACTTTTCCAATCCCCATCGAAATCATAAGAACCTATTAATTCTAAATTTGGAATGGCCTGAAAAGTTAAAATTCCTGTAGAGGAAAGGTCATCTCTACCTGGAACGGTTTGAAACGCAAAATTTATTGCATCAGTAATATCAAGTCCTATTTCAGCTACCCATGCTTGAGAATAAAATTCCTCATTAGAAGATGATTGTCCATCATTTTCTATATCTAAATTTTCATTAGAAAAAATATTATTTAAGGAATCATTATTTTCTATTAAAGCTGGATATAAAGACAACTGAAATCTTTCACTAAATGCATCAGCATTATTAAGTTGTGAAATAAATGCTCTATTTATTAGATTGGCAGAGTTACCTCCAATTAAACCAATTATTTGCGATCTGTTATAACTTGGAGTGCTCCTCAATTGGATTCTTTTATTTTCATCTGCAAAAGATAATTGATCCAAAAATCCTTCATAAGATGCTTCAATCTTGATTAGCCTTGAATTGCCAATCCCAAATGATCCAAAACCACTAGAAGTAGCATTTTCATCAAGATCACCTAAGATATCTGAATCCTGATTATTTTCACTTATGGGAATTATAGAATCTGGAACTTTACTAACCAAAGAAAAATTAATAAATGGAACAACGCCACTTCTTGATGCAAATAAAATGTAATTATCTTTATTTTGATCAAGTTTAAACGGAGTAGTATATAGATTTGCTTTACCTTTTTTAAGATAAATTAGACCTCTAGCATTTAAATCTTTGCCTACCTTTCCGTTTATATTAAGGTCTAATTTGGTATCTAAATAAGCTTGAACTATTTCTGAATATTGAAGTTTAAAATCTGGACCAAGTTTTAATTTAAGATTATTAAATCTCAAATTATTCAAATAATTAGGTAATGTTTCTCCTAAGAGAACTGAATTTAAAATTGTTTCATTTGAAATTATTTCAATACTCTGCTTATTATTCCAGTAGAGTTCTGGCCAATTCTGTTTATCTTCCTTTTGTATAGTATTTTTATCTAATTTATTGTTTTGATTATTGCTATTAAATTTAATAAACCCATTATTAAAAGATAAATTACCCCCCAAAACAGGATTTTCAAATGATCCACTTAAATCTATATCTGAATCGATTAGATAATTAGAATTGTCTGTTTTTAATGGAAATTTATTTGTTATCAAATTAATCTCTGATTTACCAGAATCATTCTTAACATAAAAAGGCAAAGAACCTCTTATAAAAATATCTCCATAATCTTCAGCTTTTGCTTTAAGATTCTTAATCTCTAAATAATCAAAATCAAAAATGATCAGGCTATTAATATCTTTTATTATGTTGCTATAAAAATCAATTTCGGAATCTTTAATTACCAGAAAACCGTTCAAGATTGGTTTATTTAAATTCCCTTTAATTATCATCCTAAGATTC
>QCEK01000010.1 GCA_003280655.1 Prochlorococcus sp. AG-355-O17
GCCAGTAGAGAGAATAACCTTCTCAAAGGGAAAATTAATTCGACAAGCAGTTTCTATAGACAAAAAATCTCATAAATTATTTTTTGATAAAATGCCAATTACAAGTGAATTGGAAAAAAGTTTTGAACTTGCTAAAAGTGAGTTGGGAATAACTATTCCACCTGAAGATGCTCTTGAAGGATGGACAACCGAATGGCATGTAGATAATTCAAAATGGTTAGAATCTATTTATGGAAAAATCAATAATGGTATTTTATTGATAATTGATTACGCTAAAGAAGCTAAAAAATACTATAACTCTAAGAATTCTGATGGGACGATAGTTTCTTATGAAAATCAAAAAATGATAAATGATGTCTTAGATTCTCCTGGGAATTGCGATTTAACATCTCATGTGTGCATAGAAATTTTAATTAATGATGCTGAGACTCTTGGATTTAAAACTCTTGGAATAACTAAACAAGGAGAGGCTTTGTTGGCACTTGGATTGGCAGAGAGACTTTATGGAATTCAGAAGGAATTTAAGGAGGATTTATCAAATGCTCTTTTAAGAAGAGAGGCATTACTTAGACTCGTTGATCCTGTATGTCTAGGTAATTTTAAGTGGTTTGTCTTTAATAAGTTTAAGGAGAAGGAAATGAATATAAATTCAACCTGTTTGCGTTAAGAAAAAAACTTTAAAAATAATGAATCCTCTATGTCATCATATATATCCACTGCACCAATTTCTTTCGGTAATATAAATCTCATTTTGCCATCACGAACTTTTTTATCGCCCATAAGTATCGTTAGAACGTCTTCTTTATTTATTTTGGGGATCTCGGTAGGAAGATCATAACTCTCTAAGAGAATTTGCTGTCTCTCTAATTCTTCTTTAGACCATAACCCTTTTTCAATTGCTATTTTCCCCGCAATATTCATACCAATTGATATTGCCTCACCATGCAGAAATTTGCCGTATCCACATAAATTTTCAATAACGTGACCAAAAGAATGACCATAATTCAATATTGCTCTAACACCATTTTCATGTTCGTCTTGAGAAACAACATGAGACTTTGTTTTAATTGAACTATTAATTATTTTAATTAGATATTCATTTTTGAGATTTATAAGTTCATTTTTGTTTTTTTCAATTTCTAAGTATTCGAAAAGTTCTTTATCTCTTATTACTCCGTATTTTATTACTTCGGCCATGCCTGCACTAAATTCTCTTTTGGGCAAACTTTTTAAAGTTTCTGGATCAATAAAAACTGCTTTAGGTTGATTGAAAGCTCCAATTAAATTCTTACCTTTTGGATGATTTACTCCAGTTTTTCCTCCCACAGATGAATCAACCATTGATAATAATGTTGTTGGAATCTGAATATATTCGATACCTCTCAGCCAAGTCGCAGCTGCAAAACCACTTACATCTCCAACAATTCCACCTCCAAGGGCAATAATTATTGAATTTCTATCTAAGCCAAATTCAAATGCTACATCATATATTTCACTTAAGGTTTTTAAGTTTTTATATGATTCTCCAGCCTTGATAAGGAACATTTTGGCCTGAAATTTATTATCTTTTAAATTATTTAAAAATTTTTCTCCATACAAATTTGATATTTCTTCATTTGAAATCACAAGTATTTTTCTATTCTTTGTTATTCCAATTTTTAAAAGTTCTTCGCTGATATTATTCAATATCCCTGCTTCTAGAGTTACTTCGTATGACTTGTCACCTAATGGGACTAATATTTTTCTCTTATTCACAATTGATTACCTAGTTAAAATTTATAAATATTTGGTATTAAATACTTTATATATTAGCAAAATCTAAGCTCTAGATCCTTAAAAATTCAGTTGTTAAGAATTAGAAATGGTAATAAAATCATGCTATGAGTTTTAAAAAAAAAATAAACGATATTAAGAAAAATTATTCCCTAGGAATAATTGGGGGTGGTCAACTGGCGTTGATGTTAACCGAGGCAGCCAAAAAAAGAGATTTAGAAGTATGTGTGCAAACAAAATCTTGTGATGATCCTGCGGGTTCAAAAGCAGATCATGTCATTGAAGCTGATCCTTTAAAGATAAGAGGTAATAAATCATTAATTAATGAGTGTGAAAAAATAATTTTTGAAAATGAATGGATAAAAATTGATAAATTAAATTTAATTGGCAATAACGATATTTTTGTTCCAAGCCTTAATGCAATTAAGCCATTAGTAGATAGATTTTCTCAAAAAAAATTAATAGATAGATTGAATATTCCCTGTCCAAAATGGATAAGTATTGAAGATTTTAAAAATCTCTCGGATGAGGAAATCAAAAATTGGACTTTTCCTCTAATGGCAAAATCAAATAAAGGTGGATATGACGGTAAAGGGAACAAAAAAATAAAGACAAAAGAAGATTTAGATTCTTTTTTAACAAAGAATAATTCTGATGAATGGTTAATAGAAGAATGGATAGAGTATGAAAAAGAACTGGCTCTTGTTGGTTCAAGAGATAGGACGGGTAAGATAAGATTCTTTCCAATAGTTGAGACGTTCCAATCAAACCATGTTTGTGATTGGGTTCTTGCACCTGGAACAAATGAATATGATTTGAACTTATTTGCAATAAATATTTTCTCCTCAATAGTCAATGAACTTAATTACGTTGGAGTTTTAGCTATTGAATTCTTCTATGGAGATAATGGTCTTTTAATTAATGAAATAGCTCCTAGAACACATAACTCAGCTCATTTCTCTATTGAAGCTTGCACTTCAAGTCAGTTTGATCAATATGTTTGCATTTCTTCTGGGATAATGCCACCTGAAATTAAAATGAACTGTGAAGGTGCAATTATGATAAATCTACTGGGGTTAAAAAAGAATTTCCCAATCTCAATGGAAACCAGAATTAAAATGTTATCTGAAATTGAGGGGTCTAATATGCATTGTTATGGCAAATCTCGCGAAATTCTGGGAAGAAAAATGGCTCACATCACATTTTTATTAAATGGTAAAACGTATTCAGAAAGATATGATGAAGCTCAAATTTTATTAACTATGGTAAGAGACATTTGGCCATCTCCAAATGCATAAAAAAATAAGTTAGAGTTAGATTACTGGATCTTTGGTTAAGTTCTTCTTTATGTGCTCTGATCTGACTCTCTTTCGACATGAGGAGACTGTCGTGATGCGGTAGTAAACCGATCTTGTAATCGGAAACGAAAGCCCACTTTGAATCCTCTTCTGGCATTTCCAGGTCGATGCAGCAGAGAACTGACGGGGATCCGGTGTTACCTATCAAAATGTTTGATAACAGGCTTTTGGTAGGTATTTTATTTTTTTTGGAATAACCGAGCTGTTTTAATCCTCTATCAGTGTAAATAACTTGGTTGACAAAATACTTGACGATCCATTGTTCATATATTTATATTAATAGTACACATGTATTACTAAGTAATGACTTTAGGAGGAGCTAATGTTTGGACTAATTTTTCTTACGGTTATCGTAATGAGTCCCCAAGTGGTTGGTTGCTTAGCCCAGATCGCAGAAGATTAATTTTATTTACAAGGAATAAAAAATCCCCAAGAAATAGTATGAGAATTTTTGCTCATATATATTATGCAAATGATCTTGGTGAGCCAATGGCAATTAAATCATCCACTCAAATGTATTTGGATAATGCTTGGGATAAATGGCATGATCTTCAATTAGAAGGTTGGACTTTTGAAGAACTTGAATTACCTGAATCAGTATGACTAACTTAAACCCAATCAAAAAGAAACTATCAAAAGCTGATAGAAAGATATCTACACAAGACCCATCAAAATTATTAGCAGATTTTTTTAATGGTGTTGTCATTGAACTTGATGAAGAATATAAATATGACTCATAAAGAATTGATAGATCAAGTTTCCGCAAATTTATTTAAGCAAAGTGGAAAGTTAGAAAGCAGAAGATCCTGGTTGGCAATGAGAAATTATCTTGAACAATTAGATAGTGAACAACTTAAATCTATGCTTAAGGACCACTGATGATTTAAAAACTTTATTTAGTTTTTATTTTTTTCTTAATTCTTAGATAACCATAAGTTCCAAAACCAACCAAGAACATGTCCAAATAAATATGCCAAGTAGGAAAAATCTGGTGTATTAATTCCATTAATTTTTTATTGCCACTTGCCAATAAGGATAATCTAAATTTGATTTTTCTCTGATTAATTGTAATTTTCTAGAATTTATTTTTACTACTATTCCATCTGTTGGATATTTACTAAAAAGCTTCCCTTCTAACCATTGTTTTCTAAATAGTTCAACTTGGCTCGTAAAGTTGCATGAAATATCTTGAGGGATAGTGAAGCCTAGCTTAGCAAGACTCTTTTTGGACTCATATTGGTTTAGTGTTGAATTAAGTATTTGAAATGCGCAGAAGCTAAGACTTTCAGAAAATCCTTCTTTAGCTCTTAGAAATCCAGAAGCCATTCTCTGGGAGATATTTGGACTTTGGTTGGGTGCATATAATTCACCTCTAACTTGAAGAACTCCTCGTAAAGGGAGATTATTGGGAATGTCTTGGACTTTAATAAGTTTACTAGTAACGTCTGCCCCTTTTCTTGAAATTGCTTTCTCCAAGGTTCCATCCCTATATTGCAAAGCAACAGCACAACCATCAATTTTTGGTTCAATTAATAATCTGGTATCTACTAATAATCCTTTCAAAAATTCATCTATTGAATCCTTTTCTAATGAAGGTAAAACTAGTTTATTTTCCTTTTTAAAGTAATCACAATTAGGGTTTGTTCTTAATAAATTTTTTTCAAGTTGGTCGAACTGCTTATCAGAGATTAAAGCATTACCATTTCTATAATTATCGTCATACCATTCAATTCGTTCTTCTAAATAAGTCTTCATTTAATACGATGGCTTAAGTTTTTGGTCTGGTATCCAACTTGGTTTATCTATAATCCATTTTTCTTTATCTTCATATTTAACAGTCCATAAAAGAAAAGAAGAAATTTCTTCTAGAGTTTTGCCAGCCAAATATCTTGTTTTTGGGCTTATTGATATAAATCCAAATAATAATATTAATAAAATAAGTTTAAACATACCTTGAATCATTTAAAAAAATCAGCGTAATTTTTGCGAACTTTTTAATTAATGCAATTCTTATAACCTTCAATCTTTGCTAGTTCATCAATATTCAAACCTGTTTCTTCTAGTAAAGTTTCCCCTATATCGTCCTTATTAAATTTAGTTAAAGCCCCTTTAGTAGAGTACTTAATACATTGGTTTTGGTATTTTGCTTCTTTGACAACAGGAGATAAATAAAAACCAAACAAGATGATAAAAGCCCCATAGGTTACTACTTTTCTATGGTTTTTCCACCATTCATAAAATTTATTGGACACGAAAAATAAATGATTATTTTCTATTTTAAATTGACTGTCAACAAATTACTTTAGAAATTTAAGGATTGGTTAATTTATTGTTTTTTCATAAATAGATTTAACCCAAGAATAATATCTTGATTTTCTAATCCTTTGCTCTTTCGAGACTAATCTATCCGCAGATTCTAGGGGTGATTCTCCTTTCTCAACTTTAGTTGTAATAGAAATACCAAAACCTTTTGCTTCAATTTTTGCAATGCCACCCTCTAAAAAAAATAAAAAAGACCAACCTTTGTTCCATCCTAAATAGAAGGGATTTCGATACATTGCATTCTTTTGGAGATACTCTTTAAATAATATTTTGCTTTTCAAGGAGTTACTTGTATTCACTATTACCAAATAAGAAGTTTAGGCTGATTATTTCTGGAAAGTAATTTTACTATTTAAATAATTACCAGAGGAACACTTGACGTCTGCGAGTAGTACATTTATATTATTAGTACATCTGTATTATCTTCATGACTTCAGGAGTCGCTAATGTTCGGACTTATTTTTATCGTGGCAGCCTTATTGACCCCCCAACTGGCTGGTTGTTTAACAAAAAAAGTGATTTATTAATTTTTTTTGAGAGTTATAAGAAATCTGTATCTAATAACTTAAAAGTATATACTCATCTTTTCTATGCAAATGAATTAGGTGAACCAGCCCAAATTAAAAATTCAAGACTTCATTCTATTGAGTGTGCTTGTGAAACATGGAATGAATTAATTTCAGGAGGTTGGCAAATTGTTACTAATAAATTCCAGTAATCATGATCAAGGTAAATCCGTCAAAATGGGAATATCTAAAAGAATCTACCCTAAAACGAAAACGAACAAAGATTTGTATTACTTGCAATCACTTTCGCTACAGCACTACAGAAACTTTTGCTACTATCTTGATCTGTCCAAAATACGAAAAACGCATACCACAGGGTGATCATTTTCTTAAAGGCTGTGAGTATTGGTAAAAAAATAGGACGATATTTTCCCCTGAAGCATCCTAATTATTCTCTAATTAAACTTATCTTGGTAGAGATATTTAATTATGTAAACAAAGCATTATTTTATACAACTTAAAAAATTCTTTTTAAGTAATTTTGAAGCATGATTCAATTCTATTTTTCAATATTTTTATTAGTTGTGCTTACATTTTTTGCACTTTTATTAGATGCACCAGAATTGGCATCTTTAATTCAAACATTTTAGAAAATAATAAATCAGCATTTTTACTGATTTACTTTCTTAATAAGTAAGGCGTAGGTTTAACTTATTGAATAGGAGGGATCAAATGATTGACAGTCCACCAGAGGAGTTAAGTTATAAAATTTAAATCTAAATAAAACTAATGCTAAATCTGGAATGAATCTTCTATTTGAGATTCATTCCTTTTTAATTTCTTTCTAAAAAATGTAAATTATAATAATTAAATTTTAAAGTAAAAGATCTGTTCATATTAAAATGATTTGAGGACTAAGCCTCTTCTTAGAAAGTGGCTAACTTTATCTGAATCCAAAACCAGTTTTTTCTTCTTCTTTTTCTTCCCATTCATTAATAATTAGTTTTAGTAAACTTTTAAGTTCTGAATTCGAAGCATTAGTATCTTTTTGAAGATTTATACAAATGTTTTTTATTTCCTCAAAAGCATTATCAATTAATATTGTTTTTTGATCTGGATTAGCCATAGAATTTTAAAATGCTCCATTACAGTTGAATCCACTGCAGTTAATAACCCTGAAAATATTCATTACAAAATTGTGGAATCTTTCATCATAAAAAAATGCCCAGGTTGTAAATATAGCAAAACCAGAAACAACAAAAGCAGCATATTGAAGCCAATGTATTCCATAGCTGTCTAATCCATTTTTATCAAAATCAGAATTACTCAATTGCTTTTTTACTTATAATAAAAATTTTTTTTTTAAAAGGAGAGTTTGTTTTGAACGAGAGATTTATTTTTTTTTGAAACTTTAATGTATTGATAGTTTAAATAAAACCAGGTATTATCCACCCAAAAAAACCGTAGTTTATTATCAAAGCAAAAAAACCAATCATAGCTAATCTTCCATTTGTTATTTCGGCATTTTTCCAAAATTTACCCATGTAGTTTTTAATTTTTTTCGAATTTTTATCTATCAAATAATTTGGTTCTAAAGGTTCTTGCAACCTTTTGATGGCGTATAAAGAAAATTGAATTGTAATTGCGATTATAACAACTATAAAACTAGTAAGTGCATCCATTTTTCGATTTCATATGTGATCAATTAGTAGGTCAAAGAGTAAATGACATTTGTATACATCAAATATTTCCTCATTTCTGCTTTATTGACAGAGGAAACCTTAAACTTGAATTATTAATGAATGTAACATATCTAAAAAAAATTAGTATGAATTCTTACTTTTTCTTTGGATTTCACATTTTTAAATACATTACTGTTCCATTTATGTGTCAGTTATATCCTAAGATTAGTCTTAATTGAATTACAGAATTAGCTTTAAAGTTTTTACTTTAAATTAGATAAAACATTGAAAAAAATTTTATAACGAATATATTTTCAATGTTTTTAGTTAAAAATATTTTTGATAACTAGAAATTATTATTTTTGTTTGATTTCCGGAAGGTAGAATTTGTTGCCTAATGTGTAACCAATTGACATTAGAACGAACCCAATAAGTTGAGGTAAATGAGAATTTGCTAAAGAGATTTTTTCAATCATTTCTCAATCTATAAATTAATATAATAATAAAAAATTTTAAATACTGTAAGTCTATTTTCTTTTTGATTCTTTAATCTCCCCAGATTTTTTTAATGAATTAACAAGTCTTTCATTTTCTGTTTTTAAATTTTCTAATGCAGATTTTGTGAATTGTTCTTTAGCCTCAAATTTCGCTGAACTTATAACTTTTTTATTAGGGAGTTTTTTCTTCGGTTCTGACTTCATATTAAACAGCAATTTAAAAAATTTTAGAAGTTTTTTTTTTTGAGTTAGGTATTATTTTTTACAATTTTCTGGTTAATAATATTTGTTTACATAGACAAATTAATCTTTATCTTTTGGAAGCCTTAACCATCCAGTAGTCCATTCTGATTTTAGTTTCGCCCATGAGATTCTTTTAATATCTTTTTTATTTTTAGTAGGAAAAATATCAACCCATCTATCTTCATTTTTTCCACCATAAGCTTTAACTTGAAAATGCCTATTACCATTAATTGTTTTTGGTGCTGTCCAACACAAAGTGGGGGGCCATTTCATTAGAAATTTTTAAAAGTTAAAAAACTAAAGGTTGCTTTGCCCAGTTAACACTAAACCATAATATGCAATCGTACCAAGGATAAGTACGATTCCTAGTATTCTAATAATCATGCTTTAATTTTTTAAATTCAAATAATATTAAAGAAGTTTTATAAATTTGAGTTGAATATTTAATATTTTCTAACTTTTCCTTTTTTTATTTCTAACTATGGAGTGGCAAGATTCAGGATGCCATTCATTCTGTATTCTACCAATAAAATCATAAATAAATGAATCGGGACATCCAGTTTCTTTTTGAAGTTCTGAAAGTTCTTCTTTAATGAATTCATATACACTCGTTATTAGCCCTAAATTTTCTTCTTGGGAGGGAGCCCATTTTTTATTGTCCATTAATATTTTTTTTATTATTTTCCACAATATCGTAATAGGTTATGTCTC
Source organism: Prochlorococcus sp. AG-355-O17 (assembly GCA_003280655.1). Lineage (GTDB taxonomy): Bacteria > Cyanobacteriota > Cyanobacteriia > PCC-6307 > Cyanobiaceae > Prochlorococcus_A. The sequence continues at coordinate 9,093 of QCEK01000010.1, forward strand.
CATAATCAGCATCTGAACAACATAAATCTCCATATAGTTCCTCTAACAAATCGTACGCATCTGAATACTCAGCAAAACTTTGAGCTGTTAGTTCGTCATCTTTCCCATCAATTCTAATAATTTTGTAAGTCATATTTTACATAGATGCAAGAATATTTTTTGATTCATTAGGTCATCTTATAAATAAAAATCTTATTTAGGAGTATTAGTTGGGTAAAGCTTCTGAATTTTATTTTTCTGAATTTCTATTTTTCTTCTTTCATATTTTTTTGCCATTATTTTTCTGATAAATAATTGTGGGATAAGCCAAACTAACGCAATAGCTATAGCCATGAAAGCAGGATTTCTCCACGTTAACCTAATAATCTCTTGTATAAATTCTTGACTGAAAATTTCCATACTTTAAATTTTGATGATAAAAATATCTTTGCTTTCTTTTATAAATTCTTTTAAATTTCATTATCTATCATAACCTTAAAAAATCTAATAAGGAATTTTATAAATTTTTTCTTTTTCTAGTTCGTTTCCTTTTATATTTGGATTTAGATTAATTTTTTATTTTTAGTTTAGAGATGTCGACTTTTTTAATTACAGGATCAAATAGGGGTATTGGATTAGAACTATGTAGGCAAATTCATAACAGGGGAGATAATGTAATTGCAACGTGTAGGAAAGCTTCAAAAGAACTTAGAGATTTAGGAGTGAGAATTGAAGAGAATATAGAAATTTCTTCTGATGAGTCGATAACAAATTTGTGTAAAAAACTATCTGGAGTTAATTTAGATTGCTTAATTCATAATGCAGGAATTTATGAATTTAATTCTTTTGAAAACTTAGATAAAAAAAGTATTTTGAGGCAATTTGAAGTCAATGCATTGAGCCCAATATGTATGACTCAATCACTTAAACATCTTTTAAAAAGATCTTCTAAAGTTGCTTTTATCACAAGTAGAATGGGATCTATTGAAGATAATACATCTGGAAGTTCTTATGGTTACAGGATGTCTAAAGTCGCTTTGTCCATGGCAGCAAAATCACTTTCAATAGATTTATCAAGAGAAGATATTTATGTAGCTATTTTGCACCCTGGGTTAGTGAGTACAAGAATGACTGGCTTTACAAGAAATGGAATTAGTCCTGAAGAATCAGCAAATGGCCTTTTAAAACGTATAGATTCTTTAAATAAAAATAACTCGGGTATGTTTTGGCATGCTAACGGAGAAGTTTTGCCTTGGTAAAATCTGTATTTTTATTTTTAAGAGATTTATATCGTTAATTTGTTAAAAAACTTTTAAATTTTTAACGAATTTCTTTCCTTGTTAAATTCTTTTAGTTATCTTTAAAAAAAATATTAGTAAAGGAGGTGATTCATTGTCGTATCTACCGAAAAATGCGGTTATTAAAGGGGCCGTGAATTCAGTATCTTCATCACATTCATCGGTCTCTTTTTCTTTGATTAAGAAAAAAGGTTTTATAATCAACAGATTTATATAAATCTGTTACTTAACATTTAAAAGCTCTGCATCTCGTGAAGTTGTAGAGCTTTTTTTATGAGCTTAAATAATCTTTCAAAATTTACTCTATCTTTTTTGGCCAAAGTAAATTAAGGCTAAAAAAGATACAGTGCTTACTAAAGCGATTAAGTACCATCCAGTTGATGAGTTGCTAACTACTTCTGTCATTTATTTTGATTTATCGGAGGAATTGATTATTTGAGTGAAAATCACAATTGATATCATTAAAAAAACTAAAAGTATGTAAGTTACGTTCATTTATAGAAAAATGCTAATTATCAAAAAGATTATTCCTAGAACTACCGTAACAATTGCTCCATCTACTAATAAGTCTTTCCATGTATAACTTTTAAGCATCCTTATTTTATCTTCTTCACTCATAAGGTTCTTCAACCAGGTCCAATCTAAAAGCTGCGTCAATGCAACACCAAAAATTAAATGCCCAATCAAAATACCAATCAGATCAATTCTAGAAATATCTTTAGTGAGATTTGTAATAATAAAAAAGTCCACTAGCTCTTGTCTTTATTAGATAAGGCACCACCTTCTTCTTTGTATTTTTCCCAAGCTTCGCTTATTTTTGCTTTAGAGAAATTTTGTTTTCCCTCAGAGAATTTATTTTTGAGGTTATTTAAACTATTACTCAGATCTTTTTTTGTTGGTTCATCAAGAAAGTTTGATGTTAATTTCCATAAATACCAGCTACTAGCTAGTAGAAGAATTAATCCGAGTAATTGCATATTAGTTTTTTACCATCCTACAACTTTTCAAATGGTTTCGATAAATTAATTTATTTAATAACTGCAGAAATCTTTTTTGACCTAAATAAAAATTAAAATTTTAACCAGTGAAAAAATATTCTATCCAGCAGCCATATAGTTAAACCACCTTCCAGGAATGCTAACCAATACATCCCATAATCGGAAAATCCCATTTGTTCTTTTACTGTTTTAATTAATTTTTTGTGAGCTTGAATAAGATCTTTCATGAGCAATCAATTTTTCTAAACCTGCTGAATTTCTTTAATTAAAAAACCCTTCCCGTAGCAAGATAGACATGTTTTAGTCTCATCTAGTGAAATTCTTAGAAAACCTGCTCCATTACATCTAAAGCAATTTACTTTTGTGTTTGAATAGATTTTTGATTTAATTTTAGCAGCACGATTTAAATAAGAAACAGTTTCTTTACGGCCGTTTGCTCTGGCAGCTTTGTTTAAAAGCTTTTTGTAGTTGACTTTAAGTTCTTGGATATTCATCTTTTGAAAGAAAATAGGATCAAATACAGGAAAATAATTGTTTATATAATTAAAAAACTAGGAATTTTCCGTTTATATTTCTCATCTGATCTCTTACTAATATTAAAATAATATAACTAGGATTCGATTTATATGTTTGGTTTAAAGAGTATTAATTTGTATATATAATAGAAATTTTATATTTGGCAAATTAAATATTTTGGATGATCATCCCAAAAATCATTATTTCGACCTAGAAAGGTATCTTGTAAATTTTGCTGTTTAAAGAAATTATTTAGCTCTAATAAATCATCCAGCCTTTTTGAGGTTTTTAACTAAAAAATCATTTTCCTTAGTAAGAACTTTAAGCTTAGATTTTTCCAACTCTTTTTTGATTTCTGGATTTAAATCCTTTTTGGTCTCGTTTAGATTCATAAGATTTGTTCTTAAAATTATTCAAAAGACAGTTGAAATCATAATGATCCCAAAAAAAATTTGTGGATATTTTTTTCTTAAACAAAAATAATATTTTTTTTTGCACATAGAAATTCAAATTTAATCAACATATTGTGGAAAACCCTGTTGAAAAACGCTTAAAAAGTGGATAACTCTTCGGGAGCATTATCAAAACAAGCTTTTCTGGAAAACTTTTTAAGTATTAATACTTCATCAAAAAAAATAAAATATAGTTTAAAAAGTAACATAATCTCTTGTTATAACAGTGGGATCATTACTTTTTAAAAAAGATAAATTTTCTATACCAGAAGCTCATGTTGATAAAAAATTTAAAAATTTTTTTCTTCATGATGTATCAAATTGAAAATTAAAATGAAGAAAAATCAATCAAAACTTGAAATTTTTAATTTATGCCATAGCTGAGTATAAATTGTTTAATTCGGTTTTCTCTATGCAAATATTTCTCAAACATAAACTTAATCAAATAAATTGAATAAAGTTAATTATTCAAAATGTCAGAAGAAAAAAAGGATTCAAAAAAATGTTCTGGAAAGAAAAACATTATGTTTGCCTATGGTTTTATACAACTTGGTTCTAGTTTCGTATCTGCTGTAGCTTTAGCTGCAATCGCTTTTGGATTCTGTTCAGTAAAAAAGGAATCTAAACTCTTCAATAAATGTGTTGCAGAAATAATTGAAGATGGTGGTACCAATTCTGAGGCTGTAAGGTATTGCAACGGGGGCAATTAAAATCCCTCTAAAATTAATTAAATGGATTCAACCTGTGATTTGATTATTGACTCTTTAAAAGAGGAGCCAATTGGAGAAACTGATCATTTTATTTGGTTCATAACAGATATTGGCATTGTTGCCCTATTTAAAAAAGAGGAAAACTTTGAAACTTATAGTTCGAATGTTGAAATTGAGGCAAATAAAATTGCTTTAGATATAACTAAAGAAGAAAAAGAGTACCTCAAAATAAAAGATAGACAGCTTTTCTTGTTTTATTCATAATCTAGGATTTAGTTCTTGATTTAGTAAGATGACTCAAGGTTAAAGTTAGGTTCTTTAATATTATTCTCGCTAATTAATTCGTAGGTTAGCTCTTTATTTAAGGCATTTATATATGATGTATAAAGTTTTCCCCAAACAAATTCAAATTCATCTTTACTTAAATTCTTGAAAAGAATTTCTCCTTTGAAGTAAATGTGATAAGAATCATTCATTAGGGAAAATTAATCTAATCCTTTTTAACGCAGTCAAATATGTATGTAGTATTAGGTGCTACTAAAAAGAAATTTATATTTGGAATTCAAATACTTTTAGACCATCCTTGTGTTCATTTTTTGTTTTTTGAATAATCCGACTGTCTCATCAAGATCCATACACGGCTGAATGCTTATATCCATTAACCTTCTCCATGGATGCCATTGCTTCCAAATTGTCTCAAGAGAATCTGCACTCACTACAGAATGTCCAATCCCATTTTGAACCATAAAAATCCAAGAATGAACCTCATAGTTTTCAGGTCTGTTTTGGGGCCCACCTGACTCGTACCAATTAATTAGCATTTCTGCCCCTTCTTCTTGATCCTCGCCATCTGTAAATTCGTAAGAAATCAAATACCTTTGCATATAGATTATTATTAAAATCTCTAAACTATTTTAACTCTAGATTTAAATATTGCCTCCGAATTTAATTAATGCTATTAAGTTTATAGAAGTGATTGTTTTAAATGACAGAAAGATTTGGGAAAATTAAAAAAAATATTTTGACTAATTTATCTTTTATAAATAAGACAATCTTGAAGTATTTTCAAAACCATGATCTGTTCGTATAGCTCCAGTTAACAGATAAAATTTGATACTTTTTAAAATACCTTAAATTAGTTACCATATTTGTATTGTATAGATACCAATGATAAATAAAAAGGATCAAAGAGATCCAATTGATAATTTAGAGTATGAAAAAGTTCTAGAAGAAGAAATAATTAATTCGTACGAAAGTAAATTTCAGAAAGATACTGAAGAAGATAGTAAAAAGATTAAATTTTACAGACTTAAAAGAACTCCATTAGAAATACTAAATAGGTCATTTTTCTTTTTCTTTATTGGAAGTTTTCTTTTCTCTTTGTTTTTAGCTTATTCAGAAAGTAAGTTGTGGTTCATACTTTATGTAATAAGTGCATTATCTTGTGTTTTCTATACTCCTAATAGAAAGGCACTTAAAGAATTAATAGCAGCTTGGCCAAATATAGAGGATCTCATTAAAGGGAGGAGTATGTGGAGAAAAGGTAAGTAAATAGATTATGAAACCGTTAAGTTCATTTAAAAAATGGTTATTAAATATCCTTGTACCATACATTGAGGGCACCAACAAGAAAAAAGAGGATAAAAAATGAGTTTAATAAAGGTTGGAATTATTGTTGAAATTTTTTTGTTTGTGGGAGTTTTTTTATGGGTTAGGAAACTAACAAGTAATAAAGGTAGACAACCATCTTTATCAAAAAAAACAATAAAAAATCTCAAATTTTAGAATTTTGATCACAAAATAAGGAATCTTTATAAAAAGATCAAATTTATGGGAAAATTCTTTACTTTTTCCTCTCACTTTGTATGTGAAATCGTTTAGAACATTTACATTGTTCTTAAAAAATATGGTTTCCTCTATTCAAGGTCTTGCTCCAATAACCAATCCATTAAACAGTGTCTTAATAGAAAAGAAACTAATAAACGTTGATCAGAAGTTTATTCAACTTGTTTCTTTGGCAGAAGGGTTACCTCGTACAGAAGTTATTGAAAGTGGAAGGAATTATTGGAAAGGTGTTTGTAGAAGCTTGATTTTTAGATTTCCTGACGATCTTGAAATTTTAAAGCTTGATGTAAGAAGTTATGTTGATAGATCAAAAGGAATTATTCAGATAAGATCTGCAGCAAGATTAGGGCAATCAGATTTAGGCGTTAATCTAAGAAGAGTGGAATACTTGTTTAATCAATTAGAAAAATTTTAATTAATCTATTTTTTATAAATTTAAGGTTCTTTTTACTAAATAGGTGTGCTTTAATTCATAAGAATATTTGAAATGCCATGGTAAAGATAATCTTAGTTGGAATCATTGTCGCGCTTGTATATTCTCAACCTGACCTTCGTCTTACAGTCGCTGATTGGTTAAAAGCAGCTTCTGATTTTCTTATTGAATCAGTACAAGTAAAACCATAAATTAATTTTTAATGAAGCATTAAAAAAGACCTAAGACAGTAATCATTTGTTTAAGGCATACAGCAACGAAAATAAATATTATTATCCTGCTTAATATATATTTCACTTAAACAAATAAATAGTTTTAGGAACATAATAGAAAATTTTTTTGAAATTTTTGAATAGTTAACGATAATAAGGGATATGAAGCTTAGATTATTTGAGTTCTATTTTATTAAAGACTATTTAAGGCCTTGGTTTGGTCTTATTTATTCTTTGTTCTTTCTGTTTTTTTTAGGCGCAATTGGCTATCGAATAACAGAGGGATGGGAATGGAGTGATTGCTTATGGATGGTTCTAATCACAATAACCACTATTGGTTTTGGAGAAGTTCAACCATTAAGTCCTGAAGGCAGGATCGTAACTGTTTTAGTAATCGTTGGCGGATTGATCTTTATTCAATTTACTTTTCAAAAAGCTGTTAGATTATTCGAATCCGGCTATTTTCAAAGAGTAAACGAATTACGTTTTAAAAGACTTCTTAGAAAAATGGAAAATCATGTAATTTTGTGTGGATATGGGAGGGTAGGTCAGGAAATATCTAACCAAATAAAGACGCAAAATATTCCAATTATTGTGGTTGAGAGCGATGAAGATAGAAAAAAGATTGCTGAAGAAAATGGTTTAGAAGTGCTTTGTGCTGATGCGACTCTTGATGAGACTTTAAAATTGGCAGGATTAGAAAAATGCAAAAGTTTGGTCGTAACTTTACCTAATGATGCTGCTAATTTATATGTAGTTTTAAGCGCTAAAGGAATAAGAAGTTCTATAAGAGTAATTGCAAGAGCTGGAACTGAAGAAGCTGCAAGTAAGTTGAGATTGGCTGGTGCAAGTATAGTTGTAAGCCCTTATATTGCAGCAGGAAGAGCAATGGCATCAATGGCATTAAGACCAATAGCTATTGACTTTCTAGATTTATTAGCAGGAAGTGAATGTGAGATTGAAGAATTTGAATTAAGTAATGATATTAGTCTTTTTGAAACAGCAGAGAAAAGATCACTTTCGGAACTTGGAATAGGTAAAAAAAGCGGTGCAAAAATTTTAGCTATTAAAGAAAATGAAAAGTTGTTTACTAATCCTGGCGGTAATTTTATACTTCAGCCAGGTCAGGTATTAATAGCATTTGGGAGTAAAGAACAGCTAAATATTTTGAATGGTTTGTTGGGTAATCTTGTTGTAGCAGTAGAACTATTAAAATAGATAGATAGAGATTAAGAATTAATAGCTAAATTAGTTGTGAGTGAAATAAATCAAATGAAAATATTTAAATTTCTATTTGTAATTCCTGTAATAACTTTAATAATTATTTTTCAAACCTCTTTGCAAAATAGATATCTAATGGCTTCTGAAATTAGAGATGGAGAAACAATTTTTAGAAATGTTTGTGCAGGCTGCCATGTAAGAGGTGGATCAGTCGTTCTTAAAGGATCCAAATCATTAAAACTTTCCGACCTTGAAAAAAGAGGAATATCTGATGTAAATTCAATAACAAAAATTGCTAATGAAGGGATTGGTTTTATGAAAGGTTATAAAAATAAATTAAAGGATGGTGAGGATAAAGTTCTTGCACAATGGATTATTCAAAATGCAGAAAAGGGTTGGGAGTAAATGAAAAGCGTACTTATTGCATCTTTTTTATTTCTATTAGCTGAATTTTCTTTTGCTGAGGAATTAACTAATTACACAATTACATCTGATTCTCAAATATATTTAAGAAATATTTAAATTTAGTTTTTAATAAAATAATTTTAAATAGAAAGTTTATCTAGAGGTAAAATATTTTGGACAATGGTTGTGTCATGATAGTCTTCATTCTCTAATGTTTTAAAAAATCTCCTAGATTGAGGTGATTTGAGAGAATCATTATAATTTTTGATTAATACCGAATCATCCAAAAGAGATATATTTTCTCTTTTAAAACTTTCTTTATAAGAATATTTGAGTTGCTCCGTATTTTTTGCTTGATTTGATCTTTTGGTAGAGGGTAAATTATTTAAACTCATTTCTTATTGTTATTTTTGATTTAATGTCTTCGATATTCCAAGCGTAAAAATAGAAGACATATAAAATTTAAGATTATTAGATTAAGAAGTTATTAAGCAGAAAATAAATTTGTTTAAAAAACTTCTAAACTTCTAAACTAAATATTTTTCTAATAGTCAAAGTTTATTTAATAAGAATTTAACTTAGGGTTAACAATAGACACTTAAAAAGTAAATATGAATAAGATTCAACTTGTTAATTACATTACTTTTTCAATTATTGAAAGTAAAAGAGTTGAAGACAGATTATGTAGAAAAGAAATTTATAGCTATCTTACCCAATTAAATAAAAAACAATTAAAAGCAATTGCAAGTGAATTTATCATTTAAAAAAAATATGAAAAAGTTACTGGTTGTATTTATTCTTATTCTTACTTCTTGCAGTACAAAAGATGAATTATCCATTACCCAAGATGAATTATCCATTACAAAAGATGAAATTTCGATTACGAAAGGTAAATCATCCATTAATGATGAAAAAAAATTATTTTATGTAACTAAAGAAACTGCTGTTCGTCTTTGTGGAGGTAAATCCAGAATAATTGAAAGTGAAAATGAAGAAATAATCAAAATAGAAGTAAAGGATTTTTCAAATGTTGAAAAAGAAAAATTTGTTCAATTTACTCTTGTTGAGACAGATAGAAAAGGTGGTAAATATAGAATTGTTAATTGTATTCCAAATAAAGATCCTAAAAAATCGGTAATTAAAACAATCAAGACTAATTACAAGTTAAATTAGTCTTAGGTCAACTAGATCAAATGAAAATATTTAAATGAGATTTAAAGCTGCTTTAAACTAAATAATCTATAAAAAAGAAAAGAAATAATTTTTATTATGCATCCAAGCAAAGTAGTCAAAGATCCAAAAATTAACGATACTTATTACGATCCAGATGTTGATAAGCTTTATCAATATGTAAAAATGGGCAACTTTCCGCCAGAATGGGTAGTGACAAATATAGATGAAGATGACGATTATTATTACGCTTCGATGGGATATTAGCTTTGATATCTATTATTAAATTCACTTAATGTGTCTCTTTAAAATTTTGTGTGAGGAAGATTAAAGAGACAATCTAAATATAAATAAGAGGGTTTAAGGGAAAATTAAAAAGGGAATAAGATTAAATGAAAAAAAATAATAATTCAATGTAAATTAATTATGAAATAATTAGATCAAATAATTTTGATTATATAAAATAAAATTGTTGGAACTTTAAATGGCTATTAAAGATCATAAAAGTTTGCAAGATTCTAAAATTCTTCTTGTAGAAGATGACAAGAGTATTAGGCTGACAGTCAGTGAGACATTGAATAGCGAAGGTTTTAAAGTATTAAGTTTCAAAGATGGTTTAAATGCTTTAGATTTTATTACTCATGATTCTAAAAATGATGTTGACCTAATAATTCTCGATTTAATGTTGCCAGGGTTAAATGGATTAGAGTTATGTAGAAAAATAAGAAATGAAGAAAATTATACACCCATACTAATTTTGAGTGCTAAAGATAATGAATCAGACAGGGTTCTTGGTTTAGAGGTTGGTGCAGATGATTATTTAACAAAACCTTTTGGTTTAAATGAATTAATTGCTAGATCAAGAGCCTTAATAAGAAGATATAAACGTAATAAAAAAAATATAGAAAAATCACAAACTGTCATCGAGTTTAATCACATAAAAATGTTTTTAGAAGAATGTAGGGTAACTTCTTTTGATAGAGAAATAACATTATCTCCAAAAGAATTTAAATTATTAGAGTTATTTATGAAAAATCCAAAAAGGGTATGGTCAAGAGATTTAATACTTGAAAAAATATGGGAAATTGACTTTATTGGTGATACTAAAACTGTAGATGTTCATGTTAGGTGGCTCAGAGAGAAATTAGAAGAAAATCCCTCAGCTCCAAAGTTTCTTAAAACTGTAAGAGGTTTTGGATATAAGTTTGGATGAAAATGAAAACACTACAAGAAGTATTATTATTTTTACATCAGAAGTGGAAAATAAAAGTCAAGCATTTTTCTCAATCAAAAGAAAAAAAATTTGAAGTTGATAAAAATAAGTATAAAAGAACTATTGATTTCCCATTTGACAAAATTAGACCTCAAGAAATGTTGTCTTGGTTGGATTATTCATCACAAGGATGGATGATTTTGTCATCTGATCTAACAATAAAATTTATCAATCAGAAAGGTTTATCTCTCATTAAGTTTATTAAATATAAAGATGTTATTGGAAAAGCAATTAATGATATTAATGAGCTCGAAGTACTAAGAAATAAGATTATATATTCAAGAAAAAAAGATTTCCCAACCAGCCTAGATTGCACTATTTCGGGGGAACCCATTTCTGTAAATATTGTTAGAGCAAGGAAAAAAAATTATTTAATATTGTTGGAGAGTAAATTATCAATTGAATCCATAAAAAAAAGACAAAATCAATTAATCAATGATGTATCTCATGAACTGAAAACACCTCTTACATCTCTTATCTTAATTGGGGAAAGACTGGAAGCAGTAGTTTCAAAAAAAGATAGATATCTTGTTAAAAGACTTAAGAAAGAATCTAAAAGATTAAGAAAAATGGTCGAAGAAACTTTAGAACTTTCTAAGCTAGAAAGTAGCGAGGCTTTTAATAAAAATAAAAAAATATCTATTTCAGATCTAGTGATGGAATCTTGGCAAACCTTAAAACCACTTGCAGAAAAAAAAGATATAAAAATAAATCTACTGATACCAACAAAATATTTTATATCTGCAGATATTGAAAATTTAAAAAGAGCTTTTATAAATATTTTGGATAATGCTATTCGTTATTCCCCAGCTAATGAAGAAATTCAAATTGAAATTTTTAAAAGAGATAGCTCGGTTGTTATGAGAGTTAGAGATAAAGGTATTGGATTAGAAGAAAATGAATTTAATGATATTTTTTCTCGTTTTTATAGAGGTGATCTATCAAGGACTAAATATAAGAAAAGTGGTAGTGGTTTAGGTCTTTCAATAACAAAAAAAATAATTAATAATAATAAAGGTTTTATAAAGGCTTCTAATCATAAGGATGGTGGAGCGATTATTGAAACTATCTTTCCGTGTCTTAATACAGATTTATAGGGAAAATTTAAAAAATATTAGGACATGATTTTTCTGCAATAAATTTTTTTAAATTTAAAACCCCATCTCTCGTAAAAAGAATGCTTCCTTCTTTGGAGTCATCTGCCCAATAAGAATCTCTTTTACCAATAGCTAGCCAAAGCCTATCAGGTAATGTTGGCATGTACATACTCTCGAAAGCAGAGGTTCCAATGTCATTTTCTTCTTTCATATCTTTGCATGCTTCAATCATTAGTGTAGGACGATTTAAATAATACCTAACACCCTGCCAATAATATTTTGTTTCAGCTTTGACTGGGGCGATGAAGAATATAATAAATAGAATGTATTTCATGAATGAAATTTATTTAATTATAAGAATTGCCAAAAAAAAGCCACCTTTTACAAAAGGTGGCTTTTTTTAGTTTTACTAGATTTTTCCAATATTTAGGAAAAGAGTTTCTCCAGTTGATTTCTTTCCAGTCCCATCATTGTCAGTTGAAATCCATGCTTGACCGTCGCTTGTTATTGCTAAACCTTCAACCTTCTCGAGGATAAAACCACCAGTAGATTTCATAACTGGTTTTAGATCAGTAACTAACTCTTTTTCAACTAAGGGATAAAGTCTTGGAGGAATATTAGATTGAAGACCTTCGAAAATAACATCATCTAAATCTATCTTATATATAGCTTTCAATTTTGCTTTCTTACCATAGAAACTATCTCTTTCGATTACGTATAACGCCCCGTCATGGTAAGTCAATTCTGAAATTCCAACTCCCCCTTTTTTGATCCTATCTAATTGATAATTTACGGCCCCCCACTGTTTAGTTTTTAAATTATAGGAAAGGATCTTAGTAGTATTGAAAGTATCATCACCCCAAGGCTTCTGTTGAGCAATATAAAGAATATCTCCGTTTCTTGTTATGCCTTCAAATCCAGGATTTTTAGCATAATTAAGATACGAGGCTGGCGGAGTTATCTTCTCTAGAATTTCACCATCTGAGCTTACATGGTAGATAGCAGGAGGATGTTTATCAAGCTTTTTCTTGATTCCTTCAGTAGAAATGTAGAATCCACCATTACCATCAGTTGTAATACCCTCTTGATCCATAAATAATGCAGTCTTGCCATCTAGCTTTATATCAATAGCTCTTTCCAATAGTGCTGGCGAGGATGAAGGATCAATAACATAAATTCTTGGCTGAGTTTTAAATGTTCCATCATTTACAGCATAAATTTTTCCGTCATCACCAGCCACCATTCCACTAATTGCCCCCCAAGAAACAAAATCAAGTCCGTTTTCATTTGTTAAATGTGGGTAAGAAGCTGGTGCATCTTGGAGTTGATAGATAGTTACATGAGAGGAAAGTCCAGGTTCTTTTTTGTTGTAGTCTTTTTCATTAGCTGATGCGATTAGACCTCTATCAGGAATAGCAACAAATCCTTCTGGTCCAATGCCTGATGGAAGTAATTGAGTAAGCAAAGGTTGATTTAGTTCTGTGATATCGTAAACAGCTACTATCCCAGCTCGTTCAGCACCAACAAATAAATAGGGCGTTCCATTAATTTTTGAATATGTAACTGACTCAGGTTCTACTCCCTTTTTACCTGCTCTCCCATCTTGGAAATGACCTATTTGTGCTATTGCTCTTTCTAGTCTATTTGCATCTTCATAAACTACTGTTCCATCTTTTTTAAAAATAGTCCAGGATCTTGAACCACCTCTTTTTGCCTGATTTGGATCAATATGCTTGTAATCGCCTTCATTTGCTGTTGCGAAATGGTCATTATCAATCCAAGTAAGACCATCGGGTTCTCTTCTTACATTCTTTAGTTTGCTCTTAAATTTATGTGCTCCATCTTTCTTTGTATCCATTCCTGCCATTTGTTTTACAACTCCTGCCGAGAAATGTGATATTACATTTCCATCTTTATCAATTACTGCAAGATGGTTGTTTTCTTGAAGAGAGACAACTGTTTCACCAAGATCATTAATAGCAACGAATTCTGGTTCGGGATCGAAAGGAGCTATTTTGGATAAGCCTGTTAAATCAACTTTTTTAATTGAGTTACATTGTATTTTTCCTCTTTTGTTTAACTTCACAAGAGAAACATAACCTGGAGGATTAATTTGAATGCCATTGTCATCAATTTGAGGGATAAATCCATTTTTATATTCTTCATCCCTCTCATTCTCGATAGCGACAGCTAGAAATGTTCCGTCTGGAGAGACAAAAACGCTATCAGGCTGTCCACCTAAATCACATTCTTTTACTGCTTTTCTTGTTTCTAAATTATATTGAACTATTGCTCCTGAAGGATTTGTATAACTTTCAGATGTATTCGAACCTATATAAGCATTGTTTCCAAGTGCTGCAATTCCAGTTGGTTCTGCCTCAAGTTCAACAACTCCCAATGCTTTAGGTTTGGCAGGGTCTGAGATATCAACTAAACCTACTACTCCTAGATCGCTATCTGTATACATCAAAGTCTTTCCATCTTCTGAAGCCGTAACAACCTCTGAAGAAGTTTTGGTTGTAGATTTTGATCCGTCTGGTAAATTGTCACTTACATTAAAAGAAGAAATTCTGTTGAAGTTTTTTTCATTTGCCCAATATTTTGTATTCCAATTTGCAAATCCGCTACTTGTAGAGGAGGCGAAGATTGCAAGTAATGCTGAAAAACTTGCAGCAGCTAGGGTTTTTTTCATTTAGTGCATAAGGAAACACTTTCATATTCCCTTTAAAAAGTTAAGAAAAAAAAATAGATTTATTAAGAACAATTTAAGGTTTATAAAAAGGTAAGCAAAAAAAAAAGGACCTCTAAATTAGAGGTCCTTTTAATGAGGTTGATTTCTTTAGAACTTGAAACCAATTTCTGCACCGATACCAGTAGTATCATCTCCACCATTTTCTCCTTCAACTATAAATGCAAAAGGAGTGAAACTCATACCATCATTAAATTTGTAGGTATAAGAAAGATCATAGGCATATAATTCCTCATCCCCATCAGTTATTGCACCGTTGGTACCCATACCTACTGTGATTTCACCAGGGCCAAGATCAGAACTTAGTCCAACTGCAAATTGAGTTGTATCATTTCCTGTATCTGGGTCACCAAATTCGTATCCACCACTAATTGTTGGAAAACCATCAGGAGAATAAGAAGCATTTATACCCCAGTAGGTTGCTACATCTACATCAGCGTAAGCGAGAGCAAGACCATAATTGTCTCCACTATAAGCAACGTTTAGAGCATAGATATCTTCACCTTCTGCTGTGAACATACCTCTAGTTGTTTCTCCATCATCAGCTGAAATACCGAGTCCAAATGAGAAACCATTATCAAGATCATAACCAGCACTAATTGACTGATCACCACCAACAGCAATAGAGTTTCCTGTTCCACAATCACTTAAAGCGTCAACAGTGTTTCCATAATCACATGCTCCAGTAAATTGCTTACTTGCATCCATTGAATCACCAACAGATACAGACCAACCTCCAGCTGGGAATGTGTAGTTTATGTCAGAAACTCTAAGTCTATCTCCAAAATCTTTACCAAAGTCTGTTACTGCGAGGAAACTGTCTGTATCAGGTGTATTTCCTGTTTCAATTTCCACGTTTAACTTGTCTTCACCAGTAAAACTTGTGTTTAGATCGATCTCCCAGAAATATGAAGCCATAACAGCTTCATCGTCTACACCATCAGTACCACCAATCTGGAATTTAGCTTTTCCTTTCATAGTTGTTGTTTCGGTGAAAGAACCAGCTTCAATGCCGTTAACACGTGCTTCGAGGCCATCGACTCTTCCTTTCATAATTGCCAACTCTGAACCAAGCTCGTCACTTAATCTGTCTATTTGGGCTCCGTTCATTAAGCCTTCACCACCAGCAATTAAGTTGTTTAATTCAGCAGCAGCTTCTAAACGAGTAACTGATTTACCATTGAATATTGGACTATTTGTTAGATCCTTTAATGAATCGTAAGCCCAATCTCCTGGGAATAGAGTATCTGATTTAAAATCACCTAAAGATACTAAATTGCTAGAGTTTGAATAATCACTAAGATCTGTTGAATTGATCTCAGCTGCATTTACTGCAAAACCTGACGCCAAAGAAATGATGGCAGGAGCAGCAATTATTTTTTGAAAAAGTTTCATAAACCTCAACACGTAAAAATGGATATAAATCCAAATTCATAACAACGAATCAAGGTTAAGAAATGAGTAAGAAATAGAGTTAATAAGGAATTTTTAAACAGAACTTAAACTTCTCTTTAAATAAATAAAAAAAAACTTCTTAAATTTTGATTTTTTTATCAAAAATCCTAAAAATAAATATTTATTCATCTTCAAATATTTTCAAAACTAAATAAAAAATGTCCAGATAATATTTAGTTTAAATTTGGGTTAAGAACTAATTAACTAAAAGATAAGCTTTTAATTAATTAGTATTTGTGTATGGATTCAGTGCTATATATATGGAGTCTTTTTATTCAATCATGACACCCATGAACATAGCAAAGAAAGCTTTGGTTTTCACTTCTACAGTAGCCATCGCTGCTGGTACAAGTGTTCCTGGCACAAGCGTTTCTGCTAAAACAAGATTAAGTGGTGCTGGTGCATCATTTCCTGCCAAAATTTATACTCGTTGGTTCAAAGATTTAGCATCTTCAGGCGGTCCAAGAGTTAATTACCAAGCTGTTGGTTCAGGCTCTGGTAGAAAAGCATTTATTGACCAGACTGTAAACTTTGGTGCTTCTGATGATCCTATGAAGGCTAAAGATATAGCAAAGGTAACAAGAGGATTAGTTCAGATTCCTATGGTTGGAGGAACTATTGCTTTTGGATATAACTATGATTGCGATTTGAAACTTACTCAAGAACAAGCAGTACAAGTTGCTATGGGTATGATCAAGAATTGGAAAGAAGTTGGTTGTAAACCTGGGAAATTAACTTGGGCACATCGTTCTGACGGATCAGGTACAACTAAAGCTTTTACAAACTCTATGGAAGCTTTTTCAAAAACTTGGACTTTAGGTACAGGTAAGTCTGTAAAATGGCCTTCAGGTGTTGGTGCAAAAGGTAATTCGGGTGTGGCAGGTGTCATCCAGAATACTCCAGGCGCAATTGGTTATGTTAACCAGTCCTACATTAAGGGAAATGTTAAAGCTGCTGCACTCCAAAATCTTTCAGGTGAGTTTCTAAAACCATCTGTAGAAGCAGGAGCAAAAGCTCTTAATGGTATTACTTTAGATGAAAATCTTGCTGGTAAGAACCCTAATCCAACGGCAAAAGGAGCGTACCCTATCGCTTCATTGACATGGATACTTGCCTATGAAGAAGGTAATGGTAGAAACACTAAAGCAATCAAAAAAGCCTTTAATACATTGTTAAGTGATGAGTATCAAGACAAAGCTCCATCACTAGGATTTGTTCCTTTGAAAGGCGAAATTCTTGAGAAATCAAGAGCTGCGGTAAAAAGAATCGGTAAATAAATCCTAAGACAAACATTTAAAAGGGGGAATTTATTTCCTCCTTTTTTTATGCAAAAAAATATTTTGATAAACCTAATATTAAAGAAAAGAAAATAAGTATATATGTTGGAACTAATTTAAAAAAAGATAATAGTGTGGAGATTAAAACTATAAAAATAGAGCTAATTAAAAAGAATTTTGATGAAAAACTATCTTCAATTAAATTAAAGCCAGAGAAAATAACTGCTCCAGGAATTGTATTGATCACTCCTTCGATAAAGTAATTAATTGATTTAATTCTGTTTTTTATAAAGCCTTTTCCAAAAACAAAAATCAATATAAAACTTGGTAAAAAAATTGCAAAAGTTGATATAAATGAATACTTTAAAGCTTCATTTATTCCTCCGATCGAAAACCCTGCTTTATATCCAATAAAACTTGTAATTAATAAGACAGGCCCAGGTGTTATTTGGCTAATCATTATTCCATCTATAAATTCATTATTTGTTAACCATCCTTGCGAGATAACATAATCACTCATAAGAGGAATGATTACTAATCCACCTCCAAAAATAAAAAGTCCCGATTTAAAGAAGAAAAAAAACAGATTAAGGTAATCTACTAAAAACTTTGAGGTTATAGACTCTCTTAAAAAATTATAAAACTTTGATATATCTAAAAAGACCGAGCTAATCAAAAATGAGGTTGTTGAAAATATAGATAAAGGGACCAAGCTATAAAAAATATTTTTGAATTTCTTTAAAAATATATTTATCAATCCTGCAATACTAAGAATTGTTATGAGTGGAAATTGAATACTATTATATTTAGCAAATATAAGTAGAAATAATATTGAGCTGGAGAATAATATTCGATCAAACTTTAATCTTTTTTTTAATAGAACTAATGAGAATGAAAAAATTATCCCTGCAATAATAGGCGGATTAAAATAAATTAAATCTGTTAAGAATTTTGATCCAGAACCAATTTGCCAAAAAAAACTAAGAGCTAATACTGAAATGAATCCTGGGATAATGAAACTTATACCTGATATCAATCCACCAAGATAACCATTGATTTTAAGACCTATATATATTGCCAATTGAGTAGATATTGGTCCTGGAAGTATTTGACATAATCCAATACCTTTTTCAAAAGATTGATTTGATATCAATTTTTTATTATTTATAAGTTCATCTTCGAATAAGGAAATATGAGCATAGGGTCCTCCAAAACTTAAAATACCAATTTTTAGGAAAGTTTTTGCAAGTTCAATTAAGGATATTTTTGCCATTAAAATATTCTAATTCCTAAAAATTAGTCTTTATGGAGCTGATAAGCTTTGTTTGATTGATGGTAATTTAAGACTCGAAATCCAAGATAAGAATATTAAAAGTGATGAAAAATAAAGACAATATTGAAGACCAATACTCGGATTTCTCCCAATCATAAATAGTAAGCCAGATAGTAATGTTCCAACTAGTCTTCCAGCAGCATTTGCCATGTAATAGAAGCCAACATTTAAACTGACTTTTTCATTATCAGAGTAGGCCAAAATCATATAAGAATGTGTAGAGGAATTCATTGCAAAAACAAATCCAAAAATAGTAAGTCCTAAAATTATTGCTATTGATGGAGAACTTTCTCTCCATAATGCGACTCCTATCAAAGATGGTATTACCATTAATACGGCACTCCAAAATTGGATAGCTTTACGATCTGGACTTTCTTTCTGGCTCCATATCATTCTAATTGCTGGAGCAGAAGCCTGAACAATTCCATAACCTATTACCCAGGCCCCAAGAAATAATCCTATTTCCATGTAGTCCCAACCAAATGCCATATCTAGGAATACTGGAAGAGCTACAACAAACCAAACATCTCTTGCTCCAAAAAGAAAGAATCTTGCTGCAGAAAGAATATTTATGGCATTTGATTTTGAAAAAAGATCATTAAAAGCTGGTTTGGTTTTCATCTTGCCAATTTCTCCAGGTAAAATTAATGTCAATAAAAAGGCTAAGCAGAGTCCAAAACCCATAATTCCTACAGCATTATTGAATCCAAATAACTTATATAAAAGTCCACCCAAGAAAAAACCAACTCCCTTAAGAGCATTTTTAGATCCAGTTAAAATAGCAACCCATTTAAAAAGTTGTTTTTGGCCAGTATCATTGCCATCATTTGTCTCTGGGACTACTGTCTTAACAGCACTTTTAGCACTCATTTTGTTTAAATCTTTTGCTATTCCACTAACTGCTTGAGCAACCATAACGTATGCGACACTAAAAATTACCGGCCAATCTTCCTTAACTGGAATAAGCATAAAAAGAGCGATGATTTGCAGGATAGTCCCAATCCATAAAGTAAGCCTTAATCCATATCTTGCTCCTATCCAGCCACCATAAAGATTAGTAATTATTCCAAAAAACTCATAAAAAAGGAAAAGTAAAGCAATTTGTAGAGTTGTGTAACCTAGCTCATGAAAGTGACCAACAACTAATAATCTTAATGCGCCGTCAGTAAGCGTGAACGCCCAATAGTTTGCTGTTACAACACTATATTGTTGAATATTAGATAACTTCATAAAGACATAAATTAAATCTCTTTTTTGATTACATATTCAGTAAGATCTGCAAGTCTGCAGCTGTAACCCCACTCGTTGTCATACCAAGCGTATATCTTTAATAAATTTGAATTAACAACCATCGTTGATAAACTATCAACTATTGAACTTCTAGAGTCATTTACATAATCTGCAGAAACTAAAGGTCTTTCTTCGTAGCCAAGAATTCCTTTTAAATAAGTTTCTGAAGCTTCCTTTAGTGCCATATTCACTTGTTCAGTTGTCACTTCTTTATTTAATTCAAAAACTGCATCTGTTAAAGAACCATTAAGTAGAGGAACTCTTACTGCATGTCCATTTAATTTTCCTTTTAATTCTGGAAAGATCTCAGCGATAGCTTTAGCAGATCCAGTGGTAGTAGGTATTAAACTTTGCATACATCCTCTTGCTCTCCTAAGATCACTTTTATAAAAATCTACAGGAACTTGAGTGTTCGTTACATCGTGAATAGTTGTAATAGCACCGTGTTTAATAGAAAAATTTTCATTAATTACCTTTACTATCGGAGCTAAACAATTTGTAGTGCAGGATGCTGCAGTTACTAATTTGTGTTTGGTAGGGTCATAAAGACTTTGATTTATACCGTAAACAATATTCAGTGATTCAGCTTCTGCAACAATTCCTTTGACTGGACAAGCTACTATTACTCTTTTCATCCCAAGAGTATCAAAATAGGGATTTAGTTTGTCTGGCTTTTTATTCTTTCCTGTACATTCCAAAATAATATCTACAGAAGATTTTTCCCAAGGAACATCAAGGTAATTTTTAAAAGATGTGTAGGTTAATTTCTTTCCATCAATTATTATTTCTTCTTCTTTAACCTTTATATCTTTCACCCATCTACCATGGACTGAATCGAATTCGAGTAAATGGGCAGCAGCATTCGAATCTCCTGCTATCTCATTTATATGAGTTATTTCTATATCAGCTCTGTCCCATAAAGCTCTGAAAACTAATCTGCCAATTCTTCCAAAACCATTAATTCCAATTTTCATCACTGTTGAAATTTTCTATAATGATTATACATCAAAATATTTTGATGTATCAAGATTTTGTTTTTAATGCAATCTTTTTTATTTAAGCTATATTTAAAAGAATTTAATGTCCTAAAAAGTGTTAAAAGAGATTAGCAAAGTAAAAAAAGAAAATATATCTAAGTTGATGGTTTCATTTTCTGATACTTTTAGGCTAGAAATAATTGACCTAATGATGGATGGAGAAGTTTGTGTTTGCGATATTATGAAATTAACTAAGTTATCTCAATCAAGAATTTCATATCACATAAAAATTTTGAAGGAAGCTGGTCTTATCTCAGACAGACAAGAAGGTAGATGGATGTACTACAGCCTAAATAAAGAATCTCTATTTTTGATCAAGGAATGGATAACTTCTTTGATGGACTATTCCTCAAATAGAAAACGTTGCTGCGAATAAATTTTATTTTAGATTTTATTAATTAACTTCTGATTCCCTGTCATAAGTCATTCCTGATTGTTCCATCCACTCAGCTTTAGTTTTGCAATTTTGTTTGTGATTAAAGATATGAAAACCTTCAATAATAATCATTATGGATAGAAGCAAAACAGGAATAAAATATACAGGGGAAGATATTACCTCTTTATATTTGATTTGAGCAATGAATTCCCTGTATTTAAACATCCCCTCAGTTTCTATTCAATAAATATTATTCACCTATGGTTAAGTAAAGTTAAAGAAAAAATATTTTAAGATGTTAAGTTTAAGGATGTTAACTTTTCATGACTTTCATATACCTTTAACCCCTCTTAAAGTCTTTTCCAATATTTAGTAGTAAATTTATAGAAATATTCTTTTTTTAATGGAAGAGAAATTAACTCTTTTCAAGAATCGTAAAAGATTCGGACTTGAAAAAAATATAGATTTAATCTTTAAAAATACAACCCTAACCTTGTCTAGTTTGGTTGGAATAGTACTTTTTGGAATTATTTTAGTAGTCTTTTTTCAGTCATTTGAATCATTTTCAAGATATGGCTTGAAGTTTCTTGTGACATCTGAATGGAATCCAGTAAAAGATGAATATGGAGCTTTTACAGCAATATATGGGACATTAGTTACTTCTCTTCTTTCATTATTGATTACTATCCCTTTAGGTGTTGGAACTGCGATATTTATTACAGAGGATTTTGTTCCGAAATTTGTCAGAGAAATAGTAGGTTCATTTGTTGAATTACTAGCAGCTATACCATCTGTCGTATTGGGATTATGGGCGATATTTGTTATGGAACCTTTCTTTAGAGAGTTTTTTGTTTTTTTACATAAATTCTTTGGTTGGATTTCTTTATTTAGTTCGGAGCCTGCAGGTCGGAATTCACTTTTGGCGATAATAATTTTAGTGGTAATGCTTTTACCAATAGTGACCTCGATAGCTAGAGATAGTCTGAATCAAGTTCCCAAAAAGCTTAGGAATGCTTCCTATGGAATTGGTGCAAGTAGATGGAAAACTATATTTTCGGTAATTTTGCCTGCTGCATTATCAGGAATTATGGCAGGAGTTCTATTGGCGTTAGGCAGGGCAATGGGTGAAACCATGGCTGTAACGATGATTATTGGAAATTCTAATGCATTTAGTTGGTCACTATTATCTCCTGGATATACCATCTCTTCTATGCTTGCAAACCAGTTTGGTGAAGCCGATGGAAGTCAGGTCTCATCACTTTTTTATGCGGCTTTTGTACTAATGATCCTATCTTTAGTGGTTAATATCTTTGCTCAATGGCTAGTTAAGAAATTTAGTCTCAAATATTAGATGATTATGAATTCTCTTTATTACCAGAAAAAACTATCACGAAATGTAGGAGATAAATTTTTTACTTCTTTATCAGTTTTTTGTGCACTCATTGCAATTCTTCCTTTGATTTTTGTGGTTACATATATTCTTATTAAAGGGGGAGCTCAAATCACACCAGAATTATTTACTTTAGAACCAAATCCCCCTGGAGATGATTTAGATGCAGGAGGTATTAATCCTGCATTAATTGGGACACTAGTAATTACAACTATTGCTTCAATTATTTCCATACCAGTAGGTGTTGGCGGTGGCATATATCTAGCTGAATATTCAAACGGAGGACCTTTTTCAAAATTTATTAGATTCGGAGTTAATGTTTTAGCTGGTGTTCCTTCAATAATTGCCGGTGTATTTATTTATGCCTTAATCGTTTCAACAAAAATTTTATTTGGCAGTATGTACAGTGGTTTAGCAGGAGGTATGGCTCTTTCAATATTGATGTTGCCTACAGTTATAAAAACTACTGATGAAGGTTTAAAGTTAGTACCAAATGAATTAAGGTATGCTTCTCTAGGCATAGGAGCAAGTATGTATACAACAATATTAAAAATAACTTTACCCACAGCATTTAGATCTATTGCTACTGGGGTTGTGCTTGGAATCGCAAGGGCTGCAGGCGAAACAGCACCTTTGATATTTACTGCTTTATTTTCTTACTACTACATAGTAGGTTTTGAAGATTTGTTTTACGAGATGGGCTCATTAGCTGTCTTGATATATAATTTTGCCCTTGAACCTTATGATGCACAGAATAAACTAGCCTGGGCGGCTTCCTTTATTCTTGTCATATCAATACTAACAGTTAATATCTTTTCAAGGATATTGGCCGCTTTTACTGAGAAAACTAAGAGGGTATGAAATGATTAAAAACACTAATAAGTCGCAAAAGAAAAACATTTTATCTCTTGAGGATGTTTCTATTAGTTATGGCACTTTTGAAGCGGTAAAAAATGTTTTTTTAAATTTTAAAGCAGGAGATATAACTTCACTCATTGGCCCTTCGGGTTGTGGTAAATCAACCGTTCTTAGAGCTTTGAATAGAATGAACGATTTAATCCCTAATTGTTCGTTAAAAGGGACAGTCCTGTTTGATGGAACTAATATTTACGACAAAAGAGTAGATCCAGTTGAAGTTAGAAGAAGAATCGGAATGGTTTTTCAGCAGCCTAATCCTTTTCCAAAATCTATCTACGAAAATATTGCATTCGGAGCAAGAATCAATGGCTTTACTGGAGATATGGATGAATTAGTGGAAAGTTCCTTGAGAAAAGCTGCTGTATGGAGTGAATGTAAGGATAAATTAAATGATAGTGGTTACTCTTTATCTGGCGGACAACAACAGAGATTATGTATCGCTAGAACTATTGCAATTGAACCTGAAATAATTCTAATGGATGAGCCATGCTCAGCTTTGGATCCTATATCTACCTTGAAAATAGAAGAGACGATGCATGAACTAAAGAAGAATTACACAATAATTATCGTTACTCATAATATGCAACAGGCATTAAGAGTTAGTGATATGACTGCATTTTTTAATGCTATTGAATATGAAGATGGTGATGGAGGGAAAGTCGGCTATCTTGCCGAATTTGATTCGACAAAGAAAATTTTTAACTCTCCAAAAGAAAAAACTACTCAGGAATACATATCTGGTAAATTTGGTTGAGGTTAAATTTTTACCTTTAAAAGAATGATTTTTAGCTTTAAGACAGATAGGGGTAGACAAACAGTATAAATACCTATATAGTTGTTTCGAATTAGTAAATCTATCTTTGAAAAACTACCCTTTTCTACCTTTCTTGATTTTTGCAGGGGCTCTCATAACAACTGCAACAATAGGATTACCTGTATTTACTTCTTAATTTAAAAGTTTTTTGTAGAGGGTAATCTTATGATTTCAATAATACATAAAGAATTAATTGGAAGTCCTCATAAAACCTTAATAAAGGGAAATTTATTTGACTTTATAAAAAAAAAGAGAGAATATGAATTTGTGTGGGAGTGAAAAATCTGTATTAAAACCATTTTTAAAAGTGGTTAATTTCTAATTTATTTATCATGGATAAAACTAAAGAACAGTTAGAAAAATTAAGAGAAGTGGCAGAAGCATCTCTTACAAAAACGGATGAACTTCAAAAAGTCCTTGCTCAAATAGAAGCTTTAATGTCTAGAGAAGAATCACAAACATTATCAAAGAAGAAATAATCACTTAAAAAATAATTTTAGGTTTTGTACTTTTAATTACACCTCTACAACTTCATTGTAGTTATTAATTGGGTACGCAGAACCCGTTCCAAAGTTTTCTGTTAGGTCTCGAGGTCTTACCTTCTTTAAGTAAAAGACCTCTTTAATTTGCTTATTTTTATTATATTTTTATAACCTGCTTATTTAATTGATTACTTTATATATTTCTTTCAAGCAGACATTTACATCGAAAGATTCAGTATTTACAACCTCTAATCCAGTTTTTTCTGTAACTTCAACAGTGGCATTGCATTCGTCTTGTTTAAGAGCCATGTAACTTGGCTTTTTATCTTCTATATCTAATTCAATACTTGATTCAGTATCTTCCTTATATTGCTCCATTACGAGTGTAAGTGCCTGTATCTCAACAGAAAAATTATCATTTGCTTTTGCCCCAAATGGAATGAAAAGAAATGGAAATAAAATCAAGGCTATTAATTTTTTCATTTCTATAAAATATGTTTATTTTTTTTATAACGTGGATTGTCTACTAAAGAAAGGGTCATTAGCTGTATAAATTTTTTATTATCTATTTCTACTAGTAGAAATTAATTAATACACACAAAATAATAGATAAATAAAATAAGCGAGACTTTTAAGTATAAATTGGTATATCTAAATGAAAAATTTAAGTCACTTCAATAGGATTTTTTTTTAAGATTTTATTTCGATAATTTCTTCTTCAGAAATAATTGCCCATTTTTGAAATGACTTTTTGCACGGATATCCTCCTGTTAAGTCTCCAAATGCAGGTAAAAATAAAGTATTTTTATTTTTATCCATTGCAAAGCACCTAAATGATAATTTATCTCCATTGTTCTTTATATAGATTTTTGGATGATAATGTCCACAAACATTCAAGGCTTTATTGTTTTCTAAATTAACTGGTTCATGACTAAAAGTAATATTTTTAGTTTTTCTAATGTCAAAAATTTTAATATTTTTAATATTGCAACCTACATCGTGATTTCCTAGGACTAGTTCAACGTTAGTTTTAAGTAGTTCAGGAAGATCCTCAACTTTTTTTTTAAGAGTTTTATCTATTGAATATTTGCTGTGGAATAAATCTCCTAATATTATTAACTTTTCAGGACTATATTTTTTTACTATTTTTTTTATTCTTGCAAAATTGTTTTTATCTGAATTATTAGTAAGGGGTATACCATTTTGCTGAAAATACTCAGCTTTCCCAAGATGAATATCGGATATTAACAACTCTTTTGTTTCTGGTAGAAATAACGCTCTTGAAGGAAGCATCTCTATCAATGTATCTTCCCAAGAAAATTTAAAAGAACTTTTTTTCATTTAATCACTATATTTTTTTATAAGTTTTTCTACTCTTTTTTCTATTGGTTCATTGCTTAAAGTATTTTTAAGTCTTTCAACTAGTAAAGGGAAAGCCAAAGGGGTTGGAGTTTTTATCTCATTTAGTATCATTTTTAAATTTTTTAATCTTTCTAATGATCTAGATATTCTTCTATTTTCTAATTGATATTCTTTAACTTCTTGATGCGATTGTTTTATCAAAAGGTGGCCTTCTTCATATTTAGTAAAGACATCGTAGAAAAGACTTGAACTTATTTGAAGTTGTGAAGAAGTTTTTGTTTTGGTTGGATTATTTTGATTTACTAGTCCACTTATTTGGGCAATATTTTTAAATCTACGTTTTGTTAATTCTGAAAAATTAATTGCATTTTCTAGATCTTCTTCTAATTTTTTGTTATTCAAAAAGTAATCAGCTTCTTTTTTTATTATGGAATAATCATAATCTTCTGCAGTAGTTAAGCTGAATCCAAAATCGTTAGCAGTAATACTAAATGTAGATTGTTTTAATTTTGCCAATCTCAAAGCCCATAAAAATGCAATTCCTTCATTTACAAATTTGCCGTCAAGTGTAAAAACAAAAAGATTTGATAAATCCTTGGTTTTATATATTTCTATAAGGAATTCATCGATCTTTGGAATATTTGAAAGAACTTTTTGTTTCTTCAATATTGGGCGTAATGAATTGAGTTCAGGATTTAAGTAATCATAATTTTCTAGTTCGTTGCATATATCTATTTCTTTTCTCAAACTCTCACAAAGTAGATCAGAAATTGCCATTTGACCTCCAACCCATGCAGGAATTAGAGAACTTTTTTTTGTTGATTTTTTAACATATAAAATCATATCTCTGATTCTTATAAATTGAAGCATTTTACCAGCAAAGTAAAAGGTATCTCCAGGATTTAATTTTGAGGCAAAATTCTCTTCTAAATTTCCCAAGGATTTCCCTTTCATATATTTGACATTCACAAATTTGTCACTTGTAATTGTCCCAATATTGAACTTATGCATTCTTATTAAAGATTTGTCTTTTACAAAATATTTAAAGTTTTCATTATTATTTTGTGATTCTTCTTTAACTATCTTTTTATATTTTGGGTATGCTTTAAGACATTTTCCTCCATACTCTAAAAAGTCAAGACACCAATTCCAATCATGATCATTTAAGTTTCTATAACTCCAACAACTTTTAATTCTTTCTTTCTCAATTCTCGGATCAAAGCCATTTCCGCATGCCAAACTTATTAGATGTTGAAGAAGCACATCATAAGATAATTCAGGAAGTCTAATTTCCTCAGATATACCACTTTTTATTATTCTTCTCATTGCACTGATCTCTAATAATTCTAAAGAATTAGTAGGCATAAAAATTATTTTTGATTTTCCACCAGGTCTATGAGCACTTCTTCCCGCTCTTTGGATCAGTCTAGCTAAATTCTTTGCACTACCAATTTGAACTATTTGATCTACAGGTTGGAAGTCAACTCCCAAATCTAACGAGCTGGTGCAGACTACCCATTTTATTAATCCGTCTTTAACCCCTTCTTCAACTCTTTTTCTATCTTCTTTATCCAGGGAACCGTGATGAAGTGCAATTTTGTCTTCCATCTCTGGGAGAAAAAATTTTAAACATTGATACCATCTTTCAGATTGATTTCTCGTATTGGTGAATAATAAGGTGCTTTTATTTTTATCTAGGATTTTTAATAGTGAAGAATGGCTTCTAATCCCAAGATGCCCGCTCCATGGAAAGGTAGTTTCCTCCTCTGGTAAAACACTTATAATTTCGATCTCTTTTTGAATATTTGTACTTATAATTTTGGGTTTAATAGCGCTCATCCCAACTATTGCTCTTGCTGCTTCTTCAATATTTCCAATAGTTGCAGACATTGCCCAAATTTGTAAATTTTTTATATTACCTCTTAGCCAACTTAAAGATAACTCGCACTGGTTTCCTCTTTTACTACCCATCAATTCATGCCATTCGTCAATAATTATTGATGACAACTCCTTGAACAGATTATTAGATTCTTTATTAGAAAGTAAAAGAGATAAAGACTCTGGAGTGGTAATAAGAATATTAGGTGGTTTAGCTAGTTGCTTTTTCTTTTCATATTGGGTTGTATCGCCGTTCCTAATTTCAACAGTGATTTCTTTATTAAAATGCAAAGCTGCTAATTGTATGGAATTTTTTAGATCTCTACTTAGTGCTTTTAAAGGGGTTATTAATAATATATTCACACTTTTATTATTTTTGGGATCTTCTATCTTTGATAGAGGGCCCATTAATGCAGCATAAGTTTTGCCGCATCCAGTAGGAACTTGAATTATGCCACTTTCTCCATTTAAAAATGCTTCCCAAGATTCGATCTGATAGGGTAGTGGCTCCCATCCATTTGTGGAGAAAAACTTTTTAATTTTAGAAATTAAATTATTTTGCTTATTATTTTTCGTAATATTTTTCATGATATTTTTTTCATTAGTTCATAAGCATTCTCTAGGCTATCTGCATCATTAATTTTTTTATCTTTTCTCCATTTTGTTATTCTTGGAAATCGTACTGCTATGCCTGACTTATGACGTTTAGAAATTTGTATTTTCTCAAAAGATATTTCGAATACCATTTCTGGTTTTAAAGATCGAACAGGACCAAATTTTTCTATTGTATTTTTTCTTATCCATTTATCTAGCTCTTTAATCTCAATATTCGTTAAACCAGAATATGCACTTGCAAATTTAATTAATTCTTTGTCTTTCCATAATGCAAAACTGTAATCTGTATACAGGCCAGCTCTTCTACCGCTACCGCCCTTAGCGTAAATCAGAACAGCATCCAGTTGCATAGGATCAACTTTATATTTCCACCAAATACCTTTCTTTCTACCAGAGGAGTAAATAGAAGTCTTTTTCTTAATTATCAATCCTTCAGTATTATTTTCTCGAGATTTTTCTTTAAAAGTTAAAGCATCAGGCCAATCTTTAGGAAAGATCAAATCACATATTTTGAAAATATCAGAGACATTATTCTCAATTTTAATTTGCCATTTTGAAAAATATTTTTCTAACTCAATTCTTCTATTTTCTAATTTAAATTCTCTTATATCTCTTCCATTAATCTCTAAAAGATCATAAGCAATAAAAATAATTGGATATTTTATTTGGATTGATCTAGTTGGAGATTTTCTGTTTATTCTTTTTTGTAGTAAAGAAAAATCAAAGGCAATTTGTTCTTTAAAATTCCAAACTAATAATTCCCCATCAAGAACAAAATCATCTTTTATATTCGACATTTTCTCTACTAATTCTGGGAAAGATTCATTTACTAATTCTTGCCCTCTTGTCCATAATGAAACGTTGCCTGATCTTTTAATTAATTGCATCCTTATACCGTCGTATTTCCATTCAAATTGAAAATCATTTATTGAATTTTTGAAGATTTTATCTTCAATAGTATTTGCTAGAAGAAATGGAAATGGTTTGGAATTTAACTCTTGAAGATTGATATTCTTGTTAATTAAAAATTCATATGAATCAATTGAAGGTTTAAAATCACCCATCAACCTATGAGAAATAATCTCTTCATCAATATTAATTAGTTTTGAAATTGATTTTGTAATTAATCCTATAGAGACTCCTACTCTAAAAGTTCCTGTAAGAATTTTATTAAAAATTAAATGGTTTTCTTCAGGTAATGTTTCCCAAAGATTTTTAATTTCTAAATTTTTCTCCTCCTCATTAAGTTTTGATAATGCAGGTATTGTTTGGCTTAGTAATTCATTGAGACTTATATTTGATAATTTCTTTTTTCTAGAATTAGTTTTATTTTTAAGTAATAAAGTTATTACCTCAGCAGAATCACCAACTTTTAAATAACATGTATCAATTAACCATTGAGGGTATTCATATATTTGAGAAAAAAGATTTTTTAAATATCTTCCACTAATAAATCTCTTATTACTTTTTCCAGTTAGTAAATATATTGCCCATGAATTATCTATTGGGTCATTAGATAAAAAATAATTCTTTAAAACTTCAATTTTATTATTTGTACTATTAATTGAATCTAGATCGCCAAATAATTCTGAAAACTTTTTTAAGCTCATATTTATTTACCGAATAAAAGGACATTTATTGATTCCTTTTCAACTAAATATTTACTTAAGGCTTCACTATCTCCATGATGAAAAAATACATTTTTTGCTTCAGACTTTTTTACTACTTCCAGAATTCCATCCCAATCCGCATGATCAGAGATTGCGAATCCTTTATCATATCCTGATCTTTTTCTTAGAGCTCTTATTGACATCCAACCACTCGCGAAAGCTGTTTGAATGTTTTTGAAATTTTTTAAATAAGATCCCTTACTTAAAGACGGCGGTAATAATATTAGACTTCCTTTAAGTTCATCTATCTTTTTTTTATTTTCAATTTTTATAGTTTCTTTAATATCAATTCCAAGTTCCCTATAACTATTGTTCATTTTGTGAATGCTGCCATGGGAATAAATATTGCCTTTAAAATTTGTTTGACTAATTTCGTTTAACAATCTCTGAGCTTTTCCAAGTGAATAGCAGAAAAGTAAAGAAGTTTTTTCTGGTGAATTAATTATCCATTTTGAAATATCATTTGCTATTTTATTTGATTCATCCCATTTAAATATTGGCAAACCAAAAGTACATTCGCTTATTAAATAATCAGTTTTTACTATTTCATATTGTTTGCAAGTCTGGTCTTTTTGAAGCTTAAAGTCACCTGAAATTAGCCATTTTTCTTCAGCAAAAATAAACCTTATTTGACTAGATCCAAGGATGTGACCGGATGGATGAAAAGAAATATTAATGCCATTAATCTTAAATTCTTCTCCATATTCAAAAGTCTTAATTTTGATATTATCTCCAACTCTTTCTTTAAGAAGTATCGCAGTTTCCTTAGTAGAAATGTATTCTTCACAGCCAAATGTAAAGTGATCAAAATGAGCATGAGTTATTAATGCCTTTTTTACTGGCTTGCTTGGATCAATCCAAATATCAGCAAGTTCACAATAAAGATTTCCATCTTTATATCTAATTAAATATTCTTGTTTAGTTCTCAAAACTACATCTCTTACAATGAAGTTAATTTAGCTAATTATGCCCAAGCTTGTTTCGATAAAGCTATAGCTGAAATTGTTAGTAAAGCAATAACTACAAATTTGTTACTCCAATTAATCATGAATGAACTAATTTTGTTGAAAGAAACTCTATTAGATGGCACAATCTTTTTTTTATTCATAATGTGATGATTTTCATTATTTTCTAAGTTATTTAAATTTTTAATCTCATTTATTAATTTAGATTCGCAAGTTGAGAGTTTTTCTACTTGATTAAATAATTCAATATCTTCTGGCCTTAATAAAGAATTTAATTCTTTAATTTGTCTTTCGTTTTTCATAAGAAATTCATTAACTATCTCATCTGTCCCTAACCCCTTCTTTATATTTAAAAGAATATCATCTCTTTCCCAGGATTTTTCAAGAGAATTCAAAATTTTACTTATGCTCATTTTAAGTATTTTTACTTATGATAAATTATTATTTTTTTCTTCTGTGGCTTATTCCTTTAAGTAATTAAAAAAAATTATTTTTATTTAAGATTTACGAATAAGTCTGTTAGCAAAATATTTTATCTTTACCTTTTCTACAATTTTTTTAGAACTACTTGTAGTTTTAACTTTATTTAAATTAATCACTTCATCTGACACATTTTTGCCCGTTTCAAAATAACTTTTAATTTTTTCTAATTCTTCTTTATTTAATCTTTTCGTTGCACCTTTTGCATTGATTCCAAGTTTCTTGCAGGCTAATAATATTCTACTACTTTCGACATTAAGATCTTTGGCAATACTGAAAATAGGAGTGTTGATAGACATTATTTTCTTTACTATGAAATTTATATTTTATAGTATATTTATAAGTTAGAAATTAAATATATTTTTAATTATTATTAATTTTAAAAACTTTTTTTAATTAGGCTACTTCATCTTCAAAATTATTTAAATCATTAAACTTCTTCTTCATGGTTGGATTATTTCTAGTTAATTTCTTTACTGTCAAATCTTGAGATTTGCTGTCAGCAGATAAAAGATGTTTTTTTGAGAGAACTAAAGCCTCTTTAGTTTTTTGTAAATGGGTTATTGATTTATCAATTTCTGAAATTGCATCATTAAATCTATCCTGGGCAAGCGAAACATTTTTACCAACTGCATTTTTGAATTGCTCTAGAGTAGTTTCAAAATTAGTTATGTCATAATTCTCACGTTTCATTAAATCAATTTGTGATTTGTATTTTAAGGTTTCCATAGATGCATTTCTTAGCAGAGAAATAATGGGCAAGAAAAATTGAGGTCTTATGACATACATTTTTGGGAATCTATGAGAAACATCTACTATGCCAGAATTATATAGTTCACTATCTGGTTCTAGGAGGGATACGAGAACTGCATATTCACAAGATTTTTGTCTTCTATCTTTATCTAATTCTTTTAGAAAATCTTCGTTTTTTCTTTTATTAGTTCCATTTAAACTTTCATTCTTCATCTCAAACATTATGGATACGACTTCTGTTTTGTTTTCATCAAATTCTCTAAATATATAGTCACCTTTACTTCCTGAAGTGGCATCATTATCCTTTTCGAAATATGAGTTCTTAAATGCGGAGGCACGATTCAGATTGAATTGAGTTTCGCAATGGATTTCTAATGTTTCTCCTATCATCTTTGTAGATAATTTAGATTTCATTTCTCTTAACTCCTGAATAGTTAGATCCCTTTCGCTTATTTTGCTTTTAAACTTTTCTTCTATTAATTTTTCATTAATTGAATATTCAAGCTTCATCTTTTCAATGGAATTTGTTAATGATGAGTTTTCTTTTTCTAAATTTGTAACAGCTTCACTAATTTTGTTTTTTAAAGATAATTCTGAAATTAAAGACTGGTTTTTAATTTCGTCTTTCAACTTGATTAATTCATTATTCAATGAATTAATTTTATTTGTTGCTTGATTTTTTAAATCATTAAGGGCATTTGTTTTCTTTTCTTCTGCTATTTTTAATTTAGATTCAAGAGTTTGGATCTCAGACTCTTTAATCCGATTCTGTTGTATTAACTGTATTTTTAACTCACGTTTTAAAATTTCCAAAGCTTTTTTATTATCTTCTTCAGCCAAGATAAGTCTTTCTTTTATTTGTTTATTAAATTCTTCGTCTTTTATTTGAAGAAGTATTTCTTCAAAGCTGCTAGGATCAATTCGGAAAGTTTTGCCGCATGAAGGACATTTAATATCTTTCATTTTTTAATTACAAAATTAATATTAGAAAGGATTTAATATTCGAATTATGTAAAAAGAATATTATTCTTGACTAAGAATAAACAATGAACCAATATTATGCATTAAGAAATAAAGTAATTACTCAATAAAAGTTATATTAATCCTGATTCCTTAAGAATGTTTATTTTATTTGCTAATTCAATATCTGCAGAAGATATTGAGCGATCTAACTTTTTGTGAGAAGAAACTGTGTAACCACTATCATCAACAAATTCATCTTCCGTATCTTTGTAAGGGGCATTGTCATTTTGGAATTCTTTAAAATTGTCCGATTTGTATATATTTGACTTGCTGAGATTACTATATCCAAAATTGGCTATTCCTCTGGCATCTAATGCTTCCTCAACTAATATTCCAACTACTTTAGATCTACTTATAGATTCACTCTTAGATATTTCATCAATGATTTCAAGGACTCTTTTTCTAGGGAGGTATCCTATTCTTTTAACTTTATTTTCCATGAGTCTCTATGAATGCCAATATTGTAACACTTCTGTCAAATTAAACAGATATTGATTAACAGTGCTTTGTGTGAATTTAAATAATAGGATTAAAGTATAATTATTTAAGAACACTTGTAGAAATTTATTTCTCAAATAATCATGAGGATAATTTTTTGTGCTTTTTCTAGTTCCTCTCTTTGATTGGGTCGAATTTCTGAAATTTTCTTAATTTAAATTCTAAATATCATGAAAGATAAACTATATGACAATGCTGATAGCTTCGCAATGTCATTTGATGAGGAATGGAAAAATATTGATTGTGATGATTTGCGATTAAAGATAGATAAGGTATTTAAACTTTTATCAGACCACCCTTTTTTAATCTCTAATCCTGAAGATGCAAGAAAAATGGCAGAATTTAGAATATTTTCATTAAAAAAATTTCAATAATTATAAGTTTTATTGAAATTAACTATTTTACCTGTATCTTCACTACTCGAGATTTACATAGTTGGCGAATTGAAAAACCCTCTACTATACAAGAATAATATGATTCCGATTATTGGACCTATTCCAAAAACAAAAAGTACTAATTTTGCAGAATTTTTTGTTTGTCCTAATTTTTGATCTTTTAAATTTGAATTAGTTTGATTTCTTTTTGATTTTTTCTTTTTCATGAAGGCTATATTACTACAAAGCGACTTTAAAAGATTTTGATATGTTTTTGAGGTTGAAATAATTTTTCAATTTAAAGAAACTAATACGGGAATCAAAAAAGACAGTATTGTATAATGTTAAGAATATAAAGAAAGTATGAGTGCAGCAAAGAGAGAAGAAGTATGTTCTCACCTTAGATATATAAGGTTAGAGCTTAGAGAGATGCACCAAATGCTTATCAAGGAAGATTTGTTGCCAGATCTTAATGAAGCTAAGGAAGTTCATGCTCAACTTGATGCTTTATTGGATTTATTATCAGAAAAAAGAGTAAAGAAGATAAAAAGCCAGTTTTGAAATTTTGGTTAATTTTAATATATTAAAGATACTTTGTAGCTGATTCTATTTTTTTTCGATTGTCATGCATATGTTCTAATTCATTGTATATTTCTTTAATTTGGATTTGTATTAGATCGGTTGAATTTATATTGCTTAGCGCATCTAATGCTGATAGAAGGCTTTCTTTGGCTTCAATTAAATGTCTACATTCTTTGCTACCTGCTTCGTATGACATAGTATTTTTATAAAAACAAAATTATCCCAAATATATTAAATATTCTTCCGTATTGCTTGATACTCTTATTAAATAAACGCTTATTATTGTAATTTTCAATACATATTAAGAAATTATTTTTACTAATATTTAATAAAAAACTTATGCAAGAAAACTCTAAAGATTATAAATTCTGCATCAAGTTAGCTTTAGATAATGCAAAAGAAAGAATTAATCTATTAGATAATTCTGATAAAAAGAGTGTCCTAGAAGAATATAAGGAATGGATTAATGATGGTTTAAATAAGCATAATGTTTTACTTCTAAGAGATGATCCGATCATCTAATGTTATGAAAAAAATATTTTTTAATTCTTTGTATTCGAAGTAACTTTTAATAAAAAATAAAGACTCATTATAAAAATAATTGACAAGATAACAGTTAATGAAGAAAAATTATCCATACCTACATAATGTTTAAAAAATTAGATTAACTATAGCAGTTGAATTAAATATGTATTGCATTCAGTTTTCATTGAAAAGAGAAAAAATAAATTTATTCAAATGTTCTTTTTCTAAAAATATTTTTTTTTTATTATAGGTTTTTAATTTTTTAAAAATTAAATCAACTAAATATTCTGATTTTGTAGTCATATATTAAATTTCTTTTTCTAATAAGTAAATTCTCTCTTCACCTATTTTATCAGGCTTTGTTATTTTACATCCTTTATCTTTTTCCATATTACAATCTTTTGTGGCAGGAACAGATTTCCAGGTACAAATTTTTTCTTGGAAATCTTCCTTTAGAATTTTCCATCCATCATCTAAGTAGTCTGTAATTCCATCCTCTCCACAGGAAAACTTTATTTCCATTCTTTTCTTTTCTGGATGAGGAATCTCCTTAATATTTTTTTCCAAATTTTTTATGGGATACTCTTTATTAATTGATGTCCTACAAGAACTCAAGAAAATTGAAATTAGAATTATTTGTGAAAAAATTTTTATTATGTACATTGTATTTAACTTTTGATAATTCCAAATAATAGTTTATTGTTTATTCTATTAATTTTAAGAGTTTGTCCATTTTATTCATCAAATCTTTTACATCATCTGGCTTTGGTAATATTAATTCTTCTGTAACTTCCAAATGCATTTTCTTTAAATCTTGCCTCAAATATTTTAAATGCATTTTTACGTTTTCCTTCTTTTGATTTATATCAGTCATAGGATTAAAATTTAAACTTTATTAAACTTAAAGTTACTATTATAAGTTTGATCTGGTTATTAGTAGAAAATAATATAAAGATTTAATTTCTTAAATTCTCTATTTCAAAGATTTCTTCGCCACCATTACAAAAATTTGTGGATAGCATTTTTATCTCCTTATTGTTAATTTCAATTGTATTTTTATTTTTAATAATATAACTTTTGGCAATAGCTTCGCAATCTAATTTGTTTTTAGCATGTTTAATAACCGGATAAAAATATGCCAATGTAGTAAATATAAACAAAAATGTTATTAATGATTTTTTATCATTTTTAATAAATTCTTTAGATATTTTTTTTACTTTTAATATTTTTACTAGTAATTTATCTGGTAACCCTATTTGAACAAATAATAACTCTACCCACCATGGAAGATCATTATCTTTTTTTTTCTTTAAGTTTTCAGAAGTATTCATTTTCTTGGATTCATAGTTTTGGTTTCCAACCTCTTTAAGATTAGTTGTTTCTTTTTTACTCATATCATCGAATGATTTATTTGGAATGTAGAGGTTTTATTTTGATTTGGAAACTATATTTTTATTTTATAAGTTTTAATTTAATTTATCTATGAATTTGAGTATTGTTAATCTGTAATAAGAAATTTTAAATGGCAAAAAAAAGAAGGAAGTTAAATAAAGATTTTGAGAAAAAAATATATTCATCAAAAAAAAATGTCGAATTAGTACTGGCAAAAATCTATGACATCGATGATGAAGACATACAAAAAGAATATATGAGCGCTTTTAATAAAGTGGTTTACCTATATGGTGAATTAAAAGAAGATTACGAAAGACTAGGATTTTCTGAGAATTCTGAAGAACTTCTTGCAAATTATAAAAATGCTTTTAATCTTTTTGAATCAGAATTTGAAATTTAAATTCATTTTCTAATTACTTTTGGTAAGTTTTTACAGGTATTTCAATTAGCTTTCCTTCTTGGAGATCAGATCTTTTCTCTTGTAATTTTTTGATACATAAAGATGACCTTTTTTCTTTTGCGCAAAATCTTTTTATTTGGTAGTCAGTAAGTGAAAATGATTCATTACTAAATGAAAAAAAGGCTAATAAAAACATAAAAAAATTTAATGCGAATTTCATTTGTTTTCTCCTGACTATGGTCTAATTTCTCTTTAATTTAATTATTTTCTATTATAAATATCTATAATTTGTTTTAATTCATCTTTGCTTAAGTCTGTTGAAATAAAAACTTCTTGGGCTGTTTTACCCTTTCTTGCTATTGCTTTATATCCGTTTATAGTTTTCACTGACAATCTAATAATTAATTTAGAGGATCTTCCTCTAGCTCTTGAAATAACAGCTGGAGTTATCGTCTTGATATTAATATCCAGTGCTAACTTTTGTAGTATTGGAATTAGTCCTTCTATATTTGTACTATGATTTAAAACTAACCTTCCCAATTTTAAATTTTTTATCTATTCTATTGAGAAAATTTTGTTTCTGAGAAATTAACTTTAGCTTTAAAATGATTGAAACTTTTAAAGTTCTGTTATATTTATATAAGCAATTTAAATTAAATGATCTTTCAAATAGGCTGGGCAGCATTGGCTGCAATTTTTACTTTTTCTATTGCCATGGTTGTTTGGGGAAGAAACGGTGATGGTTCCATTGATATATGATTTCATTTTTAACTTATGAAGCATATTTAAGTGAATTTCTTATCCTTACTTCGTTCGTTTTACTAATATTCATATCAATCGCTGTAATTTATATATCCTATGTCTCTTGGAAAGATAAAAAAAGATTAAAAAGATAGATATTATTGTTTTTGGTCTTTTTTCTTATCCTTAATTCTGAGCTCTTCAATTAATTCTTTTGCTTGTTCCATTTTTGATATGCTGCTTTTGTAAATTCCAATATCTTTTTCTGCTTTAATAGCTGATAAGCTTAACTTCTCAAAAATATCAGAGGTCATCTTATTTTTATCTGATTCATTTTTCTCTTTGAAATCTTTGGAGTCTGAAATTAATATATATATTCCTAAATTCAAAATCCTTGAAGGATAAAGTTTAGAATTATTTTTTTCTATTAATAATTTTAAAATATCTTTAGATGATTTATCCTTGAATTCTTTTTGAGACTTTTTGGATATTTCATTAATTTCCTTCGCCTCAAAATTTGTAGAACTGCATAAAGATTCAAAAAGTTGATCCAAGTGTTTTTCAGGTTGATATCCTCTCATTAACTCTTTGTATGTTTCGGTAAGACCTACACAAAAGAGATAATCTTGCGTAAATTCATTTTGATGGTTTAAAAGATTAAGTTCGACAAGCATTTCATCAACTATTCTTTTATATAAACCTGGAATGACATAAGGGAATTTTTCATGAAATAACTTTTTGCTATCTGAAACAGTCAATTTTTCTTTCAATTTTTTATATGTAAACCTTAATAAGGTTAGCGTATGTTGACTCAATATCGTTAATATCTAATAAACAGAAAAATATTATTATGATCCCTTTAGTTTTAGAAGAATCAGGCGGTAGTGAAAGAGTCTTTGATATTTATTCGAGACTATTAAGAGAGAGAATAATTTTTTTGGGAGAACAAGTTACTAGTGAAACTGCTAATAGAATCGTTGCTCAATTATTGTTCCTCGAGGCAGAGGATCCAGATAAGGACATTTATATGTATATAAATTCACCTGGCGGATCGGTATATGACGGATTGGGTATCTTTGACACAATGCAACATGTAAATCCTGACATTCATACAGTATGTGTTGGCTTAGCAGCTAGTATGGGTGCATTTTTGCTTGCGGCAGGTACTAAAGGTAAAAGAAGCAGCCTAAGACATTCAAGAATAATGATTCATCAACCACTTGGAGGTGCTAGAGGGCAAGCCAGTGATATAAGAATTCAAGCAGATGAAATTTTGTTCTTAAAAGAACGACTTAATACTGAATTATCAGAAAGAACTGGTAAGGATTATGAAACTATTAAAGAAGATACTGATAGAGATTTTTATATGTCCCCAAACGAAGCAGTTGAGTACGGTTTAATTGATTTGGTGTTAGATAAAAAACCAATAAAAGCTTAGCTTAATAATTGAGGTGTTCTCTCTTTCTCAGGAATTTTAGTGAATTTGGAAAGAATACTTACAAATTCATCACCATCTAATGTTTCCTTTTCGATTAATAGGTCAACTATCTTATCCATAGCCTCTCTATTTTTGCTTACTATATCGTAGGTTTCTTTATAACATTCCTTAACCATTACTCTTACACTTTCATCAATTTGTTTAGAGATTGAATCAGAAACTTCACTTCTAGTCATTAAATCTCTACCAACAAATACTTCTTGATTACCACTTTCTAAGGCTATCGGACCTAAATTACTCATTCCAAATCTAGTAACCATTTGGCGGGCCATTGAAGCAACTTGTTGAAAGTCACCTCCCGCCCCTGTTGTAATCTCACCTTCTCCAAAAACAACATCTTCAGCAGCTCTTCCTCCTAAAGCACCCATTATCCTCGCTTTTAATTGCGCCCTGCTAACAAGTGTTTGTTCATCGTCTGGGGTAAACCAAGTTAATCCTTTAGCTTGACCTCTTGGAATGACGGTTACCTTTTGAACAGGATCATGTGCTTTAACAAGTGAACCTATGAGAGCATGACCAACTTCATGATATGCAATTAATCTCTTGCTTCTACCGTCTGTTAATGGAGAACCTTCCATTCCTGCGACAATCCTGTCTACAGAGTCATCAATTTCTGAGATACTTATAGAATCTTTTCTCCTTCTGGCAGTTAATATAGCAGCCTCATTTAATAAATTTGCTAAATCTGCTCCCGTAAATCCTGGTGTTCTTCTCGCAATGCTTTCAAGCGTTAAATCCTCTTGAAGTTTCTTATTCCTAGAATGAACTTCCAGTATTGATAGTCTTCCCTTGATATCAGGTGCATCTACAGTTACCTGCCTATCAAATCTGCCTGGTCTCATTAGAGCTGAATCTAAAACATCGGGCCTGTTTGTGGCTGCAATTATTATTATGCCACTATTACCTTCGAAGCCATCCATTTCAGTAAGTAATTGATTGAGAGTTTGTTCTCTCTCATCATTACCTCCACCAATACCTGCACCTCTTTGCCTTCCGACAGCATCTATTTCATCAATAAAAATTAAACAAGGACTATTCTCCTTAGCTCTTTTGAAAAGGTCTCTAACTCTACTAGCGCCAACACCAACAAACATTTCAACAAATTCAGAACCTGATAATGAGAAAAATGGCACTCCAGCTTCACCTGCGATTGCTTTAGCTAAAAGGGTTTTACCAGTACCAGGAGGTCCTACCAATAGAACTCCTTTGGGAATCCTTGCACCTACAGAGGTAAACTTTTCTGGTTTTTTCAGAAAAGTTACAACTTCTTGCAAGTCCTGTTTAGCTTCATTAACCCCTGCAACATCATCAAATACAACCCCTGTTTCAGCTTCCATTGCAAATCTCGCCTTTGTTTTCCCAAACTGCATTGCTTGGCCAGGACCTCCGGGCATACCATTTGACCTCCTCGCTAACAAAATTAAACCTCCAATTAAGATAGCCGGGAAGAGTAAATTACCTAAAATTCCTAATGCAGGAGGAGCTGTTTTTACTGGATGAACATCAAAACTGATTCCCTCATTTTTTAAAATATTTATAAGTTCTGGTGTTAAGCCAGGAAGATCTACACGCAACCTTTGAACTTTATTATCTAAATCCGAATCTATTGTCTCTATAACTGCATTTCTGCCTCCCTCGAAAATATCAACAGATGTAACCCTTCCAGAATTAATGTAATCTAAAAATCTGCCGTAACTAACTCTTGCTACCGCTGAATTTCTTGGTGCAACAGTAGTGCCATTAGATTTAAGCGTGTCAACGTTGCTTGAAGATAAAAATTGGTAGGAAAGTGCTATTACTAAAAGTATAGGTAAAGCCCATAAAATTAATGTTTTAAATTTTTGATTCATTAATTTGTTGAAAGTCAATTCTAGGATTCTAAACTGAATCAGTGCATTTCGTTGATATTTTCTCTAATTTTATGCTTATACTACCCTTTAATGTATATAATTTATTAATGAAATTTGAGATCAACGATAAGGTTAAGTTAATTGCGCCAGTTTCTTACTTGAAGACCTCAGATAATATGCCGATGTTAAGACCACCTGATCTAGTGGCAATTGATGAAATTGGAGAAATCCTTTCAATTAAATCTCCAGATACTGTTGAAGTAAAGTTTAGAAGAGGTTCGTTTTTAATAGATATTAATAAGATTGAAAAAAACTAATCTAAAAGTTTTTCTTCCACCTATTAGAAATTTCTAGACATATATTTTTACTTCCTGAAATACTCAGAAAAGGTTTTGAAAAATACTTATTAGTTAATTTCAAAATATCTAACGAAGAAATTTCCTCTATTTTTGAATTTAAATCTTTCTCAGAAATTGGTGAAATACCATAACTAACTAACTGTATCTTTCTCTGCAAAATTTCATCTAGTGATTGATTACCTAATAAAGTAGAGCCTTTTAGTTTTTCTTTTGCTAAAAATATTTCAGCATTAGTCAACGGATTTAAAAGTAAATTTTTCCATAGTGTTGATAAGAGTTCAAAAGCAAAAAGTGCTTGATCATTAGATACGGATAAATAAATTAAAAATGGGGCATTCCCACTCCTGATAGGATAATAAACACCTAAATCATAAGTGATACCATGTTTTTCT
This sequence comes from Prochlorococcus sp. AG-355-O17, assembly GCA_003280655.1. Taxonomy (GTDB): domain Bacteria; phylum Cyanobacteriota; class Cyanobacteriia; order PCC-6307; family Cyanobiaceae; genus Prochlorococcus_A. The sequence continues at coordinate 51,180 of QCEK01000010.1, forward strand.
CTAAAAAGTTTAAATAAAGCAGCGCTCATTCCATAAGATAAATATGACTCCAAAACCTTAAGAGGAAAATATTCACTACTTCTTCGAGAGCAAGTTTGGTCCCCCATCATTATTATTGTTTGATTTGAATCATTATTAATGAAGTCATATCTATTCGTAGTATTTAAATTATGATTTAAAGGATCTGATTTTTCTTTTAAGATTTTTTTTTCAAATGTTCCAAAATTTTCTCCATTTATTTCGAAATTATTTGAAATTAAATACTTTTCTCTATTTTTAAAATTTTTAAATTCAAGCAAAACATCTTCATAGGTAATCTTTGAGACATTATTAGCATTGCCTATTGTATTAGATGCATAAGGATGATTTGAGTAAACAATTCTTTTCCAGTTTTCAAAACAGATATTGAATGGATTCTCTTTATCTTTTTTAATGTGATCAATAGAAGATTTTTTTACTTTTTTAAATTCAGTTTCCGAGAGGATTGGCTTATTAATAATTAAATCTAATAAAGGTAATAATTTGCTGAAATGTTCATTTAGGGATTTAATACTTATAGAAATACCATCTTCAAATATTTCTTGATTTAATTCTGCTCCATAGGATTCAATATATTCAGAGAGAGTGAAATTGTTAAAACCTTCACATCCTCTGGTAAGTAATGAACAAAGGATCTTGTTTATCCCTTTTTTGCCAGTGCTATCCATATTACTCCCCCCTTTAATCCAAATTAAAGCAGTTGAAAAATTTCTTTTTTTATTATTTAAAAAATATCTTTTTAACATTTACCAGGGGATGCAACTAATGTAAATTTCTCTCCACGGATATATTCTGTGATCTCTTTGAAGTTATCCAAGTCATTCCAATATTTTAAATGACTCTCTAAATTATTTATTGAAGATTTTCTCCCCCAAAGAAGTTCATTTCCAAAGAATGAAGAGAGTTGTGTAGATGTCTCTAAATTGAAGATATAATTACTTTTAACGATATTTATTGCTTTTTTAATTTCATCCAAAGCCAATACTTTACAATTTGAGATCTCATTTATTGTTTTATTAATTTGCTTTTCTACTAAACCAATATCTTTGGGCTCACAACTTGCTTCCATTATAAATAATCCTCCTAA
>QCEK01000011.1 GCA_003280655.1 Prochlorococcus sp. AG-355-O17
TCATGTTTATTTATTAAAGTGCTTTCACCCTAAATTTATAAAGTTAAAAATAAATTAAAAATTATTTAATTCCCTGGTCAAATCTGATTAAAAATTGACTAACTCAAAATAAAAAAATTAATCAGAATTTAAACTCTTTTTGGGAAAAAGTTAATCTCTTTAGAGCAAGTTAAACATGGAGAATAAATTCAACACTAATGAGAAATTTTTTAAAGATAGTCTTAGGGCTATCAATAATCAGTGCAAGTATTTCAAGTTGTGGAAACAAATCAAATGATTTAATTGGAGATTTAGATTTATCTGATTGCAATCCAAATAATACTGTTGACAGCAAATATTGTGATCGAGATGGAGATTTTCTCGCAGACCTACCGCTTTCCGAAGCTGAATGGATAGATCCTGAAACCATTGTGTTCTCATATACACCTGTTGAAGACCCCTCCGTTTATGCAAAAGTTTGGGAAGATTTTGTAATACATATGTCTAAGGTGACTGGTAAAAAAGTCACTTTCTTACCAGTTCAATCTTATGCTGCTCAAGTTGAGGCAATGAGATCTGGACGTCTTCATGTAGCAGGAATTAATACTGGAAGCAATACAGTGGCAGCAGCATGTGCAGGAGCAGTTCCATTTGGAATGATGGCTAAAAAAGATTTATCTTACGGTTATGAAATGGAAATTATTGTTCCTTCTGATAGTCCAATTAATTCTCCTGCAGATTTAAAAGGTAAAAAAGTTACATTTACATCTAAGACATCTAATTCAGGATTTAAAGCACCATCGGCCATCCTTAAAGGAGAATTTGGTCTTGAGGCAAATAAAGATTTCACCCCAGTCTTTTCTGGCAAGCATCAAAATTCAATAATGGGTGTTGCAAACAAAGATTATGAAGTAGCACCAATTGCTAACTCAGTTCTTACAAGAATGGATGCAAGAGGTGTTGTTGATTCTTCTAAAATAAGAACTATTTATAAATCCCAAACCTTCCCAACGACAGGTTATGCTCATGCTCATAATCTACATCCAGCTGTAGTTGCAAAAGTAAAGCAAGCTTTTTACACCTATAACTGGGATAATTCAACATTAGATAAAGAATTTAAAAAGGCTGATAGATTCATTTCAATAAGTCACAAGCACGATTGGGATGTTATTAGAAAAATAGATAAGGCTAATGGTGTTGTTTATGATTGCAAATAAAAATTTTTAATCATAAATAAAATCAGACTTAATGCTTAAAACAATAAACCTCAAAAAGGTTTATCCAAATGGAGAAGAGGCGCTTAAAGGAATAAACCTAGAAATTCCTAATGGGCAAGTAGTTGCTCTTATCGGTCCTTCAGGTGCTGGTAAAAGTACTTTTATTAGAACAATAAATAGATTAGTTGAGCCCACTTCAGGGAAAGTTTATTTCGCTAATGAAAAAAATGACATTACTTCTTTAAATAAATCTAAATTAAGAAAAATAAGAAGACAAATTGGAATGATTTTCCAGGAATTTGCTTTGGTAGAAAGATTAAGTGTAATGGAAAATGTCCTTTCCGGCAGATTAGGTTACGTAGGATTTTGGAATAGTTTTTTCAGGAAATTTCCTCAAAAAGATATTGAAGAAGCATTCCGTCTGCTTCAAAGAATTGGACTAGAGCATATGCTTGATAAAAGAGCCGATGAATTGTCAGGAGGGCAGAGGCAAAGAGTAGGAATTGCTAGAGCTTTGATACAAAATCCAATGTTACTTTTAGTAGATGAACCTACCGCTAGTTTAGATCCCAAAAATTCCAGGCAAATTATGCGATTAATATGCGAGTTATGTAATGAAAGAAATCTTGCTGCGATTATAAATATTCATGATGTTTTTCTTGCTCAGAATTTTGCAGAAAGAATAATAGGTTTAAAAGCTGGAGAAATTGTTTACGATGGCAAGCCAAGTGGCTTATCAGAGACAATACTTACAAAAATATATGGAGAAGAAGACTGGTCTAAAACTGTAGCAAATTAGGAATATATTAAATGAATGATAAGAAAGTAATTTGGAAAAGAAAACCGTTAATAAAAAATAGGTTATTAAGAATTGGATTAATTTTGCTAATTAGTACTTACTTATTATCTGTTTTCCTAACTACCGAAATTGATTGGCAAAGAATTCTTGAAGGGATCCCAAGGGGTAAAAATTTTATATTTGCTTTTTTCCCTCCAGATTTTATAACTAGATCTGATGAGATTTTGGCAGGTATTTTTGAAAGTCTATGGATGACTATTGTTGCAACTATTGTGGGGATACTTATTTCTATACCTGTATCCTTAGGGGCGGCTAAAAACATAGCTCCTAAATTTGTTTATTTCTTATCAAGAGGAGTTATCACATTGTCTAGGAGTTTTCAGGAAGTTATCCTAGCAATATTTTTTGTTAAGTTAATGGGTTTTGGACCTTTTGCTGGGATGGTAACTCTGAGTTTATCGACAATAGGGTTTTTCGCTAAATTATTATCTGAAGATATTGAAGACATAAATAAATCCCAAGCTGAAGCAATCAAATCTACTGGCAGCAGTTGGTTTCAATGGGTTAATTATGGTGTCCAGCCTCAAGTTATGCCAAGATTTATTGGATTATCTTTATACAGATTGGATATTAATTTTAGAGAGTCAGCGGTAATTGGAATTGTTGGGGGAGGAGGTATTGGTTCTACCTTAAATACAGCTTTTGATAGATATGAATTTGAGACTGCAGCGGCTGTTATTATCGTAATTATTTCTATCGTGATGATTGTTGAATATACATCTAGTCATCTCAGGAAATTAATAAAGTAATGCCAATAATAAAACAAAAGGATTACAAAACCTGGAAAAAATTTGATCGAAAAAGAGATTTACAAAACTGGCTTTGTTGGTTCTTAGGTACTTTAATTTTTAGCTTTTGTTTCGGTCTGATTAGTAGTAAAACAATCTGGTTTTATGTATTTGATTCACATAATGAGGCTTTAGATCTTTTAGGTAGGATGTTTCCTCCAGAAACTAATTATTTCTTCACTTTAATAAAACCTATTTGGGATACTTTAAATATCGCGACTATTGGTACAACGATTGGAACTTTAATTGCAATACCATTAGCTTTTTTATCCGCAAACAATACTACCCCAAGTAAAAAGTTTTTAAGACCTTTAGCCTTATTTTGCATAGTTTCAAGCAGATCAATTAATTCAGTAATCTGGGCATTACTTCTGGTTGCAGTTGTCGGTCCGGGAGTCTTGGCTGGCATAATTGCTATCGGATTAAGATCGATTGGATTTTGTGGAAAATTACTTTATGAAGCTATAGAGGAAATTGATGAAAACCAAATTGAAGCTATTGAGGCAACAGGGGCAAATAAAGCACAAATTATGACCTTTGGCATAGTGCCTCAAATTCTCCCAGCATTTACGAGTATTTCTATTTATAGGTGGGATATAAATATAAGAGAAGCAACTGTTGTTGGCTTAGTTGGAGCAGGAGGTATAGGGATAGAATTAGATGCTCAAATAGGAGACTTAGCTTGGGCTAAGGTATCAGTTATTTTATTAGCAATAGTAGTGGCAGTAGTTTTTAGTGAATGGATTACAGCAAAAATAAGAAAGGCTATTATTTAGACTAAATTAAATACTAGGATGAATAGTTAAGTAAAGATAAATTAAATGCAATTTTCTGATAGATATCTAAGTGTTTGGGTTTTCTTAGCAATGTGTATTGGATCTTTATCCGGTTATTTATTTCCTAATTTATCTCAATTTATAGGCGAATTAGAACTCTCAAGAATAAATCTTCCAATAGCAATTCTTATCTGGGGAATGATTTTTCCAATGATGTTATCAATAGATTTCAAGTCAATAATAAATTTGAAATATAAGATTAAAGGATTTTCTATTGTCCTTTTTATTAATTGGTTAATAAAACCAGTTTCAATGGCAATCATTGCAGCCTCTTTTTTATATTTTTTATATGGTAATTTTATAGATCCTGTACTTGCTAAAGAATATGTTTCTGGAATGATTCTATTAGGAATAGCCCCATGTACAGCAATGGTTTTTGTCTGGAGTAATCTTGTTAAAGGCGATCCTTTATTTACTTTAATCCAAGTAGCTATTAATGATCTAATATTAATTTTAGCCTTTCCATTATTGTCAAAAATTCTTTTAGGATTTAACAGTATAGATATCCCGTTAGATACTGTTTTCGGTTCTGTAATAATCTTTATTTTGGTACCACTTTTTCTAGCAATATTTTTAAAAAATAAAATCTATAGCGAAAAAAGAATAAAAAGTATTTTGAATAAAAGTAAAAGTTATTCTTTGTTTTTTTTAATTCTTACAGTCTTTTTATTATTCTTTGTTCAATCAAAATCTATATTACAAAATCCTATTCATATAATCTTAATTTCAATTCCATTAATAATTCAGACTCTTTTTATTTTTTATTTAACTGCTTTTTCAATGAAGTTTTTTAGGCAAAAGTTTTCTATTTCCTGTCCAGGCTCGATGATAGCCGCTTCAAACTTTTTTGAACTTGCAGTAGCTGTATCGATAACTCTTTTTGGTATTAATTCAGGAGCTGCTTTGGCTACCATCGTTGGGGTACTAGTAGAAGTTCCTTTGATGCTTTATTTAGTAAATATTTCGAAGTCTTCCAAAATATTATTTATAAAGTAATATTTTCTTCTTCAAGTTTTTTCTTAAGTTCTAGTGGCATATAAGCAATATCTTTTTTAACTGCATCTATCGCATCTTTATACTTTTCAGGATTAGATAAAAGCGTTTTTATTAAGTTATATTGACTTTCTATTTCCTGAGAGGAAAATTTACTCATTTTTAAAAACTTATCACTTTTTTTATTTTAGATTGACTGTCAATTTAATCTGTCTTTAAATATCAACTCCTAAAATAAATTTAATTTTTAAATTATTTTGGGTTACTTAAAAAAAGAATTTATTAAATCACTTAAAGTTAAAGGGTCCATATTTTTAATTGTGTTAATTATTGGATTTATTTACTCAAGTCCAAAATCAAAAGTAATTATTGCAAATTCTTTGACTTCTTCCGCTAAATTTTTAAACGAAACTGTAGAAATAACAGATAAAGATAATTGGTTTTCTGAACCTGATTTCATTTTTAGTCTTAGGTTAAAATTACGAGAATTATTGAGAGGAACTCAAAGAGGTTGAGAAGGAGCTAAATGCTAATTATGGTAGATCGACTGTCAATCAATAAGCAGTTCCTCCTAATTTCTCAAGTAATTCATACTTATCTCTTTTCTCATACCACTTATTTAAATCTTCTTCACTTACTGTTTTAAATAAAAATAAGGATATCTTTCCCAAATAATCAGCGATATAAATTCTTGAAATTGGGTTTAGAGAAAAATAAATTATGGTAATTAAAACTAATAAAAGCTCAACTAGGAGTATGCGTTTCATTCAGAAATTTAAATTGAAGTTCCTTTTTTGAGCTTTGACGAGGAATCATTTTCTGGAAAAATCTGTTTTATATTTTCTGGAAAGAAAAACTCTAATTGCCTCCTTAAATCACCTTCATATAAATAGTCTTTTGTTGAGACTTTAAAAGTATCTCTTACTAATCGAACATTTATTTTTTCCTTTTTACCTGCCTCATTAATTCTTGATAAAACTAATTTAATTGGCTTATCTTTTGGTCCTTTTATGAGAGAAACAGCTTCATTTATACCCATTCCTTTAGTTGATTTGCCATCTATTTTTATGATTACATCATTTGGTTTAATGTCAGCTGAAGCAGCAGGTGAATCATTTATTACAGATTGAATAGTTAATTCAGCAGTGTCACTATTGAGAAAAAGCCTTATTCCAATCCCTGATATTTCCTTATCTTTTTTATGAGATAGTTTTTTATTAGTTTTCACACATCCTGCATAATCTAGTGCTTCTAAACATTTTTTATGTAATTCATCAGATATTTCAGCATTAACAGCAGTTGGTAAAGCGAGGGCAGCTAGTAATGGGAGTAGTAAGCGTTTCATTTATTTATTCAACAATAATTGAGCCTCCCATCCCAAAAGGTGCATGAGGAGAACAAACATAATAGTATTTCCCAGCTGATACACCCGTTGTGTTCCATGATAGTTTTCCATCTTGTGTTCCAGGGGTACCTGATAATGTCCCTTTGGTTACTTGATCACCGCCTCCACGAGAAAATTCAGTCTTTATATAAAACGGATGACTAAACGCATCAACATTAAAAACAATAGTATCTCCTTTATTAACAGTAACTGTAGGATCATTCCCACTTACAGATCCATTTTTATCTTTACCACTAAGAATATAGTTTTCTATACTTTCTGCTGAAACATCAATAAAGTAAGTCTCTGACTTTGCATTCGCTGGAAATGAAAAACCTAAAAGCAAAGGCAATAATAAAAGTGAACGCATAAACTTAAGGAATTTATATAAACATATTAAAAAAAAAAGGAGCTAATTGCCCCTTATTTTAGATCGACTGTCAATCAATTAAATTATCCCATCGCTGCTACTTCTTCAGCAAGTTGTTTATTTCTTAGAATAACTTCTTCATCATTAAAAACAGGAAGTACATTCCATTCAACGCATATTCACGTATAAGTACTTGAAATGGAGTGTATATTTTCTTCTCTCTAAATTCTTTAAAACCCTTGCGGTAGTTGGGCTTTGGGCTATGCCCTCGCCGAGAATTGAACTCGGGGCCTCTCCCTTACCAAGGGAATTACGCTCTTTTGAAATTGATTGCTATGACTGCTTTTTATACTAATTATTACTTAATATAAACGTATTAGAGCGAAAATTAGAGCAGATATCATGCTGAATATGAACCTTTATAAATTTCTTTAATTGGGATGGAAAATTTAACAAATAAATTGAATATTTTAATTGAAAGGATGAAAAGTTTACAAACAACCTTTTATGAGGAGCAAGGTGTGAATGATCTTTGGAGTAATAGTAAGGTTTATGAGATCATAATCGCTAATGGTTTATCCCATAATTTAATTCCAGGACACTCTGGTTCTAGAGATGCTATCGATAATAACAACATTAAATATGAATATAAACATTTTAAGAAACTAAGTTCAAATCATAGCTGGACTTTTAATGACTACAGTGAAAATACTATTAAAGGACTTATTAATAATGAATACCGTTTAATATTTGCACATATCAATGATGAGAATTATCCTCCTAAATTTGATTGGTACTATCAAATTGAAGGAATAGATGTAGGAAACTATCTAGCTGAGGCAACAAAAAGTATAAAAAATAATAGAAAAATGATAAACATCTCCGAAAATCAAATAAAAAGATTTTTAGTAAGTAGCGAGAAAATATTTGTCAAAAATAATTATGTACAGAAATATCAGATGTATCTCAAAGAAATATTTGATATTACAGAAGCATTAGAAAAGCTAACTGGAGTAAAAAACTCACTTACTAGTAATAAATTTTGGGAAATATTTATAGCTTATCAACTTGGTCATAAAGTTAATTCTGAGCAGGGAGGAAGAAAAGGGGCCCATGATGCTTATGATGAATTTGGTAATAGTTATGAATATAAAGTTAGCAAAAGTTTTTCTTGGAATTTTCAAGATATATCAAATGAAGTATTAGATAAATACTATAATGACGCAGCAATAATACTTGCTGTAGTAGATAAAGAAAATTTTTTGGTTAAAGCAATATTTAGTGTTAAGCCACAAATTGCGGTCCCTTTCATAAAAGAAAAGTTAAAAACTAAGATGAATAAATTAAAAATTCAAAATAAAGAAATTAGGAGAAAACAAATATCTTTATCAAAGGGAGATTTAAAATTTCTTCAATTTAGCAAATTATTTTAGTTAACTAATTCATTAATTCTCAAAAGAGATTGTTTGTGATAGGTTTCATTATTCTCTATCCCAATAAATCTCCTTTTATGCAATTTAGCTACATATGGGATTGTGCCACTCCCTGAAAAAGGATCAATAATTAGTTCATTCTTATTCGTGCAACCAAGAATGAGTCTTTCAATAACTGCTTCAGGTTTTTGTGAGGGGTGCTTACCGTATTTTTTTTCAGATAATTTAGTCATAGGTATATCCCACATGTTTCTCATTTGTTTTTTATTTATTGTCATTTCTTTAAGTTGTTTATAGTTAAAAACCCAATTTTTTGCTTTTTTTCGAGAATTATTAACTGCCCAAACTATTTGTTCAGTGCTCTCACAAAATAATCTTTGGGTAATATTTGGAAAAGCATTTCTTTTATACCAAATAATTGAATTATTTATTTTAAGGTCTAATTCTTCTAATAAAAAACCAATTTTATAGATGTTGTGATAAGTTCCAAATATCATGATGTTTCCATTCTCTTTAACCAAACGTTTTATTTCACTAATCCATTTTATGGAAAAATCTAAATAATCTTTATCATTGAATTTGTCCCATTTCTCCTCAATTTTTTTAAATTTCTTATCTCCTTTCCATAAATCATTTGATTTGTACCATCCAATCTCCTTTTTATTATCGTAACCAGAAATATTATATGGAGGGTCTGTAATGCAATGATCAAATGAATCATCTGGAAATCTTTTCATTCTACTAATGCAATCGTCGAGAAATATTTTATTTATTTCGATCATTTGGATATGTGATTATTTTTATCAATGAAAAAATTTTTTTTGATTATTTTCTTTAGTTGGTTTATATTTTTAAATTTTTTGAGAGCATCTTTTTTGATCAAAACCTTAAGTAAACCATCATCCAATATTTGACTTAGGCTTGGTCTATCATTTTTGACTAAATAACTTTCAATAAAATTATTAACATAATTCTCATTATTTTCCTGATTAATATCTATTGAGAATAAATATTTTTGTGAAACTAATTTTTGAAATATAAATATACTTTCACCTGTTAAGGTTGATTCAGAAGAATTATTTTGCTTATATGTTTTGATATTTCTTGGGACATGAATTATGTCCTTAAAATATAAATTACATTTACTGAGAGTAAAAATAAAATCTTGAAGATTTACAAAATTAGTATCCTTAAAATAAATAAGAGCATATTTTTTTTCTTTAAGTTTTTTAGATACGTTTTTGAATACTAAATATAAATTATTTAAATATTTATCTCTGTTCATGCTTTTTTCTTTTCTATTTGATTGAACTACTTCTTTTGAAAGATTATTTTTATAGTTTAGAAAAAATTTCCAAAGTTCTAGATATTCAGAAAAGGGAATTTGATCAAAATAGGGAGGATCTGTAAAAACTAAATCTATACTATGGTCTGGGATCTCCTTATTATTTACTGACTGAAACGGTTTATTGATGAGAAATAATGATTTTTTAGTAGTTTCAAGTTCCTCAAATTTTGAACAAATTGAATTATCTAATGAAGCCTCATTCGAAAATACTTTTTTTTCTATTGATAAGAGCTTTTTTTTGAGAGTTTGAATAATGTTTCTGTCAACAGCATATTTTTTTGGAAACCAAAAAATAAATTGAGATTGTGATTTTTTGTCCGTAAATTTGCATAGTTGCAAGACTTGCGACAACAAAAATTTTAACTCATTATTGTTTTTACAAAAATTTTTGAAATTAATTAATATGAAATAGTTTACAGGGCTAAATAGATCAGAAATTCTTAAATTTTTATTGATAGCAATTCTACTATTTTCAATAAGATTATAATTTTCTAACTTAGATAATTCAATTTGTTTATAGTTCTTTTGTGCATAAATTTTTGAGAACTCATCAAAATATTGTGAATTTTCATCTTTGCTAATTTTTAAATTATGATTGCTATTTTTAATAAGCACGAAGAATTCTTTTGGATGAATTTTTGAATTAATAATATTTACATATGCTTTTTGAAGAATTACTTCCCCTTTTATACCAGCAATTGAGTAAGTATATAAATATTTGTATTTTTCTTCGAAAATTTTGATTTTTTCTTTTAGAGAAACTAATTTATCTCTATTTAAACTTATGTTGGTTAGTAAGTTTTTAAATGGCATTTCATTTATTTCAGCTCCAATAAATTTTATTGAGTTTTTCGATAATACAGATCCATAAAGATTGGAGCCGCTGCCCATAAAAGGATCTAAAACAAAATCGTTATCTTTCGCAAATTTATCAAGAATATGGGATGAAATATTGATATCCTTCTTAGTCCAATAGAAAATATCATTTTTTTGAGGTTTATTGGGTTCATCAAAGACTATTTGTTTCTGAAGGGAAGTCATTTATAAAATATTTAGCTTTATCTGAGACTTTAAAATTTAGATTAACGAATCTATTAGAGCAGAAATTAGAGTGATTTGCATATATTCCTGATATATCTGGATATATCTCGCTATTTACGATTTATTTCTGATTCTTTCTAAAGCCTTGCGGTAAATAGGCTTGGGCTATGCCCTCGCCGAGAATTGAACTCGGGGCCTCTCCCTTACCAAGGGAGTGCTCTACCGCTGAGCTACAAGGGCTTATATAAAGTGGGCCGGGTTGGATTTGAACCAACGTAGGCAGAGCCAGCGGATTTACAGTCCGCCCCCTTTAACCACTCGGGCACCGACCCCCACTATTTGAACTTATCAGTTAATGGACACTTTGTGTGAAATTGTTTTGGTTTTTTTGTTTCTTTCTAGATAGCATTTGTAAAGAAAAGACTTTATTGATGATGAATATTTTATTGATAAATGGACCAAATCTAAATCTTTTGGGCACTAGAGAACCTGATATATATGGTAATAAAACATTGAGTGATATAGAAAAAGATTTAACTAATGTTGCTAAAGAAAAAAGTATTAATCTTGAATGTTTTCAAAGTAATCACGAAGGGGAAATAGTAGATAAAATTCAGGAGTCCGTAAAAAGTATCCAAGGTATTCTTATAAATGCTGGTGCTTTTACTCATACTTCGATTTCTATTCGTGATGCTTTAATTGGATCGAAAATTCCTTTTGTAGAATTACATATTTCAAATATTTTCAGTAGAGAAGATTTTCGTAAAGAATCTTTTCTTACAGATAAAGCTATAGGAATTATTAGTGGATTCGGCATATCAAGTTATTCCTTAGCTCTTGAAGGAATCATTGGATATTTGAGTATTAAAGATTAAATGCTAGTCGATTTTAAAAGGCCCACTTCTCATATTAAATATTTATCGTCATTTACCTCAGATGAGTGGATCAAACTCGCATTATCTAATCCAATAGATATTCTTATTGACCATGCTCATTGTGAAAGAAAAGCAGCGGGAGTAGCTATTCAATTAATGTTTAGATATCCGTCAGAACCAAATCTGGCAGAAGTTTTAAGTCCAATAGCTAGAGAGGAATTAGATCATTTTGAAAAAATACTTTATTTTTTAAAGGATCTTGGACATTCTCTTGAGTCCTTAAAACCGCCACCATATGGGGCTGAATTGTCCAAGAATATAAGAAAGGAAGAGCCCAATAGAATGCTTGATAGTTTCTTAATAGCAGGACTTATTGAAGCAAGAAGTCATGAAAGATTAAGCTTGCTTGCGCTGAATTATGAAGATAAATCGTTTAAATCCCTTTATGAGTCTCTGCTAGAGAGTGAGGCAAGACATTTTGGAGTTTACTGGAAACTAGCGCAAACTAAATTCTCTAAAAATCAAGCTTTCAAAAGGTTAGAGGAATTGTCTGAAATTGAGTCAGCAATACTGGCTGAAACTTTTATATTGCCTAGGGTACATAGCTAAAGTTAATAAAATAAAAATGATAATAAAAAAGTTCTTAAGTTTACTTAATCCATATAAAACTGATTTACCAACATTCACCATCGTTGGTGTAGGCCCTGGAGATCCATCGCTTTTAACAATTGCTGCTGTGGATGCAATAAAAAAAGCGAAAGTTATAGTTTTCCCAATATCAGATGATAATAAAAAGAGTTTTGCTGCGGAAATAGTCAAGAAATACACCAAATTTAAAAAAAATATCCCTATCATCTTTCCAATGGCTAGGAAGGATTTTGATCCAGATGAAATATGGTCTAGTGCTGTAGAAAAAATTGTGAAATTCATAAAAAATGGTGAATCAGTTGTTTTACTATGTCTTGGAGATACTTCTCTATTTGCAAGTTCTTCTAATATCTTGAGGTTAATAAAAAATAATCATGCTGAAATTATTACCAAAACCATACCAGGTATTTCCTCTATATCAGCATCAGCAGCTTTGAATGATTTTGATTTGGTAAAAAAAGGCGAGACATTGATCATCAAAGAATGCTCTTCTTCAGAATCTGAATTAAAAACCCTAATTAGGGAAAGTAAGGCAAATAGAAGAACGGTATTGGCTATTATGAAAGTTGGCAAAAGATGGAATATAGTCAGGAAAATTTTGAAAGAAGAGGATATCATCAATACAACATTAATAGCTTTAAGTGTTGGGATGCCTGATCAAATTATTCAATATGCATCACAATATAAAAAGGAATTTATGCCTTATTTTTCTTTGATTTTGATCAGGTTCGATTAATGTATAAAAAAGAAAAATTAGTTAAAAATCAATTTACATGGCCAATATGTAAAAAACTATTATTTCTTATTCTTGAAGATAAGGTTAGTGATGTATTTGTTTGTGAATTAGTTTGGGAAAGACTTTTTTATACTAAAGAACTATCTACAAATGATTGGGCATTTAACGCATTGACTCCTTCTTATTGGTCAGAAAAATTTGAAAAAGCTCCTCAAATTATTTCAGAGCGACCAGCCTCAGTACATTTGACTAGATCAATTCCAAAAGAATATAAACAGGGATTGAAAAATTTTCTTAATTTTAAAGGTTATAAGATTAATGAACTCTATCCAAGAAGAACTAGAAGAGCGACGGCAGTAAATTGGTTAATTTATTGGGCGATTGAAAATGATTGTTTTTCAGAAGATAATGGATTAATGCCAAGTCCAAGTTCACCTCCGGCTAACCCAGTAAAAGGACATTTTGGCGATCCAGAAATTAAATAAGTTTTTTTGAATAAGGTAAATGATTCTATTAAAGGTATAGTTGTAATGGATACTACTTTCTTTGGAGAGAAGAATTGATTCTTCCTACAATAGCAATTATCGGAAGACCGAACGTTGGGAAATCCACCTTAGTTAATCGTCTTTGCCAAAGTAATGATGCAATAGTATTCGACAAGCCTGGTGTTACAAGAGATAGAACTTATCAAAATGCTTCATGGGGAGGTAAGGAATTTCAAATAGTTGATACTGGAGGTTTAGTTTTTGATGACGATAGTGAATTTCTCCCAGAGATAAGGACACAAGTCTTCTTGGCTCTAGAAGAGGCTTCACTTGCGTTACTGGTGGTAGATGGAAATCAAGGCGTTACTGATGGTGATTTATCAATAGCAAAATGGTTAAGAAACTCAAGCTGCAAAACAATTGTTGCTGTTAATAAATGCGAATCGACTACTTTAGGAATATCTCTAGCTTCAGAGTTCTGGAAATTAGGATTGGGGGAACCTAACCCTGTTTCAGCTATTCATGGTTCAGGGACTGGAGATCTTTTAGATCTCGTTATTGGCGAACTTCCTGAAAATAATATCCAGGATGATGAAGAAAAGATAATGATGTCAATTATTGGTAGGCCTAATGTTGGTAAATCTAGTTTGTTAAATTCAATCTGTGGAGAAAAAAGAGCAATTGTTAGTGATATTAGTGGCACGACAACTGATTCAATAGATACTCTTATTAAAAAAGGGGATAATCATTGGAAAATTATTGATACTGCAGGGATTAGAAGAAAGAAAAATGTTAAATATGGCACTGAATTCTTTGGTATTAATAGGGCCTTTAAATCCATAGATAGAAGTGATGTTTGTGTTTTAGTTATAGATGCTGTAGATGGAGTAACTGATCAAGACCAGAAGCTGGCTGGGCGTATAGAAGAACAAGGTAGAGCTTGTATAATTGTTGTTAATAAATGGGATCTTGTAGAAAAAAATAGTTCAACAATTTATCAAGTAGAAAAAGAACTTAGATCTAAACTTTATTTTTTACACTGGTCAAAAATGATTTTTATATCTGCCCTGACTGGTCAAAGAGTTGATAATATTTTTGAGCACGCTCTTAATGCTGTAAATCAACATAGAAGAAGAGTTACAACATCTGTAGTTAATGAAGTACTAAAAGAATCAATCAGTTGGAAAAGTCCTCCAACGAAGAGAAGCGGCAAGCAAGGTAGGCTTTATTACGGTACTCAAGTAAAGAACAAACCTCCCACTTTTACTCTTTTTGTAAATGACCCTAAATTATTCGGAATAACTTATAGAAGATATATTGAAAAACAAATTAGAGTAAATTTAGGCTTTGAAGGCACACCCCTCATTTTACTTTGGAGAGGAAAACAGCAAAGAGCTTTAAATAAAGAAGTCGAAAGAGAAAATATTGAGTTAATTCAAAAAGATTAATGAATTTGCTAACCAAATTTTCCGTTGGTCAATACGTGCATGGTAATAGAAGTTGGCTAAGAATTATAGATAGTAGATTAAAAATAATTATCGTAATGATATTTTTAATCACTCCAATCTGGGCAGGTCCAATATGGAGATTAAGTTTAGTTGGTTTTTTACTATTAATTACTTTTTTAAGTTTATTGCCATCTAGAGTATGGTGGCGATCATTATTTTTCCTCTCATGCTTGTCACTTTTAATTGGATGTATATCAATACTTGCCTCTTCTGATATTCAATCTCTTGATGGCTATTTGAGAAATCCCAATGAGTTGCAAGTAGTACTGGAAAGCCAAAAAGAATGGAATATTTTGCAAATTCCTTCGCAGAAGATATGGTTTATTAATATTGGTCCCTATAACTTATCAAGAAAAGCCTTTGAATTAGGAATAAAAACCTCCACTTTGATATTTACCGTTATTCATAGTGTGAATTTGATGCTTTTAACCACATTGCAGGAAGACATTGTATGGGGATTAAGTTGGTTTATGTATCCATTAAGAAAGATTGGATTGCCAACTAGTAAGTGGCTTTTTCAGTTGTTAATTGCATTACGTTTTATTCCTCTAGTGCAGGAAGAACTTCAAAATATCATTAAATCAGTGTCAGTTAGATCAATAAATTTTCGAAATTTAGGACTAAAGAAATCCTTTAATGTTTTATTAATCTTAGTGGAAAGGTTATTTCAAAATATATTTCTGAGAATTGATCATGGAGCAGAATCATTACTCTCAAAGAAAAAAATTATTATAAAAACTTACAGATTTAGAACTCTTTATCCCTCAAAATCTCTCAATGTAATTGTTAATACATTATCGATTTGTTTTATTTGCATAGCAATTTTTCTTAGAAAACTGTATGGTGCATTATAAATAACACAATATTTTAGGTTTGAGTTCTGAGCGTTATTTAAACCATCCAACATTTGGCATGTTATACCAAGTGTCTCCTGGAAATGACGGGAGAGATATTTATGCGACTTTATACGCTCAAAAAATGTTTTTCTTGGTAGAAATTCGACAGAGAGAAGTTTTTTTTGAGGTTATACCTTATTTAGATGCCCGTAATCAGGCCGAATTAAACCTTCAAAAAGCTAGAAGAAAAGGATCTGAAGAACTATCTAAATGGGAGAATTTATTTACGCAAACTTTCTTATAAAATGTGAATCCTGCAAATTATTTAAAAATAAAAAATAAAATACCATCAAATGTAAATATTCTTGCGGTAAGTAAAGGATTTAAAAGTCAAGAAATCAAGACTATTCAAAATATAGGTCAGAACGATTTTGGTGAAAGTAAGGTTCAAGAGGCGTTGGAAAAACAATTAACATTAAAAGATCTTAAACAAATAAATTGGCACTTTATTGGAAGAATACAAAGTAATAAAATAAGAAAAATAGTTCAAAATTTTAAATATATTCATTCAGTAGATTCATTTGAAAAGTTGCAAAGGATTTCTAATATTTCACGTGAAGAGAAGAAAAATCCATTAATAATGTTGCAGGTTAAGTTGAGTGATGACCCTACTAAAGGAGGCTTTAATCCTGAATTTTTAATTTTGAAATGGAGAGAAATTCAAGAGTTGAAAAATATTTCATTAACCGGTTTGATGACTATCAATCCTAAAGGACTTAGCTCTCAAGAAAATTTAGGATTGTTCAAAAAATGTCGTGATCTCGCTGATTCCTTGCAACTACCAGATTGTTCCATGGGGATGTCAGGTGATTGGGAGGAAGCTATTGACGCTGGATCAACTTGGTTAAGATTAGGATCATTGATTTTTGGAGGCAGATCCTAATTAGTTATTTTTTTATAAAAATCTTATCTATAAACTTGCAGTAAAGTTCAACTAACGTTATTTAAGTATAGGTAGTTTATTCATTTAAAAAATGAATCTATTACTTAAGGTTCTTAAACCTTAGTAATCAATTTCAAGAGGATTTAAAAGGTGTCACTTATTTCTAGATTAAAGGCAGTTGTTGCAGGGGATGAGTATCTCGATGATGATTTTGATGAGTTGGATTATCCTTCAGAGGATGAATTAAATGATATTAATAATTTCAAACAAAATCCAAAGAATGCAAATGCCCTTGCAAATTCAAATCCATTCGATTTTATGAATAACAACAGATCATCAAAAGTAGTTGGTATGCCTGGAATCTCAAATTCATCCTCAGAAGTAAGCTTAATGGAACCAAGAAGTTTTGATGAGATGCCTCAAGCTATACAAGCATTAAGAGAGAGAAAAACTGTAATTCTTAATTTAACTATGATGGATCCTGATCAAGCTCAAAGAGCTGTTGATTTTATTGCTGGGGGCACATATGCAATTGATGGACATCAAGAGAGAGTCGGTGAAAGTATTTTCCTTTTTGCTCCAAGTTGTGTAAATGTAACTAGTTCTTCCCCAGAAGAAGCTTCTCCTTCTTCTTTGTCTACAGAAAATACACCACAATATAGTTTGGGCAAAAATACTACTCCTGAACCAGCATGGGGTAATTCAAAATTAAGTGCTTATTCATGATTAATCTGTGACAAATAAAATAGCGATTATTGGTTTTGGAAATATTGCAAGTGCTATAGTTACTCCTCTATTAGATAACAAATTAATTCAGCCAGAAAATGTTTATTGTGTGGTTAATACAGAAAAAAGTTTAGAAAACATAGAAAAAAATTATAAATATAAAATAAACGTTTATAAATCAGGCTCTAAAGAGTCAAAAATAATTTGGGATTGTCAATATAAACTTCTTTCGATAAAACCCCAACAATTAAAAGATATAAGTGAGGCCCATCAGATAAAAAATAAGGGCAATTTAATAGTTTCAATTCTTGCGGGGGTTTCAATAAATAAACTCACTCAAAAGTTTCCTAATCATCAATGTGTGAGAGTGGTTACAAATATTCCAATAACTATTGGAAAAGGCATAACAGGAATTTCTTGGGGTGAAGAAATTACAGAAGATCAGAAACAATTTACAAAAAAATTATTTGAAAATACTAGTAAGATTTATGAATTTACTGAAGATTACCTTGATATATTTTTAGCTTTAACTTCATCAGGTCCTGCAATTATTGCTTTGATCATTGAAGCATTAAGTGATGGAGGATTAAGCGGGGGATTACCAAAAAAAATTTCAGAGGAACTTGTTATGGAAATGATACTAGGGACTATTTGTTTAATAAAGGAAAATAAACTTACCACTTCTGAGCTTAAAAATTTAGTAACCTCTCCAGGTGGAACAACTATCTCTGCTTTAAGGGTTTTAGAAAAAAAGAGTGTAAGGTCAGCATTGATTGAATCAATAGTTTCAGCGAGTAATCGAAGTAAAGAGTTTCGTTAGTGTTTTCAATTATCTTTTAAGTTCATATAAACTTTTTCAAGTGAATTTATATTTTTAGTAATTGTGTATCTCTCAAGTACACGTTCTCTAGCTTTTTCTCCAAGATCTTTTGTAAATGAAGGGTGTTCTATAAGAATTGGAATTATAGTTTTTAATTGTGCAGCCACATTATCAGTTGAAATTACTATTCCTGCTCCGTTATCTAAAACTTCACCATCCGCTCCGGCATCTGTAGCTACACAAGCAGTACCAGCCGACATTGCCTCTAAAAGTGATAATGATAAACCTTCTACTAAGCTTGGCAAGAAAAATACTTCTGCTATTTGCATTATCGCTATCCTAGTTTCTAAATCTAATTCGGCACCCCACCAAATTAATTTCTCATTACCAAGGTTAGAAAAACTATTTTCAAGTGTTGGCTTCATTGGTCCATCCCCAACAATAACTAATTTGCAATTTTGAGTTCTTGTTTGGCGCCAAGAACGTAAAAGTGCCTCTATATTTTTTTCATTTGCAATCCTTCCCATGTATAAAAAGATTCTTTCATTTCCAAGTTTGTTTTTAACCTGATTATATTTTTTACTTTTTTCGCAAAAAGGTTTCCAAATATTTTCATCAACTCCGTTTGGAATAATTATTTGTTTTTCTTTAGGTACTCCTAATTTCTCAAGAAAATTTTTTTGAGGTTCAGAAAAGATAATTATCCTATCGAACTTTGCTAAAGAGGGAGCATAAAGTTGATAAGTTAATTGTTGTGTGCTTGCAGTTAGATTTCTATTTTTTGCATCAAATGGTGGATGAAATGTTCCTATAAGAGGAACATTAATTTTATTACAAAGCTCTGGAAGTCTGAAGTCTAAAGGAGATAAAGTTAGGCTTGCATGTACTATGTCAGGTTTTAATCTTTCCAATGATAGCCTTAGCTCTTTTTCTGCCCTTGGAGAGGGTATTGTATAAACTTGAGATTTAATTAAATATGGGAGGCTTACATCTGGATCATTTGCAAGAAATAATGGTTTTGATGAATTTGAACTAGAGGGATTATCGAAATGAATAAAACTAATTTTATGTCCTCTGGCCTTTAATTCCTTAGTAGTTAACTTACCGTAAGTTACATTTCCACAAAAAGGTGATTTTTTTCCCAACCAGGCAATATGAACCACATTAATTGAATTAACTATTTATAAAGTTAACAGGCAAAGGCGCCATGATCATATTTTTTAAATTTTTTAATGCTTCATGAATATGCTAACTATATATTTCTCTCAACATTTTTAGTGAAGATAGATCCTTCTCTAATTGAGTAGAGATCCATGTCTCAATAATGAATAATATTTTAAGCCAGACTTTTTTTGGACCCAACAACTCTCCATTAGATTTTATTGGTAATTCTGGGAAAAGAAGTCTCTGTAATAGAGCAACTTCAGATGCATTTATTTTTAGGTTACTTTGAGGATCTTCTATGGATGAAAACCCTTCACTTGGCAAATAATAACAACTCCATTCCCAATTTCCTAAAGGTGGAATAATAGGTTCTCCAGTTTTACAGCAATGATGAATTGGTAAATTAATACCCCCGATGGCTAATAGATGGATTAAAGATTGAATACTCATCGAGAGCATTTTAATATCTTCTTCTTGAGACTCTTTATATAAATAAATCCTATCAAGATGTGCAAGAACGCAAGATAAATAGTCTTGTTGCTTGTCATTATTACCTACTAATAAAAATGTTAATTCAGTTATTGCTTGTGCGGCTGCAAGACATTCAATATTTTTACCTAGGCCAGAATAGCTTTTTAATATTTTAATTTGACGTACAGATTTAAGATTTCTTTTTCCAAAAATCTGCATACTTAAATATGTTAAAGGAGTAGCTGCGGCAAGACTACTTTTAGGACGCCTAGCACCAGGTGCCGCTAATCTAACAATCCCTTGCTCATCGGTAAGGATAGTTATTAATCTATCATTCTCGCCTAATGGAGAAGCTTTAATACAGAGACCTTTTAGTCTGCACTCACCAGAACCAGACATTTAAATAACGTTTACTTCTTCAAAAATTTCACAAAAATTGGAAGTACCCACGCAACTAATTCCATTATCAAATAAATCAATTACTTGCGTCAGATTTTTTATACCACCTACAACTTTGATTTGATTTTGTGATCCTGTTATTTTTAGTATTTCGGTGACATCATTAGATGTAAGAGGAGACCCAAATCCGTCCCCAAATTGAAAATTTTTTATTCCTAATTCCAAACATATTTCTATCGCATTAATAAAAACTTCTTCTTTTAGTTTTGATTTATTTATTATTATTGAAACTGGTAATCCAGATAATTTAACCTGCTCAATTTCAGCAGCGAAAGTTTCTAAATTTCTTTTGGATAAATTTATAAAGTTTGGGATATATTCAATTCCTTTTGCACCCTTATCTTTTGCAAAACAAACTAATTCTTCAATAAATGAGACTGGTAAATCTGCTAAAGGGTAAGAAATAAGTGCGTTTATATCCGCACTGTAATTAACCAAACAGTTTTTAAGATCAGTTAAATAATTTAGTGAAGTAGAAATATTTTTGATATTGTATTTTCTTATCAAATTGCAATTCACACAGAAATCTTCCCAAGATAGATAAGGGTTAATAATTATCGCATGAATTTTCTCGTTTAATTCATATTCAATATTGGGCATTTAAAACTTATTTAGATTGAATCAGTCCATAACCTCCATGATTCCTTTTGTATATAACTTGAAGTTCATTATTTTTTTTATTTCGAAAAACATAAAAATCATGATCAATTAGATCTAATTGTTTTCTTGCTTCTTCTGATGAAATTGGAGTCATTTCAAAGTATTTATTTTTAATAGATGGTTCAGGCAGACTTGCTTCAGTTCCTTCTTCAAATAAAGCTTTATCTAAAAAACTTGATTCCATACTTTCAATTGGTAAAGAATCTTTATTTTTAAATTGTTTATTATGAATTGTTTTATTGTTTCTTTCTTTATATTTACGTAATTTTCTACAAAGTTTATTTGAAACTAAATCAATGCTTGAGTAAAGATTTTCAGTTTTTTCTTCAGCTCTAATTACGGTACCATTTGCAAAAATAGTAACTTCTGCAGTTTGGAACGAGACTCTTGGGTTCTTTTCAATTGAAAGGTGTATGTCAGCTTCTTTAACGATATCCTTATAGTGATGTGTTGCTTTTTCTATCTTTGCCTCAGTATATTCTTTTAATGCTCCAGTGAGCTCAAGATTCTTTCCATGGATTAAAATTTTCATAACAAATCTAAAAATATTTACTTACTTTCTAAATCTACTTAAATATGGAAAATAGAACAGCAATAATTAAACAACCTGATAATATTTCTTCTTTTAATGATGTTTATAAATTACAAAAAGAATATCAGGAGGCATTGATTTTAGACAATTCTAACCCTGACTTTATATGGATAGGGGAGCATCAACTCTGTTATACGTTAGGTAGAGGATCTAATTACGATAATTTACTATTTTCTTTAGATGATGATAAATATGACGTTTTTAAGATTAATAGAGGTGGTGAGGTTACTTGTCATATGCCTGGACAATTAGTAACTTACTTGGTTTTAGATTTGAAAAATTTTAATAAAGATTTAAATTGGTATTTGAGAAAAATTGAAGAAATTATTATAAAAATTCTTGGAACTTTTAATATAAATTGTCATTCAAGAGAGGGTTTCACTGGTGTTTGGATAGGAAATAAGAAAATTGCTTCAATTGGAATTGGTTGTAAAAGATGGATAACAATAAATGGATTTTCAATTAATATTGACTGCGAATTAGAAAACTTTAATGAAATTGTTCCTTGCGGGATAGAAAATTGTCTTATGGCAAATATGATTGATTACAACAAAAATTTAAATATTCAAGAAGTCAAGATAATTGTTAAAAAAATCATTCAGGAAGAATTTAATTTTGATTTTGTATCAAAATAGAAATTAAAATTTCAAAATAAATTTAAAATGGGCGATTTAGCATACTGGCCTGCAGCCAAATTTCTTTCTAAAAAAGCTAAATTTGCTAAAAATAGAGATTTTATTAAGAACCTTGATCATATAGATCAAATTTGGGAAAAATTAAAATTTAAATGTGGTGATACTTTAGCTGTTTGCGATTTAAGAGGGAAATACAAAGAAAAATTTTCTTATTCTGAGCTGGCTGATTTAATAACAAAAGTCTCTTTTTCTTTTAAAAATTATGGTTTAGCAAAGGGGGATGTAGTTACTGTAATATCTGAAAATTCTCCAAGATGGCTAGTAGTTGATCAAGGCTTAATGCGTCTAGGAGCTATAAATGCAGTGAGAGGTATTAATTCTCCTTCAGTAGAATTAGACTATATTATTGAGCACTCTAATTCAGTAGGTCTAATAGTTCAATCTAAGGAGATTTGGCTAAAGTTAAACAATAAAGAAGAATTAAAAAAAAGACTGAAATTTATAATCAATTTAGAAGATGAACAATTTGAAAGTTTAATAAGTTGGAGTAAATTTATAAGTTCAGTAGAAAAAGAAAATTCACAAAATAAGAATCTTGAAAAATTTAATCCAGAAATAGATGACGTCGCCACTATTCTTTACACTTCTGGGACAACAGGAAAACCTAAAGGTGTGCCTTTGACTCATGCAAATTTTTTACATCAAATAATCAATTTAGCCTATATCGCTGATCCAGAACCAGGGACCTCTGTATTAAGCGTTTTGCCTATCTGGCATTCTTATGAGAGGAGTGCTGAATACTTCTTTTTTTCATGCGGTTGTTCTCAATACTATACAATTCCAAAATTTCTGAAAGATGATATTACTCAAGTAAAACCTGTTGTCATGGCAACTGTACCGAGACTATGGGAAGCAATACATGATGGTTTTTTTCAGGCGTTGAAAAAAATGCCTTCCAAAAAGCAAAAACTTATTAAGTTTTTAATAAGTAATAGTTCGGTTTTCAAAAGAAGTCTTAGAAAGATAAGAAATATAGATATAAATCAAATAACTTTTAAATCAAAAATCCCCTTACTAGGTTCTGTTATTAGGCGATATCCTTTACATAAATTGTCTACTATTTTTTTATGGCCGAATATTCTTAGACAACTATGCGGAGAAAAACTGAAATTTCCCATTAACGGTGGAGGTGCATTGCCAGAACATGTAGATCTTTTTTTTGAATCTTTAGGTGTAGATGTTTTGGTGGGATATGGACTCACAGAAACTAGTCCAGTATTAACTTGTAGGAGAAGAGAATTAAATGTTAGAGGATCATCTGGGCAGCCTCTTTCATTTACTGAAATCAAAATAGTGAATGATGATAAAAAAAAGATTCTGAAATTCAGAGAAGTCGGGAAAATTCTTGTTAGGGGGCCGCAAGTAATGAAGGGTTATCTTAATAATGAAATAGCTACAAATGATGTTTTATCCAAGGATGGTTGGTTTGATACTGGTGATTTAGGTTTTTTAATACCAAATGGTTCTCTCTTTATAACAGGAAGAGCCAAGGATACAATAGTGCTATCAAGTGGTGAAAATATAGAACCGAATCCGCTAGAGACTGAAATTCTTAGTTCTGAATTTATTAATCAGATTCAACTAGTAGGACAAGATAAGAAATGTTTAACAGCCCTTGTAGTTCCTAATGTCGAATTGGTTAAAAGCAAGTTTTTGGAAGAAGACCTTTCAAAATTAAACCTGAATAAGAATATTGGTACATTTTTCAAATCACAAATTAATAATTTGCTTCAAAGTCGATTAGGAGCAAGATCTGAAGAACAAATATTAGATTGTTATTTTGTTGATGCCTTTACTCTAGAAAATGGGTTGTTAACACAAACCCTTAAACAAAAAAGAAAAGAAATAGAAAAAAAGTATTCATTACAAATAGAAAATATGTATGAAAACAGATTTAGTAAGAAAATTTGATTTGTTCTATCTATATTGAAAAGGTAATTTAATTTTTTATGGAAACAAAAAACTCAATATCTATAAAGCGCTCAATAGCTATTAAAGCTGTAGTTACACCAACTTGGAAGGAAGATGCTGAAAAAGAATTAAGTAAAGCAATTTCAAACATTGACCAGCAATTATCGCAACTTGAGCAGGAGGGGCAGCAAATAGTAAACAATATTAGATCCCAATCGGTTAATCCTCTAGATCCAAGGGTTCAAGAACAGGTTAGTCAGGTGCAACAACAAGTCGCAGCAAAACGAAATGAAATTGAAGAACAAAAAAGAAATCTACTTCAACAACAGAGTCAAGTTCGCGAATTAAAAATGGACGAAATTGTTGATCAAGGGCAAGTGGATAGTTTCTGTGATGTCACTGTGGGCGACAATCTTATTGAAAAAATGCAAGTCGCGATTACGGTTAAAGATGGAGTTATTCAATCTATAGATAATAATTAAATAAAAAGATTTAGTATTTTTGATAAATATAAGTAAATCTTAATTTCGAAAAGTTTTAAATTCTAATCGATCTAAATTATTACTTTCTTAAGTTTTAAGAGTTCCCACTGTGAACATGATTTCGTATAATTAGATCAAGAGTTAAAAGGGTTCTTATTCATAAAAACTTTAGGAAGTTTGGTAGAAATCCTTTAAAACTTATGCAATAACAATTTTCTTATGTCTCACGAAATATTCATGCCTGCCTTGAGTTCTACTATGACGGAGGGCAAGATTGTGGAATGGTTGAAAAATCCAGGAGATAAGGTTGAAAGAGGTGAATCTGTCTTGGTTGTTGAATCTGACAAGGCAGATATGGATGTTGAATCTTTTCAAGATGGATATCTTGCAGCTGTTTTAATGCCTGCTGGCAGCACTGCACCAGTAGGAGAAACTATCGGACTCATTGTAGAAAATGAGGATGAGATAGCTTCTGTTCAAGAACAAAATAAAGGTAATCAACCCGAAGTTTCTACTTCAGACCAACTTGAATTGGTGAGCAACAAAACTGAAGAAAAACCACTTGCCCAAAGTGAAATTGTTGAAAAACAAGAAAAAGAAGTCGTTTTAAAGAGTGAAAAGGCAGCCCCATCTTTTAATAGTGATCAAATTAATGCTGCTACAAGTAATGTTTCTTCGAGGGTGATTGCATCTCCAAGAGCTAAAAAACTTGCCTCTCAAATGGGTGTTGATTTAGCAAAGGTTCATGGATCCGGACCTCACGGAAGGATTCAAGCCGATGATATTTTAAAAGCTAATGGCCAACCCGTCTCTGTACCATGGATAGGTGAAGGTGGTTCTCCTGCAAGTTTACCTGGTATAAATTTGGGAGTTGAAAGTAAACCAGAAACTTCAGGAAATAGTTTTGGTAATCCTGGAGAAACAGTTCAATTTAATACTCTTCAAAAAGCTGTAAATAAAAATATGGAATCTAGTTTAGATGTTCCATGTTTTAGGGTTGGATACTCCATCAACACAGATAAATTAGATAATTTTTACAAAAAAGTAAAACAGAATGGAGTGACTATGACTGCTTTACTAGTAAAGGCAGTTGCAAAGACACTAAAGAAACATCCTCAAGTTAACTCAAGTTTTTCAGAGAATGGAATTTCTTATCCAGAAAATATAAATATTGCTGTTGCTGTCGCGATGGAAGATGGTGGACTAATAACTCCAGTTTTAAAAGAACCATGCAATACTGATTTATTTGAATTGTCTAGGGAATGGAAAGATCTTGTGAAAAGATCAAGATCAAAACAATTAGAACCTAATGAATACTCTACGGGAACCTTCACTTTATCTAACCTTGGTATGTTTGGAGTTGATAGATTTGACGCAATTCTTCCTCCAGGTACCGGTGCTATTTTGGCTATAGCATCATCGAAACCTACTGTTGTTGCTAATACTGATGGCTCAATATCCGTTAAAAAAATAATGCAAGTAAATCTAACAGCTGATCATAGAGTGATCTATGGAGCTGATGGAGCTTCATTCTTAAAAGACTTGGCTTCCGTGATTGAAAATGAGCCAGAGACTCTTGTCTCCTAGATTTAATTGAGTTCTCAAATTAATAAAGAAGAAAGAGATTATAAGCTCGAATCTTATGATTATTTACTTGATCCTACTTTAATTGCTAGTAAACCTTCAGCAATTAGGCATGAATCAAGATTGATGATAGTTAGAAATAGTGTTTTAGAAGAAGACTGCTTAACTAATAAATTTACCAAGAATCTTTTAGAGGAATTTAGAAAAGGTGATCTTGTAGTTATTAACAATACTAAGGTAATGAAGGCAAGATTAAAGGTTGAATTGGAAAATGGGATGTTAGTAGAATTATTAGTCTTAGAAAGATCCCATGAATGTATTTGGTTATGTTTGGCAAAGCCAGCGAAAAAGTTAAAAATAAATAGAAAAATAATATTAAAATCTCCTTCTGCACAAGATATTAATTTGATGGTTGAAGGGGTTGATGAAGAAACTGGAGGGCGATTTATTAAATTTCCTGAAAACATAACTGATCTCAATTCAATGAATGACCTTCTTGATAAATACGGGGAAATCCCTCTCCCGCCTTATATAAAAAATACCGAAGAAGAATCTTTTCATGAGAATAGTTATCAAACTGAGTATGCAACTAATCCAGGGGCCGTTGCTGCGCCAACTGCTGGTTTACACTTAAGCAAAAGTCTTATTTCCAATCTAAAAAAAAAAGGAGTAATAATTTTACCGATAACTTTGCACGTGGGTTATGGAACATTCAAACCAATTGATCAAGAAGATCTAAGTAACTTAAAACTTCATAAAGAATGGGTAAGTGTTAATAAGGAAGTAGTGGAGGAAATAAAAAAAATAAAGAAAACAGATAGAAGAATAATTGCTATTGGGACAACTAGCGTGAGAGCTCTTGAAAGTTGTTATTCTCATGAAATTAATGACTATATTCCCATAGCGAAGTACGTGGATTTAGTAATTAAGCCTGGTTATAAATTTAAGGTAGTTGATGGATTATTAACTAATTTTCATCTTCCTAAAAGTTCATTATTACTTTTAGTAAGTGCAATGATTGGTAGAGAAAGATTATTAGATTTGTATAAAAAAGCCATAAAAGAAAAATTTAGATTTTTCTCTTATGGCGATGCGATGTATATTTCACCAGATTCATTACTGGAGAAAAAATAGATTTAGGCTTTGACTGGTTCTTGAATGATTCCGCTTGGAACTTCAGTAAACATAATTGATGATAAATATCTCTCTGCTAAATCAGGTAGAACAACTACAATAGTTTTCCCTGCATATTCATCTTGTTCAGCTAATCTAACAGCAGCAGCGGCAGCAGCTCCACAAGATATTCCCACTAATAGACCTTCTTCTTTTGCTAATCTAAGAGCCATCTCTATTGACTCGTCATTTGTTACTTGTTCAACCTTATCAACAATTGATAAGTCAAGGTTCTTAGGAATAAATCCTGCTCCAATTCCTTGAATTTTATGAGGTCCAGATTTAACCTCTTCACCATTCATCGTCTGTGTAATAACAGGACTATGTGATGGTTCTACAGCGACAGAAGTAATATTCCTTCCCTTCTCTTGCTTAATGTATCTTGAAACTCCTGTAATTGTGCCGCCAGTTCCAACCCCTGCAACTAAAACATCAATTTCACCATCGCAATCATCCCAGATTTCTGGTCCAGTAGTTTTGAAATGAATTTCAGGGTTTGCTGGATTATCAAATTGACCTGGCATGAAATATTGAGAAGGATTACTTTCTGCAATTTCTTTAGCCTTAGCTATTGCTCCAGGCATACCTTTAGATGCTTCTGTTAAAACAATTTCAGCACCCAACACTGCCATAACCCTTCTTCTTTCAATTGACATGGATTCTGGCATTGTAAGGATCAGTTTATAACCTCTTGCTGAAGCAGTAAAAGCTAGGGCAATTCCTGTATTTCCAGAAGTTGGCTCAACAATAGTTTTATCTTTTGTAAGCTTCCCACTTTTCTCTGCATCCCAGATCATGTTTGCGCCAATCCTACATTTGACGCTATAAGCAGGGTTTCTACCTTCAATTTTTGCAAGTACTGTAGCTTTCGCGTTTTTAGTAACTGATTTTAATTTTACTAATGGAGTGTTTCCAATAGCAAAACTGTTGTCCTCATAAATTTTTGCCATTTATACATTGAGAAAATATATTATAATACTACCTATTATTCAGAAAAAGAGTATATAAGTTTCTATACGGTAAATACTAGGAATTTAGAAATTATTGAGTGCTTCAGAAAAGCTTTTCCATAATTGATCTTGGTCTTCTAATCCAACTGATACTCTAATAAGGTGCGAAGGTATACCAAAACTTTCAGCCCAATCCAACTCGTCATAATGAGCTAGTAAAACATAAGGACAAACTAGAGTAAATTTTGTACCTAAACTAGGTCCTTTAGATACTTGTAGAGAATCATAAAATTTCTTAGCTTTGTTTAGTCCTCCATTTAATTCAAATGATAATAAGCAGCCGTATCCTCCATCAGAAGTAAGTAAAGAATTATAATTTGGACAATTTTCAGGATGGAAAATATTTTTAATCTCGCTATGGGTCTCTAATCTTTTTTTTAATTCTAAACATGCTTTATTTTGTTCAAAAACTCTTTCATTTACATCTCTACTAACTTTCTCTAGATAAACTATATCTCCATCGGAAAGTATTGGAATATTAATCTCGTTTAATGCATTTCTAAACTGATCAATCCATTTGCTTTTTGGATTTAGTATTAATGATCCGGCAAGAATATCACCACTACCTGAAAAAATTTTTGTAAGTGAAGTAAAAACTATATCTGCATGTTCTATAGAATTTATATTTAAATTCGAACCAATTGTATCGTCAACAATTAACGGAATATTTAGCTTTTTTGCAATTTTTGAAATTTTTTTAATGTTTACACATTTGAGCATTGGATTACTTGGAAGTTCAATAATTAATGCTGATGGATTTATTCTTTTGATTTCTAATTCAATATCCGCGCAATTTTCTTCTGTAATTAACTTTGCTCCGTGAAAGATTTTCATTGGTAATTTAAGTACATCTACATATGGAAAACCAACTTGGAGTGTTGGTTTAGCTGGAAATAATTTATATATGATTTCTAATGATGTATGCAATGCAGACATTCCGGATGAAGTTAAGTGAATATCATTAGAGTCAATTTTTGTAGATTTAGAAATTCTATTTTTTATTCTTTGAGAACATTCATTTACGTAAGATTTTGGAGGGCAATCTTCAAGACCTAGTTCTATAGCGGCAGCTCTTGAAGATAGACCAAGACCAGTATGTTGCCAAAAATATTTTGCATAAATACTTCCTTCTTTTTCAGTTATTAAGAAAGCTAAATTATTTCTTTTTTCTATTAACGAGAATTGTTCAGAAGTATTTCTATCAATGTATTTTTTAGCTTTAAAAGCTATTCTTTCATTCGGATATGGCCAGATACTTTTATTGTTGTAGTAATTTTGTTTTTTTACTTTTTCGCATAATCTTTTCAATATGGGGTTTAGCCCGAATCGTGGGTAAATGGACTTCAATAAATTCATACATTCTTGATCTTTTTCCTCGTAATTTATTACATCATTCCAAGTTGGTAATGCTACAGAAACAGCATGAATACTATCAGGAATTGCATATCCCAACTCTAAATTTTTCCATATAGGTTTTTTAAGTAAATCTCTCAATTTTCAGAATTTATTTAAAGCAAATAATATGTCCGAGATTAAATCGTTTGTATCTTCACATCCAATTGATAATCTGACAAGAGCATCATCTATCCCTAGTAAATTTTTTGTTTTGTCATCAACAGAAGCATGAGTCATCGTTGCAGGGTGACAAATTAGACTTTCAACTCCTCCAAGGCTTTCTGCTAGAGAGAAATATTTGAGAGATTTGCAAAATTTAAAAGTATCCTCTTTATTTAAATTTAATTTTAGGGTGATCATTGAACCTCCAGATTTCATTTGCGATTTTGCTAAATTAAATTGCGGATGTTCTTTATTAAAAGGGTAAATTACTTTACTAATAATTTTATGATTACCTAATTCTTCAGAAATAAATTCTGCACTTTTAGTTTGTTGTTCGATTCTTAAAGGAAGAGTTTTTACTCCTCTCGTAATGAGCCAACTATCAAAAGGAGATGGTTGAAGCCCGAGAGCTTTTTGAGAGAAAAGCATCTTACTATTCCATTCCTCATTATTTGTAAGTACTGTTCCGCCAAGTGCGTCACTATGTCCATTAATGAATTTTGTGGTGCTTACAAGCGATAGTGTTGCACCAAGGTCCAATGGTTTTTGAATAAGTGCAGTAGAGAAGGTATTGTCTACAACTACTGGTATTTCGAGTTTATTCGCTTCATCGCAAATCGCCTTAATATCAAGTACCTTCAAAAGTGGATTAGTTGGACTTTCTAGCCATATCAAGGTTGGCTCGAAGTTTGAAATCTTTTTGACATTATTTTCGTTTGTAAAATCTGTGTATAAAACTTCTAGTCCAAATTTCTTGAAAACTTTTTCGAACATCCTCACTGTACAACCATAGAGATTTGACTCGCAGAGTATCTTGTCACCTGATTTCAGTGTTGATGAAATTGCAGTTACCGCGCTAATTCCAGATCCAAAAACTGTACAGTATTTAGAATCTTCTATTGATTTAAGGATGTTTTCTAGAATTCTAAAGTTGGGATTGCCTGATCTGGTGTAGTCGAAATTATCTTTATTTCCATGTTTGAAAGTAGATGTAGAAAAAATAGGAGGCATAACGCATCCAGTTTCTTCAGCAAATGTTTCCCCATGGTGAATAGATAAGGTCTTAAAACCTGGCTTTTTTATATTATTTTCCTTATTTCCCATTATTTTTTAAAAATAAGAATTAAATTAAATCTCTCATTTTTTAAAAGAGAGATTTAATAATCCAAAGAAAAGTAGTATTAAACTTTTCTTGAATAATATTCAACAACTAGTAGTTCGTTTATTTCAAGAGCCACCCACTCTCTATCGCATTTCCCATTTATTTTTCCCGTTAATTTAGGCTTGTCTAAATCAAGATGAGGTGGGACATTTGCTAAGCCAGGGAATTCTATATTACCTTCTACAAGTTTTTTGCTTGCTTTGTTTTCTTTAATTCCGATTACATCTCCTGATTTGCATTGATAACCAGCAATATCAAGAACCTTTCCATTAACGGTTACATGGCCATGATTTACTAATTGTCTTGAGCCTGGAATGGTGCCTCCAAAACCCAATCTAAAACAAACATTATCAAGTCTGTTTTCTAAAAGTCTTAGTAGGTTAGTACCTGTAGATCCTTCTTGAGCTCTAGCTTTTTTCACATAACGTACTAGTTGTTTTTCAGAAACTCCATAATTAAACCTAAGTTTCTGCTTTTCTTCTAGACGAATTGCATATTCTGATCGCTTGCGACGGGCTTGGCCGTGCTGACCTGGAGGATTAGACTTTTTTGAAGCTTTCCTGGTGAGACCTGGTAGTTCTCCCAAGCGACGCGAAACCCTTAATCTGGGGCCGCGGTATCTTGACATAATTTTAAATTAAATAGAAAATTGCAATAAATTGGATAATTGATTAAATTCAATTAAACTATTTACTACTTGAAATACTATTTTACATCATTAAAGTGTTCAAAACTATTAATAAATCAATTACTTCTATACTTCTTTTTATGATTTCGTTTTATCAAAAGTGGTTTTCTCCTTTTTTTGGACCAAGATGCAGATTTATTCCAAGTTGCAGCTCTTATGGATATGAGGCAATTACTAGACATGGTCCTTGGAGGGGTGGGTGGTTAACTTTAAAAAGATTAAGCAGATGTCATCCTTTAACTCCCTGTGGATGTGACCCTGTGCCTGACTAAATGAATGAAAATATTTATTTTTGTTAGGCAGGGATGTTGCCTTTGTGATTCATTAAAAAACAAACTGGCAAAAATAAATCTTAATGAGTTATTCCCTAATCTAGAGGAGCTTAAGGAAATTGATATTGATAGGGTCGATTTATATAAAGATAAATATAAAAAATATGATTATGAAGTACCAGTTATTGCTGTTGAAAGAATTAGGTCCGAGGAGATCATAGAATTGCCTCGCACTTCTCCAAGATTAAAAGATGATCAATTAAAGAATTGGTTACAAAAAAATATTAGTACCATTCTGGAGAAATAATTTTTTTCTATGAGATCTATAAAATTACATAAACTTTTAGATTTGGTAGGAATTATTCCTTCATCAAATCTTATCGATCAAGATATCAATAATATTTCTTTTAACTCTAAAGAAGTACAAAAAGGAACTTTATTTTTAGGAATGCCTGGTTTAAATGTTGATGGAGGAAAATTTTGTATTGAGGCAATTGAAAATGGCGCAGAGGCTGCCATTATTGGCCCTGCTGCAAAACAGAAAATTGGATCTATTGATCGAAAAAGGATTTTGGTTATAGAGCATAATTTAGATTATATTTTTGGTCAAATAGTCGCTGAGTTTTGGAATAGGCCTTCAAGAAAACTTAAACTTATTGGTGTTACTGGTACAAATGGAAAAACGACAATTACTTTCTTATTAGAATATCTTTTAAAAAAATTAGGGAAAAAGACTGCATTATTTGGGACCTTGTTTAATAGATGGCCTGGCTTCTCAGAAGTTGCCTCTCATACAACTGATTTCGCCGATAAACTTCAAAAGAAATTAAATGCTGCTGTTGAGGCAGAATCTGAATTCGCGATATTAGAAGTAAGTTCTCATTCTATTGCTCAAAAGAGGATATCAGGATGCGAATTTGAGGCGGCTATTTTTACTAATTTAACTCAAGATCATCTTGATTATCACTCAGATATGGAATCTTATTTTCAAACAAAAAGAAAATTGTTTTTACCACCTTATTTAATAGAAAAGGATGGAATTTCTGTATTAAATCATGATGACCCTTGGATATCTAAATTATCATCTGATCTTGAAAAAAGATCTTCATTAGTGTCTACAAAGATTACTGAAAGTGAATTTAAAAATCATGATTTTTTTTTCGTAACAGATAAAAAATTTACTGAAAATGGCTCAACCTGCATTTTTCATACACCCAAGGAAAAAATTCAACTTTTTGTTCCACTCGTTGGAGAATTTAATTTAATGAATGCGATTCAAGCAATAACAATATTGTATAAACTTAATTTTTCTTTAAAAGATCTATCAAAGTTAATACGATCTTTCCCTGGCGCTCCTGGGCGAATGGAGAAAATAGAAATTGATAATGATGACGTTTCAAGATCACTTCCAACAGTAATTGTTGATTATGCCCACACTCCTGATGGATTAAAAAAAGTTTTGCAATCAATTAAAAAACTTTGTAAGGGAAAACTCATTACTGTTTTTGGCTGTGGAGGAGATCGAGATCTTGGTAAAAGGCCTTTAATGGGATCAATAGCTGAAGAGTTTTCTGATCAACTTTTTATAACTTCAGATAATCCAAGATCAGAAGAACCCCAAAAGATAGTAAATGATATTTTGATGGGTATAAAAAAAAGAGAAAAAATAACAATTGAGATTGATAGATTTAAAGCAATAAATGAATCTATTAAATTTGCCAATAAAGAAGATATTGTTTTAATTGCAGGAAAAGGACATGAAGACTACCAAATTCTCAATGATAAAGTTATTAATTTTGATGATAGAAAAATAGCTTATAAATTATTAAAAGAAAAAAGAAAATCTCAATAAAATTTCCCAATCAAATAAGAAAGATCTTTACGCAAATCACAGGAAAAGTTTCTTAGAATTGAATGAGTTATTTTTAATAAAATGAAGGGCTTAGCCTTAGTTGTAGGCGCAGGTGGAATTGGAACCCAAATAGCTAAAGATCTCAGTGAAAGTGAAAAAGATTTAGAAGTTGTTTTGTGCGGAAGAAAAAGTGAATTTAATTCTTTTTGGGAATTAGATATAGAGGATTCTCAATCCCTTTTGCAGTTGAAAAATAAATTATCAAATCAGCCTTCAAAATTAAGGCTAGTTGTTAATGCTACAGGTAGACTTCATAGTGATTCACTTCAACCAGAAAAAAGATTACAACATCTTGATAAAAAAAATATGATGGAAAGTTTTTCAATAAACGCCTTTTCTCCTATTTTATTAGCTAAAGCGATTGAAGAATTTATACCAAAAGATTTGGATTTTAATTTTGCAAGTATAAGTGCAAGAGTTGGTAGCATTGGAGATAATCAAACTGGAGGTTGGTATTCATATAGAGCTGCAAAATCTGCGCAAAATCAGTTTTTTAAATCTTTAAGTATTGAATGGGCTAGACGTTTCCCAAAGGCTACTATCACATTGCTTCATCCAGGAACAGTAGATACTGATTTATCTAGACCTTTTCATAAATTTGTGCCAGAACATAAATTATTTAGTAAAGAAAAATCCTCCCAATTTTTGATCAATATTATTAAAAATCAATCCCCGGAATGTACTGGAAAATTTATTGCTTGGGATAGCTCAGAAATACCCTGGTAATTCTTTAATTTCTTCAGAAAGTAAATTAATCTCAGCTTCTGTAGTCATTTGATGTACGCATGCTCTAAACCATTTTGGATCTTCTAAAACTCTAATCCAAATTTTCTTTTCTCCAAGTTTATTTACAAATTTATCCTTATCTTTAATATTTTCGATATTAAAACTAACTATCCCATTTAAGTACTTTTTTTCTAAAACTAATTCAACACCCTTTAATTGATTTAATTCATCCCAAAGTTTCTCACTTAATTTTTTGATATTTTCGCTTTTTTCTTTTTCATGGCAGTCTTTATCCAAAAGATCTATAGAATTACGAAGCCCTGCAAGTAAAGGAATGCAAGATGTAGCTACTTCAAACTTCCTTGCATCATCATGAAAAAGATTATCTGAAGGCTCATAAATGCCTTGTTCTTTTTTTAATGATTTCCAACCAATTATTGTTGGATCTGTTTCATGAATAAATCTATCAGAGACATAAATGGCTCCAAGTCCTTCTGGTCCACATGCCCATTTATGAGAAGTTATTGAATATAAATCAGAATAAAAAACTTCTTTTTCAATATTTATGTGCCCAAAGGTTTGAGAACCATCAACAAGTAAATAAGAATCTGCTCGATTATTTTTTAATTCGATAGAAATTTGTTTTAAAGGAATTTTATATCCAAAGTTCCATAAGATATGAGAAATAATTAGTATCTTAGTCTTACTATTTAGATTTTTCAAAATCTCTAAAATTATATTTTCGTCGTTTAGATTTTTAAATTTTTGGATCGGCAAAATTTTGAATATTAATTTATTTCTTCTGCAAAATTCTCGACTTGCAGCCACTACTCCAGGATGTTCACAGTCACTTATTAACAGCTCTTCTCCCTCTTCTACTTTTATCCCCCAAAAGGGCAAAATCATACCGGAAGAGATATTCTCGGTTAAAGCTACATTCTTTGAATTTACACCTAATTTTTGTGCAATGAGCCTTTTTGTAGTTAATATTTCTTTGTAAATAAAAGGCCACATATTGTTAGTAAATGGTCCTAAATCTTGGATAATTTCCCACGTTTTAACTATGGCTTCTAAAGAAGATTTTGGTAATGGTCCTTGACCTCCATAGTTGAAATAATACTTATTTTTTAATGCTGGTATTTGATCTCGTAGATTATTTCTCATGAAAATTTAAGTTATATTTTTAAACTCTTGAATTTTTTAAATATTGCCTACTAAAGTTATTGTTCTAAATTCTATATCCTCAATTACTTTCCAAGGTTCAACACTCCTTTCTGCAAATTCTAAATTTTTAAATCCTAGTTCTTTAAAGTCACTTATAAAGTCTGGTTCATACCATGCTCCACTAATACATCCTGTCCATAGATCATGATCATTTTGCAATCTTAAAGGAACTTTTTTGTTAGAGACAATATCGCTAATTGCAATTCTTCCATTATCTTTTAAAACTCTTTTTATATTTCTTAGGAGGTTATTTCTAGATTCTGGACTTACCAAGTTTAAAACGCAATTACTTAAAATAATATCAACTGATTTGTCGGCGATTAATGGACTTAAATCTTTATCTAATTCATCAAGTTTTTCAATTGAACCTTCTAGAAATTCTGTATTGTTGAAACCTATATTTTTTGTAACTTCTTTAGAGGCTGATCTAGATAAAGAAAGCATATCAGGATTCTGATCAACTCCAATAACTTTCCCTTCTTTCCCAACAATTTGGGCACAAATAAAAGCATTTTTGCCGCTACCACTTCCAAGATCTAAGACTATATCATTTTTTTGAACGTATTTAGTTGGATCCCCACATCCATAGTCTCTTTCTATAACCTCTTTAGGAATTGCTTCAAGTAAAAAGGGATTAAACCCAACTGGTGTACAAAGACAACTTTCTTTTTCTAGTGCGGCTGAGCCATATCTTTCTTGAATCGCATCTTTATGATCGAATTGATTAGTTGCTTTATTCGATGTGTTAGTATTACAGCAACTTTCAGACATATTTTTTAAAGAACTCTTGATAAATATAGCCAAAAAAAGCCCCTAAAAAAGGGGCTTTCAATTTGTTTAATTAAATTATTTAGTGTAATTAACACCTCTGTAATTTAATTCTGCTTTTTCAGTACTTGAAGAAGCGTCATCCATTCTGTTGGTGTATACGTTTCTTCTGTAGGTAAGTTCAACAAGTTGCTTTTCAGCAGCTTCTTTGTTTTGAACGTAGTTTTTACCTCTGTAAGTTAAAGTAGTCATGTTTCGATGTGACAACACGGCCATCCCCCGTTCCATGGTATGACTCGAACTGCGCCCTCAAATGAGGGTGAACGAAAAAGTAGCAATTGCTACTAAATTATTATAAGCGTATTTTTAAATGCATGTCTAGCTTTTACAAATAGAAACGAAGATTTAATGTTTTTTTAATTATTATCTTAAGTAAATTTTTTTATAAATAGTCTCTAAAAAGGTTTATGTTTATATTTGGTTTAATCTTCATGTAAGTATTTATTTATGACAGGTTTTTTATATTTCTTGGGAAATACTTTAAGGTGGCCAGTGTTAAAGCCAAAAGAATTTTTTTCACTACATGCTTATTTTTCAATTATTTATTTGATAACTTTTACTTTAAGTAAATATGATGTAAGCCAATCAAATTTAGTTTTTACTTTAGGAATTCTTGCACCTCTTTTAATCGCTATTGGTCAAGGACTTCCAGTTGATTGCCTTGATATGGAATCATCTTTGTTGAAGGAATTAAAAACTAAATAATATATATTTCAGTTAAAAATTTTTATAAAACCTGAACAACTTCGCTTATTTCAGGAATCATTTCTTTTAACTTTCTTTCAATACCCATTTTGAGAGTCATAGTGCTACTTGGGCAACTACCACATGCTCCTTGAAGTCTGACTTTGACAATTGGACCATCTATTTCTGCAATCTCTACATTACCTCCATCAGAAATTAAAAAAGGTCTTAGCTCGTCAAGGACTTTTTCTACATTTTCGTTTGTCAGCGAGAGTGTTTCAGTACTCATAATTTTGGATTAACTTTATAATAAGCCTAGAAAGAAATCTGATTAATTGCAAAAAAGATAATTTTCTGTTGTGACTTCATCTAAAAATCCCACTAATGATAATAGCTACTTTGATGCAGTCTTAGTAGGAGCAGGGATAATGAGTAGTACTTTAGCCCTCCTGATTTCAGAAGTTTTACCAGATATTAAATTTCTTATTATAGAAAAATTAAATGCTCCAGGAAGTGAAAGTACTGGCGCTTTTAATAATGCGGGTACAGGACATGCGGCTAATTGCGAATTAAACTATACCCCTTTAGATGAAAAAGGAAATCTAAAAATAGATAAAGCGCTCTCAATAAATCGTTCTTTTGAAACATCCATGTCTTTATGGGCCACATTGTATGAAGCAGGGAAAATTGATATTAAGAAGTTTCTAAAATTTATTCCTCATATTAGCTTTGTTTCTGGTCAGGATAATATTTCTTTTTTAAAAAAAAGATTTCAGAAAATGTCCGAAAATCCTGAATTTATCGATATGGAATTTTCTACATCTTTTGATGAAATTTCATCATGGGCTCCTCTAATAACAAAAGATAGAAATCCATCCACTCAAATTGCTGCTACCAGAATAGGTAGAGGAACTGATATTAATTTTGAGGCTTTAACTAAAGAGTATTTGTTATTAGTTTCCTTAAACAAAAATGTTGAAATTAGATACAAAACAGAATTAGTAGATTTAAAGAAAATTGATAAAAAAGAATGGGAACTAGAAATCAGTTCTGAAGGTAGAAAAACTTCAATTAGAACTGGCTATGTTTTTCTTGGTGCTGGTGGAAAAACAATTAATTATTTACAAAAATCAAAAATTCCAGAAGCAAAAAGTTATGGTGGATTTCCTGTTAGTGGGAAATGGCTTATTTGCGAGAAAAAAGATCTTACGGAAAAACATAATTCAAAAGTTTATGGTAAAGCTGATATAGGATCGCCCCCGATGTCTGTGCCTCATTTAGACACCAGATGGATTGATAATAAAAAACTTCTTTTATATGGACCTTTTGCTGGATTTACAACGAAATTTCTAAAACAAAGTTCATACTTTGACTTATTTAGTTCAATTAAAAAGAATAATATTTTTTCTATGATAGACGTTGGTTTCAAGAACAACGATTTAATAAATTACCTAATATCACAATCATTAAAGAACCATAACTCAAGAGTTGAGAATTTAAAGAATATGATGCCATCAGCTAATCCTTCTGATTGGTATTTAAAGAATGCTGGTCAAAGAGTCCAAATAATTAAAAAAACTGAAGGTGGTGGTTCTTTGAAATTTGGAACTGAGATTGTAAATTCATCTGATGGATCATTATCTGCTTTGTTGGGAGCCTCTCCGGGAGCAAGTACTGCGGTTTCAATTATGGTTGAGGTTCTAGAAAAATCTGTTTTATTTTTAAACGATAAGCACAATCTTCAGAAAAAAATAAATAACTTAATTCATCCAGAAATATCAGTCTCTAAAAATTACAGTACCTTTATAAAAGAAATTAAAAAAAGAAATAATTCCATTTTTGGTTTCCATCCATAATCCTAATTAGCTAATATTAATCAAGATGTAATAAGAGGAGAATTTTTCTTTCTATATGACTGATATATCGGTTTCAAAAATTAGAAATTTCTGCATAATCGCTCATATTGATCATGGTAAATCTACCCTTGCAGATAGGTTACTTCAAGATACTGGTACTGTGGAGCAAAGGGATATGCAAGAACAATTTTTGGACAGTATGGATCTTGAAAGAGAGAGAGGAATTACTATCAAGTTACAGGCCGCTAGGATGAAATATAGAGCTGACGATTCCCAAGAATATGTTTTGAACTTAATAGATACTCCAGGGCATGTTGATTTCTCTTACGAGGTTAGTAGATCCCTTCAAGCTTGTGAAGGCGCATTACTTGTTGTTGATGCAAGTCAAGGAGTAGAAGCTCAAACCTTAGCTAATGTTTATCTTGCCTTTGAAAATAATCTTGAAATAATTCCTGTTTTAAATAAAGTTGATTTACCAGGGGCTGATGCTGAAAAAATAAAACAAGAGATAGAGGAAATTATTGGACTTGATACATCTAATGCAATAAATTGTTCAGCAAAAACTGGAGTTGGTATTAAAGATATTTTGGAAGCAATCGTAAGAAGAGTACCTCCTCCTCAAGATGAAATTAAACTACCTACAAAGGCACTGATTTTTGATTCTTATTATGATCCTTACAGGGGAGTTATTGTTTATTTCAGGGTGATATCTGGGTCTCTAAATAAGAGAGAAAAAATATTATTAATGGCAAGTAAGAAAAATTATGAACTAGATGAGATAGGAATAATGGCGCCTGATCAGCAGCAAGTTGATGAATTACATGCAGGAGAAGTTGGTTATTTAGCTGCTTCTATAAAATCAGTAGCTGATGCGAGAGTAGGAGATACGATTACTCTTTTAAATTCACCTGCCAATGATCCTTTGCCTGGATATAAGACAGCAAATCCTATGGTTTTTTGTGGCTTATTCCCTACTGATGCTGATCAATTCCCAGATTTAAGAGTATCACTAGAAAAATTACAATTATCTGATGCAGCTTTAAAATATGAGCCCGAAACCAGTAGCGCAATGGGCTTCGGATTTAGATGCGGATTCCTAGGACTTCTTCATATGGAGATTGTTCAAGAAAGATTAGAAAGAGAATATGACTTGGATCTAATCGTAACGGCACCATCAGTTATTTATAAAGTTAATTTAAATCAGCAGGAACATATCTTTATTGATAATCCTTCTACAATTCCTGATCCACAACTTAGAGAATCAATAGAAGAGCCTTATGTGAAAATGGAGATTTATGCTCCCAATGAATTTAATGGAACATTAATGGGTTTATGTCAGGAAAGAAGGGGAGTATTTATAGATATGAAATACATAACAACAGATCGAGTTACATTGATTTATGAAATTCCATTAGCAGAAGTTGTTACAGATTTCTTTGATCAAATGAAAAGTAGAACCCAAGGTTATGCATCAATGGAATATCATTTGATTGGCTATAGAAAAAATGACCTTGTTAGATTAGATGTTCTAATAAATTCAGAAAGAGCAGATCCATTAACTTCTATTGTTCATAAAGATAAGGCTTATGGAATTGGCAGAAGTTTAGTTGAGAAATTAAAAGAACTTATTCCAAAACAACAATTTAAAATACCTATTCAAGCATCAATCGGCAGTAGGATTATTGCAAGTGAAAGCATAAGCGCTTTGCGAAAAGATGTTTTATCTAAATGTTATGGAGGGGATATTTCTAGGAAAAAGAAACTTTTAAAGAAACAAGCCAAAGGTAAAAAGAGGATGAAGGCAATGGGTAAAGTTGAAGTCCCTCAAGAAGCTTTTATGGCAGTCTTGAAATTAAACCAGTAATTTCTTTTAATTTAAAATCTATAGCTATTTATTTTTAAAAGAATTGGGTATATTTCATTTATATCTTTAAAAAAGATTTTGGATATTAACTCATTTAATCGTGTCGGTGCAAATATCAGAAAAGCTGGATTTTTAATTGTACTTTTTTATCTTCTTGTTGTTTTAATAATGAGATTTTTAGAGGCCAATAATTTTTTTGGCTATTCATTTTCAATGTTAAGCAATGATATCTTTGCCCCTCCTTCTCTTAATCATTTTTGTGGCACAGATAGATTAGGAAGAGATGTTTGCTTAAGAACTTTGCAAGGATCATCATTAGCGATAGAAGTTGTATTCTTAGCTATTCTTTTTTCATTATGTTTGGGTTTGCCATTGGGATTATTAAGTGGATATTTTGGTGGTTTTTTTGATAAATGCTTATCACTATTAATGGATACTATTTTTTCAATACCTGTAATTTTGCTTTCAGTTGTTGTGGCTTTTGTACTGGGTAAGGGTATCCTTAACGCGGCTTTGGCATTGTGTATTGTTTACTCTCCTCAATATTTTAGATTAATCAGAAATCAGACAATGTTGGTTAAATCCGAAACTTATGTGGAGTCAGCTCAAGTTGCAGGAGCTGATGTTAAAAAAATTATTTTTAAATATATCCTCCCAAATGTAATAACACCATTGCCTATTCTGCTTACCCTAAATGCTGCAGATGCTGTTTTGGTATTAGGAAGTTTAGGATTTTTAGGCCTTGGCGTTCCTGCAGATGTCCCAGAGTGGGGAAGTGATTTAAACCTGGCTCTTGCCGCTTTACCTACAGGTATCTGGTGGACGGCTTTGTTCCCAGGTTTGGCAATGTTTTTTTTAGTTTTAGGTCTTTCTTTTATAGGAGAGGACCTTGAAGAAATTTTTGATAGTCAAAATTCTGAATAAATTTAGTTATCTGTAATAGGATCAAGTTCTCCTTGATCATTCAACTTTGGATATTCTTTAGCTGATTTTTTATACACCGCAGCTAATTCTGGGTAACACCATTCAAAAAGTGTTTTTTGATATTCATCCATATTTAACCCTTCTCCATTAGCGGGCAATGTACCTTTATTTTTTCTTTGGCGAACAGCTTCAAATAATAATATAGAGGCAGCGACTGAAACATTCAGAGATTGAACCATACCTCTCATAGGTATAAAAATTGATTGATCAACCATTGATATAAGTTCATTACTTAGTCCCCATTTTTCTGCTCCTAAAACAAAACATGTATTTTGAGAATAATCAAAATTTCTATAATCTACTGATTCACTATTAAGAGTCGTTCCATATAATTTAAAACCCTTATTCTTTAAATCAGATATTGCCGTGATAGTGTTTTCATGATTATTCAGTTTTACCCATTTTTGACTTCCTTGAGCAGTACTATTAAAAGTCTTAACGGCATTCGTTTTGCTAATAAAATTTGCTTCGAAAACTCCTGCTGCATCACATGTCCTTAATATCGCAGACAAATTATGTGGTTTATTGACATCCTCAACTAAAACAGTCAAGTTTTTCATTCTGCAATCTAAAACACTTTTGATTCGTTCAAATCTTCTTGGCAAAATTGACATTTATAATTTTTTCACACTTTTAAATTATATTCAAAAAATATTGATTACCTATTAAATCTCTTGGTTTATAATATTCTGGTAGTTTAAATTAACTCAATGGCATACATAGAATGGGACTATACAGTAATAACAAGTATGGTAGAAAAACAAGGGTGGGATCTACCTGATCGTGAATCGGAAGAATGGAATAAATTTAACGATGAATTAGGAGAAAAAATGAGAGGTGTTGGACTTATTTTTGAAAAATATTGTAAATTTATTCCTGACGTAGGAGAAGGAGTTCATCTTCTAGATGATTGATCATAAATAGTTTTAAACCATTGATGTATCCCTTAATCAATGGCTTACTAATATATAAGATAATATATTTTCATTAAATTAGAACTGGCAATTATTAAGGCTTTATAAAGCTTGTACTCTAAAAAAAAATTTTTATTCCACAAAAAAGTTATTTAATTTCTATATTTGAATAAAAATATGAAAAATAAATTAACCTTTTTATTCGATGGTGGTTGTCCACTTTGTTTGAGAGAAACAAATTTTCTTAAAAAAAGAGATACCTTAAATCAAATTGTATTTATAGATATTAATAGTAAGGATTATGATCGAAGTCTTTTTAATGGCATCTCATATTCAGAAGCTATGTCAAACCTGCATGGGATTATTGAAAATGGTGAAATTATTAGGGGACTAGATGTACTTGCATATTCTTATGAATTAGTTGGTTTAGGTTGGGTTTATTATCCCTTGAAGATTAAGCTCTTATCTCCATTATTGAGATTGGTTTACAGATATTGGGCAAAATATAGACTTCAAATTACAGGAAGATCCGATATTGAAAAACTTTGTACCTCACAATGTGAACAATAAATATGGAAAGTATCGACATAGACAGAATAATAGAAATGTGTTGGGAAGATAGAACACCCTTTGAAGCTATCGAGTATCAATTTGGTTTAAAAGAGGAAGATGCGATAAAAATTATGCGTCAAAATCTTAAACCCAAATCTTTCAAAGTCTGGAGAAAGAGAGTTTCAGGAAGAAATACAAAACATATGGCCCTTAAAGATTCAACTAGATTTAAATCTACTCATAAAAGAAAATTATAAATTTTGAAAAATCTTTCTACTAAAACTTGTCCTGTTTGCAATAGGCCATTTGAGTGGCGTAAAAAATGGAAAAACTGTTGGGATGATGTCATCTACTGTTCAAAAAGATGCAGTAACAGGAAGTCGCAAAGATGAAACAAGTATCAATTATTTTCCCGAATCAACTTTTTAGAGAAAGCCCAATCTTAAAAATAAATTGTGAAGTTTTGATTTT
Organism: Prochlorococcus sp. AG-355-O17; assembly: GCA_003280655.1. Classification (GTDB taxonomy): domain Bacteria; phylum Cyanobacteriota; class Cyanobacteriia; order PCC-6307; family Cyanobiaceae; genus Prochlorococcus_A. The sequence goes on from QCEK01000011.1 coordinate 43,721, forward strand.
GGAAGACTCATTATTTTTTGGAAATGATAAATTTCATAAATTAATTAACCATAAAAATAAGTTAGTTTTTCATAGAGCGTCTATGCTCGCGTATAAAAATTATCTAGAAATATCTGGCTTTAAAGTTTTATATATCGAAAACAAGAATAATTTTTCTACAGTTGATTACTTATCGGAATTTATTAAAAATAAATATCAGAAAATAAATCTCATTGACCCTCATGATTTTTTAATAATGAAGAGGATTAATAATTTTGTTGAAAGTAATAATTTAGCTTTAAATATTTTGCCCTCTCCTATGTTTATGAGCAGTGAAGATTTAAAAGATTTATTTGCATCAAATGCAAAAAAACCTCTTATGGGGAGATTTTATGAGAATCAAAGAAAGAGCCAAAAGATATTAGTTAATCCTGATGATACACCTGAAGGTGGAAAATGGAGTTTCGATGAAATGAACAGAAAAAAATTACCAAAAAAAATAAATATACCCTATACACCTAAATTACAAAAAAATAAATTTGTAGTTAATGCAGAAAGGTCATTAGCCAATTTTGATATTGAGTTTATTGGAGAAAGTAATAACTTTTTATATCCAACTAATTTTGAAGAGGCAGATGAATGGTTAAATGATTTTTTTAAACATAGATTTTTCTTATTTGGAGATTATGAGGATGCTATTTCTAAAGAAAATTCTTTTTTATGGCACAGTTTACTTTCTCCACTTTTAAATAGCGGCTTATTAACCCCAGATGTAGTAGTAAATAAAGCATTATTTTTTGCAAAAAATAATAATGTTCCTATTAACTCTTTAGAGGGTTTTATTCGTCAAATTATTGGATGGAGAGAATTTATTTGCCTCGTCTATAAAAAGTACGGAACAAAGATGCGAAATAGTAATTTTTGGAATTTTGAAGATAAGCCAATTCCAAAATCTTTTTATCAAGGAAATACAGGAATTGAACCAGTAGACGTTGTTATAAAAAATATTATTAAATTTGGTTATTGTCATCATATTGAGCGGCTAATGATTGTTGGCAACTTTATGCTTCTATGTAGAATTCACCCCAACCAAGTTTATAAATGGTTTATGGAGATGTTTATTGATTCCTATGATTGGGTTATGGTCCCAAATGTTTACGGAATGAGTCAGTTTAGTGATGGTGGTATCTTTTCAACAAAGCCATATATATCAAGCTCTAACTATATAAAAAAAATGTCTAATTTTAAAAGTGGCCCATGGTGTGAAATATGGGATGGCTTATTTTGGAAATTTATTAAAGACAATGAAAGCTTTTTTAGAAAGCAATATCGTCTGGCAATGTTAACGAGAAATCTCGATAAAATGTCAGAGGAAAAATTAAATAATCACTTACAAACGGCTGATAAATTTTTAAGAGATATTCAATAAATTGAGAGTAATAACCTACATTTGTCTTTGAAAAATTAAAAGAATATTATGTTATGAAGAAATATTAACTATGGATGTTAACTTGGGAAAAATTAGATTTATCTAATGGAAATTGGAACACTTTTTTTAAAAAGTAATTCGACGGGAATTATCACTTTTTCTGAATTAAATTGGATAACTACCCATCAATCTAATTTCACTAGGTTGGAGGAATCCATAGCAATTAAATTAGGAAGAATGCTTGATTCAGGATCTATCAATATTGGTTGCCGTTTGAAATCCTAAATAAGTTTTTATTTTAATAATGAAGTATCAAAAAGAAAAAAAAATATTTTTTCGGGAAAGGATTCATTCTTTAAATATCTTTCTTTTTTTAGGATTTAATCTTTCACTTATTTCTATCTTAGGTTTTATTTGGTTTAATTCTTCAATTGAAAAAGTAGTTTAAATTTTTGAATTTTTTGTATATTAAAGTTATCTTTAAAAATTAATTATATTTTGAGCATAGGATATTTACAAAGAAAGGCAGCTTGGGAAATTTTATTAAAAGTTAGTTCTGGTGATTTTTCTGATCATGCTCTTGAAAAGGTTTTAAAAAATTATCAATTTAATCCTCTTGATATAGCTTTTATTACGGAATTATCTTTTGGATGCATAAGGTATAGAAAATTTCTTGATCTTTGGACGGATCATACTTCAAAAATTGCTCATAAAAAGCAGCCTCCAAAGTTAAGATGGCTTCTACATATAGGATTGTATCAACTATTAAAAATGGATAAAATCCCATTTCCTGCTGCTATTTCTACCACTGTAGAAGTAGCTAAAAAAACAGATTTAAATGGTTTAGCGGGAACTGTAAATGCGATATTGAGAAATGCATCAAGAAAATTAGAACAAAAAATCTTTCCGGAATTATCCTCTGATAGAAAAGAACGAATTTCATATATTGAATCATTTCCATTATGGCTTGTGAAGGATCTTTATAAATGGGTCGGCAATAGCGAGGGTGAAAATATCATTAAGGCATTTAATAAAAAACCATCAATTGATTTGAGAATTAACCAATTAAAAACTAATTTAGATAACTTTTTGAAAGTACTTCATGAAAATAAAATTGATGCTGAAATTATTAAAGATTTACATAATGGAATTACTTTAAAATCTAATCCAAGATCTATAAAAAATTTACCAGGATATAGTGATGGACTTTGGACAATTCAAGATAGATCTTCTCAGTGGATAGCACCTCTCTTAAATCCAAAAGAAGGTGAAAAGATTTTAGATGCTTGTGCAGCTCCAGGAAGTAAGTCTACCCACCTTGCAGAATTAACAAATGATAGTGCTGAAATCATTGCCGTAGATAGATCAACAAAAAGATTGAAAATACTGCAATCAAATTTAGAAAGGTTAAATTTGAAATCTGTTAATACTCTTAAGGCTGATGCTACGAGTTTGATTGAATTAAATCCTAAGTTTATATCTTATTTTGATAAAATTTTATTAGACGCTCCATGTTCAGGCATTGGAACTCTTTCCAGGAATCCAGATTCTAGATGGTCTTTAAGTAAAGAAAAAATAAAATATTTAACTTTATTACAGGAAAAACTTTTGGAGAGTATTTTTCCTCTTTTGAAAAAAGATGGTACTTTAGTTTATTCAACTTGTACTATTTGTCCTGATGAAAATAATCTATTAATTGAAAGATTTATTGAAAAAAACAAAACTTTAAAATTGGTTAGCCAAAAGCAAATTTTACCTAGCTTGGATTACCCTGGTGATGGATTTTATTCTGCAATAATTTCTTATAAATCTTAAAATATAATTTATTTTTTAATTGGAATTTTATAAATTTCAGATATGAACTTCTTCCATAAATAAGCTGCATTACCACTAGATAATTCAGACTCCTTGTTATCGTCGTAACCTATCCAGATACCTGTTGTAAGGTTATCAATGGAACCAATAAACCAGAGATCTTTATTTCCATCAGATGTTCCTGTTTTCCCATAAATTTTCTTTCCTTTTATAAAGGCTGCTTTTGAAGTTCCTTCTTTTACAGATTTTTCAAGAAGTTTATTAATTTTCTTGTTTATTTTTAAATCTAATATTTTCTTGGAAATAGATTTATTTTCCCAAATAGATTGTTTTTTAAATGATTCTATTTTTTCTATGATTTCAGGGCTTTGAATCTTCCCATTATTGTTTATTGCAGAATATGCATTTGTGATGTTTAAAAGATTGTCTCCGTAGGCGCCAATAGCTAATGATGGGAATTCCTCAAACTCTTGCTCGTAACCTAGGCCAAATGAATTTGCTAAATTAATTATATTTTTTAAGCCGATTTTTTTTGTTATTGATATTGGAACGATATTTGATGAACTTTTAAATGATTCAATCAAAGATATTGAACCTCTATAGTCTTCTGAAAAATTTTTTGGGCAATAACTTTCCCAGCATATTGGTAAGTCTTCAAATTTATCGCTTAATTTTATTCCTTCTATTAATGCAGCAGCATAAGGGATTATTTTAAAAGTAGAACCTAAAGGTCTTACAGATGAAATCACTCTATTGTATTCATTAATTGATGGATTTTTGCTGGTTATCATTGTCTTGATTAGTCCTGTGTTTGATTCGATAGATAACAGACTAAATTCAAGTTCTTTGGGCCCTGCGTATCTTGATATTTTTTGACCTTTTTCTTGCCAATCTTTGTTGATAGAAGATTTAATTCTTAAAAACTTATAATCTTTTTTACTTCCAATTTTTTTATCTGTTTCTTGAAGAATAAAGTTTATTAGTAATTTATCATCTAAAAAATTATTAGCTGTTTGATAATTTAACTTTATTTTTTCTTTAATAGCCTCATTCTTATTTGCAAGAGAAATATATCCATCAACATACATTGATTCAAGAACTTTATTTCTATTTTTAATAGCTAGTTCTAAATTTTGATAAGGTGAATAAATTGATGGAGCTGGAGCTAATCCTGCAATTAATGCGATCTCTGATAATGTCAATTCTTCTATAAATTTTCCAAAATAAACTTGGGCAGCCTCGTCTACCCCGTATGCTCCTGATCCTAGATAAATATTATTTAAATATAATTTTAAAATTTGATTTTTGTTAAATCTAAATTCAAGTATTAATGATATAAATATTTCTTTGATTTTTCTTTGAAAACTTAAATCATTATTTAGAAAAAGTAATCTAGCAACTTGTTGTGTAATCGTACTTCCTCCCTCTTTAACATAACCACTTCTAATATTTTGAATAAGGGCACGAGAAATACTTTTTAAATCTATTCCATTATGTTTATAAAATCTTTTATCCTCAGAAGATATAAAAGAATGTTTAAGAAAAAATGGAATTTTATGATAACTATTATTTATTTCAAATTTGCGGCTTAATTTGCTTAATATCTTATTATCAGAAGATGATATTACGTAAGAATATTTGGTTTCCCGAGACTTTTTATTTTTAGAAACGTCAAATTTTAAGGTACTAAATATTAGACTAAAAAAATAAAAAGATATTCCAGAAAAAATTAATATTGGCATTATTAAAACAAAAGATTTGAATTTAATCTTTTGCACCTTAAGCAACTAAAAAACTATGTCCTATAGCTAAAGCTGTAACTAACATTCCAGTTATAAGGAATGGTTGGGCACTTGCTTGATATTTGACGTCAAACTTTAAAGGATCTCTTAGTAACCACATATCTTGAAATGTAATTTGTGGAATTACCAATAAAACCAAAATTACAGAGGCTAAATGTTGACCAATAATGACTAATACTACAACCATTGCTAATTGAAAAATGTCAATTAGTCCCGCACTTATTCTACTTGCATTTTTAATTCCAAATACTACTGGTAGAGAATTTAAGCCTAGCTTTGAGTCTCCTTCAACACTTTTGAAATCATTAATCACAGCAATTCCAAGTCCTGAGAGGCTATAAGCAAGTGTTAGTATCGCCGTCAAGATAGTTAATTTCCCAAACAAGGCTTGTCCTGCCCACCAAGGTAAAGCTATATAAGATGCTCCTAATGCATAATTTCCAAGCCAACCATTCTGTTTTAATTTGAGTGGTGGAGCAGAATATATATAACTAACAAAGGAACCTCCTAATGCCAATAGTAAGACGGAGGGAAAGCTGTGCTTAGCATATAAATCTAATAGGAAAGCAACTATTAAACCCGCTATAAGTAATACCCAGATTTGTATTTTTACATCTTTAATTGAAATTTTCCCAGAAGGAATTGGTCTATTTGGTTCATTAATTGCATCAATTTCTTTATCAAAAAAATCATTTATGGTTTGGGTATAACCAGCAAGAAGTGGTCCGCTCATCAACATACATGCTAATGAAGCTAGAACATTACTAAATGTCCATTCAAAATTCCCACTTGCAGCTGCGCCACAAATAACTCCCCATATCAAAGGGATCCACGTTATGGGTTTCATTAACTGTATACGGAGTTTCCATATACTTGATGTTTCAGAGGCACCCTTAATTCCTAATAGTTGTTTTGGATCATTCACTTTACTCTTTAACCTTTCTCAATTTCTTCTGGGAAAAACCAATTTTGCTCACCATTCTGAAATTTTGCGGTGATTCCAATACTTCTGCCGTCTGTCATTTTATAGCCTGTTATTACGGCTTTAGGATTCGAGGATATTTGATCGATTAATTTAGCTGGTAGTCTATCTTTTACTTTGTTAATGTTAATTTTGATTTTACTACCGACTTTGGGTAATAATTTTGTTTCAGCCATAAGAGGTAAAATGGAAGCTATTATGCAAGATTAACAGCATTTGGACAATTTTTACTAAAATGGTAGCTCTTCGTTTAATTCCTTGTTTAGATGTCGCCCATGGCAGAGTGGTTAAAGGTGTAAATTTTGTTAACTTGAGAGACTCAGGCGATCCTGTTGAATTGGCTTGTAGGTATTCTGATGAGGGCGCAGATGAATTAGTATTCTTAGATATTAGAGCTAGTGTAGAAAATAGAAATACATTAGTTGACCTTGTTTCTAGGACCGCAAAATCAGTAAAAATCCCATTTACAGTGGGTGGAGGAATAGATTCTGTTTCTTCAATTAATGATCTTTTAAGAGCTGGAGCGGACAAAGTGAGTTTGAATTCTTCTGCTGTTAGAAATCCAGATTTAATTTCTAAAAGTTCTAGAGAATTTGGTAATCAATGTATTGTGATAGCAATTGATGCTAAAAGAAAAGTTAATAAGACTGATGAATGGGAGGTATATGTAAAAGGAGGGAGAGAAAATACTGGAATAGATGTATTAAGTTGGGCAAAGAAAGTTGAGGAGTTAGGCGCTGGGGAAATTTTGCTTACTTCAATGGATGGTGATGGCACGCAGAATGGATATGATTTAAATCTGACTGAATCTGTTACCAATATCGTTAAGATCCCAGTGATTGCCTCTGGAGGAGCAGGTTGTTTAGAAGATATCTATGATGTTTTCAATAAAGGTAGGGCATCTGCAGCACTTTTAGCGTCATTACTGCATGATAAGAAACTTTCTTTAAGAGAAATAAAGACTTTCCTCCTAGAAAAAAAACTTCCAATTAGACCATATGA
>QCEK01000012.1 GCA_003280655.1 Prochlorococcus sp. AG-355-O17
GGGAAAATTAATTAAGGAGACTGGTGGAAAAAGTCAAATATATGCTGCAAAACCAAGAAATGATAAGTTTAATCAAATAAATTGTTGGATTGAAGAGATTAACAAAAGGCTTAATTCTAAAAATGTTATTGATTTTATATATGATATTTCTAAGGATGATCTTTTATCTAAATATTTTTACATTGAAAATATATCTAAAGAAATTAATAAACATAATATAAAATTAGATTTTACTAAATTTAATTTATTACAAGATAAAATTTACAAAATAAAAGAAGGTTTCTTTACTGAATTTGTAAGAATATTTACCCAATTAGCTTATATAAAATTAATTGAATTAAAGAAGAATTTTTCTATTTTTAACTTCAATGATCTTATAAGGACTGTAGAAAATACATTTCTAGATTCAGAAATTAGTAATAGTAATACTCTATCTAAAATTCAAAAAAGATTTAAATGTGTCTTAGTTGATGAGTTCCAAGATACAGATATTACTCAGTGGAATTTAATAAAAAAGTTCTTTAATACAAAAAATCATTTTTTACTTTGCGTAGGTGATCCAAAACAAGCGATTTACAAATTTAGAGGTGGAGATATTGAAACTTACTTAGATGCAAGATCAAATGCAATTGAAGTTTTTAGTCTTACAGATAACTATAGATCCTCAAAAAAGTTAATCGATGTTCTTAATAAAATTTATAAGAATGGACTTAAACAATCAAAACTAAACTATAGTAAATTAACCTCAAGAATTAATGAAAATATTAATTCTCAATTTAAATTTAAGGATGTATTTGAAATTGTAGAATTTTCAAAAAAGGAGACTGATATAGAGGATCTTGTAACTCATTACATAGTTAATTTTATTTTAAATAATAAAGAAATTGATATTAATAAAATTGCCATTCTTACATTAAATAATTCGCAATGCTTAGATTTTAAAAAAAAATTAAATCAGTTTAACCTCCCATCCAAAATTCAAAATAAACAAAATATTTTTGATACAGAAGCAAGTTCTCTACTATTTTTATTCATTGAATGTTTATTAAATCCGAGGTCATTAAAAAATATAACTTTGCTTGCTACTTCAAAGTTTATAGAAATAAAATTAGAAGATCTACTTGATCATGGAATTAGTAATAATTTAGAAATTTTAATTAATAAATGCATCACTTGGTCCCAAGAACTAAGAGAAAAAGGTTTTTTAAACATTGTTAATGAACTACTTATAAATTACAAGTCATCCTCGATTATTCAAGATTCAGATTTAGATTTAAATTTATTTCAACTTTCAGAAATTGTTGAAATAGAATTAATAAATAATGATTTTGATCTCAATATAGTTTTCAACTGGTATAAAAATCAGTTAGATCATATTTTAAGAATTTCTACTGGAGAAGATTTTTTCACGAAAGATTATAATCTTCAAAATGGAATAAATCTTTCTACGATTCATAGTAGTAAGGGCCTCGAATTTGAAATAGTCCTATGTCCATATCTCTCAATTATTTCAAATAAGTCAAATAAAATTAAAGGACCTCTTTGGAAATCTAATATTGATAGAAATATATACGTTAATATTTCTAATAATTACGCGAAGGTTGAAAAATTTAAATTAATAGAAGAAGAAGATTTATTTAAAGAGAGTGAGAGGTTAATTTATGTAGCACTTACAAGGAGCAAATATAAAATTATTGTTTTTAATGATTTAGAGGATACAAATAATATTTTAAATAATGATTTACTTAATAATTTGGAAAATATCAATATTTATAAGTCTACTTTTGAAGTCAGGATAGAAAAAGAGAAAATAAAAGAAATTTTTTCTAAGTTCCAAACCAACCGATTGAATAATTATCCTTGGAAAATCTATAACGTAAATAAAAAAATATCTAATATATTTAATTCTGATCAATTTATTTCTTATTCAAGTTATTCTTCTTGGATAAGTAAAGATAAAAATAGTGATGCAGTCATTAATGAATATAAGGATTATGAAGATAATATATCAATTATCAAAGATTCAAATTTTAAGAATTCAAAGAATTATCCTAATTATTTTTCTTATCCAAATCCTTTAAGTGAATTTCCAAAAGGAACTATTGCTGGAACTTGCCTGCACAAAATAATAGAAAGATTTGAATTTAGAAACGATAATAATCAAGAATTAATTGATTTAATTATTGAGGAATTGAACTTTCACCAAATTGATACTTCTTTGGCTTTTAACGTAAAAGATGCGATTTTAAGAATCATAAATATATCTTTAGGAAGAGAATTACAAAATAAGAAACTAGTTGATATTCCAAATGAATACTTAATTAAGGAACTCAAATATGATTTAACACTATCTTATGAAGGTAGAAATATTAATTCTAATGATATATCAAATTGCTTTTTTTTAGATCAGGAATATGAATTTGGTGAAGAATATGCAAATAAAATAAATGATCTTCAAATTATGAATAAAGGCTTTCATTCAGGATGTATTGATTGTGTTTTCCCTGTAGGAAATACATTAGAAGATAGTAAATGGTGGGTAATTGATTGGAAAAGTAATTTGATTTCTGGTAGTGATAATAGTGATTGTTTACCAATAAACTATAACTATGAAAACATGAGAAATGAAATGATTAAACATCATTATCCATTGCAATCTCATCTTTATTTATTAGCATTGCATAGATTATTAAAGTGGCGACTTAAAAATTATCAACCACATAAACATCTAGGAGGATATATTTATTTGTTTTTAAAGGGATTGCCAGATTTTGAATTATTTGAAAAATCTAAGTCTGAAGATATATCTCCAGGTATTTTTATTAGTAAAGCACCTTTAAAGAGAATTAATTATTTAGATAACCTTTTTTAGAATGAATAAAACTACTGCAGATATTGAAAAGTTCCAATACGATCATATATTTAATTTAATCTTAGCTATTTTCAAATTTAGTGAAAAAAAATATGGAAATTTCGTAAAAGATGTAATAAGAATTTTATTAGAGTTTGAAAAAAATGGAGAAACTATTATTGATGTTGATAATAGTTTAATAATCTTTGAATTATTAGAAGATGGCTGGCCCAAAAAACATATAGATGTTCTAAACAATATAGGTTTGATTGGTTCCCTTCATTCTCCATTCGTATTAGTAAATAGAAAATTATCGTTATCAAAATGGTCAAAAAAGATAGAAAGAGTTATTAATTCATTTTTGAAAAAAATAGATACCGATAATTTAATGAACTCAATAATTTATAAAGATGATAATAAAATTGATCAAATTAAAAATATATTTAAATATTCAAACTTAGTTTTCCTTCAAGGAGGACCAGGTACGGGTAAAACCACATTAATAATAAAGTTTATACTAGAACTCCTTCAAATGGATAACTTTTTAAATATTGGTTTGTCTGCTCCAACTGGTAAAGCTACAGCTCGTTTAAAAGAAGCTCTTAATGATAAAAAAAATATTTCCTTTAGAAAATTTCTAGACCAAATAGAATTTCAAACTTTACATAGATGGATTTTAAATTCTCAAAATAAATCTCTTGCGTTGAAATTTAAACTAAAAGAGCTTGATATTTTCATAATTGATGAAATGTCAATGGTTAATATCGATTTGATTGAATCAGTTTTAAATTTGCTAGCAAAGGACTGTAAAATTATTTTAGTTGGAGATAAAAATCAATTGTCTCCAGTAAATAACTGTTCTATATGGAATTATTTATTTGAATATTCCGATAATAGTTCAATTAAATCTTGTGTAGTAAATTTAGAAAAAACTTATAGAAATATTGGAGATATAGCATTAATTAGTAGTTTAATATTTTATAATGATTTTTCTTTACTTAATCAAAAGATAAAAGAATTAGAAAAAGATAATAATTCAAAAGAAATTACTATTTCAAAGAGTAGAGACAAAGATATTCCAAAGGATCTATTATTTTCGATTACAAGTCATCTAAAAAAGTTAAATATTTCAACTTCAAATTTAAGTAAAAAAAAATATATATTTGATGAGAGTATTGATAATTTATTGCTTAATGAAAAAGATTTAGTAGATAAGATATTTCTGGATTTACAAAGTAACTTGATTTTATGTGAAAAAAATTCCGGAATATGGAGTGTTGAATATTTGAATGAAATTGTTTTTGGTCAAAAAAAACCCTATGACCTTAAAACTCTTAAAGAGGGTGTTCCGATCATGTGTACAAAAAATAATAATGAACTTGGATTGTCAAATGGGGATATTGGAGTACTTATAGGTTTAAAAAATAAAAGAAAATATCTTTTTAGAAAATTTAATGATAATAACGAAGAAATTGTCGCATTAATTGATCCATCTAATTTAGAAAATGTTGTACCAGCAATAGCTATTACTATTCATAAATCTCAAGGAAGTGAATCTGAAAAAGTAAACATTTTGTGGTCCCAAAATTATAGAAGAAATCAATATGTTGTAAAAGAAAAAAAAGATAATCAAAATATCTTTTGCAGAGATAATTTTGAAAGACGGTTATTTTATACTGCTGTTACAAGAGCGAAAAAATCTTTAAATATATATTATTTAAATTAAATTTTATTTTTGAAGAATTAGTAATATCCTAACCCCTAGATGTTAGATTAATAATTCGGCTCTGTAAGGCTAATCAACAATTTAAGTAATTTTAGATATTTGTTGAATGCCTAATCAGAAGATTATTAGGCATTTGAAATGGCTTTAAAAAAAGATATTAACTCTCTTGGTAGAGATCAGGAAAAATCTCAGAATGAAGATTCTTCCTTAATAGAGTTCAAGAACTCAGATAACAAAAAAGTAATTGAATCTCAACTATTGGAAGTATCGAAAGGAGATGATAATGAGAATGGATTTCTCGAATTTGGGTTTAATCAATCGATCTTAAACTCGTTAAAAAATAAAGGATATAAAAATCCAACTCCCATCCAAAAAGCTGCAATTCCCGAACTAATGTTAGGCAGGGATTTACTTGGCCAAGCACAAACAGGAACAGGAAAGACTGCAGCTTTCGCATTACCATTAATAGAAAAACTGACAGATAATAAAGAATTAAATGCCAAGGTTTTAGTTATGACTCCTACAAGGGAGTTAGCAACTCAAGTGGCAGAATCTTTTAAAAGTTATAGTTCTGAATCTAGTAATTTTAAGACGGTGGCAATATATGGAGGTACCGACTATCGAAATCAAATTTCTGCATTAAAAAGAAAAGTTGACGTAGTAGTTGGGACCCCAGGCCGAATAATGGATCATATAAGGCAGGGGACTTTTAAAATTAAAGATATAAATTGTCTTGTTTTAGATGAGGCAGATGAAATGTTAAATATGGGTTTTCTTGAAGATATTGAATGGATAATAGATCAACTTCCAGAAAATAAGCAGATGGTATTGTTTTCAGCAACAATGCCTAGTCAGATAAGAAATATAGCAAAAAAATATCTAAATGATCCCGCCGAAATATTAATTAAAAGTGTCAAAAAAGAAACTCAATTAATTTCCCAAAAATTTCTATATGTTCAAAGGCATCACAAGTTAGATGCTTTAAAAAGAATACTAGAACTCAATAACGAGGGAGTAATTATTTTTGTTAGGACAAAACTACTTACTACTTCAATAGCTGAAGCTTTAGAGAATTCAGGTCATACTGTGGCCGTACTTAATGGAGATATACCTCAAAATCAAAGAGAAAATACTGTAGATAGATTAAAAAAAGGATTTATTAATATTCTTGTTGCAACTGATGTCGCAGCTAGAGGATTAGATGTTGAGAGGATAAAACTTGTTGTTAATTACGATTTTCCTTTTGATAAGGAAACATATACTCATAGAATTGGAAGAACTGGAAGGGCAGGCAGATCAGGAGAAGCAATTTTATTTGTTAATCAAAGAGAAAAACATTTTTTAAGAAACTTAGAAAACTCAACAAGAACCAAGATTGAAGAAATTAATATACCAAGTAATAAAATAATAAATGAAAAAAGGATGGAGAAACTAATAGATAATGTTAATGAGAGTTCTTTAGCTAAAGATGAAAATGAAGAAAATAAAGCTTTGATTATTGATGTACTAGATAATTTAAAAGAAAAATACTCTATGGATGACTCAAATATTGCAATGGCGGCGATTAATTTAGTAATAGGTAATAAATCATTTTTTGTTAATGAAGATGATTCTTGGATTAATAAACAAAATAATACTGATCGAAATAGATCAAATAGAAATAGTAATAATCGTATGAGAAATTCAAATAGAAGAAATAATTATCAAAATGATTCTTTTGAAACTTACAAATTTAACTTTGGTAAATTTGATGGAGTTAGAGTTGCAAATATTATATCCTCAATCTGTAATTCAACTAATATAAATGGTAGATCCATAGGTAAGATACAGATTTTTAATGATTACAGTTTGGTAGATTTACCAAGAGATCTGCATAGAGAAACTAAAAATAAATTAAAAAAATTAAAGTCAGAAACTAGTGATAGATAATGAAAGCTAGCAAATATAATTTCTTTATTTTTGTGAATCTGATAATACTATTAAACTCCTTTAATAGTTATTATTTAGCTCAAACGAAACAAAATTCAATCATAAAATTATTTTGTCTGCAGAGTGTCAAAGAGGAGATGATGAAAGCAGAAATAGTATATAGTAAAGAAATTGCTAATGAAACTTGTGATTGTTACTACGAAGAATTTATGCAAACTGCAAGTCATCAAGATGCAAAAACAAAATGTAAATTAGAAACTAAAGAAAATTTAAATCATAATAGAAAAATTTAATTATAATTTTTATGAGGTCTAAGAATAATCAAAATCCAATAATTAGACTTTATTTAAATCTGATTGAGGAAAGAAGGTTACTATTTTTTGCTTTTCTTAGTTCCATAATTAATAAAATATTAGATTTAGCACCCCCTGTAATAATTGGTCTTGCAGTGGATATCGTTGTTAAGGAACAGAATTCATGGATTGCTGGTTTTGGGATAAAAGAAGTTCCAGCACAATTGATTTTTCTTGCATTTGCTTCAGGAATAGTTTGGTCTGGTGAATCCTCCTTTGAATATTTATATTCGATTTTATGGAGAAATTTGGCTCAGCTATCGCAGCATAAATTAAGAATAAAAGCTTATGAGCATATCCAGGAATTAGATATGGATTTTTTTGAAAATGATAATACTGGAAGGCTATTATCTATTTTGAATGATGATATAAATCAACTCGAGAGATTTCTAGACCAAGGGGCTAATCAGATTATTCAGTTATTTGTAACTGTCTTAATAATTGGGGGCACTATGATTTTTGTCGCTCCAAAAATCGCTTTATTTGCTTTCTTTCCTATTCCAATTATATTTTTAGGATCAATTAAATTTCAAAGGAAGCTTGCTCCAAAATACAGAGATGTAAGAAATAAAGCTGGACTGTTGGCATCAAGGCTTAATAATAATTTAAGTGGAATTCTAACCATAAAAAGTTTTACTAAAGAAAAATGGGAACTAAATAGATTAAATAAAGAAAGTCTCGATTATCAAAGAAGTAATAAGGCTGCAATAAAATTATCTTCTGCTTTTATCCCTCTTATAAGATTTGCAATTTTATTTGCTTTTATAGCGATTCTATTAATTGGTGGTTTCCAAACTTGGAATAAGACACTTGATGTCGGTACTTATAGTTTTTTAGTTTTTATTACACAAAGACTATTATGGCCTTTAACTACTTTGGGTCATGTTTTAGATGATTTTCAGAGATCTATGGCTTCAATTGAAAGAGTAATTGATCTCATAGATACGCCTATAAAAATAAAAGATGGAAAAATAAAAATTGAACCTAAAAATATCAAAGGAGAAATTATTTTTAATAATGTAAATTTTAATTATCCTGGACGAGATTTAACTTTAAAAAATATAAATTTCAAAATTGAAAAAAACTCAACATTAGGAATTGTTGGTTTAACAGGTTCTGGGAAAAGTACAATAATAAAACTATTACTTAGAATTTATGATAGTAATAATGGGTCAATAACCTTGGATGGGGTTTCTATTAAAGAAATAAATTTGAGGGATTTAAGGAAGTGTATCTCTTTAGTAAGTCAAGAAACTTATTTGTTTCATGGCAGTGTACAAGAAAATATTGCTTATGGCTCATTCAACCCAAGTCTTAAAGATATTATTAAAGCTTCAAAGATTGCGGAAGCACATAAATTTATTGAACAATTACCAGATGGTTATAAAACTATAGTTGGGGAAAGGGGCCAAAGGCTCTCAGGCGGGCAACGTCAAAGAATTGCCTTGGCGAGAGCTGTTTTAAAGGATGCTCCAATATTAATATTAGATGAAGCTACCGCTTCAGTTGATAATGAAACAGAGGCTTTAATTCAAAAATCATTATCTAAAATCACCAAAGAAAGAACAACAATAGTAATAGCTCATAGATTAAGCACCATAAAAAAAGCTGATAATATTATTGTTATTGATAAAGGTAAAATAGTTGAAAGTGGAAAACATGAAAAACTATTAGATCAGAACAAAATATATGCTGATTTATGGAACGTTCAAGTAGGAATCTAGTTTGAAATTTCTAAGCTATATTAAAAAGTTAAATGATTCAATTACATTGCTAAATATATCGTCAACTTTATTCCACCTTTCTTCATTTGTTCCCACTGCGAAAGTGTAAAGTGTTCCTCTATCAATCACGACAGTAGCTAATTCGTGTCTGGCTTGTTCATTTAAATTTAATTCATACTCTAAATCATAGAAAATATGATTGGATGCCTCCCTCTTATTGGCATTTATAAGTTTTACCTTTCTACCTGAACCTTCGGGAGCAATGACTTTATCAATTAATGTTTGACCTACTTCACTCGGGCTTCCTAGTTGCTCTAATTGAACTTCTTTATTTACATCAGAAATAACTAAACTTAAGGTCTCATTACTATTTATAAGATCATGATAAATAATTTCAGGTCCTCCATCTACTTTTACTCTAGTCCATCCTGTTGGATACAAAAAGGCATATCTTCCATCTGGACTTTGATAAGCTTCTAATCCCGCATTTAGTCCGCCACTACAAGCACTCAGTGTTAAACACAAAAAAATCAAAAATAAATATTTGAAAGGGTTAAATTTTATATTTTTCATTTTGTTTGAAATTACTAACTAAAAACATAATAAGACATTAAAAGCAAACAATTATGGCAATTCGGAATTTTGCGTCTAAATTATTTCTAGAAATAGTTTAATTTTGATTACTTATACCAAACCGCTTTCAAAATTAATTGGTCATTTTGAGAAATTCCCAGGGATTGGTCCAAGAACAGCGCAACGATTAGCCCTGTTTATTTTAAAACAACCTGAAAGTACAATAAAAGATTTTTCAAAGGCTCTTTTAGAAGCGCATAGTAATGTCGGTCGTTGCAAAAAATGTTTCAATTTGACTTCAGAAGATGAATGCGAAATTTGTAGAAATACTGAAAGAAATCAAAAACTTATCTGTGTAGTAGCAGAAACTAAAGATTTGCTTGCTTTGGAGCGCGCAAGAGAATTTAAAGGTGTTTACCATGTTATTGGTGGTTTAATATCTCCAATGGATTCTGTTGGCCCAGAACTCTTAGAAATTAGAAGCTTGGTAGAAAGAGTTAGTAAGTCTGAAATAGATGAGATCATATTGGCATTGACCCCCAGTGTTGAAGGAGATACAACAAGTCTTTATATTGGAAAATTGTTAACTCCTTTTACTAAAGTTACGAGGATTGCATATGGCCTCCCAATGGGAAGTGAACTTGAATATGTGGATGAAGTGACACTTGCAAGGGCCTTAGAAGGAAGAACAAAAATAAATTAGACTATGAGAGAAAATAATCTAATCAAGAAAGAAAAAATCTTAAGACTTCCTTCTTGGATTAAATTTCCTATTAGTAAAGCTTCACAGTTCGAAAAAATACAAAGACTCATTAAAAAATCAAATATTCATACTATTTGTGAAGAAGCAAGATGTCCAAATAGAGCAGAATGTTATGCCTCAGGAACAGCTACTTTCTTACTGGGTGGATCGATATGTTCCCGTTCTTGTGCTTTTTGTCAGGTAAATAAAGGTAAACCTAGTTCTATCAATATTGATGAATGTACACAAGTCGCTGAAGCAGTGAGAGTTTTAAATTTGAAATATGTTGTTTTGACATCTGTAGCTAGAGACGATCTCCCAGATCATGGTGCAAATTTATTCATATCTACAATTGATAAGATTAGAAAAATTAATTCAACTGTTAAAATAGAGGTTTTAACTCCTGATTTATGGGGTGGGGGCAAAAATTTTGATGAAACTAATAACCTGCAGACTGAGAGATTGAAGATGATTTTAGAAAAAGATCCAATATGCTTTAATCATAATCTTGAAACTGTTGAAAGACTTCAAAAAGAAGTTAGAAGGGGTGCAAATTACAAAAAGTCCCTAAGTTTACTAGAAAAATCAAAAGATATTGCTCCTCATATTCAGACTAAATCAGGCATCATGTTAGGTCTTGGGGAAACATTGGATGAAATAAAAAATACAATTTACGATCTTAAAAAAATAGATTGTGATCAAATTACAATTGGTCAATATTTAAGGCCTTCATTCAATCATTTGGCAGTTAAAAAATATTGGGATCCATCAGAGTTTGAATATTTATATCGCTTCTCTAAGGAATTAGGATTCAAAAAAGTATCCTCTGGTCCATTAGTTAGAAGTAGTTATCATGCGAGTTAACTTTCTTCAATTAAAGAGAGTTTCTTTTCAAGTTTTTTCAATATGGAAATACATTCTCCGTTCATAAGTGTACCTGCACCTCCCCAAACCAATCTTAATAAAAGATCTACTGGGCTAGAACCAACTTCTTTTACAATTTTGAATCCTATTAACTTGAAATATCTTACAAGCTTTTTACTATATCCTTCACTATCAAAAATAGCTAAAAGTCTTGCTTTGTTGCTTGATTTTTTTTCAATTGCCCAAGCCATAGTTGTTGCCCATATTAATTCCGAAACAAAAGCAGGAGCCTTGCTAAGGATTCTTAATGTATCAAGCTGAATACCTTGTTTATTTAAATAAGTCCAACCTTTCATTTCGGCCCAAATCTTAATGATGTTATCTTTCTGTTCTGCTATAACGATTCTAAAGAAACATAATCCAAGTGTTTCTCTAACTTGAATTTTAATTAATAATCCAACATTACTTGCTAATTTTTCTAATTCTTCAACCTTCATGATTTTGAAAATTAGTCCTTATGGATTTTATGATTTACCACTTTTAATCTGTCGATCTGTTTTTGTCTTTCTTCAAACCTTTTCCTATCATCATCACTGAATTGATCTATGCAGAAATGACATTGGATACCTTTTCTATATTCTTTTCTTTCTTGATCTTGAATTGAAACTGGCATTCCACAAGCATGACAAATCGAGTACGAGCCTTTTTCTAATTCTTGATCTAGAGCAACTCTTTTATCAAAAACATAACATTCACCTTCAAATAAGTTTTCTTCTTCTTGGATGTCATCAAGATACTTTAATATGCCGCCTTTTAGGTGATAAATATTTTTATAACCTTTCTTTTTAAGAAAACTAGTAGCTTTTTCACATCTTATTCCTCCGGTACAAAACATCGCTATATTTGTAGACTCTTTATTTTCTAAATGGGTATCTAAATGATCATCTACCCATTTGGGGAATTCGCTAAAGTTTCTTGTATTTGGGTTTATAGAGTTCTGAAATGTACCTATAGAAACCTCATAATGATTTCGAGTATCAATGACTATTGTATTTTGATTTTTTATTAACTTATTCCAATCAGCTGAGTCAATATAGATCCCATTATTTTCTGAAGGGTTTATTTCAGATACACCCATGGTAACTATTTCTTTCTTGATTTTTATTTTTAATTTTTTGAAAACTTTGTTTTTTGAAAAGTTTACTTTAATATTCAAATCTCTATTATCTGTATATTTACTAAGTAAATTAATAACAATATCAATTACATTTTTCTCAGCACAAATAGTTCCATTAATGCCCTCAGATGCAAAAATTAATAAACCTGAAAGATCGTTTTCATTTTCAATTTCTAATAATTTATTTTTTAGATCAAGAATTAAGTTTTCTTGAAATGGGAAGAAAGAGTAAAGAGAAACTATTTTATAATTTTTGCCTTTCATAAAGAGGATAATGTTTTTTCAAAAGTTTCAAAATCTTTGTTAAATGATACTCCAACCTCTTTAAGAAGTTTTCTGTCTGATTGAAAAGATGGATTTGAAGTTGTGAGTAACTCATCTCCATAAAAAATCGAATTTGCCCCACATTGAAAACATAATATTTGGGCTTCTTTTGAAAGCTTTTCTCGCCCTGCACTTAATCTTATTTTACTTTTAGGCATAAGAATTCTTGCTGTAGCTATCATCCTTATCATTTCAATAGAATCAATTTCTTGATTATCTTCTAAACCAGTACCTTCTATAGCTACTAATGAATTTATAGGAACACTTTCAGGGTGTGGATTCATGTTTGAAAGCACTTCTAAAAGAGATGCTCGATCGCCATTAGTTTCACCCAAGCCTATAATGCCTCCACAACAAACATTTATTCCTGCATTCCTTACTCTTTTGATAGTATCTAGTCTTTCTTGATAAGTTCTAGTCGTAATAATATTTTTATAATGCTCAGGACTAGTATCAAGATTGTGGTTATACGCAGTCAAACCTGCATCAGCCAGTTTGGAAGCTTGTTCTTCTGTAAGCATCCCAGCAGTAACGCATGCTTCCATCCCTAAATCTCTTACACCGCTAACCATCTCTAACATTGCATTAAAAGATTTCCCATCTCTAATTTCTCTCCACGCCCAACCCATACAAAACCTATCTGCACCCTCTTTTTTTGCTATTTGAGCTCTTGCTAGAACCTCTTCAACTTGAAATTGTGGATGACTTTTGATTTCGCTAGTACTATAAATTGATTGGCTACAGTACGAACAATTTTCCTCACATCCACCAGTTTTTACGCTGAACAATGATGCTAATTGAATATCGTATTTGTTAAATTTCCTGTGAACGGTTTGTGATTCCCACATTAAATCAATTAGAGGCATATTAAGTATTTCCAAAATCTCTTCTTTATTCCAATCGAACCTAATATCTTTTAATAAATGATTATTTGAATATGCCATTTTATTAGGAAAAATATTGAGAATCTTCAAAGGATTCATTTGATAATGATTCTATACCGCCGAAACGTCTATTTCTTGATTGGTAATCAATTATTGCTTTAAGAAATTCATGCTCATCGAACTCTGGCCAAAGTACGTCAGATATATAAATTTCTGAATATGCTAATTGCCATAATAAAAAATTACTTATCCTTTTTTCACCACTAGTTCTTATTAGTAATTCTGGATCCTTAATCCCTCTAGTTAATAGCTCTGAATTAAATAATTCTTCATTAATTTCACTTGGTTTTATTTCCCCAGCAGAAGATTTTAATGCTAGTTCTTTTGCAACTTTTACTATTTCTTGCCTACCTCCGTAATTAACACAAACATTGAATAAAAATTTGTTGTTGTTTTTAGTAAGTGATTCTGAACTAGAGATTATTTCTTTTAAATTTTTCGGGAAAGGAGTTAAATCTCCAATAAATTTTATTTTTGTTGATTCTTCATGTATCTCTTTAATTTCGTTTTTTAAAACTTCGCTAAAAAGATTAATAAGAAAATCAACTTCTTTTGTTGGTCTTGTCCAATTCTCAGTTGAAAAAGCATAAACAGTAATTACTTTACAACCTAAATTTTTTGCAGCTTTGAGAATTTTTTTTAATACACTAACACCCTGTTTATGTCCAAATGATCGGGGTAAACCTTTTCTAGTCGCCCATCTTCCATTGCCGTCCATAATTATTGCTACATGTTTGGGCAATTTTTGCTTATCTATTTTTGTTAATAAGTCACTATTTTTATAGTCTATTACCTTTTCTAAACTCATTAGTTAATCCTTTTTGTTAATAAAAATCTCTGAATTTTCTGACTCTTTTTTATTAATATCACTGATGATATTATCACCGGGATCTGTTTTTTGGGATGAGACATTTTTACTTAAAGATGCTTTATTTGCTCCAATAGAGTTTTGATTTCCAATCAATTTTGCAAGAAGTTCTTGTAACCTACTGCTGGTTATTGGCCTTTCTAGTTTGCCTTGGTTTGCTAATGATAATGTACCTGTTTCTTCAGAAACAACAATGCAAATACATCTGTCAAATCTTTCTGTAATTCCTAATGCTGCTAAATGTCTTGTGCCATATCTACTTATTCCTTGTCTTGAGAGAGGAAGTATTACGCCAGCAGAAATTATTTTATTTCCTTTCACAAGAACTGCTCCATCATGTAAAGGCGTATCTGTAGCAAAAAGATTTATTAAAAGGTCAGTTGATAATTGTGCCTCAATATTGGTACCTGAATATAAAAAATCTTCCGGTCTTAAATCACTCCCCAAATCTACAACGATTAAAGCACCTCTTCTATTTTGAGAAAGTTTACCAGCTGTATCAACTAACTGAGTAATGGTAGTTGAAGTTGCTCTAAATTCCTTTGGTGGATTCCCAAGTAATACAGCTAGTCTCCCAGTGCCTAGTAATTCCATTAGCCTTCTTAACTCTCCTTGCCATAGGATTGCTAATGAGAGAGAGCAAGCTAGGACTACGGCATCAATTAATTTTGATGTTAGTGGTAAGTAAGCATATCTTTGAATAAACCATGCTGATGATACCAAAAACAAATATCCTCTTAGGAGCCATAATGTACGTTGTTCTTTTACTCTAGAGAATAATAAAAGTCCGAAGCCAACAGCAAATAAGACATCTAATAAAAGCTTTAAATTTATAATCCCCCAGAAATTCACACTAAAAACAAAATTAATCTAAATTTACCTAATTTTATTTAATAAAGCGATCAGGCAAAACATCATATTTCAAAAGATCAGATGGACTTTCTCTTTTTTGAATAATCTCTGCTTCTCCATTGCAAACTAAAAGTGCTGCGGGTCTTGGAATTCTGTTGTAGTTAGAACTCATTGAATTATTGTAAGCACCAGTACCAAAAACACATATAAGATCTCCTGTTTCGCAATTTGCTAGTTCTATCTCCTTGAACAGTACATCTCCCGATTCGCAGTGTTTGCCAGCAATTGTATATTTATTTCTTGAGTTAACATTAAAGGGGTTTTTTACCAAACATGCAGAGTAATTTGATTGATATGTTATCGGCCTTGGATTATCACTCATCCCGCCATCAACGGACAAATAAGTTCTGATTCCTGGAATTTCTTTAAAAGCCCCAATTTTGTAGATTGTTATGCCTGCTGTAGATACGATAGATCTCCCAGGTTCACACATTAATTTTGGCAGATCTAAATTGTGTTTTTTACAAGCTTTAACAACTGAGTTGGAAATTGTTTTTACCCATTCATCGATAGAAGGTGGATCTTCATCCATTGTATATTTAATGCCTAATCCACCACCAACATTTAGTTCTTTTATGTCATGACCAAATTTTTTGGCGTCTAAAATAACCTTTACCATTATTTCACCTAAATCCTTATGAGGTTCTAATTCAAATATCTGGGAACCAATATGAGCATGTATTCCTTTTAATTGTAGATGTTTAGTTTCTCTTATGCTTGCAAATAAATTATTCAAATATTCGATTCCAAAACCAAATTTGCTATCAAATGAACCTGTTCTTATGTATTCATGGGTATGGCATTCGATTCCAGGAGTAAAGCGAATCATTATTTCTAAGTCATGATTTAATGAATTTGATACTTCCTCTAATCTTTTTAAGTCATAGTCATTATCTACAATAATTTTGATGTTATTTTTAATTGCGTAATCAATTTCTTTGTCAGATTTGTTATTCCCATGAAAAACAATTTTTTCATTTGGTACCCCACCCTTAAGAGCAGTTAATAATTCTCCCTCTGACACTGCATCAAGTCCTAAACCTTCTGAGGAAACAAGATTACTCATGAATATAGAGCTATTTGCCTTAGAAGCATATATAGGGAGAGATTCCCCTGGGTAATATTTTTCTAACGCTTTTTTATAAGCTCTACAAGACTTTCTTAAAGTGATTTCATCCAATATATAAAGAGGAGAATCATATTTCTTAACTAATTCTTCAATAGAACATCCACCAACTGACAATTTCCCATCCCCTCCAATAGATGTAGTAATTGGTACGATATTTTTATTAGGACTTTCCAAGTCAATTTTCTGTTTTAAAAAAGATTGTTTTTCTTCCATGAGAGAACTTTTAATAAAGTTTTTCCAAAACTGTCATATTTTATAATGACTTTAGATTTGAACTTTCTAAATATACATAGATAATAAAATGATATCTATCAAACTAATAAATGAGAAAGATATTGATTTATGTTATGAATTAGATTCAAATACGATTTCATTATGGAGCAAGAAACAATGGGCTCAGGAATTCAAAAAGGAAGGTACAAAAATATTTGGATTATTAATTAGAAAATTAGTCATTGGAATATGCGTTTATCAAGTAGTTCTTGATGAAGCTCAAATAAATTATTTTGTTGTGAAAACGAAATTTAGAAAAAAAGGTTTAGGTTCTTATTTTATGAGCTATGTGATAAAAAAATGTGAACAATTGAATCTGAAGAAATTACTGTTGGAGGTTTCCCAGAGCAATATTTCTGCTGAAAGATTTTATAGGCGCTTTGATTTTTCTACTGTAGGAATAAGAAAAAATTATTATAAAGATGGTTCACATGCTCTTTTAAAAGAAAAAAAATTAACAACCAAATAATGTAAAAGTTTTATTGTTCGGATAACCAGAATGCTTGAAATTACTTTAATTTCTTGCTATAGCACTAAAAAAGTTCAATTTAATTTAATAAATAATACTTATAGGTATTCACAAAAGCTCATTCTGAACACAAAATTGACATATTACTGGTAGGTTATTAATAGGAATTTAATCTTCTAATGTTTGAAAGATTTACAGAAAAAGCTATAAAAGTCATTATGCTTGCTCAAGAGGAAGCAAGAAGACTTGGTCATAATTTTGTAGGAACTGAACAAATTCTTTTAGGGTTAGTTGGAGAGGGAACTGGAGTTGCAGCGAAAGTACTTAAATCACTTGGAGTTAATTTAAAAGATTCAAGGATAGAAGTTGAAAAGATAATAGGTAGAGGTTCAGGCTTTGTGGCTGTAGAAATACCTTTTACTCCTAGGGCTAAAAGAGTTTTAGAGTTATCTCTAGAAGAGGCTCGTCAACTAGGTCACAATTACATAGGCACAGAACATTTATTATTAGGTTTAATCAGAGAAGGTGAGGGTGTTGCTGCCAGAGTTCTTGAAAACCTTAATATCGATCTTACCAAAGTAAGAACTCAAGTCATAAGGATGCTAGGTGAAACTGCCGAGGTTGGCACTGGTTCTAATACAACTAAGGGCAACTTAAAAACTGCTACTCTTGATGAATTTGGAACAAATTTAACAAAATTAGCTAGTGAATCAAAATTGGATCCAGTCGTGGGTCGTTATTCTGAAATTGATCGTGTAGTTCAAATATTAGGTAGAAGGACAAAAAATAATCCTGTTCTTATTGGTGAGCCTGGTGTAGGTAAAACTGCTATAGCAGAAGGTTTAGCCCAAAGAATACAAACGGGAGATGTTCCAGACATACTTGAAGATAAAAGAGTTTTGACTCTTGATATAGGTCTTTTGGTGGCAGGAACAAAATATAGAGGTGAATTCGAAGAAAGGTTAAAAAAAATAATGGAAGAAATTAAATCAGCAGGTAACGTAATACTTGTCATAGATGAAGTTCATACTTTAATTGGTGCTGGAGCTGCGGAAGGAGCTATTGATGCTGCAAATATTTTGAAGCCAGCTTTAGCTAGAGGAGAACTTCAATGTATTGGAGCAACAACTCTCGACGAATATAGAAAACATATTGAAAGAGATGCTGCTCTAGAAAGAAGATTCCAACCTGTAATGGTGGGAGAGCCTTCTATTGAAGATACAATCGAAATTTTAAAAGGTCTTAGAGAGCGTTACGAACAACATCATCGTCTTAAAATTACTGATGATGCGCTAGAGGCAGCAGCTCATTTAGGTGATCGTTACATATCTGATAGATTTTTACCTGATAAGGCTATAGACCTCATCGACGAGGCTGGAAGTAGAGTACGTTTAATAAATTCTAAACTTCCCCCTGAAGCTAAACAATTAGATAAAGAACTAAGACAAGTTCAAAAGCAAAAGGAAGAATCTGTAAGAGACCAAAATTTTGATCAAGCAGGCCAATTGCGTGAAAAAGAGATAGAATTATCTGCAAAAATTAAAGAGGTTTTAGATAATAAAAAAGAATCTGCCGCTGGAGATCAATCTAATGCTGATAACAAGTCTCTAGAAAGTAATTCAAAACTACTACAAAGCCCCTGTGTTAGTGAAGAGGATGTAGCACATATTGTGGCTTCATGGACAGGTGTTCCTGTTCAAAAATTAACGGAAACTGAATCAGTCAAGCTTCTTAATATGGAGGAAACGCTTCACCAAAGGCTAATTGGACAAGATGAAGCAGTAAAGGCTGTCTCAAGAGCCATAAGAAGAGCAAGAGTTGGATTAAAGAATCCTAATAGACCAATAGCAAGTTTTATTTTCTCTGGTCCTACTGGTGTTGGTAAAACTGAATTGACTAAATCACTAGCTTCATATTTCTTCGGTAGTGAAGAAGCAATGATCAGATTAGATATGTCAGAATTTATGGAAAGACATACAGTTAGTAAACTTATAGGCTCACCTCCTGGTTATGTTGGATTTAACGAGGGTGGCCAGCTTACTGAAGCGGTTAGAAGACGTCCTTATACTGTCGTTTTATTTGATGAAGTTGAAAAGGCGCATCCAGATGTTTTCAATTTATTATTGCAACTACTTGAAGACGGAAGATTAACTGACTCCAAAGGTAGAACTGTTGATTTTAAAAATACATTATTAATAATGACCTCTAATATCGGTTCAAAAGTAATCGAGAAAGGAGGCGGCGGACTAGGATTCGAATTCTCAGGTGATTCAGTTGAAGATAGTCAATATAATAGAATTAAATCACTAGTTAATGAAGAACTTAAGCAATACTTTAGGCCTGAATTTTTAAATAGACTTGATGAAATAATTGTATTCAGACAACTAACTAAAAATGAAGTTAAAGAAATTGCAGAAATAATGTTGCAAGAAGTTTTTGTCCGATTACAAGATAAAGGCATTAAGTTAAATGTCACCGATGCTTTCAAAGAAAGACTTGTTGAAGAAGGTTATAATCCTTCATACGGAGCAAGACCTTTGAGGAGGGCAGTTATGCGTTTACTCGAAGATAGCTTGGCGGAAGAAGTACTCTCCGGAAGAATAAAAGATGGAGATAATGCTCTAGTTGATATTGATGATAATAAAAAAGTTACAATAAATATTTCTTCCGAAGAATCTTCTCAAGAGTTAGCAGGTGCTAACTTCTAATCATCCAAAGTAAATATGCAGTCTATCTCTCCAGAAACCATATACAGGGGAAAATCTGCTTGGGAAAAATCTTTATCTCAAATTACTAAATTAACTAAAAGTCCATTAATTCTAGGTAGAGGGATTCAAACGAATAATTTGAGAAATAATATTTTTAATGATTTAAAAAATCAAAAACTTAATGTAAATTCTGCTAATTTACAATTTGATTGTTGTTACGAAGATATTTCAAGAGTTAGGAATATTATTTCAAATAATAATAATGATTGTGTTATCGCAGCTGGAGGTGGCAAAGTTCTAGACTCTGGAAAATATATAGCCCACTCTCTTAATATCCCTTGTATTACGGTTCCCCTTAGCGCCTCTACATGTGCTGGTTGGACAGCTTTATCGAATATTTATACAAAGGATGGTCAATTTATAAAAGATGTTGAATTAGGATCTTGTCCGAAAATACTAGTTTTTGATCATAAATTTATTCAAACAGCTCCATCAAGAACACTTGCAAGTGGCATAGCAGATGCCTTGGCAAAATGGTACGAATCCTCAATAACAAGTTCAAAAATAGATGACGGTCTTGTTCAACAAGCAATTCAGATATCAAGAGTTTTAAGAGATCAACTATTAATAGATGGAGGAAAAGCATTTAAGGGTCAGCTTGAAAATAATTCATCTTGGCAAAATACTGTAGAAGCATGTGGACTTACAGCAGGATTAGTTGGCGGTATTGGTGGAGAAAAATGTAGGACTGCAGCAGCACATGCTATTCATAATGCAATTACTCAGATAATCACACCTAATAAATTCTTACATGGTGAGATTGTTGGGGTTGGATTATTATTGCAATTAAGACTAGAAGAAATGAAAAATAATAATAAATTAGCTGATCAATCAATTAAACAATTATTTGTTCTTATGAAAGAATTGAATTTGCCAACTACTATCGGACAACTTGGAATAAATGTTTTTGAAAATAATAATTTAGAGAAAATTGCTGATTTTACTTGTCGAGATAAATCTGAGATTCACTTTTTGCCTTTTGAAATTAATAAACGGGACATAATAGAGGTTATTTCAAATTTTGAACAACAAAAAGTTAAAACATAAATATTTTTTGACTAAAAACAATTTTGAACAATTAAGTGATTTAAATGCAGAATTTTTCGAAAGTGCCAAATTGTCACTATTAGATCCTTTAGGTCTTTATTTGGCAAATGATGTTAAGTGGATAAAACTCAACCAAAATTGGAACTCCTTAAAATTCCCAGTAGTTATAGAAGGAAAAGGTCAACCTATACTTCTTCTACATGGCTTTGACAGTAGTTTTTTAGAATTCAGAAGAATATATAAATCACTAAAAAGAAATTTTCAAGTTATCGTTCCTGATCTTCTGGGTTTTGGTTTTAGTCCCAGGTGCGCAACAAATGAATACAATTCCTCGAAAATAATTTCGCATTTAATTGATCTCATTAAGACATTAAAAATAACAAAGAATCTAAAAATTGTAGGAGCCTCTATGGGAGGATCAACAGCTTTAAAACTTGCTTATGAAATTCCTGATTCTATTGATAAAATCATCCTTTTGTCTCCCGCCGGATTGTTTGGAGAACCTAAGATTATCCCTTTTCCTCTTAACCAAATTGGCGCCTCATTTCTTGGATTGCCTCAGGTTAGAAAAAGTCTTTGTAGGCAAGCATTTGCTTTCCCAGATGAATGCGTTGGTAAAATGGAAGAACAAATTGCTTCAATTCATTTAGGTTGTAAAGGATGGAGGAATTCACTTGCATCATTTGCAAAAAGTGGTGGGTTTGCAGGAACTCAAAAATATATCCAAAATATACCAACTAAAACATTATGTGGAGAAAATGATCGAATTCTTGGAAAAAAAGAGCTTAAAAATATAAGAAGTATTGAAAAATTAAATTTTGTAGGGTTACAAAATTGTGGACATCTTCCGCATATAGATCTTCCATCATTGTCTAGTAAAATTATTCAAGATTATTTTTTGGAATAAAAGATTTCTTTATTAATTTAGATACTTGAGAATTATAAAGATATAATATAAAACAGATGGAGTAAAGATGTAACTATCAATTCTGTCAAGAATCCCTCCATGTCCCGGTAAAAAAGTTCCGGAATCTTTTATTTTTGCATCTCTCTTCATCATAGATTCAATTAAATCTCCAACTAATGCCATAAGAGAAATTGAAATTCCATAAATTATTCCAACAATTAACGGATTTTCCCAATTCATTAAAAATGCGAAAAATATTGCTAGTAAAATTGAACAGGATATTCCTCCAATTAAACCCTCTATAGTTTTGCTCGGAGATATTGGAGATAGAGATGTTTTACCAAATGACTTCCCAATGAAATAAGAACCAATATCACTAGCTACAATTAAAAAACAAGAAGTTAAAGTTAAGTGAAGACCAGTAGTATTTGATAAGTTCTCAAGCGACATAAAACCCTGATTTGAACCTATTATCACTGAATCTAATCCCCTTAACTTAATCCAGTAACTAGGTAAAAAACCTAAATAGAATAATCCAAAAATAGATGCTGCAATATCTGAAATTGTTCCAGGTTTTGGTTGCAAAAGTAACCAAGTACATATCCCAACTGAACAGATTGGCAAAATTGAATTTGAAATTTCCCCTTCAAGCAGACCAATGGTCTCAAGATAAGTAGAAACTATGATAAAAGATGACGAAACTAATGTGGTTTTTGTAGCTGGTCTTATTCCTTTAAATTCTGCCATTCTAAAATATTCTAATAATGCTAGATATGTAAGCAACGCAGTTGCCAATGTAAAAAACCAACCCCCCAACAAAACAACAATTAAACCAAAAATTCCTATAATTAATCCGCTTTTTAATCTCATATGAAATTACTATGTTTCTAAGACCTTTATATTAAAATTTACCAGATCTTTGTTGCATAAACTTTGATTATTTATCCAATTAAACCGATCAATGTCCACTTTTTCGCCAGGAACTAGTAGAGGTATCCCAGGGGGATAAGGGCAAATAATATCTCCAGATATTTTATTTAATGATTGTGAGAATGGAATAGTCCGACTCTTACTTCTCCAAGCAATTCCAATTTCGATTTCGGGTGATTGAACTAATTTAAAGGGCGATCTGAGCACGTTTAAACTTTTTGATTTTTTGGAATTTAATAGTAATTTTTTCCATAACTTTTCAAATAAATTAAGGAAATCTTTTTGATTTCCAAATCCTAAGCAAAAAGTGAGAGTCATCATTTCTGGTAATTCGGCAATAAGTCCATTTCTATAAAAGAAATTATCAGCAGTAAAACCATCAATCCCAGCATTAGAGGTATTTACTACAATTTTTAAGGGGTCTTGAGTTTCTATAAGAGGAATATTTTTTTGAATTAATTTTTTATAAATACTTTTTGCCTCTAAAATTCTTTTTTGATATTTTGATAGATTTTTTTTGTTAAGCCAGTCCCTAATAGACTCTTCACAAGAAGAAAGTAATAAGGAACTTGGACTGGTAGTTTGAAGCAAATTAATACTTTTGATTAAATTATCTTCATTTATTAGATTCCCTTTGTACCAAAGTACCGCCGTTTGAGTTAATCCATTGAGTGACTTATGCAATGAATTAACCACTAAATCAGCGTTTGATGATAGGGCCGCTTTTGGTAAATTAAGATTTTCACAAAAAAGGAAATATGAACCATGAGCTTCATCAACTAAAACAGGTAAATTTTTTTGATGACAAAAATCTATTAAAGGTTCTAAATCTCCGGCATAACCATGATAAGAGGGATTTACAAGAATAACCCCTGCAATTTTATTCTCTTCAAAATTTAAATTTTTAAATACATTTTCCAACCATATTTTTGTAGTTGGTTTGCAATGACCGGTTATGGTTGAAAATTCTAAGTCAAAAAATATTGGATTTATATTCTGCATCGCACAGATTTTTATGACACTTATATGAACATTTCTAGGCATCAGGATATTTTCGCCAGGATTTGCCATTGCAATTACTGCTGATTGTATTAATCCGGAAGCTCCATTAACTCCAAAAAAACATCCTTTAGCCCCAAATTTGTCGGAGAATTCTCTTTGAGATTTAGCAATTAATCCGCTTTGGGATAGTGGGGAACCTATTTCTGGTAGTTCGGGCAAGTCCCAATACCCAGGTGGATTTTTTAATAACTTCACTAATTTCTTTGGTAAAGCTGCCCCTCTGTTATGAGCGGGAAAGAATAAAGACTTTAAAAACTTTTTAGTTAGAAAAGATGAAATGCTCATAAAGTATTATTGACATATATAGAATGGACTACATGGTAATCTTCTTTGATATTTTTTAACTTTAATGAAAAGATCTTATTCGGAATATTCAGCAAAAGAAGACTTTCTTTGGTTGATTTTGAGACCATGGATTTTTATCCCAAGAGTTTTATATATCCTTTTAACTTTTATTTTTCTTTTTTTAAGAATACTTTTTCAAGGTAACAGTAAAAATAAAAATTTACAAAAAAATCTCTCGAAATATCTTTTTGATGTAATAACGGATTTAGGGCCTTGTTTTATCAAATTAGGCCAAGCACTATCAACTAGACCAGATCTTGTTAGACAAGATTGGCTTACTGAACTTACAAACTTACAAGATAATCTTCCAGCCTTTGATCACAAAATTGCTTTAAAAATCATTGAAGAGGAACTTGGAACCCCTGCTAATGAATTATTTGAAGAGTTTCCAGATAGTCCTATTGCTTCAGCAAGCTTAGGTCAAGTTTATAAAGCAAAATTAAATAATTCTTATCTAGCTGTGAAAGTACAGCGGCCAAATTTATACTTTCTTATAAGAAGGGATATTGTAATCTTAAGGTTTTTAGGAACTTTTTTATCCCCACTCTTACCATTAAATATAGGTGTTGGAATTGGAGAGATAATAGATGAATTCGGTAAGGCACTTTTTGATGAAATTGACTATCAAAAAGAGGCCGAAAATGCTTTGAGGTTTGCAAATTTATTCAAAGAAAATCCAAATATTTTTATTCCTAAATTAGAAAAACAGTTTTCATCCAAAAGGGTAATCACAACTTCTTGGATTGATGGAGTTAAGTTAAGAGATCGATTTTTACTAGAGGAAAATAACTTAATACCTGCTTCGTTTATAAAAACATGTGTCATCAGTGGACTGCAGCAATTATTTGAATTTGGATATTTTCATGCAGACCCACATCCAGGAAATATGTTTGCTCTCCAAGGAGGAAATTCAGATTTTGGAAATTTAGCTTATGTAGATTTCGGAATGATGGATACCATTACAAATTCAGATAGACTTACTCTTATTAAGGCAATCGTTCACATAATAAATGAAGAATATTATCTTCTTGCTCAAGATTTCCAGAAATTAGGTTTTTTAACTAAAGACCAAGACCTTCAAAAACTTGTTGAACCATTAAAAGAAGTCCTTGGAGGATCTTTTGGCGCTGAGGTTGGTAATTTTAATCTTAAAAATGTAACCGATAAATTCTCAAAACTGATGTACTCCTATCCTTTCAGAGTCCCCAGCAGGTTTGCCTTAATTATAAGAGCCGTGGTTAGTCAGGAGGGTTTAGCACTAAGACTAGATCCTGAATTTAAAATTTTAAAAATCGCTTATCCATATATTGCTAAAAAACTACTTACCGATAATTCTGAAGAAATTTTAGACATCCTTTTAGAAGTAGTTTTTGATAAAAAAGGTCAAATTCAAATTGAGAAAGTTGAAAGTTTATTAAATATTTTATTTAAAGATTCAGAGAATATTAATTCAGACCTCATACCGGTGGCTAATGCTGGATTAAAATTATTTGTCAGTAAAAAAGGTTCCGAAGTCAGGAAGAATCTTCTGTTGAGCCTCATAAAAGATGAAAAATTAGAATTTACTGATGCAAAAAAACTTTTAGCTCTAATTAGAGATACTTTTAGCCCTCTTAATATTGCAAAAAGTGCTCTACAAAATATTATTTCTACAGTTTAGTTTTTATATCTAAATCTAATAAATTTACTTATGATTTTAATTTGATTAGAATTAAGTTAATTGTTATTTTTAAAATTTAATAGTAAAAAGAATAATTAGCTTTGTAATATTTAATGAATATTTTGAAAAATCTCTTTTTATTTAATAAAAAATCTGAAAAAAATAAAGAATCTAGTCCTAGATTACTTGATGAATATATAGAAATTGCAAAGTTAGTTAAAGAAGCAAGAATTCAAAAAAACCTTACAATAAAAGAATTGTCATATATTTCAAAAATTCCTGAACGAATAATAATTTCTATTGAAAATAATAATAAAAAAATTAGGCCAGAGTACCCTTTTATAAGGTCCATATTAATTAAATTAGAGGAATGCTTAGTATTAAAAAAAAATACATTATTAAAATTAGCTGTTAGAGAAAAGAAATTTTTCAAGAAAGGGGAAAAGTATTTTCTGTTTAGGAAATTCGATCTAATAAATACCTGGCAAGGAAGTCTTTTGTATTTCTTTATATTAGTTCTTACTATATTTATATTAAAAAGGTACTTTATTGTAAATGTAAAATTTATAGAGATTCAAAATATTGAAAATCAAATCATTGATAAATAATTTTTAATAAATTCTAATTTAGAGTTCTCCCAAAATTATTTCCTAGCTTACTAAACATTCTTATATTATCTTCTATTTCTTCTAAAGGACGATTTAACTTCCATTGCCAGTTATTTTTTGTGGTGCCAGGTTTGTTTAATCTACTTGAATCGTCTAGAGATAATAGATCTTGTAATGGAGCGATAAAGAGATTAGCATTCGTTTTCATGCCAATTTCTATTAAATCCCAAGAAGGATTTTCTGAAAATTTATACTCATCTTTTAATCTTTTTTTGGATTCATAATCTAAATATTCCCACCATGAAACAGAAGTGGAGTTGTCATGAGTACCTGTATAAACAACCCAATTTTCTCCTTCAATATTCTTAGGTAAATAAGGATTATCTTCATTGCCATCAAAAGCGAATTGTAATATTTTCATGCCAGGTAGTTCGAAGTTTTTTCTTAATTTCTCAACATCAGTGGTTATTACTCCCAAATCCTCCGCAATAATTGGTAGATAGTTACACCCTAGATCCTTTTTTACTTTATTTAATAGTGCTTTACCTGGAGAATTTATCCATTTCCCAATAATTGCCGTTTTAGAACTGCCATTAACTCTCCAGTAACCCGCTAAACCCCTGAAATGATCAAATCTCAATATATCCACAAGTTCAAATTGTCTTTGAAATCTTTTTCTCCACCAATTGAAATTAGTCCTTTTATGCTTTGTCCAAAAGTAAGTTGGGGTACCCCATAATTGTCCAGTTGATGAAAAATAATCAGGTGGGACACCACTTTGAAAGATTAAATCTCCATTTTTAAAAATTGAAAATAATGATTTATTACTCCATACGTCGGCGCTGTCTCTAGAGACATAAAAAGGCAAATCTCCTATTAGCTTAATATTTCTTGATTTTGCAAAGTTTTTTATGACGCTCCATTGCTCATCAAGATGCCACTGTATTAATTTTTTGATAAGGATCTCTTCCTTTTTTTTCTTAATCCAAGATTTTAAGAACTTGTTATTTTTTATTTTAAATTCTTTAGGCCATTCCCACCAAGGCAACATATTAAATTCCTCTCTGATAACAATAAATGTTGCATAATCTTCAACCCAAGAATGCCTACTGACCCATTTGTTAAAATTAATTTTTCTTTCTTCAGATTGTGAACTCCAACCTTGCAAAAGGAGGAGGCCTAATTTTTTTGTTAAGTCATCTGCAATATCAAAATCAAAATGATCTTTATTCTGATTTGTTGGACCTAGAATTTCTTTATTTGAAATGAAAATAAAACCTTTTTCGATTAAATCATCTATATCCAAAAACCATGGGTTAAGTGCAAAACTAGATGGGGAACTATATGGAGAACCTGTAGAGTCGGTAGGTGTAAGAGGTAAAAATTGCCAGTATTCAATTCCATGCTTATGAAGTTTATTTATCCACTCTCTAGCGCCTCTCCCAAAAGTTCCGCATACTCTTCCTCCCGGAATACATGTTGGATGCATAAGTACGCCTAATGATTTTCTTGCAATAATTGACTCTATAGGCATGTTTTTAATATATTTTGATTCTTTAAACTTAATTTGTTTTGTATTCTATAAATTCAACCTTATACAAATTTTTTTTAATTGACAAATATCATTGCTGGTTTTTAAGTCTGGATAAATATAAATTATAATTTTTAATCAACAATTTTTTGCTTAATTGAGGTGATTTTTGAAAACATCTAGTCATTATCTTTTGCGAAATTCACATAAGCGACTACGATAATAGTGTAGTTTTATGGTGCAAATTTCGTGACTAGTTTTATCACGGCAATGCAGAGTAAAGAATCGAACTTTAATCTAACTAACAGTAGATTAAGGTTAGTAAGTGGGACAACAAACCCAAAATTAGCTGAAGAAATTGCATCATACTTAGGAATTGAAAATGTCCCTTTAATATCTAAAAGATTTGCAGATGGAGAACTTTATGTTCAGATCCAGCAATCTATTAGAGGCTGCGATGTGTTCCTAATACAACCTACATGCGCTCCTGTAAACGATAGTTTAATGGAGCTTATGATCATGGTTGACGCATGCAAGAGAGCTTCTGCAAGACAAATAACGGCTGTAATTCCCTATTTTGGATATGCAAGGGCAGATAGAAAGACCTCAGGAAGAGAGTCTATAACTGCAAAACTAACTGCTAATTTACTAGAGAAATCAGGAGTTGATAGAGTTCTTGCAATGGACTTACACTCTGCTCAAATACAAGGCTACTTTGATATTCCATGCGATCATATTTACGGTTCACCTGTATTAATTGATTATCTAGAAACTTTAGATTTAGAAGAAATAGTTGTAGTCTCTCCTGATGTAGGAGGAGTGGCTAGAGCAAGAGCATTCGCAAAATTAATGAATGATGCACCGTTGGCTATTATTGATAAGAGAAGATCTGCACATAATACCGCTGAAAGTTTAACAGTTATTGGTGAAGTTAAAGGTAAAACGGCTATTCTTATAGATGACATGATAGACACCGGAGGCACAATTTGTTCTGGTGCAAATTTACTAAAAAAAGAAGGAGCTAATAGGATATTTGCATGTGCCTCACATGCTGTATTTTCTCCTCCTTCTTATGAAAGATTAAGTACTAAAAATCTTTTCGAACAAGTTATTGTGACTAACAGCATACCAGTTATACGTAAAGATAATTTTCCGCAGTTAAAAGTTCTTTCCGTCGCAAATATGTTAGGAGAAGCTATTTGGAGAATCCACGAAGAAAGTTCTGTTAGTTCTATGTTTAGATAATAGAAATTATTATTTTTACAAATCTTTTAATTTTTTGAGTCTCTCAATTTCAATATTAACCTCTTTCCCCACCTTTTCAGGAACGTTATCCGGACAGACTTGAAGAGCTGATTCAACTAATTGCAGAGATGCTAAAAATTGTAATTGTTTCATATCAACTGTTTGTTCTTTCTTTTTATCATCTATTATTTTCCCTCCATGTTTTTGCTTAATTACTGATGCGAATGTTGATGAAGCAACGTTTAATGTTTTTGGGAAATCTAAATCAAATCCTTTTCTTGTGGCATTACATAGAAATGAAACCCCCATGCCATGATATAGCTCTAAATCATTTTTGTTGGCAGGTGAATTTTTAACATTTGCACTTACTTTATTAGATTCATAATTTATATCAAATAAAGAGGATGAAAAAAATAAAGGAATAGCAAAAAATCTAAATATTTTAAAACCCATATCTGATTTATTTTTTAATTAATATTATTAAGATAACATTTTTTATTTTTTTAACTAAATCTGCTAAAAGAGTTTATTTAATAATTTTAATTTCGTGATGATTTTCTACTATTTTCAGCTTATTTTTGTTCCATGAATATATAACCCTAAATCTATAATGGTCAGAATCTACAAGTCTTGTATGTTCAAGAATATACCAATCTTTGTAAGAAGATTCAAAAATCATTTCGTGTTCGTCGACTTGCCTAATATTTGAAATCCCTTCATTATCACATAAATAAAAATTCTCCCGCATGAGTTGATGGCCTTTTAAGAATGCATGCATTTCTCCTCGTTCTTTATACTGAGGATTTTCATCAAAGAAATTATATTTTTTTTCTGGATACCAAGTGAATTTATAATGTGACTCCCATTCAGATTTGCTCTTTAGAGTTTCTATATTTACATTCATGCATAAATTATAAGTTTTTTGTACTTCATCAAGAAAATATGTTCTATTAGATTTCCATAATCCAATATTCCTGGAAAACCATCGTTTTAAATTACTATTTAGATTGATTTCAGGAGGGTTTTCACCAAAATGTAAATTTTTCTTTGAATTAATAGCAACCATTTATAAAAAAGTCCTATTTATTTAATAGCCTATCTGTAAAATAAAAAAAAATATCTTAAGGTGTTTATAAGGATTGACAGCTTTTCAACACTTCAGAGGAATTCATTTGAATGATAAAAAAGAGCTAAAATTAATACTTGTTGCAGCTAGAAATCAACTTTCTAGTAATGACATTAAGTCCCTTATAGCTTATTTAGAATCAGATCATTGTGAATTTGAGATATCTCTTCAGATCTCTGAACCCACAGAGCAGCCAGAATTACTTGAATTACATAGATTAGTCGCTATTCCTGCTCTTATAAAGCTTTCCCCCGCTCCAAAGCAAATATTTGCTGGAAGTAATATTTTCTCTCAGTTGCAAAAATGGTTGCCAAGGTGGTCACAGGAAGGCTTAACAAAAAATCTTGGTATTAATTTGCAGCCTTCTAAAATTGATTCAATAAGAACTCAAAAAGAATTTCTATTGGAAGATGAACTTCTTGTTTTAAGACAAGAAAATGAAACATTAACAAAAAGAATAGAATCTCAGGAAAGATTATTAAGAATGGTCGCGCATGAATTAAGAACACCTTTAACTGCTGCTACTTTAGCTGTTCAAAGTCAAAAACTCGGACAAATAGATATTTCAAAATTACAGGAGGTAATTAAAAGACGTCTTGAAGAGATTGAACTCTTATCTCAGGATCTTTTGGAGGTTGGAACAACTAAATGGGAAGCGTTATTTAATCCTCAGAAAATTGATTTAGGTAATATTAGTGCTGAAGTAATACTCGAATTAGAAAAATTCTGGAGATTAAGGAATATTGAAATTGATACTGATATTCCATCTGATCTGCCAAGTGTATTTGCAGATCAAAGAAGAATGAGGCAAGTATTTTTAAATTTAATTGAAAATGCTATTAAATTTTCTAATGACTCTGGATCAATAAAAATCACTATGATACATAAGACGAATCAATGGGTAGAAATAACAATTTGTGACAAAGGTGCAGGTATTCCTTTGAGCGAACAAAAAAGAATTTTTCTAGATAGGGTAAGACTTCCCCAAACTTCTGAAGGAACTTCAGGATTTGGCATAGGGTTATCAGTATGTAGGAGAATAGTACAAGTTCATGGAGGAAGAATATGGGTTGTATCTGAAATTGGTGAAGGTTCCTGCTTCCATTTCACAGTTCCTGTGTGGCAAGGACAAAACAAAGAGCAACAATACTTGACGAAAGGCTAGCCTTACTCTTAGTTTTTAATAAAGCTGTAAAGCAAATTTCCTGGCCCCATCGTCTAGAGGCCTAGGACACCTCCCTTTCACGGAGGCGACAGGGGTTCGAATCCCCTTGGGGCTATTAATTAAAATTTATGACGATTTTTTGTAGATTTTGCTTGCCTATCTACGGCAATTAAATTTTCTGAAAGATCCTTTTTTAGTCTTTTCTCTATCATCCCTATTGGCATCCACTGACAACCTTGAACAGTAAGATCATAAATTAATGAATTATTTGAAGTATTTTTAATATTTTGTATTTTCCAACTACCTTCAAATTTCCTGAAATCTCCTTTTATCAAATTAAATTTTAAGAGGCCAAGCTCCTTATTCTCAAATAAGTCAATAGTTACTTCAGCTGAAAATTTCATGCCGAGGAAATCCTGAGCCCCAACTTGTTTAAGGTGTACATTATTTTCCTTCTGAAATATTTTTTTGCTCGATAAAAGATTAGGGATGTAGAGATTTAGTCGATCATAATCTGTTAAAACACTCCATAAAGAATCAAAACTTGCAGAAGTTGTAAGTTGAGCTGCCAGTCGCCTTGTTCCGCCAGAAAGCTTTTCCATCGTCTGCTCAATTGTCCTGAAATCATTATCTTTATAATGATTCATTGATTCTTGAGGATTGTTCATACAATGAATTTTTAATTAGAAAATAATTATTTCTGTGTAACTATACTGATAAAAACAACAAATACTGAAAAATAAAAATAATTTCATCTATTTATTCCGATCTCAAAACGTAACCATTTTTATAAAATCGGTACAAATTAAACTACAAATTGATAATCTTTTATTAAAGAAATTTAAAAAATGTATTCACAAGCAAAAGTAATCGCAGGGGGATTAGCTCATATACCAGTGGTAATAGCTGTTTTTTATTTTATACTCACAACTTTTAATAAAAGAGCTTTAAAATTTGTTGAAGAAGCAAAAACAAAAAAACCTGAATCAAAAGCTGTGGAACCTAAAAAACCTGCTTTTTCGAAAGTTGAAAATTCAAAAATAGAACCTCCGAAAACTGAAACTTCAAAATTGTCAAAGAAAAAGCATGCAGATGTTCCGGTCAATATTTACCGTCCTAAGACGCCATTTGAGGGAACAGTCATTGAAAACTATAGTCTTCTCAAAGAAGGAGCAATTGGTAGAGTTAATCACATAACTTTCGACCTTAAAGATAGTGATCCATTTTTAAATTATGTAGAGGGTCAAAGTATTGGTATCATGCCTGCTGGTGAAGATGCTAATGGGAAACCTCACAAATTAAGACTATACTCAATAGCCAGTACCAGACATGGAGATGACTTTAATGGGAATACAGTTTCTCTTTGTGTAAGGCAGCTTCAGTATGAAAAAGATGGT
Organism: Prochlorococcus sp. AG-355-O17; assembly: GCA_003280655.1. Lineage (GTDB taxonomy): Bacteria > Cyanobacteriota > Cyanobacteriia > PCC-6307 > Cyanobiaceae > Prochlorococcus_A. The sequence continues at coordinate 32,650 of QCEK01000012.1, forward strand.
GAAACCATTAATGGTGTCTGCTCTACTTACTTATGCGATATTAAGCCTGGAGATAAAGTAAAAATAACAGGTCCAGTAGGTAAAGAAATGCTTCTCCCTGACGAACAGGACGCAAATATTGTTATGTTGGCCACTGGAACTGGAATAGCCCCAATGAGAGCTTATTTAAGAAGAATGTTCGAACCAACTGAAAAAGAAAAAAATAAATGGAATTTCAAAGGTAAAGCTTGGTTATTTATGGGTGCTCCAAAATCAGCTAATTTGTTATACGAAGAAGATCTTCAAAGATACCTTGCTGATAATCCAGATAATTTTAAATATACAAAAGCCATTAGTCGTGAGCAGCAAAATACAAAAGGTGGAAGAATGTACATTCAAGACAGAGTTTTAGAGTCAGCCAACGAACTTTTTAATATGATTGAGGATGAAAAGACACATATATATCTTTGTGGATTAAAGGGTATGGAACCTGGAATAGATGAAGCAATGACTAAAGCAGCAGAAGAAAAAGGCTTGAACTGGGCAGAATTAAGACCTCAACTAAAAAAAGCAGGAAGATGGCACGTAGAAACTTACTAAATCTTTAATATTTAGATTTAAGTTCCACCTACTAAATACTTTTTGGTTTAGACACAATATGTAGCTAATATTTGAAAAAAAGAGGATTTTAAATAAAGAATACTAAAAATATGCCTTCAACTTTAAGTAATCCTCTAAGATTAGGTTTACGGCAGGAAAGAGTAATATCACCACAATGCTTAGTCATATTTGGTGCTAGTGGAGACCTTACTCATAGAAAATTAATACCAGCCTTATTTGAACTCTATTTGCAAAGAAGAATTCCTAGTGAATTTGGAATAGTTGGATGTGCGAGAAGGCCATGGACTGATAATGAGTTTAGAGAAAAGATGAAAGTAAAGCTATCAAATCAAATATGCGGTAAAGAAAGGGAGTGGGAACAATTTTCTAATTATCTTTTCTATGAACCAGTTGACTTACAACAAAGTGATCATGTCATAAGGCTTTCTCGAAGATTAAATGAAATTGATAAAACACAAGCTACTCATGGGAATAGAACATTTTATTTATCAGTATCTCCGAATTTCTATGCAAGTGGATGTAAAGCTCTTAAATCAGCTGGCCTTTTAGATGACCCTAAGAAAAGTCGTTTAGTGATCGAAAAACCTTTTGGAAGAGATTATTCAAGTGCAAAAAAATTGAATAAGATCGTTCAAAGTTGCGCTGAAGAAAGTCAGATTTATAGGATTGATCATTATTTAGGTAAAGAGACAGTCCAGAATATTCTTGTTTTGAGGTTTGCTAACACTATTTTTGAACCAATCTGGAACAGAAATTATATATCAAGTGTTCAAATTACTTCATCTGAAACAGTGGGTGTTGAAGATAGAGCAGGTTATTACGAAAGCTCTGGTGCTTTAAGGGATATGCTTCAAAATCATATGACTCAAATGCTTGCTGTTACTGCTATGGAACCTCCTGGAAAGTTTGAACCAGAAGCAATAAGAAATGAAAAAGCTAAGGTTCTTCAAGCTTCAAAACTTGCTGACGAAAATGAACCTTGGAATTGTTGCATAAGAGGTCAATATGGTGAGGGAGGCAATGTTTCAAATCGACTCAAAGGATATAGGCAGGAAGATGGTGTTAATTGTAATAGCACAACAGAAACTTATATCGCGACAAAAGTTTTCGTTGATAACTGGCGTTGGCAAGGGGTTCCTTTTTATTTGAGAACAGGTAAAAGACTTCCTAAAAGACTTGGAGAAATAGTCTTGACTTTTAAAGACGTTCCTGTTCATTTATTTGAATCAACAATAATAAATCCTGCCCCAAATCAACTTATCCTTAGAATTCAGCCAAATGAAGGTGCTACTTTCAAATTTGAGGTAAAATCTCCTGGTTCTGGAATGAAATCAAGACCCGTTGAAATGGAGTTTTCTTATGATGAATCATTTGGAGAACCCTCAGATGAAGGCTATGTAAGATTATTAGCTGATGCAATGCTTTCTGACCCAACCTTATTTACTCGAAGTGATGAAGTAGAGGCCGCCTGGAAACTTTATACGCCATTAATAGAATTGATGGATAATTCTCCTTGGAAGTTACCTATTTATAATTATGAATCTATGACTTGGGGACCTCCTGAGTCTGATCAATTAATTTCAAAAGATAATATTTTCTGGCGTAGACCCTAAAAATGAAACCTCAACTAACACTCCAAACCCCTTTAGAGCTACCTTATCAGGAAATTTCTAATTACCTTAATAAACTATGGATTTCAGAAGATAAAGATAATAGTGGAGCTAATACTTTTACATTAATGGTCTGGCAGCCTGCTTGGCTAGAACAATGTTTGGTTCAAAAAGGATTAGTAAATGGACCAATTACTGGAAATTTAAGTCCAGAGATTATTAAAGTTGCTAAAAAATTTATATTAGATCAAGGACTTCCTATCACTACTTCTCTTAATAGTGAAGAATTATTAAATTTGATCAAGGAAAATATGACTAATAAAGACTTTGAAGATTTTAGAGGACAATTTTTTGAATCATCAATAAGTACATTAAATCCAAGAAGATTAATAACTCTAGCGCCAACATTAAATAAAAATTCAGATATCAAAACTTTTGTATCCGCTTACTGTCCATTAAGTGATACGCCAGCTATGCAACCTATATGTGGGGATTTAGTTGTTATTAGGGGAGACTCGGCCTCAATATTTAATAAAGGTTTAAAGATAATTGATGAATTATCTATTCATGAATTACCTTCATGGTTGTGGTGGAATGGAAGCTTGGATGAATCTCCTGAAATCTTCGAATATTTTACTGATTATGGTCTAAGGTTAATAATTGATACTGCTCTGGGATCTCCTCAAAGATGTTTAAAAGTTTTAGATCAATTAAATAATTCAAACAAAGCTATTAATGATTTGAATTGGGTTAGATTGAAAAATTGGAGGGAATCACTAGCAATGATTTTTGATCCGCCTTCGAGGAGACCAATTTTAGATCATATTACTGATATTGATATTGATATCGCAGGAGATCATATGATTCAAGCCTTGTTTTTGATTTCATGGATTAGCGATAAACTTGGTTGGTCTTTTCTAAGAGTTGAAAGGGATACAGAATCAATAAAAATTGAGTTTGAGAGAATTAATGGCGAAATAATTTTTGCATCAATTAATCCCTTATCCTTGGGAAATCCAAGTATTCATTTAGGACAAGTTATTGGATTGAGGCTGATTTCAAAAATTAGTGAGGTTCAAAAAAATAACACTTGTATCATACTTGGCTGTGAATCAGTGGAATGTATGAGACTTGAAGCAGGGGGAATGGCTAATATGGAATTAATAGAACAAGTTGTTCCAAATTCTTTTTCTTCATCAGAGTACGATGTTAGTAAATTATTGGGAAGTAGTAGAGGTAATACCAGTCCTCTTTTTGAAAATTCTATTAAAATAGCTCTTCAAATATTTAATGGTCTTAATAACTAATAGATGCCTTGTGTAATATCTTCTCCATCGACTGATAGTGGGAAAACTACATTATCGCTTTTGCTATCTTGTTGGGCGTTCTCAAAAGGTATAAAGATACAAACTTTCAAGGTTGGCCCAGATTATCTTGATCAACAACAACTTAGTTCAATTGGCCAACCTAGTTGTAGGAATTTAGATATTTTTTTAAGTGGAGAGGAATGGGTTCAAGAAAGTTTTTTTAAACATTCTTTGAAATATAAATTCTCATTAATTGAAGGAGCAATGGGTCTATTTGATGGATTAGGTTCAACATCCTATTCCAGCACAGCAAATATCTCTAAACTTCTCAATGTTCCAATAATTTTTATTGTTAATGCTAAAGGGCAAGTAGCTTCTCTTTTAGCGACTATTCGAGGTTTTAGAGATTTCGATAGTGAGTTGTCAATAGTAGGAATTATATTTAACAACGTTAATTCAGATAGACATAAAAAATTAATCAAAGAAGTTTTTGAAAATGAAGGTATCGAAATTCTTGGTTTTTTACCATCTGATTCAAAAATAAGTCTAAACAAAGCTAATTTAGGTTTGATATCTCCAATGGATAACGGAAAAGAAATTGATGTTGAATATTTTGCAAATTTCGCCGAAAGAAATCTTGATGTATTTTCTCTTATTAAATTACTGAAATCTCCTCAAAAGAAAATATTTAATTCTGTCAATTTTAAAGATTTTAAAATTGACAAAAGTAAACCTATCGCAATTGCAGAAGATAAAATTTTTCATTTCCAATACCCTGAGACTAAGGAGTTTTTGAGTGAAATAGGCATACCATTGATTTCATGGAGTATTTATGATGATGAAGAAATACCTAATGAGGCTTCTTCTTTAATTATTCCTGGGGGATTCCCTGAAAAATATGCTGCTCATATAAGTAACTCTACAAAAAGCTTAAATTCGTTAAGGAAATTCCGCAAAAATGGATTTATATATGCTGAATGCGGGGGGATGATGATTTTAGGAGACTTCATAAGAGATGAAAATGGTAATAATCATAAAATGAGTGGCATCCTGCCTTTTAGATCAAAAAAAAGTAAACTTTCAGTAGGTTATAGATACATTGAGGGGTTAAAAAATACACCGATCATTAAACAAAATCAACTAATTAGAGGACATGAATTTCATTATTGGGAAATTGAAAATAATTTATCTGAACTTGATTTTGGAAAAGCTGAACATCAGAAGAAACTTTCTTCCCCATGGAAAATTAAATCTTGGGAAACTGAATATAAAAATGAAGGTTTTTTTGATGAAACATTACATGCAAGTTGGATTCATTTACATTTGCCAAGTTCTCCAGAAGTCGCAAAAAACTTTATAGATACCACCCAAATTACATTTTCAAAGCATTCTTAATTTTTTATCAAATCAAATATTTTGAGAGGAGAACCTAAAAAAAACATTCCAGGCAAAGTGATTAATGGTCCTAAAAAACTCCCCACCATGACCTCAATTTTTGTATGACCTAGGGTTTCTTTTAACAGTAATTCTGATTGAGGGTCTAGTTTTTTTGATAGTTTATTAATTTCTGCAGCTTGAATCCCAGCTGATTTTCGAACACCACTAGCGTCATACATAACTATTAGTGCTACAGCAACTGATAATGCGAATATTGAGCTATCAAATCCTAGTTCATAACCTATACCAGATGTAGCACCAGTTATTAAGGCGGAATGACTTGAAGGCATACCACCAGTCTCGAAGATAATTCCAAATCTTATCTCTCCATTTGAAAGGAAATTGAATAAAATTTTAAAAAATTGAGCTAGCAAACAGGATAATAGGCTCCAGAAAAGAACAGAATTATTAAAAAAGGAAAAAAAATCAGGCATAAATTTAAAATAATTATCTGTCTCTATTTGTAATAAAGTCGGCTAAAGATATTAAATACTTAGCATCTGTCCCCCAAGGTTCAATTGCTTTTTTTGCTTTTTCTACTAAATCAAATGCTCTTTTCTTCGATTCCTCCATTCCAAGTAATTTAGGGTAAGTAGTTTTGTCAGCTAAAAGATCTTTGCCAGCAGTTTTACCAAGCTTTTCACTGCTGGAAGTTAAATCAAGAATATCATCTATTATTTGGAAGGCTAAACCAATTCCCTCTGCATATGTTGTCAGAGCTCGTAATAGTTTTTCGTTAGCTCCTGCGATCATCGCGCCTGTTCTTACGCAAGCCTTTAATAAAGCCCCAGTCTTATGAAGATGAATATATTCAAGAGTTTCAAGATCGACTTCTTTGCCCTCGCATTCCAAATCAACAACTTGTCCCCCGACTAGGCCTGGTGCACCAGCAACTAGGGATAATTCTCCCACTACATTTAATAATCTATTTGGATCGACTCCGGGGCTTCTTAAAGAGACCATTTCAAAGGCCCTTGTTAATAAAGCATCACCTGCAAGAATAGCAATTGCATCTCCATATACTTTATGATTTGTAGGCCTACCCCTCCTCAAGTCATCATTATCCATGGCCGGTAGATCATCATGAATCAAGGACATTGTATGGATCATTTCTATTGCTACTGCAGTAGGGACTGCAAGAGAGGGTTCTCCTCCAGCCAGTGAGCAAGATGCTAAACATAAAATTGGACGTATTCTTTTCCCTCCAGCTAAGAGGGAATATCTCATTGATTCTCTTAATATTTCTGGATTCTCAGGCCCCAAGGAAAAATCAAGAGCTTCTTCTACAACCTTTTTTGTGTTTTTAAGATATTTTTCAAAATCAGAAATACTATTTATAACTTCAGTCATTTTATACCTTTAGTAAAAAAATTTTTCATCTTGGAATTTATGGCAAAAGGTCATTAAGAGTTGATGATAAACCAAATTGTTTTTGCCAGCTATAAATAGTATTTACCAGTAACATTGTTACTGTCATTGGTCCCACACCTCCTGGTACAGGTGTGTAAGCAAATACTTTAGAAATTACATCTTCTAATAATACATCGCCACATAATCTGGTTTGATTTTTATCGGTAGTTTTTAATCTATGTATTCCAACATCAATAATTACTGCTCCTTCTTTCACAAAACTCGAATCTACAAGATTGGGTTTTCCTGCAGCCGCAATTAAAATGTCTGCTTCTCTACAGACTTTATTTAAATTTAATGTTTTGGAGTGAGTAATTGTTACCGTGCTATTTAGATTCAACAACATAAGCGATAAGGGTTTCCCAACAAGCAAACTTCTTCCTATGACAACAATTTTCTTACCTTCAATTGTAATATTTTGGGATCTTAATAAATTAATAATTCCTGCTGGTGTACATGATCTCATCGCCGACTCATTTTTCACTAGTTTGCCGATGTTTATTTCATTTAGTCCATCTACATCTTTTCTTGGATTAATATGGCTTATCAGTTTATGTTCGTCAAACTTCTTTGGGATAGGAAGTTGTAGTAACATTCCATCAATTTCCTTATCAGAATTAAGTTTGATTATTAATTCTTCAACTTCTTTTTGCTCTACACTATCTTTTAGATGAAAGATAAAGCTCTTTATTCCAATCCTTGCACAAGCTTTTTCCTTGTTATTAACGTAAACACCACTCGCGGGGTCTTCACCTATTCTTATAACAGCTAAACCGGGAGCTCTTTTTGCAATTTTTTTATTACTTGATATGTAGTTGGTTAATCTTTCTTCAATTTCAAGGGATAATTTTTTACCGTCTAATTTTAATGACATTTAGAAAAACATCTCCTTTTTACACCTAGCATGCCTATAATCTGGAATTATTCAAATAGATTTATTTATATTCTGTGCAAAACATCACAACTACCTTAAAGAAATTGTTTTATCTGTGGAGCCGAAGTCAGGTACCATTAAAACAACCAATTAAAATTTCAAGAATAGATAATCTCATAATTTTTTTAGTATGCATTTTAATTTCAATAATTTCCTCTTATAAACTACTTCTTATTTCGCCTTTAAATATCGCAAATATTTTTTCTTGGCTTTTGACCTTTACTGAAGTACTTATTAGTTCCGGGGTTTTAATATTAGTTTCAAAAAAAGAAAATCCCACAATTTCTTCAAGACAGATCTTTTTGATTATTACTCTTCTATTATCAGTACAAATTACGAAATTAGCATTAGCTTCAACCATAAGTCCATTATCTTTGATAATTCCACCGGCATTAATAATATCTCAAGGAATGGGAAGCATAACAGCTTTAACTTGGGTATCAATAGCGAGTTATATTTGGCCTGACCCTGAAATTTTTATCAATAACAATTTATTTTTTATTTTATTAGTTTGTGCTTCAATAGTATCTCTTCTTGGAGGAAGAATAAGAAGTAGAGCTCAGTTACTTCAACTATCAATTTTTGTCCCCATAGGATCGTTCTTGAGTCAATGGATATTGATAGATAAAATATCTCTTATTAATAAGCAAGATTTTGTATTAGCTAATGGGGATATATTTTCTGATTCCTTGCTATTGGCAATAGCTATGCTTTTTACAATTTTATTTATTCCTATTTTTGAATCGATATTTGGATTATTAACTAAAGCAAGATTACTCGAATTGGCCGATAAGGAGAAACCTCTAATTAGAAGATTGTCTCTAGAAGCTCCTGGAACTTTTGAACATACCTTACTTATATGTGGTTTAGCAGAGGAAGCCACGAGAATGATTGGAGGTGATATTGATCTAATTAAAACTGGAGCGTTATATCATGATGTTGGCAAATTACATGCACCTAATTGGTTTATTGAAAATCAGGATGGCTTAAAAAATCCGCATGACGAATTGGATGATCCGATTAAAAGTGCGGAAGTATTACAGGCTCATGTTGATGAAGGATTGAAATTTGCGAGAAAAAATCGACTACCTAAACCAATAGCTAATTTTATTCCTGAACATCAAGGTACCCTTAAAATGGGATATTTTTTTCAAAAAGCTAAAGAAAAAAATCTAGAAATTAATGAATACTATTTTAGATACAAAGGCCCTATTCCTCAGTCCAAAGAAACAGCTATTTTAATGCTTGCAGATGGATGTGAAGCAGCTCTAAGAGCTATGAATATTAATGCAACTGATAAAGAAGCGTTGGAAACAATTTCTAATATTATCTATTCGCGTAAAAAAGATGGGCAATTAGATGATAGTAATTTATCGAAAGGAGAAATTTTTCTAATAAAAAGGGCATTCTTGAATGTTTGGAAAAGAATTAGACACAGAAGAATTCAGTATCCAACTAGCAAGAATAATACTTTTTCTTAATTTTCAATTTTATAACCTAATACTTCTTCGATGTTTCGGATTACACCAATAAAGAAGAGCTAACGTACTTAATAATGTTGTTAAAAGAGTAAACCCACCAACTCCATAAATGTCTTGAAGAGTTATGAGCCTTACAACTGAATAAGGACCCATACCAGAAATTACCATTGATAGAGATACCAGAGTTAAAGTTACTCCCCATTTTCTCTCTGCTAAAAGAGCTGCTGAAGAAACTATTCCAACAATTGCAGCAGGCCATCCAAGACTTATGGCAAGAGTTATATTTGCAGCTTTTAGTGGAGGCCCATAACTTATTATCAATGCGATTATTGGAAGTGCAATTATGTTGCCGATTAAGCCAACCCACGAAAGTGCCCAATATCCAAGTACCCTTTCTCTCATTATTTACTGCTTTAACTATTAGTTTAATCTACAGTATTATGAGACTACTTTATAATGCTACTTAATAATCCTAAGACAATAATTTAATTTGCAGGATTAGATAGAAATTTATTATTGGAATTCTCTAAACTATCAAATTGTGGATGAATTGAATTTTTTTTCTCAGAAAATACAAGTCTATTTAAAGCATTAACGTAAGCATTCGCTGCAGCAACAACAACGTCTGTATCAGCAGAATGACCTGAATATATTTTATTATTACTTCTGATTCTTATTGTTACTTCGCCCAGAGCATCAATTCCTTCTGTTACCGACTTAACAGAAAATTCAATTAATTCATTAGGAACTTTAGCTAATTTATTTAAAGCCTCGCATACAGCATCAACGGGTCCAGTCCCAATTGATACAGCAGTGTCTTCACTATTATCTTCCGTGTTTAGAAGCGAAATGGTTGCAGTAGGTTTAGAGGTGTTACCACAACTTACTTGTACAAGACTTAATTGAAATTTAGCTTCTGGGAGTTGAACTTGTTCACTAACAATTGCTTCTAAGTCTCTATCAGTAATTTCTCTTTTCCTGTCAGCTAAATCCTTAAAACGAGCAAAAGCATCATTTAAATCTTCTCGACTCAAGTCATATCCCATCTCTTCTAATCTTGCTCTTACCGCGCTTCTTCCACTAAGTTTCCCTAAAGAAATTTTGTTTTCACTCAAACCAACAGTTTTTGCATCGATAATTTCGTAAGTTAGTCTATTTTTTAAAACCCCATCCTGATGAATGCCTGACTCATGTGCAAAAGCATTAGCTCCCACAATTGCTTTATTAGGTTGTACAGTCATTCCAGTTAGGTTGGAAACAAGTCTAGAGGTTTTTGTTATTTCTTCTGTTCTTATAGCTGTAAGAGGAGTTGGGGAATCTGGATTTCTTTTGAAAAAACTATTAAAAAAACTTTTCCTAACATGAAGTGCCATTACTAATTCTTCTAGAGAGGCATTCCCGGCTCTTTCACCAATTCCATTTATAGTACATTCTAGTTGTCTTGCTCCATTTTTTACTGCCTCAAGAAAATTGGCTACTGCTAAGCCCAAATCATTATGACCATGAACGGAGATTACTGCTTCATCAATATTTGGAACATTTTTATTTATGTCGGCAATTAGTTTGCCAAATTCACTAGGAGTTGTAAATCCAACAGTGTCAGGGATATTTATTGTTGTCGCTCCTGCAGATATTGCTAGTTGAATCACTTCGTATAAAAACTCAGGATCACTCCTTGAAGCATCTTCACAAGAAAACTCAATATCATCTACTAATGATTTTGCATAATTAACCATTTCTGGGACTATTTGAAGAACATCTTTTCTGGATTTTTTAAGTTTATGTTTAAGATGAATATCACTAGTCGCAATAAAAGTATGTATTCTTTTCTTCGGAGCCGGACTTACAGCTTCGTAACATGCTTTTATATCTCCTTTAGAAGCCCTAGCTAAACCGCATATTATAGGGCCATTTTCTTTCCCCACAGCATTAGCAATTTTATTAACAGCTTTAAAATCTCCTGGACTTGCGAAAGGGAATCCAGCTTCAATAACATCTACTCCTAATCTTGCTAATTGAAGGGCGATAGCAAGTTTTTCTTCGAGATTTAAGCTGGCACCAGGAGATTGCTCTCCATCCCGAAGAGTTGTATCAAATATCAAAATTCTTCCAGGATCTTTTGACATCAGAAGGAATAAACTAAACTCATATTAAGCTAATTAAAAAAATTTGACTAGATTTAATTCAATAAAACTTTGCTGAAAGTTTATAACTTAAATAATATTGGTTAAATTTCTGAAAAAAAAAATAAAATACTTAAATTTTTAAAGTATTATTTTAGGATTAAACCTACTTTTTATAAAAAATAATTTCGAATTTTTATAGAACTATAGGCATAAATTTAAAAAGTATGAATGGGCAATACTCTAAAAATAATGTTTTAGGCCAGTTAGCGATAGTTTTACATGCACATCTACCTTATGTCAGAAAAAATGAAAAAAACTCCTTAGAAGAAGATTGGTTATTTCAGGCGATTTTGGAATGTTACATACCACTACTTCAATCAATAGAATCTTCCAAAAATGAAAATCCTTTAAATACCAAACTTACTATTAGTTTGTCTCCAACATTATTATCACTTCTAAATAATAAAAAAATTCAAGAAACATTCCCAAGCTGGATTGAAACAAGAAATAATTTCTTAAAAGAACTGCCAAAAGAAGAAAAAAATGCCTCTGCTTTTTTAATGAATAATCTTAATGACAAATACTTGTATTGGCAAAAATGTTCTGGAAATTTAATTGAGAAGTTTAGAGTTTTAAATAACTCTGGGAATTTGGATATTCTTACTTGTGCTGCTACGCACGGATATTTGCCAATTTTAAGGGAGAATCCAGAAACTGTTAAAGGACAAATTAATACAGCCATTACGAACCATGAAAATATTTTTGGAACTAAGCCTTTAGGTATTTGGTTACCTGAATGTGCATATTATGAGAATTTAGATGAAATGCTATTTAATTCTGGAATTAGATATGCAATCTTAGATGGACACGGTATTCTAAACGCTACACCAAGACCTAGATATGGTGTCTACGCTCCAATATGCTCGAAAAAAGGAGTTGCCTTCTTTGGAAGAGATAGTGAGTCAACTTTACCCGTTTGGTCTGCAAAGGACGGGTTCCCCGGAGACAAAGTTTATAGGGAATTTCATAAAGATTTGGGATGGGAATTACCTCTCTCCGAACTCCAAAAGAAAGGTATCTCAACTAAAAGACCGTTGGGTTTGAAGTTTCATAAGATTACTGATGATAAGTTACCGTTAGGGGAAAAGGCTTTTTAC
>QCEK01000013.1 GCA_003280655.1 Prochlorococcus sp. AG-355-O17
ATTAAAAAAAATTTTGAAAGCAACAGGATCTAACGATAAAGAAATTAGAACAGTTTTAAATAAAGATTTTGAAGTTCCGATTACTATTGCAAGCAAATTAGTATATTCTGAAATAGGAAATGTTTTTTTAACAAGACTTTCATCTATTATTCACCCACCCAGAGCAACTGATGAAAGGACAGGAATGTTGGCCCTCAGGGCAAGCGTAATTCAAGGAATTAATATCGGAAATGGAAAAATAAATCTTATAAATTTTTTTGAAGGATATCCAACTAAAACTGTAATTTTAGATGTCAGCGCTTTGAGCAAAGTTATGAATAAAGTAGAATCGATTTCAGAATTATTAACCTTTTTCACCAATTCTCCTCTAGAAAAAATCAAAACAAATTAAACAATCATGGTGTTATTAAATAAAATCAAAAATAAACTGCGTATTAATTACCGAAAAAAAAGATGGCCAGGTCTAATAGAAGCTTATAAACAACATCTGCCAGTTACAAAGAAAACTCCTATTATTTCCCTAAATGAAGGAAATACACCACTAATTCTGAGCGAGTCAATTAGTAACTTAATTGGAAATGGAACAAAAGTTTTTTTAAAATATGATGGCCTTAATCCAACAGGATCTTTTAAAGATCGTGGTATGACTATGGCGATTAGCAAAGCAAAAGAAGAAGGCCGTGAAGCAGTAATTTGTGCAAGTACTGGAAACACCTCTGCTGCTGCTGCTGCATATGCTTCGAGAGGAGGATTAAAGCCTTATGTTCTAATCCCAGAAGGATTTGTTGCACAAGGAAAGCTTGCGCAAGCATTAATGTATGGCGCCGAGATAATATCTATTAATGGAAACTTTGATAAGGCTCTTGAAATTGTTAGAGATTTATCCTCAGAAAATCCTATAGAACTTGTTAATTCTGTTAATCCATATCGAATACAAGGACAAAAGACTGCAGCGTTTGAGATAATTGATGATTTAGGTCATGCTCCTGATTGGCTTTGTATTCCAATGGGTAATGCAGGAAACATAACTGCTTATTGGATGGGATTTAGAGAATATTCAAAAATAAAAAGAAATTTAAAATTACCAAAAATGATGGGTTTTCAGTCCGAAGGTTCTGCTCCGTTAGTAAAAAATATAATAGTTAATGATCCAGAAACAATAGCAACTGCAATAAGAATTGGAAATCCTGTAAATAGAGAAAAAGCAAAAAAAGTAAGAAAGGAGAGTAAAGGGGATTTTCAGTCAGTTACAGATAAAGAAATAGTCAATGCTTATAAAATTCTCGCCAAAGAGGGAGTCTTTTGTGAACCTGCCAGTGCAGCATCAGTTGCTGGACTGATTAAAAATAAAAATAGAATTCAGAAAGAATCTACTATTGTTTGTGTTCTTACTGGAAATGGATTGAAAGACCCTGATTGCGCAATAAAAAACAATGATGCAATTTTCAGAAAAAATATTGAACCTTCATTAAAAAATATAACTAAAATCTTAGGATACTAGGACCCAAAACAAAAAGTGTCTGTGGAAATCAATTAAAAACAAACATAATTTGTTGAAAAATACATAATAAGTAATCCTGTTTGTTTAATAAATTTTAATTTTTCGGATAAAGAAAAAACTACTCAACAAATAAAAAATTTTTTTCACATGTTTTTATGTCCGTAAACTGTTTTGACAAGCTAAATAATTAAAGAATTCCACAGTTCCCACAAGAACTACTACTACTAAATTTTTTATTTTTTTATTTAGTTTTATACTAGAAACAAGTAAATAATATATTTATTGAATTTAATTTACGAAAAAAGTATATTGTATTTGTAAAAGTTCCAAATTCCGATGGAAATTATTTGTAATCAAAATGAATTAAATAATGCTATACAACTAGTGAGTAAAGCAGTTGCTTCAAGGCCAACACATCCAATTCTTGCAAATATACTTTTAACAGCTGACGAAGGAACTAATAAAATTAGTATGACAGGCTTTGACCTTAATTTAGGAATTCAAACATCTTTTGATGGAACAGTTAAAAATAGTGGAGCTATTACTATACCCTCAAAACTTTTATCCGAAATAGTCAACAAACTACCTAATGAAACTCCTGTTTCTCTAGAGGTAGACGAGAATTCAGATACTATTCTAATAAAAAGTGATAGAGGCTCTTTTAATCTAAAAGGGATACCCTCTGACGAATATCCTAATTTACCATTTGTTGAAAGTGGTACTTCTTTGAATATTGATCCTAGTTCTTTTTTAAAGGCATTAAAATCTACTATTTTTGCCAGTAGTAATGATGATTCAAAGCAACTCCTCACAGGTGTCAATTTTACCTTCAAACCAAATTATTTAGAATCTGCTTCTACAGATGGCCATAGATTGGCTGTTGCTTTAATTGGTAATGAAGAACATATTGAAAATAAAGAAAACTTATCTTCAAATGTTGATGATTTATCTGTAACTATCCCAACTAGATCATTAAGAGAAATAGAAAAACTCGTATCTTTGAGAAGCTCAGAAAATTCAATTAAGCTTTTCTATGACAAAGGACAAGTAGTGTTTATATCTTCTAATCAAATAATTACTACAAGAACTTTAGAAGGTACTTATCCTAATTATTCGCAATTAATTCCTGATTCTTTTTCTAAAATTCTAAATTTTAATACAAAAAAATTAATTGATGCATTAGAAAGAATTGCTGTTTTAGCTGATCAGCAAAGTAGTGTTGTAAAGATTAAATTAGATGATGCAGATTTAGCTTCAATCAGCGCAGATGCTCAAGATATTGGAAATGCAAATGAATCAATACCTGTTTCTTATTCTGGAGAAAATTTTGATATTGCATTTAATGTAAGATATCTGTTAGAAGGTTTAAAAGTTATTGCTTCTGAAAATGTACTTTTAAAGTGTAATATTGCAACTACTCCAGCTGTTTTTGTACCAGAAGATAATCTTAATTCTTTTACTTATTTAGTTATGCCTGTACAGGTTCGTTCTTAATTTGAAATTACCTAAAGAAATTTTATTAAGTGAATTACTAAATTATAGTGTTAAGGGTAATATGGTCCTTAATTATGGAAATGGTGAAAATGTTTGGATGCACCCTCCAGTTCACCGGATTCTAGGATGGTACTCTCGTCCTTCAAATTTTGATCTAAAAAGAAATGTTTGGCGATTAAATCAAATTACTCAGATAATAGATAATGAAATTTATGTCAAGGGTGATCCAGCTATTTCGGATCTAGCAACTTTAAATAGGTTCCCAACTTTAATAGAAGCTAATCTTATAAATATAAATGGGTCAAAGATAGGGGTCATTGCAGATTTTTTATTTGAAATGAAAACGGGGAAAATTAAATATTACTTAGTTTCTAGATCTAATCCTAAGATTCCAGGTTCTAGTAGATGGAAATTAACTATTGATAATATCAATGACCAACAACCGGGATTGGTATTTTGTGAAAGTAATTCTTTAGAAGATTTATCTTTAATAAAATCAAGTATTAAAAATGAATTTATGCAAAAAGGAAAAAAAATATTTGATAGATTTGATGATATGAAAAATATTGCTTCTAATAGATTAGAGGAATGGCTTGAAGAAGATGAAGATATTAGCCAAAACTTAGATTTTAAACAAAAAAGTTTTTATAATAAAGATAGAACATCTATACCGTTTAGTGAAAAAAAAGAAGATGACCCTTGGATATAAATAATGATAAATCAAGAAAATAATGATCTATATGATCTTAATGAAGCACTACAAGTTGAAAATTTAACACTTAATGATTACGAAGAAATTTGCAAAAGATTGAAGAGAAAACCTAATAGAACGGAATTAGGTATGTTTGGCGTTATGTGGTCCGAACATTGTTGTTATAGAAATTCAAAACCTTTATTATCTAAGTTTCCCACTAAAGGTAAAAATGTTTTAGTTGGACCTGGAGAAAATGCTGGCGTTATTGATGTTGGAAATAATCAAAAACTTGTTTTTAAAATAGAAAGTCATAATCATCCTTCCGCTATTGAACCTTTTCAAGGCGCAGCAACAGGTGTTGGAGGAATTTTAAGAGATATATTTACAATGGGTGCAAGGCCAATTGCAGTCTTGAATTCATTGAGATTCGGCAACCTTGATAAATCATCAAATGTTGATTTACTACGAGGAGTTGTATCCGGTATTGCACACTATGGAAATTGTGTAGGTGTTCCGACTGTTGGAGGTGAAATTGACTTCGATGATAGTTACTCTGGAAATCCTCTTGTGAATGTTATGGCTTTAGGACTTTTAGAGACTGAGGAAATCGTTTGTTCTGGAGCTAAAAATGTAGGATCACCAGTTTTATATGTTGGTAATACAACTGGCAGAGATGGTGTTGGTGGGGCTAGTTTTGCTAGTTCAGAATTAACTATAACTTCATTGGATGATAGACCTGCAGTTCAGGTAGGTGATCCATTTGTTGAGAAAAGTCTTATTGAAGCTTGTTTGGATGCTTTTAAGACAGGGGATGTAATTGCAGCTCAAGATATGGGTGCTGCAGGTTTAACATGTAGTAGTGCAGAAATGGCCGCAAATGGAAATTTAGGGATATCTATTGATTTAGATTTGGTCCCTTCTAGAGAAGATGATATGTCCTCATACCAATATTTACTATCTGAATCGCAAGAAAGAATGTTGTTTGTCGTCAAAGAAGAAAAAATTAGTGATCTTATTGAAAAATTTAATAAATGGGGATTATATGCCAGCGTTATTGGTGAAGTGATAGGAACTAATGAGGTAATTATTTCTCATAAAGGTAAAATTGTGGCCCAAATACCTACTTCTGCCTTATCTGATGATACTCCTGTAAATTTTCACAATGTGATGAATAATCCACCCGATGATCTTTTAAATAAATGGGAATGGAAAGAAAATGATTTACCAGAAATACATGAGCAAAAAATATTTTCATTAAAGGATAATAAGAATTTTTCTTTTTCAGAAATAATTTTAAAACTACTCTCTAATCCATCAATAGCTTCTAAACGATGGATTTATAAACAATATGACTCTCAAGTACAAGCAAATACAGTATTTACACCTGGAAAATCAGACGCAGCTGTAGTAAGACTAAGGGAACAAAATAAAAAATATAAAAGTAAAAGTAAAGTATTTTCTGGTGTCGCTGCTTCAGTTGATTGCAATAGTAGATGGGTTGCGCTTGATCCTTTTAGAGGATCTATAGCTGCAGTTGCAGAGTCCGCTAGAAATGTTAGTTGTGTTGGTGCTGAACCAGTAGCAATTACAAATAATTTAAATTTTTCTTCCCCTGAGAATGAAATAGGATACTGGCAACTTTCATCCTCATGTAATGGAATTGCTGAAGCCTGTAAAGCTTTAGAAACTCCTGTCACAGGAGGTAATGTATCACTATATAATGAATCTAAATATAAAGATAATCTAATTTCGCCTATAAATCCTACTCCAGTTATTGGAATGGTTGGAAGGATAGATAATGTCGAAAAAGCTATAAGTAGTGAATGGAAAAATATTGAAGATCAAATCTGGTTAATTGGTTCTTCCAAATCAGAGATAAAAATTGCAGCTAGTTCTTATCTGGAATATTTTCATGGAGAAATTACAGGTCGGCCTCCAAAAATAGATTTGTTGGATGAAAAGTTTTGCCAGAGTTTTTTAAGAAATGCGATTTTAAACAGTCTTGTAGTTTCTTCTCATGATATAAGCGACGGAGGTTTAGCCATAGCCTTAGCAGAGTCCTGTATTTTGTCTGAAAAGGGTGCAACTATAGAATTAGAGAAAGATCTAAAAAGAGTTGATAATTTATTATTTGCAGAAGGAGGTTCTAGAATAATTTTTTCAATTAATAAAATAAAACAAAATGAATGGTTTAATTATTTAAAACAAAATCAAATAAATTTCCCATCAAGTGTTTATGTAAAAAAAATAGGATACGTATCTAGTGATACGCTTAAGATAAAAATCAACGAAAAAAATATTTGCAATATTAGGGTTGAGGAATTAACCGAAAAATTTAATAATAGTATTTCAGATTACTTTTAAATATGAAAAACATTTCTCGACTATTAATTATTTTAAGATATTAAGTTATGTGCGGAATAGTTGGAATCGTTTCTTCAAATGATGTAAATCAACAAATTTACGATAGTCTTTTGCTTTTGCAGCATAGAGGTCAAGATTCAACAGGTATAGCAACAATGGAAAATACCTTTTTTCATATACATAAGGTTAAAGGTCAAGTTAATACTGCTTATAGAACTAGAGATATGAGGAATTTAATTGGTAAAATTGGATTGGGTCATGTTAGGTATGCAACAAAGGGATCAGCAGAAAGTGTAGAAGAAGCACAGCCTTTTTATGTTAATGCTCCTTATGGAATTGTTTTGATACATAATGGAAATTTGACTAATACAAGAGATTTAGAAAAACAGTTATTTAATGTTGACAAGCGGCATACAAATTCTTCAAGTGATACTGAAATGTTGTTAAATGTATTTGCGACAGAATTACAAGAACAAATTCATAATCAAGAATTAGAACCTGATATTATTTTTAATGCGGTCAAATCTTTACATAAAAGAATTCAGGGATCATATGCTTCAATCGCGTTAATTTCAGGACATGGTTTATTAGCATTTAGAGACCCTTTTGGTATTAGGCCTTTAGTCATAGGAAAAAGACTTTCATTAACCACAAAAAAAGAAGAATGGATGGTTGCAAGCGAATCTTTAGTACTTGAGAATAATGATTATGAAGTAGTGAGAGATGTAGATCCAGGAGAAGCTGTTTTTATAAATCTTGATGGGGAGTTTTTCTCTAAGCAATGTTCTGAAAATCCAATGTTATTTCCCTGTGCTTTTGAATATGTTTACTTAGCTAGGCCAGATTCAATTATGAATGGAATTTCCGTCTATAAAGCTCGTTTAAAGATGGGAGATTATTTAGCAGAAACAATAAAAGAAACAATCAATTCTGGAGATATTGATGTAGTTATGCCTATTCCTGATTCTTCTCGACCTGCGGCAATGCAAGTTGCAAGACAGTTAGGCATAGAATATAGGGAAGGTTTTTTTAAAAATAGATATGTTGGCAGAACATTTATAATGCCTGGTCAACAGAAACGTAAGAAATCTGTAAGGCAAAAATTAAATGCCATGAGTGCAGAGTTTAAAAATAAAAATGTATTAATTGTTGATGACTCGATAGTAAGAGGTACTACTTCAAAAGAAATTGTCCAGATGGCTAAACATGCAGGAGCAAATAAAGTTTTTTTTTCATCAGCAGCTCCTCCTGTTCGTTATCCTCACGTTTATGGAATAAATATGCCTAATAGAGATGAATTAATAGCTCATAATAGGACAATAAGTGAAATCGCCGATAAACTTGAAATTAATAGCCTTGTTTATCAAAGTGTTGAAAGTTTGCGTAAATCTATAATTGGTGATTCTTCTATAAAAGGTTTAGAGATGAGTTGTTTTACTGGTGATTATGTAACTGGAACAGTAAATCAAGAATACTTAAATTGGGTTGAAAATGAATATAAATCTTAGTCGAGAAAGTTTTCAAGTCGGAAACAATTTTCAAGGTATTCGTCATTATCTAATTTTAAAAAATCAATTATAAAGTTTGATTTATTGGATTTGAAATTTAATTTATTTAAGTTTAATCTTGCAGATTTATTTTTATTAGTTTCAATATCAAGGTAATGGTTACTTGCCATTATTTTGAGGAAGTAATCTTTTTTAAGTTGGGATTTTTCATTCAAATATCCCAAACTGAATTCATTTGAGCAGTAAATTTGATTACTATTTATGCAAAAGATTTTTCCTTGTTTAGATATTAAAAAAATATTTTCTCCATCATGAAATGTACAACAAGAAACGATTTTTTCAGTTGGTAAAAGTTTTACAATTATGAATCCTTGAGATTGTTTAGAAGTTGGCGTTAAAAATTTATTTGATAAATTAAATTTAAAAATTCTTCCTATCGAGGTTAATATTATTAAATCTTTGCTTTCATTAGAAATAAAAGAATCAATTGTTTTTAAATTATTTTTTAATTTTGTAATAGTGAAAGATCTATTGCTTTTAATCATATCTTCATCAAATAAAACTTTTTTAAATCTTCCATCTGAATTTAATATGCATAAATAATTTCTAGTTTCTTTTTTAATTGAATGAAAATTTATTATTTCATTAGGATGAATATTTCCAAGAATTTTATTATCTAATTTATAGTCTTTATTAATACTTGATTCCCAATCAATATTAAATACTTTTCCCGTATTTGTTATTCCAATTAATTTTATATTTTTTTCAATATTGCATATAAATTTTAGAATATTTTTATTATCTATAATTTTATTTGCAACCTCAAATGATTTTTTGTAATTTCCTAAAATCATCCTTTTTAAATAAAATCTATTATCTATAAATATTTTTGTTTTTTTATTTATAAGGTCTTCTAATATCTGATTATTAAGCGTTTCTAATTCTTCATTTTGATTTATATTTTTAATTATTTTCGTTTTACGTATAACATTGTATTTTTTCTTTAATATTAATAATTCTTCCATGAGTAATTTAAGTAATAATTCTCTTTCGTTCAATAATTGTTGAAAATAATTCTTTTTTTCTTCTAAATTTTTTATATCATTATCAATTTGATTTTTTTCTAGATTTGTTAATTTTTTTAGCGGCATATCCAAAACTGAATTTGCCTGTTTTTCACTTAATAAAAAATTTTTTACTAATTTTGATCTAGCTTGCTCAGAATTTTCTGATTCTTCAATAAATGCGATAACTTTTTTTATGTTTTTTGTGGCTTTAGATAAACCTTCTGCTATTTCCAGTTTATCAAGGGTGTTTTTTAGAAAATAAAAAGTTCTTTTTCTAATTGTTTCTTCTCTAAATTCAAGAAAATAATTAAGATATTTTTTCAGATTTAGTTGTACAGGCTTGCCTTTAATTAAAGCTAAGAATATTGCGCCAAAGTTTGTTTGGAGAGTTGTTTTTTTATATAAATTAGAAATAACAAGTTCAGAATTAGAATCTTTTTTTAGTTCTATTACAATTCTCATTCCATCTCTGTCGCTCTCATCCCTAATATCAGAAATGCCAATAATCTTGCCTGAATTAACAAGTTCTGCGAGCTTTTCAATCCAACCTGCTTTATTAATTTGGTAAGGAAGTTCAGTAATGATTATTGCATTCTTTTTATGTTTACCTTTACCTAAATTTACTTCTTCCGTATTGACAACTCCTCTTATCGTTATAGATCCTTTTCCAGTTTGATAAAGTTCTTCTATTGCACGACTATAAATTAATTCTCCGCCTGTAGGAAAATCAGGTCCTTTGATAATGTTAGAAAGTTTTTTATCGCTAATATCTTTATTTTTAACTAAGGCAACTAAGCCATCTACAATTTCGCCTAGATTGTGAGGCGGAATATTTGTTGCCATGCCAACAGCAATACCCGATGAGCCATTCAACAATAAAAATGGAAGTTGGGCTGGAAGAACATCTGGTTCTTTTTGAGAACCGTCAAAGTTATTCGAAAAGTTTACTGTTTCTGATGCAATTTCTTCAAGAAATCCTTTATGAGCTATTGGAGCTAATCTAGTCTCTGTATACCTCATTGCTGCTGGCGGATCATTATCCACAGATCCAAAATTCCCATGGCCGTCAAGAGTAGGATATTTAGTTGAGAAATTTTGTACTAGCTTTACTAATGCATCGTAAACTGCTTGATCTCCATGAGGATGGTATTTTCCAAGAACATCTCCAACAACTCTTGCACACTTCCTAAATGGTTTGTCAGGCGTTAAACCTAATTCGTGCATCGCAAATATGATTCTTCTTTGTACAGGCTTAAGACCATCTCTTGCATCAGGCAATGCACGTCCAACTATGACGCTCATCGCATACTCCAAATAAGAACGTTGCATTTCTTCTTGAAGCGAGATGGAAGTGAAGTTTTTCTTATCCATTAGAGCTCAAAATTGAATAATTATTAATTAACTAAATTAAGACTAATAGGTAAAAGAATATTTACCAGTATTGAACATTAAGATGATTCACTTATTTTGGATTTTGCAAGTATTACATCTTTTTTTAGTTGTTCATTTTGTAAAAGAATTTCTGTAGAGGCTTGTAATTTTTCCCCCCATAACTGTTCTTTTCTATAATCATAATTAACATATTTGGGATCTTTATCCAAAGCTTTTTTTGCTAGCTGAATTGCTAATTTATTATCTTGGAGATTTATACATGAGGCTAGCCCTAGTAATGGTTCAGCATTCTCCTCGATTGAGATTGCACTTTCAAAAAGTTTGATTGCGAGATTCACTTTGTTTTTTTCGAAATAAGCTAAACCTTGATTATTTATTGCTTGCCAGAAATCAGGCTTGATTTTTATAGATTTTTCAAACAATGTGATAGCTCCCAAATAATTTTTTTCCATTAATAAAATATTTCCTAATTGAAAAATAGCTTTGTGGTTATTAGGCTCAATCTTTATGCCTTTTTCTAAAGCATTCTTTGCTTTAGTCTGTTGTGAAATTTTTAAGTAAACATTACTTTTAGCAAAATATATTTCGCTAAGATTTGAATTGATCTGTTCTGCTTTATATAGAGAACTTAATGCGTTTTTGTATTTTTTGTTAGCTATTTGTGCTTCAGCCAAAATCAACCATAGTTTTTCATCTTTTGAATTTATTTTTACTGCTAATTTGGCTAAGTTAAGACTGTCTTCATATTGACCAAAATAAAGTAGTTGATATGCATTTTTGCCAATATATAAACTTTGCTTTTGTAAATTTTTTATTGTTGGGAAATAATAATAGGGAACTATTGCTCGAACTATTTCTATTTGAAAAAAATAAAAACAGATCATGGAGATCCAGATTGTTTTTTTTAAAAACGACTTCATATTTTAATTTTTTTATTTTTTATATTTGCTTGTATATTTCTTTTCCACATCCATGGTTTAATTCTTTTTAAAGTAGTTCCTTTAAGATTTTCTTGCCACGTTTTATCGTCCCAATTGAGGGACTCAATATCAAGATTTTTAATCCATTCTTTCGGCATGGTTTCATGATTATCGTTGTACGGCACTGATTTATTCCATGGACAAACATCTTGACAAATATCACATCCTGCAACCCATCCACCTAAATTTTTTTCTATTTTCTTTGGAATATTTTTATCTCTGCTCTCTATTGTGTGATACGCAATGCATAAATCTGACTGTATTACAAATGGTTCTACAATTGCCTTTGTGGGACAATGTTCAATACAAATATCACATTTTCCACAAAGTGATTGATGAGGTTTATCTGGCGTTAAATCTTTTGTGAGAATCATAAAACCCAAAGTAAACCAAGAACCATTTTTTTTGCTGATTAAATTACTATTTTTACCTATCCAACCAATCCCTGCTTCCTCTGCCCATGCTTTTTCAAGGAAAGGAGAGGTATCAATACATATTTTCCATTTGCAATCAGGGATTTCTATGTTGATCCATTTACCAATATTCTTTAATTTTTTGTGAATAACTTTGTGATAATCCTCACCTTGGCTAAATTTAGCTACCTTGAGGAAATTGTTGTTGATGTTTTGTGAATTAATGTAAGTAAATCCAACGCTTAAAACACTTTTTGCATTTTCAAAAAGTGATTCTATATTTTTTCTTTTTTCTGCTTCCATCCATTTCATTTCAGCATGATAATTATTTGATAACCATCTTTCTAATGCATTAGTTCTTAATTTTACGCGCGAACTGCCAGGGATTGAAGCTATTCCGGCAACTGTAAAACCCTCAAAAATAGCTCTCTCTTTTAATTTTTTACTTATTTCTTTTTTGTCTTGAATCGTATCAATCATTTCTTTTTCTTTGTAGATTTCTTTTAAAAGTTATGTTTGGGAGAAAAAACTTATAAATAAAATAGATATATTTAAAAAAAATATATCCTAACTTAGTAAAAACAGTTAAATTATTAGTAAAGTTAATATAGTTAAAAAGTTATTTTGGTTGAATCTAATCAAAATCAAGATTCGAATTTAGGATCTAGGCTGCAACAAGATCTCAAAAATGATCTTATAGCTGGGTTGTTAGTTGTAATACCCTTAGCAACAACAATCTGGCTATCATCATTAGTTAGTAAATTTGTTTTAACGTTAGTTACTTCAGTCCCAAAGCAATTAAATCCTTTTATTACTTTAAATCCTTTATTACAAGATTTAATTAATCTCACCTTAGGTTTAACTGTTCCTTTATTAGCTATTTTGCTTATAGGCTTGATGGCGAGAAATTTTGTAGGCAGATGGTTATTAGAATTTGGAGAGGGTACTTTATCAAAAATCCCAGTAGCTGGAGCGGTTTATAAAACTCTTAAACAATTGCTAGAAACTTTTTTAAGTAATAAATCTAATAGATTTAGACGAGTTGTTTTAGTTGAATATCCTCGTGAGGGACTGTATAGTGTAGGCTTTGTAACTGGAGATGTAGGACCTTCTCTACAGCCAGAATTGGAAGAAAAGTTACTTAGTGTTTTCATTCCTACAGCACCAAACCCTACCACTGGCTGGTATACACTTGTTCCTGAGTCTTCTGTTAAGGATTTGGATATTTCTGTTGAAGATGCTTTTAAAACAATAATTTCTGCTGGGATAGTAAATCCAGATGAGAAAAATAACACCACAAATCCAACATTTTCAAAATTGTTTTCCCAATTACGAGCTTCTACTAATACTTCTTCTTAATTGATGCATAATAGATCCCTTTCAAGAGAATTATCTTTAATTTCTCTTGGCCTTATAAAAGATAAAGGTGATTTTAAATTAAATAAATTTCAGATAGAAGAAATTTTTGAATCTGCATTAAATTCTCTAATAAACCATTGCAGAGAGGAATTAGATAATTGTGAGTCAGAGTTAGAAAATGCTTCACAAAAAATATTAGAAAGTGAATTGCAAGAGGGTGTTGATTCCTCTTATTCAAATGTTCGAGATGAGTTAAAAAAATCTTTAACAAAAATTGAAACCGTAATGAATACACTTTCTGTCATTTTAGATTTTCCAAAATTAATTGTTTCTAGCGGTCAAATTGATATTAAAGAGGATGTAAATCTAAGGATTTTTAATATAATTAATAATCTTAAAAGTATTGATTCTGATATTGATCAAGTAATGGACGGTTGGAGATTAAAAAGATTACCAAGAATTGATAGAGATATTCTACGTCTAGCTTACGTGGACATCAATTTTTTGAACACTCCCGTCGCCGTTGCTTGTGATGAGGCGGTTAATTTAGCTAATAAATATAGTGATTTGCAAGGAAGAAAATTTATTAATGGAGTTTTAAGGAGATTACAAACAATTTAATTCTCATAATTATTTGATATAAATAAATAGTATTTAGAAAAATTTTATTACGAACTAAATATAAAAATGACAAATACTGATTCCGATAATTCTCGTGAATGGGCTGCACAAGCTTATGCACTTTTAAAAAAGCGACAGGAAGAGCAAAAGAAGGAATTACAGAAACAGGAAGAGCAAAAGCAGGAATTACAGAAACAGGAAGAGCAAAAGCAAGAATTACAGAAACAGGAATTACAGAAACAGGAAGAGCAAAAGCAAGAATTACAGAAACAGGAAGAGCAAAAGCAAGAATTGATTGATAGTGCTAATAAAGAAAATATTCCTGAACTGTCTAAAACCATTGCTGAACCTGAATTAGGAGAATTTGATGATAATTTTACTTGGTCTGCAATGGTATTAGCTGCTCAAGGAAAAAAAATAAATCAAATATCGATTGATGAAATTGATTGGTTAACCAAATTACGAAGAGGATTAGAAGAAACCCGAAAAGGATTTGTTACTGAATTATTGGATAAGTTGGGAGATGATCCTCTTACTGCAGAATCTCTTGATGATTTAGAGACTCTATTAATTAGAGCTGATGTAGGTATTGATTCAACTGATAAAGTTATAAGTTCTCTCAGAACAAAATTAAACGAGGAAGTAGTGGGTGGAGAAGAAGGAATAAAATTTTTGAAGAAGGAATTAAAATTAATTATCGATAAACCAATAAAAAATTCCGGAACTGATCTTTTAGTTCCCAAAAAGGGTAAGTTAAATGTCTGGTTACTTGTAGGAGTTAATGGTGTGGGTAAAACCACTACATTAGGAAAATTAGCCTACTTGTCTTCTAATAGTAATTATAAAACTTTGATAGCTGCGGCTGATACTTTTAGAGCTGCCGCAGTAGAACAACTTAAAGTGTGGGGAGAAAGAAGTAATGTTGACGTTATATCTAATCAATCAAAAAATGCTGATCCAGCTGCTGTAGTTTTTGATGCAATTAATTCTGCAAAAAAAAGAGATGTTGATTTATTACTTGTTGATACAGCGGGTAGATTGCAAACAAAAAATAATTTGATGGATGAATTGGCAAAAATAAAAAAAATTATTGATAAAAAGGTTCCAGATGCAATTGTTGAATCATTATTAGTTTTAGATGCAAGTCAGGGCCAAAATGGATTAAAGCAAGCAAAAAGTTTTGCTAAATCAGCAGATTTAAGTGGAGCAATTATTACTAAATTAGATGGTACTTCCAGAGGAGGAGTCTCTTTAGCTGTATCTGAAGAAGTAAATTTGCCTATAAGATTTATTGGAGCTGGAGAAGGTATAAAAGATTTGAGACCATTTAATAGTTATGAATTTGTAGAAGCTTTGCTCGCAGATAAATAAATATTTAATTAATTTTTTTTAAAAATTTAAATTTAATGTTAAAACATATTTATATATTAAATTTGTTTTGACAAATAATCAAAAAGAAAAAATATTTTCGAACAAATTTATCCAAAATTTTTTAGAAAATGAATCTACAGTAACTATAAAAAATAAATATAAATTTGCTGAAATCGCATCTTCACTAGCATATTATTTAAAATCATTTTCCAATATAAATAATTTACTGGAATATATAAGCTTAATTTTTAAACATATTTTTTCTGAGCATATTATCTTAATCATTCCTTTAAATTATGATGGGGAGATATGGAACGAAAATATAAAAATCTCTATCAATGATGAATATTTAACAATTCAAGAGGAAATTAATAGTTTTTTGAATCAATTTCATTTCTCAAAAAATTTTAAAATAAAAGAAATTTTAACTTTTGAAAATGCTCTAAAAAATAATTTTAAAGAATATAAAATCGAAACAAAAAAAATATTATCTAGAGGCAAATGTAGAGGATTTATTTACATTTTTAGTAAAGATACTTCCAAGCAGTCTATTACTGGAGATAATAGTTTTAATTTTATTGAAAATTGTTTAGCTGTTGGATTAGAAAATCACTTTCTAATCAAAACAAAGAAAAAGCATGAAAACGTAGATAGAGAAATTTCCACTGGTGCTGAAATTCAATCTCAATTACTCCCGGATTATTGTCCAATTATCCATGGTATAGACCTAGCTGCACATTGTAGACCAGCTTTGCAGCTCGGAGGGGATTACTATGATTTTATGTGCTTAAAGACGAATATTTCTGAAAAAAGAAAAGAAAAATCAAGATGGGCCATTGTAATAGGTGATGTGATGGGTAAAGGGATTCCAGCTGGTCTTTTAATGACTATGTTAAGAGGTATGTTACGTGCAGAGGTTCTAACAGGTTTGCCTCCAGATAGAATTTTGCATGATTTGAATCAACTAGCAATAAATGATTTAGATCAATCGCATAGATTTGTGACTTTATTTTACTCAGACTATGATCCTAGAACTAGAAAATTGAGATTCGCTAATGCAGCACATAATCCTCCTTTGCTTTGGAAAAGTTCAGATCAGAAAATTATTAAATTAGATGCAGAAGGATTTGTACTTGGACTACAAAAAGATGCTGAATATCACTGTGGTGAAATTAAGCTTAATCAAAATGATCTGGTTCTTTACTACACAGATGGAGTAATTGATACTTCTAATTCTCTAGGGCAAAGATTTGATGAGGAAAGATTAATTAAAACTCTCACAAAATTATGCAAGCAATCTTATAAATCCCAAGAAATTTTAAATAAAATATTTAAAAAGTTAGATGATTTCACAGGGCAAAATAGAAATCTGGAAGACGATGCCTCAATGGTTATTTTTCAACTGAAATAGAAATTTTTGTCACTTATATAAAAAAATGCTTTATTAGAGATACTTAAAGTTACTAATTGATATGGCAAAAGTTTGGAGTAAAAGGTTTGATAATGAACTTGATCCTTTTATTGAAAAGTTTAATGCTTCAATTGGTTTTGACAGAAAGCTTATTTTAGAAGATTTAGATTGCTCTATTGCTCACGCAAAAATGCTTGGAAAAACTAAAGTTTTATCCTCTTCTGAAGCTTTGCAAATTATTAATGGCTTAGAGTCAATAAAAGTTGAATATCTGGAGGGTAAATTTTCTCCTAGTCCACCATCCGAAGATATTCACTATTGCATAGAAGAAAAGTTGATAAGCTTAATTGGTGAAACTGGAAAAAAATTACATACAGGTAGAAGTAGAAATGATCAAGTTGGCACAGATATAAGATTGTGGCTAAGAAAAGAGATTGACAATATTGAAATTTTAATAACTGATTTGCAAATATCCTTTTTAAATCTTGCGAAATCTAATATTTATACCTTAATTCCTGGATATACCCACATGCAAAGAGCTCAACCATTATCTTTAGCGCATCATTTACTGGCTTATATAGAAATGTTCCAAAGAGACCGTGAAAGATTTAAAGAAGTACGCTCTAGAGTTAATATTTCTCCGTTAGGAGCTGCAGCATTAGCTGGAACAAAAATAAAAATAGATAGGCAATTTACAGCTTTAGAATTGGGTTTTGAAAAGATTTATAAAAACAGTATTGATGCAGTTAGTGACAGGGATTTTTGTATAGAGTTTGTTTCTGCATCTGCTTTGTTGATGTCTCATTTAAGTAAAATTTCAGAGGAAATAATTTTGTGGGTAACTGATGAATTTTCTTTTGCAAAATTAACAGATAAATGTGCTACGGGAAGTAGCTTAATGCCGCAGAAAAAAAATCCTGACGTTCCTGAACTGATAAGAGGTAAGACTGGAAGAGTGTATGGACATCTCCAGTCATTGTTAACGATGGTCAAGGGAGTACCTCTTTCATATAATAAAGATTTTCAAGAGGATAAAGAGCCAATTTTTGATACTGCAGAAACAATTTCTTCTTGTATTAAAGCAATGATTATTCTAATTAATGATGGTATTGAGTTTAATATCAAAAACCTATCTGATTCTGTAGAAAATGACTTTTCTAATGCTACTGATTTGGCAGATTATTTAGTTGGTAAAGATGTTCCTTTTAGGACCGCCTATCAAGTTGTTGGTGAAATAGTTAAATATTGTCTAGACAGAAAATTATTATTTAAAAATCTTAAAATTGATGAATTTAAAAAATTTCATCCAGAATTTGATGAGGATGTTTTCGTGGATCTTAAACCCCTTAATGTCGTTAAATCTAGAAATAGCGAAGGTGGTACAGGTTTTGTGCAAGTAGAAAAAGAGGTAAATAATTGGCAAAAACAATTGTTACTTTGAATCTCAATTATTTTTCTACAACAAGGGTATACTTTGAAGTAGAATAGTAAAGCAATATTATGGGACTACTCATTGTAGTTTTTTTATAAGGTAATTTTTCTTTGTTGAGTTTAAAGTGAGTATTTTTGTTGGCAATTTGCCGTTCCGCGCAGAGCGCGAAGACATTGTTGAGTTGTTTGCACCTTTTGGTGAGGTTTCAAATTGTTCTCTTCCCTTAGAGAGAGATACTGGAAGAAAAAGAGGATTTGCATTTATTGAAATGGCAGATGAAGCGATTGAGTCAACAGCTATTGATGGTTTGCAAGGCGCTGAACTTATGGGTAGGCCACTAAGAATTAATAAAGCTGAGCCAAGAGGTTCTGGTGGATCTCGTAGAGGAGGCAGAGGCGGAGGTAATAATGGTGGCGGCTATGGTGGTGGCGGCTATGGCGGCGGAGGTAATAATGGTGGCGGTAATTCTGGATCTAATAGCTCTTACGCTAATAGATCTTCTGGAGCAGAAGGTTGGGAAGACAGAAGTTATGGAAATTCTTCTGAAAATGATGCATACGAAAATGGTAGGAGCAGGAGAAAAAGGGGAGTGTCCAATGAGAGCAATGCTTCAAACGAGACAAATTAGTAACCCATTTCTTTAAGCTCTCTTGTTAATTTAGATAGATATTCAATATTTAATTCTTTTTTTATAGATTTATTTGAAATTTGATTCCTCCAAATTTTAGCTGTTGGTATACTTTCAACTAAATTTATAAGATGTTTACAAATATCCCATGATTTTCCACCATTACTTAAATGCTCTTCTATGTATGGGATTAATGAGAATATAATATTTGAAGCAGATTTCGGTTTTTTATTAATCCCATAAATCTTTTGATCAATTTCAGACCATCTCAAGGGATGTTTGTAAATTGATCGTCCAATCATGACTCCATCAAAATCATTCAAGGCTTTTAATGATTCATCGATATTTGTTAAACCCCCATTAATTTCAATTAATAATTCTGGATTTGAATTTTTTAATTTTTTTACTACATCAAAATTTAGCGGAGGTATGGTCCTATTTTGTTTTGGATTTAGACCTTTTAATATGGCTTTCCTTGCATGAACTGTAAATCTGTCTGCACCAGCTTTTGCGATAATTCTTACGAAATTATTTAAGTTAACGAAACTATCATCATTATCTACACCGATTCTGTGTTTGATCGTAACCGGTAAGGTGCAGTTATTTTTTAAGGATTCTATACATTGTGCTACTTTTTCAGGTTCTTTCATAAGTGAGGCGCCAAAATTTCCAGAACAGACCCTTGGACTTGGACAACCAACATTAAAGTTTATTTCGTCATAACCCCAGTCTTCAGCCATTTTCGCAGCCTCTTTAAGGATTTCAGGATCGTCTCCACCAAATTGAATTGATATTGGGTGTTCTTCATTATTAAAATCTAAAAATTTTTCTTTTTTATCCGTATGAAATAAACTTTGAGCTACAATCATTTCCGTATACAAGAGAGCTTTAGAACTTATTTTTCTCATTATCATTCTGAAATGTTTATCAGTACAATCCATCATTGGAGCAATACTTAATTTGTGAATATTTTTAATAGAATCAGGATGTAAGGAACTCATTACTTTTTATGTGAGTAAATATATGAATCAATTTTTATCAAGAAGAACTTTTATTCTAATTCCTACTATGTCAATACTAAAAACATTTTTTAAGCCTATGCAAGTTTTAGCTTCTTCTATTGCTTCTAAAGAGGAGTGGAATTTATCAAAAGAAGAATGGAAATCTAGGCTAAGTCCAGAATCCTATTATATTTTGAGGGAGGAAGGGACTGAAAGAGCTTTTAGCAGCCAATTAAATAATGAGAAAAGAAAAGGGGTTTTTCACTGTGCAGGATGTGATTTACCACTTTTTCTCTCAGATAAAAAGTTTGATAGTGGTACTGGATGGCCAAGTTTTTGGGATCCAATTCAAGGATCAGTTGAAACAAAAGTTGATTTTAAGTTAATTGTTCCAAGAACCGAATATCACTGCTCTAGATGCGGAGGTCACCAAGGACATGTTTTTAATGATGGACCACTTCCTACAGGCAAAAGATACTGCAATAACGGATTAGCATTAAGGTTTGTTCCTGAGTAAAAATTTGTGCGGCCTTCCGCAACTTGTTTTGTGCATCACTTTATTGGAAAATAGTCTTATTAAATTTTTAGAAAAATGATTGAAAATCAATCAGACAATATTGATATTAAAGAAAATGATGTTTCTAATCAGGATAATGCCCCTGAGGATACTTCATCTGTTGAAGATAAAATAATCGAAAATGATAAATTGTCTTCTCAAAAAACAGAAGAAATAAACACCGAAGAATTAAAAAATACCATTTCAAATAATGATGCAAGGTTAGAACAATTAGAAAAAGAGCACGAAACATTAAAAAATCAATATGTAAGGATTTCAGCAGATTTTGATAATTTTAGAAAAAGGCAGTCTAGGGATCAGGATGATTTAAAAGTCCAACTTGTTTCTAAAACTTTAACTGCAATACTCCCAATCGTTGATAATTTTGAAAGAGCAAGACAACAACTAAAACCAGAAAGTGAAGAGGCTCAAGCCCTTCATAGAAGTTATCAAGGATTGTATAAACAATTGGTAGAAGTTTTAAAACAACAGGGAGTATCGCCAATGAGAGTTGTTGGTCAGCAATTTGATCCAAATTTGCATGAAGCTGTATTAAGAGAGCCGAGTGAAGAGTTTGAAGAGGATTTTATTATTGAAGAATTACAGCGAGGATATCATTTAGAGGGAAAGGTTTTGAGACATGCATTGGTTAAGGTCTCTATGGGACCTGGTAAACAAAATTCACAAGAGGAAGTAGAAAAGGATACAGTTGAAGAGAGTATTGATTCAGAGGAAAATACTTCTGAAGATGTATAAATTCCAAATTTTTAATTGAGCGTTGTTTAATGGCTGATTTTTATCAAATACTTGGAGTTTCACGAGATGCTGATGCTGATACCTTAAAAAGGGCTTATAGAAAATTAGCAAGACAATATCATCCTGACGTTAATAAAGATCCTGGTGCTGAAGATAAATTTAAAGAAATTGGTAAGGCTTATGAAGCATTAGCTGATCCTGAAACTAGAGCAAGATATGACCAATTTGGGGAAGCTGGCCTTGGAGGTGCAGCTGGAATGCCTGATATGGGCGATATGGGTGGGTTTGCAGATTTATTTGAAACCTTTTTTAATGGTGGCTTCGGTGGACAAAGTCCACAGGGAGGAAGAACTCAAAGAAGAGGTCCTCAACAAGGAGATGATTTAAGATATGATCTTAATGTTGATTTTAAAGATGCAATATTTGGCCAACAAAGAGAAATTACAATTCCTCATCTTGAGACATGCGAAGTTTGTAGGGGAACAGGTGCCAAGCCAGGAACCGGACCAAAAAATTGCACAACTTGTGGAGGAAGTGGACAAGTTAGAAGAGCCACGAGAACGCCTTTTGGGAATTTCACACAAGTAGCTGAATGTCCTTCGTGTAATGGAACTGGTCAAATAATCTCAGATCCATGTACAAGTTGCGGTGGTAATGGAGTAAAGCAAGTCAGGAAAAAATTACGAATTAATATTCCTGCAGGAGTTGATACTGGTACTAAATTAAGAGTTTCCGGAGAGGGAAATGTTGGTTTGAAAGGAGGCCCACCTGGGGATCTTTATGTTTTTATCAAGGTGAAGAATGATTCGAAATTAAAAAGAGATGGCGTGACTATTTACTCAGAAATAGCCGTTAGTTATTTACAGGCAATTTTAGGAGATACTGTTGAAATTACTACAGTTGATGGCAAAGTTAATTTAAAAATTCCGAGTGGTACTCAACCAAATACAACTCTTTTACTTGAGAATAAAGGGGTACCTAGACTTGGTAATCCAGTTGCCAGAGGAAATCATGAAGTTCTAGTAAAGGTAAAATTGCCAACTCGTATAACTGATGAAGAGCGAAATCTTTTAGAGGATTTAGCTTCTCAGTATTCAGATAAAAATATCAATTCCAGTAGTGGACTATTTAGTAAATTATTTGGTAAAGAATCTTAATGACTTTTTTAAAGTATTTGGATCTGAAATCTGTTCCATGTCCTTTAAATGTCGTCAAGATAAAATTGGCTTTAGAGAAGTTATCCAAAAATGAACAACTTATTATTGAATTAGATAAAGGTGAACCAGAAGAAATGGTATTAAAAAATCTAAAAGAGATGGGATGTTTCTATGAACAAATCAATGAATATGAAAAATTTTTAAAAATAAAAATTCTTAATGAAAACTAATAGTAAACATTTAGGTTTAGTTACGAAAAAATTTAATGAATTTTTCTTTGTTGACCTAAAAAATAAAGAAAACTTTGGAAATAGCGAAAGATTTTTATGTAAGGTAAGAAAGTCTATAAATTTTAAAGATCAATTTATTTATGTTGGAGATGAAGTAGAAATTGATAATATTGATTTAACAAGCAAACGGGCAGTAATAGCAAGTCTAAAAAAAAGACAAAATTTATTAAATAGACCATCAGTTGCAAATATTTCTAACATATATATTATTTTTTCCGTAGAAGAGCCAGAATTAAATTTATCTCAAGTTAATAGGTTTTTGATATCAGCAGAATCTATGGGGGTAGAAGTGTCATTAGTTTTGACAAAGTGTGATTTAATATCAGACAAAAAACAGATTTTTTTAATTGATAAATTCAAGAAATGGGGTTATGAAGCAATTATTTTAAATTTATATAAATCTGATCACTTTGAAGATTTATTAGCTCAGTTAAAGAAAAAAAAGTGTTCGATTTTTATGGGCCCATCCGGTGTTGGTAAAACTACTTTGCTTAACAAGATAATTCCAGGTCTACAAAACTCTACTGCTCCAGTTTCCAATAAAATTAAGAGAGGAAAAAATACTACTCGAAATGTTGAGTTATTTTCTATATCTAATCAAAGTTATATTGTAGATACTCCTGGATTTAATATGCAGCCTCTAAAGTTTGATATTAAGTTGTTACCAAATCTTTATCGAGAAATATATAAACAGGTAATCGAAGAAGGGATTAAGTGTAAATTTCGGGACTGCTTACATTTAGAAGATGAGGGCTGTAATTTAAATAAATCCTTCGAAAGATATTCTTTTTATAAAGAAATGATTGAGTCTTCTAAGAGTCACTATTATCAAAACCAGGAAGATTAAGATTTAATCCACCAGTCAAATCATTCATCCTTTCTTTCATAGTTGAAGTAGATAATTCATGAGCTTTTTGAATAGCTTGTAAAATGTTTTGCTCTATTTTTTCTTTATTTGCATTTAAGATACTTTCTTGAACCTCTACCTTCAAAGGAAGTTGATTTCCACTTATCCAAACTTTTATCATCTCATCATCACTTTTTCCTTCAATCTCCATATTCTCAAGTTCATCTTGTAATTTTTGAGCATCTTGCTGAATTTGTTTTGCTTTTTTAAAAGCTTCTGTAAGTTGTCCAAAGTTAGGAAGTCCAAAACCCGCCATTTTAAAAAAAGTTTCTTTAATTAGGATAGTCAAAACCAATCATTCTTACTTCCGGTTGTAGATAAATTCCTTTCTTTTGTAGTACTTTTTGTTGAATTAAAGTTATTAATTCATAAATATCTTTTGAACTTGCTGAAGAATTGTTAATTATAAAATTTGAATGCATTGTAGAAATTTCAGCACCGCCAATTCTATATCCCTTTAAACCCATATCATCAATTAATTTCGCTGCATAATTATTTTCAGGATTTTTAAAAACACTACCAAAACTTGGGAGATGATATGGTTGCGTTTCCGTTTTTACTTTAAGGTTATTTTTGGTTGTTTGAATTATTTGTTCGAGATCTCCATTAGGCTCAAAATGTAGTCTTGCACTAATAATTGTCAAATCATTAATTTGAAAAGAGCTAAATCTATACTCAAAAGTGATATCTTTTTTTTTAATTTCAAGTTCTTCATTAGTTTTATTATTTATAACTTTTACGGAAATAAGGTTTTTTGCAAGAGATATGTTACTTGTACCAGCATTCATATAAATTGCCCCTCCTAATGTTCCTGGAATTCCGACAGCCCATTCACCTCCTTGCAGCCCATTTTTAGCAAGAGCATTAGATAATGTTGGAAGCATAACTCCTGCTTCTGCCTCAACAATTCCTGAATATGGATCTATCTTTAATGATTTCAATTTTTTCGTACACATAACTAAGCCTTTGATGAAAGTATTATTTATTAATAGATTGGAACCTGCCCCAATTATTTGACATCTTTGTTTGTTTAAATTAGCCCATTTCATTAGATATGAAAGTTCTTCAATGCTTTTTGGCTCTGCAAAATATTCAGCTACTCCTCCCACTTTTATACTTGTATAACTACTTAAATTACAGTTTTCAGAAAAAATCTTTTTATTCATAAATTAATTTTTTTCATTTAAAATTGGCCAGAAATTATGACAATCACCAGCTCCCATATTTAAAATTAAATCCCCTTTTTGAGTTAATTCGTAAAAATTCTTTGTAAGTTCATAATAATTATTTATGTAACTAACATTTTTATTGTTTTTATAAATCAGATCAGTGATAATTTTCGAAGTAATTTTATCTTCATTTCCTTCTCCTGCTCCATAAATACTGGTTACATAAATAACATCTGCTTTTGATAATTCTTCAGCGAATTCTTTAGAAAATTGCTTTACGCGAGAGTATCTATGAGGTTGAAATATAGCTATTAATCTACTTTTTTGACATTCATTATTATTTTTTTGCTGGATAAATAATCTTCCTAATTTAATCGTTTCTTTTATTTCGTTTGGATGATGCGCATAATCATCATACAAACTTCTTTCATCTATTTGGCCTCTGAATTCAAATCTTTTTTTTGGTAGTTTTAGATATTTTATATTTTTCTTAATTTCTATAAAATCTACTCCTATCATTCTTGAAGCTGCTATTGCTGCAGTGATATTAGATAGATTGTGTAATCCTGGAATTGGAATATTTAAACTACTAATAAAACTTCCATTTTCATAATATTTTCCAATTGTATACTTTGAATTAATTTCAGTCGGAATTATTGCATAAGTTACTTTTTTAGCCGTAGTGTTTGACCACTTACAATTAGTTTCAAAATTATTTCTTGAGGTTTCACAATCAAAATTAAGTAGTAATTTTTTAGAGTTTTTAGCAAAACTTTTAAAAGAAGATATGACTTCATTTAAATTAGAAAAATGATCGCAATGATCAAAATCAACGTTATTGATTATTCCGATATCAGACTTATATTTGCTAATTGTTCCATCAGATTCATCAACTTCAGCTACTAAGTATTTTGTATTTTCTAAATGACAATTAGAGTTGTAAATAGGAATTATTCCTCCAGTTATTGAAGAAGAATTATGTGTACATAACTCAAGTATTGTAGATAGAAATGTACTGGTTGATGTTTTTCCGTGGCTGCCTGCTACCGCCAATGCAGTATAAGTTTGCATCAGCATTGCAAGTATCTCTGAACGATGTTTTATTGATAAATTTTTTTCTTTGCAGTACGAAAATTCTTCGTTTTCTGGTTTAATCGCGGAGCTTACAACAAAATTAATCAATTTGTTGGTAAATTTTGAAATAACAAAATCAATATTTTGTCGAACTTGAGAATTAAAGATGACTACACCTAATTGCTCTAATTTATTAGTTTCATTGTTCTTAACTAAATCAGATCCTGAAATTGAACAACCTTTTTTAAGTAAACCCATTGCTAATGCTGACATTCCAATACCTCCGATCCCAATAAAATGAAAATGACTTTTCAACAGTAATTCTTTATCCAATGTTTATCTTTTACTTAAATCAAAATAACTTCTAGATAAAATTTTGCTATTTTTTCTTAAAAAAAAATGTTTTTTTCCTTGAATTAATACAAAACTAGACTTATTTGCTTAATAAATCAAAAAAAACTTACGTTATTGCACAAAATTCAGTATGATCAGCAACTTAGGTTAATCATTTAGAAATTATTAGTTATGACTTTGCGTGTTGCAATTAACGGCTTTGGCAGAATTGGTCGAAACTTTATGCGTTGTTGGCTTAGTAGAGGGGCTTACACCAATATTGAAGTTGTTGGAATTAACGTTACCTCTGATCCTAAGACAAATGCTCATCTATTAAAGTACGACTCAGTCCTTGGTCAACTTGATGGAGTTGATATTCAATATACTGATGATACTTTTGTAATTAATAACAAGACAATCAAGTGTTTCTCTGATAGAAACCCAATGAATCTTCCTTGGAAAGACTGGGGGGTAGATTTGGTTATTGAATCTACTGGAGTTTTTAATACAGACGTAGGTGCAAGCAAGCACTTAGAGGTGGGAGCAAAAAAAGTCATCTTAACTGCTCCTGGTAAAGGTGATGGCGTTGGTACTTATGTAGTTGGAGTTAATGCTGATAAATATAAACACAAAGATTTTGATATATTGAGTAACGCTAGTTGTACAACAAACTGTTTGGCTCCAGTGGTTAAAGTTTTAGACCAGACTTTTGGTATTAACAAAGGGTTGATGACTACTATTCATAGCTACACAGGTGATCAAAGAATTTTAGATAATAGTCATAGAGATTTAAGAAGGGCTAGAGCTGCTGCCACAAATATCGTTCCTACTTCTACAGGTGCTGCAAAAGCAGTAGCACTAGTATACCCAGAAATGAAAGGCAAACTAACAGGAATTGCAATGAGAGTTCCAACTCCTAACGTTTCAGCAGTAGATTTCGTTTTTGAATCTTCTAAATCTGTTACTAGCGAAGAAGTCAATAATGCTCTTAAAGAAGCATCTTTAGGTTCAATGAAAGGTATAATTAAGTATGGAGATGAACCATTAGTGTCAAGCGATTACGCAGGCACTAATGAATCATCAATTGTAGATAGCGACCTCACTATGTGCATCGGAGATAACCTTGTAAAGGTCCTTGCATGGTACGACAATGAGTGGGGTTATAGTCAGAGAGTTGTAGATTTAGCAGAGATTGTTGCTAAAAATTGGGAATAATTAAAAGTGTTTGAAAGGTGTGTTTTCTAATAATTTGTTTTTTTTATTATCTTTAAATTCAATTGATGGCTCACCATCTGCAAAAAAACCAATTTCGTTGATATTTTTAATACGTTTGGATAAATTTTTTGCCCATTTTTTTGGTAATGAGAAAACTAATTCGTAATCTTCACCTCCAAAAAAATAATATTCATCCCATTTTTCTCCTTTAGGCCAATTCTTATCTTTAGGGATTTCGTCATAATTTATGATGGCTCTACAGTTGCTAGCTATTGCTAAATCTTGTAAGGCTTGAAATAGACCATCACTGCTGTCAGTACATCCTATTCTCTTTAATTTTTTATTGGAGCGAGTTTTAAGAAGATGATTTAGAAAATTTGGGTAAATTTTAGGGCGACAAAAATGTTCGATGGACTTACTGATTAATCTTTTATTAAGAGAAAATCTTTCATCAAAATGAATTTTATTTTGTATCAAAAATCCTAGTTTGCTAAGACCATGAATTCCTGTAGTTAGTATTATGTCTCCTGGTTTACAAGCGTTTCTTCGTAATTCAAGTTCACCTTGAATGCCAAAGGCCGTAATTGAAATGATTTTCCCCTCCCCCTTTGAGCAATCTCCCCCTAGAATTATTCCTCCATATTTTTTCAATGCTTTATTTATTCCTTTGTATAAGCTTTCAACCCAAAACCACTCAGTTCTAGCAGGCAGAACTAGGCTTATTGTGATACCTATAGTTTTCTTGCTTCCACTGGATAATAAGTCAGAGATGTTGCTAACAACTGCTTTCCATCCAAGGTCCTCAGGACAAATAGTAATGTCATTGAAATGAACATTTTCTACCAAAGAATCAGTATTAATAAGTAAATTTTCATTTTTAGTTTTGATTAAAGCGCAATCATCTGAAATTTGGTTTTTAGGCATAAATTTTCCTAGCCTATTTATTAATTCTTTTTCCCCTATATCTCTTAATATTTCTTTATGCATTTAATTTGAGGTTATCAATCCCTTCTAAAACATCAATTGAAATTATTGTGTCATCTTTAGTAAGCTCTTCTAATACATCAAATCCATCTACAACGTAACCAAAGGCAGCATTCCTTCCGTCAATTAAATTACGACCTGCTGGATTTAGTTCTGCTTCATACAAAAAGAAGAAAAATTGCGATGAGCCGTCATCAACAGCGGTATTGGAATGGGACCATCCTAGAGTTCCAAGTGTCGCAAAGGGTAATGTTGGCGTCTCTGTGTAAAGACCTAAATCTTCAAAAGTTTGATTATAAAAAGTATCTTTTTCATCGGGAATTCTAATTTCTAGGGGAACGTGACGTTCTTCGTTTGTTTCAGGATCTATGTAACCAATATCTTCACCTATTGGATCACCTGTTTGTAGTACAAAAAATTCTTCTGCTCTATTAATAGGTAAATCTTTGTAGAAGTTTTTTGAAGATAAATCAATAAATGCTCCTGCAGTAAGTGGGGCGTTAAATCCATCCACGATAGCTTGCATATCTCCTTTGGAGGTTTTTATGTTGACTTTTGCTCTGCCTAGTAACCTTGGTAAACTATCAAATTCTTGGGGAATAGAGTATGGAAATTCATTTGGTAGAAAATATTCTTCTAATCCACCTATTTTTTCTAAAGCATCTCTTCGGGTCGCTATAAAAGAGTATTTATCTTTTGATTTAGTGTAATCTTGAAGACTATCAAAGTTTTCTTTGAGCTCTAAAAATGTTTTTTCGGCAATTTTCTTTTTATCTTTTGGTAATTCTTGAATAATTTTACTTTGGTATTTTTTTAGTAAAGATTGACATTTTGTAACAGTTTTCGTAAGAGCGGGCCATCTTCCTCCCCTTACAAGGTCACTAGTTTCTTCCAATTTGTGTTGAAGTTCTTGTAACTCAATTTGCTTGATAGGGAGCGCGTTTCTGAGGATTGCACTAGGGTCTTTTACTGCATTTCCAGTAGGTAAATCAGCTAGCACTTGAATTGGTTTAAAGAGAAAAACCTGTAAAGTTACAATTGATAGAATTAAGAAAAGTTTGTTCTGATTTGATAAGAATTTTTGCATAGCACTCTTGCAGGTTTATGATCCTTGGGGATGTAATACAGGAATGATTTCCAGTAACGATTTTCGCACAGGTACTACCATCGAACTAGATGGACAAGTTTGGCGTGTTGTAGAATTTCTACATGTCAAGCCTGGCAAGGGTTCTGCTTTCGTGCGAACAAAATTAAAATCAGTTCAGAGCGGCAACGTGGTTGAAAAAACTTTTCGAGCCGGAGAATCTGTACAACAGGCTATCCTTGAGAAGTCTAACCTGCAGCATACTTATGTGGAGTCCGGTGATTATGTTTTTATGGATATGACAAGTTTTGAAGAAACTAGACTAACCTCGGAACAAATCGGTAAAGGCGCAAAGTATTTGAAAGAGGGCATGGAGGTTAATGTAATTTTCCACAATGGTAAAGTTTTAGAAGTCGAACTTCCAATATCTATTACTTTGAAAGTTACAGAGACTGATCCTGGAGTAAAAGGTGATACTGCTAGTGGGGGCACGAAACCAGCTATTCTAGAAACTGGTGCTCAAGTTATGGTTCCTTTATTTATTTCTGTGGGAGAAATGATTAAAGTTGATACTCGTAATGACAGTTATCTTGGACGTGAAAATTAATGGCTATGAAATTAGATCATGAAGACTTAAATCGCTTAATAGAGAAAATCTCTACAAGTGACATACAAGAGTTCTCGCTAGAGGGAGAAGATTTTAAACTCGAAATAAAAAGGAATTTATTTGATCAGAACCAAGTTATCAATAATCTAGTTTCTAATACTTCATTAGAAAATCAAACAATTGCTAACCCAAAAACTATTAATGATAATATCCCTGTTGTTAATGAGCCTGAAGTGCCTCAGGTTGCACCCCCAGGACGCTCTGATCTTATTGAAATTACTTCCCCTATGGTTGGTACATTTTATAGGGCTGCAGCCCCTGGTGAGGATCCTTTTGTCGAAGTAGGAAATAACGTAAAGATCGGTCAAACTATTTGTATTTTGGAAGCAATGAAGTTAATGAATGAAATTGAATCTGAATTTAATGCTGAAATAGTGGAGATTCTCGTTGAAAATGGGACACCAGTTGAATTTGGTCAAGTTTTAATGCGTGTTAAGCAGTCTTGAATTGTTAGTCATTTCTACAGCAGTCTTTATAGCTTCAATCATGCTTTGAGATTGAGCAATTCCTTTACCAGCAATATCAAATCCAGTTCCATGATCCGGGGATGTTCTTATAAAAGGTAAACCGATTGTGGTATTAACTGAGTAATTAAGAGCTATCACTTTCATTGGTATTAAACCTTGATCATGATACATAGCAAGAATGCCATCATGCTTTTCAGCATTTTTGTCATTCCAAGCTTTTGCGGATGAATTCCAGCAACTATCTGGTGATAAAGGGCCTAATAATTCAATATCTCTATTCTTTTTATTCCAAGTAATTAATGCATTATTGAGCCAATCTTTTTCTTCATTACCTAAAATTCCATCTTCTCCAGCGTGAGGGTTTAATCCTGCTACTCTTAAATTAGGATTATCAGTGTAGGTATTACAAAAATCTTTGAAGAGATCCAATTTTGAGTGGATTAATTCTGTAGTTAATTTCTTGGGAACCTCACAAAGGGCTATATGGGTTGTAGCAAGTAAAGTATTAAATCTCCAACCTGTAATTGGTGATTTCGCTGTGAATAACATTCCAACGTTTTTTACTCTACATGATTTCGCTAGTACTTCAGTCTGTCCTGAGAAATAATGACCTGCTAATGACCATGATTTCTTACAGATTGGGCCAGTGACAAGTGCTGAATTAGGAGATTGCCTTACAATGTCTATTGCTTTTGCTAAGTAATAGAAACTTGAATTCCCAAAACTTGATTTAGATTTTTCATCAGATACAGAAATTTCGAGATCATAAATTTGTAAAGAATTTGGATTCGCTAGTTTTTTCAAACCAAGATCCTTGAGGTGTCTATATGTATTTAATAAATGTTTTTTGGAACCTACTAATGTAATGTCAATGTTTTGTGGTAACTCATCAGAACAAAGAGCTTTTAAAATTATTTCGGGACCTATACCAGACTCATCTCCAACGCTTAATACGACTTTAATATTATTATTAGTTTTTTTATTATTCATCAAGAGTTTTTAAATTTATTTTTTAACTTTTAAAAAGCAGTTTTTTAAGCCTAGTTTATAGTTTTTATAAATTAGTTTATATCCAAGAGTTTCGCATAATAATTTATTAGAAACTCTTCTATTTTCCATCCAAAACGATTGAGCAATAGGCGACAATTCCTTTTTTGCATCTTCAAATAATATTGGATTTGGCATTTTTAAACCAAGCAGATCGTAACAATATTGAATTACTTCTATTTGAGAAGTGGGCTCATCGTCTGCAATATTAATAATTTGGTGAAACTTTAAATAATCTTTATTTTGTAATAAGTAAATGATCGCATTGGTAATATCAGCGACATGAATTCTTGAAAATACTTGAGCTTTTTTTAAAATAACTCGTACTTTTTGATTTTTGATTGCTTCAAACGTAGATCTTCCAGGTCCATAGATGCCTGGCAATCTAAAAATTTGCACAGGCAAATTGGATTCAATCCATTTATTTTCGCAATTCAATCTATTATGACTTCTTTTTTGAAAAGGATTAGGCTGATCTATTTCCGAAACCCAACCACCTTCAGTGTTTCCATAGACTCCTGTGGTAGATAAATATCCAACCCATTCAAGGGATAAATCTTCTAATTTACTTTGAAGGCTTTCTAATACGGGATCATTTCCATTTTTGTCAGGAGGTATGCAACTAAGAATATGCGTTACTCCATCAAAAATTTTTTCATCAGGAATTACTCCTTTTTCACTGTTGAAAATAAAACTATTTGGATCTTTGCTAGCAGATCTTGAGCTTGTTAAAACAGTGCAACCGAATTTTCTAATAGTCTTTGCAAAAAAACTACCGCTGAAACCACACCCTAAGATTAAAAATTTATTTTTATTTCCTATAAAACTTGCAGTTTTTTTCATGCTGGGGTAAAGTAGTACATATGTATTAATTGATCATGAAGACAGTTCTTAAGCCTGATTTAAAATTAAAAACTTTTTGTATTAGCAAAAGTTATTCCCGTCCTATAGATAGAGAGATAAGTCTAGTTAATTCCAAATTCTATCAAAAATTATTTGTCTTTATTATTTCATTTTCGACAATTTTAATAATCCCAGAATCGCCAAGAGAATTAGAAAATATATGTGAAAGCTATAATTCTAGAAAAATATGTAATGTATGGTAGTCAAGCGGCTTTATATTCTGATTCATCTTTTGCATAATTTTTATTTTTTACCTTAAAGTAAGGGTTTGCCCATTGCAGTAGTCTAATAGCTAATCTTAAATCCCCTTCTAGCCAAGCTCTTATAGCCATTGCTCTTCGAGGATCATAAAATTTTTGCCTTCTATACCAGTACAAAGCATTTTCATCTGATTTATCTCCATTACAGGAAAGACATGCAGGGACACAGTTTTCTGTTGTACTTAAGCCTCCTTGGCTTCGTGGTATTACATGGTCAATAGATTCAGATGGTTTTCCGCAATATATACAAGTTTTTCCTGTAAGCCTATGAATAGATTTTCTCCATTGTCTAAATCTGAACTTAGGACA
Organism: Prochlorococcus sp. AG-355-O17; assembly: GCA_003280655.1. Lineage (GTDB taxonomy): Bacteria > Cyanobacteriota > Cyanobacteriia > PCC-6307 > Cyanobiaceae > Prochlorococcus_A. The sequence goes on from QCEK01000013.1 coordinate 32,415, forward strand.
TAAATCCTCTAAAAACACCGCATCGTTAATATGCATTCAGAATATTTAGTTAAATAAATAATCGCTTGAATATATTAAAAGTCAACATTTATTGATGCTTTTAGACTTAAATTTGCCAGTAAAAAAATGATTTAGTGTGCGTAGATACAAAATAGTAATTATTTAATTCAGAAAAAATTATCTTCTGAAACCTTGATCAATAACTATATCTATCAAGTATTTCATCAGACAATTCATCAGACAATTCTTTATTAGTTTTTTCTAATTCTTTTTCTAATTGTTTTCTTTTGTTCTCTCTATCTTTTGCTTCTTTTTCTTTTCTTTTTTCTTCTTTTTTTAATTCTCTTTCTAGTTTTCTATTGGGATGAAGATTCTCTAAGTATTCAACGCAATAACTAAATTTTTCATTTTCTCTTATAACTGTTTCAGTAATTTGGGATGCTGCTCTTTTAGGCGATACTTTGAAAATCCCTCCTTTTTGTTGTTTGATATAGGTATATGCTGCTTCCCAACTACTTTCATGGTCATTTCCACCATCTCTCATGGTACAAAAAATTTCTGCTCCAAATGTGCTTGCATTTACTTTCGATATCGTAATTGTTAAAGGAGTAAAAATTCCCACAGTCAGTAATATTAGTTTTTGATAGTTGAGTCTTTGCATTTAACTTTTTTCCTCTATTTAAAAATATCTTTTATTAATAATATGTCTATAGAAATTTAAGATTTTATAATTCCAAATAAGTTCAAGCATTTAACAACTAAAGGCAGAATTAGAAGAACAGTTATCAACCTCACTGCGTGGAGAGTTGCGACTGCAGCTCCTACTCCATATTCTGACCCCACAAGACTCATGCCGCTAATACCTCCTGGAGCAGCCCCTAGAATTGTTGTTATAACATCTATATTAAGTAATCTACTTGTCCATAATCCAATCGCTAATCCTGTAATAACTAAAGTAAAAGTAATTAAGATAGCCGGTCTCCATAAGTTTTGAAGATCGACTAATGAATCTTGAGTTAACGATGTGCCAATTACTGTACCAATTCCAATTTCTAATACTGTTCTCGTGCTAATTGGCCAATCTGCAATACCCACTTTGCCGCTTATGCTAAGTATGCTTGCTCCTATTAAAGCGCCTGCAAGAGGCGCTGCTGGGATACCTGTTTTTAGAGCTAATGTTCCAAAAATGGCACCAGCAATTAGATAATAAATTAAATTTATGTTCAGCATAAATATTAAAGATGTTTGGTCATAATATTAGAAAATATTTTTTTTGCTTGGGTTTATAGTCAAATTATATTTTTCTTTTCCTCTCGTAATGTCCCCTTTTTTTGGCATAATATTATTTAAAGCATGAATTTTTATGTCTTCACGAATTTCATACAAAGATAATAAAAACCGCATAAAGAAAAAATTATCTTTTTTTGAGGGTGGCCATCAGCTCGAAAAATTAGAGTTTGCCCTTGCAATAGCACAAACTAATGGTGATGAAAAAAAATCAATCGTTCTTAGGAAAAAGATTGTTGAATTAGGCGGAAATGTTGAAGAGCCAGGAACCTAACTTAATCTCCCTCAAGATATCTAGATGCTATAACTAATGCTTCACCAGCTTGTTGGGCCGTAATTTTACCAAGGCTGAGAAGAGTATGACTTATAGCAGAAATTACCGTAATAATATCTCTATCATTAACATAACCTAAGTGTCCTACTCTAAATATTTTCCCCTTTAAATGATCTTGACCACCAGCAAGTAAAATATCAAAATTATTTTTTATTGTTTTTCTAAATTCTTCAGCATCTACTTCTCCTGTTTTTATTGCAGTAATTGAAGGGCTTAAATAATTTTCATCAGCAAATAATTGTAGATTTAAAGCCTTTACAGCATTGCTCATTGCTAGTTTATGTCTATTGTGTCTGAGGAAAATGCTATCTAAGCCCTCTTCTCTCATCATTTTTAAAGCTTCATCTAAAGCAAAAACTAAATTAACTGCTGGAGTATATGGATTACTGTTACTTAAAAGACTTTTTCTGTAGGATTTTAAATTTAAATAAAATTTTGGTAAATTAGATTTTTCTGCAGCTTTCCATGCTTTTTGGCTCATTGCTATAAAACTAAGCCCTGGAGGTATCATGTATCCTTTTTGTGAACCTGAAGCAACTACATCTAATTCCCATTGATCTACCGGTACATTGCAAGCACCAAGACTTGTAACGCAGTCAACAATTGATAAAGCTGTCTCGTGTTCGCGAATATATGAACTTATAGTTTCTAGATCATTAATTACACCTGTTGAGGTTTCAGAATGAGTTAAAATAACTGCCTTTATTTCTTTTCCTTTATCGTCCTCTAATAACTTTTTGAATTCTATGGGATTAAGTGGAGTTCCCCATTCGGAATCAATTTTTATTACCTCTAAACCAAATTCTTTAGCAACTTTTACCCATCTTTCGCCAAATTTTCCATTTTCTCCACAAATTACTTTATCCCCTCTACTTAAGGTATTTATTATTCCAGCCTCCATCGCGGCTGTCCCACTACCTGTGATTGTTAGAACATCATTTTGAGTTTGATGAAGCCACTGTAAATTTTTAGTAGTACTCTCTACAAGATCTTGGAATTCTTTACTGCGATGGCCTATTGGATGCTTACTTAATGCTTGTAAAACTTTTTCTGGAACTGGTGTAGGTCCAGGAATCATCAATGATAATTTTTGTTGTATGGCCACTTTTTGTTAAATAGGTCATTCTTAGATTAGTTCTCATTAAACATTTTTCAATTACTTGATTTGAAAAAAGGATTTTCTTTACCTTTGTGGGTTGCTGGAGCTGCTAGGTCAGCATTAAAAAAACTAGTAGGGTTACCATTTGAGAATTATGAACTAATAAAAATTCCTAATGGAAAAAAAGAAATAAAAATTGAGATTCATTCTGTTGGTTTATTGAAAGATGACTCGCATGCATTAGGAATAACCTTTGCAAAGTCAGGCTTAGATCTTGACATTACACAAAACTTAGAAATATGGGCAATAGCCTCTTTAGAAAAAATTTCTTTTAATAATCCTGTTCAAACAATTCCAATAAATATTATTGCAGGATCTGGTGTAGGTATAAAAGAAGATACATCAGAGATATGCATTTCTAATTTTGCAAAAGAAGTTTTATATGAAAATTTATTAGATAGTATTCCTGAGGGATTTAATTTGCAATTAGAAATTATTTTCCCAAAGGGAGCATTTTTAGCTGAAAGAACTAGTAACAAGTCATTTGGCATTGTTAATGGATTATCTATTATTGGTACTTCTGCTGAGACTTTTTCGAGTGCTTCACCTGATCAATTAGAGGAAGCTAAAACTAATCTAGAAAAGTTAATGCAGAATGATTTTAAAGGGGAAGTTGTTTTTGTTATTGGCGAAAATGGGTTAAATTTGGCCAAAAGTTATAATGTTAATCTGCCAATTATCAAAATTGGAAATTGGATAGGACCATTATTAGTTGATGCAGCAATAAAAAAAGTTAAAACTGTAATTTTATTTGGTTATCACGGAAAATTAATTAAATTAGCAGGTGGTATTTTTCATACACATAATCATTTAGCTGATGCAAGAATTGAGATTCTTGTTTATTTAGCCGTTCAACAAAAGGTACCACCAGAGATAATAGTTGAATTATCTCAGTTAGATAATCTTGAGGATGCATTACTACTTCTTGAAAGATTGAATAAATCATTAGCTGATAAATTATTCAAGAATTTATCAAAGACGATTGAAAAGCGTTCTTTTACTTATGTAAATAGGTATGTGAAAACCGATATGGAAATTGCATCAATCATTTTTGATAGAAAAAGGCAAATAAGGTGGGCTGGAAATTATGGTAATAGGTATGTTTCTTATTTTCAATGAGATTAATTTGTGATTCATTATGCTTTTGTAAATAAATTGAGCTAACTTTTATACATGAGTCAAACATCTTTAAAAAAAGAACGAGATCCTTCAATATTAATTTTAGATTTCGGATCTCAATATTCTGAATTGATTGCAAGAAGAATTAGAGAAACTAATGTTTTTTCTGTTGTAGTAAGTAATTGTATTTCAATTGAGGACATTAATGGTATTAAACCTAAAGGGATCATTTTGAGTGGAGGCCCAAATTCTGTATATGAACAAAATGCTCCAAAATGTGATGAAAAAATTTTTAATTTAGGAATTCCTATTCTTGGTATATGCTACGGAATGCAATTAATGGTCAAAGAACTTGGAGGAACTGTTATTTCAGCAACCAAAAAAGCTGAATATGGTAGAGCACCAATAAATATAGATCAAGAATCTGACCTTCTTTATGATGTAGAAGATAAATCTATAATGTGGATGAGTCATGGCGATTCAATTAATTGTTTGCCTGATGGATTTACTAAGATTGCTCATACCGAGAATACGCTCCATGCAGCAATTTCAAATGATGTAAAGAAATTATTTGGTGTACAATTTCATCCTGAAGTTATTCACTCAGAGTTTGGGATGACTGTTATAAAAAATTTTGTTTATAAAATTTCTCATTGTGCAGCTGATTGGACAACCGAAACCTATATAGAGGAAGCTATTCCGAGGATAAGAGAGCAAGTTGGTAATAAAAAAGTTTTGCTCGCCTTGTCAGGAGGAGTTGATTCCTCAACTCTTGCTTTTCTTCTAAATCAAGCAATTGGCAACCAGCTTACATGCATGTTTATAGACCAAGGTTTCATGAGGAAAGATGAACCAGAATTTTTAATGAATTTTTTTGATAAGAAATTTCACATTAAAGTTGAATATATTAATGCCAGAGAAAGGTTTATTGCCAAATTAAAAGGGATTACTGATCCAGAACAAAAAAGGAAAATCATAGGTGAAGAATTTATTAGAGTATTTGAAGAAGAAAGCAATAGATTGGGACCTTTTCAGTATTTAGCCCAAGGTACTCTTTATCCTGATGTTATTGAAAGCGCTGGTACTAATATTGATCCTAAGACCGGTGAAAGAATAGCTGTAAAAATAAAGAGTCATCATAACGTGGGTGGATTACCAAAAGATTTACAATTTAAATTGGTTGAGCCATTAAGAAAACTTTTTAAGGATGAAGTTCGAAAAGTGGGAGCTGCTTTAGGTTTGCCGGATGAAATCATCAAAAGACATCCATTCCCAGGACCGGGATTGGCTATAAGAATTTTGGGAGAGGTAAATAATGAAAAACTTGATTGTTTAAGAGATGCAGACTGGATAGTAAGAGACGAAATTAAAAAAGCAGGTCTCTACAATGATATTTGGCAAGCTTTTGCAGTATTGCTACCGGTTAAAACTGTAGGAGTTATGGGAGATAAAAGAACTTATGCATGGCCAATAGTTTTACGTTGTGTATCAAGTGAGGATGGCATGACAGCGGATTGGTCAAAAATCCCTTTTCAGATTTTGGAGAGGATTGCAAATAGAATCGTAAACGAAGTAGATTCAGTTAATAGAGTTGTTTATGATATTACAAGCAAACCTCCAGGAACTATTGAGTGGGAATGACGGAAAATTGCTTGATTTCATCAAAAATGGAACTAATAGGTTTGTCACCGGTTTGTCACGGAAATTTTACTTTATAGAAGTCAATGATACCAACGACTTTGAAGCATCAAAATTGGGAGGAACCATTGAGTGGGAGTAACTTAACAAATTTTTTAGAAAATTTATTATTTTTATTTTATGTAAGAAATATTTATTGTAATGAGCGAGATTATTAAATTAAGTAGATCTACTGTCGAGAAGTATCTTAGTTGTCCAAGATGTTGTGTACTTGACAAAAAATATAAAATAAAACCGCCATCACTACCATTTACTCTAAATATCGCCGTAGATAATTTGTGTAAAAATGAATTTGATTACTATAGGAAAATTCAGGAGCCGCATCCTTTATTTATTGAATATGGTATAGATGCTGTTCCTTTTCAACACGAAGATTTAGAACGTTGGAGAAGTAATTTTCAAGGGATAAGATATAGGTCAATAGAATATAATTATGATTTTGGTGGCGCTGTGGATGATATATGGCAGAAAAAAAATGGTGATCTTATTATCATTGATGTGAAGGCAACATCTAGAAATAATTTTGATTGGTCTGAGACTTTTCATAAATACGAATATGCAAAAGCTTATAAAAGACAATTAGAAATGTATCAGTGGTTATTTAAACAAAACGGTTTTCAAGTAGCTAAGGAAGCTTATCTTTTATATTTCAATGGAAAGAAAAATGAAGAGTTATTTAATTACCAATTAAATTTTGATGTTCATCTAATTAAATTAGATTGTTCTACTTCATGGGTAGAAAAAAAGATAATTGATACAGCCAATTTATTACGTTCGGATAATTTTCCCAAACCCTCTTTAAATTGTGAATACTGTAATTATTTAAAGAAGCGTTGGCAGTTATCTATAAATTAATATTGATAGGATAATTTTTTCAAAATTCTGGAAAAATAGTGAATAGAAGATAATCTTTAATTAGATTATTAATTTAGGCTTTTGATAAAATCGAAAAATTCTGAAAGAAAGATAACTAATCATCTGCAACAAGATTTAGTTAAGGTATCTGGTAAAACAATTTTTATTAATCCTTTTTTATATTGGAGAAGATTTGACGAGAACACTAACAGATGGCTTAGAGAACCTGGTCAAATGTCAGAGAATCAAATTTCACCAAACAGGAACCGTTTTTATCCAGAGTTAGAGTGGGCTGATTTAAGTCATGAGCAAAAGCTCATAAAAGATGCAACTGTTGAGATGTTTTTAAAAACTCTTGAATTGATAAGTACATTTCATCCGGATCTTAGTTCCGGACAATTATTAGAAGTGGAGAGAAAAATGGCGATTGTAAAAAAGATCCCTTTCGAAAGGTGGGTAACAAAGTCTTTCGACAAAAAAGCAAGATTATTAGAAAATGAAAAAAGAAAATTCCAAAGAGAAAGATTTTTTAGAAGCTGGAGGGAATGGTTTAGTCTTGCAAATACTCAACAAGCCATTTTGCCGTTAATCGTCACGATATTTATTTCTTCATTTATTGGATGGTCTTTAGGGATATCAAAGAATAGTTGTAATCC
>QCEK01000014.1 GCA_003280655.1 Prochlorococcus sp. AG-355-O17
TAGTATAAAAATTTAACTTCATAAGGTACTCAAGTTTAATCATTAGCAATATTAAACAAAAATTGATATATTTGTATTATTAATAAAAAAAAACAGAAAACTATAATTAGTCTTTTTACCAAATATTTTCAAAACATTAAGTCTAGATATAGAGGTAAATATTCTCCCAGAAGGTAATTTTTATAGAATTATTAGACATATTTCATTAGGTTATGAGAGTAAAAATAAATTAATGAGATATTTATCAGAAAATTTCATAAATAAATTATTGGATAATTTGATTGAGACTATATCAAAACGTTTTGATAAAAAGTTAATAAAAAAATTTCTAAAATCAATTAATTTAGATCAATGATTTAAAAAATTTCCCAAGAAAATAAAGATTAATTTTTTGAGTTTATCTTTAATTAAATGATCTTCAAAAATATAAACTTTACACAAAAGTTAGAAAATTCATAAATTAAACTTTTTAAAGTAAAGTTACAAGAAAGATTTTCTAAAAAATTTTTAATATGCTTGAAAAGAATATCTTTTAACAATTTGGGGCCATAGCTCAGCTGGTAGAGCACCTGCATGGCATGCAGGGGGTCAGCGGTTCGAGTCCGCTTGGCTCCATCAGGATTTTCGCTAGTTATACCAATTAGATTTATTTTAATGAATATTTTTAGTGGAAAATAATTGACAAGATATTTATTTTTTTAAAAATCTTCTAAATTCAAAAAATCTTTTAGATTAAAGTTTAATATTAAAGCCTATTGATCCTACTTTAAAAGTATATTTTGACAATGATTACTAATATTTTAATATTAGATTTGAATTGACACTTAAATAAAATATTAGTGAATTAATTACACAAATTATTAGTAATTTAGAAAAAGATATTTCTTTTTATACTAAAAATACTAAGGAACATACAGCGGGGACGAATTTGTGGGACCTTTTTGATGAGAACTTTTTTAATGTTATAAAAGATCCAAATAGTTGGAAAAATTTTAGATTAACAGGAATAACTTGTGGACTTGAAACTGGTCTTTTACAAAGTGATAGAAAAGAAATAATTGGGAAAAAATTATATAATAGAAATTATGATAGAAATGAGATAGAAGATATTTTAGAAAGATATTATGAATTAAAGAATTTGATTGGAGATGAGAATTTAAAAAAAAATGTTTGTTCTAATATAGGAAATCCAAGAAGTTATTATTTAAATAATACTTTACTAAACTTTGATGATTTATATCACGTCTACGCATTTTGGCAAATTAATAGATTTTTCAAAACAAGTAATAAAAATATCTTAGAGATTGGTGCTGGATATGGGAACCTTGCGCAAAAGTTTATAAAAAATTCTGATTGTAAATATTTTATTATTGATATTCCTGAGTCATTAGTGATACAACATTATTATTTGAAAATTAATCATCCAGAATGTAAATTGCAAAAAATAAGTTCGATTAAGGATAGTTTAGACCTTTCGAATGATGTATTTCTAATACCATGCTTTTTCTATGAAATAGTCAAAGAATTAAAATTTGATTTAGTTATTAATATGAGATCTTTTGGAGAAATGAATTCTGTTATTATTGATCAATATTTTGACTTAATAAACAATGTATTAATAAATGACGGTTTTTTCTACACAGTTAATAGATATGTTACTTACAGGGGTAAAAATATTATAAAGATAAAAGATTATCCATTTGGAAGTAATTGGACCCAAATCATATCTCAACCACAATGGTTACAGACTCATCTCCATGAATTTCTTCTTCAAAAGATTGAAAAGCCAAATATAGGATTCGATAAAATATTAAAGTCATTCCCAGATAGGACCCCACCTCCAGGACCTTTAACTAAAAACTATAGTTTAAATACATGGGTAAAAGATAATAAAGTTTCTTAAATTATTTAAAATTTTTAAAAACTACATAATTAAAAATATTCTGAAAGTGAATCTGAATCTCTTATTAAATTTATTGCTTGAGCTGTTGGATATGGATTTGATTTTGAAAAATCATTAATTAAAAATCTTTTACAATGGGGTAAATCTGTAATTATTGATTCTACGTTTAAGTGGACTTTTTTACAAAATTTGGATATATTTTCCCTCTCAGTTGAAGGCCTAGAGGTTGTGATTATAAGTATTGAATCTTTAGATTGATCTAATTTGTTTTTAATTGCCTCAATATTTTTGTGCAGAGGTTTATAACTCCATGGATTATTGGAAAATTTACTTGAATTTTTAACAATAACTCCATCAAAGTCGCAAAATAGAGTGACAGTTTTTCTTGTTTCTAAAAAATACTCTTTGGAAGTTCCGTAATCAATATATTCCGTTATGCGATTTGCTGAGAATCTTTCTCCATAAAGAATAAGCCTCTGAATTATATGTGAGACATATAGATCAGCATTATTATCGCCATCCAATTGAAAATATTCTTTTATAAATTGCTTTGAAGAATTAAATGAATATCCACCCACACAGAAGTTTTCACTAATGATCTCTTTTTCTTGAATTTGTTCTATTTCGGAAAAAGAATTTATTTTTATATAGCTTTTATTTGAAGCAGCAACTATATCAAGTTCATCTAGTCTTAAATATGAAACTGAATTGCCTTTTATTGGCGTGTCAACAAAATAATTATCACAATCCTTTATATAGAAAGAAATATCATCTTGGAAAGAATTAAGGTACTTAAAAATTGTCATTGGCTGACTTATTGTTGGACCATCTAATAAAAAAAGATTTATTTTTTTTTGAAATTTCTCTTCAAAAGAATTTATAAGAAATGATTTACTCATATCAAAATCTTCTAAATGCTTTTTTTTAGCTATTAAAACAATTTGTTCAATATTTTTAAGATCAAAACCTCTTATACAATTTTCAATTAAAGTCTCTCCACTTGGAAGGGTCAGCATCCACTTAGGCCTAGTTCCACTGTATCTTGATGAAGAGCCTGCTACTGGAAGTATTAATTGCATTTTTCAAAATATTCTTTTGCATAATCGTAACACTTTTTCAATCCTTGATACATTTCAGTATCACACTTAATCCCAGTTAATTCTGTAACTTTAGAAATATCTGCTAATGAATACTTATTTACTTCTTTTTTAATTATATTTTTATTTAGGGGATTTTTTCTTGTAAATAATTGAGGGTACTTTTGCCAAAATAAATCAGATGGATTTCTTTGAACATCAATTTTTATTCCATGAATTAATCCCAAATAATTGATTATTTCATTTACTGATGTGGATACTCCTGAACCAATATTTAAGGCCGTTAAAGTTTTTTTATTATATTTATTTGAAAGTAGTTCAATAACTATTTCTGCGAGGTCATTAATATAGACATAATCTCTTGATTGTTCTCCATCTGAATATAGTTGTGGTATTTCATTATTAAATAAACATTTTAATAAGTATCCAATTAGCGGAGGCTGCTTTCTGAAAAAGTCTTGTCTTGGTCCATACATGTTAAATAATCTAAGTGCGTATGAAGAGATACCATAAGTTTCTGAATATGCTCTAAGAGCATGCTCAGCACACATTTTTGTAGTGGGATATACTAAAGATGTATAGATATGATCTCTTTCTTTTGAAGGGAAATTAAGATCATTCTCATATAAAGCACCTGTACTTAAAAAAATAAATTTTTTACATCCTACCTTAGATATGAAATCTGCCATTTTGACTGTATTTAATAAGTTCTGTTCATAACTCAATACTGGATTTACTTCATTTTCTGGCAATGGTGCTATCGCTGCAGTATGAATGACTGCATCTATATTATTTATCTCAAGTTGATCTATATTTTTTATATCTGCTTCTAGAAAATCAAGATTCAATCCAACAAGCCTCTCTCTATAGCCATATGAAAAATTATCTATTCCTATAATTTCATAATTACTTTTAAATTTATTTAAATACTCAATCAAATGGGAAGCAACAAATCCCGCAGCGCCAGTAACAAGAATTTTCATATATCTAGAGTAATTTACCTGTTGAATAAGTTAGTTTATCCAAGACCCATTGTTTTGTTATTTCATCTTTAACATATGGGGCTAACCTGCATAAGTTTATCGAATCAAATAAATCTCCTATTTCTCCAAAATTTTCATGAAATTCTTTTATTTGATGTGGTATTAAAAATTCATTTAAAATCCTAGCATTATTTAATACATGGCCGCTTAAATGCCTAGTGCTCCATCCATATTCAAGATCTTGTTTTACCTTTAAAATATCCCAAAAAGGGGTATCGAGAAAAGTTGGTAAAAAATCAATTAGATAAAAAGTTGAAGATCCAGTTGCGATTATATTTGAAGTTGTCAAGTCTCCATGGCAACTACCTAAAGGGATATTAATTTCTTTTAATTTTAGGATATATCTTTCAATTATATTTAAGTAAATTGAGATATCTTTAAGTTTAGTTTTTTCCCTAACCATATCTAATTTGTTTAAAATTATTTCCGGCTGAATTTTCTTAAAAGCACTTTCTTCATAAAAATTTGAAATCACAAGAGAAAGTGCAGATCTAAGATTATTAGCTAGTTGCGTTGTTGAAATTTTATGCAGTTCAGAACCTGAAAAACCTTCTATATATTCCATTAAGGCAACAAAATTTTCTTCATTATCTAAATATGTATCAATTACTTTTGGAGTCTTAATTCGAACCTGACCTGAAATTATTTCTTCAAAAAGTATTTGTTTTTTAATTGCTTCTGATCCTCTAATTTTATCTTTCCATGACTTTTTAACTAACTTAACATTACCTATTTCTACTAATTGAATTGTTTCATCTGAGTTGCCCTCTGAAAACTTAGATATTATTGATTTTTTTTTACTCATTTAAAATTTTTGATTTATTATGAGAAAACCTAACTTAATTAATTATAATAAAGATACCATTATAAAACTAAGATGAACTTATTTTAATAAAGTAAAATTCAAGTAAATATAAATAAATCAATTTTTGATATAGATATTTGGATTAATTTGATAAAGATGCATTAGATTAAAAAATAAATTCTCTACAAAAGAGAAACACATACCTACCACCTCAAAGTAAAAAAAATACTTTAGTAAGCAGTAAGAATCAAATAATCAAACAAATTAAAGATTATTTATTAAGTTTAAAGAATTAAGATATTTGAATCAATATTCCTGAATTTAAAATAAGATAATAAGTGATTAAGATTTATTAGATTATTATTTTAATGAAATTTAAAATTTATAAATTACTTATCAAAATATTCATTTATTAATTTAAAGTAATTCAGGTAATTAATATATCCCTCTTTTTCAATACATTTATTAATATTTTTTTTTAAAATATTATCCTCATTAATAGTAATCAATGTTCCATATTCAGAATGCGAACCAGAATGATGATCATCGATAGGAAAAAATTTTAAACCATATATATGAAATTTTTTATTAGCTTCTCTTAGACAATATTTTTCTTGCAGAATAGTATCTGTGTAAGGGTCCAAAGTTAAAACAATTGATCCACTTTCTTGATCAACTTTATTCTTAAATCCCAAACTTAATAAATAATCTGATAATGATTCTGAAATAATATTAATACTAATTTTAGTCTTATTTTTAATTCTGAAGCCATATTGAGGAGCCATATTTTTAAAACAAATAAATTCAATTTTTTCTCTATATTTTTTATAAAAGAAGGAGTAATATTTATCCAAAAATAAATCCATATCTGTTACCTTTCCATCATATGATGATAAAAATTTGCTATCAAATTCTGGATTAGCTTCTTGCCCCATTGAGGAGCTAATTAAAATAATACTATTTTTAAATTGTTTCTTAGTTAGAATATGACCAACAAAATTATCAAGTAAATCTATACTAAAAAATATAAGATTTTTATTTTTTTTTATCCATTCTTTAGAGTATTTACTTTTATTTTTGAAAGAATTATTATTATATGCGTACCAATATCTATGCATATTTCCAGCTACATGATTGCTAAAAAGTGAACTATAGTTAGGTTTGTATTTAATAAATAAGTCAAAGAATATAGATGCTATCAAAGGGAACTGAGCCATTCTAATAATCTCTTTATTTCTATAAAAGATAGAAAAAAAAATTATGGATAAAATCATTTTTGTACTAAAAAATGAAATACCAAATTTTCTAGGTGATATTATCATTTTTATTAAATATCTAAATAAGATGATTATTAGGTTTTTTAAACCTGTTACTCTAGTTGATTTTCCAACTAGACTATTATTTAAAGACTGAAATGATCTATAACTTACAGGTTTAGTAAGATTTTTATTACTGAAACAATCAGGGAGATAAAATTTATAATTTTTATTTTTTAAAAATTTCTTTGGGTATTTAGAGGAATGCAATGAACCTAGTACCCCAACACTTTTATTTTTTGAAACTAATTTGTTCCAAATTAAATCATTACTTATTATTTTGTCAGAATACCAATAACATTTATGTTCAGAAAAAGGTTTGCCAGTATTAAAAGAAGCCCAAGTTTGAGATGGATATAATTTATTTTTTTCAATATCCATTACTTTTGTTGTGTAAATTTTAAGAATCTCTTTGTTTAGCAATTTCGCTAAATGACAATTTTTATTTTTTTTAATGTAGTCTGAAATTAAGTCAGGAGATATTTCATTTATTTCAAGGTTAATGATATTTTTCGTCATTAAAATTTTAATTTTATTAATAATTCTAATAATAGCTTAATTTAAAAATCATTAAAATTTTGATCTTTTTAATAATGAATCCCTTATATACAATTAGGAAAAGTTTGGTCAAAAACCAAGATTTGAATAAAGAAAAAAAATATGGAGAATTTTTTTTATCTTAAATTATAAGATATAATTTAAAAAATCATAAGAGAAGCTATGGATATCAATCAAATAAAGATTCTATAAATTTATAGAAATATTTTTTTTTAAAATAGTATCTAATAATCTAGACTTAAAATCTAATATATATATCTTTAATATTGAAGTCTATTTGTTAAATATAAAAATTTTCATTAAAAGTAATCATGTATTTTAGAGTTTTGTATATTTTTTTAATGTGGTGTTTCTGATTAATTTTGAGGAAAAATACTTTTTAGATATAAAATATTAAAAATATGTTTTAAAGATGTCAATTATAGTAGCTGGCGGTGCTGGATTCATTGGGGTAAATTTAGTCAAGGAATTATTAGAGAAAAAAACAAGCATATACTTATTAGATAATTTTTCAAATGGAAATCAATTATTTCTTGATAGATTTAAAAATTTAGATTATTTAGAAGTTATAGAATGTGACTTATCAAAAACAGATCAAATTTTTCCTGTAATAGAAAAAATAAGATGTCTAGATAAAAGCTTGGATCAAATTTGGCATCTTGCTGCAAATTCAGATATTCCCTCTGGAGTATCTAGTCCAGAAATTGATTTAAGAGATACTTTTATGACAACATTTAATCTTCTAGAGGCAGCAAGAAAGTATTCAATTAAAGATTTCTTTTTCGCCTCGAGTTCAGCTGTTTATGGTGATCATGGAAACAAAATTATTGATGAAAATATTGGACCATTAATGCCAATATCTAATTATGGTGCAATGAAATTAGCATCAGAGGCACAATGCTTTGCTGCTTATGAATCATTTTTAGATAAATTAATAATTTTTCGTTTTCCAAATGTTGTAGGCACTCCTCCAACTCATGGAGTAATAATAGATTTTATTAATAAATTAAGGGAAAATCCATATAAATTGGAGGTACTTGGAGATGGTAATCAGCAAAAATCTTATTTACATGTTAAAGATCTTGTAAATGGAATGATATATTTATCTAAAGCTAATTTGGGTGAGAATTTCAATCCTATTTTCAATCTAGGGCCAGATGATAATTCTGTAAAGGTAAGTTGGATCGCTGAGAAAGTGGTATTTAAAATTTCGCCTAAAGCAGAAATTATATATGGATGCGAAGATAGAGGTTGGTTGGGAGATGTTCCTAAATTTTCTTATAATACAAAAAAAGCACAAAAGTTTGGATGGAAACCAAAAATGAATTCAGAAGAGGCAATAAATTTAGCAATAGATGAGATAATTAAATATTTGAATTATAAGAATATTCAATAATAAGAATTCCATAATAAAATTTAATTTTATTAATACAAAAGAAACAAAAACTTAAGAAATATTTGATAAATTTTTTAGAAATCATCACATTATGATTAATTCAGAATTATCTTTTTTTTTAATTCAAAAAGTTTAAATTAATTTAAATAATCTAATTAATTAAGATTAAATTCATTAAATTTTTTCAAATTAAATCATTTTTATATATAGGATCTTTGAGGATTTTTGAAAATCTAAATATCAAATACTGATAAAAAATTTGTTCCTGCATTCTTTGCAGCGTATAAATCTCTTTTTGAATCACCAATGAATAAAGAATTATTTAAGTCTATATTTCTCATTTGTGCAGCTTCTAAAATAAGTCCTGGGAATGGTTTACGACAGAAGCAATTTGTCTTAAGAAATTTAATTTCACCACTAAATCCGGTATGCGGGTGATGAGGACAAATATAAAATCCAGCAATCTCTAGATCCCAGATTTTGCATTTATTGATTACTATTCCATTTAATTCAATTACTTTTTGCCAAGAACAAAGGCCCATAGAGATTTGTGGTTGATTTGTAATTATTAAACAGAAATTAAAATTTCTTGATATTTCTGCGATTTTTTTTATCCTTTCTTCATGGAAAAAAATATCTGC
Organism: Prochlorococcus sp. AG-355-O17; assembly: GCA_003280655.1. Classification (GTDB taxonomy): domain Bacteria; phylum Cyanobacteriota; class Cyanobacteriia; order PCC-6307; family Cyanobiaceae; genus Prochlorococcus_A. Next base: position 8,760 of record QCEK01000014.1, read on the forward strand.
TTTTTTTAAAATATATTTCTTATCTGGGCATCTTATAAGAGTATTATCTCTATCTACAAATAAAACTTTTTGTTTTTTTCTATATGAATTTCTTAAAACAATATTTTTTTTAAGATCTTCTTTTACACTTTCTAGTCTTTTTGGAGTTCCCATATCTTTTAAATATTCTGAAGTGTTATAACTAAAAATTTGAAAATTTATCTTTAAAGAATTAATTACGATATCTCTAAAAAGAGATATTTCTTTTCTAGAAATAATTCCTTTAATTTTCAATGTCATTATTACTTCCTTTGAGATAATTGCAATTCCTGCATTACCTAAGAAAAAACTTTTTTTATCATTAGAGGTATTTTTAAATTTATATTCAGAAATAGAAAGCGAAGGGGATTCAATAATACAATCAGAATCTTGAGGATGATTAGTTAAATGAGTCATTATTGTTAAATCCGATTTTTTTGAAAAATGATAATTTTGAAATCTTTGCAAATCAATGTCAAAAATAATATCCCCATTAACAAATAAAAATTCTTTATCTAGATTTTCTACACAATCAAAAATCGAACCTGCCTCGCCCTTTGGTTCATTTTCTAAAACACTTTGAATAAGAATGTTATATTTTTCGACAAGTTTTTTTGAATGTATTTCAAATAATTCTGGTAAAAAATTAATTAAAAAAATAAAGTTTGAAATACCTTGATTTCTTAGAACTTTTATGGCTCGTTCAAGAACACTTACACCTTCAATTTGATAGAGAGGTTTTGGAATTCCTTTTGTTATTTCTTCTAATCTTGTACCTTTGCCACCTAAAGTAATAATAGCTTGATTTATTTTATTCATTCAATTAGAAAATAAATGAACTACACCCTTCATTACAAATTTCAATTTTTGTTAATTTGAGTCCATTTTTTTCTAATTGGGATACTGAATTCTCGGTAATATTGCCATTGAATAAAACTAAAAAATATCCTCCTCCACCAGCCCCAAGCAACTTTAGAACTGAGAATCCAGCTTTATTAATTTTATTTTCGATATCTAAAAGTTCTTCAGACATTACTCCATGCATCATTTTTTTTATTTCCCAGGCCTCTTTCATATTAATTTCTAATAATTCCTGAATATCTTTTTGATTAAGATTTTTACTTTTTTCAATAAATGAAGTTGCGATTTTCCGAAGATCATTAATTAAATTTATGCTACTACTTTTTTTCTTCAAATTTGATAATTTTAATGTAGCACTCCTGCTTATAAAAGTATTTACAAGATAAAGTCTTTTTGAAAAATTTTCTATAGCATTTCTTAATTTGCTTTGATTAGTTGTGAATACTTCACCATTAGGTCTGAATTTAAGAATATTCACTCCTCCAAGTGCGCATAAATACTGATCTTGTCTACCTATAGGTTTTTTTAAATCTGATATTTCTATTTCTGATGCATAGTGAGCAATTTCTTTATTAGTTAAATCTAAAGATTTTAGCTTTGTTATTGCTTTGATTAATGCAACTGAAAAAGATGAAGAGCTTCCTAAACCAGAACCTACTATACTTTCACCAATAGAACAAAGCTCTACTTTTTTATTAATATTAAATTTTTTTAAGCAAGAACGTATTATTGGATGAGATATTGATTCAATATCTCTATATTCTTCTCTAGAACTATAGTTTAGAATTCCACTATCACTTGATTCTCGATAAGAAATAATAACCCTCGTATACAACTTTATTGAGAAACCGAGCGCTATTCCATATTCATTTTGATTTACATACCAATCTAAGTCTGAACTGCCTCCCAATAAAGAAACTCTATAGGGACATCTAGAAATTACTATCATGCAATTAAGCCATCATTTGTTCGTTTTTTGTATTTTGTAGATGAGTTATTTTCTTTGATCAGCTCATCATATAAACATTGTTTTAGATAATGAAAAATTGTCATTTGGGCATCTTCTGAAATTTCCATATCTTGAATATCAATATGTAAAGGGATATCTACAATTTCTTTAAGGCCACCACCTAAATAACCAACTATCGCTGCAGTGACAATACCAAATTTCTTTGCAATTCTCGCCGGTTTTATAAGATTTATAGAATTACCACTGCCTGATAAGAAAATGAGCAAATCTCCTTTACAGATTCTCGTATCAATAAGAATTTCATATACCTGGGAAAAATCTACATCATTTGAAGCGGCAGTTAAATAAGATGCACTTTCTGACAAACTATTTATTTTGAAATTAATTCCAGCTGATGAAAATGTTTTTAAATAGTCACCAGCTATATGATTAGCGTTAGCAGCGCTCCCCCCATTACCAATAAGGAAAATTTGTTTGGAACTATTAACTCTTAAGAGTATTTCTTGCTTGAGTTCTTCTAATTTATCTTCATTAATACTGTCAAAAGATAAAGCAAATTTATTAACATATTCTTTTATAGAAAATTTATCCAATTCTTTAGAGTTTTTATTATTATAATCAAAATTTTAATATAGTATACAAGCTAATTCTTTTATCTTTAAATAAGTAAGCTAAAATTAAAAGTAATAATTTAAATCTTTTAATTTTTTCTGAATTCTTCTAAAGTAATATTTTGCAAAAAAAATACTTTTTTTTAGAATTAAATAAACATCATTTTAATAAATAAGCAATGGTTCTTGGTAACATACTTGTAACTGGTTCATCTGGTTTGATAGGTGCAGAAGTTGTTGAGTTTTTTGCAAATCGAGGATACCGAATATTTGGCATTGACAATAATATGAGGGAAAAGTTTTTTGGGATAAATGGAAGTACCAAAAATAATCTTGAAAGATTAAAAAATAAATATGATAATTATGAACACTTTAATATTGATATAAGAAATAGATTCGAAATTGATGAAATAATAAAAAGTATCAATCCTCTTGCGATAGTCCATACTGCTGCTCAACCCTCGCATGATAAAGCTGCATCAATTCCCTTTTTAGACTTCGAAGTAAATGCAATGGGGACTTTAAATTTATTAGAAGCAGTTAGAAAACATTGCAAAGAATCTCCATTTATTCATCTCTCTACTAATAAAGTATATGGTGACAGACCAAACCTAGTCGATTTAGTTGAGTTGGAAACTAGATGGGAATATAAAGGGGATCTATATCAAAAGGGTATTGATGAAAATATGAGTATTGATAATTGCACTCATTCATTATTCGGCGTATCTAAGGCTTCTTCAGATTTAATGGTTCAAGAATATGGAAGATATTTCTCAATGCCTACTTGTTGCTTGCGAGGAGGATGCTTAACAGGACCATCACATTCAGGAGTTGAATTACATGGTTTTCTGAATTATCTTATTCGTTGTAATTTAAAAGATAAAGAATATACAATTTTTGGTTATAAAGGAAAACAAGTTAGAGATAATATTCATTCATATGATGTAGCGAGATTTATAAATGAATTTATAAAAAGTCCCAAAAAAGCCGCTGTTTATAATATTGGCGGAGGATATAAAAATAGTATTTCATTAACTGAATCAATTTCAAAAATTGAATCAATTACTAATAAAAAAATGGTAACTAACTATAGTGAAATTTCCAGAATTGGTGATCATATTTGTTATTACAGTAACCTTGAAAAAATAAAGGCAGATTATCCTAGTTGGGATTTAACTAAGACTCTGGATGATATTTTTTTTGATGTTTATAAAGCAATAAATCTTGAAAAATGAAAATTATTATTTTTAAAGGAGGTCTAGGTAATCAATTATTTCAGTTATCTCTTTATCTAAAATTGGTTAATCAAAACCCTAGGTGTAAATTGTTTTTAGATAATAAAACTGGCTTTTTACTTGATTTTAAGCACAAACGTAATTTTGAACTTAATAAAGTAATTCCTAAAGAAGTCTTTAATTCAAATTTGAATTATCTATTAAATATTTTTTTAATTCTATCCTCAAGATATTTTTCCTTAAATAAAATTTTTAAGATTTTTGGGATTCAAATAATTAATGATTCCGAATTTAATTTTTTTGAAACTATGAACTCAAAAAAAGAGAATCGAAAATATTTGTTATTTAATGGCTATTTTCAAAACTTTAAAATAGTAGAAAATAATATTTCTGATTTAGTTAAATACATTGAGCCATATCTTTCAAAAAAGGTTGATAATAAATTTGAAGATTTATATAAAGAGATACTTTCAAAAGAAAATTCAGTGGCTCTTTGTATAAGATTTTATGAGGAGTCAAATGATCCATTAATACATTCACTTAATCGTAAAGAAATTAAAGTCTCAGAATTTAATAGGGTTATTAGAAATATTGAGAAAAAATTAATTAATCCACATTTTTTTATATTTATTCAAAAACAAAATAAATTTATAGAAGAATTAAATATAAATTCTAAATCAACATTAGTATCCCACGATAATGGATATAAAGGATCATGGGAAAGATTGAGAGCACAATCATTTTGTAAGCATCATATATTTAATAACAGTACTTTTTATTTTTGGGGAGCAATTCTTTCTGAATATCGAAATAAGAATAAAAATATTGATCAAATTATCTATTGCTCTAACAACTTTTCTAATCAAGAAATTTATAATCCAGAATGGAAAATTTTTTAAATTTAGAATTATTAATTTAAACTATAAATCTTTCCTAATCCAATTTTCCCAAACAAACTCATAACAATATTGACAATAATGTGTATTCTTAAGAAGTTTTCTAATTTGATTTTTTTCTTGAATGGAATTTTTATTTAAATAATGAAACTGAACTTGTAGATACTTTATATTACAGATTTTATTTTTCTTTAATAATCTTTTAATCAAATTATATTCTCCTCCCTCTATATTAATCTTCATTAAATCAATTTCAAAAATATTTTTTTCTTGAATAAAATCATTTATATCGACAAGATTAATTTTTTCCTTTGAATCATTATTTGTATTATTAAAGTTATTAAAAAAAATTGATGAACTCTCACCTTTTATTTCTATTAATTTTGATTCAGTTTTATTAGATAGACCAAAATTAAAAGCCTCAATCATATTGTTAAATTTAAATCTTTTTTTAATAGTTAAATAATATTCATTTACTGGTTCAAAGATATATATTTTACAAGGCATCCTTGCGTATAAATCGCTTGCAAAGTCTCCTTTAAAACCTCCAATATCAAAAACAATTGAATTCTCATTTAAAAAATAATTATAACGTAATGCAAAATCTCCACCATCCTTGTTCCACCTAATTGCCTCTTTTCGAATTGAAGATGGTAAGAATTTATTTCTAACTTTTATTAAAAATTGAGTTATGGGATTTAAAAACTTTTTATAAAATTTATTTAAATTAATCATTTCTAAAGACCGATTTTTTTAGATAAAATTCATACTCATTAATTATAAGTAAAATAATTGTTAGCATCTAATTATTGTTTTATATTTTTGTATCATATCAAAATCAGAACCTCTAAAAAAAATCTAAGAAAAAGAAACTTTTACAAAACTCTAATATAGGAATTTTTTTTTAAGATAAATTTGCAATTTCTTTTATTAAAAATGACTAAAAATTATTTTCAAAAATTAAATAAATTCCTCAAAAACCTTTTTTTATTATTTCCATTTCTAATAATTTGGCCTGAAAATACATGATTATGTGAAGATATCAAAAAACCTTTAGAGACTAAATAATGAGCGAAACACCTTTCAGAAGCAAATATATTTTGAGGTTGTATTCTTACAGAAGAAAGATCGCCAAATATATCTTTTTTTTGCCTAAAATTAAAATTTTTTAAAAAAGAATAATTATTAAAATCATGCAATAGTTCGTTATAGAAGTAACAAATCCTATCAAAAAATTGTTTTTTTGTTGGATTTGTTCCTACATATTTCTTTGGGAAATTATTCCATTCTATTTTGGCGTTTCCTCTCGCTCTTATTATTAATTCCGGATCTAAAGGTAAATATGGATAATTAATCCAATCATCACTAAGGTAAAATGAGAAAATTGAATCATAAAATCCTGCTAATAATGGGATGTCACTAATTTCAAAAGCAAATATCATATCTGATCTTAGTTGAATCATGCCTTTATCAACAAATCCAAAGAAACCTTGTTTAATTTGATGTTCAAGTAAATAAGGATTTAAAAATGAAATATCACTTCTCATTCGTATTATGGTTCTCGCTCCAATTTCTTCCCACTCTTTTCTCCATGTGAGTAAGGACTGCCTAAATTTTAACCATTGATACATGTTTGGGTGAAAGCACTCTCTTTTAATATTTTCTTGATAGTAATTATCATCTTCACTAAAAATAAATCCAGATGAAATCTTTTCTAAATGATCCCTATGAATTTTTTCAATTTTAGAATAGCTTAACTTGTCAGTAAAAAAATAAATGTAAGAAAAATTTTTAATTATATTAGCCCATTTTATAAATTTTTCTGAATTCCTTATTTCACCATTAATTAGTACTATGCTTTTCTTCCTAAATGCAGTTTTTGTTGATTTTGGACTATTTTTATTAATATAATTATCATAATTTTTTCTAGATAATTTACAAATGCTTTTATTGAATTCGAGTTCACCTTTTAGTAGATATCCGAACTGATATGATTCATCATAAGAAAATTTAGATGACCAACTTTTTTTATTAAATCTTCTAAATATATTCATAATTTAAACTTTATAACAATTATATAAATAAATAAATAAATAAATAACTTATTTTAGCTATTTTAATAATTATCAAGAAATTAGTTTTTCTAGTAAAATATAAATATTTAGATTGATTTATAAAATTTACTAAATAAACTTTTCTTGCAATTTGATTATTCTCTTTTTTGAATATTAATTTTGCTTATTAAATTAATGATTTAGGAAAATTAATCCAAAAATTGATTAATTGTTAATTTTATATTCTTTAAAAGATTTATAGAACTCTTAAAAAAATTAGTTATGAGAATTCAAAATTATCAAAAATATACTTCTCTCTAAAACTTTTAAATGAATTTTCTAAAAATTTGATGTCTTCATCTTCAAAAAAGTCTATATAACTTTTACTGACTCCATTCTTATCAGAAATATGTAGTCCATGAAATTTGGTAGCAATATCGTATTCTTCGAAGCTTTTAAAAATACTTATTTTTTCTTTTACCTTATTAATTGAAAATTTATTTTTGATATCGCAACGAGAAGCTTTTGAAATTTTTATAGATAAGAAATTTTCTATTTTATCAAATATATGGTCATAATCATTATAGAAGTTTTCATATCTAAGATTTATTTTATTTTTATAATTTTTTTCTAATTTAATAAAATCATCAAAACCATTTTTATGAAGTACTTCAATATGTTTTTCTATTACTTCTCTATTTGGTAATTCCTCACTTCTTTTGATTGAAGAGCAAATAATATCTAAGGGATCTCTGAAGGTAGCAACTATAGGAATACTCTGAATCCTTTGTAATATCGTGGGATAGTGATGAGTTTTAATTATTGAATAATTATTGAATAATTCTTTAAGAATATTGAAAACTAAAGTACTCCCACTTCTTATCATTCCAAATTGAATTATTACTTTTTGCATAAAATTTTTTATCAAATTTCTAATAACCTACTATATATTAATAACTTTGAAAAAAATTTTCTAATAAAATTCCCGAAAAAAGTCAAATTTAACCTAAGTGGTTTAAAAAAATTTTTTATCTAGCTAGAGCAATAAAATATCTTTATATCTTAAAAAAGATTGAATTATATTACCAATACTAGCTTTTTTTAATTAAACCTATAAGTATTTTTATAAATTATCGAAAAAGTTAGGTAAATTTTTTTCTAAGTAAGTATTTATAAAAAAAAGATACAACATTCAATGGCAATAAAACAAAAAACATTCTAATAGTTAAAGATGGAAGAAATAAAATTCCTTTTGATATAGATTGTTCGAAAAAAGTCATTAATAATTTATATTCTCCCCCTATTAAATGTAATCCTCTTCTTCTATCTCTTTGTCCATTAATTCTCATTGCAACAAGTGGAGATTCCAAGTTTTTAAACCTTAATCCAGCTGATAACGCTCTTATCCATAAATCATAATCTTCATAAAATTTAAAATCTCTATAACCACCATTTAGTTTGATTATTGATTTTTTAATAAATCCTACAGTCGGATGATTAATAGGATTCCTTATATAAATAGATCTACTGATTAATTTATGAGAAGTAGGCATGATTTTCAAAGAGACAATTTTTTTTGGATTATTTTCAAATTCGTAAACAGAAGAACCAACTATATCTATATTTCCCTTAGCTAATTCTTTTACAGTATAGAAAGCCCTATTTTCTAAATTAATATCATCATGATCAAATCTAAGTATAATTTCTGATTCGCATTTTTTTAATCCTTTCTTTAAAGCCAATCCATGACCCATATTATTTTTATTTACTACTAATGTAATTGGCATAGTTTTCTTATATTTATTTAATATTTGAACAACTTCATCTAAAATGTAGCCATCTATCACCAAAATTATATTTTTGGGTTTTAAAGTTTGTATTTTTATTGAATCAAGTGCTTCTGCGAATTCATTGGGTTTAGTTTTTTCATATATGGAACCTAAAAAATCATATTCAGGTAATGAATTATTATTTATTTCGGATTTCATTCAATTATGTTTGAATAAAGTGATGTTATTTAATGCTTTTATTTAAATTATATATACCTAATATTAAAAAAAATCAAGTTTTCAGAATTTGTTTATCTATAAAGAACTTCTTGAAATTTATTAAATATCTTATTTGATTATCTAATACTTAAAATTTGCTTCTAAGAATTTTTAGATAAAATTAATTACAAAATTTTTTAAAAAAAAATATTTTTTAGTAAAAATAAAATTTTTATATAAAATTATTTATACTGATTACAAATTAAAAAAATTAGAAAAATAAAAGTTTTTGTATAAAAATAATGATGAATAAATCTATTACTGTTTGCGTCCCAACATGCCTAAACAACAGCCGTTATTTCCTAGAACTAATGCTATCAATTAGTAATCAAACAATGCTGCCTGATCATATAATGATAGTTTTAAGCGGAAAGAATAAAACAAGAGTAACATTTGAAAAATTAATTAAAGAATTATCTAAACAAATACCTAAAAATATAGATCCTGAATTTATTATTGTGGATAAATTTGGCTTGTCCCATGCAAGAAATACTGGGATTGACCTTTGTAAAACAGATATTCTTATTTTTGGAGATGATGATGATATTTGGGATAAAAATAAAATTTACCTTATTCATCAAACTTTTCTAAAAAGTGGTGTATGCCTGGTGAGACATAGATTTAATATTCTTGTTGATAATAAAATAAAAAATGCTCCAAATAAATTTAAAATAATTCCAAATATTTTTTTAATAGGTGTTACTAATTTAGCTGGAGGAGGTAGTTCTTTAAGTGGATCAACTTCTATTTTTAAAACCTTAAAATTTAACGAAACACTTTTTGGATGCGAAGACTGGGAGTTTTGGCTTAGAGCTTATTTTGTTGGAATCCCAATCCTAAATATAAAAAAAGAATTAGTTAGTTATAGAATTCATCCAAAAAGGATGACCAAACAATTAAATGATGTATTCATTTATGACATCTTAGTAAGATTTATATTTTTAAAAAATTTATTATTTTTAATGGTTGGATTAATCTTAGGATTTATAAGATCATTATTAAAATATATTTTAATATTTCCATCTTTTCTTATTCAAAAAATAAAGACTAGAGACTGATAATATTCAATTTTAATAGAGAATAATAAATAATCCTTTTCTATTCGCTTATAATCTTTTCTTTATTGATTAATAAATATATTTGCTAAAAAAATTTCTTGCATTAAAATTATTATTAATACTCTTTTTATTGATAGTAAATTTTCAATAGTTTTTTTTAATTTTAAATAAGAAAGCTTTTTAATTGGATTGATGAATAAAAGCGCTAATAATAGTAAAAAACTTAATTTTAGAAAAACTTTTTATTTATTATTTTCTTTATATAAATTCTTAGATATAGAAACTAAGAAAAAAGTTTTAATAACTTTTTTTTTCATGATAATTTCTGCCTTATTCGAAAGTATCTCAATACTTGCGGTAATGCCATTAATATCTAACTTATTTGGGTTACCTCAATCTAAAGTTGTTTTAGAACAAACTCAAAAGTTTCCTTTTCTTAATTTTATAGATCAGAGCAATTATATATTTTTCATTTTTTTGATAATAATTTCTGGTTTGCTAAAGACTTTTGATCTATTTAATTGCACACAATTATCAGTTCAGGCCACTCATAATTTAAGTAAAAAAACATATTTAACTATTCTTAAAAGACCATATTATTTTCATGTTTATGGTGAAATAAGTGAAGTAATAGCTACTTTAACAACTTACATAAGAGATACACATGAGCTAATTTATAGTTTTCTTAGATTCTTTTCCTCAATTTTTATTCTTATATCACTGATAATTACTCTATTTTTGGTTGATATAAAAATAACCCTATTTTCTTTTATCATCATTAGTATTGTATATTTTTTAGTAGGCTCTTATACAAAAATAAAATTATTTCAAAGCAGCACTCTACAAGTTGTTTCTTCTAACCAACAAACAAAATTAGTTCAAGAATCTCTTATTTCTATTAGAGAACTAAAAATTTGGAATGCCTATAAATTATTCATTAAAAATTTTACAAAAATAGATTGGAATATAAGAACATCACAAAGAACAAGAATGTTTTATGCCTCATTCCCAAGATACTTAATTGAAACCGTAGGTATTCTAATTATTGCAGTAGTTTGTATTTTTTATAAGGATTTTTATTCGGATGCTTTAAATATTATTCCAGTAATTGGGACTTTTGTTCTTGCTATACAAAGGCTTTTGCCTAGTTTTAATCAAATCTACCAAGGATGGAGTTATATAAGCTCATTTAAATATTCAACTCTTAGAATTATTGAAATATTAAGTGATAAAACTTCTGACGTAAGAGATTTAAATTTTAAGAAAAAATATAAGTTAAAATCTTTCATAGAATTTAAGAATTTAACCTTTAAATATCCCAAAAGTGAAAACCCAATTTTTGATAAAATAAACTTCAAAATAAATAAAGGAGATATAGTAGCAATTAGAGGGAAGTCTGGTATTGGGAAAAGTACTCTTGCAGATTTAATTTCAGGTATGTTAATACCAGATAATGGAGAAATATTTATCGATGGGAAATCACTAAATAACAATAAATCTAATAAATTTTTATTGTCATGGAGGTGTTCTTTAGCTTATGTATCACAAAATATTTATTTTATGAAAGGAACATTTATTGAAAATATTGCATTTGGAATTAATCATGAAGATATAAGTTTCGAAAGAGTAAGGTATGTTTCTAAATTGGCAATGATTGATGATTTTATAAATTCCAATCCTGAAAATTATTATGCTACGGTTTTTGAGAATGGAAAAAATCTTAGTGGTGGCCAGAGACAAAGGTTAGGGATAGCGAGAGCTCTTTACCATAGCGATAATATGCTTATTTTTGATGAAGCAACAAGTGCTCTAGATCCACTAACAGAAGAAAAAATATTTAATAATATTTTTTCTTCTGTTAGAGATATTACACTTTTACTTATTTCTCATAACCCTAATACCTTGAAATACTGTAATAAGTTTTTAGAAATTAAAGGGAAGAGAATTATACAAAAATTAAATAGTACATCTTAATTTAGTATAAAGTTACTTTTGAATAAATTAAGCCCTTATTTATTTTTTTTGAAAAATGCCATTGATTTGGTAGGTAGATCCTTTTTACTTTTGAGCTAATAAATCCTGCCCAGTAAGAAAAAGTACTATTTGTAGAGATGAGAATATCATTTTTTGCCATATCAAGAAATACATCCTTATCTGAAACTTTATTATCAAAACAAAAAGATAAACTTGATCTTTTTAAATACTCATTACCTAAATATATTTTTATATATTTAAGAAATTCATTTTTTATATCACTATCACTATAAATTTTAACAGTTCTAAAATTTACTAAAACATCAGCACATTTTTCTATTAAATATTTTATTGAAATCAATCCATGAGTAGAAAGATGATCTTTATTAAGATAATCTCCTCTTCTTATATGTATTCCCAAGGTACTTCCATTTGAATTGCAATAATTATTGGCTTTCAAATCTTCAAAAATGAAATCTGAAACAATTTGCTCATTAATCAATCTTAGATCTTGAAAATAACCATATATTAAAAAAGGTTCTTTTTTGCTTTTTAATAAACTAAATGAATTGTTGTCAGTTATTAAAAAAGATATTTTTTTGAGAATAAATGTAGGAAGATAATTTATTTTTGAAATTAATTTATAAAAAATTGAATTTATTCTAATTATTTGTATATCTTCGATTTTATCACTTTTAAGGATATCAAAAATTTCAAGTTGGTATGAATGTTTTTTCTTAGCTATTATAATTCTAAGTGATTTAGTATCTCCATTTAATTTATTTAATGCAAAGAAAAATTGAAATAATTGATTACCAAGGCCTCCATGAATTATTAAATTTGATTTTGACATGAATAAATTTTTTGTAATGGATTTTAAAAACTATTTTTCTATTATTTAGTTATCTCTGGATTATGGATTTTTTCTTAATAGTAGGATAACAAAGGCGCTAATGAGAAATTTTTACTATTTAATAATTTTTCTTGTTTTAATGATTTCTCTTTATTATTTATCGATATTAAACCTAAGAAATGCTGCAGTTTCATTAATAAATCTTTTTGCAATTATATTTTTATTATCAAATAATCAAAAGGTAAAATCAATAATTTATCCTGTCTTCCTAATTATTTTATTAGGAGAAATTTCAATTTTTTCATATGAAATCATATCAGGTTTTGATCTTAGAAATATATTTGAATTTTTTAGCAGCAGTGAACTAACAGCCTCAATTTATAAATTCAAGGGTACAAAAATATTTGGCATAGATACCAATTTATATGCCGCTTTTTTTGCGGTTTCAGCAATAATTTTTAAACAATTCAAAAGAAAATATTTAACAATATTTTCTTTTATAATGTTATTTCTAACTTTTTCACGATCCGCAATATTAATTGCATTAATAATTTTGTTATTTCCCTCAGAAAAAATAAGTCTAAAATATCTTTATATTTTATTTTCGATAGCTTTGATTTGTTTCTTAAATTATCAAGGTGATAATGTAAGTATTAATTTAAAAATTAGCACTTATCTGCTTTTTTTTAAGTCTTTTTCAAGTCTGGGGTTAATAGAGTTTTTATTTGGAATAGGAAATATAGATGAGGATATAACAATAGAAATTCTTGATCAGCTTGGAGGTATAAATCAAGGTCATACTTTGCCAGGAGCAATTCTGAATTATGGTTTAATTTATATAACTGCATCAATAGTAATTTTTTTAATATTATGGCGAAAGCATGAAATCATGAGATTACCTATATTTTTTTTATTAACCTATTCACTTTTCTCAGTGACTGCATTTAGTATTTCGACACCATTATTAATAATTTCTTCTGTCTTTGATAAAAATTATAAAAAAATACAATAAATTTTTATAAGCTACATTTAAAAAATTTCTATTAATTTTAGATTTTGAAAATTATTTAATTAATCAGAAATTAATTTCAAGAGATAAATGTTTGTTAATGGAGAAGTAATTTCCTTAATACCTCCAGTAATTTTTGAAAATGCAGTAGTATTAACTTTAATTATATCTCCATCAATTAAAGGCGGATTTTTATTATCAGATACCTCTTCATCAATTTTAAATTCATACTTTTTAGTTGTAATTGAACCGTTGCTATTTATCCTAAAAAGTTGAATATTAGTCTTGTTAGATTTCCATGGAATAAAGCCATTTGCTAATAAAATTGCCTTATTAAGAGTTGTATTTGATTTAACATTATATTCGCCAGGTTTTTCTACTGCACCAACTACATTAATATTTATATTTTTAGGGCTTAAGTTGCCTTTAGCTATTTTTAAAATTTCTTTTGAAAGAACTTCTTTTTCTTTTACTTCTTTAAAAGTAATTATATCTCCATCAAAAAGGATAATATTTTGTGAGTGATCTCCATTAATCAAAAGATCTACCAAATTAATATTTATATTTTTATATATTTTTTCTTCCCCACCCAATCTTCTTTTGACATTTACAGATTTTATATTTGATTTGGTAGTTATACCTCCTGCCTTAGAAATAGCATCTATTACTGTTGGCAAACTAACATAAGGTGAAGGGAGTGGATCATTTGCATTTACTGCATTAGAGCTATCTAAATTAAAAAGTTTGTATAAACCTGGTCTATTTATTTCTCCTATTACAGAAACGAAAATAGGTCTTCTTTGTTTTATCGAAACAAATAAATTAGGCCTTAAAAGTTCCTTAGCGTATAATTTTTTTAATTTATTGGTTAGTTTTTCTAAAGTTAAATAATTGGCATTAACTATTCCTACTATAGGTAAACTTAATGTCCCATCTGACATGATTGAATATTCACCAGAAAACTCTTTTAATTCTAGGAAATTTATATTTATTATATCTCCAGGACCTAATATATATCTATCTACTAAAAAATCAGAACCCCTTTTAAATTCTTTTTTTATTAAATCTTTGTTTATAATTTCCCCCCGCGATGGCAATAAATACGTCATCAATGATAAAGAAAAAAAATAAATAATTAAATAAAAACTTTTAGTGTATTTCAAATTAATTTACGATTTATTTTAATCTTAATTTATACTCGGTACTTATAACAAACAAAATGGCGTGTTAGAGTAATAGTATATTTTGAAGTTAATCTTAAAAATTATTTAAACAAATTAAAATTTTAAGATGATAAACGATTTGAGAAATGATAAGTCAAACGAAAAATTACAAAATTTATTGGAAAATGATTATTTAGATTTAAACAATACTTTAAAAGGAATATTTAGAAGAAAAAGATACTTTTTTACTTTTGGTTTAGCAACATTTCTAATTGCAATAATGGGGACTTTTTATAATAGAGTTTTTAATCCAGTTTATATGGGATCTTTTTCTTTATTGATTAGTGATCCCTTATCTGTAAAAGAAACAAAAAACTATAAACCTGATGAAGATGAGTTGATTGAAAAATTAGCAATAAATAATACAAATGTAGATATATCAACCCTAATTGAATATCTTAAAAGTCCAGTACTTATTAAACAAATATCAGAAAAATATAACTATAAAGCATCTGAACTTATTAATAGAATAAAGGTTAAAACTGGGGGGAAAAAATCTAAAAATAATAAGGACAAAGCCGAGGGTATTTTAAAAGTAGAAGTCCTGACAAAGAAACCAAAGCGAGATTTAGATCTTATTAAAGATTTAAGTGCTTTATATTTAGAAATTTCACTTAAACAGAGACAACAAAAAATTATGGATGGACTTGCATTTTTAGATAGTCAGGAACCTATTTTACAAAAAAAGAATAATGAGTTGCAATCTGAACTTGTTGATTTTAGGGAGAAATATTCATTAATAGAACCAGAAAAAGAAGGCTTCTCATTAAAAACTAGAGAAAAAAAACTGATAAATGATATATCTCTTCAAACATCAGCAAGAAATAGGCTTTTAATAGTTAGAGAAGAAGTAATAAATGGAACTCTATCTGCTACAGGTTTTGAAGAACAAATTAGTACTAACAATTTAGATGGATTAAAAATAAAAGATTATGATCAAAGTCTTTTAAAACAAATATTTTCTCTAGAAAATGAGATTTCAGAAAAGAGACTAATTTTTAAAGAAGAATCGACAATAATAAAAGATTTAAAAAATAATTTGAATGAACTAAAACCTGCATTACAAAAAAGTCAATTACAAGCCATTGATACTGCCTTAAGATTAAATTCAGCTAAAATTTTAGATCTTCAAAATAAATTAGATAAACTACAAAAAACTTTTTTAAAAAAACCTGAATTAATTAAACAATTTAATTCTTTAAAGCAGAAATTAAATATATCCCAAAAAAATTTATTTGGACTTGTATCTGCTAGGGAAAACTTTCAGCTGCAAATTGCACAGAGTTCAGTCCCATGGAAAATTATTGAAAACCCATATATTAATAAAACTCCAATAAAACCTTCTCTCAAAAATGGGTTTTTGGTAGCTTTACTTTCAGGAACTTTCGTAGGATTACTTTCAGCTTTTTTAAGGGATAAAAAAGATTATGTTTTTCATGATTCAAAAGAAGTTGAAGATCTATTTGAATGTGATATTTTAACTTCAATTCCAAATGTAAAAGTTTTCAGTGATTTAAAAAACTTTAATGGAAATATTTTCAATAAAGCAAATCTGGATAAATTAGATATTGATAAAAAAGAAAAAATATTTTTAGAGAAGCAGAAATTTAAATTAAATGAGTCTTTAAAAAATTTATATTCATCTATTAAATTTATTCCAAATGAAAAGAAAACAATTATTTTAACTATTACAAGCTCTTTATCTGAGGAAGGTAAGTCCTTAATAAATATATTGTTTTCAAAAACTCTAGCTGACCTAGGTCTTAAAGTTTTATTGATTGACGGAGATTTAAGAAAACCACAAATACATTCAAGGGTAGGATTAGAAAATAAAGAAGGCTTATCTGATTATATATCCGAAAAAAATATTGAATTTAACCAAATTATAAAAAAATTAGATGGAATCGATAATTTAGATTTAATTACTTCTGGATCAAAAGTTAATGAACCCTCCAAAATTTTAAGTTCATCAAAAATGAAATTATTTTTAAATGATATTTCTCAAAGTAATAATTATGATTTTGTTTTAATTGATAGTCCTCAAATTCTTGGAATTTCAGATACATTTTTGAATGCAGAATTTATTGATGGATTTATATTACTAATTTCATTAGGTAGAATCCAACGGAATATACCAATTCAGGCTATTAAAAGAATTAAATTATCTAATACTCCATTACTTGGAATTATTACTAATCAATTAATTGAAATACCTTATGGAAATGATGAAGATAATAGAGATAGTATTGAAAATGTATCGTCTGAGTATTATTTCCTAGAGGAAAAATTGGATAATGAAAAAATAAAAGTTTCACAAGAAAATATCTCTAATGAATTTGATCAAGATATTAAAAATGAAAATAAGATAAAACTTTATGTTTTTAAATTTTTAGTAAACTTCAAAAGCAAATTAAAATTAATCAAGTTATGGATAGAGCTTTAAATTTAAAAATTCTGGGATATAGTCATATTTAAATTTTTTAATTAATAAATCTTTTATATTGCTATTCGATACATATAGTTTTTTTCAATAGTTCTATTATTTATATTTTCGTAATAACTATTCAAACATTTTGCTATCATTGAATAAATCAATTTATATCTTTTTATTTTTTTAAATAACCAATTTAATGGCCCAATATAATGGCACTAGTGGTAATGATATTCTTAATGGCGGTTCAAGCGACGATATTCTTAATGGCAAAGCTGGGGATGATACTTTAAACGGCGGAGAAGGTAACGACACTCTTGATGGCGGAACTGGAGATGATGACATGTCCGGTGGTGCTGGTAATGATATTTATGTGGTTGACAGCACCAGCGATACAGTTACAGAAAGTTCTGGGCAGGGAACAGATTCAATCTTCTCATCTGTAAGTT
>QCEK01000015.1 GCA_003280655.1 Prochlorococcus sp. AG-355-O17
ATCTAACAAAGAAGCTGTCAATTCCTCTCTACTTTCTGCCTGCTCATCAGTTCCAGAAGAATAAAAAGTATAATATCTCGCGCAAATCTCTTTATATCTTAGTAACTTTACATTTTCATTTAAAATATTTCTATTTTCTTTAAGAGTACTTGAAATAGAATATGAATTGATAGCTACAATAGCCATAAAAATATTTAATGAATATTTTCTTAAAAAGTTTATTGTTTTTGTTTTATAAATATTTAATTTGTTCATATGAAATCAGCTAAATAAGGCGTCAATATTTAGTCGATAAATTTAAAGTAAGTAACTAAAATTAAGAGGTAATTAATTTAAAAATAAATTTGTTTAAAGAAAGTCAAGACGCTTAAAAATTTAAAGAAGCTATTAATTTTAAGGTCAATATAAATTAATAGTTGAAAATATTAAGATTTCTCGATTCGAACGACTTATCAAAATGAGTAAATTTACTAACTGACAAATTAATTTTTTTTGCTTATTATTAAAATTAACTTAAGAAAAATTTAAGTAAAGGTTAACATTGTGGCAAAATCAAAAGCAAAGAGGAAAAAAGCTATTTTATCTCTAAAAACTCCAACTATTCTGGCAGATGGAGTTATCCAGTTCAGTACAATAGTAACTTCTATAACACTTGTTTTTTTAACAGTTGGATTTTATTCAGCTTCTAATCAAGCTAATAATTTAAATAAAAACTTAGAAAGAATTACTTCACAAAATTCAGTAAATATGAGTGCTGGAAATTATTGCGATTTAGCTCTTTGATAATTAAACTTTAGTGCTTAATGCCTTAAAAATTTATATCAAAAAATTTACTTTTGCTATGCCAGAATCAGAGAGATAAAACAATAAAGAAATGCATTAACTCTGCAAGGAAATTAAAAAAAAGAAAAAATCATCATTTGTTTATATTTTGAGGAACCAATAACTAAATTTAAACTTGATATCTTATTGAATTTTTTATGCGTAAAATTACAAAATTCATTTTCATCTGAATAGTTAATTAAATCAACTGAATTAATATTTGAATCAAACCACAGGTCATATTCTATGTAATTTGGCTCTGCAAAATAAGTCATACCAAATTTATTTCAAAAAGAAAAAGCTTCTCTATTTCGTGTGAGGATAATATAGAAGCTGATTTCAGTTTAAAAGATTTAATGAACTCTTCTTTAAGAATTAAATAAGATACGAATAAGAAAAAATAAAATATTTTTTTAATTTAAAAAAATGATTAGTTTACTTTTTGCATACTATAAAAAATTGCATCCAATGCCACTGCTTTGCTTTAGAAGAATTGAATGCATAATTAGAATTACATTTTAAAGTTATAAGCAAGTTATGAATTGTTTAAAAGAAAAAGAAATGCAAAAAGAAAAAATGTTCAAACTGGAAAGGGGGTAAATGTATTTGTTATGGCCAATAGAATATAGATTAGGCACTGCGTTTGACAGTCGATCTTCAATAAGGGGCAATTAACAATATTTATTTTCAGGAATCGTTTTTCTTGCTATTAATTAAAAGCAAATAATAATTAAAAAAATGCTTTATGTTCAGCATTGGTCATTTAAGACTGGATATCATCAAAAAGGTGCAGAAAAATTTCTTGGTGGTGGGGGAGATTATCCTGGAGTTGAGATGATAGGAAGGTATCATGCACCTGGTTCTTTAGAGGGTTGGATAGTTTTAAAGACTGATGATCCAAAGGCAATATATCAACATGCCGCTGAATGGGCTGAATTTCTAAATTGGGAAACCACACCTGTATTTACTGATGAAGAAGCTGGTCCAATAGTTGCCAAAGTCTACTCATAGAAAGTGATTGACAGTCGATCTAAAATGAGGGGCAATTAGCTCCTTTTTCTTGTGAAGAGATTTGTTTTATTACCCTTATCATTGATTTTACTGACTAGTTGTTCCGCAGTAGATAATTATAAAAGCGAGTTAAAAGAGGAATTAAAAACCGAATTAAAATCTGAAATCACAGCTACTTTAAAAGAAGAATTTGATAAAAATAATAAATACGAGATACAAATTATAGATGATACCTTACTAGGTATAAGTAATTTTGAAACAGAACAACCTAGCTATGGAGGTTGCAGAGTTGAAGGTGATTTCAAATTTAATATAAAAGTACCTGCAAATTTTACTGGTGATATTTCAGATACAGAAGCAACTTACCTAATTAAAGGAAAAGAAAAAATTTATACTTATTTTGAGACATTCATTGATGGTAAATCTCTTAACGGTACAAATTTATATGAATACGAAGAAAATCGACTTTCTACAGATGGACAATTAATATGTTCAATAAATTCTTCCGATGACATTAAATTAAAATCTTTTAGTAAAAAAATTATGCTATTCCCTGCGATCAAGCCACTAGTAAAATGAAAAGCTTACTACTTCCACTAATAGCTTTCCTAGCCTTACCTACTGCTCTTGAATCAAAGTTTTATACAGTAGATACAGATTTGATGACAGATGAAACAAAAATAAGATTTTATATTGAGAGTGAAACCCAAGTCCAAGACTCAATAGGAGGAAGAGATACGATTAATCTTTGGGTTAGATGTAACAATAGTTATCCACAAATCTTTTTTACAACTCCAACCTATAACGCTGACAATACTAGAGTTGGTGTTAGATGGGATAAAGATAAAGCATCTTTCTTCAACTGGAATAAGTCAACAGATAGCCAAGCTTTTTTTCATCCAAGACCTAAAGAATTTGCTCAAAAACTGAAAGAAAAAAGTTTTTTAACAGTTCAGTGGAGCCCATACAGCAGTACAAGTCGTGCGGCAAAGTTTGATTTAAATTCTCAAGAATTTAAAGAAGATATTTCAAAAGCCATAGCAGATGGGTGTAATTTTTAAATGAAAAGCTTACTACTTGCAGCTAAATTAAATACGATTGACAGTCGAACTAAAATAAGGGGCAATTAGCTCGTTTTTTTATGAACACACTTATCATCTCAACTTTTAGCTGTACATTTGAAGAATTTAAAACCGACGTCTCTGGATTTATAACAGCAATGGGTAAATCATTTACGCCAAAATGGATTAGAAGTTGTTGATAACATTCTTGAAGATGTTTCGGGAATTAAAAACCAATATAAAATTCCCAATAATTTAAGGTCCTGCCACTCTGCAAAAATAGGAACCTACGCAATTGAAGGACATGTGCCGATAGAATCAATCACCAAACTTTTTAAAGAAAAACCAAGTGTCTCTGGTATAGCAGTCCCTGGAATGCCTCTTGGTTCGCCTGGAATGGAAATAAATTCTCACGACTCGCATTCTCATGATTATGAGAAATATAATATACTTTCATTTAGCAAAAATGGCAAAATAAAAAAATTTGATGAAATCTCTCCTTAATACACATACTAAATTTGAAATAATGCATATTGTTCTTAGAAATTTTAAATTTTTTATTTTTTTATTTCTCTTATCTCTAAATTTAAGTAGTTATTCGAATGCACATATGAGGGGTACATTTCTTTCTGAAGAGGATGCTAGAAACAGATCTTTAGAACTTGGTTGCGAAGGAATACATAAAAACCAAGATAAATGGATGCCATGCAAAAACGAAAAAGAATTACATAAGTTCCTTAATAAAAAGGGATCAAGTAGAGGAAATAGTTTAGCTAGTAGCTTGGCATGGATTTTTATTTTACCTTCAAGCTTTGGAATATTATGGCTATCAATAGTCAAAATAAAAAGAAAATAAATGAAAAATTTGAAATCAAATAAAAGAAAAATACACAGAAAAGTAGCTGCAATTTCTTCAATACCTTTATTAATTACTCTTATATCTGGGACTATCTATAGTTTTCTTCAACCATTAGGAGTAGATGCTTTTTGGTTGATCAAATGGCATACAGGTAATTTTGGAATTATTAATTTGCAGCCTTTTTATTCGATATTTCTTGGTATTGCATCCATAATCTCTGTAATATCTGGCATTAGATTATTACAAAAAAATTCTTAGCTTTAACCTTAAGAATCCACAACTATGCATAGGTAATGCTTGAGCAGCTAGGAGTGGAAGTAGTAAGCGTTTCATTTAAGCTTTCCTTATTTTGTAAAAATTTTTATTTATTTTGATATATTAATTCTGGGTTATAAGAATGAACAAATAACATTGGCTCTTCATTATCTACATCAGTAACTATGTAAAATTTATTATCATCATAATTTACTGCTATTCCTCCAGCCCAATTCATGTAGGGGATTTTATATTGATTAATAATTGTATTTGAATCCCAATCATAAATATAGATTTCCCTATTTAAACCACTCAATATCCAGATTTTTTTATTTAATACATCATAATCAAGCCCACTAATATCAAAACTATTTAATTGATTTTCATAGTTGGAGAACTTTTCAATTTTTCTAAAACTTAGTATTTTATTTAATTCACCGTTAATTTTTATTAGCATTGCTGGAAAATCTTGTTTTGCAACAATATATGTTTCCTCTTCTGGTAAAAAAGTTATTGCCTCTAGTCCATGACTTTTATTTAAGGTCTGCAATTTAAAGAATTTTTTTATAAGTGAAAAATTCTTCATTTCACTTAATAAGTAGTTTTTATGTTTTCCGCTATCCAATTCAACAGTAACTACTTTAGGATATTGAGATTCTATTACAGCTACTAAAAGATTACGTTTTTTATTCAAGGTAATACCTTCACTTTCATCGAGAGGAGAATTAATTGTTTTTTTTCGATTTATATCTCCTTTAAGATCTAAATTAAACAATTTGGAAGTGTCGTCACTAACCGTCCAAAGAGACTTTTTATCTACATCAAAAACTAAACCTGAAGGTTCATCAAATTCTAAGTCAACATTGGCTATTGCTCTTTGACTAATAAAATTAATATGAGGAGTATCTAATCTATCTTTGATTTGTATATTTGCATTAACAGAATTAGGTAAAGCGATAGTAGCTATTAGTGGAAATAGTAAGCGTTTCATGGTTGTATTAGAGAGTTGTTTTCGCAGACCCATCCACTTGGTAAAGATATTGGACAACCGCTGATATTGCTTGCTGTAATATCTCTCAGGTCGGCACCACTCAACTCGGCACCACTCAGGTTGGCACTATCTAGGTCGGCACGTTTCAGAATTGCACCACTGAGGTCAGCACCACTCAAGTCGACACCCATCAAGTCGGAAATAGCTAGGTTGGCGCCATTTAGCTTTGCACCACTAAGGTTGGCACCACTCAGGTCGGCACTTCTAAGGTTTATAAAACTCAGGTTGGCATCACTCAGGTCGGCACCACTCAGACTGGCACGAAACAGGTTTGTATGAGCCAAGTTCCCACCTGGTCTTATCTCACTTTCTTTAGGCTCTAGATGATCAGCAAAAGATACTGTTGGTGTAATTGTAAGAGCAAGTACGCCTGCGATTGCTAATGCTTTTTTCATTAATATTTACCTGCTAATCCCATAATGACAAATCTGAATCTCCTGTAGATCTTTGCATCCAATGGATTTTCCAAATACCATCAATCTTTTTGAAGATGGAGGTGACAGTTGGCAGATCATCATTTGGAGTTCCTTTGTAAGAGAATTTCGCCCCAAGTGTAAAAACACACATTGCTACATCAGCAGAGAGAAATTCAAACTTATGAATTTTTGTAATTTCTGCTTTTTCCTGAACCACATCGCCAGAACTCATCATTTCCTCGAATCCCTTTGCACTTATTGGATTCCCACTAGGCCTAATGAGTAGAAAATCAGAAGTGGCATTATTTACAAAAAATGAGCCCATTTTCTGAGGTGTTGCCAACACATACAACATTGATTCAATTGTTTCTCTATCTGTCATAAAAAATTTTCACACTAAATAAGTAACCTACTTCGAATATGTAAAGGGAAGATTAATTTATTTTGAATTGCTAAATAAAAATTAAGCTTTACTTACCTATAAGTACTTCAAATCGTTCATATTAAAGCTGCCACCAATCCTGGCGGTAATATCGGCGGAACGATGCTAATATTAACCACGCTTTCATAAATAGCAATAATAGATAGTATTTATTTGTTCATTTTTATACAAAGTTATTATTGTATTTATTTATGTGATTTGATATTTCTGATACATCGTCATAAGTAAATAAATAAGAGGGCTTGTCGCCCTCTTCAAGTCATGCACCTCAGTGTCCACAAAGTCGATGAAGTGCTTTTGACTCCTGAATTATTTATACTCCTATCGAATATAAAAATATAGTGCTGAGAACCCCAAAGCATAAATGCTTGAGCAAAAACTACCATATGAATGGAATGCAAATTGGATGACAATCCTTTCACATAGTTAATCCCTATTCATATCTTTTTTTCTTCTTTTTTTCTTGTCTTTCTGTTTCTTCTTCACTTTTTCTTTTACATCTTCTACTTTTTTTTCAATCTCTTCTAGCTTATTTGAGATTTCCTTTATAGCTTGTGCTTTCTCTTCTTTAACTTCGGTTTCTTTTACCTCTTCCGTTTCTGCTTTCACAGCCATCAATGGCTTCGCTTCAGTTTTTGATTCCAGTACATTTGACTTTGGTTTTATTGATTTATTCGCTTCAGCATATTCCAATGCTCTCTTATTAAAAGAGATCATTATAAAATAAAAAACTGATATGACTATTGGGATATGAGCTAATCCACCTGCAATAACTTTTGCTTGTGAGTAAACCATATTTATAAGTTGAATAAGAATCTCGAATATTTAAGCATAAATTTTATGAATCTCTATGAGTAATCTCACCTTTTAATAAGCTAACAAAAAAAAGAGATTGTCCTCCCGCCTTTAGGAAACAATCTCTTAAATTTTTAGCTTAGATCCGTTAGATCAAGATGAAATTACTATGATTATTTTTTTCTGTATATCGGTATTAATGCCGCTTTTTAATATAAATAACCAATACTAATAAAACTACAGTAAAAATTAAAACAATAATCCCAATGTATGTGGTTGCTTTGCATTAGTGAAATTAGTAGGATTTTCTACTGGAATTTCAATTATTTCTCCTTTCTTAAGTTCCATTATTACTTAATATCTTAAGTTCCATTAATACTTAACAGCCATCTGCCAATAATAAAGCTTTGCAAGCACTATACTTTTAATTTTCAAGAAACTTATAGTAATCTTTTCATTTATTCCCAAGTTTTCATATCAGTAGTTCCTTGTGATCTTTGCATCCAAGAATACTTCCAAGTACCATTTACATTTTTAAAAATGCAAGTATAAGTTGAAAGATCTTTATTTTGGCTCCCTTTATAACTGAAGATTTCATTTAAGGTAATTATCTAATTTGTGTTTTTGCTTCTAATCCAACTAATTTCATAAGAACTTTTGCATTACTTGCAACGGCTGAATATTGTTTTTCTTGCATTGCTCTGTACATTGCATTTTCTAAAGTACATACTAATTTTGCTGTCATTTCAGGACGATTTAAGTCACCTTCTTCAAGATCATCTTTCAGCAAAAGATAAGCATTAGAGGTGATCTGCCTAGCTCTTCTTCTTGAGATTCCATATTTTGCGGCAATATGGGAAGTAATAGATGAATAGGCTTGTCCTTCAGCAACTAATTCAGCAGCATGTGCAACTCTTAATTCGGTTTCTTGTTTAGTTGCTCTTTTAGTCATTACTACTTGGTTTGCCTATCCTTGCATCTAGCTCTTGCTCAAAAACAGACATAAAGTAGGTTTAACTATTGTATTTATAGCATTAAATATTATAGATTTGTAGAATAAATTCAGTTCTAACAAGGGGTTATAGCTTAGCTTACCCTAATCTTAATTAACATTTTATGTTCGTCTGAATGTAATTAAAGATTAGGGCAGAACTATTTATACAACTAGAAACTAGCCCTTCCCTTGAGGGGATTATTCTCTTCGCACTAGTTATCGCACTAATTAGTTAACGCTTAGTAATATTTACCCCTAAACTTCAGTTATACCAATAGTTTTGAAATACTTTTGATTCCCTTGGTAAGGGAGAGGTCTCGGGTGAAAGTCCCGACGAGAGCATGGCCAAAAGTACTGCTACGAGAAAAAGATAAGTAGTAAAAAAGTATGAATTTTGTTTCTTTGATTCGACAGGGAATCCTTGCAGAATTGATCAATATAAATGGGATCTCTTAGATCAGCATTTTATCCAAAATTCAGATATATTTGATAAAAATTGTATTCAATAATGTCACTCTCGTCATACCGTATGCACAGAATTTATCTTGCAGCGACAATGAATTATGGTCTTGGTTCTAGTGATCCTGAAGAGTTGGCCTACTACAACAAAATCAGAAAAGAGATGGATGATATGAAAAAAGAACCTTTTAAAAGTGGGATACCACTTAATTGGGATAACCCTGAAAAAATAGATAAATGAATCTAAATACTTTTTTATTAATTGATGGAAGTCTTATGCTTATTGGTCTACCTTTATTGATGATTTTTAAAGGGAAAAAAACTTAATAAGAATTTCATCATCTTAACCATATTCAAATTCAATTGTTGATCCTTTATCCGTAAAAGGGAGTTCCTCAAACCGTACATATTTATTAGTCGGATAGCTTGCCTGACTAGTTAGAACATTATTGTAGTCGTCAGGAGCAAATGTCTACCAGATCCACCCTAAATGAAGATCAAAAATCTGAGATTGAAGAAAGATCAGAAGAAGAACTTCTTGAGGAAGAAATCAGGAATCAGCAAACACTGGATAGCTTTGTTAAATCTGATAAGAACTGGAGCTGATCAAAACTTATTTATTAGGAGAAAGTTATGGACCTTAAAAGATCACCATTCTCAATTTTGAATAAAGAGAATAGAGAAATTGACTATATCAAAGGAGTTTACAAGAGAAAAATTCAAGATGAAATTGAATCTTATAAAGATTCCGAAAATGAAGATAAGAGAGATACAATCCAAGCTCAAGATATATTGATGCTTGATAGGATCTCAATCTAGTTATTTTTTTTTCTCTTCTTCTTATCCTTTTTTTTCTTCTTTACCTTTTCATAAACCTCATCAGCCTTCTGTTCAATATCATCCAGCTTATTTGATAGTTCCTTTAAAGTTTCTGTTTTTCCTTCTTTAATTACGGTATTTTTTAGTTCAAAAATTTTAACAGGGTCTTCTAAAACTAAGGTATCTTTTGTCTCTTCAGTTTTAATTCCAAACTTACCTTTTATAAAATTGGCTATAAAAATAAGAACAGGTACATGGGCTAGACCACCTATTACTATTCTTGTTTCTGAATAAACCATTTAATAGTTAAAAGTTCTGAGATATTTAAGCATAAATTTAATTTTTAAATTCGTTTTATTAAGCCAATAAATATTAGTAATCATTTCTTGATTCGCAGATCAAAAATCTTGCTATTAATTTATTAGAGACTTTATTATCAAATGCCATTAGACGTATTTCTAATGAACATGTGTGTTGTAGTTATAGCTCTGCTTATCAGAAGAGAAATCAAACTTAAGAAGGCTAGATAGATTATGAAGACACAAATTTTAAAAGAGCAATACATTCCAAATATTCATGCTATTACCCTTTTACTATTGCTTCTTTTATGTCTGTGGTTACCTCTAGCACTCAGATTCCTATTAATAATTTAGTCGAACTAGTTAGTTAATACCCTTATCCTTAAACTCTGCTATAACCAAATTTTGTTTTAAAGACCTTATATGGAACTCCTGTTCCGTTCATGGCTTCAATAACTTTATCTCCCACAGTTCCGTAAAATTCAACAGAAAGATCAGTTCCCAGTTCAGCATGAGCCTCAAGATAAACACCTAATGCTGGATTAGCTAAATGAGCTAGTAAAGCATCATCATTTTTATAAACTTCTGACCATACGAAACGAAGAGGATCATCAGGGTCTTGATCAAAAGTATGATGGAGCATTCCTGGTTCGTCAGCTTCAACAGCTTTATCTGTCTTATCTGCAATTTCTAAGTATTCTGCAACCTTATCTTCCTTAACTTTAAGTTTTGCAAGAAGCATAAATGGAGTGTCTGATCCAAAACTAGACATAAAAAAAAAGACTCTTGCGAGCCTGAGTGATGGGGATTTCCATCATGACAAATTAATTAGAAACAAACAACTCCACCAATAGTAAATTTCTATTACTTACAAACACTATATGTAGTGCTAGGATTTTAAAAAGGCCGGGTGATGGGGATTATCCTGCTTTTTGACTGGTGCTAAGCTATCGCCCTTTTTTATGGGTATAACTTTCTAATAGCTTCTTGTTGTTCTTGTTTTTTTATTTCTTCAGCATCATAAACAGGACAAGTATTCTGATTAAGTGATGAGAAAAAAGCACTTTTTTTAAAACGTTTGAATATAGGAGTCAATAATAAAAGTTTCATTGCTTTTATTTGTTAAATTGCTCAAACATACTTAAATACTGCATAGGAAACACCCTAGTTAAATTTTCTACTCTCTCTTCATCCAATACAACACCCTCTGGTAATTTCTTAATTAACTTTGGAATAGCTTTTTTTGTTTCCTCTCTGCAGAAATTAATTCTATAAGTAGCTTCTTTTTTTATATTCGTTTTAATTAATCCATCTTTTTTAAGCATTGATTTTAAATCAAGATTATTTCCTTTCAAAAGAGCAATTAAAACAGTATCTGAAATTTTTAAAGCTTCCGCAGGTTGTTTATCTTTGTTTATTCCAAATATCCAGGTACAGGCACCAACTCCTAATGCTCTTTCAATACAATAATCATTTCCAATTTCATCACAAGGCAATCTAAAAGACTCTTCAATTTTTTTTAGATCATATCCATTCTCACCCTCTGGAAAACCAGCTTGAGCAGAAAAAGGAAATAATAATAATAATATTGCAGGAAGAATTAAGCTTTTCACTTAAAAATAACTGGATATAACCGTTGAATCGTAAATATGACCTGCACTCTCAATTAATGGTTTCACTGCTGGATCTTCAAACATAGCTATTGATTTACCTTCTTCACCCTGCTCAATAAGAATTACACTTGTTGGATCATCTTTCTTTACACCTTTATATAAGCAAATAATTCCACGCTCTTTATTCATTTGTATATTTTCTTCGCTGTCATAAATCTCAGCCCATTCTTCAAAAGGAACGCTAATTTTGAATGTGAAAACGGTAGTTTCAAGAGACATAATCAAAAGGAGCTAGTTGCTCCCTATTCTAGATAGACTGTCAACTCAAGAAAAGACTGGTGGATAAGGTGTTTGTCCATTCATTAATGCTGTGTCTATTGGTTTACAGATATTCATCAATGCATCTTGTCCGAACCCTGGACCAGAGGGACCGTCTATAAACTCCTGAAAATCTTCAGCAGAAATACCCTCTTTTACTTCCCAAAAACAATATACAGGACCAGTTTTAGTTACGGCATTTGCAGAATGGTTAAAAAATCCTTTTTCTTTATTACTTGCTACCGCATCATCCCATCCACCACCTGGTGACATCGCTGCATAAGCTGTTTCCCACCATTTTTCAGCTTTTCCTGCCTTAAATTCATGATGAACAATATAAAAAGTTGATGCCATAAAAATGATATTTGAGCTAATAACAAGGTTACTTGATATGAGAAAGGGAAGATTAATTTATTTTGAATTCCTAAATAAAAAGGGGGCTAAAAGCCCCTAGCGTTCGACTGTCAATTTATAAAATCTAAATCAGAATCCAGATATTGCTTCATAGAAATCAGCATCTGGAAGTATTTCCTTCAAGGGTTCAATCTCCTTGGCAGGGCCTTGGACCTGCACAGTAATATCTGACACTTCAAAAAGCTTGGGAATCATATGTCCCATATTTTTGAGATGAAATAAAGCGGCGGCACCATCTTTATATGCCTCTCTTACGTAAGCCTTATCTGACCCGCACGTAGTAATATTAAAAAAAAGGCAGTCAGGTTCATTAGCTTTTGTAAGTACCAAAATTTCTTCTAAAAGAGCTATGCACTGGTCCATCTTCCCATCCTTGATTGTGAAGTGGGGATGGATAGAAACCATGGTTGTATCTAGAGACATTAATTTATAGATATTTCTCCTATCTTTTTAGCAACTAATCTTTATGAACAAGTTAAAAATATGGATTATCTAAAAATTAAGAATGTTAATTTGGTATCGCATGTACCGTTTATATGTTTTTTGAAAGCTATTAATTGGATATGAGTTACTTTGCTGAACCAAACCACATTGAATATGATGCATGGTTCGATGAAAACATCGACCCAGTGGATCTTGTGAATTACTCAGATGAAAAGGAGTTCAGTGATTCGGTACACTTTAAGTTCCATAAGATTTCCACTAGAAATTTAACGATTGGTTCTTCTGATAATTTTCACTGGTAAGTAAAAGATTTTTCACTCCATAGATATTTATGAATCTTACGCAGAATATGTTCCATCACTCTCTCTTCTTGCCTTAGCTAATACAATTTCATCTACAACTTTTTCAATCATGTAAGCACTTTTTTTACCAAAACATTTTTCTTTTTTAATACTCTCAAAATCATTTGGGATTAAATCATTATGTTCACAACAGTCGCATTTAATGTCAATTTTCTTACCTCTGAAAACCTCTAAAGCTCTAGAAAAAATCCATTGCTGAACTGAAATACTTTCCCAACTATCAAAATTCGACCATTCATCAAAATCCCTATTAAGGATGCCTTTTAATCCATCAGCCTGATTTACATATACTAAGTATGAATCTTTTCTTGGTATATCATTAATACCAATTGTTTTGACAGAATTTTGATTCATTAAATATGGATTGATTGAGTAGCCTTATAAATCTAGAGGATAATTTCAAAAATATAAACAAAAAAAATTTCTCAAATAAGATCATTAATTGCTTTATCCAATCTAGAAGTATGATTTGTATTTCTGAGTAATTCAAAATCCTTAAAATCAAAGCCTGGGCCAACACAACAACTCACTAAAGTAAATTCGCCTGTACTTTTTGCAGCTTGCCAATATCCAGATGGGATCATTTCTACTGGATTATTGGAATCTAAAATTAGATTTCTTATTAACTTATTATCATTATTTAGGCACCATAAATTCAGAGGATCGCCCCTTAAATAAATCCAAATTTCATCAGCATTTTTTACTCTGTGCCAAGCACTTTTTGCATCTCTCTCCAAAAGATAATAAATTCCCGTAATAAAGTTTCTACTTTGGCCATCTTCCCTTATTAGAGAATTCTCACTCCTTACTATCTCTCTAAACCATCCACCCTCAGGATGAGGAGATAAATTGAATTGTTTAATTATTTCTATGTTTTTTTTATTAGGATTCACATCGTAAAGTATCTTTTAAATTTCTCTTAATAATTAAAAGCTAATTAAAAAAAACAAAATTAACAATATTTTATAAAAAATTAAGCACAAATAACTGACAAATCTACAAAATTCTTATTTTCATCTGCCAGTTCAGTAATGATTCTATTGAGCCATTCAGAGGTCGTTTCACAATAGCCTACATTTAAAATAGTTTTTTGCTTTGATGTTTCTTCTTTATTCATAGTTAAAGTATTTTTATATAAAGTTAGTCTTTAATTAAATCTATGTGAATAAGTCTTAATTACTATCTATTTTAAAAAGTTGTATTTAATACATATTTAAGAACTGCTAGTAAACAAATAAAATTAAATCGTTGACAAGAAAATCTATACAAGTAAGAGTAGAAAAAATTTATTATTTAACCTATGAATAACATCAAGATTGAGGAATTGATGAAAGTAAGGTTCGATGGTATTGCTAATAGAATTGGGCAATTAAGCAAAAGGGAAAGTGAGTCTTTATTACTTGAGCATCTTGAGTGGTTAGAGGGAGGATGGGAGACTGAAGAAATCTTATTTTTAAAAAAGCCCTACAGAAAATGGTGGTTCTAACTCCACTTCTATAAATAATTAATGATGGCCTAAGGGACCAGGGCCAGAGCCTATTTTATAAGAATTGTCTAAAGATTTCTCAACAAATAATTTCGCTTTTTGTATGGAATCAAATAGATCAAAACCTAAAGCCTTATAACCACAAATAGCAGCACTCAAAGTACAGCCGCTACCGTGGGTATTTTTTGTATTTATAAAATTATTAAATAGCCACTCTTTTCTACCATTTAAGTCAAGGAAAAAATCCTTCCCTTTCATATCTTTTAAACCGCCACCTTTTATAAGTACCGCTTTAGCTCCAAGACCAATAATTTTTCTTGCTGAATTTTCGATATCTTCTTTACTCCTTATTTCTAAACCAGAAAGTAGATTTGCTTCATAAATATTTGGAGTTACCAAATCAGCAATTGGTAATAAGAGTTTTTTATAAGCATTAATAGCAGAATCTTCCAGTAATTTAGAACCAGTTCTTGTAACCATTACTGGGTCAATAATTTTGGTTATTTTGTATGTATTTAATTTTGAAGCACAATCATTAATTATCCTTTCATTTAATAACATTCCAGTTTTTAAGGCATCAATACCAAAATCAGCAAATAAAGTATCTAACTGATTTAATAAAGTATTCTTCTTTACTGGTTGAACGCATGTAACCTCTATACTATTTTGTGCGGTAATACATGTAATAACAGAACATCCATGTACTTTCAGGGCCATGAAAGTTCTCAAGTCAGCCTGTATGCCTGCTCCACCCCCGGAGTCACTACCGCCTATTGAAAGTGCAATTTTAGAATACATAATTTATTAACTTGTTTTTGAAAGTACTATAAGTAAATTTTAATTTAAATCAGAAATCTGAATATGCATTAAAAAAATCTAACTCCAATTCCATAGCTCTCCTGTATAAAAATTTGGCCTGATCAATATCATATGTTTCTTTATTAGTCTCAATAAGATTTTCAAGTGAATCTGCTAGCTTTTCAAAGCTCTCATCAGAATAAGTAATTATCCATTCTTTATATTTAATGTCAAAATCCTCCTTATATAAACTTTTCCCTATCCAAGAATAAAGTCGCATACATGGAGTCATTGCAAACATTATTTCAACGGAGCTAAATCTTTTGGAAGTATCATCAAGAAAATCTGTATAATTTTTAGTGGCTTTTTTTATATAGTTATTAGACAAATCAATATCCCATTCTCTTGCATAAGTTTCATGAAGTATTAACTCCTCTGAAACACCCATTAACAGTTCACTTAACTTCCTTATTGAGTACTTATCTTTTGATTTGGAAACAGCAAGACCATAAGCCTTAGCAAAAGTCTCTAAAAAGAAATAATCTTGAGCTAAGTATTCTTGAAATATATTTTTAGGGAGACTTCCATTCTTTAAACCTTGCACAAATTTTGTATTTAAATTTAGTAAAGCAATTTCATAATTATCCTCCCAAAGTTTTTTTGTTATTTTCATTTTTTTGATTTTTAGTTATTCTAAAATTTTTTATATTTTTTACCTACAAACTTAATCTTATTTTTTTAGGATTAAAAGAAAAAATCATGAAAGAAATAAATATCTTATGGTTTAAGAAAGATTTAAGAATTTTTGATAACGAAGCTCTCTGTGAGGCTATAAAAGATAATGATATCTTACCTATTTTTATTATTGAGTTAGATATTTGGAGCCAAAATACTCATTCAGATAGACAATGGCAATTTTGCAAAGAAAGTTTAATAGATTTAAGAAATGCACTTGCTGAAATTGGGCAACCATTAATTATTAGGACTGGGAATGTTATTAATATTTTTGATGAAATTAGTACAAAATTTCAAATCAAAGGCATTTATAGCCATCAAGAAACCGGAGATTGGCTTACTTATAAAAGAGATAAAAAAGTAAGAGAATGGGCTTTAAGCAAAAATATTATTTGGAAGGAATTTATACAATTTTCAGTTTTTAGAGGGAATTTAGATAGGAATAATTGGTCTAAAAAGTGGCAAGAAAATTCAGAAAAAAACTTACTTAAAGCTCCATTAAGAATTAATTCTATTAACTTTAATATTGGAGAATTACCCTCAGACGAAATTTTTACCTTTAAAAAAGAAACTTGTCTAGGAAGAATGCAAGGTGGAAGAAAGAAAGGTTTAGAGAGAATGCAATACTTCTTTAGTAATAAATTAGATTCTTATTCAAAAGATATATCTAGCCCAGAAAAATCATTTGATAGTTGTACAAGACTATCACCATACATTTGTTGGGGATGCATTTCATTAAAAGAAATTTTTAAAAAGGCAAATATATCAAAAAACAATAATTCAAGGATGTTAAAAAGCAGATTAACTTGGCATTGTCATTTTATTCAGAAACTTGAAAGTGAACCAGAACTAGAGTTTAGGGAATACCATCCTTTTTTTAAAAATATTAGAGAAAAAAATAATGAGTTACTTTATTCATGGAGTTCAGGTAATACGGGCTTTCCTTTTGTAGATGCATGTATGCGTTCATTAAATTTCAATGGATGGATTAACTTCAGGATGAGAGCGATGTTAATGTCTTTTGCTAGCTATAATTTATGGCTACC
The DNA here is from genome assembly GCA_003280655.1 of Prochlorococcus sp. AG-355-O17. GTDB lineage: Bacteria > Cyanobacteriota > Cyanobacteriia > PCC-6307 > Cyanobiaceae > Prochlorococcus_A. The sequence continues at coordinate 16,500 of QCEK01000015.1, forward strand.
ATGGCAAGATTCAGGTTCTGAATTAGCAAATAAATTTGTAGATTATGAGCCTGGAATACATTGGAACCAATGCCAAATGCAATCTGGAACTACTTCTATAAATACCAATAGAATTTATAATCCTATCAAGCAGGGAAAAGATCATGATCCTCAAGGAAAATTTATCAAAAAATGGATACCAGAATTAAAGGATGTATCACTTAATTTCATTCATGAACCATGGTTATTATCTAGATTTAATCAAGAAGAATATGAACAAATTAATTATATAAGACCAATAATTGACATCCCAAATAGCACTAAAACTGCAAAGAGGAAAATCCAGGAAATCACTAAAAAGGATGGATATTGGGATATCTCAAAAGAGATTTATTTAAAGCATGGCTCTAGAAAAGGGCTTAGAAAAAATACAAATAATAAAAAAACTGTTTCTAAGGAAAAAGAAAAACAATACGAACTTAAATTAGATTTCTAAATTTTATTGTCAGAAATTTTTAGATTCCTTTTAGCGCCTAGGAAAGCTTTTTAAATTTTGAAATTAAATATATTAATCCACGATGAACTAATGCAAGCTTTAATGTATTTATTAGATTTTATTAATTATGTCTGAAAGATTTGAATGGGACGATACAAATAGTTCAGGTATATGGTGGAGTACTAATGTAAGTATTAGAGACGAGTGCATTTTGCTCAAAGAAGATACTAAATGCGAAGATTCTGATATCGTCGAACTTCTTAGGAATATTGCACAAAATATTGAAGATAATGGCCTTTAATTTTTAAAGGAATATTCTCTCGTTTAGAGATTTTGAATTCCTTTTACAGCTTTTATTAGTTCGATAGTAATACCTTTTTCACTCATTGAATGACCAGCATCATCAACAATAATTAATTCAGAATTCTTTAATTTTTTATTTAGATCCCAAGCACTCCTAACAGGACATACTACGTCATACCTACCCTGAATTATTTTTGTTGGAATCGATTCTATTGTTTTTATATTTTTCAAAATAAAATCATCCTCTAAGAAAATATTATTAATAAAATAATGACATTCGATCCTTGCAAAGGCATCTGAAAAAGAATTAACTTCAGACTTATCAAAATCAAATTTTTTATTTATTAAATGACTTGTTGAGAGTTCCCATTTTGTCCAAGCTGCCGCTGCTTTTGATCTAAGATTCGCATCTGATGATGTTAGATATTTATAAAAAGAACTTATTAAATCATTTCTTTCTTCTTTTGGTATTACAGAAATATATTCTTCAAATTCATCCGGGAATATCTCACTTGCACCATATTGATAGAACCACAATAATTCAAACTTTCTACATAAAAATATCCCTCGCAAAGTTAAGCTGATAACTCTTGAGGGATTTTTAATCGCATATATAAGTGAAAGTGTTGAGCCCCAAGATCCACCAAACAAATGCCAAGTATCTATTTTTAAAAGGATCCTTAATTTCTCAATATCATCAACTAAATGATTGGTCGTATTTTCTTTTAATTCGGAGAAAGGAGTTGAAGAACCGCAACCTCTTTGGTCAAATTGAATAATATCGAATTTATCTGGGTCAAAGTATCTTCTATATCTTGGTTGACTTCCTCCGCCTGGACCTCCATGAATAATAAGAATTTTTTTGCCTTTTGGATTACCAGACCTTTCCCAATAAATAGTATGAATATTACTTACTTGTAAAAAACCCTTTTCACGTACTTCAATTTTCGGAAACAAGACTTGATCTTTCATTTTGAAATATTTTTAATCACTTTATTTACCCATATTATCCAAAAAGAAGTCTAGTTTAGAATTATTTTATTAAACAAAAAAAGGACTGATTGTACAGTCCTTTTTAATATTTGATTTCCTTCTTAAAGGATATAAAATTACATATTTTAAAGTCTATTTACTCATAAACCTAGAATACGTGAATTCGGGGATTTCTCTCGATAATTTCAGTCCCTATTGTCGCTAGTAATTATAAAGCGAAGTCTTATCAGACTAATTGATTGAACTTTAATTTTCGAATAATCCCATTCTCAGGAATACGCTTCCTATATTTTGGAATTTGCTAAATTTCAGGCGGACTATCAATCATTTAGATTGCCTCCGAACTCAACATTTATAAATTACTCCTTTTTATATTTTCAGTAAATCCGTAAATATGCTGATTTACTTTTTTCTTAATTTGTAAGAGGATTTTAATGATCCTTTGTTTTTTATAGATAAATATAAATAATAAAGTCTATAATCTCTTATTTATTCAGATTCATAGAGCAAAATAGATTCAATTATTCTTTTATCACTATCAGAAAGTTTATAATCTTTCAATTTCCACTGAACAAATTTTACACACTCATCAATAGAAGGATTCTTATCCCGGCACTTACGCCACTCTCTAATCCAATCTGCCAAGGCAAAAGTTATTTTTGTAGTAAGCATATTTACCAATCAGGGTAATTAAAATCTCCGCCTATAGGTTCTTCATAAAATTCCCCTTCTTTTATACCTTTACCATATTTTTCAATTATCTTTTTATAAGAAGCTATTGAGGAAAGTAAATCTCCTGCATATATGGGTTCCATTTTAATTGTTATAATAGTTTTAATTTTTTCTTATTTATATAAGAATTTAATAAATAGATTATTAATATGCATTATGGATTTCATCAAAAAGAACAAGATCTTAACAGTAATGGCCGTAATTGCAGTTTTATCATTTGCATTAGAAAAAGTAGGCATAA
>QCEK01000016.1 GCA_003280655.1 Prochlorococcus sp. AG-355-O17
GGAACAGATTTAATTCAGTCTTCTGTAAGTTATACAGCTTCTAATAATGTTGAAAATTTAACCCTCACAGGATCTGGAAATATAAATGCTACAGGTAATAGTTCTGCCAATGTTATTAGAGGAAATAGTGGTAATAATTCTTTAGTGGGTAAGGAAGGTACAGATACTCTTTATGGAAACAATGGTAATGACACTTTAAATGGAGGAGATAATAATGACTATTTATATGGTGGCAATGGAAATGACACTCTTAATGGTGGTAACCATAATGACACCCTTAATGGAGGATCTGGGGATGATTTATTAAATGCTGGGAACGGAAACGATATTCTCAATGGTAGTAATAATGATGATACTCTTTTCGGAGGACTTGGGAATGATCAGTTAACTGGTGGAAGTGGAAATGACATTTTCCAAATTATTACTGGCAATGGAAGGGATTTGATAACAGATTATGCCCCCGGACAAGATAGTTTAAAAATTATTGGATTAACAGAAAGTGATTTAACATACTCTTATTCAGGAGGACATACAAGCATAAATTATGGTGACGATCTTTTAGCTATTGTTCAAAATACGGTTTCATCAGATTTTACTTTTATTTAAAAATATATTATGAATTAAAGGAAGCGTTTTTATAATCTAATACTACTCTAATAGTTTTGAAAAGAATCAATATATCAAGGAAAATTGAGAAATTTCTTAAATAATATAAATCATAACTAAATTTATTGTAACTATCCTGAATAGTAGATCCATATGGATAATTTACTTGCGCCCATCCTGTTATTCCAGGGGTTATGAAATATTTACTTTGATAACATGGTATTTTTTTTTCTAAATAATTATCAATTTCAGGTCTTTCTGGCCTAGGACCAATTAAATTCATATCTCCTGAAATGACAGAAATTAATTGCGGCAACTCGTCTATCCTTGATTTTCTAAGGAGATTTCCTATTTTTGTAATTCTTGGATCATTTTGAGAACTCCATTGAACACCATTTTTTTCTGAATCAATTTTCATAGTTCTAAGTTTTAAGATACGAAAATTTTTACCATAAATACCTCTTCTAATTTGGGAGTAAAATATTGGACCTCTATCTTCTTTATATATTAAAAATGCAGATAAAATGACTACCGGGGCAGATGCGAAGATCAAAAAAATACTAATAAAAAATTCAAGAATTCTTTTAATTCTATATTCAAATAAATTATGAGTTGAATTTGAAAATTGATTTCCATTCAAATCTTCCTTCATTACATTAGGGGGTATCCGATATAAAAACTCTTCACACCATTTAACATTGCTTAATATTTGAATTCCTTTTTTTTTGAGATTCAAAACTAATTTTTTGTCTAGTTCTTGATTTTCTTCAAGAATTAAGCCAGCAAATTTTTCTGATTTATAATTTTTAATTTCATCTAAATTCTTGATTAAAATAAGGTTTTTTAATAAATAATCAAAACCCTCAATTTTATCTTTTTCTAAATATTTAAGAAGCTTATTGCTTTCTATAATTATCCATTTAACTTTAGATTTTTTCTGACCTAAAACCAAATTAAATACTAAATTAAAAACAAAGCTAATTGCTCCAAAAATATAGTAGAAAAGAGATAATTGGTCTATTGAATAAAAATATTCTGAGTTAATGTAATTATTTCCTTCTAAGATTAAGCTAATATTAATAAAAATAAAAGATATAAAAAATGTTTTAAACAAATTTTTTATCGTGGATTTTTTATCAATTTTTTTAAAATCATGATAACGTCCGAAAACATAGCTTATTACCATCCAACTGGGGAGAGCTATGATATAAAAATAAGTTGCATTTGGAATAGTTTGATTTTTAATAAATAGTAAATTAACAAATATAGCAGCAAAGATATCTAATAAAAAAGATATAATTATTTTTTTTCTATAATTAATTATTCTTTTAATAATAATAATAAATTTGAACATATTAGATTAATCTACTACTCAGATTTTTATCTTATATATTAAATATAACATCGCAATTAATTTAAATTTCAAGAAATGGGGGGCAATTTTAGAATCAAAATAAAAAGACTATTAAGTTTAAAAAAAATTATTTAACTTATTTTTTATTTATATTTTATATTCTTTTTATTGAATCAGCTTTATCTCTAAAACTTCCAAGAAGGAGTTTTAAGTAGCTAACTTTTCTTAACTTTATATTTGCTTTGAGAGACATTCCAACTTGCAGAGGCAATTCATTTCCATTGTTTAAAAATAAAGATTGAGAATTTAATTTTATACTTCCAGGGAAAAAATATTCTTGATTATTTTCTTCATTTAAATCAAGTACATCTGAACCTATTGACTCAACAACACCTTCTAAAGGAGCAAAGTCATTAGCAGGAAAGGAATCAATACTTATATCCACTGGCATTCCAATTTTAATAAAGCCAATTTTGCTACTTGGTATTTTTACATCTGCTTCTAATTTATTGAAGGGAACAACTTTCATTATAGAAAAGTTTGATTGAGCAACAAAGCCTATATTTCTTGGTTTAATGTCAAAGACCAAACCATTCACTGGAGATTTAATTGATTTATATTCTAGAAGTACTTCAGCTTCTAGTCCTTTGGCTTCTAATTCAGAAACTTCTGATTCAATTTGCTTTATTTGTTGAGACAGTATTAATGTTTGCCTTTTTAAATTAATTTCATTTCCAACAATTTCTCCTTCTAAAGAATTCATCTCGCTTATTTTTTCAAGATAATCTAATTCTGAAAGTGCTCCTTCTTCAAATAATTCTTGGAATCGATTTTTAATATTATCTTTAAGTCTAAACTCATTTTTTAAGAATCTTAATTTACTGGTATACAAATCAATTAATTTTATTTTTTCTTCTTTCTTTAATTCCAACTGAGCTTTTTTTTGCTTTATTTGATTTTCTAAAGAGTTAACATTTTCTTCTAATATTTCATTATCTAGAACTAATAAAACCTGATCTTTAGATACCTCATCACCATTCTTAACTAAGATATCTTTAACTACTCCACCAGATGGGATATTTATAATTTTCACATCTCCAATTGGCTCAAGCTTACCTCTAACAATTATTATTTCTTCTGTATAAGCAAAGGCCAGCCAAGTAATTATTAAACCACTTGTTGATATTAAACCCCAAGTCAAAGATCTTATAAAAAAATTGCTTTGTCGCAAGTTGATATTATTTATTTCAAGTTTGGAGATTTTTTCCTTTACTTTGTACTCTAAATTTTTGAATAAGGAATTTAGCTTTTTTAGATTTTTCAACTTATTCCTCTTTAGATTGCTTTAAAAGGGCATAATATCTTCCTTTTTTTTCAATTAGCTCTTGATGATTTCCAAATTCATCAATTCTTCCTTTGTGAAAGACAACAATTTTATCAGCATCTTTGATAATTGATAATCTATGAGTAACAAAAAAAATTGATCCCCTATTTTTATCATTTAATAAATTCTCATATACTCTTCTTTCAGTAGGATAATCAAGGGAGCTGGTTGCCTCATCTAAGATAAGAATTCTGGGATAGTTTAATAGTGCTCTTGCTAAAGTAATTCTTTGCCTTTGTCCTCCGCTTAATGTACTGCCTTTTTCACTTATTAAAGTACTATAACCATCAGGCAGCTCCATAATGAAATCATGAGCACATGCTAATTTTGAAGCTTTAATTATCTCTGTTTCGGTCGCTTCATCTCTAAAGGCAATGTTATCTCTAATGGTTCCATTAAATAATAAAGGTTCCTGAGGAACAATCCCAATTTGATTCCTTAAAGAAGTAAGTTCAACTTTTGAGATATCAAAACCATCAATTAAAATCCTGCCTTCATCGGGAGAATATAGTCTATAAATAAGTTTCATAAGTGTACTTTTTCCACTTCCACTTTGACCTACTATTGCAATAAACTTCTTAGGTTTAACTGAAAGATGAACTCCACTTAAAAAATAATTTGATTTGTTACCAAATTTGAAATTAACATTTTCAAAATCTATTGATCCATTTATTTTTGGCATCAAAATTTTACTCTTTTCAAGTTCATTAATTTCTTTTTTTGTATTAATGATATCTGCTAATCTCTCAAAACTGATCCTTAATTCCTGAATTTCTTGCCAAATATTGGATAGCCTAAGTAGAGGTTGAGTGACGTAACTAGAAATAATTCTAAATGCAATTAATTGACCAAGTGATATATATCCTTGAAGTACCATCCCAGCTCCGAACCATAAAATTAATAGCTGTGAAATTTTTTGAAGAATTTGACTCGATTGTATAAATATCGTTCCAGTGATTGTTTTCTCAAAATTTTTATTAATAAATTTTTCATATAATTTTTGCCATTTTAATTTGCTCTTATTCTCATAGTTTTGCGATTTTACAGTTTCAATACCATTGAGAATTTCAAGAAGATGACTTTGAGATTTAGCATTAGTTTCAGCTACATTTCTAAATTGTTTTTTGAATAAAGGACCGCAAATAAACGTAATTAATATTTGGATTGGTAATACTATTAAAGAAATTAGAGTTAGCTTAATACTATATGCAATCATTACAGCTATATAAATTATTGAAAATGCTCCATCCAATATTGTTGTGAGAGCTTGGCTAGTTAAAAAATTTCTTATTTTCTCAAGTTCCCCAATCCTTGTAGATAATTCCCCGGTACGTCTTTGCTGAAAATAATTTAGAGGTAATCCTAAAAGATGATCTATTATTTCACTAGAGATTCTTTTATCTATTCTGTTAGTAGTATCCGATAAAAGAAAGCTTTTAAAACTACTTAAAATGCCCTCAAAAACAGTAACAAATAATAAAGCAATACCAAGGACTTGAAGAGTATCTAGGCTTCTTTGAGAAATAACCTTATCAATAATTATTTGAATTAAAAGTGGATTTGCGAGTGTTAATAATTGAATTACAAAGCCTGCAATTAAAATTTGCAGTAAAACTCCTCGATATTTTTTAAAAAATGGGTAAAACCAATTTAATCCAAACTTATTTTGTTGGGTTAAGTTAGTTTTTTCTAAATTTAAAATCTGAATTCCATTTGGAAAAATATCATTGCAATTTTCAAAATTAATAATTTTATATCCTTCAGATGGAATTATAATTTCTAATCCACCTTTATTAATTCTTGAAACAACTGCAAAATTATCTTTCCATTTAATCAATGCTGGAGTTTTTATTCTATGTGCTATTTTTGGGTTAATATTTGAAATATTAATTTGTAAACCATGATATAAAGCTATTTCTCCATAAATCTGTAAAGATAAAAATTTATGATCAATTAAGTATTCCTCTAGAAAATTCTTTACAGATTCTTTTTTAAAAGGAAAATGCATTCGCTTTGCAATGATCTCAAAACAAGCTAAAGCCTCTTCTAAAATTCCTTTTGCAGGAACGAAAACTTTTTTATCTTTTTCTTTTTTATAAATATTACTCTCTAAAGGTATTGAGATATTAGATGGACGAGCTTTAAGATCAAATTTATTATTTTTGATATCAATCTTATGATTAATTTCCTCAACTTTTATATTCTCTATATTCCTAGAAACAGAAATTATTCTTATTGGGAAATTATTTTCCTTTTGCAGTAATTTTGCTACTTGAGAAAAAGATTTTATTTCTGACCATGTTTCATAGTCATCTGAAAAGTAATTAAAAAATAATCTTTCTTCATTTTTTAAAGAATTAGTTATGTTAGTTTCATCAGGGATTATTAAATTAATATTTTTGTGTATTAACTCAAATAAATCTGTAGAAATTAAAAGACTTTTTTTGTTTAGTTTTGGGAAATGTTTGAGAATAGATAATTTTTCCGCTTCCCAAATATAGTTATCGCAAAAATATTTTATATCAAAATTTTGCTTATATATTTCAAGAAACTTTTTATCTTCAAGGCTATAAACTACTAATTCATTAGAAGCTCTTATTTCCTCAATAGGCTTGCCCCCAATAAGTGAAGCAATCCCAATACTATCTCCCTTTGATAATTTTAAAACTGATATTAATTTTCCATTTATTTTAGTTATTAATCTTGCGTTACCACTTTTAATTAAATAAACCTTACCTGCTATATATTGTTTCGAATAAATTAATTCACCCGTTAAAAATTTTGTCTCGATACCAAAAGATTTAAAAATTTCTAATAATTTATCATTACTATTTTTTTGTTTTATAGCTTTATCAATCATCGTTTTTTATTTTTTAAATAATCTTCAGTAAAGTTATTTACCAATTTATTTATAAATTTATTAAAAATTTCTTGTAGAAGCATTTTTGTGGTTGGTTGATCTAGCTTTGCTTTTTTCTTTTTTAATAATTTTAATATTATCCACCAATCATCAACTTGAAAAGGTTGAATTAGTTCACCAGGAGACGTAATAATTAATCTATTTATTATAATTGGATTCATTCCTTGAAGATTTTTAGGACCGAATAAGCCTTTAGGATAAAGGTCACTATAATAAGAAAAACCTTCTGATAAATTTGTAAAATCTGATTCATGAGAATCTAACCTAAAGTATATTTCATAAGCTATATTTTTATTCTTAACTCTAATAATATTAAAAGTATACTCATCAAGGAAATCCTTCCTCTCTAAAAAATAAGACTTGAGTTCCTCTTGAAAGTTTTGGGTACAAAATTTAATAATTTTTAAAGGTAAAGTTATCTGATAATTGAGTTCTTCTTCTGAGATTCCCTTAATTTTTAAAATATTTACTAGGTCATTTTTATTTAAAATCTTGTTTTTTAAATAGAAATTTTTTATTTCAGTTTCATATAGATTTTGTTCTATAGATATTTCGCTTACAATTTCATAAATTAAAAAACTTTTAACAAGGTTAGTTAGCATATTTTCAAATCTTAGGATTTTTAATGTATTTTTATTTATTTCATCTAAAAAATTAAAAGTTTTTAATTTTAAATCATCCATTTTTTTATCTAAAAAATAATTTTAAAAAGTTTCAGTCGTAATATTATAAAAATTACTTTTAAAAAATCTTAAAATTAATTTTACTAAAAAATAGAGAAAAATTGCAATCTTCAAAAATAAGTAGATATTTTTAATTTCATGAATTTTTTGGACAAAGAAATTCAATAATAGTTAAAAATAATTCATCAAAGTACTAAAAAATTTTTTTTAAGGAAACGGAATAATAATGTGGAAGCTGTCATAAATAAAGTAATTGCTAGTCTTTGCTGTTCTTTTGGCTAAAAGAAGAGAAGAACTAGGATTGCCTCCTAGATAAAAAAATGAATTAAATAAATCTGATAGATACCTTTCATGGCTTCCAATTACTAAATAGAGAATTAAGAAATACCCTTATATGGGTGTAGCAACAATGGCACTAGGAGCGAAAATTTTCTTAGTAAGTGGGGGGGGGCAAATAGTATTAATTAGTTAGATTTTGGCTTGGCTTAGAATATCTCTAAGATTCTTTTTGTAATAGTTTAACGCCAGATATTATTGAGATTATCGAAGCTATACCAAGAAATATCGAGTAAAAAGGTTGCAAATTAATAATGCCAAAATTACCCTATGCCATTTTATTAACCAAAAAGCATCTACTCCTAATGGTTGAAGAATACTATAAATAGTCCCAGATACAATAGTAATTAGTAAGGGGATTGCTGAAATTGCGGTTATTTTTCTGTGAATTTTTCTTTGATTTGTTTTTAATTTTTCCATCTATTTCCTCAAATAGATATGTAATTCTTTTTCGTTTTTGCATGGCATCCATTTATCTTGATTCTTATGTATTCCTTCGCAACCAAGTTCTAAAGCCATTTTTTCAGCTTCCTCCTCAGAAAGAAATGTACCCCTCATATGTGCATGAGAATAATTATTGAAATTAAGGTATAAGAAAAATAAAAAAATAAAAAATTTCAAATTTCTAAGAATAATAAGCATTTTTAACTTTTGAGGATTGAGTCACAAATACTAGATGGGTTTGCTTGTTTAACTATTTTTAGTCTTTTGATAAGTTTTTCTCGATCTATTTGATGTTTTAAATATTTAATACATAAATATTTTTCCTTATATACCTTCGCTATTGGAGTAATCTTTAAAGCAATTGCAAAAGTACCAATAACTAAAAGAATGTTTGTAACAAGTCGAATGTTTGGTCGAAAATTAGATCTCATTCGTATTCTTTATTTCTGTCAATAACTTCCCTTAAATATATATCTTTTAGCTCGTCATTGTATCCATTTTCTTTTGCAAATTTCTCTAATTCCTTCAACTCTTTTTCTGTCATTAAGCAGATTTGGATATATTGTTTTTCATATCTTCAATTTGGTTGATTAATTCATCTAACCATTCTGTATTATTTTCGGATCTTTTCTGAAGATATGTAATTTTAGGTTGATTTATTTCTAGTGTCTCATAATCTCCACTCATAAAATACCCCTAAATTTATACTCTGCGTAATTTATCTAGAGAGATTAGGTACATCAATAGGTTCTATTACTTATTAGACATTTACTATGAGTAAAAAGTCGTTTTTTAATAGTATAAATATGAATGAATTTATCTTTATAAAATATGGTAACTAATGAAGAACTAGAAAAAAGAATTGAGATTTTAGAAAAAGAAGTAAAACATCTAAAGGCTGTTCTGCAATATCAAATGAGAAATAAGAAAAAGTGATTATTATTGCATAGCAATGACTTTTGATTAGATAAGCATTTTCTCTTGGTTGTTTTAGGTACCTAATGAAAAAGCTAAATATTAAAAATTAGTCCATAATTAACCACTTTTTAGAAAAAATAAATTTAGTCATTGATATTTAGAGCATATTTGTTTTTATATATATAAAACTACTTGATATGATTAACTCAATAGCTATTACATTGTTATTGTTAGGCTCTTTAGTCGCTTACAAAAGACTCAAAAGAAAGAAACGGCAATTTCACGCGCCACCTACTAATCAGCTTCCTAGTTGAAGATTAAATTCCGTCTTCGTCTTCTCCAAAAGGATTGTATCTAATATCCCAGATGAGGACTACTGCTATAGATAAAAGCAATAGTCCAAAAATAACTTGAGGAGGTGGGAATAACATCAACGAAATATAATAATTATCAATAAGCTTTGCTTATGAAAATGTTAAAGGGTAATCGATATTGTTTGGTTCTAAATGTTTTACGTAGCATGCTGTAGTGCAATCTACTCCCTCACTATTGATGCTACAAGAAGTTATACATTCAAAAAAACTTTCCAAAGTATCTGAATCTTTAAAATTAGAATAAATGTCATTTTTCATGTTCAATCTTCCATTCTTAAGCTTATCTAGCAATTAATTTTTAATAATGTCAAATTTTAGGTAAAGTACCTATTAACCATTTTTTTTTAAAATAACTATTGAATCTATAAGTTTTTTTTCCACCCTTCATCTAATAGTTTTTTATATTAGTTTCTCGCTTCTTCGATAGATTCAACCCAAGAGCCTTTCATAACTGGCTTACTTGACCGCTTAAAAACGCAACCATAAGAGATTAAAATTGCATTGATTATGGAAGAGTTCTTAGAACTATCTTCGAAAGATTCAAATATTTTAATCCTCGATTTGGCTTTATTGATTAAAGTAGATTTTTCCATAAAAAAAGGGCGTTAGCTTCGCCCCAACGAAAAAGCAGGATAATCCCCATCACCAAGCCTTTTAAAAATCTTAGCACTACATATGGTGTTTGTAAGTATTTAAAATTACCTATTGATGGGGTTGTTTGTTCCTGTTTAATCTGTCATTATAGGAGTCCCCATCACCTAGGCTCGTAGGAGTCTTTTTTTTTGCTATTTTTCCTTTTATGCTTAAGCCCTTTTTAATTAGTGTTTAAAGACTTTTTATTTAATTTTTAAATTCGATAATTAATAATTAAAAAAATAATTTTATTCATGCAAACTTACATCGTTCACTGGCAATTTCCAGATCAAGAAAGTCATATGCAAGGGGCCGAAGCTTTTGCGGGTTTTGTGGAAGGAGGATGCGAAGGTGATGAATTTGATGGGTTTAAAGTTCTTAATCGAGTAGTAAATCCTGAGGGAGCTAATGGTTGGGCAATAGTTGAATCTTCAAACCATCAGAACATTTGGAAATGGAGTAGTATTTGGGTCGATAATTTTGGCGTAGAAATTGAAGTTACACCAGTTCTAACGGATAAAGAATTTCTTTCCGTCCATAAAGAAATTGCAGCAGCCTCTAACTAATAGTTAATCTTTTGTGTGTTTGACTTCTAATTTATTATGAAGGGGTAGTACATATTTTTTATGGGAAAATTTTCTTCTGAAGAAATAGAAAGTCAATACAATTTAATAAAAATGCTTTTAGCTGAACCTGAAAAGTATAGAGATGCCATTAATGCAATAAAAAAAGATATTGCATATATGCCTATAGAGCTTAAAAAAAACTTGAGGAAGAAAATATTATCTTATGCATGAATCGCAAATGGCATTCATCATGATCGTTAATTTTTAAAAATTAGTGAATAGCCATTCTCGTAAACTAACCGAGGGCGTCTAAATCTCTACGATGGTGAACTGTATTTCTGTCATCTTGGTGAACTTTCTGTTCTCTCATTAAATCTGCAATTGTTGGATAATCTTTTGCATTATCAAGATCTCTTGCATTTTTATCTTGAATTGCGAATTGTGATGTTTTTAAATTCATGAATTATTCTCTCAAAATTTTTGTTGGATTCTGATTACAGATCCTGGATTGTCATGTAAGTAAGAGTTGAATTCTCTCGCGAGAATTAGGCAATCGTATGCATCGCGAGCGTAGAAGCCAACTTCATGTGTGTTATTTGATGAATCTTTGTAACTCAACACATATTTATTACAAGATTTGATCGGTGTTGAAGCCATTTAATTTATTTCTGTTACCACTAAGTTCTAACTAGGCATGCTTATTAACCGACCAATAAAAATGTACGGTTTAAGGCACAAATATATACGGATAGAGGACCAACAAATAAAATTTTAAAAGAATATAATGGCTTAGAAAATTACCTGAAAGAGGCATAATATTTTTGTTTAATCCCATTAACTTATTTTCAATGTTAGCCTTTTTTTGCAAGCAACTTTATCTTTAGAACTAATGCTTTATAAACACATCAATTATCTTGCTAAATTAATATATTCTGGATTATAAATATATTTTTCTCCATCATCATCTCCATCATCATCATCATGGAAGGAGGATATTAATACATAAACTCCTCCAAGTCCCAATAACATAGAAAGATATAAAATAGGATCTGTCATAATTTAATTTTGAAACATTCAAATTAATTTTGAGGAAGCTTTTCAATATCTATATTTTCTTTTAATTATTTAGATAAAAAACTTTTCTAAGTTCAAAAGATTCTTTTTTATTTGAGAAAACTAAAAGTAGATCTAAAATAAGGTAAATTTACTTTTTTTAGTGAGTTTTAAAAATATTTTAAAAATCAATGTGCGGAAGATTTGAGCTGAAAACTAAATTTGAGAAGTTGCCTACGGTTTTGAAGCACGACTATCCAAGTGGACTTGATTCTAAATATGAGACTCAAAGTCTAATAAGACCTAATGATCCTGTTCTTGTAATTAAAAACGAAGGAAGAATTAAAACTACTTTTATGACATGGGGCTTTATTTCTCCTTGGGCGAGAGACCCATTTGATAAAGAGAGACCAAGACCATTTAATGCAAGATCAGAAACCGTAGAAGAAAAAAATTTATTTAGTGGAAGTTGGAAATATAAAAGGTGCCTAATACCTGCGAGCGGTTTTTTTGAAAAAAAATATCGTGTTCGAAAAGCAAATTATGAGACTTTTTGGTTGGGCGGAATTTGGAGCAAGTGGACCTCACCAGATGGAGTAGAACTTGAGAGTTGCTGTGTTTTAACAACTGAGCCAAACGATTTAATTAAACCTTTATATCACCGCATGCCTGTGATTGTGCCTAATGGATATGAAGAACAATGGACAGAGCAAGTTAAAGATGCAAATGAATTAAAAGGATTATTTCCAATCATGATGAGTTGGTCACCTGATGGTTGGCTATTAGAAGATGTAAAGAAAAAAGAAACTGATCAAATGAGTTTGTTTTAAATGAAAAGCTTACTAAATCCCAGGTTAGATTAATGGCTAAATCTTATTGGTTGATTAATTCTAATAGGTCAGAAGTTAAAAGATTTATGAAAAATGATAAAAGCGTTGATGGAGTTTTTGAGTATATGTTTATAGATACTGGAAAAATAGTGGGAGACATAGGAAACAAACCACCAGTAATGACAAATACAGTTTCTGTTGAAATAGATTTAGCTAGAGAAATTTATGAAAGATTAATTTCTAAGGGATGGAGGAAAATTGAAAAAAATTGGAATTAAAAAAGAGAAAGATATGTGTGGTTTAAAATACCGATGAAAATATTCTGAAATTCAATAATGAGAATACTAACTGAAATTGACAGCCGAACTAAAATATAAGGAGATTAGTAAATTATTTAATTTAGTTCAGATAAAAATGAAACATCCACAATGGCTATCAGAATAAATAAATATTTAAGTGAAGTAGGTTATTGTTCTAGAAGAGAAGCAGATAGATTAATCCTTGATGGAGAGGTAACCATTAATGGAAAAATTCCAGAAATTGGAACCAAAGTAGAAGATAGTGATCAAGTAAAAGTTAAAGGTCAAAGAATAGAAAAATCAAAGAGACAAAAAAACATATACTTAGCCTTTAATAAACCTGTAGGAATTGTTTGCACAACAGATAGAAAAGTAGAACCCAATAATGTCATAGATTTCATTAAATATCCTAAAAGAATTTTCCCCATTGGAAGATTAGATAAGCTTAGTGAGGGATTGATTTTTTTAACTAATGATGGAGACATCGTAAATAAAATACTCAGAGCAAGAAATAATCATGAAAAAGAATATATTGTAAAAGTTAATCGTCCGATTAATAGCGACTTTATTAAAAGCATGAGTAATGGAGTTGAAATATTAGACACAATTACTAAGAATTGTTTCGTAAAACAATTGGGTCCAAGAAATTTTAAAATAATACTCACACAGGGACTTAACCGCCAGATTAGAAGAATGTGTGAGTCCTTAGGATATAGAGTACGTTCATTAAAGCGCGTAAGAATTATGAATATTAAGTTAGACGTGCCAACAGGAGAATATAGAGAACTTAGTGAAGAAGAACTCTTAGAATTAAATGGATTACTCGAAAAATCCTCAAAAACATATGATTAATAAAAACTTATAAATGTAATTTGGAAGTTAAAGTAAATGGGCTCGCAAAGAATCAAGATTTATACTTTTCGACTTTGGTAGAAATAACTTAAATAGTATGAAACTCTAACTAATTGCATAGCTATTAGTTAGTTATTAAGTATTATTTGACCACCTATAAAGGATTAGCAGTCAGTGTGTTCTAGACTTATCCAAACCATTTTTGTCAAAATTAGAATTACTCATTTAAAGGATTGGATAAGCTATCCATCCAAATAAGGTGTAATTAATAATGACAGCCATGAAACCAATCATTGCAAGCCTTCCATTTGTTCTTTCAGCAATAAACCAATAAGTATTTGGCCATTCAAAATCTCCCCCCATATTGGATTTTTGATCTTCTGAAATTGGCTCTTCTTTAGGATTATTATCCTTGTCAAGATAATAATTACTATCTGGGTAAAAGCTTTCGCTTGAAAAGTTATCTTTAAATTTACTCATTTTATTAAAATTTAAATTTTTCACATTTTAAAAAATAAAAATGCTAAATAGGTTAAAAAAGTTATTTCATCAACAAAATTTTTTTATCTTTTTCAGGCAATTGGATAAGAAAAAATCCACCAAGTTCTACCAATGTATTTGACAGGGTAAGACCAGCAAGAGGTTTCCAATCTTTTTTTTTTTTTTCTGCGAGGTTTGTTGTGAAAAATAAAGTAATATTTGTCCGCAATCATTGAGTACATAACATAAAAAATAAAAAAAATAGGCTGGGAAATCTTTCTATGTTTTGGATAACTCTAGAGTCGGGATGACAGGATTTGAACCTGTGACCTAGTGATCCTAAAGCACCTGGGGAAAATACTAAATAAATCTAAAAAGAATATTCCTCATAATTGGGAATAATCTAAATCCTTTTTTGGTCTTTTCTTTTGGAAGAAGAAAATTCTTGCAATACTTATCACTATCTCCAACAAGCTTTTCTAATTCCAATTTTGATTCTTTATAACTTTCACTTTTTTTATCACCAAGTTGATAAGTACATAAGAATTTCAATCTTTCATTTCTGATCACTGGTTGTAATTGCCTCATAAGAAAAAATATTGTGAGTGAAAGGCTTATGAAACCAGCAAAAATAATAAATGAGGGAAAAATAAATGAAGAAAAGGGATAATTATTTTTCTTTTTTACTATTTTTCTAGATTTGGGTTGAACTTTTTTTCTTGTGGGGCTTTTTCTTCCCTTAACACTATTCTGAGATAATAATTTAGTTCTTTTTTTAAACAAACTTCTTGAGGAATATGCGCATATGTTTCTTTTATCGTTTAGAAGTTGGCAAAACAAGTTATGAATACATAAAAAGTTTTATTAGGTACTTAAAAACAATTTACAACATATCTAAAATAAAGAGCAATTAGCTCCTTAGTTTTAATGAACACTCTTATCATCTCAACTTTTAGCTGTACATTTGAAGAATTTAAAAATGATGTAACGACATTATTTCTTGAGGAAATGTGCAAGGAGTTTGTAACTTATTATGAGTTTGTAAAAGTGAATGAACACAAATCTCATTTATTAATGAACTGTACTGACTTGGAAAAATTAGGTGCAGAGATGGAATCTCCTTTCGCAAAGGAATGGGATAAAAAAAATAATTGTAATGATGCAGTATATTCGATCAAACTTGTTGCATAAATAAAACGCTTGCTAATTTTCTATAACACCAGCTACTTTTCGTTCCGCTAGTCGTTTTTTTAGAATCGAATAATTTTGTGAAGCCCATTTTCGAGAAATATCAAATTCAGCATTTAATTTCTCTCTAAGTAATTTGCCGATTTTAAATACTTCTATGAAGCCTAGATAAATTATTACCAGCAACTTAGTTATGTTAACTGCAAAAGCTGCCATCTTTTCAATTTTTTGATCTTGCATTTGAATTTATTGAAGCTCACTAAAATTACCAGTTGTAAGAAATTATGCAAATTAATTAGAGAAAAATCTCATGGGTGTTATTCTCATTTGGTAATAGCTATGAAGTATTGAAGGAATTTTTAAAGGAGCTTTGGCAGAATCATCACGACCCATACCATGCATTTCATGGAATAATTGGGGTAATAGTATTTTTGGTAATTTATAACCGATTACTAAATAAATATCAGTAAAAAAGAAACCCTTCCAGAAATTCCAACTACTGAAAGGTTTATTAAATCGACTCGCAACTATATAGAATCAATTTATGTCTTGCCGCAAACGTAGAGTGTGCTGATGAGTTTTGGCCTCAATTAATTTATAGCAAAAGAATATCAAATAAACTTATTTAAACTTCCCAATCTATGTCATAGTTTTCATCAATATTTTTTTCATAAACCCTCGCAAGTTCTCTAAGTAAAGTTTTTACTTCCATATCTGTAGCTCCAGATTCGTCTTGGAACTTGGTACAAATTGCCTTTAGTTCGTCATAAGCTTGTTCTAACAATATAGTTTTTTGATTTGGATTTGCCATTTAATTTTTGTCAACCACTTCTCCGCCATACTCTCTTGCTATTACATCTAAACACCTAAGAATATCCTTGTTTTTTAATAAATCTGTTTGCTCTAAATATTTAAGAAGAGTTCTTATTTGGTCGATAGTATTTTCTTCTAATTCCTTCATAAGTCTCTTTCTATTAATTCTATCTTATATCCTGCAGGATCTTCTACGAACGCTAGGACTGTTGATCTTGTCGCATTTGTTTTTTCTTAATAATTTTGAAATGCTTACTAACTTGCACCTCCAAAAATTAGAAATTGACAGTCGATATAACATAGAGGGATAAAACCCTCTTTTTTTATGACTGCTCAAAATTTTATGAATGTTGTTCGATTTAAATTGAAGTCTGATTGTGTAGATAAGTATTTCGAAGTAATAGATAAAACAAGTTTTGAGGGGATGACTCAAAGATATATCGCTAAAACTGGAGATTATGATTACTGTTTTGTTGGGATCTGGGAAAGTGCAGAAGCTATTGCAGCTCAAAGACCAGCTATGATTGCTCACCTTGATGAGGTTAGAGGATTTATGGAAGAGTTGTCTCCTGAACTTGGAGTTACTGACCCTGTTTCAGGAAATATTGTTTCTAAAGTTGGGTATCACGATTGACAGTCAATCTACAATAAGGGGGAAATAAGCTCCTTTTTTTATGAAGTTAAAAAATATTTTAAAAACTACTGGAGCGCTTCATATCCTGTTGGGGTTGTTAATTATTTCTCTACTAATTTTTTCAGTGGAAACTATTGCAGGCAACGCTTCAAGTGAAACATTGCTTCTTGTTAGAGGTACTGCAGATGTTGTAGCTGCTAGTAATTTAGGAATAGGTTTTTTATTGATTATTTGTAGTTCCATTAAAGATAAAGCCTCCTTAAGAAAAGTTTTATCAGGTGAATTAGCTTTGATGTTTTGTTTTTTGGCAGTAGCTCTATTTAATACTTTTAACGCTGGGACAATTGTTGATGGAGGACCCCCTCCTCCTTTCTGGATTGTTTTGATAGTGAATCCTCTTTTATGTATCTATGGATTAGTTAACAATAAAAATTGAAACGCTTACTAATTGCACCGCTATATTAAATACGATTGACAGTCGATATAGAAATTATAAAAATTAAATATTTCAGTAGATCGGAAGAAGAAAGCAAAAATATTACATGCTTTACTTACTTTTAACCTTGATATGTTTTAAATAAATTTAATTGATTATTTCTATGGAAAAATTTTCCCAAAATCTTCTTAGGCTTTCTCTTTCAATATTATTTTTAAGTTTTCCTATTGGTTTTTTATTCGCAGGTTTTGAATATTTAAATACCAAAAAGTTTTTATCATCAAAATATGATGAATTTAATGAAAAGATAGAAGACTATATTGAGGATATGGAAAAAACTTATCCTGAAACTATAAAATATTTTCCTTCAACTAAATTGGCAGATAAATCTCCTCTTGCAACATTACTTTTAACAAAATCAACTATGAAATTATTTCAAGTTTCCGAATATCTAAAATATAAAAATTCTATTTTGAATACTACTGACGAGATATCAAAGACCGTTGATGCATTTATAGAAGAATTAAGAATTGAATATCCCGAATTAAATAGAATACTTCCTAGATGAAACGCTTTCTACTTGCACCTCATTTATTGATATTTTTGGAGCAAAGATATATAAATTCCAATTAATGCAACTATCGCTGCACCAATACCCATAACTGTAGTTGGTTGATTATTCCAAAGCTCTGTAAAAGAATCCATTATTAAAGGTTAATAAGCAAATTGGTGGTTTATATACATTTTTCTATAGTCTTCATGCAATCTTTCAGTTGCTAATCTTCTCTTGTTCATTGCTTCTCTAATCAAATCCATTTCGTGGAAGTTTTGATTTAGGATTGTGAAAGGAGTAATGAGTTTTATAAGACCTCATATATCTACACATTTATTGTCCTCATAAATCATAGATAGCAATGGGTTTAACTTATGATGTTACACGGTTTGTTACACCACCTTTAACAGTTTTTCGATGTTACACGTCTAAAACATATACAGTTTAAAATTAACAGATATATCAAGTGATTTTAAGAATACCAATATTACACATGTAACAAAATCAGGGAATTTTCTTTGACCCGAAAAAAATTCGGGTTGACAAATATTCCGTCTTTATTTAAAAACAATGTAGTAATAAATACTTACAAAAATCAATTTGATCGTTTATAACTAATTCCTACGAGTGAACCCGTTCCAATTTGTTTACTCTGAGGTTTTACCGTTGATTCCTTATCTCAAGCAGTAGATCTCCTACTCCTGATAGATTTAAAAACGGTCTTCATTTAATCTAAACTATGAAAAAGAAAATCGTAAAGAAATATGAAGACCTTATACTCCAAGTTAATAGTGCTACTGGAAGAAAAGAAGCGGTGGCTTTAATCCATAAAGCAGCAAAGTTAAAAACTAAATTCGATAGCTACGAGATGATGTGGTCTGATGATTAAAGATTTAATTAATCATGATTAAATCAATCTTAAGGATTCATGCAAAATATTTAAAACCGATTAACTTAATTGTACGACAGTTCTGGTGATCGACTCGACCAAGGTTGACCAACTAGATCTTCACTAATCCATGGTCTGCAACACCAAGGTAAATTAACTTATCTAACCTTTACGGAAAGAAAGTTATGTGATCAGAAATTAAACTTTCGGGATTAATTCTGAACTATCTTAAAAATCAAGTCGTTTGTAAAACATGAAGAAGTGAGTAATCACTTTTACTTTCAAAACTAATTTCTAAGAAAATTCTTAATCTGATTATTAAATAGATCTCCTTTCTGTCGTCACCAATTAAAAAAGACCTTTAAAAGGGTCTTTTTTTATGTCTTAAATTTTATTGATTGAATGTTAATCCACAAATAACTAAATATTTTTATCTCGATCTTTCGCGATCAGTTAATGCTTTTTCAAAAGTAGAAAAGAAAGTACAAATGCTATTTAATGCAACCAACAAAAGAACTACTGATCTTCCATGTTGATTTAATTGAAGTGATCTTTGAGTCATACTCTTAATAATCGTCGTTGTAATCGGATGGACTACCAGTTAAAGAACAAACAACTGATTCCTCTTTTTTCATTTCTTTTATTTCCATTATTGGTCTGCCCATTTTCTTAAGAACATCTATATCTTCTTTAGTCTGACAGCGAGCAATTATGTTTCCTTTTTGATCAAAGCAACTGTAGTAAGTCATTTTATTAAATGCA
>QCEK01000017.1 GCA_003280655.1 Prochlorococcus sp. AG-355-O17
TTTTGGAGTAAAAAAGGTCACCTGTTATGTTCGTCATGCTTGGATAATATAGATAAAAAGAAGCTTTGAATTATTAAATTTACATATAAATTAGTTTAAATTTAGTTTTTTAATCATTGGTGGAGCTATCTAGCCAAAAAAACCGTAATTCACTTTTATTGCAATAAAGCTTGTAATGGTAATTTTTCAGTTAGTTCTTAGAGATTTAGAGCAATAATTTCGGGCATTAAATAAAAATATGAATAATAAAAATTTCCAAAAAAATTCCTCAAAATTTTGGGGTTTTAGTAGAAACCTTGATTCCAAAATTATTTGAGGAAAATTAATAGGTATTACAAATCCATTAAATTATATTTAATAGTTGGTAATAAAATTTTTAAACTATTTGTATAGGATTTAGAACCAACCAGGGATGATTTGTCCAGTAGTTACATATGCGCCAACTGCTGCAACGAAACCTAACATTGCTGCCCAACCATTAAAACGTTCTGCTTCAGGTGTCATGATTAAAAAAGTAAATTATGTAAATTATTCTAACAGGATATATGAAGCTTTGTAAAGTAATTTTTAGTTATTTTGCGAAATTTCATTATTTAGCAGTAATTCTGCCTTCTTTTTACATTATTGTGACAGAAATGCGTTAAAAAATATTTTTCTCAAGTAAACCTTGAAAGATGAAGTCTCTGATTATCCATTACAAGTTTAAGAAAGTTTTAAATAAAATTGAATGGTATTCTTTCCAACTTGAT
Source organism: Prochlorococcus sp. AG-355-O17 (assembly GCA_003280655.1). Taxonomy (GTDB): domain Bacteria; phylum Cyanobacteriota; class Cyanobacteriia; order PCC-6307; family Cyanobiaceae; genus Prochlorococcus_A. Next base: position 750 of record QCEK01000017.1, read on the forward strand.
GAGATTTAAACCTACTTTAAATTTTGACAATAATGACAATAATCCTAGATTTATAAGGTGACGTTTTGCTTGAAGTTAACTAAGGTCCTTATTTAAAATTAAGGCAAGATGACTAAAAAAAGTAAACTTTAAATTTGGGATCTATTATCTTTCTAAGGTAAGAAGATGAACTCAATAAAAATGTGGGTCGCCTGAGATTCGAACTCAGGACCAGCCGGTTAAAAGCCGGATGCTCTACCGCTGAGCTAGCGACCCATTTTGTAAAATTGAGTACATATGGAATTATCCCTTTTTAAGGTAAAAAAAACAACTTTTTATCTCAAGTTGAACAATAGAAAAACAATTCTTAACTTATGAAATAAAAAATTAAATTTTCTCTCTAAATTTACAGTTAAAAGTTAAAATAATTTAATTGTTAATAGGATTTCTAAAATGCTTAGAACTATCGTAGTTTTTGCACCCATTATTGCAGCTTTAGCTTGGGTTATATTCAATATACAAAAACCAGCAAGAGAGCAATTCAATAGGGACTTTTTGGGCAAGGATTAATCTAATTTGTTAGATAAAGAAGTAATAGTTATTGGTGCAGGTCTTGCAGGGTCAGAAGCTGCTTGGCAAATAGCAAATTCTGGCGTACCAGTCAAACTAGTTGAAATGAGACCTATCAAATCAACTCCAGCTCATCATACTGGTGAATTTGGAGAATTGGTTTGTAGTAATAGTTTTGGAGCCCTAAGTCCTGATAGAGCTGCGGGTTTATTGCAAAAAGAACTTAGATTTTTTAAATCATTGGTAGTTCAAACGGCAGATAAATTTGCTGTTCCAGCTGGAGGTGCTTTGGCAGTTGATAGATCTAAATTTAGTTTTGCTTTAACTGAAGCTTTATCTAAGCACCCTTTAATTCAAATTAAGAGATTTGAACAATTGGATCTCCCAAGCCAAGAAAATATTACGATTCTCGCAACTGGTCCATTAACTGCCGATGAATTGTCCTATAAAATTCAATCCTTTACAGGTATAGATGAGTGTCATTTTTTTGATGCCGCTAGTCCTATTATTTATGGAGATACTATTAATCAAGAAATTGTTTTTAAAGCTAGTAGATACGACAAAGGAGATCCGGCATATCTTAATTGCCCTATGGATAAAAGTGACTATATAAATCTCAGGAATGAACTGATAGAAGGAGAACAAGCTAATCTAAAAGACTTTGATAAAGAATCAGCTAACTTCTTTGAAGCTTGCTTACCAATTGAAGAAATTGCTAGAAGAGGAGTTGATACAATGAGACATGGACCCTTGAAATCTATTGGGTTGTGGAATCCAAAATGGGGAGATTTATTTGATAGGGAAAATAGATTGAAAAAGCGACCTCATGCAGTTGTCCAATTAAGGAAAGAAGATTTAGAAGGGAAATTATTAAATATGGTAGGTTTTCAAACCAACCTCAAATGGTCAGAACAAAAAAGAATATTTAGGATGATTCCTGGTTTAGAAAAGGCTGAGTTTGTTCGTTTTGGAGTAATGCATAGAAATACTTTTTTAGAATCTCCAAAATTACTTTTACCGACATTGCAATTTATGAAAAGAGAAAACCTTTTTGCTGCGGGTCAAATAACGGGGACGGAAGGTTATGCAGCAGCAGCAGCAGGGGGCTTGCTTGCAGGAATAAATGCATCTTTATTAGCTAAGGGTAAAAAACCAGTAAGTTTTCCTGACCAATCAATGATTGGTTCTCTAATGAATTTTATAAGTAACAAAAATCAAATATTATCTAATCAGAAAAAGAATAAATTCCAACCAATGCCTGCTTCATTTGGTTTAGTTCCAGAACTAACTAAAAGAATAAAAGATAAAAGATTAAGGTACAAAGCTTATCAAGAAAGATCTACAGAAGCTATGAATGACTTTAAAAATGAACTAGATTCTTGTTTTGATGAAGACCACTTACTCAGCAAAATTTACTAATATTAATTATCAAAGATCCAAAAAATGGTATTAAATAAAGAAAACTTCGATGCAATTATTATTGGCTCAGGAATAGGAGGGTTAGTAACTGCTTCACAATTGGCGGCGAAAGGAGCTCAAGTATTAGTTCTTGAAAAATATATTATTCCCGGCGGGAGTGGAGGCTCTTTTAAGAGAAAAGGTTATACCTTTGATGTAGGGGCTTCAATGATTTTTGGATTTGGAGAGAAAGGTTATACCAATTTATTAACTCGTGCTTTGAAAGATGTGAATGAAAAATGCGAAACTATTCCCGATCCTGTTCAACTGGAATATCACTTGCCACATAACTTTAATATTTCTGTAGATAAAAATTATGAGCAATTTATAAGCAAATTATCAGCTAGTTTCCCCAAGGAAAAAAAAGGTATCAAGAAATTCTATGATACTTGCGCAAGGGTATTTAAATGTTTAGATTCAATGCCTCTTTTATCAATAGAGGATCCAAGTTATCTTTTTAAAGTTTTTTTTAAATCTCCATTATCCTGTTTAGGGTTAGCTAGATGGTTACCTGTAAATGCAGGAGATGTTGCGAGAAAGTTTATAAAAGATCCTGAACTTTTAAAATTTATCGATATCGAATGTTTTTGTTGGTCTGTAATGCCAGCTCTAAAAACCCCCATGATTAATGCGGGAATGGTATTTACAGATAGGCATGCTGGGGGGATTAATTATCCAAAAGGGGGAGTTGGAACGATAGCAGAGAAGTTTGTTTCTGGTATTGAAAAATTAGGAGGAAAAGTTAGATATAAAGCCAACGTGACTGAAATCCTCTTAAAGGATGAGAAAGCGATAGGAGTTAAGCTCTCAAATGGGGAAGAGATATATTCAAATATTATTGTATCCAACTCCACTAGATGGGATACATTTGGATTAAAAGATAATACTAAAGGATTAATTTCTAGTAAAAACGTGCCAAAAAGTGAATATAAGTGGTCAGAAACTTATAAACCCTCACCTTCTTTTGTTTCGATTCACCTTGGAGTTGAAAAAAATCTAATATCCGATAATTTTAATTGTCATCATATAATCGTTGAAAATTGGGATGAATTAGAAAGCGAAAAGGGAGTTATTTTTGTTTCTATACCTACCTTGCTCGACTCGTCTTTGGCTCCAGAAGGTAAACATATCGTTCATGCATTTACTCCTTCATCGATGAGGGAATGGGAAGGTCTATCAAGGAAAGAATATTTGCAAAAGAAAGAAAAATATTTTTCTTTTCTTATTGAAAAAATATCAACTCTTCTTCCTAATCTTGAACAAAATATTGATCACAAAGAAATTGGTACTCCTAAAACCCATAAAAAGTTTCTTGGAAGATATGAGGGTAGTTATGGGCCAATTCCCAGTAAAAAGTTGCTTGGACTTTTGCCAATGCCTTTCAACACTACAAAAATTCAAAACCTTTATTGTGTAGGGGATTCATGCTTCCCTGGCCAAGGCCTAAATGCAGTTGCTTTTAGTGGATACGCATGCGCTCACAAAATAGGTGCAAAGTTAAACATAAACGGTTTTAAATTGCCCGACTAAAAGGATCCTTCTGAAATGATAGAAAAATTTAAAACTCTTTTTTTTGTGAAAAGTTCGTTAATTAGTCTTTATTTAGCGCTTACAATTCCTCTACCATTTATTTCAATCGAAAAATTAAAAATTCCCTCAATTATAATTTTTGCTATTGGACTTTATTTGATAATCAATATCACTAGTGATTATGTAGAAACTTGCAGTAATAAAATTTCATATAAAAGTAGCTTTATTTCTAAATTCTTAGGGAAAAAAAATTGGGAGATTTCTTGGAAAGATATTAAATTAATTAAATCTTTGCCAACTAGTCAGGGTAGTAAAGTTTATTACTTTAATACTTTTCAAGGTGATAATTTTCTTGTCCCACAAAGAGTGGAAAACTTTGAAAAATTCTTATTAATTGTTTCTAGTAATACTGGGATTGCTATTAATGAAATATCTTACATATCACCATTATGGACATATAAATTACTGACATTAATATCAGTTTTCATGATTATTGGTGAACTTTTTGCTTTTCTAAATTAAATATTATCAATACTAAATCTATAACCTTGTTGTCTAACAGTGGTTATTCCCCCTCCTTCTCCTAATCCAGCCTGTTCTAATTTTCTCCGTAAAGTTAAAACCTGTGTATCCACAGACCTTGGGCCGCCACTGAAGGGAGGCCAGGCCATCCTCAAGAGCTCTTGACGACTTCTTACCATACCAGGTGGCATTAAAAGAGCGCAAAGCAGTGCAAACTCCCTAGGACTTAATTCTACGGGCTTCTCGCTTAGAGTAACTTGTCTTAAAAGGAGATGAACTTCTAAAGGTCCAACCTCAACTTTCTCTTGTAATCCTATCCTTCCCCTTTTTAGGAGAGTTCTGCATCGTGCTGCAAGCTCTTCTAGTCCAAAAGGTTTTCTGAGAACATCATCTGCACCTTCATCTAATAAATTTACTAATGCTTCAACACCTGATCTTGCCGTTAAGACTATGACTGAAGACCCCAGTTGTTGGGCTAATCTCATTGCAGTATTCTGCTCGAGGATTTCAGCGCTAACTAATAAGTCAGGCGATTGTTCTCTACATAAGTCAATAGCTTCTGAAGCTGTACCTACTGCTGCAGCTAAATGGCCATCTTGGCGAAGCCTTTGCACAAGAACTGTTCTAAGTGTGGGGTGAGGTTCAACAACTAGAACTCTTGAGGGAGTTTGAGAGCTCGTAGGCAATTGTGAACTGCCAGGAGTTGAAGCTAAGATTTGCTCAGTTGATTGCATTCTTAATTACGGTTTGGCCAGGCAATTTTTGATCGTTCTTAATAAGGTATAACAAATGCAAAATAAAAATCAGAATTTATCGAATTATGACATCATTTGAAAACCCTAAAGCAATTCGTCACTTTCAATCAATTTGCGATAGTTGTCAGGACTTAGTTACTCGTTTTCATACCCCATCTGATCTTAAATTGTATAGTGATGGTTATCTCCAAGCCTTAAGGAATTGCAGTAGTTTAGAGCAAAAGGATCAAGAGAAATTAGAAAGATTAATTGAAAGATGGATTTTAGATCCATCAAGTTTTATTGATCCAGATGGGGATGGAAATAAAGGTTTTTTTGATAAAAAAAGGATTTAAAATATTAATTTTTATTAATCAATACAGTATTTATACTCACTAATTGTCTTAAGACGCTAATTCAATTTCTATTTTTTCTTTAAGAGATCCAGAGTTGTACATCTCAATAAGAATATCTGATCCACCAAGAAATTCTCCTTTTAAGTAAACTTGAGGGATTGTAGGCCAATCTGAATATTCTTTGATACCTTCTCTTATAGCGAAATCACTTAAAACATCAAAAGTATTAAATTCTACCCCTAAGGAATTTAGTATCTGAACTACATTGTTAGAAAAACCGCATTGAGGCATTAATTTTGTCCCTTTCATGAAAACCATCACTGGATTAGAATCAATCAGTTTTTGTATTTTATCTTTTGTTAGGTTGTCCATAATTCAATTTGGAGTTTCTGTTTTTAATGCCAGTGCATGGATAGCCTCTGAAGCTAATTCTTCCTTCAAGGCAGAATATACTAGCTGGTGTTGTTTAACTAATGATAATCCATTGAATTCAGATGCAATTACAGTTACTTGCAAATGATCATTTCCCTTGAGGTTTTCAACAAAAACTTGGGAACTTGGGATTTTTTTAGTGATTAATTTAATAACTTCTGTTTTCGTAATCATAGTAAATTTTATTCAACCTTTGTATTTTGTCTCAACAAATCCTAGCTGGATCAAGCTTTCATAAGCTTCTTTACCTTCAGGGCTATTAGGTGACATTATTCTAATTGTTTCTACAAGTAAAGGTACTGCGACTTCAGGCTTTTCACTTTTTATATACAAAGATGCTAATCTCTGATTTGATTCTGCCAAAATTTGTAATGTTTGCTTTCCTTTCCTTTGCATTTCATTTGGTATTCTCGCATCAATTCCTTTGAAAGATGAATTTAGATCAGAATAAAAAGACGCAAGTTGCTTTGCTAATTTTCTAGCGTCTAAATAAAAATCCTTAGCTTTTTTAAAATTCCCGTTAATAATATATTTATCACCTTCTTTTATAAAATATTCAACGTTTGAGATGGAAAGCTTTTTACTCTCATTTGAGAGTACTCTGAAGTCTTCTGGATTCTTTATTTCTGCATGAACTTCATTTTTGTAAGGAACATTTCCAAAAAATATAAATAAAATTGGGATTAATTTTAAGAATTTCATTTTCTTTTGCAATAATTAAAATTTATAGTACCTTATTTCAGATTCATCTACCTACATTTTTTAATGCTTTTTCTTCCTCTTGTGTCATTTTTTCATTTAGAAATTTATTAAAGTCCTTGATAGTAAAGTTTGAGTAATCATTAATTGGTATTGGTTTTCCAAAGGATAAACAAAATTCGCCCCTAAAGTTCGGAGGTATTTTGCTGTAAGCTATTCCAATTGGAATAATAGTAATAGAGGTTGTTTTTTTGGTAGCTAATCTAGCTAATCTGTATAGACCTTCTTTGAGAACTAATTTTTTTCCATATCTATTAATCTTTCCTTCGGGGAAAACAACTAGTTGTTCTCCTTTTTCTATAAGATCAATCGCATATCTTAAAGCTGAGAGAGATGGCGATAATTGATTTATTGAAAAACATCCAAGTCTTTTTAAAAACCAACCTTGTATACCTCTCATTTCGGATTTAGTAACCATAAATCTACAATCCTTTTTTGTTACCCTTCTACCCATTGCCATTGTGAGTATTAAGCCGTCCCATCTGGATCTGTGAGTTGGAGCCAATATGATAGAGGAATTTTTGGGAATCGGAAAACCATTTTTTAATATTTTCTTTTTTCTAAAAAAGAACCTCAAAACAACGTCCTGAGTAACGAACATTGCAATAAATCCCAATACAGGGTTGATTTTATGCCAAATATTTAAGGAATTCTTCTTCAAGTTCTATTTACTATATATTAATAATTTAAGTGTTTGCCTTTTTTTATTAGCTATTATTGGGCGGTTACTAGATTGTCTAGAAACTAAGATTTTCAAAATTATGGCTACTTTAGGAGTAAACATTGATCATATTGCAAATGTAAGGCAAGCAAGGAAAACTGTCGAGCCTGACCCTGTGCAATTTGCTTTTTTAGCTGAATTAGGAGGGGCAGATTCCATAACAGTGCATCTAAGAGAAGATAGAAGACATATACAAGATAGAGACGTATTACTTCTGAAAGAGACTATAAAAACAAAACTCAATTTAGAGATGGCTGCTACAGAAGAAATGTTAGAAATTGCCAAAAGAATTCTTCCCGATTATGTAACGCTGGTTCCCGAGAAAAGAGAGGAAGTTACTACTGAAGGCGGGTTGGATTTAAAAAGTAACGCGCAATACCTTAAGAATTTTGTTGGAAATTTGAAGGATTCAAATATAGAAGTAAGTGCATTTATTGATCCTCTTGGTGAACAGATAAATTATTCTAAAGAAATAGGGTTTGACTTTATAGAATTACATACTGGAAAATATGCTGAATTATCGGGATCTGAACAATATAAAGAGCTCCAAAGGATTATAGAGTCTACACATTTAGCAAATGACCTTGGATTAGTTGTTAATGCCGGTCATGGCCTTAACTACAATAATGTTAAAAAAATTGCATCAATTAACAATATGAATGAGTTGAACATAGGTCATAGTATTGTTGCAAGGGCTTTAGCGATAGGATTAGAAAAGTCTGTACGTGAAATGAAGTCCCTTATTACATCAAATTAAATTTCAAAATGACAACATACTTTTTCGTAGCGGCAAGTGAAAAGTTTTTAACTGTTGAAGAACCACTTGATGAAATTTTGAAAGAGAGAACGAGGAACTATAAAGAAAATAATAAAGAAATAGATTTTTGGCTCTTAAAAAATCCATCATTTTTACAAACCACCCAATTTGCTGATCTAAAAGCAAAAATTCCATCTACCCCAGCAGTTGTTTTATCGACTGATAAAAAATTTATAACTTTCTTAAAGCTTCGTTTAGAGTTCGTTGCTGTGGGGGAATTCGAATGTCCTAATGCAGAAATAATTGATCCATTTAAAGTTGAGTAATATAACCATCTAGTAAATTGCTCAATCTTTATAAGTCAAATAAAATTGAAGTAATTAGTGAGCTCTTAGCAGAGGAATTAAAAATATGTCCTCCGCCTATAAATGAGAAATTAGAAATAGTAGTCCCCAATTTCTTTTTGGGGAATTGGTTACGTGAACAAATAACTATAAAAAACAAAATAAGTGCTCTTTATGAATTAAAGACAATATCAACGTATACCGAATCTTTATTGACAAATTTTTTCCCTGCAATTGATATGAGTGCATGGAATTTTGAGTCAATTAAATGGGGAATTATTGATTCCTTGGAAGAATTAAATAGCTTTAAAGAATCATTTCCGCTTAGAAATTGGATTAATAAATATTTGGATAATAAAAAGACAATTGATGGAGACATATATAATCTGACAAAAAAGATCACGAATAATTTTATTGATTATCTGATTTTTAGACCTGAAATGATTGCTCAATGGAATAGATATGAAATTAATTCATCTAATCTATTTAAGAATTTAAACTCAGATCAATTTTGGCAACCTATTTTATATAAATTATTGGAGGAAAAGATATCTGAAAAGCCATCATGTTTATACATGATTGAAGTAATAAAGAATTTAAGAAAAACTAAAAACGTTCAATTTCAAGTACCAAATCAAATTTATATTTTTTCAGATAATAACTTATCTAAACTCCATATTAATTTTTATTCAGAACTTTCAAAATTTATTAAGGTAAATTTGTATTTATTATCTCCTGGAGAAGATTTATGGAATAGAATAAATTTTCTTGAAGGTGAGTTGGAATTTGATGATAATGAAAGTAAATACGATTTAAATAATATAAATATAGAAAAAATATTTGGTAAATTTGGAGCAAACTTTCAGAAATTAATTGATGAAAATATTTATACAGATGGTATAAATTTAAAAAATAATCTTATTTATCTCGATCCTACAACTAATTTTCATAATAAGAAAGATATTCCTCTTCTTAATCAAATCCAAAAAAGACTAATTGATAATAATCACGTTGATTTTGTAGTAAGTGAAAGGGATGATTCAATATTACTTTGTGAGCATTTTAATCAGAATAGTCAATTTGAATATTTGAGAAATAAAATTATAGAAATAATAAATTCTTGCGAGAATATTAAATATAGTGATATTGCTGTTTTATCTCCACAAACTAATTTAATTAAACCTTATCTAAGGTACATCTTTAATAATGAGTTAATTAATGGTGAAAAGATACCTTATTTTTTTATTGATGAGGAAAATCAAGACTCTTCAGGCATTTATGAATTTCTAATTGACATCACTGAAATAGCAAGTGAGAAAATTACACTTGAAAAAATAGATTATATTCTTTCGAAAAAAGTAACTCAGAACATTTTTGATTTTAATATCACTGAGAAGGATGAAATTATTTTTTTACTTACCCAAGCAGGGTTTCATTGGGGATTAGATGATAAAGAAAGATTAGGTGACGAGAAAAATACTCTAGATTGGTGTATAAATAGAATTACTTTAGGCTTAATTTATGACAAAGAAGTAAATTTAAGTACTTTTAATTTAAAACCATTTAGCTATACAAATATAAGTTTAGATTTGAATAAATGGGTTAAAATATTAATTCATTTAAAAAAATATATTAATTTGATAAGGGGATCTTTTTCCTACTCGAATTGGGTTGAAAAGATAAAGTTTATATTAAAAAGTATTGCTGATTCTAATGCAAATTACAATTTAGAAATTAGTGAAATAAATAGAATTCTTGATAATCACGCAATACCTTTAATACCTGATGATCTTATCTTGTTAAAAGTTTTTAGAGAAATATTAATTTCTTGCATAAATAAAGTTAAATATCAAAGCAAATCACGACTCAACAAGATCTTAGTTAGTGATATTGAGAATTCAAGGCATATTCCACATAAGGTTATCTTCCTAATAGACATGAATAGTGTTAATTATCCAAAATTACCAAAGAGTGAAAACATTAATTTATTAAAAAACAAATATCATTTGGGTGATCCATCTGTTTTTGAAAGAGAGAAATATGCATTTCTGGAGTTGTTAATTGCCTGCAGAGATAAATTTATAGTTACTTGGGTAAAAAATGATAAAGACAATAAAAAATTAGATGTTTCTTTTCCTATAAAAGAGTTAATTTCTTTTTTTGATAGTTTCTTAAACCAAAGCCAAAGAGAACTAATAATTAAAGATTCTGATTTAAATAAAAATGAAATAATTGATCTTGATAAATCTAAGATTTTTAAAAGTAATTATTCTTTAATAGAAAATATAAATTGGAATGAAAAAAAATCTGATATTAAAAATTATAAATTATCAGAATTAATTTATTGGTTCAAGACTCCACAAAAATATTGGCTTAATAGAAACAATATTTCTCCCAAGGAGATATTTATTCATCATCCAGACGAGGAGTATGTAAGCAATCTGCAAAAGTCGCAACTAATTAAAAAAATAATCCAGCAAGTAGAGATTGATAATCATAATATTATTGATGATTTAAATGCATTAAATATTAATGACCAATTGGCTGAAAATGGGATTATTATGCCCAAAAATAGCATTTTTACAAAAGAAAAAGAAATCAAAGACTTATTAAGCAGTCTATGTGCAAGTTTGAGTCAACATAATAAGATTAATAAAATCTATGTTAAGTTGAATTCGAATAAAGAAGAATATTTAATCGCTGATGACACCGTAATTGAATTGATTCATGCGAAACTAAGTTTAAGTCGTTTGATTGAGGCTTGGATAAAATTACTCTTTATTTCTTCTTTAAAGAGGAATATAAAAAGGACAAAAGTAATTTTTAGAACAGAAAATAATTATAAATCTCAAATTATTCAATCACCTGGAGCAACTGAATCAAATCTGATTTTGGAGGAGTACATAAATATTTTTAAAAATTATTCTGAAAAATGTTTACCTCTTCCTCCAGAAAGTTCTTATAAATATGTAGAAGCAAAAATAAAATCAAAAAATGAAAAAAAAGCTTTTAAAGATAAATGGATTGGTAATAAAAATTTTTCTAAAGGAGAAAGAGATAATATCGAAATGAAAATGTGTTTTGGTAATGAAAAAGAACCAGATTTCTTTCTTGGAAATAATAATTTTGATCAATTATCATATCGATTATATGGTCCTCTAATTAAAGCATTAAAGAAATAAAAAATGTCTAAATTTCAGTTAAAAAATTTTTTTAAATCTGCTTATGATCTAATGCTTGTTTTTTTACAGTTCTTTATTATTAGTCTTCATTTTTTTCAATGGGAATTTCTTCCACAAAAACAAATAATTCAAGCAAGTCCATTTTCTCATTCCCTTGGTATTTTAATTATCATAATCGCTTTCATAATAATGTTAGTTTCAATTAAAGATTTAGGTAGAAATTTATCCCCTTTCCCAAGACCTTTAAATAATAGCAATCTAGTTACTGAAGGTATTTATCGATTTACGCGTCATCCCATGTACTATTCTTTAATATTTATTTCTATTGGAGTTTTTATAATAAAATTATCTATTTATTATTTATTTTTGACAATAAGTTTAGCTTTAATAATTAAATTTAAGATTGCCTTGGAAGAGAAATATTTAATGAATAAATTTAAGAATTACTTACTATATAAAAATGAGGTCAAAGTTTAATTTAATAAAGAAATGGATATTAATCAAATTAAATTAGATAATAATTTTAAATTAGTTGAAGCAAGTGCGGGAACTGGTAAAAGTTTTACTCTGGCTCACATAGTTTTAAGAAATGTTTTGGAGAAAAAAGTTAAACCAGATGAGATACTCTTGCTAAGTTTTACAAAAAATACTTGTTCTGAATTGCGAGAAAAAATACTTTTGAGATTTTATAATTTAAAATTATATTTGCAAAGTCATAATGAAAATAAGATAGATAATACTCTTAAGGATTGGTATCTAAATTTTAAGGATAAAGATAAATCTAAGGAAAAAATTATTTCCGAAATTGATAATTTTATAAATCAATTCTATAAGTTAAAAGTAACTACCTTCCATGCTTTTTGTAATAATATTATTGATGAATATAGTATTGAAATAGGTGCAACTCAAGATCCATATATTGATAATAATATTGATAATTTATATAAAGAAGTAATAGATAATTTGTGGATCGATGATTTTCTGAATCTTAATCATGAGATTATTTCAGTAGTCAACAAAAAAAAAATAAGTTCTAGATTTGGAAGTAGTA
>QCEK01000018.1 GCA_003280655.1 Prochlorococcus sp. AG-355-O17
GTGCAGGGATCTTAGGCACAATTTTGTGGGGATGTTTGTCTTGGCAGGGATGGATGTCAGTTGTAATTTATTTATTATTTGGATCCCTCGTTACCAAAATAGGTTTTAAATTTAAAAAAGCACAAGGAATAGCTGAAAAAAGAGGTGGGAAAAGAGGCCCTGAGAATGTATGGGGATCTGCAGCTACAGGATTATTTCTTGCCATTATGACTAAATTCAATCCTGCAAACGTAGTGATCTTTAAAATAGGTTTTGCTGCAAGTTTTGCTGCAAAGTTGGCGGATACTTTTGGTAGCGAAATTGGAAAAAGATTTGGTAAAGACACATACTTAATTACTTCACTTAAAAAGGTGGATAGGGGAACTGAAGGAGGAATAAGTATAGAAGGAACATTAGCTAGTGTTTTGGGATCAATATTTATGGCTTTTATAATGCTTCGTCTATCAATTATTTCTACAAAATATCATTTTATAGTTGTCGTAGTTTCTGGATTCTTGGCAACACTTTCTGAAAGTATTATTGGAGCTAAATTTCAAAACAAATATAAATTAAGTAATGAGTTGGTAAATGCTATTCAGACAAGTATTGCTTCTGTTTTTGCTATCTTTGCTCTTATTTTATCTTCATATTTTTTAAATTAATAATATTTGGAAAGACCTAGGATTCCTTCCATTTTGTAAGAATCTCCCAGCTTTTAAGTCTTTGGAAAAGCCAGAAATGACCTTCGGAATTTAGATGAATTCCATCATGCGTAATCCAATTTTTACTCCTTTTATCAGAGTAAATTTCTCTAAAAGTAGGAAGAAATGGGACATTCTGATTGAGGCATACTTCCTCCATTCTCCTTTCATAAGAATTACAAAAATCATTTGAGTACCAAAGACATCCTGCGAACGGCATTTTACTTTCGTCAACTGGTGTCAAACCAATAACAAATACATTTGTTTGAGAGTTCATTTCATTAATTAGCCTCTCTAATCCATATTCAAATCCATCTATATCTAATTGATGTCTTCCATTTATCTGACCAATTGCTGCAGTGTCGTTAAGACCTACATTTAGTAGGATTGCTTTAGGTTTATTTCTTCTCGTTTCTCCTCTAGATGACCATTCTTTTTCCCATCTAGATGAAATTTTTTCTATCCCATCTCCCCTAACGCCAAGTTGATAAATAACTGGCCCATTTTGGTTTTTACCCCAATCTTTTCTAAGCCTCTCACACCATCCACCACCCTCATTATCTCCCCATCCATAAACTGAGCTATCTCCAATTACAACAAGCTGTTTTGGTAAACTAATCACTATAACCGGAAAAAAATAATTACTTGATTTAACAAATTATTCTTATAAATTAAGTTAAACTATTTTTGATTTTACCATTTATTAATTCGCCAACTATTGCGATGGAGCTATAAGCTATCAAAACTATGACGACTTCTTGCCATGCGAAGGAACTTAGTGATTCTTTCAATTGCCAACCCAGACCAACACTTCCAATAACCCCAACAATTGAAGTTTCTCTAATAATGATGTCAGATCTATAAGCGCAATATGCGAAGTAACTTTTTGCTTGTTGAGAAAATAAACCTAAAAGCCAACTAGTTTTTTTTGAGATTCCTAGAGATTTCATTGCAATATAATTTCTCTTGTCTTGGCTATCTAGATTTGTAAAAAGTAATTTGCTAGTAATACCAGCGTTGTGGAGACCTAATGTTAAAGCTGCTAAAGATAAGGAAGGATTATTAAAAGTTAATAGAGTTAGAAGTATTAAAGGTGTAGGTATTAAACGTAATAAAAATGCAAAAATTTTTATAAAAATTTTAGAACTATTGTTGTTAAAAATTCCTATTACTAATGGAGGTAAACTAATTGCGATTCCTGTTGATAAAAGACTTAAGATTATTGTTTCTAATATAAGTTTTAAGAAATCAAATAATCCTAAATCTGAGCTTGATTTAAATAGAGAACTAACGGAATTAAAATTTTTAAAATTATTATTCAAAATAAAATAAAGAAAATATGAAAAAGAAAATAAAATTGTTACGAAAAAAACTGCAATAAAAAAAATAGATAGGATTTTATTTGTAGTATTAAATTTTATTTTTTTGAATATTAATCCAGAAAGAATTATCAAAATTGCTAAGGACCACAAATAAGTCCATAACTCTCTAAAATTTAGAGTTTGGAAAGATAAAAAAATACTGGTACCTATTCCTCCAATCCCAAAAAGTCCTAAAATCACAGTACTTCTTATTGAACACTCTAATCGATATAAACCAAAGTTTTTAAATGTATTTATTATTGGATTCCATATTAAAGTTAGTAAAGAAGAAAATTTAGATGCATTTATTTGATTTATAGATTCAAAACTTTTGTAGTCAATAGTTTCTAATTGTTCAGCAAAAACTTTTGAATTTACAGCAATATAAGGTATACATATAGCTATTATTCCTATTGAAAAATTTATTCCATATATTTGCATTAATAATATTCCCCAAACTACTTCATGAATAGATCTAATTATTGTTAGAAAAAACCTTATTATGCGGTAGAAAAAATTTGGAATATTAAATATTTTATAAAAAATATTTGAGGATATTATTCCAAAAATTGCTCCAAAAATAATACTTACTAACCAACTAAAAAAACCAATTAAGATAGTTTCATTTAATCGATTAATAACGGTAATAATAATTTCATCATCGACCTTGGGATTAAATGCAGAAATTAAGAATTCTTGGAATAATTCAAATCCTCCCAAATGAATATTGTTGATCAATTGATACCCTAGAGGTATGCATACCAGAATTGGAAGAAAAGATAATGAGGTATAGTTTAATTTTAATTTATTCAACTAATTAAAATATTTTGTCTAAATGAAGCTTCTTTAAGTTATTTCTTTTAATATTGAAAAAAATTTTACCCTCCCTTATCCCAATAACTTTATCGAAATCGTTCAACAAATCTAATCTATGTAATGCAACTAATACCGTCTTTGGGGATTTTTTTGAATTATATTTATATACATTTTCTAGCAGCAGGTTTTTAATTATTGTTATCAATTTTGGATCTAAATTATTAAAAGGCTCATCTGCAAGTAATATATTTGATCCTTGAATTAATGATCTAGCTATAGCCACCCTTTGTTTTTGTCCCCCAGATAGTTTTCTGATTTTTTTGTCATAAATAGAGTTATGAAGTCTACATAATTTCATATATTTATGTGCCTTCTTGAAAGAACTTATATTTAGCAAATTTTTAAAAGCGAAATAAAAATTGTTTTCCGCTAGTAGTCCACAATTAACATTTTGTTCTGCTGAAAGATCTTCTATTAATCTTAAATCTTGCCAAATAGTTGTTATCTTTCGTTTCTGCTTTCTATCTAATTCCTCGAAACTTTTATTGAATAATTTAACCTCACCATGAGTTGGCTTGATAGTGCCATTAAGTACTGATATAAGTGTAGTTTTTCCTGATCCGCTTTTACCTAAAAGTGCAATTTTCTCCCCTGAATTTATTTTTAAATTTACTTTATCTAGAATCAGATTATTTTTGTATTTATAAGATATATTTTTTAATTCTAAGAGAGTATTATTCATCTAATTTTATTTAATTGCCTACCTACTTCCTCTATATTTTTATACTGTTTTGCTTCTGCATTTATAAATCTTTTTGCATTGAACATATCTAAAATCCGTTTATGTGATTTTTGATTTATATCTAAATTTAGAATTACTGATTTAAGTTCATTTGTAAACCCTTCCCCGAATCTATTTTCAAGATCCCCTTGAGCTAGCCAATGATAGTCAACATATTCTGGGGTGATCCAGAATAATTCTAAATTACTTGTTCGTTTGGGATTATTTTTAAGATTATTTTCCCAAACTTGTTTATTTAAAGCTCCAGCATCAAATGCCCCACTATTAACTAAAGCTATAGTGGCATCATGACTCCCACTAAAACCTGCTTTTTTTCCTTTAAAGTGTTTGATTTCTACGCCTGCTTGATTTAAAAAATATTCTGGCATTAATCTTCCAGAAGTTGAGTTTTCAGAGCCAAAAGTAAATCTTAAATTCTTTAGTTTTTTAAGTCCTTTAAAGTTTGAAATTGAGTTAAGTTCTAAATTTTTGTTTACTATAAAAACACTTTTAAATTCCTTATCGATATCTCTTTGAGCTATGACAATTGAATTAGGAGTTTGTAATCTTGCTTGAACTCCTGATAAACCGCCAAACCAAACTAAATCTAAATCTTTAGTTCTAAATCCAGTTACTGCTGCAACATAATTAATAACAGGAATGTATTTAACTTCTACATCAAGTTGTTTGGATAATTCTTTTGAAAATAAATTAAATCTTTTGTCCAAAATATCTTGGTTTTGATCAGGTATTGCTCCAACTTTTAAAACTTTGGGATTTGAAAATACAGGTGATGAAAAAATAGAAAATAATAGCGATGAATTTAGTAGAAAATTTTTTAAATTAAACATAACTTGGTAAATTAATAGTATTCAGAGATTGCTTTTTCAATTATTTTCAGTCCATCTTTTATTTTAATTTCTGAAGCTGCACAAGATATTCTTATACATTGATCATGCCCAAAAACTTTTCCAGGTACCACAACTAATCCGTAATCTTGAAGAGCTTTATTGCAGAAATCAATAGAAGTAATTGAGGAGTTAGGTAATTTTGGAAATGCGTAAAATGCTCCATTAGGTTCTTCAATATAAATCCCATTTATATTGTTAAGGCCCTCATAGAGAAGTCTTCTTCTGTGATCATAATGGCTATTTATCATTGAGAAAAACTCATTATTAATTTTTAAAGCCTCTAAAGCACCTTTTTGAACAAAAGAGCAAACATTACTTGTACTTTGACTTTGTAATGCTGAGGATGCTTTGATTACATCTTTGGGACCTACTAAATAACCTACCCTCCAGCCAGTCATAGCCCATCCTTTCGCAAATCCATTTATTATAAAAATCCTATCTTTTAAGTCATTTGCTAATGAAGATAAACTGTGGTGTTTAAATTCTTTTTTAAGGATTAGTTCGTAAATCTCATCAGAAAGAATATTGATATTGGGATTTTCTCTAGCTAAATCGGCAATTTGTAATAATTCTTCCTTTGACATAACTCTTCCAGTAGGGTTATTAGGAGAATTAATAATTATAAATTTAGTTTTTGAAGAGATTTTAGACTTCAAATCTTCTATATTTATTTTGAATCCATCTTTTGCAGAGGAATTTGTAAAAATTGGCTTCCCACCCGCCAATCTAACCATCTGGGGATAACTTAACCAATATGGAGAAGGAATAATAACTTCGTCTCCAGTATTTAACAAGACTTGGAAAAGGTTATATATTGCTTGCTTAGCACCATTTGTGACCATTACATTTTCAAATTCATAATTTAAATCGTTTTGAATTTGAAGTTTATTTGCAACTGCTTTTCGGAGATCTAAATTCCCCGCTGCGGGCCCGTACTTTGTGAATCCATCAAATATAGCTTTACTTGTAGCCTCTATAACTTCTTTTGGGGCATCAAAATCAGGCTCTCCTGCACTTAAATTGCAAATATCTACTCCTTCTGCAGATAATTGATTTGCTTTAGCACTTATCTGCAATGTAAGAGAAGGCTCAATTGAAAGTGCCCGATCAGATAAATTAACTTGACTCATTGATTTATGACTTTTCAAATATGACTTTTAATAATGGCAAATGCATAAATTAAGAATAAATAAAACTATCACACTATGGTTTAATTTAGTTCATTTTCTTAATCTATTTTATTTTCATGTTTTGAGTTCTTAAGATAAAAATATTTAAAGATTTATTTTCGGTGAAAAGGTTAGTAATTGGGAGAGGAAGTGTATTTGCAGATTTGTTAATAATTGGTGAGGCACCTGGAGCAAAGGAAGATTTAGAGGGAAAACCTTATGTAGGTAAATCTGGTAAGTTATTAAACGAATTATTAATACAAGCTGGGATTGATTATAAGAAGGATGTTTATTTTTGTAATGTAATTAAATGTCGTCCACCAAATAACAGAAAACCCACTGCTAGAGAAATTAATATTCATAAACCTTGGTTATTACAGCAAATAAAGCTTGTTGATCCAAAAATTATATTACTTACTGGTTCTACTGCTATGAAAGCTATTTTAGAAGTGAAAGATCCTATTAGTAATTTAAGAGGTCAATGGATTAAAAAAAATGGGAGAGAAATTATGGTAATTTTTCATCCATCTTATTTGTTGAGATTTCCTTCAAAAGAAATCAATAAACCTTACCATCTAACTTTGAAAGACCTACAGAATGTAAGTGGTAAACTATATGCCGTATAATTTAGTGAAATCCTTTTTGAATATCAAGAATTTTAATGTCATTAACTCAATCAAAAGAGGTTAATAGTCTCTCCAAAAGATATTCAACTCATATTGAGAGAAGGATAACTAGAACAGTAATGGTGGGTGATGTAGCTATAGGAAGTGATTATCCAGTAAGAGTTCAATCGATGATAAATGAAGATACGATGGATGTCGAAAATGCTTACTTAGCTATCAAAAGACTACATGATGTGGGCTGTGAAATAGTAAGGTTAACTGTCCCTTCCTTAGCACATGCCAAAGCAGTAGGAGATATAAAGGCAAAATTATTAGAAAATAATATCAACACTCCCTTGGTGGCTGATGTTCACCATAATGGTATGAAAATTGCAATGGAAGTTGCAAAACATGTTGATAAAGTAAGAATTAATCCTGGATTGTTTGTGTTTGAAAAATCAGACCCTACAAGAACTGAATATACAGATGAGGAATTTGAAACTATTAAGCAAACAATACTTAAAAGATTTACCCCCTTAGTTGAAGTTTTAAAGGCTGAAAACAAAGCTCTAAGGATTGGAGTTAATCATGGGTCTTTATCTGAGAGGATGCTTTTTACTTATGGAGATACGCCGTTGGGAATGACAGAATCTGCGATGGAGTTCGTCAAAATTTGTGATGAGCTTGATTTTCATAACATAATTATTTCTATGAAAGCTTCTAGGGCTCCGGTCATGATGGCAGCTTACAGAATGATTGCAGATAGGCTTGACTCAGAAGGATATAACTATCCCTTACATTTAGGAGTGACCGAAGCTGGAGATGGTGATTATGGGAGGATTAAAAGTACTGCTGGAATTGGAACGCTTTTAGCAGAGGGATTAGGAGATACCATCAGGGTTTCCTTAACAGAAGCTCCAGAAAAGGAAATACCAGTGTGCTATTCAATTTTGCAATCTTTAGGATTAAGAAAAACAATGGTTGAATACATCAGTTGCCCTAGTTGTGGTAGAACACTTTTCAATCTAGAAGAAGTTGTAGATAAAGTTAGGAACGCCACCTCACATTTAACGGGTCTAGACATAGCAATAATGGGATGTATTGTTAATGGACCAGGAGAAATGGCAGATGCTGATTATGGTTATGTTGGGAAAGGTAAAGGAACTATTGCCTTGTATAGAAGGAAAGAAGAGATAAAAAGAGTACCTGAAGATGAGGGGGTTAATGCTTTAATCCAACTTATTAAGGATGATGGGAAGTGGATTGATCCTTAAGGATTTGTCAAAATTCTGAATTATAAATAAATTCTTTTTATAATAAAAAATATCGAATTATTTAAATATAAGAAAATTGCTTAAAAAAAAATATATATTTTTATTTGCGACATCCTTTTTTGGACTATTTTTAAATAATTTTGCAGATGCAACAGTTTTAAATAATAGTTATAAAGAAGTAATTGATCATGTTTGGCAAATTGTATATAGAGATTTTCTTGATTCAAGCGGCAAATTTCAAAAGTCCAATTGGATTAATCTAAGAAAAGAAGTTTTATCAAAAACATATTCAGATAGCAATGAAGCATATGATGCGATTAGAGATATGCTTTCTAACTTAGATGATTCTTATACAAGATTTTTAGAACCTAAGGAATTTAATCAAATGAGAATCGATACCTCTGGTGAATTAACTGGAGTTGGTATCCAAATAGTTAAAGATAAAGAATCTGATGATTTAATAATTATTTCTCCCATAGAAGGCACCCCTGCATTTGATGCTGGAATTAAAGCTAGAGATCAAATATTATCCATAGATGATATTTCTACTGAAGGTATGAATATTGAGGAGGCCGTGAAATTAATAAGAGGACAAAGAGGTACTAAAGTAAAGCTTGAAATTCTTAGAGGTTCTAAATCCTTTTTTAAGATTTTATCAAGAGAAAAAATTGAAATAAAATCTGTATCAAGTAAAGTCAATCAAACCAAAAACGGCTTATCAATTGGCTATGTAAGAATTAAACAATTTAATGCAAATGCATCAAAAGAGACTAGAGATGCTATTAAGGATTTAGAAACAAAAAAAGTCGCAGGATATGTTCTTGACTTGAGAAGTAATCCTGGAGGTTTATTAGAATCAAGCATTGATATCTCAAGGCACTTCATTAACAAAGGAGTAATAGTAAGTACGGTAAGTAAAGATGGTTTAAAAGAAACAAAAAAAGGAAACGGTCAAGCTCTAACAAAAAAGCCCTTAGTTGTCTTAGTTAATGAGGGCTCTGCTAGTGCTAGTGAAATAGTCTCTGGTGCAATAAAGGATAACAAAAGAGGAAAATTAGTTGGGAAGAAAACGTTTGGTAAAGGTTTAGTTCAATCTATGAGAACATTAGTTGATGGTTCAGGTCTAACTGTTACAGTCGCTAAGTATTTAACTCCGAACGGCACTGATATAAACAAATCTGGAATTATTCCAGACATAGAAGTAAGAATGAATATAAACCCTATACTTCAAAGAGAGATAGGAACTAGAAAAGATAAACAATATAGAGCTGGAGAAAAAGAGCTAATAAATATAATTAATAGAAAGAATCAGATAAGCGAATTTAAGCCCGACACAACAAACCTTAATGCATTCCTAAAAATTAATAAAAAAGATCAGGTATTTGCGTTAAATTAATTACTCATATCCAGCATTCTCTTTATCGGTACATAGGCTCTTCTTATTATCTCTGGGTCAAGTTCGATAGATGGGGAATTATTTTTTAAACAATCAAGAATTTTTTCTAAGGTATTTAATTTCATATATGGACACTCGTTACATTTACAACCTTCTACATCTGGGACTTCAATAAAATTTTTGTTAGGTTCTTTCTTCTTCATTTGGTGGATTATTCCAGGTTCAGTTAACACCATGTAAGTTTTAGATGTATCTTTACTTACGAAATCAAGAAGCTTACTTGTTGATCCAATAAAGTCTGAGAGAATTAGTAAATTTTGACTACATTCAGGATGAGCAATGACTTTTGATCCTGGATTTTGATATTTTAATTTTAGAAGTGCTTCTTCACTAAATGATTCATGAACAATGCAGCTGCCAGGCCATAATTTAAGATCTCTTCCAGAATTTTTCTGTACCCATCTCCCAAGATTCTGATCTGGTGCAAATATTATCTTTTTATCTTCTGGTATCTTTTTAATTAATGAGACTGCATTACTGCTTGTACATATAAGATCACTTTGAGCTTTTACTTCTGCAGTGCAATTTATGTAACTTATGACATAGTGATCTGGATTTTCTTCCCTGAATTTTTGAAATTTATCTGAAGGACAATCGTCTGCTAATGAGCATCCTGCGTCAATATCTGGTAATAGGACTGTTTTATTAGGGCTAAGTATTTTTGCGGTTTCAGCCATAAAGTGCACACCGCAAAAAATTATTATATCCGCGTCATTATTTGCAGCTTTCCTAGATAGATCTAATGAATCGCCAATAAAATCTGCAATTTCCTGAATCTCTGGAGCTTGATAATAGTGCGCAAGAATAATTGCATTAGCTTTTTTGCAACGCTCCTTTATTTCAGAAATCAAATCCTCTTCATTTTGAACTGATTTCTGTTTTGCAGTAGAAGTTATACTGGTCAGGATTTAGAATATCTCTAAATAGATTATATGCCTTTAAAGAGAAAAAATTCTGACAAATTTAAAAATTGCTATTGTTGGTGACTGTCATGGTCAATGGTCTGAATTAGACTTGAAAGTTTTATCGATTATCAAACCAAATATTGTTTTATTTGTTGGTGATATTTCGGATGGAAGTGTCAAAATAATTAAAAAAATCAATGAGATCAAAATTCCTACTTTTGTGATTTTAGGAAATCATGATAGAGGGAAAGATTCTACAGGCGAAACTCTCTCTAAGCAGATACGTGTTCTTGGTGAAAAATATTGTGCATGGGATTTGAAAGTTTTTAATAATCAAATAAATTTATTGTCTGCTAGACCATGTAGTTCTGGTGGCGGCTATTATCTTTCGAAAGAAGTTAAAGGTGTTTATGGACCTATCACCGAACTAGATTCAATAAATAAAATTATCAAATGTTCCGAAAAGACTGTAGAAGATATACCTTTAATAATTATGTCTCATGCTGGTCCCTCGGGTTTGGGCTCTGAACCTAAAAGCATTTGCGGGAAAGACTGGAAATTACCCTCATTAGATTGGGGAGATAGAGATTTGTCTGCTGCTATTTCTCAAATACAAAAGAAAAGAAAAGTTGATCTTGTAATTTTTGGTCATATGCACAATCGGCTTAAAAGAAATCTTGGTTTAAGAGAGATGTTTAAAATTGATAGCAAAGGAACAATTTATTTCAACACTGCTGTGGTGCCAAGATATAAAACTGATGAAGATGGAAAATTACTAATTAACTTTTCATGGATTGAGTTTGAAAAAAAGGGATTAAGTAATGTTTCTCATCGATGGTATTCAGAATCTGGAGAAATTCGTGAAGAAGATAAATTTTTTTAGGATTAGATATTTTTTATTCATTCTTTAAGTATTTTTGGGCTTTTCATATCTTGAAAATAATGTTTGAGACAAGATATAACCCGCAATTCCTGCGGCTGTAAAAGCTAAACCATTTTTAAATAAAGGTAATAAATCATTTGTTCTGGATATTATCGGTGCCAAACCAAAAATTCCAAATAACATTCCCCATAAAGGAGAAAGAAGAGCTAAAAATCCAATTGATATGACTTGACCTTCTTTCCTTGGGGCAGATGCAAAACCTGCTACTAAACCTCCAAGAATCGATGTACATAAAGTCCATATATATTGCTCTTTGGGTAGGCCAGGGACAACTTGGCATCCTCCTCTTTCGAGGCAAATCTTTACTGAATCAATTGCGTCTAATACTGCACCATCCTCACCGTGATCTTTAACATAATATTGGTTGCCAAATCTTGTTTGAAGTTCAACCCAAAATAACCTTGGCATAAAATTAAAATAAGCCTCTCCGACGTTAAAGTTAAGTAAATTTCCCCCTCTAGGATCCGCAACTATCAACAAACTTGTCTCATCTAAATCCCAATAGTCCTTTATTGCACTACCAGGTGAACTCTCAAACTGAGATAAATATTTAATTTTCCAGCCACTTTCAATTTCTAGATTGTTGAGCTTTTCCTCTAAAGATTTTTTCTGATTAGGGCTTAATGTTTTAGCTAAATCAATTACTGGTGTTTTTTCTTCTGGTAAGAGATTTGGATTATTTATAGCGAAAACGGGTTTATGTGAAATTAAAACTAATATAGATAGAAATATTCCTAATAAATAGTTAATCTTTGAAGGCATAAATAAGTTTTATCTCTTTATATTTTCGCTGATGAATAGCTTACCCGTGAATAATCCAGATTGGTTAATAAAAAAAATAATAAAAATGGGTGGGACTATAAGTTTTTATGACTTTATGAATTTTGCATTAAATGATCCTACTAATGGTTATTACGGCAGCGGTAAAGCTGAGTTGGGCGTTCGAGGAGATTTTGTCACATCACCATCTTTATCTGATGATTTTGCTTTTTTGGTTGGTAAACAAA
>QCEK01000019.1 GCA_003280655.1 Prochlorococcus sp. AG-355-O17
GGAGGTAATAATAATGACACATTAATGGGAGGCGTTGGCAATGACGTTCTTCATGGTGATGCGGGAAATGATGGATTATTTGGAGGTAGTGGTAATGACACCTTAAATGGAGGTAATGGTAATGACACTCTTTCAGGGGATAAAGGTGATGACACTCTTCAAGGAGGGGAAGGTAATGATATCTTTTGGATAGCTTCGGGAATTGGTAGGGATTTAATCCTTGATTATGAAAATGGTGTGGATAGAATAGAACTTAGGAATGGACTAGTAGAAAATGATTTAACTTTTAGTCATGTTGGAGGACATACAAGAATACAAGATGATGCGGGTGATCTATTAGCTATTATCCACAATACTATCGCTGATGATATTACTTTTATTTAACATCATCTCTATTTTAAAAATTAGAGCTAAAAGTAGAGCTAAGGACTAATCATTTCTAATAAAAACTAATAACAAGTATCAAAATCTTGTCTCAAGATAGTTGAATACAACCAGAGTTAATTAAAGCTATAACTAAGGTCTTGCAGATTTCTCAAAAGTTAGCACTAGTGCTTTGGGAGCACTAGGTCGCAGGTTCGAATCCTGTCGCCCCGATTGGGTTTTCAGCGATTAGCAAAAATGCTTGTGGTATAAGCGTGGTATAGCAGATAATACAAACTGGAATAAAGGTAGAGGGTATACCCCTAAATCCCTTCCTATACCACAACTTTCTGGACAGTTATGAATAATTCGATAATAATATTTATAGAAAGAAGTCAGCAGAGGGGCTTCGTAGCGATCGACTTGTCTTAAAGAACCTGCCTTTAAATAGGAATAACAGGGGGCAAGAGTTCCGTCAGAATCAACTAGCGTTTTAACGCCACCGACCTTTTAGTTAAAAACCACCTCAACAGAATTTCAGTAGATGTGTCGGGCAAAGAGTTAGTTGTGCAAGGGCTACCGATATTACATATCTAAATTAATGAATTTATCCGAATGGTATGGGGTTGCCAAAACCTCTGAGATACTTGGTATATCTCAATCCCTCCTGTGGGAGCTAAAACAGACCAATGAATTAACAGCAGGTGAACATTGGTTATATGCAACAGGCAAAAGAAAAAGTAATGTCT
The DNA here is from genome assembly GCA_003280655.1 of Prochlorococcus sp. AG-355-O17. Classification (GTDB taxonomy): domain Bacteria; phylum Cyanobacteriota; class Cyanobacteriia; order PCC-6307; family Cyanobiaceae; genus Prochlorococcus_A. Next base: position 1,113 of record QCEK01000019.1, read on the forward strand.
TATGGAATGTCGTAAGCATTAGAAACTGGCAGATTAATAAAACAAAAGAATCTGAAAATGCACCTGATGATGTAGCTGCAAAGAAGATTGTTACCTATCAAAAGATGGGGGTATAAAAATGCTTATACATGATGATGCATTAGGTGAAGCTGCATTAAAGCTAATCACTAAAACTATTTATACAGAAGTGCTACACGTTGAATCTACATTAGGTGAATGTTGTTTTGGCTGTATAAGAGAACAAGCAAAAGTAGAACTAATTTATAAGACCAGAATGGCTCTACAAGTTATTACTGGTATCTGTGAAGCTGATGCTATTGAACTGGCTGAATGGATTTATGAAGATGAAAACGAGACAAGAATAGATAAATGTTTAGCTGATGAAATAGTTAAAAAAAGTTCTGAATTACATACCAAAACTGCAAAAGAATTTTTAGAAAATAGCTTTAAAAGTCAGGAGGAAAATAATGAAAGAAGTTAAAACAAATAAAGATAAGCGTCAATGTCTTGAAGCTATTGCCATACATACTTTGGATATAATTTTATTTTCTGAAAAGGCTTTTAAATTTAATTTTCATTCTGGTTCTATTGATTACAGATCAGAAGGTAATCAGATGATGTTAATAGCAAAAACAAAATGGGTAGTCCATAGAATGACTCAAGCAGATGAAATTCAATGTGGATATGCAGCTGTAAATGCTCTTGAATATTTCCAAAAAAATAGTCCTAAAAAACTACATTTTTATAGGGGGCGAACATGATGCCTGAATTTCAAAAAGAAAAGCATATTTCCGTTACTAAACATACCTTCGAAATGTTGGTTAATAACGTGATGGAAGAATATAGACCTTATTTAAAAACTGATGCTGAATTACTTTTAGGTACTAATCTTGCTCACATGGTGGTTAAAGTAAATGCCCTAATTGTTGAGTATGAAGAACTAAGGAAAGGCTATATGGATTTATGCAAAGCAAATGATGAACAGAAATCATTACTTCTTGAACTGGCTACACAACAAAAAAAACAAAATACCTTTTACACCAAAAAAATTAGAAACATTGAAAGAAGATTGCCATGAAAAAAGCCCTGTTGTGCGGACAAGGCTCTAACAATGATGGTTGCAAACTAATTGTAAGTTACACATCACTTGATAGCCATTGTCCTGACCTAATTCCAGAAAATAAGACCAAAATCATAGTCTGGGTCTGGGATTGTCGTATTGAAAAAGCCAAAAAACACAAACTCGCCTGGTTTTTTACATCAACTATTCAATCAATGATTGATACAAGAAATCGTATTAGTTCTGGGGGTCAAAATGAACTCTTATGAAGAAGAAAAAATTACCTTTTTAATTGATGATTTATTAGCTGCAATTAGACAGGAGGAAGAAGATGAAGAAGCAAGAATTTATAGCTTGATAAAACAAAGGTTTAAATATTCTGACGATCAAATAACAAGAAAAGTGATGAAATATTTTTATCACATGAAGTCAGATTTTAGACCTGCTTTAAAAAAATCTATTGACCTAACAACTGTTGAACCTCTCACTTATTTAGTAGATGGGTGGTTAATAAAAGGTGATGTCTCTTTAACCTATGGTTCTTATGGTTCTGGTAAAACAACCCACGCATTATATAAAGCCTATAAATTTGCAAAAGGTGAAAATATTTTAGATAGAAGTTCACCATGTAAAAAAGGTAAAAGCCTATTTATTTGTACAGATGGTGGTGTAAGTACTTTTAAAAAAGCCATGTATGACTTAGGCATTGAAAATGATGCTGTATTAAAAGAAGGTGAAGAACAAAAAATATTTGTATGGGGTTTCGACTCTAAACAAGGTCAACAGGCATGGTATGGAAATATCAATGGAATTATTAAATTAGAAAATTTTGTCCAATTTGAAGGTATTGATTATGTGGTTATTGATAGTGCAAAAAGTATTAGTTCTGGTGCATTTAACTATTTAGATAATGTACAGGTAAGAGATTTTATAAGGGTTATAAGAGACGTTATTGCTGTACCTAATAATGCTCATATAGAAATTTTGAGCCATGACGGAACTGCTAGAGGTGCTCATGCAGGTGCTAAAAGTTGGGCAGAAGAACCATCTATGGTTATTAGTTTAAAACCTAATATTGATGAAGATACAAAGGTACAAAATGGTGTAACTGCTGAATTTAAAAAAGATAGAGCTGCAAATATAGAGCCCAGAAGAAGCGTTACTTATAAATTAGAAGATTGTGAAATGATATTAGATGACGATAAAAAAATAGTAGGTAGTTGTAATGACGTAATACTTGAAATTATGGGCGAATTTTATAAACAAGGACAAGAAGAAGTAAGAAGGTCTGATATTGTCACTACTGCTTTTAATACCGCATCAGCAGCTAGAAAAACTGTTGATAATACTCTTGGAAATATGGTTAACAATAAGCAGTTAAGACGACCTAAGAAGGGTGTTTATGCCCTAAATCCAAAAGACATACAAAAATTAAATTTAGTTCCCGATCATACACTAGGAACTACTATCGGGAAGTCAGTAAACAGTAGTTATAGCAATCAAATTGACCTTGTCAGTTCCCATGACATAGAGACACCCCTATAAAAATAGACCCCTATCTCTATCTGTCGGGAACTCATGGCACTAAATCCATTGATATGACTAACAAAACACCACTTCCCGACCTATTCCCAATGGGAACTAATGGGAACTACTAAAAAATTGAATAATTGTTTAAAATTTTAAATGTTTAAAAATATCGTCAACCCCTATGTGACAGTTTTTTTAGACCAAATAAGGCCATTTAGAGAGTTATTTAGCTGTTTTAGAGCAATATAAGACCTTCATTAGCACCAATAGAAAGATATAAGAAAAACAGGCAAATATTGGCAAAAAATCAGGGTGTATAAGGGATTAGGTCAAATTGTTTTTATGAACAGAAAGACTACCTATGACATTGATGACGACTTAATTGACTCGGACATTAATGCCCTTAAATCGCCCCAACATAGGCGATACAAAAAACTAGAAAATTCAGAAGGTTCTAATGACGAAAACTCCTGAAAAATTACTAGAAACTCGGTTTATTGATCTTATTGACGAAACTGCAGATAGCCAGACAGATGAATTAACTTTTTCATTTAGTTCTGAAACACCTGTAGCTAGAAATGGATTTAATGAAGTATTAGACCATGACGTTAATTCTGTTGATTTATCGAGACTCAATAATAGTGCTCCTTTCTTGTTTAACCATGACATGAATAGACCCATAGGCAGGGTCAAACGTGCATGGATAGAAAACAGAAAAGGTAGAGCAACTATCGAATGGGGTTCTAGTGATCTTGCACAACAGCTAAGACGTGATGTAGAAACTGGTGTTTTAAGGAATATCAGCGTGGGCTACACCATTGAAAAAACAGAAGAAGATGAAGATGGCAACATGAGAGCCATGATCTGGCAGCCCCATGAGTTGTCTTTAGTTTCCATACCTGCCGATACCTCTATTGGTGTCGATAGAAGCCTACCCACAGATAAACCTTTAAATGAAAGAGCTATGCCCTTAGAAAGTTATGCCCCAGATCATCTTTATTCACAAAAAGAAGATGAATACACAAAAGAATCTCGCAATTTTTCAATAGTTAAGGCTGTACAAGGTCTTACAAGTGGAAGAATGTCAGGTAGAGAATTAGAAATCCAACAGGAGCTATCTCGCAAAAATGGTAGAAGTTCACAGGGTGTCTTTGTTCCTTCTGAAAGTTGGAAAACAAGAGACTATGTAAAAGGTACAGCTACAGCAGGTGGCAACTTAGTCGGTACTTCTCATTTACCAGATAACTTTGTAGATGTTCTTAGAGCTAAGTCAGTAGTCACAGAATTAGGTGCGACAATTTTGCCTGGACTAATTGGTGATACTTCGATACCAACAAGAACAGCAGGTGCTACTGCATATTTTGTAGCTGAATCTGGTTCTGTTACTGAAAGTACAGGCACATTTGGAACTATCTCTATGTCACCAAAAGTAATGGGTGCATTTAGTAAGTTCAGCCATCTAATGAAGTTACAGGCAACACCTGAAATAGAAGGTCTAATACGTGATGACTTTATTTCTACACTTGCTACAAAACTTGATTCAGTTGCCTTAAATGGTGGCGGTTCTAATGAACCAGATGGAATCCTACAAACTACAGGTATAGGTTCAGTAGCCATTGGAACTAATGGTGGAGCTATAACCTTAGACAAAGTTTTAGACCTAAAACAAACTGTAGCTGTCGATAATGCTGACGTAGCTTCTTGTGCTTTTGTCACAAATACAGCAGTAGAAAATGCTTTATCTAAATTAAAAGATGGCAATAGTGCTTATCACTTAAGTCCTTATGCGGGTGCTATTGGTAGTCAACAGATCGCTAACAGATCATTCATGGTATCTAATAACGTGCCTTCTAACTTAACTAAGGGTTCTAGCTCAGGTGTTTGTAGTGCATTGATCTATGGAAACTTTAGTGATTTATTGATCGGACTTTTCTCTGACGCAGAAATTTTGGTTGATCCGTACACCCTTTCACAGACAGGTGTTACATCAGTAAGAATCTTACAGGCAATAGATGTGAAGGTTAGACACGCTGAATCATTTGGAGCTATTCAAGACATCACAACATAAGTATTAGAGGGTAATAGATTTGGTGTATGGAAGGGGTCGACTCTATACACCGCACTTGGAACATAGTTTGTTTCTTTACATGGACTGTTGTAGGTCTATTGCCCTCGACCCTATACTTGTACTGATTGACAGTTGATCGCATATTAGAGGGAATTAATATCCCTCTTTTTTTTATGAAAACTAATCAATGGGTTAGCACTAAAGTAATTGCTGAATATTTAGAAGTATCTGAAAAGACTTTGCAAAGATGGAGAACATCAGGACTATTAAAGTTAGGTATTCATTGGCGTAGAAAGTTTCCATCAACAAAAAGATATTTACTTTATAACTTGGAGTTAGTAGAAAGAGTGCTTATCAATGCAGGGTCATTAGAGCTATAGGTTCTTTCTAGGGTATTTATTGTGGGTCATCTGAAAGCACGATTATTTTCTAGCGTCAGCGACTATTAGAAATAGACAGCGTCTAAGCAGATATAAAGCAAAATAAAGCTATTTAGCGAGGTTTACGTAGAGATTAAGGTCATAGTCGTTAAGTGGTATGTAATTGGTTGCAGTTAAATTATTTTCAATATGTTTGGCTAAAGTAACACCCTTAATTTCACCCATAAAAAGGTATTTTTTATCGTCAATACGTCTTATATAAGGGTCTAATATCCCTTTATCTTTTAGCTGATAAATACTAGCTCTGGATTTAAAACCTAAGCATTTATATGCTTCTGTAAATGTACACAACATCATAAAACCAACTGATTAGCTTTTGCGTAAATGTCTACTGTTCCATCAGGAGCAAATCGGGCATAGTTATCTAAATGAACCTCTACAGAATGACCCATTGATGAAGCGATATTTGCAATAGGAATACCATTAGCATGACTTTCTTTACTGTATCTATGCCTAAATGAATAAGGTACAGCGTGTTGTCCTATCAATAATGCTTCATCTTTTATTTGCTTATAAATAGTCTTTCTTTTTATGTGAGTAAGTATTGCCATACCTGCAGCTCCTTCCTGTCCTAAAGGTGGCAACTTTTCACCTATTTCTAACCTTTGCTGTAATTTCCAATTTATTGGTTTTCCATCTATATCTTTAACAAATAAAGGGTTTAATCTTCTTGGTTCTGTTCTTTCACCTTTATTGCCACCCTTACTTTTTCTGTAGATAGACCATAACTCCTTACCTGCTGTACCTTCCATAATTCTTAAATGTCTTAGTTCTTCTGGTCTTAATCCATAAACAGCCATTAACTGATATGCAAACTTCCATTGTTCATCTGTTTCACCTTCTATAAGACTAATTATCTGTTGATCGCTAAATGCATAACCAACTTTCTTAGGTTTTCTTACTTCTGGAACTATTGCAGGTGGAGCATAACAGTTAGGTAACTTAGCTCTTAAAACAGCCCAATTAAGAAACTTATTTAATGATCTTCTTTGTATTTGTCTTTGCCTAGAACCCTGCTCCCATTGTTGTAATGCTTTCATCATTAAATCTTCACCATCAACAGGTTTATGTTTCTTTCTATCTAATAATTCTTTTGCTTTATATAAAACTGGTAAATAGGATTTATTCCATGTTTGATCTGATGCATTAGGTACAAAATTTCTAAATTCTTTAATTAAATCAGAAAATTCTACATGGCTATCACCTGATACTTTTACCTCTTCACAGGCTCTTGTTAGTTGCCTTGTATTGCCATCATAAAATCTTTTATATATTTGCTGTATTTCTGGAATAGCTGCAGAAAAACCTTTTTTAGACCATTCAAAAGGTAAAAGCCTGGTCTGTTTCTTGCCATTATCTTTTACCTGCAATCTTATAGAGCCATTATGTTCACCAACAGACCATTGATGATGTTCTTCCATTGATTGTCTAAGTAAATCTCTATATTCTTTTACCCATGTATCTGTTTGAGTTAGCTTTGGCATGAGAGCACTAGGTCATCTGATTAACTCTATTGTGGTATAGCTGTGGTATAGGGTCAAGAATTTGTCAATATATTGTGATATAGGTCGGAAGTAAAATATAGCCATATCAACTGGTATGACTTATAAAAGCTAGTTATAGCAATAAATGACATATTGCTTTGGGAGCACTAGGTCGCAGGTTCGAATCCTGTCGCCCCGATAGTCATAGCCGTCGATCTCAGCAATACCAAAAATCAGTCTCATTGTATCCGTGGAATTTTCCGTGGATTATGTCGAAATAGCAATAAAAAATCCACGGAAGTTCTCGGCTTGTGTGAGTCTTTCTTATTGAAATCTGCTAATAAGCGGCAATAATAAAAGTATTAGTTGTTGCGCCGTTTAACTCAATCCATGAAACTGACCACGATTCAACTAACTGCAGTCTTATTTGACCTTCGATAAGTCACTTAGGGTTGTTTGGATTTATCACCTTTAAACTCCTCTTAATTGAATATTTTGCCTAGTCGTAATATCTGCAGAAC
>QCEK01000020.1 GCA_003280655.1 Prochlorococcus sp. AG-355-O17
GATACGCAGTATTTTAGTCAAATCAATTTGAACAAAGATGAAGCTAAACAAATATACAAAGGAGAATTTATGAGTGGAGATTTCGAAACACTTGAAATTAATCAACCAAAAATTACATATCTAAAACAAGATGACAATACAGAATGGATAGACAAATTAATCAAGAATATTGAGGATATGAAAAACAAGTTATCAAGAGATTCTTAGTCATTAAATAAAAAAGGGGCTGAAAATTACCAACCCCCCAAAAGTCTTAATAAGCTTTTCGTTAGAAAATACCTGGAACAATTTGACCTGTAAAATAGTAAGCCCCTATTAGAGCAAACATTCCAAGCATTGCAGCTTTACCGTTAAGCTTTTCAGCTTTCTCAGTCATGAATTTTTTAAAGAATTCCATAATTATGCGAGATAGATTTATATTTACAAGTTAATTATTCCTAATAGGTAATTGATGTAGTGTTTCCTACCTAAATTACATTTTTTCTAAGAATTTTATTTTTAATTTATTTTTCATTAATAAATTTCAAAATTTAAGAAAGAAACTTTTTTATTAGATCTTTAGTTTGAATAAGAAGCAATTCAAAAAAGAATTTAAATTTTGTATTTAAGGTAACCGCTTTTTTGTGAGCATTATTCATAATAAGACTCCGACTATTTTTTTATGCAAAAAAATTTAGATGAAAATTCTTATAAAAAAAGAATTGAAAATATAGAAAAAGGAAAATCTTATTTAAAAAGTAATGGATTTTTTAAATCAAAATCTAATCTATTCGAAGACATACAAAAATTTATCTATAAAAGGTAATTTAAAAAAAAAATTTTTCTATTCACACTTTATTCGCACTTTTAATTGATTTAAAGTCGATCTAACGTAGAGGGATTAAAACCTCTTTCTTAATTATTTCTTCCTGTTATTCTGCTTCTTCTTTAACTTCACTTGCGTTTACCTCTTCCGCTTTTACTTCCTCTTCTTTAACTTCAACTAATTTTACCTTTGGCTCTTCCGCTTTAACTTCAACTACTTTTGATGCTATAGATTCAAACTTTCCTTTAATAAAATTTACTATGAAGATTAATATTGGAACATGGGCTAGACCACCCATTATCACTTTAGTTTCTGAATAATACATTTGTAAGTTAATGAGAACTGAAATATTTAAGCATAAATTTAATTTGATAATTACTTATATTAAATTGTTATTAAGGGAAATAATTAATTAACAGTCGATCTAAACTGATGAAATCTTTGATCGTCAACGTCCGCCAATAAATCATATTTTTTTAATTTTTTTGTAATCCGCTTATATTCAATATCGTTTATTAAATAAGCTAAATATTTTTCTATAAAATTTATATTGATTTTTAGCTTCATTAGTATCATTTATTTATTAATAGCTAATAATTCTCGTTCTAACTTTTTTTGATTGATAGTCAATCTAAACTTTTTTATGAACACACTCATCACAGAAAGAAAAAAAGCTCGATTATATTTCTAGAAGCAAGCTCTCATGAATATGTTTGTTGAAAATTTATACGAACACTTCTGCTGCTGTAGTGATACTTAAAATTACAGAAATAAAGAAAATGTAAGGAACTACCTTAAAAGGAATATATCCTTGGCGTTTAGAAATAAAGTCCATTTAGACGAACCCAGGAATAATTTGACCTGTTGTTAAATAAGCACCCATAGCAGCTATGAAGCCAATCATCGCAAATCTGCCGTTGAGCTTTTCAGCAACAACTTTTTCCTTCTCAACTGCTTTTGTTTCGAAAACTTTAACTTTTTTTGAGTTCATAAGAAAAATGGAATTCTACGTAAACAAATGTAACATTTATATTACTTTATGTAAAGAAATAATGCTATTTATCTTAGATTTTAAATAAATTAAAATAAACTGTCACAGTTATGAGTCAAATTCATCAATATTCTTTATTTAGTTCCCCTTTCTAAAATTTAATTTCTTTCATCAAATAATTAACTTTTTGCATCTTTTTTCACCCATGTTTGATGTTTTTTCTCTCTATCAGTAAATCTTAATATTTGCAGACTAGCATTCTTGCTATCAATTAATTAAATACATTTTTATTTAATGCCATTAGACGTATTTCTTATGAATATGTGTGTAGTTGTTATAGCTTTACTAATTAGAAGAGAGATAAAATTAAAGAAAGCTAGATAGATCATGAAGGCTAAGGTTTTTAAAGAGCATTACATTCCAGATGTGCATGCTATTACACTTTTACTATTGATGCTTCTATGTCTGTGGTTACCGTTAGGACTCCGATTCTTATTAATAATCTAAAATCAAAGTTATATCTCAATAAAATGTAGTTTTAGAAAATTAGAACTTACTTTTTCGTAGCTTATATCCAAAATTCATTAATTGGTTAAATGTAGATTTTGTTTGTAAAGCGTTAAGAGAAAGACGTTTTTCTTCATTCTTTTGTAAATAAAAAAATCCTTTGTTATCTATGTTTTTCTCAATAGTTACATATTCCTTTCCTTTCTTTAGAATCCAAGGCTCAAATTGGAAATTATCATCTCCTATTTGATAATCCCATGGATAAATACCATTAGTTTGATTTTTTAGTGACATATTAAATACCTTAACTTCAGTAAAGGCATACTAATACTTTGTGATGGAATTATTGTGTATCTAGAGAGACTGTTATATGTTTCTTTTATTGTTTTTTCAATCCTTCACTTATTTGTTATTACAAGCAAAAAAAAAGACTCTTGCGAGCCTAGGTGATGGGGATTTCTATCATGACAAAATAAATGGAAACTTACAACCCCATCAATAGGTAAAATTTATTACATACAAACACCATATGTAGTGCTATTATTTTAAAAAGGCTGGGTGATGGGGATTATCAAGCTTTTAATCGGACGTATCTTACGTCCTTTTTTTGTTGATAAAATAATCACTTGCCTTATTTTTCTTTAATTATTATTAGGCGCAGTAATTAAAAAAAATATTTTATATTAATCATTTTTTTTCAGAACCCCCAATGAATATTTTTGAGGTTGACAATAAATAAAATTTTTCATGAAGAGTATTTGAGAATCGTTTTTCTTCGTAATAAAATTTTAAATCAAGTGGAGAAATATTCTCATCAAACCATTCGTCATATTTTATATAATTATTTTTTGCGAAATAAGACATTTTAAAATGCCCCCTTTTTTTTTCTACCCTTAGCAACCATTACCACTGGCACTAATAGGTATGTAAAGAAAGAGATTAAGAAAATATCTATATTCATTTTAAAAAATACCTGGGATGATCCAGCCAAAAAGACCGTAGTTTACAACCAATGCGAATAAACCCATCATTGCCATTCTTCCATTGGTTCTTTAGGCATTTTGCCAATAAGTTGGTTTTGAGTTTTCCATTTTTTAATTGTTCGTTAATAAGAGTGATTAAATTTTTATAGTGCGTAAGCAATACTTGGTGCTATCGCAGTAGTAATTACTGCAATGCCAAATAGTGATATGGCAATTAGATATGTTTTCATAAGAGTCCTACTTTTCCTGCTGTAATACCCACAGTAAGAAAGAAACCAAACTCTAAAAGGTCTTTAGCACTTGAAGGAACTGAGTTAAATAAAGATGAGATGAAAATCATTTTGATACATGTCCTCTAAGCCCCTTGGGGAACATAGTTATACACTGGGGAAATTAATCCGCCGCCATCATCATCGTCATCATCATCATTCCATGGCAAATCACTCAACATTAATCCACTAACAAGAAATACTGTTATGACTGGCATAAAAGGAAAAAGTATAGTGTTAATCCAAGTGTTAATTCCTGCCTCGAGCATTACACAAAGCCTGGAATAATTTGTCCTGTTGTTAGATAAGCGCCAATAAGAGCAATAAAGCCCATCATTGCAAATCTGCCGTTAAGCTTCTCAGCTATAACCTTTTCCTTCTCAACTGTTTTTGTGTTTGTCATTAGAACCAACCAGGAATAATTTGACCAGTTGTTACGTATGCGCCAACAGCTGCAACGAAACCGAGCATTGCTGCCCAACCGTTAAATCTTTCTGCTTCAGGAGTCATTTTTATAAAGGGTGATTTATGTAAACTAATGTAACATTAATATTAATTAATGTAAAGAAATTGGTTATATATGCTTATATTTATATTAGGTCTATACATTTCTGTTACATATATGTATAAAAATAATATTTAAGAATAAGAAATAATTATTTGCCATTTCTCATTTGTTCAAACATGTATAGATAGTACTGAGGATAAGTATTAGTCAAACTTTCAAGTCTCTCTTCGGTCATTTCCATCCCTTCAGGTAACTTAACTAAATTAGGTATTGCTTTTTTAGTAGCTTCACGACAAGAATTTATTCTGCTAATTACTTCAGATCTAATATCATTTTTAATTGATCCATCATTTTCAAACATATTATTTATATCCAAACTGTTTCCATCTAAAAGAGCAATTAAAACTTCATCTGATTTTTTTAAGGCGTCTTCATTTTCTTTCCCTTTGTTAATCTCAAAACTATAAATACAACCTCCCATAGCTACTACTCTTGCAAGACATTGATCATTTCCAATTTCACTACATGGAAGTTTAAATGACTTTTCTATTTTATTTAAATCGTAACCCTTCTCACCTTCAGGAAAGCCAGCGTAAGCATATGCAGGTAATATTAGAATTAATATAAAAGCAAAAATCTTATTCAAAATATCTAACCCTTCTTTTTAAAATAAAAATATACTTAGTTAGTATAAATCATCAAAAAGTAAACCATTAATTTTTAGAAATTAAATATATTAAAACACTCTCATCACAAGTAAAATTAACTCGCTGCATCTTCTTTAGCCCATGTTTTATGTTTTTGATCTAGATCAGAAACTAAGTTTTTTTGATATGTCAACTTCAAGTGATTATGAACTAGCTGATCTTTAGTTAGAGTCATATCATTTGAGTAAAAATTCAATGGTTCAACTTTTATCGCTTTTTTATTTTCCATACATCTTCTCCAAATATTTAATTTCGATTCAATTTATAAAATGCTTTTACAACAAACCCCAGAAATTTAACTTTTTATTTGTCTTTGCTTAATTTACTAAAGTAAATTCTTACATTACTCTCAATTAAATTTTAAGTTCTTTCAATTGGAGCCATAGTTAAACCTTTACTGACTAGTTGCTCGTGATAAAATTCAGCCTGTTCAAAATTACCCCTCCATACTTCTGCGGAACCTGACTTGTCTACTTTAATGGCTAGATCCCATGATCTCTTTTCACTCATTCCTGGAATTATTGATAAAAGGGATTTTGCTACATGTTGAAACGTATTAAAGTTATCATCCAGAACTATCACTCTTGCTTCTGGATATTTTTGTTTTGCAGTCTTTGGTTCTAAGACTGTAGTAGGTGAAGTGGTAGATAATTCCATCATTACTGTTGCTGCTGTTGATTAGCTACTGACTGTTTAAATTCTAGTTTTCTTGCATGTCTATTGAGACCAGACCATGTTGCGGTTTTCCGTTGGGCTAATAAAATCACTTTCTGCTTATTCTTGGGAGTTAAATTATATTTCTTTAAAAGTTTTCCAAGGGCTATGGAATTAATAGAGTTGCAAGTATTCATTACTCCTCATAATCTATTTCATAATCCTTTACGTCTTCATAAAGGGTACTAAAAGACTTTTCTATTAAATCCTTCCCTTTCCTGGTTAGTTCAAATGTGTTCTCATTTTATCTTTTGGATCTGATTCTTTTGAAATTAAACCTAAGCCAGCTTTGCCTAGTCTGTGATATCTACTTAAATAGTCTGTGAGTCTTGATTCACTAGCTTTACTCATATTAAAGTTTTCCTCTGAATTACTCGTTAAATAGTTTTATCCTTTTTTTTAACTTTTTAATTGGTTTTACCGCTGTATTGTCGTCCATCTTTTGTCCAATATCCCACTTTAAGTCCACATGACCACGGATAGTCTTTATAAATCCCTTTATGTACCTATTGTTTGTTGACATGGTAGTACTGTCATGTGGACAAGTCTTCACTAAGAATGGACTTATTACCTTTAGGCAAGCGGACTAAATCCTCGTGGAGTTTACAGACTTTAGCCCGCTTTATTTTTATAGCTATGGAAATTTTAAATGGCAACAAAGGTCTCAAATAAGACTTACTAGATAATTAAAATATAATTTTCTCGATCTTTTGTGATCTATTCCTAGCATTTTATCCATATTGAAATTCAATTGTTGATCCTTTATCCGTAAATAACTGTACCTCAAACCGTACATATCTTTTAGTCAGTTTATGAGTCTGCCTAGTTAGAACGTAGTAGTAACAGTCATGAGTTCAAATGTCTTCAACACCAATCAGATCTTGTAAAAAATATCTATTAAGTTACAAAGATTCATCTAATAGTACACATCAAATAGGGTTCTACGCTCGCGATGCCTATGACTGCCTGATGCTTGCTAGAGAATTTAATTCTTACGTACATGACCATCCAAATTCTGTAACCAGAATCCAACAAAAATTTTGAGGTAATTAATTATGAAATTAGAAAGATCACCATTCGCAATACAAGATAAAAATACAAGAGATTTAGATAATGCAAAGGATTATTCAACTCTTAAGGATTTAATGAAAGAACAGGGAGTATCAACTGACCTAGCTGATTACTGGGATAAGGAACGTAATGATAATCCATCTAACGTTCACTGCTAGGTATATGATGATTAGTGATCCTTTATTAATTGGAAAACCAATATCAATGCTATTAATTAAGCAGAGACTTTTTTATTTAATGCCATTAGACGTATTTCTTATGAATATGTGTGTAGTTGTTATAGCTTTATTAATTAGAAGAGAGATAAAATTAAAGAAAGCTAGATAGATCATGAGTAAATGAATTAAATTGTGTATGAAAGCAATAGATTTTTAACATAAAAAATTTATAGAAATTCGTATAATAGGATACATTTTATCTCTCAAAATCTAGGGAGAATGACATGATTAAAAAAATATGCAATATTATTTAAATGATAAAAAATTAAATAAGATTGAAAAACAAAAGGCAGAAAAAGATGGTCTAAAAATATTTGAAGAATTAGATGATTACGCTCTTAAAGGGTGGGAAGAAATGGATGATGTAGATTTG
>QCEK01000021.1 GCA_003280655.1 Prochlorococcus sp. AG-355-O17
TTTTGACTTCTACTTAATTGACGAATTATCTTCTGCAGGAGATTTATACTTTAGAGAAAAAAGTAAATTTTTTCTTGATAAAAAGTTAAAAAATTCTGGTTTTATTATGATAGACCATAACTTGAAAAATATTCAAAATTATTGCCAAAAAGCTTTTGTAATTCATAATAAAAGAATAAAAAATTTTGATAATCTATCAAAAGCAATTGATTTTTATAAAAAAAATTTAAAAGACATAAATTGAGATGAATAAAATGATTCTTACAAAATTCAACAAAAAAAAAGTAACAAGATTTTCTTTTGTTATGATTCCATTCCTAATTATATTTTCTTATTTCTATGTAATCGGAAGAAGTCGATACGAAGTTAAATCTTACATAGTAATCAGAAAAGCCTCAGAAAAAATGCAAAGAGATTTTAATATTTCTTCTCTTTTAGGAAGTGGTAATAGTTCTTCAAAAGAGGATTCACTGTTTATGAGAACATATTTAAAGTCTCCTGAAGTCTTAGAAATAGCAGAAAGAAATATAAATTTTTCAAAAAAATATGAAAGAAAATTTCCTGACTTATTATCTGGTATAGCTCCAAATCATTCTAAGAGTGAAATATATCAATTTTTCAAGAAGCAAATAAACGTAAGTTTTGAAGAGTCATCGGGGATATTAGAAATCAGAACTAATTCTTATGATGCAAAAACTGGATATGATTTTAATAAATTTTTAATAAATCAGTCTGAGATATTTGCCAATGAATTAAATCAAAATATTTTTAAGCGCCAACTTGATTTTGTAAATAATCAAGTAACAATACAAGCTAATAAAGTTGAAGCAGCCAGCAGAGATCTTTTAGAATTTCAAAGAAAGAATTCAGTAATTAATCCACGATCTGATAGTAATTCAAGTAGTAAATTTATAGCTGCACTAGAATCAGAATTAGTAAAATTAAAAGTTGAGTTAGCTGGATTAAAAAGAAAATTCGTAAGTGAAGAAGAGCCTGAAATAATAGAAATATCAAATCAAATTTTAGAAATTTCAGAGCAAATTAATGAGGAGCGTTCTGAATTAGTAAGCCCAAATGGTAAAAATTTAAACTTAAAAATTCTTACAATTTCAGATCTTGAAAATAAATTAAAGTTTGCATTAGATCTTTACAAGGCAGCAATAACGACAGCGGAGACAACTAGAGTTGATTCTTTGCAAAAACAACGCTTTATGGCAGTAATATCAAGTCCTCAAATTCCTGACGAAGAAGCAAATGCTTGGAGACATAAAGGATTTTTTAGTGTTATTGGTTCAATATTCTTATTATTTGGGGTTTTTAACTTCTTCAAAACCCTATCAAATGGCAAAAGATATTAAATATCATGAAAAATTTATATTTTTCAAAAATAATTCACTCAGCACTCACAAAATTATCAATTAATAAACTTTTTAATTTCAAATCAAAAAATCCTTATGAAATCCTAAAAGATAAGAGATATGATCTAAAAAAAATCAAATTTGAACCAAACC
This sequence comes from Prochlorococcus sp. AG-355-O17, assembly GCA_003280655.1. Classification (GTDB taxonomy): domain Bacteria; phylum Cyanobacteriota; class Cyanobacteriia; order PCC-6307; family Cyanobiaceae; genus Prochlorococcus_A. The sequence continues at coordinate 1,512 of QCEK01000021.1, forward strand.
TTAATAAAAAAGTTATTCTTGAAAGTAAAAAAAAATATTCTAAAGGATGGTATTTATTTGGTATCAAGCACGAGGGGAAAAATAATAGTTGTTATTGTAAATTATTTACTGGAGAATCTTACTTTTATCAAGGCAGACCTACTTTCCCTTTGAAACGGCGTTGGAGAACAGTACATATTAATAGGTCAAATAAACTTAATATCATACTAGAAAATATTGAAAATCCATTTATTTTAAAAGAAATATGGTTTATAAAAATACCATTCTTTAATGCATGGATGCGAATAAGAAAAAGGTGCAAACAATTTAATACATTTACTCCCAGTATTTTTGTTTCAAATAATCAGTTTCTCAAATTCTGGAGGATTTATAATTTAGAACTTACATCTCAATGTAAATCCCTCAAATCTCATCTCTTCATTTATGATCAATGGCAAGAAAAAATAGAGTTTAATATTTTAAAAAAAATTCTTCAAAAAAAAAGCAAGGAATTTATCTTTGATATTCAAAATCCCGAAAATCCGCTACCAACTGTTAATTCAGATTATGTTATTACTTTAAATAATGAGGATAAACTTCCTGAATGGATATTTAGTGTTCTAAAAATTCTATTAAATCAAGCATCAAATCCTCAAATACTCTTTGGTGATGAAGATTTTATTGATGAATTTGGTAAAAGGTCTAATCCAAAATTTAAGGGTGCATGGAATAGAGAATTATTTTGGTGTAATTTTACGATAAATAATAGCTGGATTATCAAATCAAGCCTATGGAATAAGGCCATTATTTTTTTGAAGCGAAATAATTATATTGTTAATAAATTTTCTATAATCTGTTACTTAACATATTACCTTGAGAAAAATAACGACTTAGAAAAGATAAAACATATTCCCCTAATTTTGTACCACAATCTCATAAATAAGAGAAAGAAAATATTGCAAAATTATTTAATAAATAAAAATTTTCTTTACGAATTTATTAGAAGCAATAAAAGTGATTTAGGTAATTGTAAGTTTATTAAAACTTCTACCAACAAAAGTATCTTAAAATTATTTTGGCAAGAACCCTCAAATGCATTTCTTAGCATCATTATTCCTACAAGAGATAAAGTAGATTATCTTAAAAGGTGCATTGATTCTATTTTAGAAAACGGCCCTGGCATTCCATTTGAAATTATAATAATTGATAATGATAGCAAAGAAGAAAAAACAATTTTGTATCTTAAAAATTTTATCTCTAGGAAAGATCTTAGTTTTTCAAGGAGAGTTATAAAATTTGATGGAAAATTTAACTATTCAAGAATGAATAATTATGTAACTGATCACGCCAATGGAAATGTATTAGTTTTTGTAAATAACGATATTGAATTTATAAGCAAAAAATGGGGGCAAGAATTCGCATCTAATGCATTTAGGCCAGGAATTGGTTTTGTAGGTGCTAAATTACTTTATTCAAACAACACAATTCAACATGCTGGAGTAATTTTAGGGATAGGAGGAGTAGCAGGGCACGCATTTAAATTCATTAATGAAAATGAAGAAGGATATTTTTCTAGAATAGATTCTCCTCAGGAATATTCAGCCTTAACTGCAGCTTGCCTAGCTATTAGCAAAAAAAATTGGAATAAATTAAATGGATTTAATGAAAAACATCTCCCAGTTAATTATAACGACGTAGATATATGCTTAGAAGCACGCTTAATTGGTTTGAGGAATTTATATCTACCTTCCGTCAAGGCTTATCATCACGAATCTATTACGAGAGGAAGGTTAGAGGGGAAAAGATTAAGATTGTGGAAAAAGGAAAGTGCTTTTTTGAAAAGAAAATGGGCCAGCGTCATTGATAATGATCCATCTTATAGTCCATATTTAACCTATGTAAAGGAAGATTTTTCTAAGGTAATGAAAATACCTAATAAATTTGTATTAAGAGATTGTTTAATTAAAAGTAAAAAATAATTTAATAATAGAAGTTTGTTGATTTAAAACCTTTTTTTAAAAAAGTTAAAACAAATTTTTTAATTTTTTAATAAATTGTTAAAAATAATGAAATTTATAACCACTTAACGTTATCATTTTACTCAGTTAAAGCATTAAATAAAGAAATAATTTTTTGCATGATTTTGAATATCAAAATGGCCTAATGAATAATGTCTATGCCACAAGAATAAAGTTTGAAGTCGAGAGGAATTCCTCTGAATATTATCCAATAATTATTGAACCCAAAAAAAAATTATACCCCTTCAGCGAAAAAGATATTGCTAATAATATTATTTTTTTACCCTCTGGAGAAAATGAAATTTTAATTCCAGGAAATATCAAAAATTATAACTTTTACAGCAAAAAATCAGATGTCAAAAAAATAAATAAACTAGATATAAAAGTGAAGTCAGAACTAAGTTCTGAATCAACTTTTTTATATCTCACTAGATGGTTAACTAATAAATGTAAAAGGTATGAATCCAATTTTGATATTTATAAACTTAGAAATAAAGGATTTAAAAATTTAGAATCAACTACAAATAATATTTTTTTGATATATTTAAACCACTTAAAAAGTCCTTATGCAAGTTATGTTATAGATTCAGCCAATAAACATTTGATAGAGCCTAATATAGAAGAACTCTATTTAGCGGCAGTAAATTTGTCCCAAATGTGTTTTGATTATGATTTACTGAATAATGAGAAATATAATCCTATAGATATTATTGTTCCAGCATATGGGAAATTTGATATGACATTGCGATGTATATTATCGATTTATCAAGATTTAATTATTAATAGAAGTTTTTTTCAGAATAAATATTCAGTAAAAATAATCATAGCTGAGGATGATAGTAAAGATTTAAAAGGCATTGATGAAATGAGAAAATTATCTCGATTAAATGCATTTAACTTTTTAGAAAATGAATATAATCTAGGATTCCTAGAAAATTGTAATAATGCGACCGAAAAAACTAGAGATGGATCTTATATTGTCTTTTTAAATAATGATGTAAAAGTTTTACCAGGATGGCTAGTCGGACTTGTTGAAACTTATGAATTTGAAGAAGATATTGGATTAGTAGGATCTAAATTAATTTATCCTGATAATAAACTGCAAGAAGCAGGAGGTATTATTTGGAATGATGCTAGCGCTTGGAACTATGGCAAGTTTTCCAATCCAAATTTACCTGAATTTAATTTTTCTAGAAATAGCGACTATATTTCAGGGGCCTCAATAATGATCAAAAAAGAATTATTTGTTAGATTAAACAAATTTGATATTTTATATAAACCTGCATACTATGAAGATACAGATCTATGTATGCAACTTCGTAAAAATGATCTTAAAGTAATTTATCAGCCACAATCTCAAGCTATTCATATAGAAGGGGAATCATGTGGCACCGAAACAGGTGAAGGAATTAAACTCTATCAGGTAAAAAATAAAGAAAAGTTTTTCGACAAATGGGGTAAATCATTAAAATACCATTTCCCAAATGGATCAAATATTTGGTCTGCAATTTCAAGAGGATCCAAGGGTAATTTATTAATTGTTGAATCTCTTATTCTTGATCCCGATGGAGATGCAGGCTCACTTTATATGATTAATATTTGCTTTGCTTTTAAAGCGCTAGGTTACAACGTGACATATATTCCTGCAAATAATTTTTGTTACATGAGAGATAAGGCAAATAATATGGGTTCTAGGGGAATTGAAGTTTTAGCTCATCCAAGAATAAAAAGTATTCACGATCTAAGAAATTTTCAAGGCAATATCCCAATTGCTTATCAAAGAAATTTTGATATTGTTTTAATAGCAAGACCAGAAAATCTTGAAGCTATTGATTTAGTTAAAGATATATATTCCAATATTAAAATTTTCTACTATACACATGATCTTCATTATGTCCGATTGGCAAGAACTGCAAAAAATGAATTAGACTCTATTAAAAGAAGAAATTTACTCAAAAATTCCGAAGATTATAGGTTACGTGAAAAAGAAATCATAGAAAAATGCGATTTTATTTTTCATGTTAGCGAAGAGGAAGAAGTTATTGCGCAAAAATTAATAAGTCATAGATCATCCGTTCTACCTCCTGTTTCACAAATAATAAACTCAACCACTTCTAAATTTAAAAATAGATTTCAATTATTATTTTTGGGTAATTATAATCACATGCCTAACATTGATGGGATTATTTGGTTTATAAAAGAAGTTTTTCCAAAAATCCTTAATGAAAATAATAAAGTTTACTTAAATATAGCAGGAGGAAATATTGATAAACTTTTAAAAAAACTGAAAATTGAAATAAGAAACATAAAAGTAATAGGGTATGTAGAAGATCTATCAGAATTATATAATTCGGTTGGAATTGGTTTAGCTCCTTTAATTACCGGTGCTGGAGTTAAAGGTAAAGTTTTATCATATCTATCTGCAGGATTACCCGTAGTCTCAACAAAATATGGATCAGAAGGTATTGTAAATAATCTTAGAAATTGTAATTCTTTAAAAGTTACAAATAATACGAATGAATTTGCTGAAGAGATTTTGAAAATTATAGATATGGATAAAAATAACTTTGAAAAATTATCTGCAGAAGGTAAGAAGTTTGAAAATGATTATTTTGGCCCAGCAATAACTATTAAAAGATTAAAGTCTGCTCTTTTGCAAAATAACCTTGATTATAAGAAAGGTATTATCTCTTTTAATAGATATAGTTCCTTTTTTAACGATATTAGATATGATCGAGAGAATTCATTCACTTATTATTCAAATGAACTTGCAAGATGAAAATATATTTATAAGAAAAATATCTTTTAAATTTATAAAAAATTTATTATAAAAGAGCTTTAATAAGCAAAAAATTTCTTTATTTTATTAAATATTTGATTCTT
>QCEK01000022.1 GCA_003280655.1 Prochlorococcus sp. AG-355-O17
GAAATAGTTCCAAACCGATTAAAATTTTCCAGTTTTCGTTGATTTTAGAAAGTTTATCTAAGTCTCCCCATGATCTTTTGAAATTATCAAGACAATTTTTTAATGGATGTGGATTCCTACCACTCACTATTGGCAAATACTTTTTGTCCAATTTGTAAAATTTACTTATTAAGACTAAAGTTAATCTAATCTTCAAAAAGATGCTCGTTTTTTAATAAAGAATTTGTGAAAGTTATTGGATCTGCAGCTAAGACAGTTTTTTATTTAAAAAAAATTCAGGGTCAATATCCAACCTGGAGACTTTTTTACAAAATAAAATGTAAAAGTACCGAAAATGAGCTAACAAACTTGCTTGGACATTCTGAAATAAAGAAAAACTTGCCAGTAGCGATAATCGCAAGAGAACAGTTCTCAGGGGTTGGCCAAAACTCAAAAACTTGGGTTTCGCCAAAAGGCGGGATTTGGTTAAGCGCCGCTTACCCAATATTTTCAAAAGAATTTGCATGTCAAATATTTAATTTGTCGTTAGGTATTAAGTTATGTGAAATGCTTAGACAAGAGAATATAAATGTTTGTTTGAAATGGCCAAATGATATTTTTTTTGGTTCAAAAAAGTTGATTGGATTTTTACCAAAGGTGATAACAAGAGGCAAAGAAATTATCTATTTAAGAGTAGGACTCGGTATGAATGTTTTAAATTACACTCCATCAGAAGGGATTTCATTATCAAAAATACTTCAAACTAAGAATATTAATCAATATTATTGGACAGCCAAAGTTCTTAAAGCTTTTTATGATTCAATTGAATGTAATAAGAAGAAAGAATATGTGATTAACTCTGCAAATAAGTTTCTTACAAAAAGTTTTTTACCTAGTGGTTATTGTCCTCATACATGGAAAATTAAAGATATTGATTCGAATGGGAATTTAAGAATTGAAAATCAAACTCAACTTAAGGTAATTAGAAGGTTTTGAATTTAATTAACTTTTAATTCAACTATTCTTCCATCCTTAAATTTGGCTATTTTCTTTGCGCGATTTGCAACTTCATCTTCATGCGTAACTAAAACTATAGTTATTCCAGATTCATGCAGTTTGTCAAAAAGATCTAATACATCTTCAGTGGTTTTTGAATCAAGTGCTCCAGTAGGTTCGTCTGCTAATAAAATTGCAGGGTTATTAATAATAGCCCTTGCAATAGCAACTCTTTGTTGTTGACCTCCCGACAATTGGTTTGGGCGATTATGCATTCTTTCTGATAGGCCAACTTTTTTTAAGGCATTCTTACCTCGCTCTAATCTTTGCTCAGGCTCAATACCAGCATAAATCATCGGCAAAGTTACATTTTCTAGTGCAGTTGCGTCTGAAAGAAGATGAAATTGTTGAAAAACGAAGCCTAATTTTTGGTTTCGTATTTCCGCGAGCTCATCATCAGATAAATTCTCAACAGGAATATCATTTAATTTATAAATACCTTTAGATGGTCTATCTAGACATCCAATAATATTCATGGCAGTACTTTTGCCTGAGCCACTAGCCCCCATTACAGCTAGGTAATCACCTTTATATATTTCTAAGTTTATGCTGTCTAAGGCTTTCACAGTTAGATCCTCTTTCCCATATGTTTTAGATATATTTTCTAAACTTGCGACTCTCTTAGACATTGATTGAATAATTCTTCTAGGAAATATTGCTTGCTGTAGCAATAATATCTTTTAAGAAAGGAGTTTCTGCAACTGCTGTATTAGCTAATTTAAAAAGAGGATTAGATAGGATTCCTCCAAGAGCAGTTACTGCTACGCAAGTATAAAGTGCGATTCTTAAAGGTGGTAGTCCCTCAATTCCCCAATTAATTTCAGGATATGATTTGACAATTTGAGAAGCTTCCTGTGGTTCTTTAACCACCATCATTTTTATTACTGAAATGTAGTAATAAATTGATATGACTGAGGTTACTAATCCAACTATTACTAATAGATATTGATGATTTGCCCAACCAGCAAAGAACAAGTATATCTTTCCAAAAAATCCTAACATTGGAGGTAAACCTCCAAGAGATAGAAGACAAAGGCTTAAGCCTAATGTAATTAAAGGATCTTTTTGGTAAAGTCCTGAGTAATCAAGAATTCTGTCAGAACCAGTTCTTAGTGAAAAAAGTATTACACATGAAAATGCACCCAAATTCATAAACAAATATGCAGCCAAATATAAAACAGCAGATGATAAACCATCTTGTGTGCCTGATACTATTCCAATCATTACAAATCCAGCTTGTCCAATAGAACTGTAAGCTAGCATCCTTTTCATTGAGGTTTGAGCTAGAGCCACAACATTTCCTAAAGCCATGCTCAATATGGCCAAAATGGTAAATAAAAGTTTCCATTCTTCGTCAAAAGAAGAAAAAGTTGTGCTTAGTATTCTTATTGCGAAAGCAAAGCCCGCTGTTTTTGAACCAACAGATAAAAAAGCTACTACAGGAGTAGGTGAACCTTCGTATACATCAGGAGTCCATTGATGAAAGGGAACAGCAGCAATTTTAAATGCAACAGTTGATAAGACAAATACAAGAGCTAGAGAAGTAATGAATGATGGCTTATTGATAATCTCTAAACCTATTGTTTCTAAGTTTGTCGAACCACTTAATCCATAAAGAAAAGAGGATCCATATAAATAGACAGCAGCAGCAGCAGAGCCAACAAGGAGGTATTTTAAAGCCGCTTCTGAACTTCTTGGATCTCTCTTGAGGTAACCAGAAAGTAAATAACTTGCCACAGATAAAGTTTCCAGAGATATAAATACGCTGATAAGGTCAGTAGATCCACATAAAAGCATTGCTCCCAGAGTTGCCGAAAGAACTATTGCAGCGAACTCGCCAATAGGGCTACCACTTTGTTCTGTATACCGCCAACTTATAAGTAAAGAAATTAAGGTTGATAAAGATATTATTGCTCTAAATGCTATTGCTAAATTATCTGAATTAAAGGACCCAAGGAAAGCACTTTCTACCGGATTACTCCATTGCAATGCCAAACTAACAAGAGAGCTTCCAATTGATAAATAGCAAATTATTGGTGCCCATTTTGATGCCGTTTTTTCTCCAGCTAAATCTACAAGAAGTGTCCCAACAATACCTAGTAAAATAAAAGCCTCTGGAATAATGGCTTGAGCATTTAAATTAATTGTAAAGATTTCGTTGGGCACTTTATTAAATTGGATTAAATTAGATGTTTGATTGTAAGAGTCTAAGAGTTAATCTTAACTTGATTATAATTTGTGGGTATGATTTTTGAAATTTTTAGAAGAAATTACTTGAAAAAGCTTCAAACAATCATAATATGCCCTAGCTGAACAAAAACACCAATTTTTGAAATAAACCTTGGATCACACACTTGTTATTGTTGAAAGTCCCACCAAAGCAAAAACTATAAGAAAGTTTTTGCCTTCTAATTATGAAGTTCTCGCTTCAATGGGACATGTAAGAGATCTTCCAAAAGGAGCTGCTGAAATACCTGCTGCGGTCAAAAAGGAAAAATGGTCAAGAATAGGAGTTAATACAACAGAAGATTTTGAACCACTTTATATAATTCCAAAAGATAAGAAAAAGGTTGTTAAAGAGTTGAAAGATGCTTTGAAAGGCGCGACCCAGCTATTACTGGCAACTGATGAAGACCGAGAGGGAGAAAGTATTAGCTGGCATCTTCTGCAAATACTTAAGCCTAAAATACCAACTAAGAGAATGGTTTTTCATGAAATTACAAAAAAGGCAATTAATAAAGCTTTAGACCAAACAAGAGAAATTGATATGGAACTTGTTCAGGCTCAAGAAACAAGAAGAATCTTGGACAGGCTTTTTGGATATGAATTATCTCCTTTACTTTGGAAAAAGGTAGCCCCCCGATTATCTGCTGGTCGTGTTCAGTCAGTTTCTGTAAGACTTCTTGTTAGAAGAGAGAGAGAAAGAAGATCCTTTAAAAAAGCTAGTTACTGGGGGATTAAAGCTTCCCTAGTAAAAGATAATATTACTTTCGAAACTAAATTATTCAGTTTAAACGGTCAAAGAATTTCTAATGGTTCCGATTTCGATGAACAGACCGGCAAATTAAAACAAGGAAATAAATCTTTAATAATTGGAGAAGAAAAAGTAAAAGATTTATTGAAGACTTTCTCCTCAGAGGATTGGTTAGTCTCAAAAATAGAAAAAAAGCCATCCACTCGTAAGCCAGTTCCTCCATTTACAACTAGCACATTACAACAAGAAGCAAACAGGAAGCTTCGTTTGTCTGCAAGAGAAACTATGAGATGTGCACAAGGCCTATATGAGAGAGGTTTCATAACATATATGAGAACTGATTCGGTTCATCTTTCTGAACAAGCCACAAGAGCTGCTAGAGAATGTGTCAGTTTTATGTATGGAAAAGAATATTTATCTAACTCACCAAGACAATTTAATTCAACTGCAAGAAATGCTCAAGAAGCACACGAAGCTATTAGGCCGGCAGGTGAGATATTTAAAACACCAAAAGAAACTAATCTAACTGGTAGAGACTTATCTCTTTACGATTTAATTTGGAAAAGAACTGTAGCTAGTCAAATGGCGGAAGCTAGGCTAACAATGATTAATGCTGAAATTAGCGTGGGGGATGGATTATTTAAATCGAGCGGGAAAAGTATCGATTTCGCAGGATTCTTCAGAGCTTATGTCGAGGGAAGTGATGACCCAAGTTCATCTCTTGAACAACAAGAAATTATTCTCCCAAACTTAACAACTGGAACATGTCTTGAAGTTACTAATAAGGAATCTACTTTTCATGAAACTAAACCTCCTGCAAGATATACAGAGGCTGCATTAGTTAAAGTTCTTGAAAAAGAAGGGATTGGAAGACCCTCTACTTATGCGAGTATTATTGGGACAATAGTCGATAGAGGTTATGCCAATATATCTTCTAATACTTTAGCTCCAACGTTTACAGCTTTTGCTGTTACGGCTCTATTAGAAGAACATTTCCCTGATCTGGTTGATACTACTTTTACTGCAAAAATGGAATCTTCATTGGATGAAATATCTTCGGGCAATCTTGAGTGGCTACCATACCTCGAAACTTTCTATAAAGGTAAAAATGGTTTGGAGGTAAAAGTTCAGAAAACAGAAGGTGATATTGATGGTAAAGCTTATAGACAAGTTGATTTCGAAGACCTTCCTTGCGTAGTCAGAATAGGCTCTAACGGACCTTGGCTAGAGGGTACAAAAATTGATGAATCTGGTAATGAAATTCAGGCGAAAGGTAATCTTCCAATGGATATTACTCCTGGAGATTTAGACATTAAGCAAGTTGATCAAATTTTAAGTGGCCCATCAGATCTTGGAACTGATCCAAAAACTGGAGAAAAAGTCTTTTTAAGATTTGGCCCCTATGGACCTTACGTGCAATTGGGAAATAATGATCCAGATAAAGCTAAACCAAGAAGAGCTTCATTACCCAAAGAGTTGAGAACTGACGATCTAACTCTAGATGAGGCTCTTTTACTTTTAAGTTTGCCTAGATTGTTAGGAGTTCATCCTGAAGGTGGAGTTGTTGAGGCTGATAGAGGAAGATTTGGCCCTTATATCAAATGGATTAAAGATGAAAATGAATCTGAAAACAGATCCTTAAAGAAAGAGGATGATGTTTTTACCGTCGATATAAAAAGAGCATTAGAAATTCTTGCTATGCCAAAAATGGGGAGAGGTGGTCAAGAGGTACTTAAAGACTTTGGAAAACCGAAAGAATTTAAGGAAAAAATCCAAATATTAAATGGAAGATATGGTGTCTATTTAAAATGTGGCAAAACTAA
>QCEK01000023.1 GCA_003280655.1 Prochlorococcus sp. AG-355-O17
ACTCTCTACCATTCCTTATTTTTAAAGAAGGTTTATTTTTTAAATTTATTAAATTTGGACTTTCTTTTATGCCAGATAGATCACTATTTTCAAAATTTTTATAAATTTCTTTAGAGAGATTCCCAGCAATTGCAATACAAATTTTTTCGGTAGTGTAATGTTTGTTATGAAATTTCACAAGGTCATTTATCTCTAAGTTTTTAATACTATGTTCAGTTCCTAGAATTGAATTGGCATAATTCGGACTTAACCAAACCCTTTTTAAAAAATAATTAAATAATCTTTCTTCAGGCTGATCATTTTGTTGTTTTATTTCGTCAATAACTACCCCTTTTTCTTTTATAAATTCATCAGGATTAAAATCTGGAGCAACGACAATATTTGTCAAAAGAGCAAGTGATTCTTTAAAGTTACTGGGTGGAACTAAGACATGGTAATGTACATCATCATAACCAGTTGAAGCGTTACTTAATCCGCCTAGAGATTCAATTTTATGGTCAAATTCACCTGGCATTATTTTGTTAGATCCTTTAAAAATCATATGTTCTAGAAAATGAGCAGTGCCATTTTTATCAACATCCTCAAATGAAGAACCTGCTTTGCACCAAATATCAATGCTTATAAGCGGCAATTCTTTATTATCCACAAACACACATCTAGTTTTGCTTGAATGGGTGTAGTAGTTTACATCTCCTACGTTCATTTAGGTTCTCTCTTTAAATTCTATTTTGGTACTTTTTAACCTTGTTGTCTGAATCTTTAACTAAAACAAAATTAACTGACCCTCTTATTTTGGATTTGTTACAAAATATTAGAGAGCATAGATCCATGCTTGAGGACCTCAAGAGTATAAAAATTGATCCAAAACTAACTAACATAATATCTAAAGAAATTGGCAGAGAACTTTATATTGAAAACGAATTTCATAAAGCAAAAGGTTTTAGAAAGTTACATATTGAAGCAGCAGAATTTTCAAAGAATCTTAAAATATTACATTGCGTTTTTTTTCCTGATCCAAAGTTTGATATCCCAATTTTTGGGATGGATTTGGTAAAAATAAATGATATTGTTTCTGCTGCCATTGTTGACTTATCCCCGGCATCACAAAACCAAGGTTTGAAATATGAAAAATTACTTTCTGAAGTTGATAAAAGTTCTTTTACCTCTCTGAGAGAGATTCCTAAATGGGGGGGGATTTTTTCTAATAATGTATTTTTTGCTTCCTTAAAAAGTAAATCTGAAAAAAATGATTTTTGTAGAGTTGTGAATCAATACCTCTCTATTTTGATCAAATTAAGTAAGAAAGCTAAACCGGATGTTAATGAGGAAATTATTCAAGAGAGAATAGATTTTCAAAAAAATTATTGTGTTCAACAAATGAAAAACGAAAAGACTAGCATGGTTCTCTTAAAATATTTTGATAAAAAATGGGTCAATAACTACATAAAAACAGTACTCTTCGATTTTTAATGAAATTAAAAATATTAAAAAATTTATTTATTTATTTTTTATTATTTACTCCAATATCTCTTGGTGTTATTTCCTGTTCTGGAAATAATAAATCTAGTTCAAAATTTACAAAGGAAATAACTTCAGATTTCATACCCCCTATTACAGCCGTTGCTGCACTTGGTCAACTTTCTCCTTCGGGAGAGATTAGACAATTGGCAGCTCCAATAAGTCAGTTTGGCTCTTCCCCCCGAATTGTCGAAATTTTAGTAAATGAAGGTGATTTCGTGAAAAAAGGTGATATACTTGCAATCTTTGAAAATGGAGAAAAATTAATCGCTGATCTTGAAAGAAACGAAAATCTAATTAATACTATTAACGAAGAAATTACCCTAAAGAAAGATCAAATTCAAAGGTTTGAGTTGGCTTTGAACAAAGATGTATATTCTTTTGTAGAGTTTTCACAGAGAAAAGATGAATTATTAAAATTGCAAAAACAGAAAATAAACCTTATCGGGGATCAAAAAAATATCAAGATAGATCTATTTAATTCAAAACTAAGGAGTCCAATCGATGGTTTTGTTCTTGGAATAAACGCCAGAGTTGGTGAAAGGCCTCAAAATGAAGGGATTTTGGATATTGGTTCTAGTCAAAAAATGGAAGCTTTGATAGAGGTTTATGAATCTGACATCAATAGAGTCTTTATCTCTCAGAATGTTGAATTGAGCAGTGAGAATGGAGGTTTCCAAAAAAATCTTAAGGGAAAGGTTATTAGGATTAGTCCTCAGGTAAAACAAAGAAAAGTTCTATCGACTGATCCAACAGGGGATGCTGATTCACGAATTATCGAGGTACTAGTAAAATTAGATCAAGATTCTATAGATATAGTTCAAAACTATGCAGGAATGAAAGTGATTGCGAAATTTATTCCCTAATGAGTTTTTCTTTTTTAAAATTTAGAAAAATACCATTAGCTTGGTTGTTATTAACTAGGCAACCATTAAGGTTAGCAGTTGCGATAGCTGGAATCAGTTTTGCAGGGATTTTGATGTTTATGCAATTAGGTTTTAGAGATGGTTTATTTGACACGAGCGTAACTATTCATAAACTTCTAGATGCCGATCTTGTTTTGATAAGTCCCAGATCAAAAAGTTCTATAAGCATGAGTGGATTCCCAAAAAGAAGATTAATTCAAACTCTCGCAGTAGAGGATGTTGAAAAAACTGCTCCCGTTAATCTAAATTATTTACTTTGGAGAAATCCCGAAAATCTTAAAACTAGATCAATACTTGCATTAGGTTTTAATCCCTCCGATTCACTTCTTTTAGATGAGGGATTCTCAAAGAAAGCTTATAAATTGAGAAATCCATCAAGAGTTCTTTTTGACAAACTATCTAGACCTGAATTTGGACCGATTGAAGAATGGTTCTTATCTGAAAAAAAAGTTGAGACTGAGGTTGCTGGAAAAAGAGTAATTGTTGAGGGCCTTGTGGAGTTGGGACCATCTTTTGGCGCAGATGGTAACTTGATAACTAGTCGAGAAACCTTCTTAAGACTTTTTCCTGCTAATCCTCCTGGAAGTATAGAAATTGGTTTGGTAAAGCTAAAAAAAGGATCTGATCCTGAATTGATTTCAAGGATATTAAATAACTCACTCCCAAATGATGTTAGGGTTCTTACAAAAAATCAATTTATAGAATTTGAGAAGAATTATTGGAAAAATAGTACTGCAATAGGTTTTATATTTAGTTTGGGAGCATTGATGGGTTTCGTTGTAGGGTGTGTGGTTGTTTATCAAATTCTTTATAGTGACGTTACAGATCACCTCCCAGAGTACGCCACTTTATTGGCAATGGGGTATAGACTCAAGTCCCTTTTCTTTGTTGTAGCTAGAGAGGGGTTTTTGTTGGCATTGTTTGGTTATTTACCTGCTTATTTCTCTGGTCAAATACTTTACTCAGTTATAAGAAGTTCTACTAAACTCCCAATAATAATGGACGCAGACAAAACTATTTTAATTTTCGTATTAGTTTTAGTTATGTGTATGGGTTCCGCCGCTATTGCGATGCGTAAATTAGTTGACGCTGATCCTGCCGAAATCTTTTAACAATTGAAGATAAATGGTTAAAGCTAATAAATCAAAAAATAAAGTTAAAAACTTTAAAACAGTCTCAATAAATAATTTGAGTCACTTTTATGGGAAAAATGAGAATAAAAAACAAGTTCTTAATGACGTTAATTTAAATATTGATAAAGGAGAGTTGGTCCTTTTGAAAGGACCTTCTGGATGTGGTAAAACTACTCTTTTAACACTAATTGGTGCCTTGAGAACCTGTCAAAGTGGAGAATTAGTTGTATTAAATAATCAGTTAAATGGAGCATCAAGGAAAACGCGTCAGATCCTTAGAAGAAGTATTGGAATGATTTTTCAAGGTCATAATCTTCTGAGATGTTTAACAGCAGAACAAAATGTCCAGATGGGAGCCGATTTAATAAAAGGTTTAACATATTTGCAAAGACGTGAAATAGCGAGGAATTGGTTGTCAGCAGTAGGATTAGAAGAACATCATAAAAAGTTGCCAAATGACTTATCTGGTGGGCAGAAACAGAGAGTAGCAATTGCTCGAGCTTTATCTGCTAACCCAAAACTTTTATTAGCTGATGAGCCCACTTCTGCCTTAGATAGCGTCACAGGAAGAGAAATAGTAACCCTTTTAAGGAAACTAGCAAAAGAGCAAAATTGTTCTGTACTTATGGTGACGCATGATCCAAGAATTTCTGATATGGCTGATAGGATATTAAATATGGAAGATGGTAAAATATATAGTGCTCATAGTGAGCTAATATAATTAAAAGTTAAGAATTTTATGTCTAAGAGAAGGAATCTAAAAAAAGAAAAGCAGGAACGTAATAGAGCCTATGCTAGAAAATTCAAAAAAAGGAAATTAAGAACTGATGGGAGACCTGATGGTGGAAACGTTACAGGCACAGCAAATAATGGCGGTGCAGCTGATTAGGGAATATCTTTTATTTTTATCTTTTGGAATTCAAAATATTATGCATATTTAAAACATAATCATGAATGTAAGTATTGTTATACCGACTTACAATAGATTACCTATACTAGAAAAATGTCTATTTGCGCTTGAAAATCAAAAATTAAATACAAATATCAGTAATTATGAAGTAATAGTAGTTGATGATGGATCAACTGATGGGACAACTTCATGGATAAATAAAAACAAAGCTAATCTCCCACACGTTTTTCTATTTCAGCAAGAACATGGAGGACCTGCACTTGGAAGAAATCTGGGAGTAATTAAATCAAAATATGAAATTATTATATTCATTGATAGTGATCTTATTGTTTTAGACAATTTTATAAATTGTCACGTAGAAAAATTACTTGCCTATTGGAGAAAAAATGATAAAAAATGTTTCACCTATGGCTCGGTAGTCAATACATCTAATTTTCTAAATCCTCAGAGTGAAAAACATAAAATAATGGACACTTCTTTTGCATACTTTGCTACTGGGAATGTAGCGATATCAAAAGAATTGATTTTAAGTGTGGGATTATTTGATACTTCTTTTAGTCTTTACGGTTGGGAGGATTTAGAACTTGGAGAAAGATTAAAAAAAATTGGGACAAAATTAATCAAATGCCCAAATGCAGTAGGTTTTCATTGGCATCCGCCATTTAATTGCGAACAAATAGATTCATTAATAGCTCAAGAAAAAGAGAGAGCAAAAATGGCTTTAGTGTTTTATAAAAAACACCCAAATTTAAGGGTTAGATTTATGATCCAATTAACTCCTCTCCATAATTTACTTTGGCAAAT
>QCEK01000024.1 GCA_003280655.1 Prochlorococcus sp. AG-355-O17
TATAGGGCGCTTATCGAAGCTAAGGGGTACAAAATAGGAAATGGTCGTCGGGGGGAAAATGGTAGTAGAGCTTCAAGAGGCAGACAGGCAGAATTCAAAACTAAAGTTCATGGCAATGGGAACCTATTAATTGGTCATGCCTACACCAAAAAATTAGGACTAGAACCTGGTCAGGAATTTAAAATCGAAATTAAAAAAGAGTCAAAAACAATTTATCTTAATCCATTAAATTAAAAAATAAATTTTACCAACCGTTTTCTTTAAGCCACTCCGAAGAAATATTCTTTGAAGATAAATCTTGTTTACTATTTTTATTAAATAAAAGTAATTTCTCTACATATTTAATTAGTGCATCTGCCTCAAGGTTTACGCTGTCACCGACACTTAATTTATTTAGATTTGTGTTGTGCCAAGTATGAGGAATTATCGCAATAGTAAATATTTCTCCTTCCTTCTCATATTTTGCAATTGTGAGACTTATACCATTTACACAAATACTACCTTTATTAACTATATATTTCGAAAAATTATTACTTTTCCATTTTATAGATAAAAGCCAAGATTTCTCTAATTTTTCTATATTCTCAACAGTTCCAAGGCCATCAACATGTCCACTTACTATATGCCCTCCTAAACGGTCCCTAAGAGCTGGCTCCAAATTAACAATCTGATTCAGATTCGACTTTATTCCCAAAGTTGTTTTTTGTAATGTTTCCTCACTAACATCAACAGTAAATTTATTTTGAAAAATCTTTTTAACTGTCAAACAAATTCCGTCAACAGCTATGCTGTCTCCTATTGCCATATCAAATAAGTTATCTAGAATTTCAATTTCTAAAATATTTTTTTCTTGTTTTAGTTTTCCAATTGATTGAATTATTCCTGTGAACATAGATTTAAGAAAAATATTTTTACAAAATTTTGTTTATACTTTAATTTACTTTAAATCATTTTCAACTATAAATAAATTAAAGAGTAAATAAAAAGAAATTGATCATATTTAGATGATTATTGATTCACAAAAAAGATCATTTGGTAGAGGGGCGAAAGTGAGCTTATTCACTTTAGGGACGATGAGAGCAACTGAAAGTCTCGAAAAAATGTATAGCATAATAAAAAATGCACACTATGTAGGAATTAATCACATAGAAACAGCACCTTCTTATGGTAATGCTGAGACACTTATTGGAAATTCAATAAAAAAACTTGAATTAGAAGAGAATATAAAAGAAAAAAATTGGGTTATTACTACCAAAATTTTACCAAAGGGTGATTTTGATTTTCTTAAAAAAAATTTTAAAAATTCTCTTAAAAATTTAAATCGCGAGAGAATTAATAATCTTGCAATTCATGGACTCAACTTAGAACAACATCTAGATTGGGTTTTAGCTGGAGAGGGTAAGAAATTCATATCATGGTTAATTGATAAAAAACTAGTTGATCAAGTTGGTTTTAGTTCACACGGAAGTTATTCAATAATTAAAGATGCAATTAACTCTGAAGTTTTTAGTTTTTGTAGTCTTCATTTACATTATTTAGATCAATCTAAAATTACTTTGGCAGAGGAAGCTATAAAAAAAGGTATGGGAGTATTAGCAATATCGCCTGCGGATAAAGGCGGTAGATTATATTCGCCAAGCGGTATTTTGTTGGAGGCCTCTAAGCCTTTTCATCCATTAGAATTAGCTTATAGATTTTTGCTCGCAAAAGGAATTACAACTTTGTCCTTGGGAGCAACAAACAAAAAAGATTTTGAATTTGCGCATAAACTTAGAAACTCCTTCGAAAAGCTTACAAGACTTGAAAAAAGCGCCCTAAATAAAATTGAGGAAGTTGCTAATGAAAGATTAAACTCAACAAAATGTGAACAATGCAGATCTTGTCTTCCATGCCCTAATGAAATACCTATTCCAGAAATACTTCGTTTAAGGAATATATCTATTGGTTATGGCCAATTAGAATTTTCAAAAGAAAGATACAATTTAATAGGAAAAGCTGGCCACTGGTGGGAAGAAAAAAATTCCTCGTTTTGTCAAGAATGTAATGAATGTGTACCTAAATGTCCTAGTAAATTAGATATACCAAATTTATTAAAGGAAACCCATAACTTATTAATTGAAAGTCCCACAAAAAGATTATGGGGTTAAAGACTCATTCCAGAAATTTTTAAGATTAATTTTTTGTTCATTTGTTAGAACAGGGAAAGACCAACTATTTTCCCAACATTCCTCAGAAGGACCTGAGATGGGGAACATCTTAGATTTATATTTACTTTGCAAATAATCATTTTTGTATGGTAGATACCAACCCTGTCTTACTAATTTATCTACTGTAGATTTATTTTCTAAAGATTTAATCCATTTAATTAATATTGTATTATTTAGATTTGATCGACTAATTAGAAAATGCCACATCAAGGGTACTCCTTGGGTTGGGAAAACTAAAGAAAGCCTTGGATCTATTTTTAAATATTTTGAGCAGAGACTATAAGGAACTATTGCGACACTAGCATCTGAATTAATCAACCAATTGAGCATATTTTTATCATCAAATAACATTGCTTGGCTTTTAAGTTTTTTTAAAGAATTAGATGAATTAATTTTTTGAGCAATTGACAATATTATTCTGGGACTTTGTGGAAAAATAATTTTACCAGTTAATTTTTTAGAAAGAAGAAAATCCCAAGAAGTATTTGCTGAATTTATTAGTTCTTTATTATTTTTAATGATAATTGTATAAGGTACTACGCCAATAGGAAATAATTTACTTCTCTGATTTTGATTAAAACTTCCCAAAAAATCAATCGATCTCTTATCCAAATTTTCGATCAGTGGATATTCATTTATTTTTTCAAATTCTGCAAAGTCTATACTATTAATCCATCCATCGTTTATTAAAGTAAAGTCAGAATTGAAAATTGCGTTATTAGTTTTCTGTAGCCGAATATTTTCAAAATTAATTTTTTCCTGCTTCCAATCTTTTGGAATCGTATCTTTAAAAGATTTTGGATAAAAAGAATTTTGTAATGCAATTTTTACTTTATTAGAAATATTACTGCAAGAGTTTAAGAAAAATAAAAGCGAAAGCTTACCACAATTTAAAAATTCTCTTCTGGTTGCAAATTTTGAAAACATTCAGCAATCCTTCTCTAAAGAAATTTGACCTAGGCCCTTCATCATTTCCAGATTTTGTTGACACAATGAAACTATTTCTTCATTTTTAAATCCATCTAAGAAAGCAAGCAAAGATATTCCACCAGCACCTACACCTTCTTTGACATGTCCTAATTCATAATCCTTCAATTCTTTGTATTTTGATGATTTGAAATTTAAAGGACTTGCTAAACCTAATAATTTGACATCATATTTTTCATTAATTAGATTTACTAAATCATTTAGAGAATTATCTTTCACAAGCCACCCAGTTGTCGCAATAAAAACATCTTCAATAAAGTCATCTTTATTTTTTTTATCTAAGAATTCTAGTACAAGTAAAATGACAGCTAACATCTGACTTCCGCCAGACAATATGACAGGTTGTTTTGCTAACCTGGCACCAATTAATAAACCCATTGAGAAAGCTTGGAAAGGATCACCTACCGCCGCAACAACATCAAAAGAGTCGACATCAGCCTTGAAATTGGCATTGAAAATTCCTCTTTCAACTACTTTTCTTCTCAGTTCTCTTGGAGCTTTAAATAAACTACTCCCTACTAAATTAGACACCTGCAAACCAAAAGCTTCCATTACTGCCTGAGCAGTTGAGGTGCCCCCCGGTACAGATTCAGAAATTAAAACTGGTTGTTTTAAGGATTTTCCTATCGCAAGACCTTTTTCATAGAGATTGAAAACTCTCTCTTTAGTCATCGATTTACCAGTGGTAAGACAATTTGATGGGCCCAAATCTCTATCTTCTACAATCAAATGATTAAAATATGGCTTTACCCCTATTCCTAGAGGAACAATAATTGGATAAATATTTATAAGCTTTGAACAAACATGACTTATTAGAGCCGGAGTTACTCCTGCATAGAGAAAAGGCAATTTATATTTATGATCTTTTGAAGCACCCTCAAGCAAAAATTCGGCATCTGCGAGCGCAGTTGTTCGCCTTGATTTTGCATTAATACCTGCAGCGGAAATTCCTGGAATTTGCGATGTATCAGTGCCTGCAATTACAAGAAATATTTTAAAATTATTAATATTCTTTTTCAGAATCTCTATCTTATTAAGATGTCTTTGTTTATTGGATTCATTACCAAAAAAATTTATCCCAAATTCTGTAGTATACATTTTTACTTTTTTTCAATTATTTAAATCAATTAAGCTATTTAATAATCTTGGAGGATCAGGGATATTTAATTTAAATCTTGGAAACAAAGAATATGCAACTACATGTACCGTTAAAACATAAACTATTTCTTGAAAAATTATTAAAAAAATTGCACCTAGTTGGATACTTAAAATTGAGGGAGAAAAAGGTAAATTAAATAATCCAATTAACTTTTCTATGAGACCGTAACTTGCTCTAGTAATTAAAATCCAAAGATTATCTCCAACCAAAGTTGATAATGCTAAAACACGTAGAAAAAAACCAATGGTTCCAATTATAACTCCCATACTTAAACTTAGTTTCCATCCCTTTCTTTTAAACCAACACCAGCCCAACCAAAAAGCCAAAAACCCATAAGGAAATAAAAATAAAGTTCCTCTAACAGGACCCATAATTATGAATAAAAGTAGAAATTGTATTAGGAGTCCTTCCAATGCAATTTTAGTTCCTCTTCTCAAGTGCAACAAGATCATTGGAAGGGGTAAAATCAACCTTAATAAAGCTCCCCCAATTGGCAAATAATATAACGCAACCCATAATAAAGACGAAAGAGATGCTAAATATGATGTCTCGACAATATTTAATGCTTCAGTTTTTGTTGTTATTTTCATTTTTATTGAATATTTTTAATTAATTTTATTCATACTTTTTTTTTGGGAATCTAAAATACGTTCAATCTTTTCTATTTCAAAATTTACCTCAGAATTACTTAGTATGGAACT
>QCEK01000025.1 GCA_003280655.1 Prochlorococcus sp. AG-355-O17
ATATACATTTAACTTTATAACTCACCTTTTCTTTATGTGGAGTCTAGTTATTTAGTTGAATATAATAAGCTAAGAATTTCAAAAAAAAATGTCTGATAAAAAGAAAGATACAAAAAAAGATTTTAAAAAGAATAAAGCTATGCTTGCTTACGGAGTGATACAACTAGGATCAGCAGTTGTATCAGCTGTTGCCTTAGTAGCTATTGTACTAAGCTTTTGCTCATTAAAAAAAGAATCAAAGTTCTTTAATGAATGTGTTGAAGAAATGAAAGCGACTGGTTCGCCAACAGCTGATGCGGTTCGTTTCTGTACTGGTGGTTAGCATTAGGTAAATTAAGTGTTCCGATATTTTTATAAATAATATTTAATTTGTCTTAGTTCATATTAACCATAAATTAATTTTTTCTTATTTTCCCCTTAGTAAAAATAATAAATAAACTAACTAAAATTTAAGTGGTTATAAATTTAGGAAAATTTTATGAGTGGAGATTATGAGACATTAGAAATCAATCAACCTAAGATTTCTTATTTTAAAAAGAGATTAGAAGATAATACTTTATGGCTAGAGGAAATGATTAAAGAGATTGAAAAGATTGAAGATACGAATAACAATATATCTGATGCTGCTTAATCTACGATGGTTTGTGATTAATGATATTTATTGAGTAATCGATTATAAATTACCAACAATACTATTACTCCACCTATACCAAGAATTGCATGGTATGGGTCATAATGATTCTGCTAAAGCTCCTTTAAAAATTCCATTAATTTAGTCTTTGGGTCGAGTTAATATCAAGCGTTTCATTTATTTGTCTTGTTGGAAGAATTACCTAAGGAAAAAATATTAGGAGAATTAGCAAATTTATTAGATTGATTTAAAATCCTTTATATAACTTTAAATAATAAATAATTTCTGATAAATCATTAATTTTTTGAATCTTTTCTTGGTTAAATTCATTTATTAATTTATTTAGTATTTCAATATCTTTTGAAAAAAACATTAAACTACATTCCGCTTTAAGTCCTGAGATAGATCCTGCATATGAGTCTTCTATAACCCATGATTTCCTAGGATCTACATCCAATATTTTTAATGCTCTCAAATAAGGATCAGGCGAAGGCTTACCATCAGAAATGAATTTATCATCTCCAAGAACCTTTGTATTGAATAAATTTAACCAGGGATTTGCAGAGCTTTTTATTTTAAAACTTTCACTACTACTACTTGTTACTAGTGCAATAGGTAATTTTGTATTTATACAAAATTTGATTAATTCTATTGCTCCTTTAAAAGGTTTTGCTTTAATAAGTACTTTATCTACTTTTAACTTTTGAGTAATGAGTAATTCTTCTATTGTGATTTCTTCTTTTATCCATTTGAAAACTTTTTTTGCGCAATCTATTCTTCTTCTTCCTTTTAATTCTAGTAATTTATCGTTTGATAAATAGTAATTATATTCTTTTGCGGTTTCATACCAGGCATTAGCTAGTAATGGTTCTGTATCTAGTAATACCCCATCTAAATCAAAAAGAATTGCTTCTGGTAATTCCATCTTTATAGAAATATTTTTTTATTTGCTTTTAAAATTTCGAATATCTTTTTAAAGATAGCTAATTAAAAGGGGATAATTGCCCCTTATTTTAGATCGACTGTCAATCAATCAAAAGTTAATACTATGTTTACGCAGTGCGGTTATTTTAGGGGCTTTGGTGCAGCCTACTCCTCTTTTTTTATCTATTTCTTTCAATTATTCGAAAATTCATATCTAAAGCTCCTTTTCTTAATGGAATTAATTCTTGATATGGTCCTTCATAACAATCAATTGCTGCTTGTTTACTAGGGAATTGTGAAAGTACAGAGAAAGGCCCGTCATATCCCTCTCTAACATCAGTCTCGAAATCAACTGATAATGTCTTTGCTCCGCAACCTTTAACAACGACATCATTTACTTTTGAAAAGTATTTACCTGCTTGTTCTGGATTTGTAACCCTGCCAGAAATCATTACATAACCAACATTCTTGTCTTTTGGAACTTTATAACCAATTGCAAGCCCTGCAATGCCAGCAATTAAACCAATTAAAATAGTTTTTTGCATTAAAGATTTTGATTTTTACAAATGGTATACGATTCTTTCTAAATTGGCTTTCAATTATTAACTATTAGCGGTGCAAGTAGTAAGCGTTTCATTTAAAAACCATAAGTGACTTAATCGCATTTTTTCTTTCGATATATTTTCTGCATTTCTTTTTGTTCTGATAAATAATCTTCTTTTGCTTGTTTATTAATTTGATCATATTTGGCTTTAAATTCTTCTATAAGAGCTTGAGCATTTTGTCTTCTTTCTTCGGGCATAAAATCAAAATCTTCATCACTATAATTTCCACTTTTTAAGATAGTTTCAAACGAATAACATTCACTAGATAAATCAACATCAAATTCTTTTATTAAGAAATATTCATTACATAAGCTTTCTATTTCATAAGGACTATCAAAAAGATCCTCCCATTTTGTCTCTATTGCATAAATTTTATTTACTTTATCATTAGCAAATTCTTTGCGTTGTTTTGCAAATGATATTTTTTGCTGATAATCATTTTTTGATTTATTTATTGCAAATTTAAGGTCTTCGCATAATCTTGCTTTATCGTTTCCAAAACCAAATATAAGTGGGAAAACAATAAATAAAGCTAAGTGTTTCATTTAATCGTTGACTTTTTGGTCTAATAATTCTTTTAATTCCTTTGGTAAGTTTAAAAAAGAATCTCTTAAATTTTCATTCTTTTCTCCTATATGCAGTATCCACTCTCTAAATTCTTCTGCTATTGCATAACTGTCTTCATATCTTTCTAGATTATCCACAACAGAAATTCTTTTAGTAGCCCAACAAGTCGCTATATCAATTCTTTTTTTTTTGTTTAGTATTTACTGCCAAAATTCATCTAATGCATCAAACACTCTGTTGAGATAATCGTTTGCTCCTATACATTCCCATTTACCCTTTTCACCAATCGCACATTTGTAGTGCAGTTCTCTCTTGAGTTGCATTAGTTTATTGGTCATAGCAACCTTGTCTAGTCTTCCGTTCATAGTAATTCCCTAGCTTCTGTCAATATTTGATTCTTTAAAAAAACAAGCGCGTCTAGTTTTTCTTCTTTTTCTTCATAATTTTCAAATTTCATTTCTGCAATTTCAACAATTGCTTTATCAACCTTTTTAAGCTGTTTCTTAATAACTCCCTTTTTAAGTTGTTTTTTAATAATCATTTTTGGTATTTTGGTTGATTCCATTGGAATTACCTTTTTTCTTTATATTCTCTTTCTTTTCTTCAAAATGCGAGTCCCTCACTTTAAATTCTGGTTAAATTATCTACATAATATCGTTAAGAATATAGTTACCGCTCTTTCAATTTAATTTAATCAATCATTGGGTTTTTCATTCTTTCTGATCAGTTGGTCTAAAGTTTTTTGATCTGAGACAACAATAAAATCATCAAAATGGATAGATTGATCGGGGTATTCAATTCCAATTTGTTTTCCCGAGTCTCTATAAACACCTATTCTTACGTTAGTACCAGTGTATTTTCCTTTCCAGTCAGATGTTATGCCTTTGTAGTCAAATATTAATTTATTATCTTTGAAGACTTTTACAAAACCATCATCATCATTTGTATTATAGATTCCAATTTTATACGTGCTCCATTCACCTAATTGAGTCACACTAAATGTTTTGTTCGGTGTGAGTTTAAAATTATTTTTTATTTTTTTTTCACCTCTAGTTTTTTCATTACGCACAAACCAATTTGAACCATTTTTTTTATATTTTATATTAATGCGATGCTTAATATTATCTTCTTTACTCCTTCTATTGAAACCAGTACCAGCAGTATTACCTGTTATTTTTAATGTTTTTCCAGCATCATCAAAACTTATTCTTACAAGAGGATGCGTTCTAATAGATACAAGTCGATTTTTAAATTCAAAAAATGTTACTCTGCCATCTGTATGTTTAAAATCTTCAGGAAGTCTTGTTTTAAAACCAATCCATATTTCTTTATTTAAAGTACTTCTTTGCTTTGTCTCAAATATTGCTCTTTCTGTTTCTTTTCCTGTCCCTTCTTTAAGAGGATCATTATTCCATCTATGTTTCACTGTAACTTCAAGATACTTATTGCCATCAAGATCTTTTTTAACTGTATATGGTTTTAAACCTGCTCCCTTATCGTAGAGTCGAAATATTTGGTTGAATGATTTTTCTATACCCCCACCAGAAGGAGGATTTGAGGATGAAGGGTTAGGATTAGCAACTTTTAATTTTCCTTCTTCTTGATTTTCAAAGTCTTCAGAAAAATTCCAAGGAGATTTTGTTTTTTTATCTACAGAATCTGGAACAGGTACCTTTTCCCAAGAGTATGAATTACCAGTGGTAAAAGACATCAATACTAGAAAAATGTATAATAATTTTTTCACAAAAAGAGAGGG
>QCEK01000026.1 GCA_003280655.1 Prochlorococcus sp. AG-355-O17
TCACAGTGTGTTTTATATCAGCAACAACAACTTTAAAACAAATTGATAAGGAATTTGAAGAGGTATCAGAGTCTTTAAAAGTTCCTTTTTATAAAACCTTTTTAAGAATAACGATACCATTATCACTCCCAACAATCTTAGAGATAGGAAGTTATTATTTTGTTAATTCAATGATAACTGTATCAGCTATTATTTTTCTCTACCCAGCAAAAATACCAGTTTCATCTGTTTCAATTGTAAACATGGATGATGCAGGAGATACAGCATCAGCGGCTGCAATGTCTACTCTTATCGTTTTAACAAGTCTATTCGTAAGGTTAATTTATGAATTTACTTCTAGGAATATTTCGAAAAAATCTTCTGTTTGGATTAATCCATTAGAAACTTAAACACTACTTAAACTTAAATGAATAAAATCAATATTATGAAGAAAAAAATATGAAAATAAAACTTGTTATTTTTGATATGGCTGGCACTACTGTGAAGGATAAAAATGAAGTTACTGGATGTTTTTTAGAGGCCGCCTCAAGAACAGGTTTAAATACTAATAAAAATGAAGTTGATCGATTACATGGCATTCCAAAAAAGAAGGTCTTTCAATTATTATGGGAAGAGAGAATTGGTAAAGGTAGTAATAAATTTGAAACTTATGTGAATAAATCTTTTGAAACTTTTAAGGATATCTTAGAAAGTCACTATTTATCTACTGATATTGAACCAACAGAAGGCTGTCTTGAGTTATTTAGATCCTTAAAAACAAAAAATATTTTTATTGGATTAAACACAGGTTTTTATAGAAAAGTGACAAACATAATACTTAAAAATCTTGGATGGGATTTAGGACTTAATGATAATTATGTGGGAGGCTCATCTTCAATTATTGATGTATCAGTAACCCCTTCAGAAATTTATAATAACGAAGGCCGTCCTTCTCCATATATGATTCAAAAGGCAATGTATGTTTTAGGAATTGATGATCCTAAATCAGTAGTTGTTATAGGTGATACCCCATCTGATTTGAAATCAGGAGTAAGTGCAGGCTGTTTAAAATCTTTTGCAGTCACAAATGGAACTCATTCAAAAGAACAGCTTGAGGCTTATAAAAATGATGGACTTTTTTCTTCCTTAAATGAATTTTCATCTTACTTAAATCAATTTATTGATGTCTAAAAATTGTAAAACTGATATAGCTATTATTGGAGCAGGTATTGTAGGTCTTGCTCATGCATTGTCAGCTGCAAAAAGAGGTTTTAGTGTAAAAGTTTTTGAGAGAGAAGAAAAAGCTATTGGAGCTTCAATAAGAAACTTTGGAATGATATGGCCAATTGGTCAACCTTTTGGAAAGCTATATAGTAGAGCTCTTAATTCTAGAAAAATATGGATTGAGACAGCCCAAAGCAGCGACTTTTTTTTAGATCAAGTTGGTTCAATTATTTTGGCATATAAAGAAGATGAATATCAGGTTATGAAAGAATATTGTGATTTGTCTAAGTTTAAAAATTCAAGTGCAGAATTACTTTCAATAAAGCAAATCTTTAATCTTAGCCCTTATGTTTTAAGTAAAGGATTAATTGGAGGATTGTGGAGTCCTACTGAAATGATTGTTGATCCTAGAGAGGCAATTAAAAAGATTACAATTTTATTAAAGAATAAATATGGAGTTGAATTTAATTTTGGTACAACAGTTTCAAGTGTTGAGCCAAATTTAGTAGTTACAAGTGATGGTAATAAGATTAATACAAAAAAAAGTATAATTTGTTCAGGAGCCGATTTTGAATCATTATTTCCTCAAGAATATAAGAAATTTCATACAACCAAAAGCAAGCTTCAAATGTTAAGAACAATTACTCAACCTAAAAACTTTAAGTTAGGACCTGCTCTTTGTTCAGGTTTTACATTAACGCATTATGATTCTTTTGCTGAATGTTCATCAATTAATTCTTTAAAAGATAGATATAAAAAAGAGTTCCCTTTTGCAATTGAAAACGGAATACATATTATGATTTCTCAAAATGGATTAGGTGAAATTATTTTGGGAGATTCTCATGAGTATGGATTAACTTTTGATCCTTTTAATAATGAAGAAATAAATAAATTTATTGTCGATCAAGTTAAGAGTTTTATAAGTCTTCCTTCAATTGAGATAGCCTCAAGATGGAACGGAATATATCCTAAGTTAATAGGAGGAACTGAGTTAATAAAAGAAGTTGATGATTCAGTCCTAATAGTCAATTGTTTGGGCGGTGCTGGAATGACCCAATCATTTGGACTCGCAGAAGAAATAGCTGAAGAATATTTAAATTTTTAGCTTAAAAAAATACTTTCAATTTTTGTAATAAAAAATTCCAATTCTAGGTTTTTAAAATTAGTATCTTTTGCCTTTTCATCTAATTCTCTAACCAATAAAATTTCATTAAAAAACTGATTTTTTTCAAAACTTATTATTTCTTCCTTATTCATTTCACCTCCCTGAACCTTCAATGATGCTACTGAAGCTGATGAAAGTTTTGCAAAATAAGAAGAATCTTTTGTACATAGGTATCTTTTGGCATCAACATGCATTCTTACGCAATTAAAAATTTTATCTGAGAAAAAGTCCTTAATAAATTCTGCACCTATTTTTTCATGATCATTATATTTAGAATAGATATCTTGATCAAGAAGTAAATGACCTACATCGTGAAAAAGGGATGCGATAATAATTTCATCTGATAAACCGTTATTTACCGCATGAGTAGCGGATTGAAGCATATGATCTGAGACTGTTATTTCCTCATCTGCATATTGTTCTTTACCTTTCTGAGAAAATAAATAATTAATCATTCTAAAGAATTCTTTTTTATCCTTTAAATTTATATTTTTCATCAAATTAAGATGTGCCATTTCCTTAAAATATATCTTATTAAAATAAAGGTTAATAATTTATATAATATGAAATAATGAAATCAGATTCCGAATCCAGAAAAAATCATATTTTTTTTAAGAGAGAAATTTTTGAAACCACTAAAAATGTAAATTTAAAAATCGAACATTTAAAGCTAAATAATTCCTCCATAGGGAGATATGGTTCTATTGACCATAATGGATCAACAATGGTGATAGCTAAGAATGAACAAGAAAAGATAATTGTTTTAAATCAATATAGATTTCCAGTTGAAGAATATATTTTAGAATTCCCATCAGGTACTATTAAAAATAATGAAAAGCCAATATCGACTATAAGAAGAGAACTCATAGAAGAGACTGGCTATTCTTCAAAAAGTTTCAAATATTTTGGAGAAATCTTTGAGTCGCCATCTTATTCTAATGAAAGAATACATTTGTTTTTAGCTAACAATATTTTTAAAGAGGCTAATTTATTAGATAAAGATGATGATGAGGAAATCGAAGTTTTATTTTTTAGTAAAGAGAAAATCAGAGATTTAATTTACTCTGGAGTAATAAAAGATTCAGCTACGATAGCCTTTTTTTTTAAAGTTTATGATTTAATCTAAATACTAATTTATTTTAAAAAAAAAAATTTTTAAACATATTTTTTATATCATTTACTGAATTCAGTATGAAATCTGCTCCTGCAATCTTTAGTTTGGATTCATATATTTCTCTCGCTTTTAAACTGTTTTTTAAATGCAAATGTGGTGGAGCGACAGCAAGACTTATAAATTTCTGCTCTGGAATTATTTTTCTTGAATTAATAATTGTTTTAACATCTGCTACCGTATCTCCAATATATGCTATGGGAGGAGCTGATCTTCCAAGCTCTTGATTAAGTAATTTTTTAGATAAATAAATGAAACCTTTAGGATCAGGTTTATCTGGAGCTTCTCCCATCGCGACTAGCGGAGGATTCAGAAGTTTTAATTTATTCTTTAATATATATTCAGCTGATGCCCTTTCTGCTCCACTTACAAAACCCCACAAAATACTATTTTTAGTTAGTTCGCTAAAAATATTTTTCTCGATAAGAATTTTTTCGTTTTTTATAAATCCTGTCCAAATTTCTGATTCTAGAGGTGATTTCAAACCAAAATATAAATTTTCAAAATGGCAAACTAATTCTTTCCTTGTTGGAGGTGTAATAGTTAATCTATTGCTTACTATATGTCTTTTTATTAGTTCTAAACTTAAATCCCAGTCATTGTTCCAAATCCCTTCATTTTTTATTTCATCAATTTCGAAAATACTTGGTTCCCAAAAACAATAATGCTTTACTGTTTTTATAATTGCCATTCTATAGCTATTCGAAACATCTCTAATAACTCCATCTATATCGA
>QCEK01000027.1 GCA_003280655.1 Prochlorococcus sp. AG-355-O17
CTAAACAGTTCTTAAATATAAATAACTTAAATGAGAAATCTTTACTTCAGAACACTCTACTAAGGCTTGAAGGTATAGAAGACTTAATAGAACCAATATTAATTTGTAATAGTGAACACAGATTTGTAGTCGCAGAGCAAATGAGAGAGATAAATACTAATCCAAAATCAATTCTTCTTGAGCCATTTGGAAGAAGTACTGCTCCAGCAATTCTTTTGGCGGCATTTAAATCTTTAGAGACTGAAGACAATCCTCACTTATTAATACTTTCAGCTGATCATCAAATTAAAAATGACAAGAAGTTTAGGGAATTGGTTGAATTTGGTAAGAATTATTCTAAAGATAATAAATTAGTTACTTTTGGAGTGGTGCCAAGACATCCAGAAACAGGATATGGATATATAAAATCTGAGAAGCCTTTTAATAAAAAAATTCTTGAGGGGTTAAATATTTCTAAATTTATTGAAAAACCCAATTTTGATAGAGCAAAAGAGCTTATAAAGGATGCAACTTATACTTGGAACAGCGGGATTTTTATGTTTAAAGCACAAACTATCATAAATGAAATGAGGGAGCTATGTCCAGATATATTCGATATTTGTAAAAAGACTTTTGTTGAAAGTGAATACGACTTAGACTTTCAAAGATTAAATGAAAAATCTTTTAAAAACTGTCCAAATATTTCTATCGATAATGCTGTAATGGAAAAAACTAAAAAAGGAATTGTGATTCCTTTGGATGCTGACTGGAGTGATATAGGGAGTTGGAAATCCCTATGGGAAAGTTCTGATAAAGATAAAAATGGCAATATTACAAACGGCAATGTTTTAGTTGAAAAAACTTATAATTCTTATCTTAGAAGCGATAAAAGATTACTTGTTAGCTTGGGTATTAATAATTTAATTATTATTGATACTGATGATGTAACTTTGGTAGCTGATAAAAATGAATCTGAAAATATTAAAAAAATGGTTAAAAATTTACAATCTAGAAATTTTTCTGAAGCAGTTTCACACAAAAAAGTTTTTCGCCCTTGGGGTTTTTATATGTCTATTACAGAAGGCAAAAGATTTCAAGTGAAAATTTTACACGTAAAACCTGATGCAAAACTATCGCTCCAGATGCATCATCATCGAGCAGAGCATTGGGTTGTTGTGAAAGGTACCGCCGAAGTAAATATTGAAGATGAGATTAAGATTCTGAGTGAAAATGAAAGTACATTTATTCCTTTGGGAGCAAAGCATAGACTTTCAAATCCGGGAAAAATTCCTTTAGAAATTATTGAAGTTCAAAGTGGATCTTATGTTGGAGAAGATGATATTGTAAGGTTCAAAGATAAATACGGTCGCTAAGACCTAAACTGGTAATGCTTATGAATCCCTATAGTGAATTGCCCCCGTATTGCTTCTGGAGAACGGGCGTTGCTCAAGAAAATTTTGATTTTATAAAAAATATCTATCAAAAAAAATTTGAAATTCATCCTACAACAAAAATAGCCACAGCTGGTTCTTGTTTCGCTCAACATATTTCATCTCACCTAAAGAAAAATGGTTTTCTAGTTTTAGATTATGAAAAAGCTCCTCCAAATATACCAGATGATTCTCATCAAAAATATGGTTATTCAATGTATAGTGCTCGTTACGGAAATATTTATACGGTAAAACAATTGCTCCAGTTAACCGAGGAAGTTGCAGGTCTAAGAAAACCATCTAATTATATTTGGGAAAGAAATGATAGATTTTTTGATGCATTAAGACCATCCATTGAACCAGAAGGATATTTTACAAAAGGTGAAGTTTCAAAAAATAGAAGATTACATCTAAAAAAAGTTAAAGAAGTTTTAAAAGATATGGATTTACTTATCTTTACATTAGGTCTCACAGAGATGTGGATTGATAAAGAATTTGGGACTGTTTTTCCTACCGCTCCAGGAACAATCGCAGGAAAATATGATAAGAATATTTATGAATTTAAAAATGCTCAATTTTCAGAAATTCTTATTGATTTTAGAAAGTTTCAACAAACTCTTAAAAAAATAAGAAAAAATAAACCCTACAAGCTACTACTTACTGTATCCCCAGTCCCTCTTACAGCTACAGCAAGTGGAAGACATGTGCTTTTTTCAACAATTTATTCAAAATCTATCCTAAGGGCAGTCGCAGGACAATTAAGTAATAATCAGAAAAATATAGATTACTTTCCTTCTTATGAAATAGTAAACAACCCAAAGTTAAATGCAAGTTCATTTGAAAAAAATCTTAGAACAGTTAAAAAAGAAACTGTTGAAAAAGTCATGAAACATTTTTTCAAAGAACATAAACCTATAAAATTAAAATCTTCGAAATTAAAAATTGATGATGATTTATTATGTGAAGATGCTTTGTTAGAGAGTTTTAATACTAAAAATGTAATTTCCTTTACTTCATTTAAAAAAGATTATATTCAAATTGTTGGAAATAGCTTTATGGCTCAGTTTAAAGAATCATTATTATTAAGTAAAGATATAAACAAAAAAATTAAAGATAAATTATTATTCCATTCCGTCACCTTTTTAAAAGGGAAAAAAAGTTCAGAAAAATCAATTGGACACATGCACATATCACCAAATGACTATCAAAAAAATGTCAAATTATTTACATTTGCTCAAGAAAATAAGAAACCCAAAAAAGTAATACTTTTATATCCAAGGATTTTAGGCTGTTTTCTTCTTGATAGGTTAGGAGCTAACTTTAACAATGCTGAAAATGCTTTACAACCTAAAATTGCTTCGATTTTTGTTCAAGATAATTATGAAATTTATGAAAAAAAAATTATTCGGACGGTGGATGAACAAATTAAATCTATTGAATATATTTTAAAATTTATTAACCCTAATAATTTACGAATTGTGGCATCACCCATTTATACAGAAAAGAGTGCAAGATTTAGATTAGGGGATGAATTTGTTGATTCAAAATCATTTATTTATATAAAAAAAATTGCAGAAGAATATTTAAATAGTAAGTTTAATCATCTACCTAAAAATATATTTATTTTTCATTCAAATGAGTTATTTAATGAAACCGGATTTGCTAAAAATAAATATCATAAACATGGAAAACCCCTATATGATTTACACTTAAATTCTGAATTTTATAGTGGCTGTGTAAATCAATTAAAGGAATTTTTAAATATTATTGAATAAACAAAATTTGCTCACAAACATTTTTTTATTGCTATAAATTTTTAGAAATATGAATAGATTTGTTTACTAAATATAAGAAATTTATAACTTTAACACTCATTAATCAAATCTGTTTTTAAACTAATTAAATAATAGGCCATACCTTTGGTAAATCATGAGATTAATTCTACATATTGGTACGGAAAAAACGGGAACTACATCAATTCAGAGATTTTTATTTGGTAATAAGGATTTGTTAATAAAAAATGATTTTCTAATTCCAAATTCAACTGTAAGTAAACAAGGTAATAATAGATGGCTCCCTGTTTTTGCATACGAAGATAGTTTTGATGATGAATTTACAAAATTGCATTTTCATAATAATAAAATTCTTAGAAATAAAATTATTAATCATAAAATAAATGCTTTTAAGAAAGAAGTTTTAGAAAGTAATGCCAAGGTTTGTATTATTTCATCTGAGCATCTATCATCTCGTTTAAATAAGGACATAAATCTTTTTAAATTAAAAAATTTTCTTGAAATTTTTGACACAATTGAAATAATTCTATATATAAGAAAACCAATAAATGTTGCAATATCACTTTTATCTGAGGGAATTAAGGCAGGTAACACTCCAACGGGTTTGAACGTTAATATTTTTTCTAAGTATTTAAATAATTTAAAAATCATAAAATTATGGGAAAAACATTTCCAAAAAGAAAGAATCAAAATTAAATTATTTGAGAGTAATCAATTAACTGGAAATGATATTATTCAAGATTTCGCAAATGAATGTGGAATAGAGATCAACAAGGACTATGCTATACCCGAAAAATTTAATAAATCATTGGACTTGTTACA
>QCEK01000028.1 GCA_003280655.1 Prochlorococcus sp. AG-355-O17
ACCCACTTTTGGACCGCTGGGTCCGAGTATTAATGAATATCAACCCAAAGGGCAAAGTGCCGAATATTCATACTGCGAGTACAAAGAATATGTCTGTTACTACTCTGGAAAAGTTGAAAATGGCTGACCCAGAACTATATCAAACTGTATTCGCTAGACCTATCGAGGAAATAGAAGACGGAAGACTACAACAGCATTTGTACGACCAAAAGTTTTGGGTAGATGACGAACAAGCGTTAAGGGAAAATGGTTACGAACACTTCGCCAACAATATAAGGGACGAGAAAATAAGGTTTGAACAAGAGAGAATCAACAAAGAAATAGAAGCAAGTAAGCAAAGACAAGAACTACAAAGACAAAAAGCTGAAGCCTGGAAGAATATGTCTTTAATGGAAAGAATGGCTGCTGAACCTCTATCAATGGGACAAGTAATTGATAACAGAATGAAGTATCACGGAAAGGTTGAAAGTAATTAAAAGTATGACTATCAGTAAGCCAGGAAGACCAAGTATTAGCGAAAGTGACGTTCCCCCACATATCGAGGAAGCGTTGTTGCATAAAGCTATGGGTAAGACTTGGAAAGATTCTGCAACTGCTGTGGGTTTGAAGAAATACCAAACTCTTCGAGAGTGGGCGAATAAGAACGATAAAGCTAAGAAGTTCTACAAAGAAGCAGTCCAGGAAAGGCAAGAACGAATCCAGGATAAGTTAGACAACAGCTACGAAATGCTTATTGAGTCAGCACCCGAAGTGGCTATCCAACTATTGAAAATAATAAGGAATGAGAAGACAAAAGGGTATGCAAAAACTGAAGCTATTAACTCCTTCTTCCGCATAGTAGAAAGGGGTTGGAGTGATAAGAAACTAGCTCAAGCACTACAAGAAACTAAAGAAAGAATCGACTACCTAGAAGCTGGAAGACCTCTACAAATGACAGAAAGACCTATTTGAACTTAAGAAATAGCTCACCTTCAAAACCTAAGTCCTTCATTCTTTTTATCCAAACCTCCTCGTCTTCTTCAGTATATTTATCTAATTTTTGAAGATTTTCAGAACCTAATAAGGGTTGTAAGTTTCTCCAATTAAAACAGGTTTTATGTTGTTCAGTATCGTTAAGGTCAAAAGAAGCAATAGGTCTTACGTGATCTATATGCCAACCTTCTTTGGTCCAATTTTCCCAACTCATACCCTCCTGGAATTGTTCTTCAATCCTATTTCTTAACTCTTGCCAAGACCTAACACCAGTAAGTTCAAGAGAAGATTTTAATTTACTTCTACCTTGTAAAACAGCAGTAACTCTATTTCTTACTAAAGTTGCTATTGCTCTTTGGGTTAAATTATTTCTAGCTCTTTGTTCCTTAGCTCTATTTTGTTCTCTTATTTTGTCTGCATTTTTATCGGTCCATTTGTGTAAGGTTTCCTTTGCTTTTTCTGTATTTCTATATTTTTTAAGATAATCATCTACTTTATCTTTATTTTGATCTTTCCAATTTTTATCAGAAATTTTAGTGCAAGTTACACAGCCTTTTTTAACCTTTTTACCAACTACAGAACCACATCTAAAACAAGGACCAGCATAGTAAAATTTCAATCCTTTTTCTCTAGCCTGTTTCCCCGATAGGTAAGGTCCATAGCTCAAAATATAAGGACCTTGTATTGGGTCAACTACATTTTTTCTTCTTCTATCTCTTTTCCTTTCGTTTAAACAAGCGTTGCAACCACCCTCTACCCATCTGAAATCAACATGTCCCCTTCTGCAAGTCTTCCCTTCAAAATACTTTGTTAATCCTTTTGCTATCGCATCTTTCCTACTTATATGTGGTCCTTCATAAGGTTTTTGAAAACCTAAAATATTAAAATTTACACCCCTGCTACTGCTCATTTATTTAGTTTCTTAGACTGTTTCATAGCGTCAATTTGGTCGTAAGTCTGAGAGTAAATATCGTAGTGAGTCTTTAGGCTGTGACCCATAGATTTCGCTGCTGCTCTTGGGTCTATCTCAGCATGAATACTTCTTACTCCCCAATCGTGGCGAATGTCTGTTGGCTGAATACCTTCTAGGCCAACTTCTTTGGCTCTTGGTTGTAACCAGGCTCTTAGCTTGTCAGTAACGTATTTTGATTCTTTAGGGTCGTAATTATTTAGTTCAAAAGAATAAACTCTTTCGATATTATCCAGTTCCCATTTGATAGCTAGTTCTTTAGTAAGTGCTATTGGATATTTGATATACATAGGTTTAGCTTTTGGGAAACATACACTTGAAGCAGTACCAGTTTCTAGGTCTGGAATAAGACTATAGGTTTCGCCAATCCTTGTTCCGAAGACGTATTGAGAGCAAAGTGTCCAACCATAACGCTTGTTAGGTCTTACCATTTCCATAAGCTGAAGAAGTTTTTCTGCGTCCTTCTTTGTTCTTTTAGCTGGCGTATAGCAACCAACAAAAGGGTCTAACTTTTCTATTCCATCTATTTTGTTTACTTTGCAAAGACTCTTGAAGTATTGAGCAAGTGAATCTCTTTTCTTTGACTCAGGTTCAGAGTCGTTGATGATGTAATCAATCAAGAAGTTTATAGTTAGTTCTGCATTTTGTGGAAGTTTATCTAAATAGTGCATTATCAAGTTAAAAGACTGTTCTTTAGTAGGTGTCTTTTTCTTGTTCTTCCAGTAATCAATTTCAAATACTTTGATCGCTTCCCCAATAGTTCTTCCCCCAGCACTTACTACAGGGTTAACTTTGGGAGTGTCCCACATCATTACGTCAGGCATAAAGCCATTTTTATTTATAAATTCAACAAACTGAAGAACTCTTGCTTCTGCTGAGACAAGGTTACTTATATCTGTGGACAATCTAAGTGGAATCTTTCTTTCTTTTCTTATTCCTTTTGAGTCTGTGTAAGTTCCTCGAATGTATAAGTAGTTCTGTTTTACAAATATCTTTGCTCTTATGCTTCTTTCCTTGAACTTTTGGTTAATTTCTTCTATATTTTTCGTAACCAGTTCCGAATTGAGTTCCGAATCTGCTGCACCTGACGTCCTGGTCAGTCTATTAACTCCTGACTTAATTTTGTTAACAATTTCAGATTTTCTGCTCATGCTGTCAATTTAGCCGAGTTACGAATAAGTTACGGATATATGTCCTAAAATGTCGCGAAATGTCAAGTATATGTCAAGTACTAGAAGGAAGTTTGTAAGGGTCTAAAAATCTGTTATTAGGCTTATTGTAGGCTGTCACTTCCCTTTGCTATACTGTAAAAGTGTTCAAAACTGAATACTCCATTTGGAGGGGTGGTCGAGTGGTTTAAGGCTCTAGTCTTGAAAACTAGCGTGTCTGCAAGGGCACCGTGGGTTCGAATCCCACCCCCTCCGTTTAAATAAAGAGCACCGATTAATATAAACGCCTTTCTGAAACGTTTTTGTTAGGATTAATTTTATTTAGATTATGAGTAAAGGATTTGCCACAGATAATTTATTATCCAAAAAGTCGAAAAAAAAAGTTATTTCAAATGAACCGCAAGGAAGATTAATATCTTGGTCTCCTTGGCCACCAGCTAATTTTCAAACACGATATCCTGCTTTCCCTTTTGTTCTTACAATATTGATTATAGTAATCGGGCAATGGTATCTATCTCTTCTAAGATAACTGAACATGTTTTTTGTCTTTAAATTCCAGATAAATTGAGTTTGAGAATTTATTTTGTTTTTTTCAATTTTATTATTAGCCCATCTTCAGGCGGCAATAGTTCCAATATTATTAGGAATTAGATCGATCAATAAATTCAAACATATAAGCAAGAACAAATTGCTACCTTTCGGTTTTATTTTTTTAGGATTGGCATCGATTTCTGAAATGATAGATCATACCCAAACATCTTGGATTTATGTAGATCACTCCTCTTTATTTAATTGGTTATTTTATTCATTCCTATCTTTAGGCCTTACATGTTTATCAATATCAGTTATAAAAAATAAATTTATTCAAAAAAATAATATT
>QCEK01000029.1 GCA_003280655.1 Prochlorococcus sp. AG-355-O17
TGAATTCTCATCAATAGAGCTCTCATCAGCAGAACTCTCAACAAGACCTTCACCACCAGATAACAGTAAAGATTTATTATCAATATTAGATTTAAAAGATTTTACATTTAAATCAATATTTTCTTGATAAAGATTTGAAATTGCCTCTAAATCAGACTCAGTAGCGTTAGCAGTAACAGGAGCAATGAGACCTAAAACAGCAGGCGCCACTAATAAATGCTTAAAAAGCTTCATAAAATTCCTCACACAGAATATCTTCAAATATTAATTTGATTAATAATAAAAAGCAATCAGTAGTGGACAAATTCCCATTCGTCCGATAAAAAAAGACCTGCTATTAAGCAGGTCTCTTTTTGTATGCAGTTTTTTTCTAAACCTATTTATTTAGAGGTTATTTAGAAACTAAAGCTTGTTGTTACAACTACACCTGTTTCATCATCACCAGATGTTTCCTTAATAAAAACACCAGGAGTGATTGTCATACCATCATTTAGTGGGTATGAGTATGCAAGTTCATACTGGTAGTAATCATCAGAAGATAAGTCAGTTGACGCCATTCCAAGACTTACTGATCCAGAACCAACTTCAGCGAATGTAAGACCTGCGAAAATTGCATCTGCATCATCATCATCAGTTTCGTAACCAACACTTAGAGAAGGATAGCCTTCTGGTGCAAGCATTGCTTGAACACTCCAGTAAGTAGTAGCTTCGTCATCTGTGTAAGCAACTGAAACACCATAAGTATCAGCTGTATAAGCAGCTTCTAAACCAATAGTACTAGCATCTTCCTCTGTGAAGAAACCGTCAGTTCCAGTACCACCACCAGCACCACCAGCTAAGGTGAAGCCATTATCGAAGTCATATGCGATAGCAAATGCTGAATCAGCAGATCCTCCAACATTTGAAGTACCGCAGTCACTCAAAAGGTCAGTAAACGCGCTGTAAGCACATGCACCAGTGTTCAGATCATCAACACCTACACCATCACCAACAATTACAGTCGCTCCACCTAGAGGGAATGTATAAGAAACTCCATCAAGTGTTAGTGCATCAGATGTGTCATCTCCACCCATGAAATCGTCAACAGCTGTTCCGCTGGCATTACCACCAATAACAGCTATGTCTAATGAATCTTCACCTGTGAAAGTTGTTGATAGATCGATTGCGAAATCATAAGA
Source organism: Prochlorococcus sp. AG-355-O17 (assembly GCA_003280655.1). Classification (GTDB taxonomy): domain Bacteria; phylum Cyanobacteriota; class Cyanobacteriia; order PCC-6307; family Cyanobiaceae; genus Prochlorococcus_A. The sequence goes on from QCEK01000029.1 coordinate 1,179, forward strand.
GAAAGTAGTAGCTTCTCCAGTAGCTGAATTTTCTACAGAACCCGTTAAAGCCAGTAGGGAAGATGGATTTACTCTGGGGCAGTATTTGTGGCAGTCTGTGGCGGTCTTGTATAAATAGAAGTTTTCTCAGTTTTACTTCCATCTGGCATAGTAAATCTTGATCTGATTTCTCCTTTAATCCATCCAAGTTGCTGAAGTCTTGTTGCGATTGCCTTTGTATATTTAGAGTCAGTATTTTTATTTTTTAAATCATCAGCATATAAATCTGGGTTTAATAGTTCAACTACAAGTTTTATGCAAACTTGATCATTTTGGTAATTTTCTAATTTATCCTCCATTTCTTCCAGTAATGGGTCATGGGCTGCGTAACCGATAGCATCTTTATTTAGTTCAATAATTTCTTTGGTGTTATACCACCATCTAACTCCATCTAAATAGTCATTCTTGGCTGAAGCGAATATCTGGTCTCTGTGTTTAAGTACCCATTCAGCATCAATTCTATTAGTGCTAATTATTGGAAATCTTCTATTACCAGTAGGGTCTTTTAAAAAGTTTCTTTTATTAGTAGTACCAACTAAGATACATTTTCTATTTTTAAGTGAGTTGTTCTTCTCAAATGGGTATCTAAAATTATCCCTTTGCTCAGACATAAAATGCTTTGTACTTTCAGAGTCAGTCATTCCCAAAATTCGATCAATTTCACCCCAGTTATGAAACCAAGCTGAGTGCAGAGTTATAAGAGTATTGTTATGACCTTGCCCACCAATCTTCCCAAGACTTGAGCAATACCATTCTCCTCCAAGTGCTTCCCATACTGCTTCCTTACCTACTCCCTGTGCATCAGTTTGAAGAATTAATGCAGTATCTACTTTGCAAGGATGCCCATAAGTACGGGCAGCAGCAGCAATTATTTGTCTCTGGAAATGTAGTGTGTGTTTTGGGTTTTTGCTGCCAAAGATATGAAAAGCAATGTTATCCCAGACCTCTTTTGGTAATGGCTCATTGCATTGATTTAGATATTGCTCTACTGGGTTATATTTATTCCTCTCAGCCAATAATATTGCCACATTTGCTGCATTATCTCTGTTGATGTCAAAGCTATTCTTTTCAGCCAGTTCGAGATAAAAAGTTCTTAAGAAGTTACCAGAGATAGGCTTATCATTTAGCTCTATGTTCCCTGTAATTACATTTAGTTTGAAGTCGTAGCAGTCCCCAATAGTTTGAATCAACTTATCTTTTCTTGGTCTGATAAGAGTTTCTACATCAACAATATTATTGTTGTGGCTAAGAGATGAAGTTTTCACCTTATTCTTCCATTGATTACTTTTAAATGGACTTTTATCAGGATCTATTGTTAAAGAATTTTTCTTACACAAAAGAGAATAAAAATTTTCGTCTGCTTTCTTCGGGTCAAATGGTTCAGCAATAGAAATTAAATTACGACTGCCGCAGCGTTTAAAGGCTTCCCATTCTTGCGGATATTTCTGAGGATTATTCAAATTCTTCCCACCAAACTTTTGGATACCAAATAGTCACTTGCTGCTCCAAAGTTAATCCTCTTTTATTGGCAACTATTTCTATAGCCTTAAATAGTGCTATCTCCTTAAGAGCTTCATTTGTGAAACTATCAACTTTTTTAACGATAAAGTCTAGTTCCTCAATATCAGAAAAAGACATTATGCAGAAGCAACCTCAATATTTTTAGTGGAGTTAGCCTGCTCTTTCATGTAAGCTTTCGCTAAACCGTTCAAAACTTCTTCACAAGCTTTCAAGTCGTAAAGAATATGAGAATTAGGATTCTGGGGAATCTTTCTAATCCAGCAAGTGCCATAAATGAGGAGTCCATTTAACCTCATTTTGTATAAGGTTTTTTCAGAACGACCTAGCCAATCAGCAGCTTCTCTCTGAGTAACGTATTTTTTATTCAATTTGAAGTTCTCCTTTAAAACGGTGAGGTTTAAAGAAACTCAAAAAGTAATATTAAATTTGTACCTTAATCCGTGTTTAATAGCTTTCGGTAAAATATTTTTCCAAACAGCAATTTCATCAGGATTGGCTTTGCTCAAAATTGCACCAAAAAAGTCTACATTTTTAGAAACTGACTCAAGTTCCATACGAGTATTTTTAGGCAGCTTTGTCTTGGCCATTATTTAATATATTTTGAATTTCCCCGTTTTCTGTACCTAATCTCTAAAACTGGTTTTTGCCTTGAATGAGGATTAGGGTGTAAAAACTTCAGACCTTTTACTGGCCTTAGATATTTATATATTAATAAATTGCTATTCATTTGCAATCATTTCTCTAAGAATAGGTCTTGCTGGATCACTCAAACTAGGAACTATAAAATATTTTGTCGGCTTTTTGTCGGCTAATTCAACCGACATAATTATTAATTATCTAACTTTTATTGGTATGACTGATATAAGTTATATTGCTTGAGCAATTGACCTAGTGCTCCCAAAGCACTCGACACCCCAAAGCGAGCACTACGTTTTCAAGCTATATCTATTTTCTTGCGTACTCTTGCGTAGATTATCCTGAGAAATATACCCTCATATGACATAAATATGACATAATTTCTTTGATTGACAGTCGATCTAAAATAAGGGGCAATTAGCTCTCTTTTTTATTATCTTAAGATTTTATTCCTCTTCCTCTGTTGTTGTTTT
>QCEK01000030.1 GCA_003280655.1 Prochlorococcus sp. AG-355-O17
AAAAAGGTCTAAACCACTCCCTAAATTCTCAAATGGTTGGTATCAATTCATGAACAGTAGTAACTTAGAAAACTTGAACTATAAATCTTCAATTAGGGATGAAGTTGTACCTTCAAGAAAAAAAATAACTTTGCCGCCTTGGCTTGAAGTAGCAAAACCCAGATTAATCCCACTTTTACTGGCAACAACTTTGGGAGGAATGGCTTTAACTGAAGAATGGCCTTTGTCTTCACCGAAACTTATCTGTACTTTAGGAGGCGGAGCTTTGGCAGCAGCAGCAGCAGGAGCTCTTAATTGCTTGTGGGAAATGGAATTAGATAAAAGGATGATAAGAACTAGCAAAAGAGCTTTGCCAGCTGGGAAGTTGTCATCTGAGACTGTATTTTTGGCTGCCGTATCATGTACTTTGGCAGCTTCGATGCTTTTAGTAAGTGGTGTAAATTATTTGGCTGCGGGATTAACTCTTCTTGGTTTATTTAGCTACGTAATTTTATATACAGTTATTTTGAAACCCCGTACAACAAAAAATATTGTTTTCGGAGGAGTTGCTGGTGCGATACCACCTTTAGTTGGAGCATCTGCTGCTACAGGCCATGTAGGTCTTAGTGGTTGGTGGTTGTTTGGTTTAGTAATGTTATGGACCCCAGCTCATTTTTGGGCACTTGCAATTTTGTTGAAGGATGATTACGCATCTGTTGGTATTCCTATGCTCCCTTCTGTTAAAGGATCTGTTTTTACTGCTAAAGCGATTTCTCGTTATGGATGGGCAACAATTTTAATGAGTATTATGGGAGTCTTTGCCTTACCTGAAGGGGGTCTTTTATACGGAATTATGTTATTGCCATTTAATGGAAGACTTTTGCAATTAATAAATGAATTAAAGAAATCTCCTGATGATCTTTCAAGAGCAAAGTCTCTCTTTAGGTGGTCTATTCTCTATATGTTTGGTATTTGTCTTTTGTTATTAATTTCCAGAACCCAGCTATCTGTAGAATTTGAGCAGCAATCTATGCAAATATTTTTATCAATAGTATCCCTGCTTAGTAATTAAATTAGATGTAAAATGTTTTTTAAGTAAATTGTAAGTTTGATGAATTATATAAAAGTAAAAGGGCTTTCAAAATCTTATTCAGATATCAAGGCATTAAAAAATTTATCGATAGAAATTGTATGGACAATTATCCCTTCAATAATTGTTTTATTAATAGGTTTATATAGCTACAACATCTACGATCGAATGGGAGGGATGAAAGAATTAAATCATAACCACGAAATGATGAGTTCTAATACTGAAAAAATTTGGGCTGGAATAAGTCAAACTTCTGATAATGAAATAGCAATAAATAATTTATCAATTGAAGTTTCAGCTATGCAATTTGCATTTCTATTCAATTATCCTAAGGGCAATTTCATATCAGGAGAACTACACGTTCCTGTTGATCAAAAAGTTTCAATGAAAATGGAATCCAAAGATGTGATTCATGCTTTTTGGGTACCAGAGTTCAGAATTAAACAGGATATTATTCCTGGACAACCTACTATTCTTAATTTCACTCCAACAAAAGTTGGAAAATATCCGATAATTTGCGCAGAATTATGCGGTCCCTATCATGGAGGAATGAGAGCCTCCATAATTGTTGAAGAAGAATCTGATTACAACGAATGGTTTAACAAAAATAAAAAACCAGAGGTAAATTTATGACTATATCAATTGATCCACAAAAAACTAATAATGAAAGTCTTCAACCTAAAGGCTGGCTTAGATACTTTAGTTTTAGCCTTGATCATAAAGTTATTGGGATACAATACTTAGTCTGCGGTTTTCTTTTCTATTTAATAGGAGGAACCTTAGCTAGCGCTATAAGAATTGAACTAGCTAGTCCGATGTCTGATTTTATGCCGAGAGATGTATATAACCAAGTTTTAACCCTACATGGAACAATAATGATTTTCCTATGGATAGTGCCTGTAGTTAACGGTGCTTTTGGAAATTATTTAATTCCATTTTATGTAGGTGCTAGAGATATGGCATTCCCAAGATTGAATGCTGTAGCTTTTTGGTTAATTCCTCCTTCAGGTTTGATGCTGGTAGCAAGCTATTTTGTTGAGGGTGCTGCTCAGGCTGGATGGACGGCTTATCCTCCTTTGAGCATAACTACTCCTCAATCAGGACAAATTATTTGGATTCTGAGCGTTCTATTACTTGGAGGCAGTTCTATATTTGGTGGAATAAACTTTATCGCGACCATTATCAAATTAAGAAGGCCAGGATTAAAACTTATGCAATTGCCCATGTATTGTTGGGCAATGCTAGGAACAAGTCTATTAGTTGTTTTGTCAACTCCTGTATTAGCAGGCACTTTAATTCTACTTAGCTTCGATATCATCGCTAATACAGGTTTTTTCAATCCTGTTTTAGGTGGCAATGTCGTAGTTTATCAGCATTTATTTTGGTTTTATTCTCATCCAGCTGTATACATTATGGTCCTTCCTGCCTTTGGTTTAGTTAGTGAAATACTTCCTGTACATGCTAGAAAACCACTTTTTGGATATACAACAATGGTTTTTTCAATAATGGGGATAGTAGTTTTAGGTTTAGTTGTTTGGGCCCATCACATGTTTACGAGTGGAACGCCCCCTTGGATGAGATTATTCTTTACTATCGCTACAGCATTTATTGCTGTTCCGACGGGTATAAAATTTTTCAATTGGGTTGCAACATTATGGGGAGGTAAAATTTCCATCAATAGTGCAATTTTATTCTCTTGCGGATTTATTATAAATTTTGTTTTTGGAGGTATTACAGGAGTTGCTTTGGCACAGGTACCTTTCGATATTCACGTACATGATACCTATTTCGTTGTAGCCCATTTTCATTACATAGTTTACGGAGGGACTGTTTTTATTATTTTCTCTTCAATTTATCATTGGTTCCCCAAAGTAACTGGTAAAATGCTCAATGAAAAATTAGGAATTTTACATTTTATCATTACTTTTATTGGATTTAACTTGTGCTTTGCTCCTCAACATTGGCTTGGTTTAAATGGAATGCCAAGAAGAGTTGCAGAATATGATCCTCAATTCCAGTTCGTTAATCAAATTAGTAGCCTTGGAGCTCTTTTAATGGCTATAAGTACAATTCCTTTTTTAATTAACGTATTCCTAAGTGTGAGAAATGGAAAAAATGCTGGAGATAACCCTTGGAATGCTCTTACACCTGAATGGTTAACATCTTCTCCACCTCCAGTTGAAAATTGGGAAGGAGAAGCTCCATTAGTTGAAGAGCCTTATGGTTATGGTAAAGAAATTTCTGAACAAAAATAAAAACATATGACAACTCTAGATAGCTCAAAAGAAATTCAAAAAAATAATTCTGAAGTTAATGAATCACATGAAGACTTCAGAATGTTTGGTCTTATAACTTTCCTAATTGCGGACGGAATGACTTTTGCTGGATTCTTTGCTGCTTATTTAACTTATAAAGCTGTAAATCCATTACCTGATGGTGCTATTTATGAATTAGAGCTACCAATACCTACACTCAATACAATTTTGTTACTTGTTAGTAGTGCAACTTTTCATAAAGCAGGCAAAGCACTTTTAAAAGACAATAACTCTGATTCCCAAAAATGGTTGTTTTTTACTGCTTTTCTTGGAATTGTATTTTTAATATGTCAATTATTTGAATATTTTCATTTACCTTTTGGATTAACCGATAATTTGTTTGCAAGTACTTTTTATGCTCTTACTGGTTTTCATGGATTACATGTTACATTAGGCACTCTAATGATTTTAATTATTGCTTGGCAATCGAGAA
>QCEK01000031.1 GCA_003280655.1 Prochlorococcus sp. AG-355-O17
GATAATTTTTCGGACAAATCTTTTATCCTATTCATTTTTTCTTGAATATCTAGAGGTATATTATTTAATTCCATAATAGAATTCTCTGATGATTCTGATTGGCTTACCAATTCTATATTTTTTTCTAAAATCTCAGATTTTGGAATTATTATATCTTTAATCTGCGGAACGGAAAACTTTCCTTCTCTATCAAAAGAAAAAGTAACTTTCTTGAGGTCCCAAATTTTTTCCAAAGAAGCAGGATCAATTTGGAAACCACTATTTTCCTTAATATCAATTTGGGTTAGATCATATCTATTCTTGTTGCAAATAATCTTTTTAGGTTCAATCCCTTGACATTGCATCCATATATTTACAATTTCTTTATTATTTATTTTAGCTGCCCAACCATAAATAAAACCATCTGATTGGAATCCATCAATATTTCCCCTAGTACCATAAATATCTGACAAAAAGATATCAAACATTAAAGTTTTAAGACTAAAAGACTTATTTAAAAAAGGAAGTTCTATTTCATAACTATTATTTGTATTTGCAACTACCTTAATAGTTTTTGATATATTTTTTGGCTGAGATTCTGGAAGAGTAATGGTAAATCCTGATTTAAAATTTATTTTGTAGAGATCTGCAACATCTTCCCTATATTCATTTACATCTGAGGTTACTTTATAGTCAGAACCTATCAATAATGAGACTTTTTCGATTTCTTGAAAATCTTTAGAAAAAGGAATAATCCAACCTTTAAGCATTGATGGAGTAATTAAATCAACTCCTCCTAGATATTTAGGATCACCCCTGACTAATCCTAAATAACGTTTTAATCGTCTACCCCTATTAATCAATTTAAAATTTAATCTAATTTATTTTAATTAACATGTATGAACAAAATCAAAAAAAAACATGATTTTGTAATTTTATATTCTCCTTACATTATTTTAATTAAGTAAAAATCTTTAAAAAGATGTAAAATTCTAATTAATATTTACATTATAAAACTACTTTAAATTATATTTATTTTTCATGCAATGTATAATTCATGCAGGCCTTCATCATACTGGTACTACATCATTCCAACATTTTCTTTTCAATAACAGAGATTTATTAGCTAAATCAAAAATCTTATATCCATTATCAGGCATATATAAAAACAGTTTCCAACATAGCTTAATACCAGGATCTTATATAGATAAGCATTTATTTATAGATGAAAAAAGAAATAGAAATATCAAAGATTATTTATATTCACTTGAAAAAGAAATAATAAAAAAAAATTATGAATTATGCATTATTAGTAGTGAAGTCTTCACTGAGTTATTACAAATTTCTGAAGAAAGGTTAAATTTATTATTTAAGGAATTGAGTGAAATTTTTGAAAAAATAACAATATTTATAACAACCAGAGAGCCTGAAGAAAGAGCAATTACCCAATTAAAAAAAATGCTTAGACTTTCTGAATCAATCCCTGCCTACAGAACTGAATTATTCAATGCTCCAGAACTTTTTATAAATAAAATTAAAAGTGTTGATAAAAATATTAAAAGATGGAGCGAAATTACTAATGACTTAATTATTTGTAATATGGATGAAAATGACTACCCTTTAAGAAATTACTTTGAAAATATAATTAAAGTTTTACCTAAACAAAATCAGTTATCTATAAAAGAAGAAATAAATCTAAAAAATATTTTAAACTTATCAAATAATTTCCATGATAATAAAGATCCTCACGAATTATATAAATATATTTTTTGCATATTAATCGGCATTAAAATAAAAAATTCTGAAGAAACTTTAAAAAATAAATTTACTTTTCTAAAGGTTATAGAGTTTATGGAAAAAATTAAATCTTCAGAAAATAATATTCTTAAAAAGATTAATAAAAATAATTTATTATTATTATTAAAGAATTATAGTAAGTTAGAGTTTGGCAGAAATAATATAATGGAAATACTATTATCTGCAAATATCAACTTATCAGCGACATACATCTTAGATAAATTACTGAATGAATTTATTTATAATCTTATTACTAATGATTAATTAATAAAATAGCTTTATGCATAAACCTGAACTAGATATTTTTTTTTATCATATATTTAAATGCGGTGGTACAACTTTTAATTGGTTGTTGCAAGAAAATTTTCCTGATAAGGTAATATATGCCGAATCTCCAATAAACTCTGATAAACCAATTTCAAAAAATTCATTGGAAAAAGCTTTGCAAAAATTTAAGTTAGATAAAAAAAAAATAAAGGCAGTTTCATCGCACAATATTAGTTCTGAGTGTTATAGTCTCGCTAAATTACCATTTACTTTAATAAGACATCCAATGAATCGTAACTGGTCAGCATTCAATCATATTAACAAAAATAAAAAATTATCTTTTGAGGATTATTTAAAGATTAATAATAATTTTCAAACAAAATTATTATCAATTGGTAGAGATCTCAAAGATGAAAAACTTATTTTAATTATTTTAGATCGACTTAGAGTTGGCATTCTTGAAAGATTTGACGAATCAATGGTTTATTTAGAATCATTGGGAGAGATATTGAATATTAATTTGGACTTATCCTATTCAAAAAAATTTAATAAGCAAATATACAAAAAAAGAACTCAATATTTCAAATCCCCAGACAATCTTATTCAAAATCAAACCCTAAAAGACTTATTTTATCTAGATTTTCAACTATATAATTATGCAAATAAAAAATTAAATGAAGAACTAAAAAAAATTACTAATTTTGAAGAAAAATTGCTAGATTTCAAAAAAAGATGTGATTATTTGAAGAAAATTTCCTACAGAGGCAAAAGAAATAATTACGGACAAAACCAAACCTCTTTTTACATCATAGAATAGGGTCTTTTATAAATCTTTAATTTCACTCCAACTTCCATTACTAGGATCATTACAGAATTCCTTGAATATAAGATCTCTTGAAAAACTAGTTTTATTAGCTATTTTTTTTATTTTTTCAGGAGGATTTAATAATTTAGAGGACACATCATGCAAAGCAGAAATAATCTTTTGAGATTTTTCGGGAGAAATTTTATTAGGATTTTTTAATGTATTTAAAGCATTAATAGCTATTTGATTTCTCGTCTGGAAATCAATTAAATCTTTTTGTGAACCTAAAAACAATGAATTTAATTTCTCAAGCATTATTTGAAAAAAAGGGTCATAAGATTTATTAGAAACTTTATTAGATAGTTCAGAATTGAACATTATTTGTTTAGGGATACCAGTTACTGAGGCAAAAGATGATAAAACATTAGAAGGATCATTTGTCTTAGAGACCTTTATAACATGCAATTTGTAATTATTCACTTTACAAGAATTAATAATGTCTATTGCATATGAGAGCGATAGATCATTCATTTCTAAAATTCCTAACCAATCTTCTACTGATATAAACTTAAGTGGATTCCCCCATTTTAATTGTTCTTGAAAAAGACTTTTAGCTTGATCTAAAATTTGTCGAATTGTTATTATGATATTTATTTCGTAATCTTTGCTTATTAAATTTATTTCATCTGAAATAATATTAACGGGACAGTCAGTAAGAACTTCAGATGAAAATATAGGAATAAGAGGTTTAGGATTTATAGTAGAGTTTTTAACTTTTGCATAATTGGCAAGGTATCCTTTTGCTTTGCCATTTGAGTTTAAATAGTTATTTTTTATTTTATGAGCAATATCTTGGTGTCCAGGTTTATCGTTGAGTTCATTGTAATAAAAACCATTAATCTCAAGAGGCTTTTGTAAAGATGCGAGTATTTTCTGAATATATGTAGTA
>QCEK01000032.1 GCA_003280655.1 Prochlorococcus sp. AG-355-O17
CCTAAGCTCAAATTAAGATTCTGGCGAAAGTCTATTCATACATTTACGAGCAAAAGATGCATATATTGCGGAAAACCTTCAGAATCTATTGATCATATATTGCCACGAAGTAAAGGAGGTTTAAACTTAACAGAAAATTGTGTTCCAGCTTGTCTTTCATGCAATGGAGACAAATCTGATGAGAATGTTTTTGATTGGTATAGAAAGAAAAAATTTTATGATCCTAGAAGAGCTATGGCTATTAGAGCATGGTTAGATGGAGACTTAATATTATCTATAAGATTATTGCAATGGGCTAATCAAGAAATTAAGGAAAATAAAGCAAATTTTGAACAAGAAGAATTAAATCTAGATGCTGCTTAACTAGAAAATTTTAGGGAAATTTGAGGGGACGCTTATTAAAAACAATACTTTTGTTAGGTTCAATTTTTGTTGTTTTTATTTGTTTTAATCCAATTTCAAGAATTTATATTGCTGATTACCTGGAGAAGATATCGTTATTTTTATTCAGAACAATAAGTGAAAAAGATTTAAATGATTGGTATGAAAAAAGAGATAAATATGAATTACTTGATAAATTAAGCGGGCCTTCTTATTGATAGATAAACAAAAAATATAAACGGTTTTTTTAAACTAAAAAATATGCAATTAAATCTGAAAAAAGTTTTATTAATCAATCTATTTGTGCTTACTGCTTAAATGAAATTTAACAAGATTAGAAATTACTTAACCAAACCTTATATAGAATTTATATTTTTCTTTAAAACAAAAATCATACAATTTTGCATATTGTAATTAGTAATACAAAGTAAATGAAAAAGTTATTTTCTTTTGTAATGGGGGCAGCTGTTATAGGAACAGCACTTGCACCTTCAGCAAATGCATGGTGGTGGGGTAAAAAAGGTTCTGAAAAGGCTTCAATTACTGTTTATACTGCTCTAGAAGATGACCAAATACCAAATTATCTAAAATCCTTTGAGAGAGATTACCCTAATATAGAAGTTAATATTGTTAGGGACTCAACAGGTATAGTTACTGCGAAATTATTGGCTGAGGCTGAAAACCCACAGGCAGATGTGGTTTGGGGTTTAGCTGCTTCAAGTTTATTAGTAGCTAATGATAGAGGTTTGATTCAAGGTTATGCTCCAAAAGGCCTTTCGAATGTTAAACCAAGCTTTAGGGATCCTGCAAAAAAACCTTCATGGGTTGGAATTGATTCTTGGATTTCTGCTTTTTGTGTTAATAAAATTGAGGCTCAAAAAAACGGGCTATCAATACCTAAATCTTGGGCAGATTTAACAAAACCAGAATACAAAGGTCACATAGTTATGTCTAACCCTGCTTCCTCTGGAACAGGTTATTTGTCAGTAGCTTCAAGATTACAAAATTTACCTTCTGAAGAGGATGGTTGGAATTACCTTGATGCACTTCATGAAAATATTGCTCAGTATATGCATTCTGGATCTAAGCCTTGTAAGGCTGCAGGTAAAGGAGAGTATCCAATAGGGGTTTCATTTGGTTACAGAGCTGTAAAACAGGTAAATATGGGGCAACCAATTGAGGCTGTTTTTCCTAAGGAAGGTTCTGGATGGGATGTAGAAGCTAATGCCCTTATCAAAAAAGATAAAATAAAACCTGCTGCTAAGACTTTTCTTGATTGGGCAATTTCTCCTGAAGTCTCAAGAGAATATGCAAAAAGTTTTGCAATAACAGCTGTTGAAACTGATGTTCCGCTTCCTAAAGGTTTCCCTTCTAATCCAGAGAAACAGCTCGCAAAAAATGACTTACAATGGGCTGCTGTAAATAGGGAGAGAATACTAGCAGAGTGGGCAAAACGCTATGATGGCAAATCTGCTCCTAAGTAAAAATTAAAAGCATATAAATAAATTCCATGAATTAGCAATTCATGTAATTTATCATCTAGATGAATAATTATTTTAAATTTAATGATTAAAAAAGAAGGAAGTTTTAAATATTTAGAAATCAAAAATATCAGTAAAAAATTTGGGGAAACATTCGTTTTGAACAATATTCACTTGGATGTTTTTAAGGGAGAATTTTTATGTTTATTAGGACCAAGTGGTTGTGGAAAAACAACTCTGCTAAGAATAATTTCTGGCTTAGAGAGACAAACAAATGGCGATATTGTTCAAGATGGGCTTTTAATTTCTAATTCCCCCACTGAGAAAAGAGACTTTGGAATTGTTTTTCAGTCATATGCATTATTTCCAAACCTTAATGCAAAACAAAATATAGCTTATGGTCTTGAAAATAAAAAAATAAATAAAAAAGAAATTGAAAAAAGAACTAATAATTTACTTCGTATGGTTGGATTAGAAAAATATTCTGACCAATTTCCATCTCAATTATCTGGAGGTCAACAACAAAGAGTGGCTTTGGCGAGAGCCATGGCATTATCTCCTGGTTTACTTTTATTAGATGAACCTCTTTCAGCCCTAGATGCTCAAGTTAGATCAAAATTAAGAAATGAAATTAAACTAATACAAAAGAAACTTAATTTAACTACTATCATGGTTACCCATGATCAAACTGAAGCTTTATCTATGGCAGATAGAGTTGTAGTCATGGAAAGAGGCCATATTGCTCAAATTGGAACACCTTTTGAATTGTATAAAAATCCAATTACACCGTTTGTTGCTGATTTCATAGGGAAGATGAATTTGTTAAAAGGTAAATATGATAAGAAAAATTGTGTTTTTTATTATCTTAATAATAGATTTTTAATTTCACAGAATACAGAATATTCATTTTTAGAAAACTGCTTGCTTGGTATTAGACCTGAAGATATTGAAA